>SEFZ01000082.1 GCA_004173185.1 Sphingomonadales bacterium | reverse complement strand
TCGGTCAGCGTCAGCGCCGGCGCGACGGTGATCGAATCACCGGTGTGGACGCCCATCGGGTCGACGTTCTCGATCGAGCAGATGATGATGCAATTGTCCTTGCGGTCGCGCACCACCTCCATCTCATATTCTTTCCAGCCGAGGAGCGATTCTTCGATCAGGACCTCGGTGGTCGGCGAGGCGATCAGGCCGCCGCGGACGATATGTTCGAACTCCTCGCGGTTATACGCGATGCCGCCGCCGGTGCCGCCCATGGTAAAGCTGGGGCGGATGATCGACGGCAGGCCGGTGCGTTCGAGCACCGCGAACGCCTCGTCAAGCGTGTGCGCGATGCCCGAGCGCGCGCTTTCCAGCCCGATCTTGTCCATCGCGTCGCGGAACTTGATCCGGTCCTCGGCCTTGTCGATCGCCTCGGCATCGGCGCCGATCATCTCGACGCCATATTTCTCGAGCGTTCCGTCGTTGAACAAAGCCAGCGCGGTGTTGAGCGCGGTCTGTCCGCCCATCGTCGGCAGCACGGCGTCGGGACGTTCCTTCGCGATGATCTTCGCGACGATCTCGGGCGTGATCGGTTCGACATAGGTCGCGTCGGCCAGGTCGGGATCGGTCATGATCGTCGCGGGGTTGGAGTTGACGAGGACGATGCGATAGCCCTCCTCCTTCAGCGCCTTGATCGCCTGCGTCCCCGAATAGTCGAACTCGCACGCCTGACCGATAACGATCGGGCCGGCGCCGATGACGAGGATGGATTGGATGTCAGTTCTTTTGGGCATTACATATTATCCAGATCTAGACCTGTTTTGTTTTTCACTATCGATTTCACTAGGTCGATCAGCAATCCCGCACCCACGCCCTTAGCGAGAGAACCGAGTGCCGTCGTAGCGTCTTCTATGGCCAGAAGAACGCCGACCTTTATTTGAACCAAGCGTAGACTTGCAGAAGACCAAAGAGACTGCGCCGCAGATAGACCGGCAAGGATTCTGTCCCGGTCATCGAGATCATTAGCCCCTCTAACCCGCTCAATCAGCTCCTCCAAGCCAGTTTGGACCTGTTGAAACTCGCCACTCTCTTTGTCGAGAGTGATAATTTGGCTTCCAACCGCTTGGGATTTCGGAGCGCTAACACCGCCTGAGGTTAGGCTATCTGCCTCATACGTAAACCATTTCCACCCATTTGGAACAGGAGTAATTTCCTTCGGCGAAGCATCAGACAGTATCTCCTCTTTCCGAGGGTCGATACTCAAGGATGTTGCATCGAGCCACGACATGACACGTTTTAGAACCGCGCTGTAACGGGTCCGCTTAATTTTCGCAGATGTTCCATCGTGGGTACGACTTACGTCAACCCAACCGAAATCCTCCCATTCGCTAACCAATGAGTCCAGCCAGCTTTCTGGGAACGTCAAGTGATACTTGCCGTGCAAAGTTGAAAGCGGAGCATAAGTCGAAGAATCGGCCTCGTACTCCAAAAGCAACGAAAAAAGGAATGCCTGTTCGGCTTCCTCTACTTTGTTCACTTCCCACGCTCCAGCCCACCGACGAACTTCTCAAAGAGATAGAAGCTATCCTGCGGCCCCGGGCTCGCTTCGGGGTGATATTGCACGCTGAACGCGTTCTTTCCCGTGATCGCGATGCCGCAGTTCGATCCGTCGAACAGGCTCTTGTGCGTCTCGACCACGCCGCCCGGCAGCGTCGATGCGTCGACCGCGAAGCCGTGGTTCATGCTGGTGATCTCGACCACGCCATCTTCGGCGCGCTGCACCGGATGGTTCGCGCCGCGGTGCCCCTGATGCATCTTCATGGTTCTAGCCCCCGCCGCCAGCCCGAGCAGCTGGTGGCCGAGGCAGATGCCGAAGATCGGCAGATTGCGTTCGAGCAGCCCCTTGATCACCGGCACCGCATAGTCGCCCGTCGCCGCCGGATCGCCGGGGCCGTTCGACAGGAACACCCCCGCGGGGCGCAGCGCGACAATCTCTTCGAGCGAAGTCTTCGCGGGCACCACGGTGACGCGCGCGCCGGCCTTGACCAGGTTGCGGAAGATATTGTCCTTCGCGCCATAATCGACCGCGACGACGTGGGGCGCGGGATCACCCTCGCGCTTGTGGTTCGACGCTTCATAGCCCGAGCCGAGATGCCAAACGCCCGCATCCCACGCGCCCTGGCGTTCGCGCGTCACGGTCTTGGCGAGGTCCATGCCCTCCAGCCCCGGCCAGCCCTGCGCGAGCATCAGCAGCTTATCGATGTCGAACTTGCCCTCGGGGCTGTGCGCCACCACCCCGGTCGGCGCGCCGCCGTCGCGAATGCGGCGGGTCAGCGCGCGCGTGTCGATGCCCGCCAGCCCGATCAGCCCCTGCGCCGCCATCCAGTCGGGCAAGGTCTGCACGCTGCGGAAATTGCTGGGCAGCGTTGGCAGCTCGCGCGTCACGCAACCGATCGCGGCGCGCTTTTCGCGCTCCATATCCTCGGGGTTCGCGCCGACATTGCCGATGTGCGGAAAGGTGAAGGTGATGATCTGGCCCGCGTAGCTCGGGTCGGTCAGGATTTCCTG
>SEFZ01000032.1 GCA_004173185.1 Sphingomonadales bacterium | reverse complement strand
AGCACGAACGCTATCGCGACGGCGAATCGGGCTGGCTGCATCCGCAGGCAGGCGCCTCCGGTCCCTGACTCCACCTCCATTCCAGCCCTGCAACGCCCCGAGCCCGCCATGCGCTTTTCGATCCCGATCCTGCTCTCCGCGATACTGGCCCTGGCCAGCCGCAGCGCGCATGCCGATGAATTGCTGGTGGGCAACAAATCCGCCGATACGGTCTGGCGCCTGTCGCCGGTGGATGGGCGCAAGACCGGTGAGTTCCGCACCGGCGACGGGCCGCACGAGATCGCCGTGGCAGCCAATGGTCGCTTCGCGCTGGTCAGCAACTATGGCCGCGAGACCTCCGGCAACACGCTGTCGGTACTCGACCTGGTCGGGGGCAGGCCTACCCGCCGCATCGACCTGGGCGAACATGGTGCCCCGCATGGGAAGGCGTTGCCGTCAGTCCGGACGGCAAGGAGGTCTGGGTCACCAATCGCCAGGACGGAACGCTGACCGTGCACGATCCGGTCACCCTGGCGATACGCCGGCGCATGACCAGCAAGGGTTTCCCGATCCGGGTGGCCTTCACCGCCGATGGCCGGCATGCGCTGGTGACCAATGCGAGTGCGGCCAACCTGGCCGTCTTCGACGCACGCACCAAGCTGCGGATCGCGACGGTGCAACTGGCAGAAGCCGGTACCGAATATAAACCGACCATGCTCGGGCGCTCGGCCCTGCCGGTCGGCGTGCTGCCGGACCCGGCGCGGCCACGCGCCTATGTGGCGATCAGCGGCGCCGACCAGGTCGCGGTCGTCGACACGCGGTCCTGGCAGGTGGTGGACAGATGGCCGGTGGGCAGGGAGCCGGATGCGCTGGGTTTCGTACCCGGCAAGTGAGCCGGTGCGGGGCCCGGGCTAAAGGTGGCGGCCCGGCCGGCTGGCCTCGGCACCCGCATCAGTCGATACCGTTGCTGCCTTCCGGCCCTGGCGGAGTTTTCAACCTAGCGTCGCGAGGGGCCGACAGGGCCACCATGGAACTGATGCGCGTTGCGCCGCATCCTTGAAACTGGCGGAGAGAGGGACACTCTCCGCCGTGTTTCAGATGGTATCACACGGTCTCAATAATCTTGAAAATCTTTTGATACCAAGGGTTTGCTTGTCTCACGCGGTCTCATGTCGTACGCTCCAATCGCACCTCGACCTGATGGTCGGGATGTTGGGAAAGGGGAGTTTGGCGGAGAGTTGCGATGCCCAAGAAAACTAAGGAAATCGCTGCGGCCCAGCTGCCACGCCTACCGGTCGGTTTGCACGCCGCCGGCGGGGCGACGGGATTGTACCTGCGTGTGGCCCCGTCCGGGGCGAGAAACTGGATCCTGCGGGTCGTGATCGGCAGCCGGCGTCGTGACATGGGGCTGGGTGGGTGGCCGGATGTGCCGCTCGGTGAGGCCCGGGACCGCGCGCGCCAGGCGCGCCGCAAGATCGATGAGGGCATCGATCCGATCGAGTCCCGTAAGGCCGCCAAGACCGTCCTGCGTGAAACGCCCTCCTTTGCCGAATGTGCCAAGCGCACGATCGAGGCCAAGCGGCCGGAGTGGAAGAGCGCCAAACACGCCGAGCAGTGGACCAATACGCTGGACACCTACGCCAAGCCGGTCATCGGCAACATGCCGGTGGACCGGGTCGAGCTGCGCCATCTCGTCGAAATCCTGAGCCCGATCTGGGTCGAGAAGACCGAAACGGCCACCCGACTGCGCGCGCGGATAGAGGCTGTTCTCGCTTGGGCGGGGGCTTCAGGGTTCCGCAAGGGCGAGAACCCCGCGCGCTGGCGAGGCAACCTGGACGCGGTGCTGGCCAAGCCGGGCAAAGTCAGCAAGGTCGCCCACCACCGCGCGCTGCCCTTTGTCGAGCTGCCCGAGTTCATGGCAGAGCTGAGGAAGCGGGAGGGCACGAGTGCGCGCGCGTTGGAATTCTTGATCCTGACCGCCGCCCGCAGCGGGGAGGTCCGAGGTGCAACCTGGGCTGAGATTGATCTGATGGAAGATGTCTGGACCATCCCGGCCCAGCGCATGAAGGCCGGGAAGGACCACCGGGTGCCGCTTTCAGCGCGCGCGGTGGCCCTTATAAAGAAGCAACCCAGGTTCGCGGGGTCGGACTTGGTCTTCACGGCGGAGCGGGGCGGCCAGCTGTCGGACATGGCGCTCACGGCGCTGCTCCGGCGTATGAAAGTGGATGCCGTACCCCATGGGTTCAGGTCCACGTTCCGGGACTGGGCAGCTGAGCACACCGAGTATCCAAGGGACGTGGCCGAGATGGCGCTAGCCCACGCCATTGGAGACAAGGTCGAAGCGGCCTATCGGCGTGGAGACCTGTTTGCCAAACGCATTGCAATGATGACTGAGTGGGCTGAACTTGCCGGCTAGCCCTCGGCGGTTGGCTGACGTTAGCCAGTCGGAGGCTCAGCAGTGTCTTCGTTGCCAAGTCCCGATCGGGCACTACGGTCTGCCAAAGACAGTGCCTGATGTGTGTTCAAGCCAGCGTCGCTTCTGGCACGGTGGCCATCCTGCCTAACGTCCAGAACGGAGTCGGACAGCCTGCAGGACGGCGCAGCCAGAAAAGAAAACCAATAGTCAAGACAGCGCGGCAGACACTTGGATCCGATGATGCGTCCAGAAACACCGGGGCAACCGCTCATCCAGGCCTGAATGCTGACCTTTGTTAACCCTGGTTTCCGCATTGAACTGGTTGGAGGCCGGTCAGCAGTCATGGCTGTCATGGTGTCTGCCCACTGTCTTGCCACAGCCCTGCAGAGCCGGACACTGTGTGTCTTGTTCCCGGGGGCCTTACAAGGCCCCGGGAGAAGACACCAAGTCGGGCCGGTAGTGGAGACCGCAAGGGCGCTACATGTGTGTCGGAGGGGGGAGCGCAATTGGCGACACTGTCGTCAGGTTGGCGGTGCGCATTTGAACCCTATGGAGAAATTCCGGATAAGCAGGCGGCGCAGCATGACGTACATGGGGTCAACGATCAGCTTGCCGGCATGTCTAGAGACCTCAGCAGGTCCCCCATTAGCAACATAGGCGTAAACACCACGTCTCTCGAAGTAGCCTGGACCTCGTGGAATCCAGGCGCCTGCCGCGATCGAGGGTTTCTGGAGTTCGCGGAGGTCTATAGCCTCGGCGTCGTCGCTCCACTCGTACAGCTCATGCTGGTTCTGTGGGAGACGAAGCAGCGTGATGATGGCAGGGCCGTAATCACCACAGGGTACCGATGGGCTGAGGCAGACTTGGATGGCGCCCTGCAACTGGATCCGTGTTGACCCGTGGCCCACCTCAATCGTAAACCAGTCCAACGAAACGCGTGGTATGAAGTCCATATCGCGATATCGCGGAGCTGCCCAGCCGCATTCAAAACGCGCATTGAGTGAGGCGAGAAAGGAGTGGCTGGAAATATCCAAAATCGCGCTCTGAACTAGCCGCTCAGCATCGCTCCAAAACTCAGCTAGTAATCGATACGCTTCAAGTGGCGACTTCGGAGTCGATGCGGCGCGGGGTTCATTTGTTGCGGTCAAAGCGTTTCTCCCGACATGTCCGGTTGCATGCGTTCCTTTAGGAAACGCTCCACTCGAGACTTCGAGATTCCGGTGTCAGCCACCGTTCGCCGAACGCTCAATCCTCGGTCTTTTGCGTCATAAACAGCATGGCGATCCCTCTCCGTTTGAGATGCGGCCCGCGCCGGCGTATCTGACAGAATCAGGGTGGGCTCGTCTGTTCCATTGGTGTGGGTGGTCACGACATGGCGATAAAGGTTGATGTCCGAAGCAAGCTCCCAATCGCGCGCCTTGATGGCTTTGATCGTTACAACATCGCCATGAGATTTGACCAGGTGCTCACTATCAAGCCAAGCCGAATAGGCGCTGCTGCCGCGTGCCCGCTGGCTTTTGCTATGGCCCGTGTGATGAATAATCTGTACGGCGCAGCACGCAACATTCTGAAGATGCTGGATGCTTTGTCGGATTTTCGCGATGTCTGCCGCGTTGTTCTCGTCGGTTCCCGCCATGGCCAATGCGAGAGTGTCTATGATTACAAGCATTGGCTCCAAAGCATCCCTTTTGTAAGCCTTGCTGGCCTCATGGCAGATAGCTTCTGTTAGCGCATTAGCGCTCGCAAGATCGCACAAGGGTGGGAGCCGATCCGCGATAAGGACGGGCAGCGATTGATCTACATTGTAGTGCGAGCACCAGCCACTCAGGCGCTTTCGTAGGCCGTGGGCACCTTCACCAGTAATGTAGAAAACAACTCCTCGCGCTACCTTTCGGCCCATCCAGGGAATGCCTGAAGCAATCGAGCCCGCCATGCTTACGGCCAGAAAGGTTTTACAGCTACCGGCTGGACCTGTAATCCCCCCAACCGTGTTGCGATAAATAAAGCCCTCGATCAATGGCTCTTGTGGGGTGATGGGCAGATCAGACAGGCGATTAAAGCTTATGAAACTGGCAATTTCATGGGTGAGTCTATTAGCTAATGAACTGCGATCATTCTTCAGCTCTTGGAATAGTGGGGACGCCGAGGGCTGCGGACTCGTTCCCGGTGACAGTCCGTGGAGAGCGGCGGGGTGCCTATGCGCTGATCTTTCTCCTAACTCAGAATCACTGCGGAGAATTGCGTCGTCATTCATGACTTGCCGCCCTGAGTCCCCAGCCAGTGGCGAACTTCGCCAACCCGCCAGGCTGTGACTCGCCCGCCCTCCAGACGGATGGGTGCAGGAAACTGCCCAAGTTTCACCCGACGCCAAAGCGTGGCTGCTTTGAATGGGAGAAGCGGGATGAGTTGGGCTTGCCGTATCAGCGCCGCGTCAGGGAGTGCATCGAAAAGACTTGTCATCTCATGGGTCTCCATAGGGTACGGAGACCAACCATAAGCAGCTTACGTTTGAAAGCTAGGACGTAAAAGAACCAATTTCCAGCTCTACTCTGTCCCGTTTTTCGGCGAGTAGACGCCTTAGGTGTTTGTCGCTCTGGGGAAGCCGTATCCCAAACAGCGTTAATAGCTCAGCGGCCAACTCCCTTGCGGGGACCGTCTTCAGGCGGGGGGTGAAAGCCGTACGAACAACGTCATGTACTGCACCAAACAGCTTAGACCTCGACTGATCAGGAGCCGGTCCCTTGCGATAGAGGCGAGGTTTAGAGACAGTCATACGCCCGGCCGCTAATGCCGATTCCTGTAGATGGTCCAGTATTGGAATCAGATGAGCTGAGAACCTATCCCATGTCAGGTCCTTCTGTCGCTCGTTCAGCAGCTTTCGCATGTTGTTTCTAAGTCGTGGATGCATCGTGGATAGCCACAACTTGAGTACATTTGCTGCGGCGGAAAGCTGGTTAGCCTGCTCAAGTAGTTCTGGGTCCGTAGGCTGGGAGTCTCGCAGCTGGATCTCATAGCGATATAGCCCGATAGACATCTGAAGCGCTTGAATTATGAATTCTTGGTCGAATACCGGTTTCACCCCTTTCTTAGATCGATTGTTCCTCGCCGCTTTATTAAGCACGACGCAGATCTGCTTTATGTTGATCGAAGGCTCGAAGACGGTGTCTTCGTAGGAATCTTTAGCTTTGCCATCCAGAAGCGTTGGCCCCCTAGCTATCGCAGTAGGCTTTCGGTTCCTCGCAATTCTAGAAAGCTTCGCGATCATCGCGTTCATCCGGGAGATTCGGCATTAACTATCCATCACGCAACGTTGTCACAGAAAGGCACCATTCAAATCGAGAATGAGCAATGACGTGCCGAACTAGGCAGGCCCGCGAATCAGGGACGCCAATGCCCAACGACCATCACCAGTGCTCCCAAGAAGATCAAGCCGCCACCGACCAGGTCTATTCGGTCCAGTCGACCGTCGTCGATCAGCACCAGCCAAGCCAATGCTGTCGCAACGTAGATGCCGCCGTAGGCGGCGTAGATCCTGCCCGAAGCCACCGGGTGCAACGTCAACAGCCAAGCGAATGCGGCAAGGCTGATCGCCGCTGGAATGAGCAGCCATGAGGTTCCGCCTTCCTTGCGCCACAGCAGGACCAGCCAGCAGCCGACGATCTCTGCGACAGCGGTGATGACGAAGAGCGCCGTGACCTTGAGGATCGTAATCATGCCCCGGTGCTCCCGCGCAGCTCGACACAGGCACTTCGGAGTACCCGCCACGCTGATCGGAGGAACATGAGCAGCAACGCCACGGCGATGACCAAGTCCGGCCAGCCGGCACTGAACAGCCAGACGCCAGCAGCGGCGAGCAGCACGGCAAAACCTTCGAAAACGTCGTTGCGCGAGCACTCCCACGCCGAGGCCATGTTCACGTCGCCGTGGCGGTAGGGCGTCAGCAGCCACAGGCAGATGCCGTTGAAGGCCAGGTTGAGCAGCGCCGCGATGCCGATGGCTTCAAAGACCGGCACATTCGGATGGCCGAGTCGCCACGCGATCTGGATTGCCACCGCGATTGCTGTCCCGAAGATCAGAACGCCCTTGAACAGCGCCACCTTTGCCTTGGCACGGCCGCTGGCGCCTATCACCGCCAGGCTAAGCAGGTAGGTGAGCGCGTCACCAAGGTTATCCAGCCCGCCCGACAGCAGGGACGACGACCCACTGTAGATCGCGGCCGACAACATCATCACGAAAGTGACGATGTTGATCGCCAGCACAATCATCAGCATCCGTCGCTGCCGCGCCTCCAAGGCGCGTATATCGATGGTGCCGTTGCAGCAGCAATCACTCATCAGCGTGCTTCCTTTTCTTGTTCCGTCTCGTGGTGGGCAGGATGCAGCATGACGCCCTTCACGGCGACGCCGAAAGACTGCGGTTGCGAACGGCTACTGCCCAGGTTCACGGTATGCGAGCAGCCTCAGTGCGTTGAATACGACGAGCAGGGTCGACCCTTCATGGACGGCCACCGCCGGGCCGATTCCAAGGCCGAAAATCGTGGCAGGAACGAGGATTGCCACGATCCCCAGACTCACGATGACGTTCTGAAGGATGACCGAGCGGGTCCTCCAACTCAGTCCGACTGCGAATGGGAGCTTCGACAGGTCGTCCGCCATCAGCGCGACGTCCGCTGTCTCCATCGCGACGTCGGAGCCGGCAGCGCCCATGACGATGCCCACCGTGGCGCTCGCCATGGCGGGAGCATCGTTGACGCCATCGCCGACCATGGCCACCTTCGCCTCGGCACGGAGCTTCTTGATGGCCTCGACCTTGTCCTGTGGCATCAGGTCGCCCCAAGCCTCATCTAGTCCTACCTCTTTGGCGATCGCTTCAGCGACCTTCTGGTGATCGCCGGAGATCATGATCATTCGGCGGATGCCCATTGCATGGAGGCTCGCGAGTGCGGCCTTGGCGTCCTCGCGCGGCGTATCCATCAATCCAATTGCTCCCAGGTCCTGCTTGCCGCGGCGCACGATCATGGTGGTGCGGCCGCCGTCGCGCATCGTCGCGATGGCCTGGACCATCCCCGGCGACAGTTCAGCAACACCTTCGGAGCCGAACATCTCGGCCTTGCCGATCAATACGGTTTCCCCCTCCAGCGTCGCCTTGACTCCTCGCCCGATGAGGTTTTCGAGGTCGGAGGCGCGTGGAATATCGATTTGACCCAGGCGTTCGCGGCCGTCGACTGCAATGGCGCGAGCGAGTGGATGGTCGCTGAGGCTTTCGACCGCGACGGCCACACGCAGTAGCTCGGTTTCCTCCACGCCTTCGGCGGGGATCAAATCGGTGATCCGCGGCTTGCCCTCGGTCAACGTACCGGTCTTGTCGAAGGCGATCGCCTTCAGTGAGCCGAGGTTTTCGAGCGGACCACCGCCCTTGATCAACACACCCCCGCGAGCCGCCCTTGCGATACCCGACAGCACCGCACTTGGGGTAGCGATCGCCAACGCACAAGGACTGGCAGCAACCAGTACTGCCATCGCGCGGTAGAAGCTGTCCCTGAAAGGCTCGTCGACGACCACCCAGGCGAACAGCAGCAACACGGCCATCACCAGCACGGCTGGCACGAAAATGCGCTCAAAGCGGTCGGTGAAGCGCTGAGTCGGCGACTTCTCCGTCTCCGCCTCACTGACCATGCGGACCACTTTGGACAGAACGCTGTCCGTAGACTTCCGCGTGACCTCGATCTCGATCGCTCCGCTGCCGTTGATGGTTCCAGCGAAGACGCGATGAACAGGCTCGACGGCCTCCGGATTTGCGCGGGCCGCCTCGGCGTCGGCCACGGCGCGCTTGTCGACCGGCATGCTTTCGCCCGTCACCGGCGCCTGGTCAATGCTGCTGTCGCCCATCACGACAAATCCGTCCGCCGCCAGACGCGAGTTTGGCTTCACCACAACGATGTCCCCGAGTGCGAGGTCCTCGACGGGGATCTCCACAAACTCCTCGCCACGCCGCACGGTCGCGACACGCGGGGTGAGCCCGGCCAAGGCTTCGATCGCCCGCTTGGCGCGGCCCATCGCATAGTGTTCGAGCGCATGCCCGAAACTGAAGAGGAACAGCAGCAGCGCACCCTCGGCCCACGCGCCGAGCGCGGCCGCACCCGCCGCGGCCACGAGCATCAAGGTGTCGATCTCGAAACGCTTCAGGCGCAGGTTGTCGATTGCCTCGCGCAGCGTGAACCAACCGCCGAACACGTAGGCGACCATGTAGGCAGCAAGCGGCACCCACTTGGGCACGGCGAGGAATCGTTCGACCATGAAGCCAAGCAGCAAGAGCGTGCCGCATGCCAGCGCGAACCGGATTTCTGTTCCTGACCAGAAGCCGCCCTCTCCATGCGCATGGCCTGCCTCGGCCTCGGCATGCTTGCCCGGAGCGTGACCGTGTCCGTCATCTTCTACCTCGGCCTGCACGGGCTCGCCCGCGCTGCTGCGCCGTTCCAATTCGCGCTTGATCTGCTCTTCCGACGTGGCTGACCGATCGAACTCGATCCTCGCCGCGCCGCTGGCGCTGACGTTCGCTTCCAGAACTCCCGGGATCGTCCGCAGCAGGTCGGCCAGGGTCCGCGCGCGCCTGGCATGGGCTACCTCGATCGTCCACGCCGCATGGCCGAACTGGTCGGCGATCTTTGCACCGGCTGCCTCGACAAGCTGGCGGATGCGCTGCAGCGACAGCACGGATTGGTCGAAGTGAATACACAGCTGTGCCGGTCCGGACTCGGTCGCTGGCACAACGTGGACCCTCTCCACGCCCTCCCGCCCACTCAGTTCGGAGAGCAACCGCTCGACGCAGCGATCAGCCGCGTCCACGACGTCAGGCAGGAGAAGAGGAATGTCGATACGCAGCGGGTCGGTCATGAGATAGCTAGCCTTGTTTCTTGGCGATGTCGCGAATGACGCTGACAACGGCATGTGAATGAACGGATGTCGCGGGTATCAATCTCGCTCATGCGTGCACCGGACCGTTATGGGATGACGACGCATCGACTTGAAGGGTCGCGTGTTCGATACCGAACTTTTCCTCCAGCGCCACTGCAAGTGACTGTCGCGTTTGCTCAGGGGGTTGGGCTTGGTCAGTCAGGACGATGTGGGCGGTCAGCACCGGCTCCTTGGATCCGAGTGCCCAAATGTGCAGATCGTGGACGGTGGCGACGCTGGGATGCGCCAGCATCATGTCGCGGACGGCATCCACATCGAGTCCGGCTGGCACTCCCTGCATGAGCACCTGACCCGCCTCGCGAAGCAATGTCCATGTCCTCGGCAGCACCCACAGCCCGATGAGGATGGCGATGATCGGGTCGGCCAATGTCCAGCCCGTGGCCATGATTACCACCGCACCGATGATCACGCCGACCGATCCCAGCATGTCGGCCCAGACTTCCAGATAGGCGCCTTTGACGTTGAGGCTGGCACCACTGCCGGCCTTGAGCAGCCGCATCGAGATCAGGTTCACCACCAACCCGAGGCTTGCGATCACCAACATGCCGGTCGAAGAGACCTCGGCCGGCTGGCGGAATCGGCCCACGGCCTCCCACAGGATGTAACCGGCGACGAGGAAGAGCATCCCGCCGTTGACCATCGCCCCGATGGCCTCTATGCGGGCGTAGCCGTAGGTTCGCTTGGCATCCGGGGGCTTGTTGCTCAAGCGCACGGCTACCAGTGAAATCGCCAACGCAATTACGTCGGTCGCCATGTGCGCGGCGTCCGACAGCAACGCCAGGCTGTTGGTGAGCAGCCCCCCGATGACTTCGGCGATAAGGAAGGTCGCGGTGAGCCCGAAGGCCCACCACAACGGTTTCTCGTACCTGATCCCGCCTGCGCCGTGATCGTGTCCTGCACCCATTCCGATCTCCCAGTAAGAATTGATCAATCAAGGCCGAATGACGCGCAGTGGATCGTCATGCGCGAGCCATGTGGCCGTCGGGCAGCCCATGTTGCGCTTTCGACTGGACCGTCCCTTTATCGCGGTGCAGCCAGCGATATAGCGCCGGCAGCACCAGCAGCGTGAGCAACGTGGAGGAGACGATGCCGCCAATCACCACTGTGGCCAGCGGTCGCTGCACCTCGGAACCTGCGCCGACGTTGAGCGCCATCGGCACGAAGCCCAGCGAAGCGACCAACGCGGTCATCAGCACCGGCCGCAGGCGGCCAAGCGCGCCGTCCACGATCGCGGTGTCGAGCGGATCACCCTGTTCGCGCAGCTTGCGGATGAAAGCGATCATCACCAACCCGTTGAGCACCGCTACGCCAGACAATGCGATGAAGCCCACGCCCGCCGTGATCGACAGCGGAATGCCGCGCAGGGCTAGTGCGATCACGCCGCCGGTCAACGCGAGCGGCACCCCGGTGAACACGATCGTCGCGTCCTTTGCGGACCCGAATGCCATGAACAGCAGCGCGAAGATGATCACCAGCGTCACCGGAACCACGACCGACAGGCGACGGCTGGCGGAGATCAGTTGCTCGAAGGTGCCGCCGTAGTCGATCCAGTAACCGGTAGGCACCTCCACCTCCGCGTCGATGCGGCTTTGCAACTCCCCGACGAAACCGCCAAGGTCGCGACCGCGCACGTTGGCTGTCACCACCACGCGGCGCTTTCCGTTCTCGCGGTTGACCTGGTTAGGACCGGCCAGCGATTCAATCTTCGCGACTTCGCGCAACGGCACCGTGCGCGCCACGTTGTCGAAGCCACCCGCGCGGCTCGACTCGTCAGCGTTGTCGCTGCCGCCGAGCGGAATCGGCAGGTCGGCGAGTGCCGCAGGATCCTGTCGCAAACGTTCCGGAAGTCGCACGACCAGGTCGAAGCGCCGGTCGCCCTCGAATAGTTGCCCGGACACTTCACCACCGATCGCGGTGGCCACCGTTTCCTGCACCGTACCCGGGTTGAGCCCGTAGCGCACCAAGGCCTGACGATCGGGCGTGATCGTCAGCAGCGGCAGGCCGGTGACCTGTTCAAGCTTGACATCGGCGGCACCAGGCACTGTGTTGGCCACCGCCTGAATGCGCTCGCCGACCTCGGTCAGCACCTCGAGGTCATCGCCATACAACTTGATCGCGACGTCCGCGCGCACGCCTGAGATCAACTCATTCATGCGCATCTGGATTGGTTGGGTGAACTCGTAGTTGTTGCCGGGCAACTGCTTCACCGCGGTTTCCAGTTCTGCAACCAACTCATCGCGCGGCTTGCGCGGGTTCGGCCACTCGTCGCGCGGCTTCATCATGATGAAAGTGTCGGCCACCGATGGCGGCATCGGATCGCTGGCGACTTCCGCGGTGCCGAGCTTGCCAAAGACGCGCTCGACTTCCGGAAACTGCGCGATGCGTGCTTCGAGGGTGCCCTGCATCGTGACCGCCTGCGCCAGGCTGGTACCTGGGATGCGTAGCGCATGCAGGGCGATGTCACCCTCGTCGAGACTCGGAATGAACTCGGTCCCCATGCGCGTGACCAACACACCGCTGATGGCCACAAGCGCCAATGCACCCACCATCACCCAAGCACTTCTCCGCAGCGACCACGCCAGCAACGGTTCGTAGGCACGCCGCGCCGCGCGCATCACCACGTTCTCTTTTTCGTCCACCTTGCCGCCGAGAAACAGCGCGATTGCCGCCGGCACGAAGGTCAGTGACAGGATCATCGCACCTGTCAACGCAAGCACCACCGTGATCGCCATCGGGTGGAACATCTTTCCCTCGATGCCCGTCAGCGCGAAGATCGGCAGGTACACCGCGGCGATGATGCCCAGGCCGAACAGGCTGGGACGGATCACTTCAGCGGTAGCTGACGCGGTCGCGTCGTGGCGCTCATCGTCGGTCATGACGCGACCCAGCGCGTGCTGCAGATCGCCGAATCGGCGCAGGCAGTTCTCGATGATGATCACGGCACCATCGACGATCAGGCCAAAGTCCAGCGCGCCCAGGCTCATCAGGTTGCCGGACACGCCACCGCGCACCATGCCGAACACGGTGAACAGCATCGCCAGTGGGATCACCGCCGCCGTGATCAGCGCGGCGCGGAAGTTACCAAGCAGCAGGAACAGGACGACGATGACCAGCAAGGCGCCTTCGATGAGGTTCTTGGAGACCGTTTCGATGGTGCGATCGACCAGTGCCGTGCGGTCGTAGACCGACTTGGCCTCGACGCCGGGCGGCAGGCTTTCGGCCGCGACCGCGAGTCGGGCCGAGGCGGCCTGCGAGACCTCTCGGCTGTTCGCGCCGACCAGCATGACCACCGTGCCCAGCACCACTTCTTTGCCATTCTGTGTCGCCGCACCCGTTCGCAGTTCCTCGCCTTCGCCCACCTCGGCCACGTCGCGGACGCGGATCGGCACGCCCTCGCGGCGATCCAGCACGATGTCGCGGATCGCATCCAGGTCGGCCACCTGGCCCGGCACGCGCACGAGGAATTGCTGTCCGTTTCGCTCGATGTAGCCCGCGCCGACGTTCTGGTTGTTGGACGACACCGCCCCGACCACGTCCTCCATGCTGAAGCCGAGTGCCACCAGCTTTGCGGGCTCCGGCGTAATGTGGATCTCGCGCTCGAAGCCACCAATCGTGTTTACCTCGGTCACGCCTGGCACGTTGCGCAGCTGTGGGCGGATCACCCAGTCCTGCAGCGTGCGCAGATCGGTCGGCGTCCATGGCGTGCCGTCCTTCTTCACTGCACCGGGCTTGGCCTCCACGGTGTACATGAAGATTTCGCCCAGACCCGTGGCGATCGGCCCCATTTGCGGCTCGAGTCCGACGGGCAACTGCGACTTGACCTGTTGCAGGCGCTCGCTGACCTGCTGCCTCGCGAAGTACAAGTCGGTCCCGTCCTTGAACGCCACCGTGACCTGCGACAACCCGTAGCGCGATATCGAGCGGCTGTAGTCGAGCCCGGGCAGGCCGGCCATCGCGGTCTCGATGGGATAGGTAACCCGCTGTTCCGACTCAAGCGGCGAGTAGCCGGGCGCCTCGGTGTTGATCTGCACCTGGACATTGGTGATGTCCGGGGTGGCATCGATCGGCAGTTTGGTGAAGCTCCAGCCGCCCAACGCGACCAGTGCCAGCGTGAGCGCTAGCATTAGCCACCGGTGTCCGATGGCGAATCGAATCATTCTCTCAAGCATGTCGGTCCCCTTAGTGGTCGTGCGAAGCGCCGGACTTTTCAATGTCCGCCTTCACCAGATAGCTCTGCTCGACCACGACCTGGTCGCCGGCTTTCAGGCCCGAAAGGATCTCGACCTGCGTGGCATCGCGCTTACCCAGTTCGACCGGGCGTATCTCGTACGTGTCGCCCACGCGGATGAAAACGACCTTCCAGTCGCGGAAGTCCTGCACAGCTGCCAGCGGGACGCGCAGCGTCGCCTGCTGCTGTTCGACCGTGATGCGCGCCTTGACCGCGGAGCCGGGACGCCAGAGGCCATCGATGTTGCTGATGCTCGCGCGGGCCACGGTGCTCTGGCTTGCGGTGGCAGTACCGGGTAGCACGCGCTCGAGCACGGTCTCGACGGTGACAGCGTCGCTCATGCGGGTCACGGTGACGGGCACCCCGGGACGGATGTGCTGGGCGTCGGCGCCGAAGATGTGCAGATCAACCCACAGTTCGGACAGATCGGCGATCTCGTAAAGGGCCATGCCTTCGCTGGCGACCGAACCGACCGACGCATTGCGGGCCAGCACCACGCCGGAGATGGGCGTGGTGACGGTGTAGTTGGTCAGGCTCAGGTTGCTCTCGATGGTCGCCAGCACCTGGCCGGCGCGCACCCGATCACCGACGTTGGCACGCAAGCCGCGGATCGGCCCGGGGAAGCGCGCCATGACCTTGGCGACGCGGCCTTCGACAGGCGTCAGCAGGCCCTGTACCTCGTGCTCATCGGCGACCACGCCGGGAGCGGCGGGCGCGACCCGGATGCCGGCATCGGTCGCGACCGCGGCCTTGATCTCGGTGCGGCCCTCGTAGCTCGGATACTCCCAGCGCAGAGCCTTGCCGCCGACCTTGGCCAATACCTCGACGTCGAACGAATGCGGTTCACCCACGACAGTGCTGGCCATCAGGTTACCATCGCCTTGGGGCTGGAGCTTGTGGGTCTCGGCGACGTTGCCCAAGCGCTTGAGCCGGACTTCGACCGTTCCTGCGCTTGCGGCCAGCGGCTTGCTGCCCTCGTACAGCCATGCCTGGTACTTGGGCGGGGTGCCGTCCTCGGCGATGGCCAGTTCGACGGCGTAGCCGTCCTGCTCCAGAAGCAGACCACCGTGCGCGCCTTTCTTCGCTTCCTCAGCCTCGCCGTGTTCGCCCCCGGCTTCGTTGCCGGGTTCTGCCGGGGCTTCGGATTTCCCGCCGCAGGCGGCTAGGACCAGGGCAAGCGCGAGTGCGCTGATCAGTGGTAGTGACTTCACGGGGTTGATCCTTGTGGGCTCGACTGCGCGGGACCGGCGACAAACGCCTCGCCCGTCAGGCGCTGGATTTCAATGAGTGCGCGCTGGGCATCGAGCGCGGCTTCGAGTTGCTGTTTGCGGCTGGCGGTGCGCTCGGACTGCAGTTGCGCCCATTCGAGGTAGCTGATCGCGCCGGCACGATAGGCGCGCTCGGCGGCCGCTTCGGCCTTCGCCAACTTGGGCAGCACGTCGCCTTGCAGACGTTCGACCTCGACCTGCGCGACGCGGTAACGGCCATGGGCCTCGGCCAGCGTGGAATAGAGCGATAGGCCTTTCACCTCACGCTCGATCTCGACCAGTGCAAGTTCGGCTTCTGCGGCGCGGATGTCCGGGCCGGCACGGCGGCCCGCACCGAGCGGCATCGATACGCTGCCTATAAGGGCAAAGTCGTCGACTTCCTGCAGCCGGCGTACCCCGACCTGCCAATCCAGATCCGGCGTGGCCTGGGAGCGGGCAAGCTGCACGCGTGCTTCACGGATCCGGCGCTCGCCGACGAAGCGCGTCAGCTCGGGATTCCTGTCGAGCAGGTCGGCAAGCGCGGCGAAGTCATTGATTCGGGGCAGCGTCAATGGATCGCCTGCCACGACGTCGAACTTCGGATCACGTTCGCCCCACAGCGCGGCCAGGTGCTGGCGCGCGGACAGCAGCCGCTGCGCTGCTCGGGCCCGATCCAGTTCGGCCCGAGCCAACGCCGCCTGCGCGGTGAGGACCACCGATTCGGGCGAGGCCCCGGCCTGCAGCCGCTGCTGAGCTCCGGCGACGGTGCGCTTGCGTTGGCCGATGTCGAACTCGGCGACGGCCTGCTGGCGTTGGGCACCGACGATCGCAAGGTAGCGGCGCGCCACCTCGGCGAGCAGATCCAGGCGACGCGATTCGCGGTCGACCGCCAGCGCGTCGATCCGGCTCTGCACCAGCACCTTGCGTGCGTCCAGCTTGCCGCCGCGCTCGAGGACCGATGCCAGGCTAAGGGTGATTTCGGCCCGCTTGAAGCCGCTGGCCTCGCCGCTGCCCAAGGCGTTCTCGACGCCCAGGCCGGCGACCCACGGAGGCCGCAACGCGGCGCGCTCCAGGTCAGCGTTCAGTACGGCGCGTTGGCCCTGCAGCAAGCGCAGGTCGGGATGGGACTGGTCGACGCGCGCGAACGCATCGTCCAGGGTCAAGCGGTCAGCGGCGTGCGTGGGGAAGGCCACGACACACACGACGACCAATGCAGCCAGGGCCGCAAGTCGCAAACGCATGGGATTTCTCCGAGTTATTCGAGATGACAGGTGCCGGCGTTACGCCGACGGCGCAGTCACACGAAGATCGGAGGCTTGAATGGGCTAGGCAGACGCACTGCCGGCGGAACCGGAGCTTTGGCGGTCATCAGCCGACCGGTCGCCGGGATGGCCGGAAACGGCTCGAACACTGTCAGCATGGCTGCGGTTGCACCGCAGCAGTGCGCGAAATGGAGCAATACATGCAAGGTCTTTGAGCCACCCTGGTCCTGATCGCCAGACGCGGCCAGCTCCATGTCGATCTCGTCGGCGTGCACGTCGTGGCCGTGCATACCTGAAGGGTCGTGCGCGAGTTCGTGCATCTCCCCAACCGCCGCCATCACCGGCTGCAGTACCAGCCCCAGCGCAAACAGCCCCAACACGAGAACGCGCAGGAGCGGCAAACAGCGGCGGAGGCGGGAGCGGACCATAGCCAAGCAGGGTACCTGTAGGGAGACGGGTTACACAATTTCACCATGGTGCAAGGTAAGGGTTGCTGTGCCAGCGGGCGTCTCTGGTCGGCCGGCATATCGGATCGAATGGCTGCTTCTGGCCGAGAGCAGACGTTGGCAGGGTAGGGGATTAGAGATGTTTATTGGGGTAGGCAGGGCATCCCTCAACCCCAAGCGGGCATAGCGGTGAAGTGCGTTCTGGGCTCGTTATAAGGGTAGGGCTAGGGCAGCTTTCGACTAGTCCCGTTAAAAAACTCGGTTCTGGGATCGGAGCGCACCCTCGGCCTAGGCAGCGGGACCCAGATTTGGCGGCCGGGGAGGAAAAACTCTACTGGAACGCATCGTGCGTTACCGCGATTTGCGACGCTCGGTGGCAAGACGTGCCCTCACCGCATCTGGGGTAAGAGCCCGCGCGGGCTCCGCCTTGTCCAGCGCCGGACTGACTTGATGGTGCAACCAAGCCTCGCCTGCCCGGTCGCGCGCAATCCGTCGCGATCGCCTAATCCGGAAGGTATTTGTCGTACGGATAAATGTTCGCGAAGAATGTACTGACAGATCCGGAACCCTTGGATTCGACATTTGTATAGGTCTCGTTTTCTTCGATCCTGAACAGGGTGCGGAAATCATTGGGCAAGCGCTTACGAAGCTCGCGTTGGCTTACGTCGCGGCGTGAAAGATCTTTCGCCCGGAATACCACTTTTCCCTCTTGCTGCGGCGCAATGCATGGCAATGTGTCGACTAGTTCCCAGCACCATTCGCGTTGGCTGGGATCCCCCGTCCATGCCCAAGCATAGCGATGCAGCACCACATTGGCCGGGTCCACCATCTCGCCCTTCAGCCAGACATCGAGATTGCCGCGATCATAGTCCCAGCGGTAATGCCGCGCGGGCAACAGTTTCACGTCCTCGCGGATCGGCTTAGAGGCGCGCAAGTCAATCCGACGCTTCTGCCCGCCCGACTCTGTACGGTTTAGCGCGTTGGGCTGGAAGCGAACAAGGCCCAGATGCAGCACCGGGCGGTGAGCTTGCTCAGCAAGGGCTGACACATCGATCTCGATATAGGGCCGCATTTCCTCGTCCAGCCGGTATTCAAACAGCACAACGTCGGACGTGAAGGGATCGACTAGCCCTTCCCCGCGGTTCTGCTGGTCATCATTGATCACGATCACCACGTCGCGTTCCACGCCGGAATGTCCGCCGAGCATGTCCGGGGTCAGCATGGCCGGCTGTGTGCCGGCCTCAAAATAGGGATCGATGCCGCTCTCGGATACAAACTTGGCGAATCCCTCGTGGCCGGCCATGCGCTTCATCTGCTGGCCGCGCGGCACGATCACGCCAGCACATTCGCCGATGCCGGTAACGAACAGCTCCCCTTCGAGGTATATGCGCCGCTTTTCGCCGCGCTTGCCTTCGAAATGGCCCTTGCTGTTGTAGACCCTGTCCCACGACAGGGTTTCCCATTTCAACATCGGATCGTCCGACGCAATCTGCAACTGCTTGCCACGGAACGTGCAGGCAAGGTCCACCCGCAGCGTGACCGACGAGGTCGTGTCTGCCGCATCCGCACCCGGGTAGTAGGAGGCGAACTCGGACTCGGCGGTAACGGTGAGGTCAATCGCCCGCGCCAGCCCTTCGTTGAACGGCAGGGTCACTTTGCGCTGGCCGTTGTCAACAACACAATCAGCGAGGTTGATCGGCTTGCGCTGGTCACTGCCGTCAGCAAATTCGGCATCTATCGTGGCGAGCGGTGAACTCGGTCGCTTGGTGGCAAAGCGGTATGCGGTGTTTTCTGGCGCGCATGTCCCGTCACGCTGCTTCTTCACGCAATCGGGATACCAGCCCTGGGCGCTCCAGTCCTCCCATGCCACATCCAGGATCAGCTTGCCGGTGGCCCGCGCATCCACTTCCAGATTGCCTTCGAACAGGGCAACGGTGGCCATCGGCTTGCCTTTGTCGGGCGCAACTTCGCGCGACAGGTTCAGCTCCAGCGCTTGCGGATCGGGCGCATCGACATAGCGCGCTGATACCCCCACAGGCTTGCCGTCGCTCGGCGCAGCAGGCCTCATGATCGGGCTCACGATTGTCAAAATTGTCTTGCGCAAGGTGTTCTGCGCCGTCTTGGTGACGGGGATCAGCTCCACATCGATCTTGCGCCCGGCGGGCACGTTGATGGCGGCCCCGTCCATCCTTGTGACGTTGCTGCCCGGTTCGATGTCGATCTTCCAGGCTTCATTGACCGCGACATCGCTCACGGTGCGGGCAACTCGCCTGATGGCCAGCACGCGCGGCTGCGGAGTGAGGCCGTCGCGATAGGTCACCGAATGCCGCTGGTCGGCACTCGCGGCAACGGTGAATCCCACGGCATTGCGATCGACGAAATACATCTGCTCACCGCTGCTGTTCGGGGTGAAATGAGCCACCGGTCCGAGCGACTGGCGCTCGTCAACCCAGGTGTCCGGTTCCTTGCCGATTTCGTATTTCCTGTTGCCGCCAACGGCCTGCGTGGCGGTGTTCCCGTCCACGAAATAGAGCCCGCGATAGCGCGCTTCGGGAAGCGAGAACCCATCCACGTCAAGCAGCAGCCTGTGACCGAACGCTGCCACACCGGATGGATCATTGATGCCATCGAATTGGCTCTGCTGTTCGGCCTGGTCCCAGGCGAAGGCAGGTGGCAGGACCACGCGAAACTGCTTGTCGTCATGGGCAAGGACAACGCTATTGGCGCTGCTTCCAGGGAACTGTCTGCGGTCGCGCTGCACCACCTTGTCGAACTGGTGCAGCAGCACGCGCGGCGGCTCGACCTGCACGGCATCAAAGGGGAGGGCCTGCGTCCCGCTTGATCCCAGCGTCGGCACGCCGCTCGCATAGGCCTTGCGGACCGACATGTAATCCCGGCCGGGCCCCGCGCCGTTCACATAGGCAAGGCGGCACCCAACCATATAGCCTGAGCCTTCGCGCAAGGTTGGCCACTTCAGCTGCTCCGCGCAATCCTTGTCCGCGGGGCATGCGTCACCCAGCCGTTCCGTACTGTCTGGTCCGAATTCGATCTTGAGCGCAAGCCCGCGGCACGCTTCGATCGTCGAAACAGTGCGATGGCGGTTGCTCGCCGATTCCTCGTCCCGGCCCAGGCCGATGGGCTCGCCAAGGTAGATGAACAGCGCGCCGCGCTTCTCGGCTTCCGGGGTCTGTCCTTGCGTGATGACAAGATCCTGCGTGCAGGCATGATCGCGGTACAGCAGAAACTGACGGACGAAGTCATGCCGGTAGAAGGCCTGCGGGAACTCGGGGTCCTCACAGCGGATGGAGCGGGTGGTGGGGCAGTGCATCGCCCCGCCATTGGCCTGGATATCGGGCCGCACGCCTTTAATCAGGTCTGCCAGGTAATTCACGTTGTCCTGCTCGGCGAAACGGGCTCTACGTCCCAGTTCGGCGGGCGTCGCCAGCTTGTCCCACAAGGCGATGCCGCGCCTTCGGGCATCGTCCACCAACGCCATGGCATCGCGCCTCCTGCCGTGGTTCTTGGCGATCTGGCGAGCTACAACTTCGCCAAGCACGCTGGCCTCGGGCGAAACCTGCGACAGACGATAGCGCAGGCCCTGCTGGCCCTGCAGCATCTGGTGCAGGTTGAGGAACTCGCCGAAGTAGTCGAGATTGTCGCTTGCGGGAATCTGCGCACGCGGGACAAAGCGCTGCAGATCGTCCTGCAGATCGATCGCATAGGCCGTCCACACCAGCGCATCCTTGGCCGGCAAGTCGGCAGAACCCGAGGGCGGGGCGAAGCGCGCGGCGATGAAGCCCTGCTGCCCGGCGGCGGCGATGATCTCTGCAGGATCAAGGTCCACATAGATGCCGCAGCCAAAAAAGTGCGCCAACGAAGGCACGTCGAGGATCGCGTTGAGCTTGATCTCCGCGCTCTCCTGCGGGGTCGGGCAATGCTCCTCGCTCTCGTCCTTCTCGTCGCCCTTGTCCACGCTTTGCGAAAACTGCGCCAGGAAGTCGCTGAACATCGCCACGAGTTCGTAGCGCTCGTCAGTGCTGAGTGGTCCCTGGTCAGTGGAAACGAAGGCGTTGATCGCCTTCTGTAAGCGCTTTGTGCGGTCGTAGTCAGGCGTCGATCCCGGAACGGAGGGGCTCGCCACATCGCCCCCGATGCCGGACTCCAGCAGCTTGTCGACCTCGGACCAAAGTTCGTCCATGCGCTGGCTATGGGCCTTGTTGTCGCCCGCTTCCCGCAGCTGCTCAATGAAGTCGACCATCATCGCTGTCTGCCGATCCCGCAGCGGGACCTCCGACAGCGCCGCCACCTCCTTGGCACGTGCCTCCAGCTGCAGCCACAGCGGCTCGAAGTCCGCCGGCTGGTCCTTCTCGTAACGAAAGGCCTTCGCCCAGAGGATATCGGCCCGTTGCCGCCATTCCTGCTTCATAACGCCATGGCTGACGCAGATGCTGTTGGCGAGCAGGAGAACCGGTGCGCCGTTCATGTTCGCGGTGACAAAAATCTCAACCGCCTGCTGCGCGTGGATAGCTCCGGGCCATTTTGCCAGTTCAGCCGTGAATCGGTCGCCGATGGTCTCCTCGTCGCTGCCGATCCACATCGGGCTGCACTGGATCGACAGGCCCAGCTTCGCAGTATCCGTGCCGGTATTGTCGGGCACGCATAGCATGTCGGCGCCGACGTGAAAGGTTTTGATCATGTCGGGCGCGCTCATGCGAACAGCCCCTTGTAGGATCGCCAGTTGTTCATCTTGTTGGGCAGTTCCACGGTCACCGTGGGGTCATTGGCATCGATGGCGGTGCCTTCGACGATCGCCAGCGCGGCTTCGGGGGCAAGCGCCTTGCTACCGCTGCCCTTGCCCTTGATCCGCTGATCAGCCTTTGCCTTGAACTCGAATTTCACGAAGCCGCGCTTGATAGTGATCGTCAGTTCGGCCTTGCCGAACAGGTCCTTGCCCTTTTGCGCGAGCCTGACGATGAAGTGCAGCGAGAGGCTGAAGCAGGCGACCGACGCACGCCCGGCCACTTCGAAGAAGGCGCCCAGTTCCTTGCCGCCGGTGCCCGCCTTCTGTTCCACGTAAATGCCGCAAACAATGCGCCCGGAGGCCTTGATCGGGCCGAACTGCACCTGGCTGACCGCGCCGAAGAAGGCATAGAGCGCCATCGACTGCAGCTTGCCGTCGGCATAGACGTTGAGATCGAGATAGCCGCCCCCGCCATAGGGTTCGCTGACCACGAGGAACGGCCACTCAGCATCAGAAATCTTGAAGCCGAAGGTCGCCTTGCTGCCCGTGAAAGGCAGACGCGCGGAAACATCGAACACCAGGTTAAGGAAGCGCACCGCGCCAAGGTTGATGATCCCGGCGTCGTAGCGGAAGCCGATCTTGATTTGCTTGGCGCTGGATTCAAGGTAAATACCCGATTTGCCGGGTGCCATCCACGCCTGCAGCGGATGCAGGAACTTCAGCGCATCACCCATGATCACATCGTGGATCCTGACGTTGAAATCGGGTGCTTTGCCGTCAACGCTCCTGAAGGTGGTCTCCTTGAGGATGATCGTTGCCATGTGAAAACTGGGCGTGGGAAACACGATCCGCATGGGCGCGACACGGCCGCTGATCTCGGAGGTCAGCTTGCGTTCGAACAGGTCCATCTCGAACCGCGCCCTGGTGGCGAGGTGAATGTCATCCTTGTTGCAGTCGTTATCGCCATTGCAGTCGAGCGCAGACGAATGGCCGAAGGCCTGCGTGCCCATGTCCAGTCCGCCCGGGCAGAAGCTGATCGCTTCATAGCCCGCAGCGACATCGCACAGGTTGGTAGTCCATTCGTAATTAGCCGTAAGCTTTGAAGGAAGCAGCTCGCGGACAAGCTCCTCCACCGCACGGCGCGCATCTGCGAGCAGTGCGGAGACGATATTGTCGAGGATTTGCTTGCCGTTGCGGATCTCGATCTTGTCCAGCACATCGCGCAGCGCGCGCATGGCATCGACGATGGCCCGCACCACGGCATCCAGCGCGTCGCGGACACCGTCGGGCGTGTTCGGCACCTTACCCAGCAGCGTATCGGCTTTGCTGCAGGCCGCTTCCAGCGGGCCCAGCGCGTTTTCGACGTTCTGCAGCTCGCCTCGGCCAAGGATGTACTCGACATAGCTGGCGAGCGGTCCGTTCCTGATTTCTGCGACAGTTCCCTTGGCGGTAGCGGCAACACCGGAAAGCGCTGCGATGGCTTGCTTCAGCACCGGCGTGCCCACGATCCAAAGCCTAGCAATGGCCTGCTTCGACGCCGCATCGAACTGCGCAAACAGCTTTGCCGGGAAGGTGTAGAACTGCGCCAGATCGCCCACCAGGCTAGTGTCAACATGCGCCAGCAGCTTCGGTGCTTCGTCTGCCAGCAGGCTAGACAGCGTGCGCGCATCCGGATTCGCATCAAGTCGGGCCTGCAGAGCGGTGGCGCCTTGCTGCAGAGCGCTGAAGGACTTCGTGATCCTCTCGCTGGTCTCCTTCCCGGCCGGGCCCACCGCAGCAAGCTGCACCTCGATCTGATCAACCGCGTCCTCAATCGAGGTGTATTTCGTGAGGTCCGCCAGCGGCAGGTAGAGCTTGGCGAGTGCCGCGAGGTCAGGGACGATGTCCGTCGGCACGTCAGCCGTGGGCACGGCGGCATCGGGCTTGCCGCTCTGGAAGGCGAATATGCGCATCGCCACCTGCGCGATGACCTGCACACCCGTTGCACGGAGCCTGAGCGCCTCGACCACCTTTTCAAGCAGTGGTTGGCTAATGGTGGTGTCCGCAAGGGTGCGGATCTCGTCACGCAGGTCTTGCAACTTCTTCTGCTGGCCGATCAGGCCGGTATCCTCGGCTGGACCGCCGATCAGGGCCAGCAGGTCGTCACGCAGCACATTGTCAGGCCAGGACAGGCCGTCGGGAGCGGACCATGCCGCCAGCTTGCCCCTGATTTCGATGAGCCTCGCGGATAGCTCGCTGCCTTCGCCGGTAATCGTGTCCACCAGCGCCACGATCCCTGCGCGCAGTTGTTCTTCGAGGTCCTGTGCCTGCTGCACATGGCTGTGAATGGCGCTCTGGTCATACAGCGAAAGCACGGCATCAGTGGTATCCGCCAGCAAGCGCCCGTGGATCGTTCGCGGATCTTCTACCACGTCGCTCACAAGGGCGAAGGCGTCATCAAGCAGCACGAATACAAAGGGTTGCAGGACTTTGCCCTGCAGCCATTCTTCAAGATCGTCGGCAGCCTTCTTCTTCTGGTCGGCGGAAAGCTGGTTCGCGTCCTTAAGAAAATCCTCGATTATCGCCTTCAGCCTCGCGCTGCTTTCGCGCCTGATCCGCGAGCGTCGGTTTTCCAGCGTCCGCAGCAAGTCATCCACGCTCTCGATCCGCACTTGTGCCAGCGCGCCGGTAACCAGCGCTGCGAGCTCGCCCCGCACCATTTGCGCCAGTTCGCGCTGCACAGCCGGATCGCACAGGTCCTTGGAGATGGCGGCGGCAGGCGCTGCGTGCGCATTGATCTGGTCCGCGATGGTGAGGAAGGCATCGTGGACGATGGCGTCAATTTCGGTCTGACCGGGCAGGCTGATCACCGGCAGTTGCAGCTGGCCGACAAGCCCGAACAGCAGCGAGAGATTCTGGCGCAGCGTCTTAAAGCTGCCGCCATAGAGGCGCTTGCCCGTTCCGTCGAAGATGCCATCCGGGTCGTTCTTCAAGTCCTCAGCCGTGACCGCACGCCCGAACAGCAGTTTGACGAGGTCGGGATTGGCCTGCAGGAAATCGTCGAACGCCGTCCCCAGTTTGGCCTTCACAAGGTCGTGCAGGTGATCGTTCCAGATCGCCTTTGCGAGCTGGCCATTTGCCGCCTGCTCGATCAGCTTTTCCACCTTGCGGATCGCGTCGAGTACCTTTTCCGGCACCGGGTTCTGCACAAACGCAGCGGTCTCGTCCCCGAAGCTTTCCACCGCCTTCACGAAGGCAACAACATCCTCTGCCGTGGAGCCGCTGCCGGTATCGATGATCGCGGCGACTTTTTTGCGGAAGGGCGGGTTGGGATCGCGGTTCGGATCCTTGACGAAGCCCATGTCCTTCAAGGTGTACCAATAATTGCCGAGCAGGTCCGCCGGGCCAGGGGCTCCGAAATCGAGCGCCTTGATCCGCGTGGCGATGTCCTCGGCAAGGCCGTTTCTACCGTATAGCTTATCGTCGAGCGCCTTCGCCCCGCGCTGGAACTGCTCCTCGACCTTCGGCGCAAGCTCGACCTGTTGCAGCAGCTTGGGCACGTCTGGATTGTCGATCAGCTTCTTGCCCAGCTTGACGAGGTCCAGCGAACCCAGGACCAGGCTGAAGCTGGTATCTACGCGGTCTAGCGCGGCATTGCCGGGCGTGCCCTTGAGGAACTGGTTGGCAGCGAATTGGCCACCCTCCGCCTCACTGAAATCGTACTGCTTTTCACCCGGCATCGCGCCGGCGATCTTCTGTCCGCCGATAATGCCTACCTTGCGCGACAGCGCGGCTATTGGTGCTGCAAAAGAGGCGACGCCGCCAGAGCGGTTGGCGCTCTTTGCGGCATCGAGTTCCGCATTGCCGCCAATGGTGCGCAGGAATATTTCCGCCTTGCCTGCCTGCGCCTTTTCCTTCGCATTGCCGAAGCCTTTAATCACATAGAGCGGGTGATAATCGACTGCGATGGCGCCGGAGCCGGTGCCCATCATCAGGTCCGCGCTCTGCACCCGGATATTGGCGCAGCGCATATATGGGAAGAACGGCGGCTGGCTCGCGCCTTCCATGCGCCCGTCCATCGTGAAGTCCTGCTCGTCCAGCGTGGGCAGGCGCAGTGTGGCAGGATCGTATTTCGTCTCGTCGATCCGACCGCTCGCCGAGAGTATCCAGCTTTGCGTCTCGAACGAGGTCTGGCCCCGGTCCCTTTCATCCTGTCCGGGGACGAGGTTTGCGCCCGAGCGCTGCTCCGATGCTGCATAGCGATGCCGGGTCCCAGCGAAATGCGCGGTGCGGCGGGCGAGGGTCAGCTTCTCTTCAGGGCTGGCAAGATCCTGCGGACGAATGGCTGTCAGCTGGTTGTACTTCCTCGCCAGCTCGCGCATCAGCCCGGCATCGACGACATATTCGTTGAGCACGAACAGAAGGTTGCAGCGCGCCAGCCCGTCATCAGTTTCCCATTCGAATTCGAAATCCGTGGCGTTTCCGTTCTCGTCCTCGACCTGCGGCCAGAACATGGCGAAATCGCCGACGGCCTGGTCGAGGTAATTGTCGCCCTTCACCAGCGGGGGGGTAACCAGAGTGCGCATGCGGATCGAATTGGCAGGCAACCAGCGCCCTTCGAAGGGGCAATAGGGGCCGTTCACTAGCTTAGGTTCGCCCGACATCTTGAGGAAGGTGATCTTGTTCGCGCGCGAGATGCGCTTGCCTTCGCCGTCCACCTCCTTGTCGACCACGCTGCGCGAAACCAGGCTGACCCGCGAGCAGCGGATGCCGAGCGGGAAGAGGTATCCCTTCTCCGCCGTTTCCACCTTCCAGTCCATGCCAAGGCTGGTGAGGTAGTCGGACACCTCGACATTGAACCCGCGATAGTCTTTGACCACAGCACCGGCGAGCTTGAGTAAGGGCGGTTCGCCTGCATAGCGCAGGTCTATCGTCGCCCCCTGTCCGGTCAGCGCGATCTTGGCGCGGTCGTATGGCTGGGTCAGGGCAATGCCGACATCCTTTGCCTTGTCGACATAGCCGATATCGAAACCGGGCGAAACCACGCGAGAATTGGGTAGGCCTGTCTTGCTCTTCTTCGGCGTGCCATCCTCGTTCAGCGCGAGAAGTGCGGGCAGGCCGGGAATGGAAGTCTGCGCCACTAGGTCGCGGTGATGGAGCGGCAGCAGTGCCATCAGCTTTTCCAGCTCCACTTGGTCGCCAGCCCGCTTCAGGTCCGCATCGCTGACGAGACCGGTGTGCAACGTCTTGCCGTCGGTGCTGTCGAACCGCCTCGAATGCAGGGCGCGCAGGCCCGCCTCGGCGCCATTGGTCAGGCGGATGGTATGCAGCGCGGTTTCCGCGTCGAGGCGCGGCGCACGGCCCCAGTTGCGCGACCATGGTGGTGCGCCGTTGAATTGCCAGCGCGCCTTTTCCGATGTCGACAGGCTTATCTTGCCAATTAGCTGGAGCGCAGTCTCGTCTGCCGCTGGCGGCGCGATGATCTCCTTCAACCTCCGCTCAAGGTCTGCGGCGGTGTAAGTACTCCAGTCCTCGACCTCAAGCAGGGCGAGCTGCGCTGCCAGATCATTGTCGAGGCTTGACGAAGCCCGCGGCGATACTTTGGGCGTACCCTTGGCGATCACCTTAAAGATATCGTCGATCTTCATCTGGATGGTGTCGCTGCCTGCCGGCAGGGTGAAGACTAGCCGCGTTTCCGGCGCGGCGAGACGGCTAGCCTTGGCGTCTTCCACCCCCTCTTGCCAGATCGTTTCGGCAATATGCTGCGGCGGCAGCACCAGCGTGGCTTGCGTGCCGGCAGAGGGCTTCCACAGGCGGTTTTTCCTGGCGTCGTATTTGAATCCCGGAAGCTCGAAACGCAGCGACAGCATGTCGCGGGTACGGGTGGCGTCGATAGTTACATGACGGGGGTTGCTACCATAAGTGATGTTGAAATCCTCGATCGACGCGCCGGGTGAGCTGAGCGAGGTGATTTCGTCATTACGGAATGCCATGGAGCGGCGAATGGTCTTCAGCGTCATTGTCGAACCTCCCAGGGTAGCCAGATCAGTGGCGCGTGGCGGCTAGCCCTGCCACGTTCGCCTCACTTCCGGATCATGCGATCCGCACCCTCATTCCGAATCATGATGATGCGACATGGAGTCGTCGATCGACCGCAGGATTTCTGCCGCATTTTCCGGGTTCCAGTCGTTGCCATCTCCTTCGGCCCGCATCGGCAAGGCTGCAGGCACGGCCACCGACTCGCCGACAGCTTCCACCTGCTCCTCGCAAAGCTTGATGAAGTCCCTCCAAGTCAATTTAGCGCCATCAAGCAACACGCGCGGACAGTACTTGCTGTTCCAATCCTTGTGTTGCTTCATGCAGTTGGGAAATTTGAGTTTCTGGCCTGCGACACAATGTGCAACAAGTACTGCAGCATTGGCATAGCCCTTGGTGACATCCATGTCGGAGTTCATGCATATTTCGATGCCAATGCTCTGCGTATTCCCGGCCTTGGTCGATGCGTGGTAGCCGACCTCGTCATCGGGTAGGTGCTGATATGCGAGCTTGTCATCTACCGTGTAGTGCCATGAGACCATCCGCGTCACAGCATCCGGTCCACGCACATAGGCGTTATGCGCAGCCGCACCGGCGCCTTTGGCCTCATTGTCGGTGTTGTGGACGGTTATATAGCTAGCAGAAAGCTTTGTGCCCGGCCTTGTAGGAAGCGTAGTAGGAATGAAGTCTCTCTTGATTTGTAACGGCACAATAATCTCCCTTCGTTTCGAATAAGGAACAACCCGACGGCCTTGCTTTCATGCCGCCCGTCGGGGTGCTGCAGTCACATGTGGCACGTGGTGCGTCGAGTTGCAAAACCGCTCGATGTCATCTGTTGGTCACTCCGCGCCCGCCGGCCTGAAGGCGAGGCCATTCCAATAGCCTGGGATTCGTGCTCATGGATAATCCAAGAGTTGGGTTGGTCATAGGCCAACGCGCAAGAATATTCGTACCGGCCACATTAACGTTATGGCGATCAGTGATGCGATTGCCGACAGCTTTATGCCCGGCACTGTCATTGCCTTGCGACAGGTGTGAAATATTTACGTGGCGCCCACGGTGAAAATATGCATTGGATCAAAAGTGGCCTGCCTGTCGGGGAACAGCGCGGGCTGGTGTAGGAAAAGTCCTAGTGTGGCTCGCTCGTAGCAGAAGGCAGCTCCTTTAGCCTGATCCTTGCGGCATTGGGGTATCGTCAGAGCTGCGCTCGACTCTGGCGGGAGTATGTTGGTCGAATGCTAGCTGGCCATCCAACAGCACGCGCCGCAAGTGGTGCTCATTCCGAAGGTAGTTCGGGTGGCTCTATACGGGTGTAGGGGCCTATGGGAAGTCAAATCGAAACATGGATGGTCATGCCGGGCGCACCGGCTGGAAGTTCGCACTACTTGTTTAACATCAGATGGTTATGGCGCTTTGCGTCATATCAAACGCATGGAGTCGTCATGGTGGCGTACGTGATGTGCGTCAGCGCCGATACGTCTTCCAATACCGATGAGTATTAGAGCTGGATGTATAAGTCGAATACCTATGCCTCGACCTATTGTCGAACCTAATTATTTACGACCCTGGAAGTTGCCGGGTCGAAATCCTAGGGTTGAGCCAGTTGGGTGGTATCAATGAAGCGGAAGTCAGATTGGCGCTGGCCAGCCCTTACAGTTCGCTATTGGGGCCGTTGTTACTTCGGTCCGTACAAAGAACACCGATGCGGGACACTTCTAGACTGCAATCCCGTGGTTCAAGGCGGCGGTCCGGGGGTAGGGAAGCGCGCCCCTCCCAGGAGTCCCCGTGGCAAGATGGTCCTAAGGAGACGGGGATCGCGGGATAGGGGCAGGGGATGAGATGGAGTTTTTGATCTTCATAGGGCTGATATGGCTCTTCGCGACCATATTTGGCGACAAGACGCCCAAGACTCAGACTCCGCCCAGACCGCCCGTCGATCCTGCGCTGGAAGCCGAACGACGGGCCAGCCAGAAGCGGGATGACGACCACTTCGGGCAGGCGTTCGGGCAGTGGGTTGACCACCTCTCTGGGGTCATCAGCGGCGGTCGATGGATCCCCAAGGGAACCATTGCGCGGTTTCTGGCCAAGCACCCCGCGCCCAAGCACCCTCGCAAGACCTGGAAGCAGGCGGTGGGTGAGTCATCACCCGAAGAGACATTACGGTTGCAGTTCCACAAGTCGAACGCCAGCCACCTGGCGCACCAGAAGGTCGTGCGAAAAGACTTCTTCAACACGGTGGAGAAGAACCCGCTGACCGACGAGCAGATCCATGCGTGTATCTGCATGGACGACGCCGTGATGGTCGTAGCTGCTGCAGGCTCCGGCAAAACCTCCACGATGGTGGCCAAGACCGGCTACGCGCTCCATGAAGGGCTGGCTACCCCGGAGCAAATCTTGTTGCTGGCATTCAATCGCGCCACCGCGGACGAGGTGGGGCAACGCATTGCCCAGCAGTTGAAGGGCGTGCCCCAAGTCGAGAAGGTCAGGTCCAACACGTTTCATTCATTCGGTATTGATGTCATCGGCAAAGCGACCGGTAAAAGGCCATCGCTGGCGCCGTGGGTGGACCCAAGCAATCCGGGCGCGGACGTGCGGGAAGTGGGGGACATCATCCGGACCCTGTCGGACCAAGACAAAGCTTTCAAGCGTGACTGGGACCTATTCCGGACTGTGTACGCGCGCGATGTCGGCAATTGGGGCGAGCCGGACGTGCCCGACGCCTATGCCAATGGAGTGCGCGGTTTCCGCACCGCCCGGGGCGAGGTGGTCAAGAGCATGGAAGAGCGCATGATCGCTGACTGGTTGTTCTACAACGGCGTGTCGTATGACTACGAAGGACGCTACGAACACGAAACGGCCGATAGTCAGCATCGGCAATACTTCCCCGACTTCTACTACCCAGATGCCAAGCTCTATCACGAGCATTTCGCGCTAAACGCAAAGGGCCAAGCACCCAAGCACTTCAAGGACTACCTGGCGGGCGTGAAGTGGAAGCGGGCATTGCACGTGGAGAAGGGAACAGCGCTGTTCGAGACAACATCCCATGGGCTTTTGTCGGGTGAGGCTATTGAAGCCTTGGAACAAGCGCTGATCGATAGGGGTGTCCAACCTGTCTTTGACCCGAACAAGGAAGCCACGGGCTTGCCGCCCGTTCACGAGCAGGACCTGGCCCGATCGTTCCGGGTGTTCCAGCAGCACGTCAAGAACAATGGCCTGACCCACCAAGACCTGCTGGACGCTCTGAAAGCCCAATCGGAAGAGGGGTTTGGTGCGCGCTTGCGCATGTACCTGGCCATCTACGAACGGATCGCCGCCGAGTGGGAGCGCCGTCTGCAGGTGGGCCAGTTCATCGACTTTGAGGACATGCTGATCCTGGCCGCGGGTCACGTGGAGTCCGGGGCCTACAAGAGCCCTTACACCCTCATATTGGCCGACGAGTTCCAGGACAGTTCACGCGCCCGTATCCGCCTGTTGAAGGCCTTGGCAGCCCAATCCAATCCTCCGGCGCACCTGTGCGTGGTGGGCGACGACTGGCAGGGGATCAATCGGTTTGCTGGATCTGACATCACCGTCATGACCGAGTTCGAGAAGACCTTTGCCCATGCCACGCGATTAACGCTCAACACGACCTTCCGGTGTCCGCAGGACCTGTGCGACGTCTCCAGCCAGTTCATCCAGGCCAACCCTGCGCAGATCAAGAAGAAGGTCAAGACGACCAACCCGCTGTCCAAGACACCCATGCTTGCGTATGGGTTCTCTGACCAGGCGAGCATTGTTGGCTACGTCGAAAAGCAACTGGCCCACATGCACCACGTGGCAGTGAACGGCAAGCTGGTGCCGGCCAAGGGAACCCACATCACCGTCATGCTCCTGGGGCGCTACCGCAACGACAAACCCGCGGCTCTGGCCGCATGGCAACAGCGCTTCGGTGACCGCTTGGCGATCGAATTCCGCACTGCGCATGGATCCAAGGGATTGGAGGCTGAGTACATCTTCATCCTTAACGTCGTGGAAGGCACCCGTGGCTTCCCCAGCCAGATCCAGGACGACCCCGCACTCCAACTGGCCATGCCAGCTCCCGACCCATTCCCCGTGGCCGAGGAACGGCGGCTGTTCTACGTGGCCATGACCCGGGCGCGCAGACAAGTGCGGATCTACACCACACTGGGACAGCCCTCGCGTTTCCTGGTGGAGTTGGCCAAGAAGGAACAGCTCAAGATCGAGCCCATCGACGGCGAACCCTTGGAGCCTTGTCCGGAATGCGGACGTGGGATCTTGCAGTTGCGTTCGGGCTCTTACGGCGAATTTAACGGGTGTAGCCGGTTTCCCGCCTGCGAGTTCAAGCGCAAGGTGGGGCAAAACACACCTTCAAAGACTAAGCCAAAGCCACGAACACAGCGGCTACCCGACAGCGCCAAATCGGGCGATCAGTGCCCCGCGTGTCGACGTGGTGTCATCCAGTCGCGGAATGGACGGCACGGCCCGTTCCTGGGATGTTCCCGCTTCCAGGATGGCTGCAAGGCCACCCGCAATCTGTCAGGCAGTGTCGAATAGAGTAGAAGCCAGTTCGTCCACAGCGCGGACGGGCCATACTTCCCGCAGGACGAAGCAGGTGTGGCTCAGCTTCGGGGGTCGTGGCTGATGTTGGTGATCTCCAGCGCCTTGTCGCGCTCAGGGAACCAGAGCACTGCGTTGCCGTTGTTGAGCAAGCCCCAGCCGCCCGCCCGCCCCACCGCTTCAAAAACCGATCGACTCACGCATCACCTCCTTATTCATGAAGAAAGGTGCCCCCGGCCCAGCTTCACGACTTGCTCAATGCCGCGCCCGATTGCCCTGCTTTGAGCGGCATCCGTTGCCGGTGCGCGGGCGTGCTGCCGGGGGCACGGCTAGGTTGCCCAGGTCGGCGGGGCGGTGGTATCAGAGGATGCCCCGTTGTCGTGTAGGAAAAGTCCTACAGGTGCTGTTCGACTCGTCCGGCTCCTAGTAGCTTTATAGGGCCTGCCTAGGTCGGGTACATTGGCGCCCTGGGATAGGGGATGGCCGCCAGCGGTCACAAGGGGTAACGCACGTGCACCAGTTCGATGGGATCTTCAAGGCGCCGCATAAGACGGTCGCCGCATTGCTGGCGGAAGCAGGCTTCGACCCTGTGCAGATAAGACAGGGCCGCGCCTTCGCGTCGCAGTGGGCCTGGTCGGACGGCTCTTTGACCGTTGCGAGCGTTTGGGAGAATGAGATCGACGAACACGGCGATCAGCTGTCGGTCCGATTTAGCGATCCCAGGCGGCGCGAAGACCTGCACGGGCAACGGCGCTCCCGCGCGCTCTACTTCTACGATGTTCTCTCTGCCATGGCCGGGCATGATGTGCGCGCCATCGTCCAGCGGAAGAATGAAGGCAAGCCAGGGCAGGCGAGCTCGACCGAGAGACGCGCTCTTGACGTAGCAGCATGGGAGGTTCGAGCAGAGCCCGGGAAGATTGTCCTCGTCCGCCTTGAGCGCATTGAAGACAGTCCGGAACCTGCGCATGCAGAAGATTGGACCGACGAGGAGCTGAATGCATCAGTGATTGCGTACTTGGATATGCAGTCAAAAATATCCAGCGGGACGCCTGTAGTAAAAAAACATTACTACGTTGAGCTTGCTGGTCGGTTTGGTAGGACGTGGAAGGCGTTCGAATACCGGATGCAGAACATCTCCTATGTGATCGCCCTGCGAGGACGCGCCTGGATTCCTGGGCTCGTGCCAGCAAAGCACGTTGGATCAAAGACGGCCGCAAAGATCGAAGAATTCCTTGGTGCTCATGAGACGACATTAGAGGGCAATGAGGCTGCTTTCGAGGTGCAAGTAGCCGAAGCGTTCAGGCGGCTCAGGAGCAAGCCCGCAGGACGCCTCAGCCCTACTGCGGTGGCCACCGTAAGCCTGCAGTTCGTTCGCGACCCCGAAGTGAAGGCGTGGGTACTCAGAAATGCCGAGGGCGTGTGTGAGTGCTGTCAGCAACAAGCGCCTTTCGAGTCGATTAGCGGGCCCTTCCTAGAAGTGCATCACGTGCAGCGGCTCGCTGATAAAGGAGCCGACACAGTAGAGAACGCCATTGCGATCTGTCCAAACTGTCATCGTCGATTGCATTACGCGTTGAATGCTGCAGAGTTGATTGACCAGATTTATGCGCGAATAGGCCGCCTAATCAGGAAACATGATGCAACAACTACCTCAACACCAAGCTCTGATTTGGAGCTCGGACATCTCTAGATCTGATACATGAATTGAGGATTTATAATGCCAAACCCTCAGATCCGACGGCTAGAGCTAACCCGTTTCAGGGGCTTTGAATCGTTGGTTTGGACGCCCGGTCAAGGAGTGAACGTTGTCCTCGGTGGTGGTGACGTAGGTAAGACAACCATTCTTGACGCTATTTCGCTCCTGTTACATCCCACAAACAGCTATCTGCTGAGCGATGCAGATTATCGCGGGAGAATCGTCGAAGACGAATTCTTGGTCGAAGCTGTGATGTACTTGCCTGAGTCCACAAATGTTCATGAACTTACTGTAGCCGGGTGGCCATGGGAGTGGGATGGCGCGAATGCTGTCCACCCACTTCAGGGCGCAGATGACGCCCCGAGAGATCCTGTATACCGAGTACGCGCACGAGGTAACTCAGAGCTTGAGCTTGTTCATGAGCTGATACAACCGGATGGCAGCGCCGTGTCATTTCCGATAAGCCTGCGGCGACGTATCGGAATAGTGCGGCTAGCAGGGGACGATCGGAGTGATCGTGATTTGAGGCTCATTCAAGGCGGTGGCCTGGATCGACTCCTCGAGGATAAGGCGCTGCGCGCCAAGCTTGGGCGGAAAATTGCTCGGGATGGTTTGGAAGCTGAGCTGACCGAAGAAGCAGGTGATCGCCTGGCCGCGCTAGATCGCACCTTTGAGCAGCGAGCTCTTCCAAGCGCACTCGGGCTTGGGTTTGTAGGTGGGCCAGGTTTATCTATCAATGCGCTGGTAGGTTTGACCGCTCGTGCCAATGACACGCCGTTATCTCTGATGAGTTGGGGCGCCGGAACTCGGCGTCTGTCTGCATTAGCTATCGCAGACTCACTCCAAGACGGTGCACCTATTACGGTGATTGACGAGGTTGAACGAGGGTTGGAGCCATACCGACAGCGTCGGTTAATGCAATCCCTCGTTGAGAATGGCAGCCAGACCTTCGTGACTACACATAGTGGTTTTGCAATCACCGCGGCTGTCGAGGCTGACCTGTGGTACGTGGACTCGAACGCGCGAATAGGTCAGCTCCCCCGTGAAAAGATCCGAGCGCATCAGATTAAGGACCCAGAAACATTCCTCGCCAGGATGGCGGTGATTGCGGAGGGGGATACCGAGGTTGGGTTCCTGCAAGTCTTACTAGAGCACCAGCTGTCGCCACAGTGGCGTGAACTTGGTCTGCACGTAAGCAGCGCTGGCGGTAACGATAATGTACTCCTACTCTTGGAAGCCTTATTGAAAGGTGGAATTCGACTCGCAGGAATTGCTGATCGAGAAGAAGTGAGCACCCATTCAGCTAGATGGCAGCGCCTCACAGAGACTCTCGGCGATCATTTGCTCAGATGGCCGCAAGGCACGTTGGAGTCCAACGTGTTGCCGTTCTTCCTGCCAGAGCATGTGGTGGCTCTGATTGAAGATCCGGAAGGTCGCAAGACAGGGGGGCGCCGTCGCTCGCTTATCGATCGACTCAACATTGCACCCGACTCAAGTCTGGAGCAGATCGTTTCCGCTGCCGGGGAGCGACTGACCCAGGTGGTAATCGATGCCGCCTTAGGCAGCGTTCCGGCGGACACCGAAGGCGTTGAGCGGAGAGGACTATTGAAAGGATCTGCCAGTCAGTGGTTTAAGTCCGTTGCTGGCGGAAGAGAGCTCGCGGAGAAAGTCATGACCCTTGGCCTTTGGCCTCAAGTTCAACCACAGTTTTCTGGACTTGTGAGCGTGCTACGCGAAGCGGGACATGGCTGAGGAAGACGTCCGCCAGGCGTTACGCACGGACGCTCGCTTGGTCGTAGTAGAGGCCCCCGCTGGCTGCGGTAAAACCTATCAGGCTGCCGCGTATGCGCAGTGGTGGGCAGAGCACCGAGAAGGTCGAACTCTGATCCTGACCCATACTCATGCTGCTTGTGACGTGTTTCGCGAGCAAACCTCCGCTATTCGGACCAGGACTCACGTCACTACCATCGATGGCTTTGTGACGCAGATTGCGAGCTGCTATCACGAAACGCTGGGACTTCCCCCAGACGTGGCACGCTGGGCTCACGACGCAGGAGAAGACGGGTTTGAACAGGTCGCTTATCACGTCGAGCGGCTACTCCTCGGCTCGAGCGCCTTCCGTGCTGCTGTTATCGCCCGGTATCCAAATATTGTCTGCGATGAGCACCAGGACACGAACGCGGCACAGCATCAGATCGTAATGCTTCTGATCGAAGCCGGAGCGAAAGTGAGAGTGTTTGGGGATCCAAGCCAAGCCATATACGCAAAGCGAGTCCCCGCGCGGGCGGCCCACCGGCAACGTTGGCAGACGTTAGTCGAACGCGCAGACCATGTGGAAGACTTGGACTTTCCGCATCGTTGGCGGCGTGGCTCCATGGCGCTGGGTGAATGGGCGCTTCTTGCCAGAAGGGCACTTGCGGACGGGTCGCCAGTGGATCTTCGAGGTGCGCGCCCGGAGGGCTTAACCGTAATAGAGGCAGACAATGTCGGCCATCACGCCCAGTTCCGGCTCAATCGCGAAGGTTCGAGAGTCTGGCGTGCCGTCGACACTGATCAAACACTAATGGTTCTGAGCCCGACTAGTGCATTGGTTGCCGGCATCAATGGGTATCTGCGCCGGACCCTTCCGATCTGGGAAGGTCATCGGCGAAGTTCACTCGATGCCCTGGTCCGTGCATGTGAGGCTTCGTCCGGAAATGCGGCCGCGCTCGCGGTAGCAGTTCGAGCATTCATTGAAGGAACTGTCACGGGGTTCACGTCAAGCATTGCTCAGCGTTTCGAGCACGAGGTAGCCACATCGGCCGGCGGTCGTTGTCGAGGTATGCCACTCGAGCTTCAGACTATGGCTAGGCTGCTTCTTGATTATCCAGATCATCGTGGTGTGTCGCGTTCAATCAGGCACTTGAAGGAAGCACTTGGCCATTGTGATGCGATGAGCGATATTAAGATCAATATGCAACGAGAGTTCAACGAGGCTTGTCGACTCGATGAATTTGAGGGTGCAGCTGCGGGACATGCTGAACTGACCCGGCGCCGCACGATGGCGAAGACATTCATGCCCCGGCGCCTAATTTCAACCGTGCATAAGGCTAAAGGGCTCGAAGTTGCAAACGTCCTGTTGATGCCGTGCGACGCTACTACCTTCGCGGGCAGCGAGTACAAGCGGTGCTTGCTTTATGTAGCTCTGACGCGAGCAACCAATTCGCTAACACTCGTGGTTTCGCGAGAAAGGCCTTCGCCGCTCTTCCTGCTTTAAGTGCCCATCTGGAGCGCTTCAGATAGGCGGTAGATGCGTCCACGATATAACTGAGGGGTGGGGCACGAGAAGCGCCCAGCGCTCCGCCAGCACCAGGATGTTGGCGTAGGCTCGATTGGGGGGGCGTAGTCCGACAATGCGCTGCTGAAGTGCCCGCCCAAGCCGCCGGCTTAGACGGCACGTACGAAAAAACCGGCATTTAGCCGGTTTGGTCATGTCCTTGATCCGATAGGTCTTCCGGGTCGATCCGGGCCGTCAAGCATCCACGATGCGAGCGTCGTGCTCGATACATCGTTGGATTGCGCACCAACGGCGCGCTCATGTAAGCAAATGGGGCTGGGCGACGCGCGGACCGGCTAGCGTCCAAATTTTAAGTGGCTGGACGCGCCTGGCAATGGCCACTTTGGGTCGTTTAAATCGTGCGCTCGGGGGAAATTGAAAGTGATTCGAAATCCTAAAACAACAATCCCGGCTCTGTTGGCCGGGATGTTGGTAACACGCAAATATCTCAATTAAGATATTGATTTATAACCATGTATGGCGGAGAGAGGGGGATTCGAACCCCCGAAGCGCGGTTTAGACGCTTACACACTTTCCAGGCGTGCTCCTTCAACCGCTCGGACACCTCTCCGGGACCTGAAGGCGCGCAAAGCCGCTTTCAGGGCCGCGAATTCTAGCTGGCGCCGCGACTTAATGCGAGTCCTAACTGTCCGGGAGCCGGATTCCGGCGGCCATCCATGAACCGGCCCCGTGGCGACGGGCCGGGAAATTCTTTCCTTGGACAGATCCATCCGGCGCGGCACAATGGCCTTTCAGATGGAAACGGTTGCCTGATGTCCTATCTCGTCCTCGCCCGAAAGTGGCGCCCGAAGCGTTTTTCCGAGCTGGTCGGCCAGGAGCACGTGGTCCGCGCGCTGACCAACGCGCTGGAAAGCGGGCGGGTCCACCATGCCTTCCTGTTCACCGGCACCCGCGGCGTCGGCAAGACCACGATCGCGCGGATCTTCGCCAAGTCGCTGAACTGCGAGGAGGGCACCAGCGCCGAGCCCTGCGGGCAATGCTCGACCTGCCTGGACATCGATTCGGGCCGCTACCTGGACCTGCTTGAGATCGACGCGGCCTCCAACACCGGCGTGGACGATGTCCGCGAGGTGATCGAGAACGCCCAGTACATGCCGTCGCGCGGCAAGTACAAGGTCTACCTGATCGACGAAGTGCACATGCTGTCCAAGCCGGCGTTCAACGCGTTGCTGAAGACGCTCGAGGAGCCGCCGGCCCACGTCAAGTTCCTGCTCGCCACCACCGATCCACAGAAGCTGCTGGTGACGGTGTTGTCGCGCTGCCTGCAGTTCAACCTGAAGCGGCTGGACGAGGAGCAGATTTCCGGACAGATCGGCCGGATCCTGGAGGCCGAAGGCATCGCCGCCGACCCGGGCGCCATCCGCCAGATCGCCAAGGCGGCCGACGGCAGCCTGCGCGACGGGCTGTCCCTGCTGGACCAGGCCATCGCCTACACCGGCAGCGGTGACGGCGGCGCGCTGCGCGAGGACGGCGTGCGCACCATGCTCGGCACGGTGGACCGCACCCAGGTCGGGTCGATGCTGGAAGCGCTGGCCGAGGGCGACGGCGCGCGCCTGTTGCGGACCGTCGCCGACCTGGCCGAATTCTCCCCGGACTGGAATGGCGTGCTGGATGCGCTGGCCGAGGCACTGCATCGCATCCAGGTGCGGCAACTGGTGCCGTCGGTGTCGGTGGAAGCCGAGGGCGTCGATGCAGAGGGTTTCGCCGGGCGCCTGCGCCCCGAGGTGGTCCAGCTCTGGTACCAGATGGCGATCAACGGACGCCGCGATCTTCCCTTGGCGCCGAGCGCCCGCGCCGGCTTCGAGATGAGCGTCCTGCGGATGCTGGCCTTCCGGCCCGCGGGAAGCGGGCAGGTGACCACCGGGCAGTCGCCCGCGACGGAAGTCGCTGCACAGGCACCTGCGGCTTCGACTGCGGCGCAAGTCCCCGTTGCGTCCCCCCCGCACCAGCACGCCCCGGTGCAGGTTATTGCGCCATCGCCGCCGCCCATGCCCGCGCCTGTCGCAAAACCTGCTCCACCAACGCCTGCGCCCACGCCCGCCTTGGCGAACCCCGCCGTGGAGCTTTCGGCGATCACTAGCGCCGAGGACTGGCTGCAGTTCGCCGCCAGCAGCGGGATGAAGGGGGCGGCGCGACAGCTTGCCGAGAACGCTGCCTTCGCCGGATATTCCGACGGTGTGCTGAGCCTGGCGCTGGAAGCGGGGTTCGACTACCTGCGTTCGGAAAAATCCCTGGCCGAACTGTCGAGGACACTGGCTGGCAAGTTTGGCGCGGCGCCCAGGATCGTGTTCGACCATGCGCCGGGCGAATCGGAAACCCTGCAGCAGCGCAGCCAGCGCGAGCGCAGCACCCGCCAGAGTGCCGACCAGGAAAACTTCATGAACAACCCGGACGTGCAGCGCCTGATCCAGCAGCATGGCGCCAAGCTCGTGCCGGACTCCATCCGCTCCTTCGACGAATGACACACAGGTAACGGAACATGCGTGGAAACATCGCCCAACTCATGCAACAAGCGCAGAAGATGCAGGAAAACATGCAGCGCGCCCAGGAAGAACTGGCCAAGCTGGAAGTCACCGGCAGCGCCGGCGGCGGCATGGTCAGCGTGACCCTGACCGGGGCCAAGGAATGCCGCAAGGTGCGCATCGACCCCAGCGTGCTGGCGGATCCGGAGATGGCCGAGGACCTGATCGCCGCGGCGTTCAACGATGCCGCCAACAAGGTCGATGCCGAATCCAAGAGCAGGCTCGGCGCTGCCACGGCGGGCATGCAGTTGCCGCCCGGCATGAAGATGCCGTTCTGATCGTTCCTGCCACGACCCGGGCCAGGGGCAGGGACGGATGGCCAGTCCCGGCACCAGTGCCGGTCCGGTCCGGCTCACCCCGATTCCCTTCGCCGCATAGCGGAAGGGACAAGAATCAATGAGCGCGCCCCTACTCGAACAACTCATCGAAGCCCTGCGCGTGCTGCCCGGCGTCGGCCAGAAGACCGCCCAGCGCATGGCCTACCAGTTGCTGGAGCGCGAGCGCGACGGCGGCAGGCAGTTGGCCCGGGTGCTGGCCGAGGCGCTGGAGTCGATCGGTCATTGCAGCCATTGCCGCGACTTCACCGAGACGGAAGTCTGCGCGATCTGCGCCAGTCCCAGTCGCGACCAGCACCTGCTGTGCGCGGTCGAGTCCCCGGCCGACCGCCTGGCCATCGAGCAGGCCACCGGCTATCGGGGGCTCTACTTCATCCTCCAGGGCCGGCTCTCGCCGCTGGATGGGATCGGCCCGCGCGAGCTTGGCCTGGACGCGTTGTCGGAGCGGTTGTCGCGGGGCGAGATCACCGAGTTGATCATCGCCACCAATCCCACCGTGGAAGGCGAGGCCACGGCGCACTACCTGGCGCAACTGGCGCGCCAGCAGAATGTCCACCCCAGCCGGCTGGCCCACGGCGTGCCGCTGGGTGGCGAGCTGGAATACGTCGATCGCGGAACGCTCTCGCATGCCTTCGGCACGCGCAGCGAAATGCCGCGCTGATCCCCGGAGCGAACGCATGGCTGACAACGACACCCTGTTCGGCAAGATCATCCGCCGCGAGATTCCCGCCGACATCGTCTATGAGGACGAGGAGGTGCTGGCCTTCAGGGATATCGCCCCGCAAGCGCCCGTGCATGTGCTCTTCATCCCCAAGAACGTCCATATCGCCACCCTGGACGACCTGCAGTCCGGCGATGCGCAACTGGCGGGAAAACTGGTCCTCGCCGCCGCCGAATATGCGCGCCGCGAGGGCTTCGCCCAGGACGGGTACCGGGTGGTCATGAACTGCCGCGGTGACGGCGGCCAGACCGTGTTCCACATCCACCTGCACCTGCTGGCCGGGGCTCCTCTGGGGCACTTCGGCACGTCACGCTGAGGCAACCGCCGGTGCAAAAGAAAAGCCGCTCGACGAGCGGCTTTTTCAATTGGCCTGGTTTCGGTTCGGACTTACCACCAGCCCCAGCGGCCCCAGCGCGGTCCCCAGAAGGGGTCGTAGAACGGGGAAGGACGGATCTCGACCTCGCGTACCACCGGCCACAGATAGACCACTTCGGCGGTCATCCGCGGCAATCGATAATCGTAGTCGCCGATGCGGGTGGTCTCCACCCCGTCGACGCGACCGATGAAGGTGACCTCGCGCCCCTCGGCGAACACCGCCGGATCGTAGAAGCCGGCGCGGCAGGCGATGAACCGGCCGTCGGTGGCGTCGGGTGCGCTGCTGAGTGGCCGTCCCGTGGCCCCGAGCGGCCGCGAGATGAGCTGGAAGCAGGTGCTGTCCTGGCGCGGCGTGGTTTCGACGATACGGCCGCCCCAGCGCACAGACGTGCCGGTCTGGCTGGCGGCCACCGCGTCGCGCGGGCTTACCGGAGTGAAGCTTCCCTGCAGGGGCTTGGGGGCGGTGGCGCATGCGCCCAGCACGAGGCTTGCGGCAGCCAGGGTCAGCAGGCGGGTCTTGGTGTTCATGGCGGATCTCCAGGAATTCATGGGCGGTGCCGGCGCAGATCCTTGACCAATGCCGGGTCCCGGATGCCGGCAGCGTATCGCGCTTCGGTAAAACGCCGGCTGAGCGGAATAAGCTCTGCGGCGCTGCCGGGACGGGCCGCGGCCACCCTCCGCGACCAGGCCAGCGCCGGTTCATGCGGTTCCCTCTGCAGCCCCAGCGGGGCGTACCTGGAACCCAGCCTGCGCCAGGCGCGCAACTGGGGATCGCGCTCGCGTTCGCCCCGCGCAAGCAACCATCCCATCCAGCCCATCGCCAGCAGGGCGAAGACGGCGAACAACGCACCCAGTCGTGCGCCCTCCAGGTGCTGGATTCCAAACGGCCGCAGCAGGCGCTGCTGGCGCTCGGCATTGAAGCCGAGCACCAGGTCGTTCCAGCCGCGACGCATCCAGTCGCCCATGTTGCCAAGGTCGGTTCCCAGGCTGGCGAACTGTTCGAATGCGCCGGCGTCGGCGCCCAGCCGATCCTCGATGGTGTCGTAGATCCGTTCAGGCGCCACGGCCGCGGTCGGGTCCACCCGCACCCAGCCACGTCCGGACAACCACACTTCCGCCCACGCATGTGCGTCCAGGTTGCGCACTACCCAGTAGTCGCCCAGCGGGTTGCGCACGCCGCCAACGAAACCGGTGACCACCCGGGCTGGTATGCCGGCCGAGCGCATCAGCACCACGAACGAGGAGCTGAAGTGCTGGCAGAAACCCTTCTTCTCGTCGAAAAGGAATTCATCCACGCCATCGCGTCCCGGCAGCGGCGTTTCCAGGGTGTAGCCGAACTCGCGACCGATCCAGTCCATCGCCCGGCGCACGATCGCCGCATCGTCCTCGCCCATTTCCCTCCGCCATTGGGAGGCCAGGGCGGCGGTGCGTGGATTGAAGCCGGCCGGCAGCGCCAGTGCGCGCTGGCGCAATCCTGGATGGAGCCCAGGCTCGAACGCGGCCGGAGGCGAGGACTGCAGCCGCCAGCGGGTGAGCGAGGACAGCGGTTGCTGCGACATCAACCCGTAGTCCAGCGACAGACTGGTGCCCGATGGCGCGCTGCGCGGCAGGTCCAGGGCCACCAGTTGGCGGCGGTCGGTGGGTTCGAACTCGATCTGGTAGTCCCAGACTTCAGGACGGCGTTCGACCGGCGACGCCTGCTCGCTGCGCGCGAAGGCAGGCTGGGTCCAGCTGCGACCGTCGAAATCCCACAGCACCGGGCCGCGCCAGTAGCGGTCCCGGGATGCAGGCGTGGCGCCGAAGAACTTCACCCGCATCGCCGGAGTGTCGTCGGCCATCAGGTCCAGCCATTGTCCGGGACTCATTTCCCCCGAGAGTCCCGCGCGGCCTTGGGCCCGCTCCGGCATGCCCCAGAGCGGGGAGGACAGGCGCGGAAAAAGCCAGAACATGGCCAAGACCAATGGTAGGCCTATGGCCACCAGCCTGGTCACCGCCATCAACTTGGCAAGCGGCCCCACCGTCTCCTGCAGGCACTGGCTTTCCAGGTCGGCCAGGCGCTGCATCGCCACCAGCGCGGCGAACACCGCGGCCAGCGACAGGATCATGGTCAACGGGCCCTGGTCGAGGAGGAAGGCGGCAAACGGTGCGAACAGGGCGAAGCCCACCAGGCTGCGCGCATCGCGCAGGGTGAAGGTCTCGCTGGGTTTCAGCGCGATCATCGCGGCAAGCAGCGCGCACCCGGTGTCGCGGCCCAGGCGGGTGCCGGTCTGCGAGAACACGGCCACCAGCACCAGCATCGCCAGCAGCAGGCGCAGGGGCAGGGGCATCGGTTTGCGCCAGGACATTGCCGAAACCAGTGCGGCGCACAGGGCGGTACCCATCGCGAGCGACGGTGGCAATTGCCACAGCAGGGGAAGCAGGGACAGGCCGGCGGCCAGCAGCGTCCATCGCCTGCTGGCGTCATCGAGCCTGCCGGTGGCTGCGGAATTAGCCACGCGGCAGCAGCGCCAAGGCGCGCAGGCACAGGTGGCGATGGGCCGCTCCCTGTGACGGACCCAGGGCGGGCTGGCCCGGCAGGATCAGCCGGTAACGTCGTCCCTCGCGCTCGGCCAGTTCCACCCAGTGTGCGAGCCGGCGGATGCGGTCCTCCGCCGCGAGCGGGACCAGCGTGCGCCAGTCCAGCACCACTTCTGCCGCCACCGATTGTTCGTACTCGCGGACCATCAGCACATCGCGGCGCGCGGACGGCTTCCAGGCGATGGCCCGGCGCGGGTCGCCCGCGCGGTAGCCGCGCAACTGGTGCATGTCGTCGCCGGCCGGGTGCAGCCGGCTGCGACTGGCGCCGCCGTCGTCCCGGGGGAGCGGCGGGCCCTGGGTTTCGGGGGCCGGATAGACCAGCAATGGCAAGTCCGGCCACGCCCATGACCAGGCCCGCGCGAGCCCGAGTGGCTGGGTGCTGGAGATGCGGATGCGCTCGATGTCCAACCAGCCGCGCTGATGGGTTGGCAACCACAGCAAGGCGACGGAGGCGCCGTCGGCGAGTGCCGGCGCACCGGTTTCAATGCCTCCGCATCGCAACCGCAGGCCGCGGCGCAGCCGCGCATCGGTCGCGGCCAGTGCAACATGCAGGCCGAGGTGCTCTCCGGCGGCCACCGGTTCGGCGGACACCGCTTCCACGCTCAGTCCCGACAGTTGCAGGTGCGCGCCGATCAGGCTGGCCAGGCCGGTGGCGCCCAGCAGCAGCGCCAGCAACAGCGCCGGGTTGTTGTTGTAGTTCAACGCCCCGACCAGCATGGCCAGGGCCAGGAGGGCGAAGAACAGCCCGAAGCGGGTCGGCAGGACATACACCCGGCGCCGGTCGAAGCTGACCGGCAAAGGCTCCGGGGAGCGCGGGCGCGCCAGTTGCGAGGCCCACTTGCCCAGGCGATCGCGCAGGGAAGCGTGCACCGACTCAGTCCACGGCGACCGCATGCAGGATCGACTTGGCCAGCGCGTGCGCCGAGGAAGCTTCGGCCTCGGCGACCAGCCGGTGCGAGGCGACCGCCACGAACAGCGCCTGGACGTCCTCCGGCAGCACGTGTCGGCGGCCCACCAGCAGCGCATAGGCGCGTGCCGCGCGCAGCAGCGCGATGCCTGCGCGCGGCGACAGGCCGACGCGGACCCCGGGTTGCTGGCGGCTGCGGGTCAGCAGTGCCTGCACGTAATCCACCAGCGGATCGCTGGCATGGACTTCGCTCACCGCCGCCCGCAAGGCCAGCACGTCGCCGCTGGAGAGCAGGGCGCCGGCCTGGGCGATCATGGCGCGGCGATCGGCGCCGGCCAGCAGGGCGCGTTCCGATTCCGCGTTCGGATAGCCCAGGGTCAGCCGCAGCAGGAAGCGGTCCAGCTGCGAGTCGGGCAGGGGGTAGGTGCCCGAAAGGTCGGCCGGGTTCTGCGTGGCGATGACGAAGAACGGATCCGGCAGCGGGCGGGTGGTTCCGTCCAGGGTGACCTGGTGTTCGGCCATGGCTTCGAGCAACGCGCTCTGGGTGCGCGGCGGTGCGCGGTTGATCTCGTCGGCGAGCAGCACATGGGTGAACACCGGCCCGGGATGGAACTGGAACTGGCGCGATTGCGCGTCGTAGATCGATACCCCCAGCACGTCGGCCGGCAGCAGGTCCGAGGTGAACTGCACGCGCTGGAAGCCCAGGCCGAGGGTCGCGGCCAGGGCATGGGCCAGGGTGGTCTTGCCCAGCCCCGGCAGGTCCTCGATCAGCAGGTGGCCGCCCGAGAGCAGGGCCACGAACGCCAGCCGCACTTCCTGGGTCTTGCCCAGCACCAGCGAATTGACCTGATGTTGCGCGGCCGTCAAGGCCCCGATGAGCGCATCGGGTAGCATTCCGCGGGCAGGTGGCTGGGCGAGCATCTTTTTCCCACTTTGTCTTCCATGGAAGTCTAACGGCATATGCAGGACGAAAGAACGCAGGACGTGGTGCGCGCGCAACGGACGTTCCTGGTGCTGTGGGCGGTTGTGACCGCGATCAAGGTGGTGATCGCCGCGCGCCTGCCGTTGTTCGTCGACGAGGCTTTCTACTGGCAGGAAGGCCAGCATCTCGCCGCGGCGTATTCGGACCTGCCCGGACTCAGCGCCTGGCTGACGCGGCTGGGTACGGCGATCGGCGGTGACCACGTGCTGGCATTGCGCGCGCCTTTCCTGCTGCTGGCCGCACTGCTGCCTTGGCTGATGACCCACATCGCGGGGCGCTGGTTCGGCGAAGCGGCCGGCTGGCGGGCAGGCAGCCTGGCCGTGCTAATGCCGCTGGCTGGCAGCCTCGGCATCCTGGCGCTACCCGACGTGCCGATGGCCCTGGCCACTGTGCTGTGCCTGGATGCGGGCGCGCGCCTGCTGCGCGAAGTCGACGCGGCGTCCGCGGCCGAACTCGCCATCGGCCTGACCATCGGCGCGTTGAGCCATTACCGGTTCATTGGGGTGATCGGCGTGGGCATGGTGGCCCTGCTGCTGCTGCCGCAGGGGCGACGGATATTGCGCGATCCCCGGGTCTGGGTCGCCCTGGCCGTCGGCATCGCCGCATGGGCGCCGCTGGTCGCCTGGAACCTGGAGAATTCCGACGCCGGACTGAGGTTCCAGCTGCTGGATCGCCACCCCTGGGCCTTCCATTCCACCGGCTGGTGGTTCCTGGTGGTGCAGGCCGCGCTGGTGACCCCGTTGCTGTTCTGCGCGCTGGTCCAGGTATTCGTCCGCTCCTTCCGCGGCGGCGACGGCATGCCGGCGCAGTGGCGTTATTTCGGCTTGCTGGGCGGAGTTTCCACGGTGGGCTTTTTCGTCCTGGGGTTCTTCGCCGATGTCGAACGCGTCAGCTTCCACTGGCCGCTGGCCGGGTACCTGCCGCTGTTGATCGCGGTGCCCGCGTTGTTGCGCGAGTGGCCGCGCGGCTGGCGCCTGGCGGCCTGGATCTCCACTGGCGCCGGGCTGCTGGTGGTGCTGGGCTACTACCTGGTGCTGGCGACACCGCAATGGCGCGAGCATTTCGCCGCGGACAAGTTCTATCCGGCCAACTTCGCCGGCTGGGATGTCCTGGCCGATGCGGTAAGGGAGGAAATGGCGTCATCGCCGCCCGGCACCACGTTGCTGGCGGACAATTTCAAGTCCGGCGCCGAGCTCGGTTTCGCGCTGGGCAATCCGCGTATTCCGGTGCTGGACCATCCGCTCAACGTGGTGAATGTCGACCATGGCAGCCAGAGGTTCCTGCTGTTCGCCATGCCCGCCGAACGGATCCCGGGCCCTTGCACCCTCCCGGCCTTCGCCTGGATCGACGCGCCGGCGAGCCAGGGGGTGGTCGGGCGTCGTTTCCAGGTAAGCGGATGGGCATTCAAGGACGGGGTTGGCCTGCGCGCGGTGCAGGTGCTGCTGGATGGCAAACCGGTGGCCGATGCCCGTTACGGATTGCCCAGCCCGGGTACTGCGGGCTACTGGAAGATTTCCACCGATCCGAACCACCCTGACGTCGGCTTCGAGGCGCAAGTCGACCTGGAGTCGGTCGCACCGGGGCGGCACTGGCTGGGCCTGCGACTGCAGGCAAGCGATGGCAGTGTGGAGGACTGGGCCGAGCAACCACTCGACCTGCGTTGACCCGGGCCGGGTTCGCCTAGGGCACGTTGAATCCGGCCTGCCTCAGCATGGCTGCGAGGGCAATCAGCGGCAGGCCTACCAGCGCGGTGGGGTCCTGCGACTCGATCCGTTCGAACAGGGCGATGCCCAGGCCTTCGCTCTTGAAGCTGCCGGCGCAGTCGAGTGGCTGTTCGGCGTCCACGTAGCGCTCGATCTGGCTCTGGCTGAGCGCAAGGAAGCGGACGGTCGTGGTATCCATCGCCTCCAGCACGGCATCTTTTCCGCGCAGCAGGCATACCGCGGTGTGGAACCTGACCTCGTGGCCGGACATGGTGGTGAGCTGGGCGATGGCGTTTTCCCGGGTCCCCGGCTTGCCCAGAACCTGTCCCCCGCTGACCGCGACCTGGTCCGATCCGATGACCCAGGCCTCCGGATGTGACTGGCCCACCCGCTCAGCCTTGGCCCGGGCCAGTCTCTGTGCCAAAGAGACAGGGCTTTCGTCAGCATTCGGGGCTTCGTCCACTTCCGGGCGCGCTATATTGAAGGGCAGCCGCAGCCGCTCCAGCAACTCGCGGCGGTATCGGGAAGTCGATGCCAGGATCAGCGGCATGGTCATGCCTCGATGGGGCAGGGTATTCTGCCCAAGCCCGCAGGGGCCGGCAAACCGCTGGCTGTACTGGTTTCGGGTTTGACAGGGTGGCCCCGCATCCTTAATATTCAGCGGCTTATGTCCGCGAACGTGCCCGAGATACTTGATGTTTGGCGCATGGTCGCGGCGAAGCGAAGCTTCGAAGGCCGCTTGCCGCTGTCCGGCATGCCGCGCCTGCAGGGCCTGCTTGCCGACAGCCAGGGCGACGCCGTATTCGCGCTGCAGTTCGACAGCGATCCGCTGCTGAGGGTGGCGTACGTGGAACTGCGGATCGATGCGGAGCTGCCGCTGGAATGCCAGCGCAGCCTGCAACGGTTCCTGTTCCCCGTGCAGATGGTGCAGCGCCTGGGTTTGATCCGCGATGAGGCGGACGAAGCCGCGCTTCCCGACGGCTACGAAGC
>SEFZ01000031.1 GCA_004173185.1 Sphingomonadales bacterium | reverse complement strand
CAAAGCGCCTGCGGGGATGCCTTGTCCCGCGTCGGACAAGACCACAAAACCTCCCCCAGCAATATCAAGATATCTTAATATTTTATCGAATGGGTGATTTTTACGAGCTGTTCTTTCAAGATGCAGAAATTGCTGCCAAAGAATTAGGTATTATTTTAACTAAAAAACAGCTTAAAAATAACAGCATACCCATGTGTGGCGTGCCTCACCATAGTTACGAGAGTTATGCAGCACGCTTAATTACTGCTGGCTATAAAGTAGGTATTTGCGAGCAGTTGGAAACTCCTGAAGAAGCTAAAAAAAGAGGTGGATACAAAGCGGTAATTAAAAGAGAAGTAGTAAGAATAATTACTAAAGGCACTTTAACCGAAGATAGCATGCTACCTAGTGATGACTTTAACTACTTAGCGGCAATTCATAAAACTAATAACGAGATTACGGCCGAATCACATATAAGTGCTCGCTGCCGCGTTCGACGTTTCGAATTTCTTGCGAACGTGGCCAGGCTTCACGACGCCAACTTTCCGCTCCTCCTGCCAGATTTCGATGTGGTGCGCATGATCCAGCCGGAGGGCTTCTGCCCGTGCTTCTTCGTCGCCATGTACGCGAAGGTCTCGCACTCGAATGATGCGGTTGCTCGCATTAAGAAAATAGAGCCGGTAATCAGCCATAGCGCTTTCATGCATGACCTAAGGTCGGTGGTACGCCGGTCCCGAGATGACCGGTCCCAGCGTTGGAGTCTAGGGATCAGATGCGCTGCGATACGCTGTGGAGCGGAGCAGACCTCATTCCAGGCGCGGAAATCTTGATCGCCTCGGCGCCGGGTTCAAACGGACATTTCCCGTCGATCAGACACCCAGTTTGGCAAACTCCTCGTGGCGGTCGAGGTGCTAATCGCGCAATGCGCCTTGGCGGTTAGGCAAGTGTCAGATCGCGCCCTTAACGGTGCCTTACGGCCCGCCTAACTGGTTGAGAGTAAGCCGATATTCTACCGAAGAGAACACTGCGCGGAGAGGACGAATGGGCTACTATTACAGCTCGATGTGCAGCAGCATTACCGCTACGTACAACCTCGCACTGTGCTGCGGATCGTCAGCGGGCTAGAGGGAGGCTCATCGGCGTCTCAGACGCCGCACAAGTCTTGTCAGCACCGTCACGCTGGCCCCAGTAATCCGGAGCAACAGCTTGTCCTTACTCAGTGACGCCGCATATGTTCAGCGCCGTATGCGTTACAGCTTGACGCAAGCCGAGCGCGCTAAAGATATTCTTGTTGCCCGCACCCATTGGAATTTTGCCAAAGCCTATCAGAGGCGCCTGGTAGAGATTAGCGAAGAGATGGTCAGCGATCTTAGCGCAGCGCGACCGATACAAGGTAGGCACTCCACCCTCTGAAGCGTGTTACGGATCAAAGGCAGATGGCTAAGAGCGCTCACTTGACCCAATAAATACCAATATTCCTCGTTAATCCACCCGTTTGTCCTGGCGAAACCGTTGTTCTTCAGGGCGCGCCGAGACGCGCGATTGCCGATGGATGTTTCATTAGACCGAAGGGCCTACGCGCCCCCTCCGAGGGGGACGCCAGCTATCCTGGGCGAAGTCAGAGGCGAACGATTGCAATATCGCCGCTGGCGAGTGAGTGTGCCAAACCCTTTTTTTTAAATCGTTCGCGAAACGAGAGGCACCCCGATTGCTGATACACGTTCCAGCGGTATGGTTACTAAGAAAATTGTATCAGTCGCCTTCCTCTCGCAGCGCGAGGTTGATCGGCTTGTTGAGCCGCTTTCTCGTTGCATTCCTATCGCTGACGATGACGGTATGTTCGACGCGTTGCTCACCCAGCTTGACCACGTCCAGTTTGAGCCCCTTGGCAAAGCCGTGGTGATGCGCTTTGAGGTTTGACGCCAACATCTTGATCCGATTTATGGCACTTTCTGCTTATTGGGTCATAGTGGCATCGAACCCGGGATGCAGATGACTAAGCAACGCGAAGATGATCGAACGTATTTCGAGGGGCGCGCGCGAGAAGAGCGTCGCCGGACGAGCAACGCTTCAAGCGATATTCGTGCCCTCGTGCACCTGAGGTTCGCCGAGACATACGAGCGAAGAGTTCTCGAACTTACAATCATAGAACGCGGCGAAGGCGAATAGCCCTTAGCGCATTGGAAAGCATAGAATGCGATTGTTTCGAAACCCTTTCCGCGGAAGACGCTGAAAGCTCGTAGCAACGACGACATTCCTGCCTTGATCTTCACGGCCGCAGCTTCACCTGTCGGGCAGGCTAAAGTTTGATTTTCGATCGGCAGCGCTAGGTGGATGATCGGCGCACTATCTCAAACTCCAGCGCAGCTCGCGCCACTGGCGCGCCCGTTCGCGTAAGGCGCACTTGCTTCCCACGAGAAATGGACGGGTAGCGGCACCATTAGCTCGCCGTATTCGCACATGAGGTCAGCTTTTCCATTCCTCAAGCCTGCAAGTCGCCAGACAGCAAACGGCCCAGTTCCACCCCGGCAGCTGCTGCGAAACTCCCGCATGGACGAAAGGACATCTTCAGGAAATGGGACCGAAAGTGGGACCGAAATCTTGCCTCTGGCAATATCCGTCCATTTTCAATGACTTGTAGAGGGAACTGGCGGAGAGGGTGGGATTCGAACCCACGGTGAGCTTCCACCCACGGCGGTTTTCAAGACCGCTGCCTTAAACCACTCGGCCACCTCTCCGCGCAGAGCCCCGCTAACGCGCCGTGCGCCGATGTGCCAGAAAATGTTGATGAATGGGGGTAAATGGGGATTCACGCGCCCGCATCGCTGTGGCACTGTCTGCCACATGAAGGGTTTGCGTAACGTATCGAGCTGGGGTTTTGCGCTGGCGGGAGCACTCGTCCTGGCGTCGCCCGCAGCAGGCCCCGCAGTGGCGCAGGATGAGCAGGGCTTTCAGGGCTATCTGCAGGAACTGGGCCGTGAGGCGCGCGCGCAGGGCGTTAGCCAGCGCACCATCGATTCGGTGCTGCCCGGCCTCACCTATAACGCTCGCGTGGTGGAGCTGGATCGCCAGCAGCCCGAGAGCCGGCCGAACGCGCCGATTGCCAATTTCGAGCCCTATCGCCGCACCCATGTCGATGCGGCGCGCATCGCGATGGGCCGCGCCGCTTATCAGCGCCAGCGCTGGCGGCTGGAAAAGATCGAGCGCGAAACCGGTGTTCCCGAATCGATCATGGTCGCGATCTGGGGGCATGAGACCAATTACGGGCGCGTGATGGGCAATTTCGATTTGCCCCGCGCGCTTGCAAGCCTCGCGTATGAAGGCCGCCGGCGCGCGCTTTTTTCCGGCGAGTTTATCGCCACGCTTAAGATGATCGATCGCGGCGTGGCGCGTGAGAAATTGATCGGCAGCTGGGCAGGGGCCTTTGGCGGTCCGCAATTCCTGCCTTCGGTTTATCTGCGCCTAGCTCGCGACGGCGATGGCGATGGCATGGCCGATATCTGGACCAACGAGGCAGATACGCTGGCCTCAATCGCGAATTACTTCACCAATTCCGGCTGGCGTCCCGGCCAGCCTTGGGGGCTTGCGGTTAGCGTTCCCGCCGGGCTCGATCGCACCGCGATCAAGGCGCGTACCAGCAGCCCGCGCTGCCCCCGCGTCCATGATCGTCACAGCCAGTGGAAGACGATGGCCGAATGGCGCGCTCTGGGCGTGGTGCCCAGCGGCCGTGCCTGGCCCGCCGACAATATTCAGGCCAGCCTGCTCGAACCCGATGGCCCGGGGAAGACCGCCTATCTGCTCACCGGCAATTATCGCGTGATCCTCGATTATAATTGCTCGAACTTTTATGGGCTCTCGGTCGGCCTGCTCGCGGACGAAGTGGAGCGGTAAGCCCGCGCATTGCCCGAATTTTTACGCTTTCGGGCTAATCCTGCTTCCCGATGATCTGGAAAACTAGCCTTGTTGCTGCTCTCAGCCTGACCCTCGCCGCATGTGGCGGGGGCCGGAGCTATGCCGATGTCGGCGTCCAATCCGCTGGCGGCCAAGGTTCGCTGGGCGCGCAAAGCTGGGGAGGGGGAGGCGGCGAACGCTATCGCCAGCCGGAGCTTGCACCCGCGCCCGCGCCGCAAGGTGGCATGGTCGAGCCGCAATATCGCAACGATGGCGGCCCTGGCGCTTCGTATACCGCGCCCGGCACCTATGCCGAGCCGTCGCGTCAGGCTTATGCGCCCCCGCCGCAGCGCGAACCCTATCGCGCTCCGCCGCCACAGGACAATTACCCGGATCCCGCCGCAGGCGCGACAGGTCCCAGCGGCTCCTCACGTGATACCCGCTATGACGAGGTCGGTTTTGCCGGCATCCGTCCCGTATCAGGCGGCGGTGCAGCCGATGGCGCAGTCGTCGCGGTACACCGCACGCTCCCGGCAAACAGCTTCGTCGAAGTGACGGCGCTCGATAGCGGCAAGACCATCCTCGTTCTGGTCACCGGAACGCTGGGCGCTGGCGCCGATCATCCGATCGACTTGTCCGCCGGTGCCGCCCGTCAGCTTGGTTATGATAGCCCGCAAACGATCGCCGTCCGCATCCGTTCGGTCACGCCTACGCCATCGGATCAGGCCGCGCTCAATCAGGGGCGCCCGGCCCAGCAGCGCCCCGATACCCCGCCGGTGCTGCTCAACGCGCTGCGCAAGCATCTGCCCGCCGGCGGATATTCTGCCGCCGTTCAGCCCGTCGATCCAGGCTATGGCGCGCCTTCACGCACCGTCACGACCACCCGCGCACCGGGTCGCGGGACGATTATCGTGCAAGTCGCCGCACTTTCTAACGCTGCCAACGCGCAATCGCTTGCCCAAAGGCTTGGAGGGTTCGTAAAGCCGGGTGGCGGTTTCTATCGCGTCCAACTCGGACCCTTCGCTACGCGCGGAGAGGCCGATGCGGCGCGGCAGAGAGCCGCTGGTGCGGGCTATGGAGATGCTCGCATTATCGCCAATTGAATGGACGGAGCCCCATGAAGAAGCTGATCGCCGCATCGATTCTCGCACTGGCCGCAGCGGCCGTACCGACGAACGCGGCGAACCCGCCCTTCGATACCCCCGCGCCGATCGCCTATATGGAGGATCTGTCCTCCGGCGCGGTGCTTTATGCCAAGGACGCAGACCGCCGCATCCCGCCCGCTTCGATGGCAAAGATGATGACGGTCTATGTCGCGTTCGATCTGATCAAGCAGGGCAAGCTCAAGCTCGATACGAAATTCCCGGTCGCGCCGGAGACCTGGAAGCGCTGGCATGGCCCGGCAGCGGGCTCGACCATGTTCCTCGAAACCGGCGAACAGGTCAGCGTCGAGGATCTGCTATATGGCATCGTCACGCTTTCCGGGAACGATGCCTGCGTCGTGCTGGCAGAGGGGATTGCGGGCACCGAGCCTGCTTTCGTCAATCTGATGAACCTGGCCGCCAAGAAGCTCGGCCTCGCCAACAGCCAGTTCGGCACGTCGAATGGTTGGCCGGACGAGGGCCGCACCTTCGTCACCGCGCGCGATCTCGCCAAGCTGGCCCGCGCGACGATCGAGGAGCACCCGGCGCTCTACAAGCAGTTCTACAGCCAGCATAACTACACCCGCACGCTGAGCACCGGGCAGGTGATCAAGCAGGACAATCGCGATCCGTTGCTCGGGAAGGTTGCGGGCGCAGACGGTCTCAAGACCGGCCACACCGAAGAGGCTGGCTATGGCTTCACCGGATCGGCCGAGCAGAGCGGACGCCGCCTGATCATGGTCGTCGCCGGGCTCGATTCCTATGGCGGCCGTGCCAACGAATCGGTCAAGTTCATGAACTGGGGCTTCCGCGCCTGGTCGCCGCGCCCGATCGTGGGCAAGGGCAAGCCGGTCGGTGAAGTCGAAGTGCAGGGCGGCGGATCGAGCACCGTTTCGGTGATCGCCCCGCGCGACCTCGCCGCGACCGTCCCCGCGGGCACGTCGCCCGAAATGCAGGGCCGCATCGTCTATCAGGGGCCGGTCAAGGCGCCGATCAAGGCAGGCGATCATATCGCCGATCTCGTCGTTGATTCGCCCGGAATGCCGCAGCAGACGATGCCGCTGGTGGCCGCTGTCGATGTCGGCGAAGCGGGCTTCTTCCGCCGCGCATGGCTCGGGCTGTGGTCGATCTTCGGCGCATAACCGGCATCCCGGCGAAAGCCGGGATCTCGTACCGCACGAACGCGCCTGCCGACTGAGACCCCGGCTTCCGCCGGGGGTATAGCTGTTCTAGAGTTCCCAATATGCAGATCGGCAACGATTCCGCCCGCGAGGCGCTGGCCTCCGCGATGGCGAGTGGTGCGCTGCATCACGCCTGGCTGATCGCGGGGCCGCAGGGCGTGGGGAAGGGCGCGTTCGCCCGTCAGGCGGCTTTGCGCATGCTCGCCGAAGCCGCCGAACCCGATTCGCTTTCGCCCGGCTGGGACGTCCCCGAATCGAGCCGCACTGCGCATTACGCGGCCTCGGGCGCGCACCCCGATTACCGCGAACTCGCGCGGCTACCGAAAGACGCCGACAAGCCCGATGAGGCGCTCGCCCGCTCCATCACCATCGCGCAGGTCCGCAGCCTTCAGGCGATGTTCGCCACCAAGCCTTCGCTCTCCTCCCGCCGCGTTATCCTGATCGATGCGATCGACGATCTCGAGCGCGCCGGCGCGAACGCCCTGCTCAAGAGCCTCGAAGAGCCGCCACAGGGCACGATCTTCCTGCTCATCAGCCATTCGCCGGGCCGCTTGCTCCCCACGATCCGCTCGCGCTGCCGCTTGCTGCGCTTCGAAGCGCTGCCGCCCAGCCAGGTCGCGCCGATCGTCCGCGAACATCTCCCCCAGGCCACGGCGGCAGAGATCGACGCGCTGGTGCGTGCCGGCGAAGGCTCGCCCGGCCGCGCGCTTGGCTTTGCGGGCCTCGATCTCGCCGCGCTGGAAACCGAGATGAACGCGCTGGCCGACACGGGCGATACCAGCAACGTCATCCGCTCGCGCCTCTCCAAGCAACTTGGCCTCAAAGCCGCACAGCCGCGCTACGAGGCGTTCCTGGATCGCGCGCCCACCTTCATCGCCGAACGGGCGCGGAGCCAGAACGGAGAGGCGCTGCGCACCGCGCTCGACGCATATGCCGCCGCTCGCGAGCTTACGGCCAGCGCGCTGGGCCTCTCGCTCGATGCCAGCGCGACGGTATTCGAAATGTCCGGCCTGATCGCGCGGCTCTCGCCCCGCGTTTAATCATTGCGTGGTGACCATGAACGACGCCACCTGCCCCTTGCGGGGGAGGATTGAAGGGCCGTAAAGCCCCCGCATGGCCGAACCTTATTATATCACCACCGCAATCCATTACCCCAATGGCCGTCCGCATATCGGCCACGCTTATGAAATGATCGCGGCCGACGCGATTGCGCGCTTCCAGCGCCAGCAGGGCCGCGACGTGTTCTTCCAGACGGGCACCGATGAGCATGGCCTCAAGATGGTCAAGACTGCGCGCGATCGCGGCATGACTGCGCCGGAACTGGCTGACGAAATGTCCTCATATTTCAGCGAGATGGCAGCGGGCCTCGACATTTCGTGCGATCGTTTCATCCGCACGTCTGAGGCCGAGCATTACAAAGCGAGCCAGACGATCTGGCAGGCGATGGCGGATGCCGGCGACCTCTACATGGATCGCTATGAGGGCTGGTATTCGGTCCGCGACGAAGCATTTTACGAGGAAAAGGAACTGACAGGGGAGGGCGATGACCGCCTCTCGCCACAGGGCACGCCGGTCGAGTGGACCGTCGAGGAAACCTGGTTCTTCCGCCTCTCCAAATATCAGCAGCCTTTGCTCGATCTCTACGCGGCCAACCCGGACTTCATCCGCCCGGAATCGCGCCGCAACGAAATCATGCGCTTCGTCGAGGGCGGCCTTGTCGATCTCTCGGTCAGCCGCACCAGCTTCGATTGGGGCGTGCCGGTGCCCGGTTCGCCGGGGCACGTCATGTACGTCTGGGTCGATGCACTGACCAATTACATCACCGGCGCGGGCTATCCCGACGATCCCAAGCGCTTCGCCAAATATTGGCCCGCCGATCTGCACCTGATCGGCAAGGACATTGTCCGCTTCCACGCAGTCTATTGGCCCGCTTTCCTGATGTCTGCGAACCTGCCGCTGCCCAAGCAGGTCTTCGGTCACGGCTTCCTGCTCAATCGCGGGGAAAAAATGTCCAAGTCGGTCGGTAACGTCGTCGATCCGATGGAATTGGCCGAACTCTACGGCAAGGATGCGCTGCGCTATTTCCTCCTGCGCGACGTCAGCTTCGGCAATGACGGCACGTTCAGCGATGAAGCCATCGTCACCCGCGCCAATGCCGATCTGTCGAACAGCTTCGGCAATCTCGCCCAGCGCGTGCTCGCCTTCATCGCCAAGAACCTCGAGGGCAAGGTCGAAGCGGGAAGGGCGGACCCCGCCGATGACGCGCTGCACGCCGAAGTCGATGTTGCCTGCAACGGGTTCAGGGCCGCGTTCACCGATCTCGCACTCAGCCAGGGCCTCGAAGCGTGGATGGCCGGCGTCTTCGCCTGCAACCAATATATCGACGTTCAGGCACCCTGGGCGCTGCGCAAGACCGATCCCGAGCGGATGCACGCTGTGCTGACCACGCTGCTCGGCGCGATCCGCAAGCTGGCCGTCACGATCGATCCGGTCGTGCCGACCTCGGCGGCGGTCCTGCTCGCCCAGCTCGGCCCCGAAAACGATCCGGACTTCCGCATTGCCCCGCCAACCCCCATCTTCCCCAGACTGGAACTGAAGGAAGCGACGCAAGCGTGAGGCGCCCAGCATGAGATTGGCCGACAGCCATTGCCACCTGATCTACAAGGGCCTTGGCGAGCAGCAGCCCGAAGTCCTGGCGCGCGCCCGCGATGCCGGCGTGGTGGCGATGCTCAACATCTCGACGCGCGAGAATGAGTGGGATCAGGTGATCGCCGTCGCCGAGCGTGAGGCGGATGTCTGGGCCTCGGTCGGCATCCATCCGCACGAAGCCGACACGCATGAGCATGTCGACACCGCCAAGCTCGTCGCTCGTGCGCAGCACCAGCGCGTCGTCGGCATAGGCGAAAGCGGCCTGGATTATTATTACGACCACAGCGATCGCGAGCGCCAGCGTACCAGCTTCCGCGCCCACATCGCTGCATCGCGCGAAACCCAGTTGCCAATCATCGTCCACACCCGCGACGCAGAGGCCGACACCGCCGAAATCCTGCGGGATGAGATGGGGAAGGGTGCCTTCCCCGGCGTGATCCACTGCTTCACCGCGAGCAGCGAGTTCGCCGATATCGCGCTGGAACTCGGCTTCTATATCTCGATCTCGGGCATCGTGACGTTCAAGAACGCCAAGGATCTGCAGGAAACCGCGGCCCGCCTGCCGCTGGATCGCCTGTTGATCGAGACCGACGCACCCTTCCTCGCCCCCGTGCCCCATCGCGGCAAAACCGGTGAGCCCGCCTTTGTTGCCGACACCTGCCGCTTCCTCGCGGGGCTGCGCGGGCAGGACGCGGACGAACTCGCGGACGCCACCCGCGCGAACTTCCACGCTTTGTTTGCCAAGACGGTCGCGTGAAACATCTGCGCGTGCCTCTGCGTGAACCAAACCTTCTTGAGCGTGCGAAATGAAACTCCGCATCCTCGGCTCCGGCACCTCCTCCGGCGTTCCGCGTATCGGTAATGACTGGGGCGATTGCGACCCGAATAACCCCAGGAACCGCCGCACCCGCGCCTCGGTGCTCGTCTCCACCGAAACCACCCGCATCCTGATCGACACCAGCCCGGACATGCGCGAACAGCTTCTCGCGGCAGACATCGACAATTTCGACGCCGTGATCTGGACCCATGATCACGCCGATCATTGTCACGGCATCGACGATTTGCGCCAGATCATGCACGTCCGCGATGGCGAGCCGGTCCGCGGCCTCGCGCGACCGTTCACGCTCGAGCAGCTCGATCTCCGCTTTTATTACGCGTTTCACGGCCGCGCGCTCTATCGCCCCACCGTCGCGATCGAGCCATTGCCCGACAGCATTCAGATCGGCGATATCCGGGTCAGCATCACCGATCAGCCGCATGGCGGCATTACATCGGCCGGTATCCGCTTCGATAGTAACAATAAGTCAATAGGTTATGCTACAGACTTCAATATGATGACGAGCGAGATGCGTTCGCTTTATACCGGGCTGGATCTGTGGGTGGTCGATGCCCTGCGCCGCGCGCCGCATCCCACGCATCCCAATCTGGGTTCGGTGCTGGGCTGGGCAGGGGAGTTGGCACCGCGTCATACTGTCCTTGTTCATATGGATACGAGCATGGATTATGCCGAGCTTGCCGCGACGCTGCCCGAGGGCGTCGAGCCGGGCTATGACGGCATGGAGATTAGGGTGTGAGCGACGATCTGCTGAGCGGGATATTGTTGGTCGGCGTGCTGGCGCTGGCCGCACGCGCCATGCTCACGCGGCGCGCCTCGTTCGCCACAATTCTCGGCAGCATCTTTTCCTGGGCAGCGATCGGTCTGGTGTTGTTCATCGGCTTCAACCATCGCGAACAGATCGATTCATTCTTCGCGCGCATTGGCGGCTATGAGGAGCAGCGCGCCGAGGGCGGCATCGTCCGCATCCGCATGGCGCGTGACGGCCATTTCTGGGCGAATGTGAAGCTCAACGGCTATGAGCGCCGGATGCTGATCGATAGCGGCGCCACGATCACTGCACTGTCGCTGCCGACCGCGACTTCCGCTGGCATCGAGCCCGACAAGGGCCATCCGCCGGTGACGATCGAGACCGCCAACGGCACCGTGAGCGCGGGCGCAGCTACGCTCGATACGCTCGAAATCGGGCCGCTCAAGGCCAAGGACGTCGATGTGGTGATCTCGGAGGCGTTCGGCGAGATGGATGTGCTCGGCATGAACTTCCTGTCCACGCTCAAATCGTGGCGGGTGCAGGGCAATGAACTGATCCTCGAACCCGATGGCGCCACGGGCGAGATATCGTCAGCACCCGAGCAGCGCGTTGAAGCGCCGAGAGGCTCTGGCGGCGAACGCAAGCGTCCGGAGATCACCGCCCATAAGATCCCCGCCGAACAGCAATAGATTTTACATAATGTATATTATCGTTCCGAACTATGTGGCAAAAGGGACCCCCTCACAGTGACTTCCGTCAACATCGAGCGTCTGGTTCAGATCATGGAGCGCCTGCGCGATCCCAAGACCGGCTGCGAATGGGATACCGTCCAGACCTTCGAGACGATCGCGCCCTATACGATCGAGGAAGCCTATGAAGTCGCCGACGCGATCCAGCGTGGCGATATGGCCGATCTCAAGGACGAACTCGGCGATCTGCTGCTCCAGGTCGTCTTCCACAGCCGCATCGCCCAGGAAGCCGGCTTGTTCGATCTTTCTGATGTCGCCGCCATGATCTCCGAAAAGATGGAGCGCCGGCACCCGCACATCTTCCTCGGCGCAGCCGAAGGCGGCCATTATCTATGGGAACAAATCAAGGCCGCCGAGCGGGGGGCTAAGGGGACTGAGGGTGCCCTGGACGGGGTAGCGATTGCCCTCCCCGCCTTGCTCCGCGCGGAAAAGCTCCAGAAACGCGCGGCGCGCACCGGCTTCGACTGGCCCGATCCCAGCGGCGCCCGCGCCAAGATCGACGAGGAACTGGCCGAGGTTGAGGCCGCCGAAACGCCGGAGCATCGCGAGGAAGAGATTGGCGATCTGCTGTTCGCAGTGGTCAATTGGGCGCGCAAGCATGGCGTGGATCCGGAAGCTGCCTTGCGGGTAGCCAACGCCAAGTTCGAAAAGCGATTCAAGGCTATGGAAGCTGAGGCTGGCGAGGCGTTTGTCGGGCTCGATCTCGATGCCAAGGAAGCGTTGTGGGTAAAGGCGAAAGCGACCACCGCCTGATTACCTGACGGCAAATCTAGGTTGAAATGTAGGATTTCAACTGCTTGGCTAAGCTGGTCGAAATCGCACGACCGCTCTTTGAAATCGCTGGATCACCCAAGCCGAACGCGCGCATTGGCTCGCATTTCGAAATCCGCCATGGTCAGTGCGAACATTAGGGAACATTCGCGGCTCGAAGCCCTGCGCATGGTCCTCAACTTCCGCGTCCCGCTCAGACGTTCCGCATCCCAAACCGCTCAAAATCGCGCGGCGCCATCCGCACTTCATACACTGCGCGTTCGCCCTCGACACGCTGGTCGATCACCTCACCATTCTGGTGCAGCCACGCGGCCCCCGCCCCGTCGCCGGCATCCAGCGCGATCGTGTAGCGGCGATGCCCTTCGGTCAGCCGTGCGGCCACGGTCTCGATCAGGAGCGCAACGCCCTCCCCGGTCCAGGCCGATAGCGCCACCACGTCCTCGCGCTTGGTCGCTTCCGCCAGCGCACCTTCGCGGCGCTCGTCGTCGAGCAGGTCGAGCTTGTTCCACGCTTCAAAGCGTGGGGTCTCCAGCGACACGCCGATTTCGCCAAGCACCTTTTCGACATCGGTGCGCTGCGCTTCGCTGTCGGGATGGGCGATGTCGCGGACGTGGATCAGCAGGTCGGCCGAGATGACTTCCTCGAGCGTCGCTTTGAATGCCGCCACCAGCTGGGTCGGCAGTTCGGAGACGAAACCCACCGTGTCGGAGAGGATCGCCTTGTCGATGCCCGGCAACTGGATCTGCCGCAAAGTCGGATCGAGCGTTGCGAAAAGTAAATTCTCCGCCATGACGTCAGCACCGGTCAGGCGATTGAAAAGCGTGGATTTTCCGGCGTTGGTATAGCCGACCAGTGCAATCACCGGCCATGGCGTCCGCTGGCGCCGGTCGCGGTGCAGGCTGCGCGTGCGACTGACCTGATCGAGTTCCTTCTTGAGCCGCGCCATACGGTCACGGATCAAGCGCCGATCGGCTTCGATCTGGGTTTCACCCGGACCGCCAAGGAAGCCGAAGCCGCCGCGCTGGCGCTCAAGATGGGTCCAGCTACGCACCAGACGGCCCGCCTGATAATCGAGATGCGCGAGTTCGACTTGCAGCCGCCCTTCGGCAGTGCGGGCACGTTCGCCGAAGATTTCGAGGATGAGGCCGGTGCGGTCGATCACCTTGCAGCCCAGCCCGGTCTCCAGATTGCGCTGCTGCACGGGCGTCAGCGACGCATCGAACACCGCGACTTCGATCTCCTTGTCGCGCACGCTCTCGGCCAGCGCCTCGACCTGACCCGATCCGATCAGCGTGCCCGGCTTGGGCTGGCGCAGGCGGAAGCTGGTCTTCTCGATCACATCGAGTCCGATCGCTAGCGCGAGGCCCGCGGTCTCTTCCAGGCGCGCGTCCGCGTCACGCGAAGAGCCGCCAGTGTCCGGATAGACAATGACGGCCTTCGCGCCGCGCGTAAACTCGCTGGCGTCGCGTTCAAATCCAGTACTCATAATAGCTTAATCGTCGTCAGCCTCGTTCGTTTCCTCGGCCAGGTTCAGCGGATGCGCCGGCTGGATGGTGGAAACCGCGTGTTTGTAGACAAGCTGGGCCATGCCTTCGCGCTGGAGCAGCATGCAGAACAGGTCGAATGCAGCGATCTGCCCTTGCAGCATGACGCCATTGACCAAGAACATGGTCACGCTTTCCTGCTGTTTACGCACGGCATTCAGGAAAATCTCCTGCAAAACCGGGCTCTTGGATTGATGCTCTCCGAGCATGTCCAAGAATTGCGTCATATCCATCGGGCCGGAAGGCATGATCGTCGAGATCGCATGCTTATAGATCAGCTGCGACTGGCCATCGCGGCGCAACAGCACCGAGAAATTGTCGAACCAGGTGACGATCCCCTGGAGCTTCACGCCCTTGACGAGGAACATAGTGACCGGCGTTTTCGACCGGCGGAGTGAATTGAGGAAGAGGTCCTGCAGCGAAGTCTGCTTCTCGGCCATTTTTCCGCATTCCCTTGTATTCTTGGCGGGATTTTTCCCGCTTGAGCGCCGTTTCCCGGCGTCGGAGCGCAGGCCAAACTGGCCTGCTATTGGGTAATCTAGGGATTCGTGCGCTCAAGTCCAGCGCAGTGCCCCTCCTATTCTTCGCGGCTCTCGCTGATTCCGAGCAGCTTCAGTTTCCGGTGTAGCGCCGATCGCTCCATCCCGATGAAGCTCGCGGTGCGCGAGATATTGCCCGAAAAGCGCTTGATCTGCACCCTCAGATACTCGCGCTCGAAGCTTTCGCGCGCTTCCTTGAGCGGCGCGCCCATGATCGCGCTCGATCCCATGCCACCGCTATTGTCGCTCGGCTGGCCCAGCACTTCGGCGGGCAACAGGTCGAGTTCGATCCGCCCGATCCGGTCGCCGGGAGCGAGGATCACGGTGCGCTCGACGATGTTGCGAAGCTGGCGGACATTGCCCGGCCATTCATAGCTTTGCAGCGCCACCATAGCGTCAGCGGCGACTTCGGGTGTCGGCACCCGGCGGCCGCTGGCATAATGCGCGACGAAATGCTCGATCAGCACCGGAATATCCTCGCGCCGCTCGGTCAGCGGCGGGATCACGACGGGGACGACGTTGAGCCGGTAATAGAGATCCTCGCGGAAACGTCCCTCGGCGATCTCGTTCTGCAAATCGCGCGCGGTGGCCGAAACGACGCGGACGTCGACCTTGACGACGCGAGTGCCGCCCACGCGGCTGAAGCTCTGATCGGTAAGCACGCGCAGGATGCGGCCCTGTGTGGCCACCGGCATGTCGGCGATCTCGTCGAGGAACAGCGTCCCGCCATGTGCCTGTTCGAGCAGGCCGGGGCGAACCAGATCCCCGCTTTCTTCCACGCCGAACAATTCTTCTTCGACGCGCTCGGGCTGCATCCGCGCACAACTGACGATGACGAAGGGTGCAGCAGCGCGCTGGCTCCAGCCATGAAGCAGCCGTGCCGCGACTTCCTTGCCGACGCCAGGCCCGCCGCTGATCAGCACGCGGCTTCCGGTCGACGCGACGCGCTTCAGGGTAGCGCGCACGCCGTTGATCGAACCCGAAGTGCCGGTCAGGTCTTCCTCACGGCCCACCGATGCCCGCAATGACGCGACTTCGCGGCGCAGTCGCTCGGTCTCGGTCGCGCGCTCGACCATCAGCAGCAGCCGCTCGGCCTCGAAGGGCTTTTCGATGAAATCGGCAGCACCACGCCGGATCGCCGCCACCGCAGTATCCAGATTGCCATGGCCGGAGATCACCAGCACCGGAATCGACGCATCGCGCCGCTTGATCTCGTCGAGCAGTTCGAGGCCATCAAGCTTCGATCCCTGCAGCCACACGTCGAGCAGCACCAGGCTGGGGCGCCGCTCGGCGATCGCTTCCAGCGCCGCATCGCTATCCGCCGCGCCGCGAGTCTCATAGCCTTCGTCCTCAAGAACGCCGGCTACCAGCTCTCGGATGTCGCGCTCATCGTCGACGACCAGGATATCGAGACTCATGACTTGGCTTTTCCAGTACGCGTTAAAGAAGTGAGCCGCGGATCGGCGTTCTCGTCGTCCTCGGGCTCATCGCCCATGTTGGCGAGCAGATCGGTATCGAAGCAGATGGTGACGCAGGTGCCGCCGCCGGGGCGATCGGAGAAGGCGATCGTGCCGAAATGCTCCTCGACAATCTTCTTCACGATCGCGAGGCCGAGGCCGGTGCCGCCGCTGCGCGTCGTCATATAAGGCTCTGCGATCCGGTTGCGCTCCACGGGCAGCCCCACGCCATTATCGGCAAGGGTGAGCAGCACGCGATTGTCGCTGCCATTCTCGATGGTGAGGTGCACGGAGCCTTGCGGCAGCGCCTCCCCTTCCCCGCGGCCCTCGATGGCTTCCACGGCGTTCTTGACGATATTGGTCAATGCCTGGCCGATCTGGCGGCGGTCGCAGATGATCGTCGGGGCGGGATCGGGCGCGTCGAGCTCGAATTGGATCGTCGGGTGCGCGACTTCGTGGAGGAACATCGCCTGGCGCGCGATATCGAGCAGCGATTCCTGCCGGAACAGCGGCTTGGGCATGCGCGCGAAGGACGAGAATTCATCGACCATCCGCCGCAGATCGCCGACTTGCCGGACGATCGTCGCGGTCAGCTTGGCGAAGGTGCCATCGTCATTCTCGATCTTCTTGCCATAGCGGCGCTGGAGGCGCTCGGCGGCGAGCTGGATCGGCGTGAGCGGGTTCTTGATCTCGTGCGCGATACGGCGCGCCACATCGGACCAGGCCGCGCGCCGCTGATCGTTGAGCTGCCCGGTGATATCGTCGAACGTGAGCACCTGCCCCGCTTCGTCGCGGGTGATCTTCACTGCCAGCGTCAGCGCCTCGCCGCCGGTCGTGATCTGCACCACCGCCTCATGCTCTTCGCCATCGAGCATCGTATCGAGTTCGGGCGCTATTTCTTTGAGCGCACGGCCGACCGCCGTGGACTCGCCGTGTCGCAGCAGCGCCATCGCCGATTCATTGATCAACCGCACCTGCCGCGCCGAGTCGATGGAGATGACGCCCGCGGAAACCCCGGACATCACCGCCTCGATCAGCGCGCGGCGACTTTCGAGCTGGGCGTTGGCGGTAACCAGGTCGGTCTTCTGTTCCTGCAGGCGCTCCGTCATGCTGTTGAAGGCATCGCCGAGCGTCCCAATTTCGTCTTCTCGGTGCGGGACGGGAACGCGCGCGGTGAGATCGCCACTGGCCACCAACCGCGCCGCGGTGACGAGCTGATCGACTGGCTGCACCAACCTATCCGCGACCGCGAGCGCGATTCCGGTGGCAATGCCGATGATCAGCAATGCCACGCCGAACAATAATGCATTGAACTGCAATTGCAGCGCGCGCGCGCGCGCGCGCAAACCCTGATAATCGGCAACAACCCTAGCAGCCGAGACATCCTGATTCCGCAGGAATTCGACGTCATTGGGAGTAGCCACATATAAGAAGATGTTGCGCGAGCGATCGACGGGCGTGACGACCCAGAGCATCTGCGCATCGAAGTTGCTGTAGACCTCGTCGTCCTTCAGACTCAGGACCTGACCCGAAACGCGCGATGCAAATGCATTCGCTTCGGGTGGCTCGTAGGAATATAGTACTTCGACGCGGTTGCCGTCGACGACGCGGAACAGCACCGACTGGAAAAAATTGCGGTAATAGGTCTGGAGGAGAAACTGTTCCTGCAACACCGCGGAACGCGGCGGCAGAGCCGGAAATTTGGCCAACAGATCCTCGCCCATGACGCGCGCCTCGCCCGTCCACCGTTTGAGCACTAAGCGCTGGCCCTCGCGTGCCAATTCGACCGTGGAGTTGAAAGCGCTCGCGGCGCGGTCCGAACCCCAGAGTTGAACGCCCGATTGGAACATGACGGACGCCGCTATTACGGTCAGCACGATCGGCACGCTCGCCATCAGCGTAAATACTGCGACGAGCCGGATGTGCAGGCGCCCGCCCCCCGCGAGCGCAGATTTCGATGCCCGATCGATGGCGATACGCCGTCCGATCAGCGCGATCAGCGCGACGAAGGGAAGCAGGTTCGCGAGCAGCAGCAGGGCCGCCATCGCCGGGCTGAAAAGTTGATCATGCGCACTCGCGCGGCTTACCAATAGGTAGGTCGCGATCGGGGTCGCGATCGCCAGCGCGACGACCACGATTTCGAGCATCCGCACATTTGCCGACGAACTCGGCTTGGCGGCCCAGTGCCGTATCGGTTGCAGCCTCAACACGGTGCTGAGCCCCTGCTTGCGAGAAACGGGAGCGGTATCAGGATCGGAAACGACATCCATTTCCGCCTAGATACAATAAGATTGTGGCCTAAAGAACACACAATCTTGTTCGGACTGTCGCTATTCGGCACCAGTCAGTCGGTTAGCTGCATCGATGCCAAGCGTATTGTGATTGATCCCCAACGCGCGAACCGCGCCCTGTTTGGCCATCCGCGGCCCGATCGCGGGGTTACCGCCAACAAGACAACTTGTCGCTAATCGGCACCATTCGGGCGATTTCCGGACGCATCGATGCCCAACGTATCGAGTCGTTTGCGCAAAGTGTTGCGATTTATCCCCAATGCGCGGGCGGCGCGCAGTTGGTTGTGCTGGTGTCGCGCGAGCATCGCTTCGATCAATGGGCGCTCCACCTCTCCGATAATACGGTCGTACAGGGTGCCATCGTCGAGCGAGCGCGGTTCCTCGATCGCAATCCGCTCGAGCCGCGCGCGCACGGCGGCTTCGATCCCGGCATCGCCCGGCGCAGACTGGATCTGGCTCGCCTCGCCCAGCGCCCGGCGAATGCTGTCAGCGTCGATCCATTCGTCGCGGCTGAGCGCGGCGATGCGGCGCATTAGATTTTCCAGCTCGCGGACATTCCCCGGCCAGTCATAGGTTTCGAGCACAGTGATCGCGGAGGCGTCGAGCTGCTTGCGGGGCAAGCCATCCTCGGCGGCGCGATCGAGGAAATGCCGCGCCAGCAGATGCACGTCCTGACGGCGTTCGCGCAGCGATGGTAGCGCCACGGGCACGACGTTGAGGCGGTAGAACAGATCCTCGCGAAACTGCCCGGTCTGGACCAGCGCGCCGAGATCCTTGTTGGTCGCGGCGACGATGCGCACATCTGCCTTGATCGTGCGGGCGCCGCCAACGGTGGTGAACTCGCCCGATTGCAGCACGCGAAGCAGGCGCGTCTGGGCGTCCATCGGCATGTCGCCAATCTCGTCGAGGAACAGCGTGCCGCCCGCTGCCTGTTCGAACTTGCCGGCCACGCGCGCCGCAGCCCCGGTAAAGGCACCGCGTTCGTGACCAAACAGCTCGGCTTCGATCAGATCGCGCGGGATCGCGGCCATGTTGAGCGCGACGAAGGGCGAGCGGCGGCGCGGGCCGAGATCGTGGATCGCCTGCGCGACCAGCTCCTTGCCGGTGCCGCTCTCGCCCATGACCAGCACGGTCAGGTCGTTCGAGACCACGCGAGCGATGACGCGATAGACTTCCTGCATCGCCGGCGAGCGGCCGATCAGGGTGCTTCCCGCGCCTACCTCTTCGGGTGCGTCGATCGGGCCGCGACGACTCTTGGCAATCGCGCCGCGCACCGCCTGGCTCAGCACATTGAGATCGAAGGGCTTGGGCAGGTAATCGAATGCGCCGACTTCGGTCGCGCGAACGGCGGTAGCCAGCGTGTTTTGCGCCGAAAATACGATCACCGGCAGCGCGGGATATTCCGCCATCAGCGAGGCGACCAGATCGAGGCCGTTGCCGTCTGGCAGGATCACGTCGGTGACCAGCACGTCGGGCAACCCACCGGTAAGGGCACGACGGAGATCGGCAATGCTCGCGGCGGTGGTGACGGCATGGCCCTCACGCTTCAACGCAGCGGCGACCACGGTGCGGATCGCGGAATCGTCGTCTACGACCAGAACGGTGCCGGGTGCGGTCATTGCGGCGCGCTCATTGCGGCGCTCTGGGCAACAGGATGCGGAATATCGTCACTTCGGGCTCCCGCTCACGCGCATATTCGATGATTCCCCCCATATCGCGGACCAGTTTCTCCACGAGTGGCAGGCCGAGCCCCTTCCCTTCCGGCTTCCCCGAAATGAACGGCTCGAACAGATGCTCGGCAATATCCTCCGGCGCGCCGGGACCATTGTCGATCACCAGCAATTCGATCGGTAGCGGGCGGCGCGGCAGGCCGAGACCGGCGCTGACCGACATGCCGTGGCGATAGGCAGTCGCCAGCGTGATGCGAGGCTCCTTTACATCGCGGATCGCCTCGGCGGCGTTCTTGAGCAGGTTGAGCATTACCTGCAGAAAGGCATCGGGATCGATCAGCACGGGCGGGAGCGAGGGATCGAACCGCTCTTCGATCGGGATCTCGCGCGAAAAGCCCGAGCGGGCGACGCGGCGGGCATGATCGAGCAGCGGATATACGTTGCTCGACACCAGCTTGAGCGGTCGGTTGTCGGTGAAATCCTCCATCCGATCGATCAACGCGACGATGCGATCGACTTCCGTCGTGATCAGCCGGGTCAGTTCGCCATCCGGATCGCCCCCGGTGCCGATCAGCTGTGCAGCGCCGCGGATGCCGGAAAGCGGGTTCTTGATCTCATGCGCCAGCATCGCCGCAGCGCCCTCTGCCGCCTTGGCGCCTGCGCTGCGATCGCCACCGGCGCCCATGCGATGGGCATGCGGCACATGATGGAGCGTTACGATCCGCCAGCCTGGATGGTCGGCGATCATCGTCTCGATCAGATCGACCTTGATCTTGGCGCTGCGGGTCGGCTCGATTTCGATGCCGAAGGCGGCAAAGCCGTGCCCTTCGCGGCGATTGCGATATTCCTTGGGCGGTGCCAGCACCGTTTCGAACAACTGCCCCACCATCGCGCGCTCGCTATGGTTGAGCAGATGCTCGCATGCCGTGTTGGCGCGGGCGACGCGGTTGCGGGGGTCGAGAACGATAGTTGCCACCGGCAGCCCGACGAACAGGTCGCCCAGATCGGGCTCCCCCGCTTCGGGAGGCGGCCTTACGCCGCTTCGCGCGAACGGCACGGGGCGTAGAATTCGTCGAGCATCTCCAGCACCCGTTTCGGGTCAGAGATCTTATTGACGTTGTTGCGAAATTCGGCCGAGCCGTGGATGCCCTTGGTATACCAGCCGATATGCTTGCGCATCATGTTGACGCCGACTTCGTCACCATAATGTTCGAGCGTGTCGATGTAATGCGTTAAAATTACGCGATATTGTTCTTCAAGCGTCGGATCGGGATGCTCTTCCCTGCCGGCGAGCGCGTCCATCACCTGGCGCAGGAACCATGGTTTCCCATAGGAACCGCGCCCGATCATCACGCCATCCGCACCCGATTGGCGCAGCGCCTCACGGGCGTCCGCCACGGTGTTGATATCGCCATTGGCGATCACCGGGATAGAAACAGCGTCCTTCACCGAGCGGATGAAGCCCCAATCCGCCGAGCCCTTATACATCTGGTTGCGGGTGCGGCCGTGGACGGTGATCATCTTCGCGCCGATATCCTCGGCGATATGCGCTAGTTCAGGCGCGTTGAGGCTGTCATGGCACCAGCCCATCCGCATCTTGACCGTGACCGGCACGCTGACCGCCTTGACGCAGGCTTCGATCAACGCGGCGGCAAGCTTCAGGTCGCGCATCAGCGCCGAGCCGGCATCGCCGCTCGTCACCTTGCGGACCGGGCAACCCATATTGATGTCGACGATCGCGGCGCCGCGCTCTTCGCTCAGCTTGGCGGCCTCGGCCATCTCATACGGGGTGCAGCCGACGAGCTGCATCGATACGGGGTCTTCGATCGGATCCCAGGCGAATTTCTGGAGCGACTGGCGGGTTTCGCGGATCGCAGCCTGGCTGGCCACCATCTCGGTGACGTTGAGGCCCGAGCCATATTTACGCACGACTCGGCGGAACGGGAGATCGGTGACCCCGGTCATCGGCGCGAGCAGCACCGGCTGGTCGATCCGCACGGGACCGATCTGAATGGGGGCGAGTTCCGTCATAATATGCCTGAAAAATAGGCACGAGCGCCTAGTCGTGCAAGCTGTGATTGGCAAGCGCGGTGTGGCACGGTAGCGCCCGCCACATGAAGACTGCCGCCATCATCGTTGCCGCTGGACAGGGCGTTCGCGCGGGCGGCGGGTTACCCAAGCAATTTGCGATGCTCGCGGGCAAGCCGATGGTGGCGCACAGCTTTGCGGCGCTCTCTGGCCATCCGGCGATCGGCGAGGTGCTGGTCGTCATTGGCGAGGGCCAGGAGGCCGCGCTCGCAGCAGCGCTTGGCGATGTTCGCTCCGTTATCGGCGGCGCGACGCGGCGCGAGTCGGTGGCGAATGGGTTGGCGGCAATCGATGCAGACCGCGTGCTGATCCATGACGCGGCGCGCCCGTTCCTGTCGCACGCCGTAATCGACCGGTTGCTGGCGGAGCTCGATACGCATCAGGGAGCCATTCCGGGGCTGCCGGTCGCGGATACGCTGGTTTCGGCCTCGGGCGATCCGGTTTCACGCGATGGGCTGGTTCGGGTGCAGACGCCGCAAGCGTTCGACGTTGCCACGATCCGCACGGCACATGCGACATGGCCGGAGAGCGAAGAGGCCACGGATGACGCGCAGATGGTGCGTGCATTGGGACATGAGGTTGCAATTGTGGAAGGCGATATGGCGCTGGAAAAGATCACCCACCCGGCCGATTTCGCTGCAGCCGAAACGCGCCATGCCGCCGGCTTTCACGTCCGCACCGCACAGGGCTTTGACGTGCATCGCTTTGCCGAGGGTGAGGAATTGTGGCTCGGCGGCTTGCTGATCCCGCACAGCCACGGACTTTCGGGGCATAGCGACGCCGATGTCGCGCTCCATGCCATCACCGATGCATTGCTCGGGACGATCGGCGCGGGGGATATCGGGATGCATTTCCCGCCAAGCGATCCGCAGTGGCGCGGCGCCGCGTCGGGCCGTTTTCTGGAACATGCCGCAGGGCTGGTCGCGGCCGAGGGCGGGATCATCGACTTTATCGATCTGACGATCATCTGCGAGGCGCCCAAGATCGGGCCGCACCGCGATGCGATCCGCGCCAATATCGCGGCGCTGTTGCGGCTGCCGCTGGGCAGGATTAGCGTGAAGGCCACGACGACCGAGCGGCTGGGCTTTACCGGGCGCGGCGAAGGCATGGCGGCGCAGGCAGTCGCGACGATACGGATCAGGGAGACGGGGGAATGAAGAAGGTTTTTCGCGCCGGTGTGGCCGCCTCTCTCGCGCTGCTCGGGACCGCGGGCCATGCGGCCCAGACCGCGCAGCAGCGACCGTGCCTGACCTCGCAAGAGGCGAATGCGCTGTTGCTGTCGGTCGCACCCAGCGTCCTGCGTTCGGTTTCCGAGACGTGCAGCAAGACGCTGCCGGCAAATGCCTATCTGCGCACCAATGGCGCGGGCCTGGCAGAGCGCTATGTCGCGCCGGCTGCCGCTGCAAAGTCTGCGGCGATTGCGGCATTCAACAAAGTGTCGGGCGAAACCACGATCGATGCCATGATGTTCGATATGATCATGGGTTCGATGATCGGCGAGATATTGGTGGCCAAGGTGAAGCCCGAGGATTGCACCAAGGCCGATCGAATCCTTGGCTTGCTCGATCCGCTTCCGCCGGAAAATCTTTCAGGGTTGCTCGTCACGTTTCTCGAATTCTCGGGGACGAATGACAAAAAGCCATCGCCGCTCGATATCTGCAAATCCTTGTAACGCCGAACTGACTCGCTTCCCGTCTCCGACAATGGCAGAGGCGCGAGCCTGATGGATACGATTCTCCCGGCAAAGCTGATCGAAATGGCGCGCAAGGTGCTTGAGGCCAATCGCGTTGCGGGTCGCCGCATCGCCGTGGCCGAAAGCTGCACCGGCGGTCTGGTCAGCGCCGCGCTCACCGAAGTGCCCGGCTCGTCGGACGTGTTCGACGCGGGCTTCGTCACCTATTCGAATGACGCCAAGACCGAAGTGCTCAAGGTGAGCAGCGACGTGCTGGAGACGTTCGGTTCGGTCTCGATCGCCGTTGCATGGAGCATGGCGCAGGGTGCGCTGCGCCGATCGAACGCCGATGTCGCGGTGGCGATCACCGGCATCGCCGGCCCCGATGGCGGCACCGAGAAGAAGCCGGTGGGCACCGTGGTGTTCGCACAGGCTGTGCGCGGTGCCGATCCGCAGCACATCGTGGCGGATTCGCGGTTGCTGGAGAATAATGGCCGCGGCGGCGTGCGCCTTCAGGCGGCGTTGTGCGCGCTCGAATTGCTGATGCCCGACGCGGTCGAAGTCGAAGAATCGGCATAAAGCTTGGCCGCGCGCTCTTCGAAAGCGCCGATCATCTTGCGTAGCGCACGATCGAAGACCTGCCCCGCCAGCATCTCGAACATGCGGTTCTTGAACGCGAAATCGACGCAGAAATCGACGAGGCACCCGCCCTGCCCGTCCGGCTGGAACTTCCAGTCATTGTTGAGGTGCTTGAGCGGCCCTTCGAGATAATCGACATGGATGTGGAGTGGTCGCTGCTTCTCGACCTTTGACGTAAAGGTCTCGCGCAGCCCCTTGAAGCCAACAATGACGTCAGCGACCATCTCGGTCTCGCTGTTCGAGCGGACACGCACGGCCGTGACCCAGGGCAGGAATTCGGCGTAGCGGGCCACATCGGCCACGAGTTCGAACATCTGCTCCGGGGTGTACGGAAGCTGTCGGGTTTCCTGGTGTTTAGGCAATTACGCCGTGACCTTCGCCAGTTTCGCCTCGCGCGCCGCACGCATCTTCTCGAAATCGTCGCCGGCGTGATAGCTCGAACGGGTCAGCGGCGAGGATGCGACGAGGAGGAAGCCCTTCGCGCGGGCAATCGCGCCATAGCTGTTGAACTGCGCGGGTGTGACGAATTCCTGCACCTTGGCATGGCGTTGCGTGGGCTGGAGATACTGGCCCATCGTCAGGAAATCGATGTCGGCCGAACGCATATCGTCCATCACCTGATGGATTTCGAGGCGCTCTTCGCCCAGCCCAAGCATCACGCCCGATTTGGTGAAGATCGACGGATCGAGCTTCTTCACCGTCTCCAGCAAGCGCAACGACGCATAATAGCGGGCGCCCGGGCGGATCGTCGGGTAAAGCCTCGGCACGGTTTCGAGATTGTGGTTGTACACGTCGGGACGCGCGGCAACGATCATCTCTACAGCGGCTTCGTGCTTGTTCCTGAAATCCGGTGTGAGGATTTCGATCGTGGTCACCGGGTTCGATTTGCGGATCGCTTCGATCACTTTGACGAACTGCTTGGCACCACCATCCGGCAGATCGTCGCGGTCCACCGATGTAATGACGATATGTGCCAGGCCCATCTGCGCGGCGGCATCGGCCACATTGTTCGGCTCCATCGGATCGACAGCGCGGGGCATGCCGGTCTTGACGTTACAAAAGGCGCAGGCGCGGGTGCAGGTGTCACCCAGGATCATGACGGTCGCGTGTTTTTTCGACCAGCACTCACCGATATTCGGGCAAGCAGCTTCCTCGCACACCGTGGTCAGGCTTTTTGAGCGCATCAGCGCGCGCGTGGCGGCAAAGCCCTCGGACGTTGGCGCCTTGACCCGGATCCAGTCCGGCTTGCGGACGCGTTCTGGGCGGGGAAGCGGCGAAATCTCGTTCATGCGCGTCAGATAGCCATGCATGTGTAATGACACAACCGCAGGGCGCTTCTAAGGAGCCTCACATGACAGACTTTACTGGCTTGCTCGACGGGTATCAGCGTTTCCGGACCGCCGAATATCGCCGACAGCGCGATCGTTGGGCGGAATTGTCTCGGGGGCAGAGCCCGAAGGTGATGGTAATCGCCTGTTCGGACAGCCGAGTCGATCCGACCCAGATTTTCGATGCGTCGCCCGGCGAGATGTTTGTGGTGCGCAACGTCGCCAATCTGGTGCCGCCGTTCGAACTCGATGGACAACGCCACGGCGTAAGCGCCGCGCTAGAATTCGCAGTGACACAGCTCGAAGTCAGCGAGATCGTGGTGCTCGGCCATGCGGCATGCGGCGGCGTGCATGCGGCGCTCACCCAGCGATTCGCGGGCACGGCCCCGGGTGCCGGCGGATTTATCGCGCATTGGGTCGACATGCTCGATGAAGCGCGCGAGCGGATCGTCGCCGAATATGGCAACGGACCCGAGGCGCTTCACGCGCTGGAACTGGAGACCGTGCGGGTATCGCTCGCCAATCTGCGGACCTTCCCGTGCATTCCGGAGCGCGAGGCAGCGGGCAAACTGACGCTGCGCGGCGCCTATTTCGCGATCTCGGACGGCGTGCTGCACGTGATGGGCGATGATGGCGGGTTTGCCCCGGCATAACATGCGAATCTCGCTCACTTCGTTCGCCGCCATGGCGCTATTCGCCGCAGCACCTGCGAGCGCATGCAGCGTGGTTCCAGGCTATCGGGTGCCGAGCAATTTCGAGCTGATCCAGCAGGCTGATTTGGTCGTGCTGGCGCGGGTAAAGGCAGGGCCTGGCGCCGAAGATATCAGAGCGGCAAATTCCTGGGACGAACAGCAGATCGAGCTGGAGCCGATCCGTGCAATCAAGGGGGTTCTGCCCTCTGAAGTCTTGCGACTCGAAGGCTATACTGGCGAGAGAGGGCATAGCTTTGCCGCGCATCCGACGCCGCTCCACCGCGCGCATCCAAGCAGCTTCCAGGGCGCATGCGTTCGGCAGGAATATGCGCCCGGCGCGTTGCTGGTCGCGACCTTCGAGCGCACTGACAAAGGCTATCGTCCGCTCCGTTCGGCCTTTGCGCGCGTGGCAGAGGATGTGGAAGGCGAGAATGGCGCATGGGTGCGTGCGGCCGACGCCTATGCGCGGATCGGAGCGCTACCCACGGGCGATGCACGGCGAACCGCGCTTCGGGCGGAAGCCGCGCGATTGCTGGCGTTGCGCGATGATTCGGCGGCACCGGCGATTGCGGCGGATATGCTCGATGCCGCCGGAGAACTCCCCGATTAGCTGAGGTTGAGCGTCAGGGTCACGGTGACGCCGTCGTCGCGCCAGTCAAAGGCGATGCCACCCCGGCGCGCGCGCATGATCCTCTCCATGAGGCGAAGGCCCTGCCCGCCTGCGCGCGGGACGCCGGTGAGCCGGGTCGCGAGCTGCTCAACCCAGCGGATCTCCAGCATCTGATCCGCCGATTGCCAATCGACTTGGATATCGCCGCCCTTCGCGATGGCGCCGTGCTTCGATGAATTGACCGCCAATTCGCCCACGACCAGCGCGATGGCATCGGCCTGGCCCTGATCGACATCGATCGCTTCGCTGCCGGTAATTGTCACCGGGCATGCGGGATTGTTGAACGGGGCGAGCAAGGCGGGGATCAGCACACCGATGGTGCAGGATGCTTCTTTCGAGACGAACAATGCCTGCGCGGTGCTGAGCGCGACCAGCCGCTCGGCCATCTCGCTGGCATAGCTCTCACGCGCGGCATCCCCGCGGGCAAAGCTCATCAGCAGGCTGCTGATCATCGTGTACGTATTCTTCAACCGGTGCCGCATCTCGTCGGCGGCGATCGCCAGCGCTTCGGTTGCGGTCTCGTTATCGGTCATGTCGCGCGAGATTGAGAGATAGCCGGCATGCGCCCCGGCGGCGTTGGTCACGGCCGATACCGACACGTCCCACCAGCGCGGTGAACCCTTTGCGGTGGGGCAGAATGCACGAAAGCGCACCGGCTTGCCGCCCGCTGAGGTCGCGAGCGAGTCGAGGATCGTCTGGCGCGCTTCCTCCGGCCAGAGATCGACCCATTGCCTGCCTCGGATGGCGTTGAAGTCATCGACTTCCATCGCGCAGAGGCCGTTGCCGTTCATATACTGAACCTCGCCATCCAGCCCGATCAGCTTGACGCAATCGACGCTCTGATCGAGCACCGACGCGAGCGCGACCGGCGATAGCGAGCCAACACCGGCCGCAACGATAGTGGATTGTTCGGTCATTGAAGAAATTCCCCGGTATCCGGGTGTTAGCGCAAAGCGCGAGACTAACCTAACGCTTCCAGCGCAACCCGCTCCACCTCCGGATCGAGCTTGGGCGGCTCCATCGATACATTTGCCTCCAGCGCATCGGCGATTGCGCTAAGCGCCGCGATCCGCGCGGCCTTTTTGTCGTTGCCGTCGATGACGATCCACGGCGCATGCGCGGTATCGGTGCGGGCGAACATCTCGTCCATCGCGATCAGATAATCGGCGCGGCGGGCGCGGTTGCGATAATCGTCCAGCCCGGTCTTCCAGCGCTTCCATTCATGGTTGAGCCGATCGCGGAAGCGCTTGTCCTGCTGCTTCTGGGTGATGTGGACGAAGACTTTGACGAGCGTGGTGCCGGCGTCGAGTTGTTGCTGCTCAAAGGCGTTGATCTCGCGATAGCCGTTTTTCCATGCCTCTTCGGTGGCGAACCCTTCAACCCGTTCGACCAGCACACGGCCATACCAGCTACGGTCGAAGATCGCGATTTCCTTGGGCTCGGGCAGGCGGCGGCGAAAGCGCCAGAGGAAATGATGCTTCTTCTCGACCGCACTGGGCGCGGAGATCGGCCAGACATGGAAGAAGCGCGGATCCCAGCCCGCAGTAAGCCGCTCGATGATCCCGCCCTTCCCCGCCGCATCCCAACCCTCAAGCATCACGATAGCGCGCTGACCGTGGATGATGTGGGCGTAATGGATGTGCGCGAGACGGTTTTGGAGCTTTTCCAGTTGCTTGCGGTAGGAGCCGGAGAGTTTCTTGCCGGATTCGTATTCGCTCAGGTTGATCGTCACGCGCCACTCCCGTCATGCCGGGTTCATTCCGGCATCCACCGTGCGGCAGGCGCCGCATGGCTGCGGTGTGCGGCACAGTGGACCCCGGAACAAGTCCGGGGTGACGGTTCGGTTCCCTCAGCCGGCCTTCGGGCCGTCGTTGGCCAGCTTGATGTGCAGTTCCTTGAGCTGCTTGGCCGAGACCGCCGACGGGGCCTGCATCATCAGATCCTCGGCCTTCTGGTTCATCGGGAAGACGATGACTTCGCGGATGTTGGGTTCATCGGCCAGCAGCATCACGATGCGATCGACGCCCGGGGCCGAGCCGCCATGCGGAGGCGCGCCGAACTTGAAGGCGTTGATCATGCCCGCGAAGTTCGTGTCGACATCGGCCTGCGTATAGCCCGCAATTTCGAACGCCTTGTACATGATCTCCGGACGATGGTTCCGGATCGCGCCCGATGACAGCTCCACGCCGTTGCAGACGATGTCGTACTGGAAGGCGAGGATATCGAGCGGGTTCATCGTCTCCAGCGCGTTCATCTCGCCCTGCGGCATCGAGAACGGGTTGTGGCTGAAATCGATCTTGCCGGTGTCTTCGTCGGCTTCGAACATCGGGAAATCGACGATCCAGCAGAATTCGAAGCGCGTCTTGTCGATCAGTTCAAGCTGCTCGGCAGCGCGGGTGCGAGCGAGGCCGGCGAGCTTGGCGGCCTGGGCTTCCTTGCCAGCGGCGAAGAAGATGCCGTCATTCGGGCCGAGGCCAAGCGCGTCGGCGATCGCCTTCATGCCTTCCTGGCCGTGATTGTTCGCAATAGGCCCACCGAATACGCCACCCTTCTGGGTGGCATAGCCAAGGCCCGGGAAGCCTTCCGACTGCGCCCAGCTGTTCATGTCGTCGAAGAATTTACGGCTCTTCTCATGCGTGCCGGGTGCCGGGATCGCGCGGACGGTATCGCCAGCTTCAACCATCGAAGCGAAGCGGCTGAAGCCCGAGCCCTTGAAGAGCTCGCTGACGTCGGTGATCAGGATCGGGTTGCGCAGATCGGGCTTGTCGTTGCCATATTTCAGCATCGATTCCTTGTAGGGGATGCGCGCGAAGGGGAGCGACGAGACGGTGCGGCCCTTCCCTTCCCAATCGGCGAATTCCTCGAACACGCCGTGCAGCACCGGTTCGATTGCCGCAAAAACATCGTCCTGCGTGACATAGCTCATTTCGAAATCGAGCTGGTAGAACTCGCCCGGCGAGCGATCCGCGCGAGCATCTTCGTCGCGGAAACAGGGCGCGATCTGGAAATAGCGATCGAAGCCGGCGACCATCAGCAGCTGCTTGAACATCTGCGGCGCCTGGGGGAGCGCGTAGAATTTGCCCGGATGGACGCGCGACGGAACGAGATAGTCGCGGGCGCCTTCGGGGCTGCTCGCGGTCAGGATCGGCGTCTGGAACTCGGTGAAGCCCTGATCGATCATCCGGCGACGCAGCGACGCAATGACGTTCGAACGCAGCACGATGTTTTTGTGGAGGCGTTCGCGGCGCAGATCGAGGAAGCGGTTCCGCAGGCGAATTTCTTCGGGATATTCGGCATCGCCAAACACCGGCAGCGGCAATTCCTGCGCAGACGACTGGACGACGACCTGATCGGCGATCACTTCGATCTCGCCGGTGGGGAGATTGGGGTTGCTGGCTTCGGGGCCGCGCGCAACGACCTGGCCGGTGATGGTGACCACCGACTCGACGCGCAGGCTGTCGAGCAGCCGCAGCGTTTCGGTATCGGCCTTGGCCACGATCTGGGTGATTCCGTAATGATCGCGCAGATCGACGAACAACACGCCGCCATGATCGCGCTTACGGTGGATCCAGCCGGATATGCGGACTTCCTGCCCAACATCGGTGGAGCGGAGCTGAGCGCAGGTGTGCGAGCGGTAGGCGTGCATTTATCAGTTTCCCTAGCTCGTCGCCCCCGCGAAAACGGGGGTCCCGCATCTTCTATTTGTTCAAAAACAAGAAAGAAGCGGGGTCCCCGCTTTCGCGGGGATGACGGATATTTTAGTTGGTCGTGCGCTTTCCTTTCAACCGGGGCTTTGTCAAGCCACGCAGGACCGTCTATGGGGCCGCGATGCATATCCATGGCCTGATCGAGGACTCTGCCGCCCTCGCTAATCTCTGCGCACGTTTTGCCAACAAGCCTTATATCTGCGTGGACACCGAGTTCATGCGGGAAAACAGCTATTGGCCCGAACTCTGCCTGATCCAGATCGCTGACGATGAGGAAGCCGCCGCAATCGATCCGATGGGCGGAATCGATATGGGGCCGCTGCTCGAACTGCTGGTGAATAACGAGGACGTGCTGAAGGTATTCCATGCCGGTGGGCAGGATATCGAGATCGTCTATAATCTGACGGGCAAGACCCCGCACCCGCTGTTCGACAGCCAGGTGGCGGCGATGGCGCTGGGTCAGGGCGAGCAGATCGGCTATTCGAACCTCGTAGATACCTATCTCGGCATCACGGTGGACAAGGGCGCACGGTTCACCGATTGGGCGCGCCGCCCGCTCGACAAGCGCCAGATCGATTATGCGATCTGCGACGTGACCTATCTCTCCGAAATCTTCCCCAAGATGCTGGAGAAGCTGAAGAAGACCGGACGCGGCGCGTGGCTCGATCAGGAGATGGAGCGGCTCGGCAATCCCGAGAATTACCACAATGATCCCGATCAATCGTGGCAGCGCGTGCGCATCTCCAGCCGCAAGCCGGAAGTGCTTGGCCGCCTGAAGGCACTCGCCCGCTGGCGCGAACTGGAAGCGCAGGGCAAGGATTTGCCGCGCGGCCGCATCGTCAAGGACGAGACGCTGGCCGATCTGGCGGGCAATCCGCCGCGCAAGCAGAGCGATCTGGGCAAGGTGCGCGGGCTTTCGGCTGCCTGGGCGGGCAACGACATTGGCGGGCGGATGATGGACGCGCTTGCCGCTGCCGAGCCGATGAGCACCGAGGAAATGCCCTCACGCGACGATCGCAAGCCTGCGCTGGGCAAGGACGGGGCTCTGGTCGCCGATCTGCTCAAGCTGTTGCTCAAGATTCGCGCCAAGGAAATCAACGTCGCGGCGCGTCTGCTGGCGCGCTCCGAGGATCTCGAGGCTCTGGCCGCCGGACAGCGCGACGGTCTCTCGATCTTGCAGGGGTGGCGTTATGAGCAGTTCGGGCGCGATGCGGTCGAACTGGTCGAAGGTCAGCTTGGGTTCACCGTCAAGAACGGAAAGCTCAAAATGACCCGTACCGAGGCAGAGGAACCCGCCGAATGATCCGCTTTGCACTCCCGCTCATCGCTTTGGCCGTTGTCGGCTGCAAGAGCGATGCGCGCCCTGAGACCCCCGCCCTTCCGGCGCCGGGCGTGGAGTGCAATTCGAACGGGCTGAATAGCCTGATCGGCAAGACCCGCAGCGAAGCCACCACCGCCGAGGCCAAGCGACTCTCGGGTGCCAATGCGGTGCGGTATCTGACGCCGGGCATGATGGTCACGATGGAATTCCGCGCGGACCGGCTCAATCTGCATCTGGGCACCGACGGCAAGATCGGCTCCGCGCGCTGCGGCTGAGTAAATCCTCCCCCTTTGCGGGAGGAGTTTCAGGTCAGCGATCTACCGCCACTTCAAGCCCCATCGCGTTCGCGAGCGCCTTGTGACGCTTCTCCACGGCTTCGCTGTAGAGCGGGCCGTCATGACCTTTCAGGATCAGCACCAGCGCGTTGCCGCGCCGCGCCAGCCGCGAGCGCTTGATCGGTCCTGCAACGCCGCCGCTGAGCCGCTGGCCGAGTCGGATCGTAAGACCCCATAAACGTGCGCGATGCAGTGCTTCAGGTCCTGCCAGCAGCCCCAGCGGATCCGGTGCTGCCATAGCGCCGCCCAGCGCGGTGTGGAGCGCCTGAGCAACGATAGCGCGCCCTGCCGCGTCGATGCCCACCCAATGGCCGTGTAGCGCGATCTCTACGCCGCGTTCGGCGCGGAATTCGGGATTTGCGTGCCAGCCCACATCGGCGAGCAGGCACGCGGCATGGCGAAGCCGCGCCATTTCGGCGGAATCCTCGGCGAATAGCGGCGCGATCCACGCATCGAGCAGATCGCCATGCTCGGCGAAGCGGCCCAGCCGTGCGCCTTCCTCACGGGTCGCGGCGATCAGCGGGTCTTCGCGGCGCTGCTCGGGGGCGAGGCGCGAGAAGAGCAGCCCTTCGCGCAGGCCATAAGCCGATACGATCGCATCGCTGCTGCCGAGCGCAGCCAGCACTTCGATCAACACTGCCGTCGCGTCGTAGAGCGTCGGCAGGCGGGCGCTGGAGAGATCGGGGATCGCCTTCAGCTCAGGCTTGGAAATGGTGGCGAGCCTGCGGCCCAATTCGGTGATGCGGGTCAGCGGCAGCGCATAATGGTGCGCGATGGGCAGTGGGAAGCCCGAGAGATGGATGTCGAGCCGCGCGAGCGAACGCCACGATCCGCCGACGAGGTAGAAGGGCAAATCCTTGCCCCGTCCGGCCCATCCCGCCTCGCCGATCAGCTTCGCGACGGTGCGCGCCAATGCCTGCTCTCCCTTGGCGCGGATCGCGCCGATGCGCAGCACGCCGAGCGGGAAGGAAATCCGGTCCGTCACCGTACCGGCGACGACACGCACCAGTTCGAGGCTGCCGCCGCCGAGATCGCCGACGATGCCGTCCGCATCGGGGATCGCGGAGAGCACGCCCATTCCTGCGGCCATCGCTTCCTGTTCGCCGGTGAGCAGCTCGACATCGAGCCCCAGCGCTTCGGCGGCGTGGATCAGTTCGCTGCCGTTCGACGCCTCTCGCACGGCGGCGGTGGCCACGGTGCGCAGTTCGTGGACGCGCATTTCCCCCGCGAGTCGCGAGAAGCGGGCCAGCGCGCCGCGGGCCAGCGCCAGGCTGTCTGCGGCAATCGCGCCGGTTTCGCTGAGCGACTTGCCGAGGCCAGCCATCACTTTTTCGTTGAACAGAATCGCAGGCAGGCGCGCGGTGCCGTCATAGACAACGAAGCGCACTGAATTCGAACCGATATCGATGATCGCGGTGCGTTTCCTCACGCAGACTTCTTCTTGCGCCGCTTGAGCGAGAGCTTGGGCACCGGTTTGCGCGTTTCCAGCGCGGCGCCACGGCCCGAAAGCGACGGATTGGTCATGAAGTAACGATGCAGGTTGAACGGCTCCTCGGCACTGGCGCCGATGCGCGCATAGGTGCCGTTGCTCTGGAGCTGCCAGCTCTGCTCGCTATCGAGCAAATTCGCCATCATCACCTGATCGAGCACCTGATCATGCACCGTGCGGTTGAGGATGGGGAGGAGGAACTCGACCCGGCGATCGAAATTGCGCTGCATCCAGTCAGCCGAGGACAGATAGATCTTCGCCCCGACAGAGGGCAACCCCTTGCCCGCCCCGAAGGTGAAGATTCGGCTGTGCTCGAGGAAACGCCCGACGATCGATTTGACGCGGATTTTCTCCGACATGCCGGGAACGCCGGGGCGCAGGCAGCAGACGCCGCGAATGACCAGATCGACCTCGACCCCCGCATTGCTGGCTTCGTACAGCTTCTCGATGATCGCGGTATCGACCAGCGAGTTCATCTTGGCCCAGACCGCGCCGGGACGCCCGGCCTTTGCATGCGCGATCTCGTCATCGATCAGCGATACCAGTTCCTGACGCAGGTTGCGCGGGCTGATCGTCAACAGCTCCAGCCCCTCGGGCTCGACATAGCCGGTGACGTAGTTGAACACCTTGGCGGCATCGCGCCCCAGTCGGGGATCGGCGGTGAAGAAGCTCAGATCGGTATAGATACGCGCCGTGATCGGGTGATAATTGCCCGTGCCGAAATGGCAGTAGGTCCGGAACTGACCGCCCTCGCGGCGCACCACCATCGAAATCTTGGCGTGGGTCTTCCAGTCGATGAAACCGTAGACGACCTGCACGCCCGCGCGCTCCAGCGCCGTCGCCCAATAGAGGTTCTGCTCCTCGTCGAAGCGCGCCTTGAGTTCGACCACGGCGGTAACCGATTTGCCCGCTTCTGCCGCCGCGATCAGCGCGTTGATGACCGCGGATTGCTTGCCCGCGCGATACAGCGTCTGCTTGATCGCCACCACGTCCGGGTCTGCCGCTGCCTGATTGAGATAGGCGATGACCACATCGAACGATTCATACGGGTGGTGGACGATGATGTCCTTGGCGCGGATCGCCGCGAAGCAATCGCCGCCATATTCGCGGATGCGCTCGGGGAAACGCGGCGTGTAGGGCGAGAATTTGAGATCGGCGCGCTCTTCCTCGACCAGCATGGCGAGATCGCCGATGCCAAGGAAACCGCCGGTTTCGGTGAGCAACGCTTCCTTGCCGCCCAATTCTTCGAGCAATACCGCTTCCAGCTCCGGCGCGATCGACTCTTCCATCTCGAGGCGGATCACCCTGCCCTTGCGGCGGCGCTTGATCGCCGAGCGGAAGGTGAGGACCAGATCCTCGGCTTCTTCCTCGATCTCGATATCGCTGTCGCGCAGCACCCGGAACGTGGCGGAGCGCAGCACGTCATAGCCGGGGAAGAGCAAATGCGAGAAGCGCTTGAGCACCGTCTCGACCGCGACATAGCGCGCAGGCTGGCCAGGCAGGCGCACGAAGCGTGGCATGGTGGTGGGCAGCAACACCAGCTCACGGATCGGTTCGCTGTCCGAACGGCGGACGAGATCGAAAACCACGCTCGATCCCTGATTAGGAATGAACGGGAATGGATGTGCGGGGTCGAGCGCCTGCGGGGTCAGGATCGGGAAAATCTGCTCGCGGAAATGCTTCTCCAGCCATTCCTCGGTATCGATCCCGATCTCGTTCGGTTCGAGCACGGTGATGCCCGCATCGTGCAGATCTGCACGGATCTCGATCCACACTGCCTGCTGGCTATCAGCGAGATCGCCGGCTTCGTCGATGATCGCGGCAAGCTGCTGCGCCGGGGTGAGCCCATCGGCGGAGCGCACCTCGACCTTCTGGATCACCTGCCCCATCAATCCGGCAACGCGGACCATGAAGAATTCATCGAAATTGGCGCCCGATATCGCCAGAAAGCGCAGTCGTTCGAGCAGGGGGTGCGCGGGATTGCACGCTTCCTCCATCACCCGGCGATTGAATGCGAGCCAGCTCAGCTCGCGGTTGAAATAACGATCGCCCGCAGGTGCGGGAATTTGGGCATCGGCCACGACGTGCTTTCCTGGAACCTTCGCCATGGACCTATGATTCGTCCGTTACAGTTAAGAGACAAGCATCAGCCAGAGTGGCCCGCGCTACCGGGATCGACAAGCGCTGGACTCCGGCGCTCTCCAGCGCATCTGCAACGCGCAGGATCGCGATATGGCTGCGTTCGATCCGGTTCGCGATCCACGCGATCACATCGGGCTTGGCGTGGAGCAGATGCCGGGCAAAGGCGCGCTCGATCAGTTGCGGCATCAATTCGTCATCGGGCGGGCCAAGCTCGAGCAAGGGCGAGGCAGCAAGGCGCGATTTGAGATCGGGGAGCTTTACTGCCCATTCCGGCGGCGCGGCCTCGGCAACCATCAGCAGCGGGCGGCGATCGCCCTGCGCGCGGTTCCAAGCATGAAAGACATCGGCTTCCTTGAGCCGATCGGCATCGTCGAGAATATCGCCGCCGCTCTTCGCCGCGAAAATGCGCGCGAGCAGGCTGCGGCCCGATTTGCGCGGGCCGATCAGAAGCGCACTCATCACGGGCCAGGTTGCCCAGCGCTCCAGTTGCTGGACTGCACGGACATTCGATTCGCCGACCAGAAATTCCGTCTCGCGCGCCTCGGGTAGACCAAGCGGCAGGCGTAGCTGGCTCATCCGGCCGGTGGCGCTGCCGGGGTTGCGGTGGCTTGCGGTGCCGGGGCCGGCGCCTGTGCCTGCGGTCGACGGATGCGCAGCACGCCCGAGCCCTCCTGAACCTGCCACCCACGCGCCTCGAGCGCGGCGCGCAGGCTGCCGATCGGGCCGTCAAAATTGACGCGCATCACCGAAATGCCACCGAGCGCCAGGCTGGTGGTGGTCGAACCGCGCACGCCGGGAATAGCGCGCATCGCGCTTTCAGACGCATTGAGCGCGTTGGCGGTGGGCGTTTCGACCTGAACGGTGAAGCTGGCGCCGCTCTCCAGCGCCGGAGTCGGCGTGATCGCGACCTCGGTTGCCTCGTCGGTCGGCGCTTCCTCTTCGGCCACCTTGGGCTGGGGCGGACGCGTGGCGAGCATGCGATCGGTGGCGAGTTCGCCGGATGCGAGTGCGGCCTGATACGCTTTGTCGATCCGCGCGACGCCGGCATTCAGCAAGGCATCGAGCGAATCGCCATTGTCCACGCGCAGCGCGAAGCTGGCGATCGGGCGGCGATCGGGGCCGTGATTGGCTCCAAACACGCCAACGATCGGCCCGCCGGGATATTCGCGGCGAATCTGCACTTCGGCGACGAGCACGTCCTCCGCGCCATATTGATCGAGCACGCTGCGCCACCAATTGCGTCCGCGCCGCAGCGTCTGGCCCGAATTGATCAGCAGCGCATCCGGGCCGGTGCCGCGCGCACGGATATAATCCACGGTGCTGCCGCCGCTGCGGAACCGGTTCCACGCGCGCGCCCAGGCGCTATCGTGTTCATAGACGACGCCCGCGCCGCCGGTGAACGAAAGCGGGATCAGCAGCATCGGCGAGGAACGGCTGAGCGCCGTCGACACGCCGAGGATCGAACCGGCCTTTTGCCGATCAAACAACACGCCGAGCGTGGCGATATAGCGGTTAGGCCCGATCTGCTCGCGCTCGACGATCACCGCGGTGACCAGCGAATCGAGCGCCGAATCGGAAAGCGTGGAGGTTTTGCCGGTCAGCCTGCGCGAAAGCTGCTCCCAGCCCTTGCGCTGCGCCAGCCGCCAGCCGCCGACCCGCGCGGAGTAGGCATTATTGGACTTCACATCCACCGCCAGCCCGGTGATCTCGAAATTGCCTGAGGGATCGATGGGCACGGCGCTGCCCGCCGCTCCGGCTTTCCCCTGTGCCCGCACGCCGCCGCTGCCAGCCGTAATGCCGACCAGCACCAGCGCTGAGGCTGCTGCGATACTGAGAGAAATGCGGGAAACACTCATAATTGGCGCCCTTTTGGCGAAGCGAGCGTGGAAATCCAAGCGACTTCGCCGGGAAGACGGGTTTTGCTTTGGCGATATCGGCGCTAAGCGCTGCCGCATGAGCGAACCGGAAGGCTATACCTACGCCCAGGCAGGCGTGTCGATTGCAGCGGGCAATGCCCTTGTGCGAGCGATCGGACCCCTGGCTAAATCCACCCGACGCCCCGGCGCGGACGCCGATCTTGGCGGTTTTGGGGGGTTGTTTGACCTCAAGGCCGCCGGGTTCAGCGATCCCTTGCTGGTCGCGGCGAACGATGGCGTGGGCACCAAGCTCAAGCTGGCGATCGATTACAACGCGCATGACGGCGTCGGCGTCGATCTGGTCGCGATGTGCGTCAACGATCTGATCGTGCAGGGCGCGGAGCCTTTGTTCTTCCTCGATTATTATGCGAGCGGAAAGCTCGACCCTGCGGTTGCCGAGCGCGTGATCGCTTCGATTGCCGATGGCTGCCGTCAGGCAGGCTGCGCGCTGATCGGGGGCGAGACGGCCGAGATGCCGGGCATGTATGCCGATGGCGATTATGATCTGGCGGGTTTCTGCGTCGGCGCGGTCGAGCGGTCGCAATTGCTTGACGGCACCGCGATTGCGCCGGGCGATGTCCTGCTCGGGCTGGCCTCGACCGGCGTGCATTCCAACGGTTTCTCGCTGGTCCGCCGACTCGCCGCCGACAAGGGCTGGAAGCTCGACCGTCCTGCGGTGTTCGATCAGGACGTGACGATGATCGACGCGCTGATGGCACCGACTCGGATCTATGTTCAAAGCCTGCTGCCGCAGCTTCGCAAGGGCGCGATCCACGGCCTTGCGCACATCACTGGCGGTGGTTTGCTTGAGAATGTGCCGCGCGTGCTGCCGGTGGGTTGCCATGCCCGGATCGACGCGGGCGCATGGGAATTGCCGCGCCTGATGGCGTTCCTCCAGGCGCAGGGAAATATCGAGCCCGAGGAAATGGCGCGGACGTTCAACTGCGGCGTCGGCATGGTCGCGGTGGTTTCGCCGGATCTGGCCGATGCGGTGGCGGCCGAACTGACCGAAGCGGGCGAGACGGTGTTCCGGATCGGTGTGGTCGAGGCTGGCGAGCGCGGCTGCACGGTGTTCGGCGAGACCGAGACCTGGAGCGCCCGCGCCGATTGGTCCGCCACGCATAATGGCTAAGCGCAAGCTCGGCATTCTGATCTCGGGCCGCGGCTCCAACATGGCGGCTTTGGTCGAGGCCTCGCGCGCGGAAAATGCCGCGTACGAAGTCGCGCTCGTCGCCAGCGACAAGCCACAGGCTCCCGGCCTCGCATGGGCCAGCGAGCAAGGCGTCGCGACCTTCTCGCATTCGCCCAAGGGTATCCCGAAAGCCGAGTATGAAGCCGCTATCGATGCGGCGCTGCGCGAAGCGGGCGTCGAGGCCATCGCGCTCGCCGGCTATATGCGGCTGCTCTCCGACGATTTCGTTGCGCGCTGGCGTGACCGGATCGTCAATATCCACCCTTCCCTGCTGCCCAAATATAAGGGCCTCGATACCCATGCCCGCGCGCTGGCGATGGGCGATATGGAAGCGGGCTGCACCGTCCATATCGTCACAGAGGAACTGGACGGCGGCGAGATTCTGGGTCAGGCATCGATCCGCATCGATGCGCGTGACACCGCCGATACACTGTCGGAGCGCGTGCTTGTTGAGGAACATCGCCTCTATCCGAGGATCGTATCCGAATGGCTGAGCCGGACCCCGCACTAGAACAGGTTCGCGCAATTGCGCTCGCTTTGCCCGAGAGCGAGGAGCGCCCAAGCCACGGCCAGCCGACCTTTTTCGTCGCGGGCAAGCAATTCGCCCAGTTTCGCCACGATCATCATGGCGATGGCCGCACCATCGTTGCGGTCAAGACGATCGACGATGAAGACCTGACGCTGATCGAAGCCGCGCCGGAGCTTTACTCGCGCGTCGCCTATTTCGGGCGCGGCTGGGTCGGTCTAAACCTCGCCGGCGATCCCGATTGGGACCATGCTGGCGACCGCATCGCACGCAGTTGGGAACTCGCCGCACCGCGCCGACTGCTCGAAGCCGGTGGGCGTTGATCCAGGTTAACCCAGCGACTTTCCATGGATTTTACGGATATTTTGCGCGCTTGCCGGGTTTGATCTCCCACGCCCATACAAATCCGGGCGGAACGCGCGAAACTAAGGGGCAGCGTGCGCAACAGGGATGCCGATTATGACGCGAACCTCGTCAACCGTACCGCAATCCAGGGCTGGGGTCGCGACGGCCGAACGGGGGATCGTCATGCTCGACGGCCCGGACGGCGTAGCGGTCACCATGACGGCGGAAGCCGCCGACAAGACGGGAAAGTCGCTGATTGCGGCTGCAGAACAAGCATCAACCCAGCGAACGGGTTCCTAAGCCCCTTGCCCATCCCTGCCTTGGCCCGCGATAAGGGGCCGAGATGATCAAGGTCGCCAGCTACAATATGCGCAAGTCGATCGGCACCGATCGCAGGCGCCGCCCCGAGCGTACGCTGTCAGTGCTCGGTGAGATCGATGCCGATGTGATCGCGCTGCAAGAGGCCGATCGCCGATTCGGCACGCGCGCCGCGGTGCTGACCGATCATCTGCTCGGCGATCACGGCGCGTGGAAAGCCGTCCCCTTCGGCATCCGCCAGCGCTCGATGGGCTGGCATGGCAATGCGCTGCTGGTCCGCGCCGATGCCCAGGTGCTCGATTGCGAAGCGATCCATCTGCCCGCGCTGGAGCCGCGCGGCGCAGTGATGGCAGACATTCGGGTGCGCGGGCAGGTGATCCGCGTGATCGGCATGCATCTTGATCTGTCGGGGCTATGGCGGCGGCGACAGGCGGCGGCGATCATTTCGCATATCGCCGCCAGTACGAACCAATATCCGACGGTGCTGATGGGCGACCTCAACGAATGGAGCGCGGGCAGCGGATGCCTGCGCGATTTCGCTGCGCATTTCGATTTCGCCGAAACCGGCAAAAGCTTTCACGCACGCAAGCCGATAGCGCGGCTCGACCGGATCATGGCGTCGCGAGACCTGAAATTCACCGAGGCCGGCGTCCATGACAGCGCCTCCGCGCGCACCGCATCCGATCATCTGCCGGTCTGGGCGACGGTGACCCCCGCCTGATGTCTGAGATGCGCGACAAGGAATTGCGGCTTGCACTGGTCTGCTATGGCGGGATCAGCCTTGCGGTGTACATGCACGGCATCACCAAGGAGGTGTGGCGGCTGGCCAGCGCCAGTTGCGCCGAGCGCGATGGCGATGGGCCGCCCAGCATCTATCGCGAGTTGCTCACCGAAATTCGGCAGCACTCCGGCATCAATCTGCGCGTCATTGTCGATATCGTATCGGGTGCCAGCGCTGGCGGGATCAACGCGGTGTTCCTCGCCCAGGCGCTCGCCACGGGCCAGTCGCTCGATCCGCTGACCGATCTTTGGATGGAGCATGCCGATGTCGAGGCCCTGATCGATACGCGCCAGGGCCCTGCGCACCGTTTCGCCAAGATATGGGCCACGCCGATCGCGTGGATGATCGCCAATAAGAGCAAGACCGTCGACGAAACGGTCGAGGCCCCCGCGCGTGACGAAGTGCGGATGAAGCTGGAGCGTTTCGTGCGCTCGCGCTGGTTCGAGCCTCCGTTCGGCGGCAAGCAATTGCTCGGCACGATCATCGATGCGCTGGATGCGATGGAGAAAGCGCCGCACAACCGTCGCCTGTTGCCGCCCGGCCAGCCGCTCGATCTTTTCGTCACCGTCACCGATTTTCGCGGGCATCCCGAAGCGCTAAAGCTCAATTCGCCACCGGAAGTGATCGAGACCGAACACCGCCTCGTCGTGTCGTTCAGCGATCATGCCAATACGAACGGGAAATTTGCCGACAAGATCGGCCTCGCCTTTGCCGCGCGCGCCACCTCCAGCTTTCCCGGTGCCTTTCCGCCCTTCACCGTGGCCGAGATGGACGAATTGCTCGCCGAACGTGGGGTGACCTGGGAGGGGCGCGATGCGTTCCTCGAAGCGACGCTGCCGCATCAATGGGCCGATAATCGCGCGGAGAAGGCCGTGCTGATCGATGGATCGGTCCTCGCCAACGCCCCCTTCCGCCCGGCGATGGAAGCGCTGCGCGAGCGCCCTGCCCGCCGTCAGGTCGATCGGCGTTTCGTGTTCATCGATCCGTTCCCCAGCGCGCGGCTGTCGCTCTATGGCGCACAATCGGAAAAGCCGGGTTTTTTCCAGACGATCATCGGCGCGCTATCCGAACTCCCGCGCCAGCAGCCGATCCGCGACAATCTGGAGTTGATCGAGCGACGTTCGAACAGGATCGAGCGGATGCTCGCCATCGTCGCCGAAATTCGCGCAGACGTGGAAACCCAGGTCGAGGCGCTGTTCGGCTATACGTTGTGGCTCGATTACCCGACGCCCAAGCGGCTCTCGGCATGGCGCAAACGCGCGCAGATCACCGCCGCGGCCAAAGCGGGATATGGGCATACCGCATACGGCTTGCTCAAGGTCGATGGCGCGATCGACCGGATCTCGCAATTGCTCCACACGATCGGAGACCGGCACGAACCCGAACGGGTGCGCGCGCTTCGCGAGGCGGTGACCCGGACGATTCAGGCGCGTGGCCAGGACCGGTTCGGCGCGACGCAATCGAACGGCGCGAGTCCCGCGACCCTCGATTTCCTGCGCACCCATGATCTGGGCTTTCGTATCCGGCGGCTCCGGCTGCTCGCGCGGCGGCTCACCGAGATCGATCTGCCGAGCAGCCATGCCGAGCTCCAGCCGATTCGCGAGGCGATTTATGAGTCGCTCGCCGCCTATCTGGAGCTCAAGCGCGCCGATAATTTCGCCGATCTGCGCGACATGATCGGCGACATGACCGACGATGCCGGGCCGATCCTAGATATTCTCGGCGAACGCATGGCGCTCAAGGCGCTCGATGCCGAGACCGACAATCGCTTGTCGATGGGCTTTAGCGGGCTCTCGAAGGAATTGCGGCGGCCGATGCTGCTCGCGCATCTCGGCTTCCCGTTCTTCGACATCGCCACGCTTCCGCTGCTTCAGGGCGAAGGCGTGGATGAATTCGATCCGATCCGCGTCGATCGCATCGCCCCCGATGACGCCTGCGCGATCCGCAGCGGTGGAGCTGACGCGACGCTCAAGGGCATCCAGTTCAACAGCTTCGGGGCGTTCTTTAGCCGCGCCTATCGCGAGAATGACTATCTCTGGGGCCGGCTCCACGGTGCGGACCGGCTGATCGACATCGTCATATCGACGCTGCTTGCCGAAGCGCGGCCCAGCGAAGCGCGGGTAGCGGCGATCAAAAAATCTGCCTTCCACGCGATCCTCGATGAGGAAGAGCCCCGGCTCAAGGCCGTGCCCGCATTGTTCAAGGAGCTGCGCGCGGAGATCGGTTAGGTTTCCCGCTCTCCCGAGCATTGGCAATTCTGCCGCTACGTCCTAGACCGATTGGCGGAGGTGAAGGCTGATGCGGTTTCTGAAGGTGTTGTTCTGGTTGTTGCTGGGCGGGCTCGTCGCGGGCTTCGTCATTTATAATGGCGATGAGCGGGTCAGCATCCATCTGTGGAGCGGCCTGATCGCGGATTTCAGCCTGCCGCTGCTGCTCGTCGTCACCTTCCTCGCGGGCCTTCTGCCTGCCCTGCTCGCATATCATGCGCTGCGCTGGCGGATGCGTCAGCGGCTCGCCGGGCTGGAGCGCGCGCTCGCCGATCTGCGCACCGTCAACGCGCCGATTGTCGTCGAAGAACCGCTGGCGATCGCCGAGCCGCAGTCATGAGGTCGCCGATCTACGTTGCGATCGACACCCCCGATCTCGAACGCGCAAAGGCCATCGCCGCCAAGGTCCATCACCATGTCGGTGGCATCAAGCTGGGCCTGGAATTCTTCATGGCGAACGGGCGGCAAGGCGTGCACGAAATGGCCGATATCGGCCTGCCGATCTTCCTCGATCTGAAGTTTCACGACATTCCCAACACTGTCGGCAAGGCAGTGCAGGCGCTGCGTCCGCTGGAGCCGGCGATCATCACCGTCCACGCCGCCGGTGGCCGCGCGATGCTCGAAGATGCCAAGGCAGCGGCGCCAACCGGCACCAAGGTGGTCGCGGTGACGATGCTGACCAGCCTCGATGCCAGCGACCTTTCCGCAATCGGTCTCTCGCCCGATCCGCATGAGCAGGTGATGCGCCTCACCGAGCTGGCCAAATCGGCGGGCGTCGATGGCATCGTCTGCTCGGGCAACGAAGTCGCGGCCGCCAAGAAGGTATGGCCGCAGGGCTTCTTCGTCGTCCCCGGCGTGCGCCCCGCAAATGGCGCGATCGGCGATCAGAAGCGCGTGGTCACCCCCCGCGCCGCGCTCGATGCCGGTGCGTCGATCCTCGTGGTCGGTCGCCCGATCACGCAGGCCAGCGACCCCGATATGGCCGCGCGCGAGATCGAAGCGACGCTCTGAAGAAACCGGGCTGCGCGATCCGTCGTATCCCGCTTTTCGGTAGAAAAGGTGGTTACCGAGCCGAAACGAGACCAACGGCTAGCAGGATGACTAGTCTGGCAGCGATCCGGCAGCTACGGTGGCCCGTGACAATGATGATCCGACTTCCACGATCAAGCTCGGCACGATGCTCGAAATCCGCGTAGCTACAGCCGAGGATTTGCCGCGTCTTCACCCGGTGGTGGAGCGTGCCTATCGCGGCGAATCGGCGCGCGCGGGCTGGACGCACGAAGCCGATCTGATCGTCGAAGGCACCCGCACCGATCTCGAAACACTCGCTGCGCTCGTTGCCGATCCCGGCCAGCGCCTGCTGATTGCGGACCGAGACGGCGAGATTATCGGCTGCGTACAGGTCAGCGATTGCGGCAAAGGGCTGGCCTATCTCGGCCTGCTCTCGGTCGATCCCACGCTACAGGCAGGCGGGATCGGCAAGAAATTGATGGAGGCCGCCGAACGCGTGGCCCGCGACGTGTTTGACGCTCGCCGGATCGAAATGACGGTGATCGACAAGCGCGAGGAACTGATCGCCTGGTATCGCCGTCGCGGTTATCTGCCCTCGGGCGAGACGCGCGACTTCCCGATCGCGATGGACCCGCCCTTATTCATGACGGTCCTCGTCAAGCCGTTGCTCTGATTTCAGGAACCCCGCAATTTCGTGCGGGGTACCGAGCCAGACCAGTTCGCCGTTATAGCCTTCGAGTTTCTCCAGCGTGCGCGGCAAGGCGCGGATGCGGAAACTCAGCACATACCACAGGAACGTCAGGCTGAACCGCTCGGGGCAGCCTTCGGCCATGTCCGGGCGGGTCTTGCCGCGTGAAGCGAGCACGCGCTTGATGATCCGCCAGGTGCAGCGGAAGGGCGAGAGATCGATCAGGATGACACGATCCGCGCGCGCCAGCCGCACATCCTGCGTGCCCGAATAATTGCCATCGATGATCCAGCGCGGCTGCGCGGCAAGCTCTGCCACCTGCGCCGCCCATTTCGCCTTGTCCGTTTCGACCCAGCCTGCGCTCCAATAGAGTTGATCGAGGTGAAACAGCGGCAGACCTTCGCGCGCCGCCAGTTCGCGCGCAAGGGTCGATTTGCCACTTCCGGGCGATCCGATGATCATGATGCGTTCGGCCATGCCCTGTCAGCTAGCCGACGTATCCTGCGGAAACCACCCGTTCCTCCCCGTTGCTGGGGAGGATTGCGGGTCAGCCGTTCAGCGCGGCGAACACTTGGTCATAATCGCCACGTACTTCGGCGAAGCGGAGAAACTTGACCCGCTCGACCAGATTTTCCGGTGCCTGCGCCTCCAGCTGCGCCATCGTCTCGGCGATATACTCGGCCAGCGGCATCGATTGCGGGTTCTCCGCATGGCCGGGCATCAGATCGGTCGCGACGCCCGGCGGGGCGATCTCGACCACCTCGACATTGGTGTCCTTGAGCTGATGCCGCAGCGACTGGCTCCAGCTATGGATCGCGGCCTTGGTCGCCGAATAGGTCGGCGTGGCGGCGAGCGGCACAAAGGCCAGCCCCGAACTGACGGTCGCCACGGTCGCCTTGGGCTGCGCGAGCAGATGCGGCAGCAGCGCCGCGTTAAGCCGAAGCGGCCCGAGCAAATTGGTCGCGACCGTCGCTTCGGCGATGTCGGGATCGGTATCGGTAACGAGGCCCTCGACAATCATGATCCCGGCATTGTGGATCACCACGTTAAGCGCGGGATGCGCCGCGATCACGTCCTTGGCGAAGCGCGCAATGTCCGCAGCATCGCTCACGTCGAGCGTCGCAGTCGCCATGCCGGGATTGGCTGCGGCGACTTCGGCCAGCGCATCCGCGCGGCGGCCGGCGATGATCACCTTGTTGCCGCGCGCCTGCAGCGCCTCGGCCAATGCGCGTCCGATGCCCGAACCGCCGCCGGTGATGAGGATGGTGTTGTCAGTCATATTCATGATGCGTCTCCTTCTGGACACCAGATAGGCGTTGATGGTATCTATTAGCGAGTAGGCACCCGAAATATTCATACGCACTGTTTGGAAACCATGGATTACGATCCCCACGAATATCCCGAAGATCTTGACCCTCGCGTCGAGGGACTCGTCACCGAAATTATCGGCCGGGTGGCGGATAAATGGACGATGCTGGTGCTGGAGATCCTCACCGAGCAGGGGGAACTGCGCTTCTCGAAGCTGCGCGCCGAATGCGAGGGGATCAGCCAGAAGATGCTGACGCAGACGCTGCGCGCGATGGAGCGCGACGGGCTGGTGATCCGCACCGTCCATCCGGTGATCCCACCCAAGGTAGAGTATCGGCTCACCGAGCTTGGCAATACGCTGGCCGAGGCGTTTTGCGGGGTGTGGGTGTGGGCCGCGCGCAATGTCGACCAGATCGAAGCCAGCCGCGCCGCGTTTGACGAGCGCGCCTAATACATTCCCCTCCCTGCAAGGGAGGGGTTAGGGGTGGGTGGAGTGCTCGCGATACCGCACCAATCTGCCTGGTCTGGCCGTACCGCCAGGACAGAACCCACCCCAGCCCCTCCCTTGCAGGGAGG
>SEFZ01000081.1 GCA_004173185.1 Sphingomonadales bacterium | reverse complement strand
CGGCATAATCGTCACCGGCATCGTCGCCGATCAGATCGTCACCGTCCTCGCCGAACATCACATCGTTGCCGCCATTGCCGGCAAGCGTATCCGCACCCGCGCCGCCCGCCAGATAATTGGCGCCGGCATTGCCCAGGATCGTGTTGGCCTGTTCATTACCCACCAACGTCACCGCGCCATCCACAGATAGCGTCGTCAGCAACTCGACATGCGACCCCGCAACCAGCGCATAGCTCGTCGCCGCGTACACAATGTCGAAACCTTGGCCCGCCGCTTCGATCACCGTGTCCTGATCATCGACCACGAACACGTCGTCGCCAGCGCCACCGTTGAGCTGATCCGCTCCCGCGCCACCGTCGAGGACGTCGTTGCCGGCGTTGCCGAGAATCACGTTGTGGACGTCATTTCCGAACAGCACATCCGCGAACGCGCTGCCATAAAGGTGTTCCAAACCGACCAATGTATCCACGCCGGCACCGCCCGTGTCCTGGGGCCGGGAAACGTCGAGGCTTACGGAGACGCCGCTCCCTGCAGAGACGTAGGACGCGGTGTCGCTGCCCATCGAGCCGTCTAGCAAATCATTGCCGCCCCCCCCCTCGAGATAGTCGTTCCCATCGCCGCCGATGAGCGTATCATGGCCCATGCTGCCGCCGAGTGTGTCGTCGCCGCCACGGCCGTCGAAGGTCACGCCGACCGAGCCGTCGTTAAACATTGGATTGACGCTAAGAACGTTCCCGCCGTCGTCGCCTGCCACGCTGGTAGCATAGTTTCGCCACGCTTGGACCTCGACATTTTCGACGTTAGAAACTTGGTATTCGGACCCCGAAATTGGGCCATTCGCGCGTTGATCACGCAGATCCACGCGCCAACCAAATCCGAGCGTCAGTAAGTCTGTGCCGTTGCCGCCATCGGCCAATCCCCCGCCGCTGATCCAGAGTTCAAAACTATCGTTGCCATCGCCCCCATAGGCACTGTCGCCGGGCCGCACGGTGAATTGGTCGTCGCCACCGTAGCCGTACATGACATCGATGTGCGGGAAACCGCCAATCAGCACGTCACCCATCTGACCGCCGTGGAGGATCATGGGGCCTGTCATCGCCTGGAGCAGGAACCAGTTGGGCCCGGAGCCGCCCCATACCGTTTCAACGTCGCTTGCGACATAATCACCGACTTTGAACGCTCCAGGCTGACCGCTGACATCCCTGAAGAAAAGATAGTTGCTGCCGGCCGACACCAGCCTTGCGTCCAGCGTATCGCTGCCGCTTCCGCCGTTAAGAATGACAACAGGCAACCCGAACGAGATACCGGTCAACCGGAACGTGTCATCGCCGGCGCCCGCCTCGATCGCACCGGAACGCGGCGTGACGTTGTACGTCGTGCTTAGATTGGTATCGATGACTTCAAAGCTGAGTGCGAGGCCTGCAGCCCGAAGCTGGTCGGCTGAATAATAGGTCTGGTTGGTAGCCTTGTCCGTCACGTAGGCGCCAGTGATGTTGAATGTGCCAGCTCCGGTTGCCGTGCCGAAGTTCACTGCGCGGGTCGATACGCCATCCGCGAAGGAATCGAAGCTGTCGAATATGTCGATCCCGGTCACCGATGATCCGAAATCGGCGTTGTAGTAGGAGCGATCGAGGATCAGGCTTACCCGGCTTACCCCCGAACCGACATCCGTCGCTGCGGCACTGAAACTTGCGATCGCATTGCCAGCGGTGACATTGATCGTCGCTGGAAGTGTTAGTCCAACCAAGCTCGGCGGCGTGGTGTCGATCTGCGTGTTACGGCTCACAACGAAGCTCGTCGCCATACCGGCGGTTTGCAATTGCGCGGCTGAATAATACGTCTGGTTGGTAGCCTTGTCCGTCACGTAGGCGCCAGCGCTGTTGAATGTGCCAGCTCCGGTTGCTGTGCCGAAGTTCACTGCGCGGGTCGATACGCCATCCGCGAAGGAATGATAGTCTACGTCACGGGCGTAAGTGGGAATTGCACTTGTTAGTGCAGCAGCGAAGGCCGGCTCAACGTGCGTTAGTACGGGCACTACCTGCTCAGCCGGGTTGTCGAGCTGATTTGCCTTCTCACGATCAGTTGCGGCTAGGAAATCATCGAAATTATTTCCCTCCACAATCAGAACCTTCGGTAAGCCGTTGACCGGCTTTGGCAACACGTCACCGAAAATCTTAAGTCTCATAGTTAACGGTCCCATTTTTACCGCAGCATATGTGAGACGCGCCGTTTTGCAATTGGTGTATGTATCCCCCCGAACACTGCGGGGGTTGAATTGATACTGCTGGGTGAACCGAACTGCGCTAGTCGCTCTTGACCCTCGTTAACTAAGTCTCTGTTGGCTCTAATTAATGGCCGTAGTGCAAGCTGATCTCGCCCGGCAGCCGGTGGTCCCATCCTAAGCGCGTCGATGCGCAGCAGTGCCGCGCGCCGTTGCGCGATACAGGCGCCTCAATCTTGCCGCCCTAGATCACCGCGAAGTCTGTGGCGCTGAGTGCGAGGCCCGGGCTGAGCATTCCGAACTGTACGGCGGCGATGGCGCCGGTGCCGTCGGCGTCGAACCACAGCGCGCCTGTGGCGGCG
>SEFZ01000006.1 GCA_004173185.1 Sphingomonadales bacterium | reverse complement strand
GCGTTCGTGAATTTCATGGGCGGCAAGGACGGTCTCGTCCACGTCAGCGAAATCCGCAACGAGCGCACCGAGAAGGTCTCGGACGTCCTGAGCGAAGGCCAGGAAGTCAAGGTCAAGGTTCTCGAGATCGACCAGCGCGGCAAGGTTCGCCTGTCGATGCGCGTCGTCGATCAGGAGACCGGTGCCGAGCTCGAAGATACCCGCCCGGCACGTGAGCCCCGCGAAGGCGGCGATCGTCCGCGTGGTGATCGCCCGCAGCGCGACGGCGACCGTCGTCGTGACGGCGGCGGTGGCCGTGGCCCCGGTGGTGATCGTGGCCCGCGTCGCGAAGGCGGCGGTGATCGTGGTCCCCGCGGTGCCAAGGAAGATGGGGGCCGTGGCCCGCGTCCCGAGCGCTCGGAAGCCAAGGATGACGGGGGCGATATCGGCCTCCCGGCGTTCCTGACCGGCGACAAGGACTAAGTCAGGCCTCAAATAGCGGCGATGTCTTCTTCAGCCCTTCCCCTTGATTGGGGAGGGTTGGGTGGAGGGGGTCCCGCTCCACAGGCACCGTCGTTCGGGGAGGGGGCACCCTCTCCCTGCGATATCTTTAGGCAGCGGCCCCTCGCTCTCTTCTCGAGGGCGAGGGGCTCTGCACGTAAATCAACCGGTCATAGCGCGCGGCGATGTGTCGATCGGGAGATGGTTAGGGTCTCAGCCTCGGGCTGATGCCATGCGAACCGGGTGCTCAGCGGCTTTACCCAGCCCCGATCCCAGCGTCACAAGCGCCAGACAAGATGATCGACTGAGGTCGACTGCGGGGCGCGTCGGTATCTGCATTTGGCGGCGGGGCGCGCTGCCTGAACGGCGCGCGCCCGCCTCAATGTTCCCGGCACAAGGCCGGGACGACAAGCTTAAAGGGCCTTAGTCGAGATTCGGGCGCAGGTAGCGCTTGGCGAGATCGAGATCGATGCCGCGGCGGGTTGCGTAATCGGTCACCTGATCCTCGCCGATGCGGGCGACGCCGAAATATTCGGCCTGCGGGTGGCCGAAATAGAAGCCCGAAACGGCTGCGGTGGGCAGCATCGCGAAGCTTTCGGTTAGCGAGATGCCGGTCGCGTGGTGCGCGTCGAGCATCTTGAACAGGATCGGCTTGAGGCTGTGCTCGGGGCAGGCGGGATAGCCCGGCGCCGGGCGGATGCCGCGATATTCTTCCTTGATCAGCGCTTCGTTGGTCAACTGCTCGCCCTCGGCATAGCCCCAGAGCGAAGTGCGCACGAAGTGATGCAGCCGCTCTGCGAATGCTTCGGCGAGACGATCGGCCAGCGCCTTGAGCAGGATGTCGCTATAATCGTCGATCGCGTTCTTGAAGCGCGCGAGGTGCGGCTCGATGCCATGGATGCCGACCGCGAAGCCGCCGATCCAGTCACCGTCATGATCGATGAAATCGGCGAGGCACATATTGGCCCGGCCTTCGCGCTTCTGGATCTGCTGGCGCAGCATCGGCAGCGTGTAATGCACTTCGTCCTCGACATGGACGATGATGTCGTCGCCCTGACGACGGCACGGCCATAGCCCGGTAACGCCGCGCGCAGTGAGCCATTTCTCGTCAATGATCTTGTCGAGCATAGCCTGCGCATCGGCGAAGAGCGAGGTGGCGCTTTCGCCGACGACCTTGTCGGTGAGGATCGCGGGATAATTGCCGGCCAGTTCCCAGGCGCGGAAGAAGGGCGTCCAGTCGATATATTGGCGCAGATCCTTCAGATCCCAATCGAGGAAGCTGTGGACGCCGGGCATGCGGGGCTTGCCGGGCTTGAGCGACATATCGGCGTCGAATGCGTTGTCGCGCGCCTTATCGATGGGCACGAGTTCGCTCTGGCCGCGATTGGCGCGGGCGACGCGGACGGCCTCATATTCCGCGGCGATCTTGGTGACGTAATCGTCGCGGATCGTGTCGGACACCAACGTGGTGGCGACGCCGACGGCGCGCGATGCGTCGAGCACGTGGACGACCGGGCCCTTATACGCCGGCTCGATGCGCAGCGCGGTGTGGACGCGGCTGGTGGTCGCGCCGCCGATCAGCAGCGGCATGGTCATGCCCGAGCGCTGCATTTCCTCGGCAACCGTCACCATCTCGTCGAGCGACGGGGTGATCAGGCCCGAGAGGCCGATCATATCGGCACCGTTCTCGACCGCGGATTCGATAATCTTGGACCACGGCACCATGACGCCGAGATCGACGACTTCGAAGCCGTTGCACTGAAGCACGACGCCAACGATGTTCTTACCGATATCGTGGACGTCGCCCTTGACGGTCGCCATGATGATCTTGCCCTTGCCCTTGGAGCCGGGCTCCTTGGCGGCTTCGATGTACGGCAGCAGATGCGCGACTGCCTTCTTCATCACGCGAGCGGATTTGACGACCTGTGGCAGGAACATCTTGCCGCTGCCGAAGAGGTCGCCGACGACGTTCATGCCGTCCATCAGCGGGCCTTCGATCACTTCGATCGGGCGGGCGAACGCGAGACGACATTCCTCGGTATCTTCGACCACGAACGCGTCGATGCCCTTGACCAGGGCATGTTCGAGCCGCTTGGCGACCTCCCAGCTGCGCCATTCGGCGGCCTGCTTTTCGGCGACTGCATCGGTGCCGCGGAAACGTTCGGCCAGCGCGACGAGGCGGTCGCCGGCTTCCGGGTCGCGATTGAGGATAACGTCTTCGACTGCCGTGCGCAGTTCGGGCTCGATCTGGTCGTAAATGTCGAGCTGGCCGGCGTTGACGATCGCCATGTCCATGCCCGCGGGGATCGCATAATATAGGAATACCGAGTGCATCGCCTTGCGGACGACTTCGTTGCCGCGGAAGCTGAAGCTCAGGTTCGACAGACCGCCCGAGATATGGACGTGCGGGCAGCGGGCCTTGATCTCGCTGCACGCTTCGATGAAGTCGACGCCGTAATTGTTGTGCTCTTCGATGCCGGTGGCAACCGCGAAGACGTTGGGATCGAAGATGATGTCCTCGGGCGGGAAGCCGATGCCGACGAGGAGCTTATACGCCCGCTCGCAAATCTCGACCTTGCGCTCCTTGGTGTCGGCCTGACCGACTTCATCGAACGCCATGACGACCACGGCCGCGCCATAGGCCATGCACTTGCGGGCATGCTCGAGGAACTGGTCGACGCCTTCCTTCATGCTGATCGAATTGACGATCGGCTTGCCCGATACGCACTTGAGGCCGGCTTCGATCACGTCCCATTTCGAGCTGTCGACCATCACGGGAATGCGCGCGATGTCGGGCTCGGCCTGGATCAGCTTGAGGAACGTCGTCATCGCCTCATGCGCGTCGAGCAGACCCTCATCCATGTTGACGTCGAGCACCTGCGCGCCAGCCTCGACCTGCTGGAGCGCGACTTCGACGGCGGCGGCATAATCGCCCGCCATGACCAGCTTCTTGAAGCGGGCCGAGCCGGTGACATTGGTGCGCTCGCCGATATTGACGAAGCTGGTGGAGGAGGCGGTGGTGTTCATTTTTCTTCTTTTCTACCCCCTCTCCCCTTCAGGGGAGAGGGCAGGGGATAGGGGCAGTCATCGGAGCGAGGCGTTTGGAATGGCCCCTCTCCAACCCTCTCCCTGAAGCGGGGAGGGCTTTAGAAGTCAGGCAGCCATCGTAAACGGTTCGAGGCCAGCCAAACGTGTGCGGACTTCGGGAGTTGGGATTGCGCGCGGTTCGAGGCCGGTCACGGCATCCGCGATCGCCTTGATATGCGCAGGCGTCGAGCCGCAGCAGCCGCCCAGCACGTTGACCTGTCCTGCATCGGCCCATTCCTTGACCAGACCCGCGGTGGTGACCGGGGCTTCGTCATAGGCGCCGAGTTCGTTGGGCAGGCCAGCGTTCGGATAGACCATGATCAACGTGTCGCAGAGCGCCGAGAGCGTCTTCACGTGCGGACGGAGTTGCTCCGCGCCGAACGAGCAGTTCAGGCCGATCGTGACCGGCTTGGCGTGGCGGATTGCGTGCCAGAAGGCTTCGACGGTGTGACCCGAGAGATTGCGGCCCGAGAGATCGGTGAGCGTCATCGACAGCATGATCGGCAGATCGCGGCCGAGATCATTGGCGGCCTCGATGCACGCCATCACGCCTGCCTTGGCATTGAGCGTGTCGAACACCGTTTCGATCAGGATGAAGTCGACGCCGCCTTCGACGAGCGCATCGATCTGTTCGCGATAGACATCCTTGAGATAGTCGAAGTCGATCTCGCGATAGCCGGGATCGTTGACGTCGGGGCTGAGCGAGAGCGTCTTGTTCGTCGGCCCTAGTGCACCGGCGACAAAGCGCGGGCGACCGTCCTTGGCCTGGAATTCGTCGGCGATCGAGCGGGCCAGCTTGGCGGATTCGATATTGATCTCGCGCACCAGATGCTCGGCCCCATAATCGGCCTGGCTGATCTTGTTGGCCGAGAAGGTGTTGGTCTCGGCAATGTCCGCGCCCGCTTCGAAATAGGCGCGGTGGATGCTTGCGGGCACCTCGGGCTTAGTCAGCGCGAGGATGTCGTTATTGCCCTTCTGATCGTGCGTCAGGCCGAGATCGCCGGCATAATCCGCCTCGGCGAGCTTCCAGTTCTGGATCTCGGTGCCGAACGCGCCATCGGTAATCAGGATGCGCTTGGCAGCTTCGGCGAGCAGTTTTTCACGGGCAGTCATTTGGGGCGCACTCCCAGCAGGTGGCAGATCGCGTAGCTGAGCTCAGCGCGATTGAGGGTGTAGAAATGGAATTGGCGAACGTCGCCCGCGTAAAGCTTGCGGCATAGTTCGGCGGCAAGCGTTGCGGAGACGAGCTGGCGCGCGGCGGGATGATCGTCGAGGCCCTGGAACAGGCGCTCCATCCATGCGGGCACGTCGGTGTTGCACATGGCCGACATCTTCTTGACCGCGGCAAAGCTCATCACCGGCATGATGCCGGGGACGATCTCGGCCGTGATGCCGGCCGCTGCGGCATCGTCGCGAAAGCGGAAGAAGGTCTCGGGCTCGAAGAAGAATTGGGTGATCGCGCGGGTCGCGCCGGCGTCGATCTTGGCCTTCAGATTGTCGAGGTCCGCCGTCGCATGCGGCGAATCCGGGTGGCATTCGGGATAGGCCGCGACCGAGATTTCGAACGGGTGGAGCTTGAGCAGGCCCGAGACCAGATCGGCGGCGTTTTCATAGCCACCGGGGTGCGTCGAGTATTTCTCGCCTGCACGGGGCGGATCGCCGCGAAGCGCCACGATATGGCGCACGCCAGCATTCCAATATTCGTTCGCGACCTGATCGATCTCCTCCCGCGTCGCTTCGACGCAGGTGAGGTGCGCGGCGGCGGGTATGCCGGTCTCGGCGGCGATGCGGGCGACTGTGTTGTGCGTGCGCTCGCGCGTGGTGCCGCCCGCGCCATAGGTGACGCTGACAAAACGCGGGCCGAGCGGCGAGAGCGTCTGGATCGATTCCCAGAGCGTCTCTTCCATCTTCTCGGTCTTGGGTGGGAAGAATTCGAACGACACATCGATGTCGCCGGCCACGTCCGCGAAGAGCGGAGCCGCCAACGGGTTCACTTCAGTCATGCCGCTTTCACTTCCTTGCCTTGCTCGCCGATTTTGCGCCCGAGCCATAGTTTCACTGTGAGTTCGCCGCCCTTGAGCGTTTCGACCTGTACCGGCGCGAGGCCGTGGACTTCGAACCAGCCAAGGACCTGCTCGTCGGAAAAGCCCAGACGGGTATGTGCGTCGCGCGACCGGAGCTCCTCGCGCTCATGCGGCGCGAAATCGGTGATGAGCAAGCGGCCGCCGGGCGCGAGCACGCGGGCGGCCTCACCGATCGCGGCACCGGGCTGCTGCGCGAAATGGAGCACGTGGTGAAGGATCGCCGCATCGGCGGCACCGGCGTTGAGCGGAAGCGCGTAAAGATCGGCCTGCCGCAGCTCCGCATTTGCTAGGCCGCGCTCGGATAGCTTGGCGCGCGCGAGGCGCAGCATTTCGGACGAGCGATCGATGCCCAGCGCATGATCGGATTGCGGCGCGAACAATTCGAGCATGCGACCGGTGCCGGTGCCGATATCGATCAGAACCCCAATCGGTGCATCGCCCAATGCGCGGGCCATGGCGGCTTCGACTTCGCTGTCGGCGACATGGAGTGACCGGATCGCGTCCCATTCGCCGGCATTGGTTTCGAACCAATCGGCGGCGGCGCTGGCGCGATCGGCGCGGACGGCGGCGAGGCGCGCTTCGTCGGCGACCGTCCAGTGATCGGCTTCGCCCCAGCTATCGAGCGCAGCCAGGATCGGCTTGACCTTATCGTCGGCTCCAAGCGCGACAAACACCCAGCTGCCTTCCTTGCGGCGCTCGGCCATGCCCGCATCGCACAGAATCTTGACGTGGCGGCTAACGCGCGGCTGGCTTTGCCCAAGTACCTGCGCCAGTTCGCCGACCGACAGCTCCATCGACCGGAGCAGCGCAAGGATGCGCAGCCGAGTAGAATCCGCGAGGGCGCGGAAGATGGCGAGGGCCTGATTCATGGTGTGGATATAGATATAAAGATATCTTTATATCAGGTCAATCTAGCTCTTTGAAAGACGGTTTGGGTTGCGCCGGGGAAGCTGGGCCGGTTAGTCCGGTGACAACTCGGAAATCCGAAAGGAAAATCATGCGCAATGCTCTCTTCCTCCCCCTCGCCGCGGTTGCGGTGCTCGGCCTCTCGGCGTGCGGAAAAAAGGCTGCGAACGAAGCGGCCGAAGCCAATGAATCGATCGGTGGCGACAGCAACACGATGGGCGAAGCGGTGAGCGACGTGAACGCGGCGGAGAACGCAGCGTTCGGCGCGGCAGAGAACAGCTATGCGGCAGTGCCTGCAACCGACGAAGGTGGTGACGCCAACGAGATCATGGAGTGATGCTGCGGGCCGCGCCGCTGCTGCTGTTGCTTGCTTTGGCCGCGTGCGGAGGCGGCCCTGCGAGCAGCGAGGATCGCGAACTCGATCAGGCGGCGGCTTCGATCGACCTCAACGCGATGGACGGCAACGAGGTGGCACAATGAGCGCCGCGCGGCCGCTGGGTGGTAGCGGGCTGACCACGCCGCCGCTGGTGCTGGGTGGCAATGTGTTCGGCTGGACCGCGGACAAGGCAACGAGCTTTCGGGTGCTCGACGCATTCGCCGATGCCGGCGGGACGATGGTCGATACCGCCGATGTCTATTCGGCCTGGGTGCCGGGGCACACGGGCGGTGAATCCGAGACGGTGATCGGCGAATGGCTCAAGGCTTCGGGCAAGCGGATGCAAATTGCGACTAAAGTCGGCATGTTGCCGGGCGAAGGGGGCGAGAAGCTGGCACCCGCGCGGATTGCCGCAGCATGCGAGGCATCGCTCAAGCGCCTTGGGGTCGAGACGATCGATTTGTATTTCGCGCATCAGGATGACGAGGCGGTGTCTCAGGAAGACGCGCTGGCGGCGTTCGGCAAGCTGATCGATGCCGGAAAGGTTCGGGCGCTGGGTGCGTCGAACTTCTCTGCCGAGCGCTTGAAGTCCGCGCTCGATGTGGCGGCGCGCGACGGACTGCCGCGCTACGAAGTGTTGCAACCCGAATATAATCTGGTCAGTCGCGACAAGTTCGAAGGCGCGTTGCAGGATCTGTGCGTGGCGGAGAATATCGGGGTGGTGCCCTATTACGGGCTGGCTTCGGGGTTTCTGACCGGCAAATATCGAAGTGTGGACGATCTCGGCCAGTCGGTGCGCGGCGGGCGGATGGGTGCGTTGCTTGAGAGCAAGGGCGCAGTGCTGGTGGCGCTGGACGCAGTGGCGGCGGAAACCGGCGCGAGCCTGGCGCAGATCGCGCTGGCGTGGCTGGCAGCGCAGCCTGCGATTACCGCGCCGATCGCCAGCGCGACCAGCCTCACGCAGATGAACGAACTGGCCGGGGCTTGGAATGTGGTGCTTTCGCCCGATCAACTGGCTCGGCTGACCGCGGCGGGAGCCTAGCCTCCGCTAAAGCACGTGGCGCAGTTGCAGGAACAGATACTGCCCCTGCCGGATCGCGCGTTGCTCGTTGAACGCGATCGGGGTGGTATTGCGCGGGCCTGCGTGCACCTCACGGCCATTGACCAGCTTTATATTGGTCAGATTGCCGAGATCGACACGCACGGTGAGCTTCGGATTGGGCTTCCATTGGCCGTAGATCGACACGAACGGATCATTGTCGAGCGTGCGGACCTCGCGGACGCGATAGGCGGTCCATTTGTCCTGATTGCAGCCATGTTCGAAGCCGTACGAGAATTTTCCGCCCGACAGATCGTGATTGAACGAAACGCCGCAACCAAAGGCGATTTCGCGCGACAAGCGTCGGTGCTGGCCGGTTAGCGGATCGGTGACATCGGACTTTTGCGCGGCGAGGCGGACCTGAAGCAGCGCATTGGCGATGCCGATCTTGTCAAACGGCAAGGTGATCCGCGCCTGTGCGAGATTGACCGTGCCGCTGCCGATATTGCCGACCGCATCGAACCCGCCAACCAGCGGGATGATGTCGATAACATCGTCGATCTCGATATGCTGAAGCGTAAGCTCCACTGCGCCCTTGCCCCAGAAGCGGCGCTCATACACGGCTTCGAAAATGGTCTGTTTCTGCGGCTCGAGATCAGCATTGCCGCCCGCTACAGTGCCGAGGTTGATCTCCGTCGAGGCCGAGAAATCGCCGAAATTGAGCTGGCCGACCGAGCGCTCGGCGCGCAGCCGGATCTGGTGGCCAGTGCCGGGCACCCAGGTGAGCTGGGCGCGAGGCTTGGGGTAGACGAAGGACTTGGCCTTGTCGGTGTCGCCCGACTGGCTGATCGTCGATTGCTCCACCTTGAGCCCGGCTTCGAGGGTGAGCGAAGAGGAGGGGCGAAACGTACCCTGACCGAAGACTTCGCCGCGCAGTTCGCTGACCCGCACCTGCGCATTGGGCAGCAACACGCGGGCGCCGTTCTGACTGTAGGTGCTGGCGTTATCGAGGAAATTATACGCAGCCTCGCCGCCCCCCTCGAACGACCAGCGATCGCTCTGCCGGAACTTGAGCGTGCCGCGCACGATGCTCTCGCCGCCCAGCGAGTCCTCGTCGAATTCGGAAGTCGCCCCACCGCCATTATAGCTGGATGAATCATAGCGCTCGCGCGATCCGCGCTGGAGGGCGACCAGATTGAGTTCGGTGCGGGGGCCGAGCGCCTTGGTCCAGTTGACGCCGAACTCGCCGCTCCACGTATGGTTCACGTCCTGATTATGGTCATTGAAGCCCGCGCCGGACAGGATCGTGATGTCCTGCGCATTGTTGGTGTTGGCGTAATCGAGCAGCGCGTTGACGCGCAACTTGCCGCCGCCGAACCGGCGCAGGATAGAGCCGCGCACGCTGGCGTCGCGATAGCGATCCCACAGATCGAGATCGGCCTGCTGGATCGGCACGCTGGCTGCATCGTAGCGGGTGCGATTGCCCTGCGCCGTGGCGCCGGTGCGATCGGTGGTTGCGGAGAAAGCGACTTCGGTGAGTTGCTCGCCCTCCCGGCGCGAATATTGGGCCTTTATCGACGGGCCAACATAGCCGTCACGGTAGAAATAGGCGTTGGTTTCCAGCGCCATTTGGCTGCTCGCGTCACGCTTCAGCACGACATTGGCGATCACCGAGCGGCCCTGCATATCGATGCCGGGCGCGCCGCCGCGGATCAGCTCGATCCGTTCGACGCTGGCGGCCGGGATACGGTGCAGGATCTCGAAGAGATCATCGGTCTTGGACGAAGGGCGGCTGCCGTCGATCAGGACGTTGCCCTGCGCACCGGCAAGGCCGCGTGCTTCGGAATTGCCGGTGTCGAGCCCGAAACCGGGGACGCGCTGGATCATCTCGAATGCAGTGTTGGGGCTGGAGCTGGCAAAAAATTCGGGCGGGTAGGTGATAATGCCGGTCTGCGCCGTATTGGACGCAGCGGCGGCGGGCGAGGGCGCGGACGATTGTGCGGACGATTCCTGCGCCTCCGCCATGCACGGCCATGCGGCAAGCGCAGTCCCCGCCAGTGCAAATACCCGACTCATCCCCATGCCCCCCTTTGTGCCGGCTTTGTGTCTGATTTTTTGCAGCTGTGCTAATCAAAGGATGCACTGAAGATGAACGGATTGTCAGCCTTGCTGCTTTTCGCGGGCGCGCTAAGGTTTCCAAAAGGCCGTGGGGAGGGCTGAAGAATGGCAACCGTAGGAGCGGAACCCAGCGCAAAAGAAATGCGGCTGGTGATCGGCGCGTCTTCGCTGGGCACGGTCTTCGAATGGTATGATTTCTTTATCTGGGGAACGCTGACCACCACCGGCATCCTTGGGCGCACTTTCTTCCCGGCGGACAATCCGGTGCTGGGCGATCTGCTCGCCTGGGCGACCTTTGCAGTGGGGTTCGGGTTCCGGCCGCTGGGCGCGGTGTTGTTCGGCTTTCTGGGCGACAAGCTGGGCCGCAAATATACCTTCCTCGTCACTATCACACTGATGGGCATCGCCACTGCGGGAATCGGGCTGGTGCCGAGCTATGCGGCGATCGGCATCGCGGCACCGATCCTGATCCTGCTGCTCCGCATCGCGCAGGGGCTGGCGCTTGGCGGCGAATATGGCGGGGCGGCGATCTATGTCGCCGAGCATTCGCCGGGCAAACGCGCGGGCTTCCACACCAGCTTCATCCAGGCGAGCGTGGTGGGCGGCTTCATCCTGAGCCTGATCGTCGTGCTGGGCTTCAAGACGCCGATGTCGGCCGAGACCTGGAGCGAATGGGGCTGGCGTCTGCCGTTCCTCTTCTCGATCCTGCTGCTCGCGATTTCGCTGTGGATGCGCCTCAAGCTCTCCGAGAGCCCGGTGTTCAAGCAGATGAAGGCCGCCGGCGAGACTGCGAAGAACCCGTTCACCGAGAGCTTTACCTATCCCGGAAACTGGAAGCGGCTTCTGGTCGCGTTGTTTGGCATCGCGGCGGGGCTTACCGTGATCTGGTACACCGCGATGTTCTCGGTGCTGTCGTTCCTCCAGCAGCAGATGCACGTCGATGCCACGGCAGCCCAATTGATCACCGGCGGATCGGCGCTCGGTGGACTGGTGTTCTTCATCTATTTCGGATCGCTCTCGGACAGGATCGGGCGCAAGAAACCGATCGTCTGGGGCTATGCGCTGACGCTCGTCCTGCTCTTCCCGACCTTTTGGGTGATCGGCAGTCAGGCCAATCCGAGGCTGGCGGCAGCGGCGGTGCGCGCGCCGGTCGTCATCTCCGGGCCGGAATGCGCTTATGATCCGTTCGCGGCGAAGCAGAAGGACGAATGCGGGCGCGTGCTCGAGCATCTCGCGAGGAAGGGCGTGGCCTATACCAAGGCCGAGGCTTCGGCGATCGACGTGACGGTGGGTGGAACCAGAGTGACAGATACCAGCGCCGTCGGGCTCGACGCAGCGCTGGCGGCAGCGGGGTATGACCTCAAGCCGAGCGTGCCGCCAGCGAAGAACATCGCGATCATGGTGGCGGCAATCCTCGTGCTGATGGCGCTATCCGGCGCGACCTATGGCCCGGTCGCGGCCTTGCTCAGCGAGATGTTCCCGCCGCGCATCCGTTACTCTTCGATGTCGATCCCTTATCATCTCGGCACCGGCTATTTCGGCGGCTTCCTGCCCTTTATCAGCCAGTCGCTCGTGGTGAAGACCGGCGATCCCTATTCGGGGCTTTGGTATACATTTGCGGTGGTGGCGATGGCGCTGGTGGTGACGATCTGGGGCTTGAAGGAGGAGCACGCATGAAGGCCTTGTTGCTCGCATTGGCGCTGCTGGTGGCGGCGCCGGCACTGGCGCAGAACTGGCCCGCCGAGTTTCGCCCGACCAAGGACGAGGAAGTGGTTTTCCCGCTATTGCGATTGGCCGATCAGGCGCATCGTCGGGGCGACCACCCGGGCGGGCTTGCTTATGCCGAACAGGCGATCGCGATGCTGCCACGCGCGACGCCGTTCCGCGCCTTCCTCAATTGCAACTACGGCCAGGGGATGCTGGGTTTCGACAAGGCCAAGGCGCGTATTGCTATCGAGGAATGCCGCACCGGCCTGCCCGGCCAGTCGATCGCGAGCATGGCCTATAGTGGGCTGTTGCTCGCCGAGGGCAAGAGGGAGCCGGGCTACCGGATGATGGTGGAGGCGATCCGCAGCGATCCGCGCTGGGTCCAGCAATGCGACACGACCGCCAATGGCGAGATCCGCACCCAATTGCGGGTGATGGGCTATGAGCGCGAGCTCGATGATGTTCGCGCCGCGCTGATCGAAACGTTGATCGGCACGGCGTGCGGCAGCGAGGATCCGGGATTTTATTCGGGCCTGATGCGCGACGTGATCGCCAAGCGCCTGGCGCGCGGCGAGATCGAGAAAGCGCGCGAGGGCATCCCCGCAGTGCTCGATCCGGACGACGTGCTCAAGATGCTGGTGGATCGCCGCTATGAGAAGATCTGGGGCGATATCGAGCGCCAGACCGGTGGCAATCTTGAGGCGCTGCGCGTCGCGTTCGTCCACAAGGTGCGGCAGGGCTATGTCGCCAGGCCAAATATCGATACCGCCACCGGGCTGGCCTATGCGCTGACGGTAACCGGGGGACTGGACGAGGGCATCGCGCTGCTGGCCAAGGCGATGGCTGATCCCGCGCTCGCGACGGACGAACTATATGACGAAGGCCGGGCGGCGGTGCGGATGGCCGATATGCGCAACGCAGCGGGAGAGATGCGCGAAGCCGTGGTGACCGCAGCGTTCCGCAAACTGCTTGACGGGGGATCGCCCGAGAAAACGTCAAGCCTGTGGAACGTGATCCCGAATCTTGCGCGCTGGATGATCATCTATGGCAAGCCGGGCGAGGCGCTGGCGTTGCTCGACAAATATGTGCCGGGCTCGAATGTGTTGGATTCGCCCGCAGCGCGCGGCTATTTCGCGGCACTTCGCGGATGTGCGCAGCTGCGCGGGGGCGACCGGGCCGGGCAGCAGGCGCTTCAAGCGGTGATAAAGGACTATACCGGTAACAGTGGAGCGGTGCGGATCGCGGCGACCTGCGGCACGGATCGCGCGGTGTTGCGCACGGAAATCCTTGCGCTGATGGACGATGAGGACGAGCGCGCCGACCTGCTTCTCGATATGGTTCGGATCAAGGCGCTGGGCGCCAATGGCCGCAAGGTGACTTCGGTAGAGCATGCGGCGCTGACGTCGCTGCTTGCCGATCCGGTGGTCGCGAAGCGGCTGGGCGAACTCGCGCGCGATCCGGGACCGGGATATCGCGCAGCGCTTTCGCGGTGGAAGATGCCCTGAGGCTATCGACGCAGCGGCACACGCTGGCTATCGACAGCGCGTGAGTGATACCGCCCCTCTTCGACTTCGCCTGAACCCTGATGCGCTCGTCGCGAACTGGAAACTGCTTGCCCGCCTGAGCGGGAGCGCGGCGTGCGGCGCGGCGGTCAAGGCCGATGGCTATGGGCTGGGCGCGCGCGAAGTCGTCAAGCGGCTGACGACGGCGGGATGCCGCGATTTCTTCGTGGCGAACTGGGCTGAGGCGCGGGCGATTGCCGATCTGGGCGTGTCCGTCTCGGTGCTGCACGGGGTGCGGCGCGAGGACCTGGCGAGCGAGCGGCCCGCGAATGTGCGGCCGGTGCTCAATTCGATGGGCCAAGTGGCGCTGTGGCGCGAGGCCGGCGGCGCGGCGTGCGACGTGATGGTCGATACAGGCATGAACCGGCTGGGTATTGCGCTGGCTGAGGTGGAGTCGCTGGACGGGCTCGAGATCGAAACGCTGATGAGCCATCTGGCCTGCGCCGATGAGGATGTCGCGATGAACGAGACGCAGCGCGAGCGGTTCGCGGCGCTGCGCGGCCAGACCTCGGCCAAGCGTATGAGCCTCGCCAATTCGGCTGGGATCGCGCTGGGTGCGGACTATGCCTTTGACCTGACCCGGCCGGGGATCGCGCTCTATGGCGGGCGCCAGCGCGAGGCGCATGCCAGCATCCAGCAAGTGGTGACGCCCGAGGCACAGATCATCCAGCGCCGCAGCGTGCTGGCTGGCGAAGTTGTCGGCTACAACGCCACTTTCCGCGCGCCGCGCGACATGGACGTGGCGACCGTCAATATCGGCTATGCGGACGGCTATCTGCGCTGCTTCTCTGACAAGGGCTCAGCGCGCGCCGACGGCGTGAAGCTGCCGGTGATCGGGCGCGTATCGATGGACATGATCGCGGTGGACGTGGGGGATATGCCGGGGCTGGCCGAGGGCGACTGGGTGTCGCTCGATTACGCGCTGCCGGAGACGTCTGCGCTGAGCGGGCTTTCGCAATATGAGCTGATCACCGGGCTGGGGCCGCGGTTCGATCGGGTTTGGGGCTGAGCTTCCGGTTCGAGCGCTGCATTGGTCGTGAGGCGACCCTGTTTGCCGCTGTTCCCGTTACAAGATACGAGCTGTCTCTCATGCGGTGACGAGGAGCTTGGAAATGCTTTCGCGGCGGAATGTGATTGCGGTTGGTGCCACTTTGACAGCCCTGCCCGCCAGCGCGCAATCTTCGACACCAGCGGTCGCCGACGCCGCAGTTGCGCTAGCAGTTGAAGAGGCAATCAATGCGCATGCGTGCCCGGGTGTGTCCGTAGCTATCGGCCAGGCAGGCACCCTTCGCGTCTCGCAGGGTTTCGGAATGGCGAACCTTGAAACACAGTCGGCGATATCGGAAAAATCCATATTCCGGCTGGCATCCCTGACAAAGCAGTTCACCGCCGCCGCGATAATCAAGCTTGCCTCGCTGGGTCGCCTGGACGTGCGCGCACATGCGGCAACCTATCTGCCGGGCTTCAAGGCGCTCAAACCCTTCACGCTGCTGGAACTGATGAACCATACGGCGGGGCTGCACAGTGATGAGGGAGGTGAGGCCGGCTCATCCGTCGCAATGCCCGCGAAGACCCAGATCGAGTTGGCCAACCACGTCGCGCGCCAGCCAAAGCCTTTCGACTTCGATCCGGGCACCGCATGGCTCTACAGCAACGCCAATTACATAGTCCTCGGCGCGATCATCGAGAGCGTGACCAATATGCCGTTCGATCGAGCCATGTCGGAATTGGTGTTCGCGCCGCTTGGTTTGGCTTCTCTCGCCATCGACAAGCCAAGCGAGATCGTTACCGGCCGCGTATCTGGCTATAGCCCGGTGGAGGGTCGTACCGTGCCATTCGAGAACGCGGCCTATCTGGACGTTTCGCAAGCGGGCGGCGCCGGTGCGATGCGCGGCACTGCGATCGATCTATGCCGCTGGCATGATGCACTGCTCGGCCACAGGTTGTTCGACCGTGCGCATACCGATCTGATGTTGACGCCGGGCCGCTTGAGGAATGGTCGTCCGAGCGGCACGAACCGCTTTTCGCCCGGGGATGCCGGTTATGGCGACGTGGAATATGCCTGTGGGCTGTTGGTCTCCGGCCCAAGCGAGCCCAACGCGAACATCCTGCACTATGGCGCGATCAACGGCTTCGCCGCCTTGCTACAGACCTACACAAAATCGCGCACGACCTTTGCCGTGCTGTGCAATGGCGACACCGGGCCAGCACTGCCCTTCCGAAGCATTCGGAAGGCGGTAGTGGCTCGCTATCTTTCTTAACTTGCGACCGGGCCTCAGATGCCCGGGCAACGACCAGAAGCGATCAATCGCGGGCGATGCACATCGCGATGCCCATGCCGCCGCCGATGCACAAAGTAGCGAGACCCTTCTTGGCGTCGCGCTTCTGCATCTCGTAGATCAGCGTGGTGAGGACGCGGGCACCCGAGGCTCCGATCGGGTGGCCGATGGCGATCGCGCCGCCGTTTACGTTGACCTTCTCAGCGTCCCAGCCGAGCTCCTTGCCGACCGACAGCGCCTGCGCCGCAAAGGCTTCGTTGGCTTCGATCAGGTCGAGATCGGCGATGGTCCAGCCTGCCTTGGCGAGTGCCGCCTTGGAGGCGGGGACGGGGCCGATGCCCATGATCGAGGGATCGACCCCAGCCGATGCCCAGCTCTTGATGACCGCCAAAATAGGCGCGCCGCGCTTCTCGGCTTCTTCGCGGGTCATCACGACGAGCGCGGCTGCGCCATCGTTGAGGCCCGATGCGTTGGCGGCGGTGACGGTGCCGTCCTTCTTGAAGGCGGGGCGCAGACCCTCGACGCCTTCGATGGTCGCGCCGGCGCGGATATATTCATCCTGATCGACCACGGTGTCGCCCTTGCGGCCCTTGATCGTGACCGGTGCGATTTCGTCCTTGAACTTGCCGGCCGCGCGCGCAGCTTCGGCCTTGTTCTGGCTGGCGACGGCGAAGCTGTCCTGCTCGACGCGTGACACCTGATATTGCTCGGCGAGGTTCTCGGCGGTGATACCCATATGATAGCCGTTGAACACGTCGGTCAGGCCGTCCTTGATCATCGTATCGACAAGGCTAACGTCACCCATCTTGGTGCCGCCGCGCAGCGCCTGTGCGTGGTTGGACAGTGACATGCTCTCCTGACCGCCCGCGACGACGATCGTGGCGTCGCCGGTCTTGACTGCCTGATACGCGAGCGCGACCGCGCGGAGGCCCGAGCCGCAGACCTGCTGGACGCCCCATGCAGGCACTTCCTTGGGAACGCCGGCCGCCATCGAAGCCTGACGAGCAGGGTTCTGGCCCTGTGCGGCGGTGAGCACTTGCCCCAGAATCACTTCGCTGACTTCCTCGCCCTTCACGCCGGCCTGTTCGAGCGCGGCTTCGATCGCGATGCGGCCGAGTTCGTGCGCGGGCGTGGTGGCGAATGCGCCGAGGAAGCTGCCCACGGGGGTGCGCTTGGCGGCAGTGATGACGATATCGGACATGGTTCGACTCCGGCTGAATTCGTTGGCGGCTATCTAGTGTGCGCTGCGGCAATTAGCCAGTCGCGCAGCGGCTCCCAGAGTTGCGCTTGCGCGCGCCCACCGACGACCATGCCGACATGGCCGGAGCGCAGCGTAGTGCTGCCGAGTAGTCCGACCGCGCTGGCGGCGGGGACGATGCGGTCGGTGGCCGAGATGAACTCCGTTGCGGGGCAGGCGAGGCGGGTCGGGACGATGCGCGTCCCGCCGACCCACCAGCGGCCGCTGCCGGGGCGGTCGCTGGCAAAGAAGCGTTCGAACATCTGTTTACCGACCGCATACGTGAGCGGGGCGCCGCCATTGGCCCAATCTTCAAGCGCGACGAAGGTGCGTGCCTGCGCGCTGCCGGGTTGCATCGCGGCGAATTTCTCGAACTTGGCAACGGTCCGCGCGGGATCGAGTTGCCAGAAGCCCGATTGCAGTACTTCCATCGGCACGAGGCCCAGCGCTTCGCAGGCGGGCAGCGCCGCATCCCACTGCGCCGCAATGGCTGCACGTGCGAGATCGCCATAGCGCGCGAAGCGCCAGGGGGCAGCAATTGTCGCGACTCCGCGCACCGGGCGCAGCGATGCTGCTGCGAGCGCCAGCGTGCCGCCAAGGCAATATCCCGCCAGTAGAGGCGGTTCTTCGAGCGAGTCGATCAGCGGCAGCAACAGCTTCTCGATATGATGATCGAGGCCCTCGGCATAGGCTTCCGGCCCGGGGCAGCCCCAATCGACCAGCAGTGGCCGCAGCCCCTGCGTCGCGAGCCAGCGCAGCATCGAATTATCGTCGGCGAGATCGAGCACGAAGGGCGGATTGATCAGCGAAGGCACGAACACCACCGATGGCCCCGAACCCCCATAATCGCGCAGTCGCGCGCGGCCCGACTCGGCGATAGCGGCGGGTAGCACGCGCTCTGGCGGGCGCTCAGCCTCCTGATATGCCTTTAACCCGGCAAGTGCAGCGAGCCTTCGCTCAGGCGATGCTGCGGTTTCGCTGCGCAACAACGAAAGAAACAGCGGCAGAGGACGTGGCCCGTGTTGCGATGCGGCATGAAACGATGTTAGGTGGCTTTCAGTCACTGACGGGGTTCCCATGAAGAAATCAGCACCTGGCAACGGACCGGTCATCATCAAGAAGTATGCGAACCGTCGTCTCTATAACACCGAGACTTCGTCTTATATCACGCTCGACCATCTGGCGGCGATGACGCGCGAAGGCCGCGACTTCAAGGTGGTAGACGCCAAGAGCGACGAAGATATTACGCATAATGTGCTGACCCAGATTATCATGGAAGAGGAATCGCGCGGCTCGCAAATGCTGCCGGTTAACTTCCTGCGCCAGCTGATCTCGCTCTATGGCGATTCGATGCAGGCGATGGTGCCGGGCTATCTTGATGCCTCGATGGATAGCTTTCGGCGCAATCAGGAGCAGTTCAAATCTGCGGTCGAAGGCGCATTTGCCAACTCGCCCTTCGCCGAGATGGCCAAGCGCAATATGGCAATGTTCGAAGCAGCAGCCGGCGCGTTCAAGCCGGGCCAGATGCCGGGGATGCCAGGAATGCCCGGCATGCCGGGTGTTACGCCCGAGACTCCGGCAGCAGCAGAAGGCGGCGATGACGTAGCGGCGCTGAAGGCCGAACTAGCGCGGCTTCAGGACAAGATCGAGAAGCTCGGCAAGTAAGCGCTAACGGCGCGCGGCGCGCGCCCTTAGCCCACCCAATGCCGCGTCGATCTCGTCGGCGCTCAGCATCTTCTGTTCGATGACGCAGCGCAGGCCGAGGCCGTCAAACCCCAGATAATCCTGTGCGGTGGCGAAGGCGACAGTCGATTCGCCGCGTACTTCCGCGCCGCGCACTGCATTGGCGGGCAGGGGCACGATCTCGCCATAACGCGAGCCCGATGAATCGGCGACGACGCGATCCGACTGATCGACGATGCTGATCCGGGTGCGCGCCCAATCCAACTCACCGAATAGCGAGCGATCGGCGATCATCGCCTGGATGTGGCTCTCCCAGTCAAACTCCAGATAGAAAGCGCCGGCGGGCACGCCCTCAGCTCCGCGTGCGCGGATGCCCGTGACGAAGATCAGCACGGCGCGGTTATCCGACCATGGATTTTGCCACACCGCATCGGTGAACCAGTCGGCCGGTCGCCAGCTTGCCATGGCTTTGCGGAACTGGACCGCATCGGAGAGGTTGGTCTGGCGCACGCGGGCCAGCGGATTTGAGCAGACTGTTACGCGCCCTTCGGCATCTACGATGAACGCGTTGACGTAATACGGTGAAGTTGCGGTGAGCAGTTCCAGCCGGGCCTGTGCCGCGGCGAGATTTTCGGGCGAAGGATCAAGCGTGGCGGCGACCAGTTCGGCGTCGGTTGCGATCATCCGCAGATCGAGGCTGCGCCCGTAAAGCTGGCGGGTGACATTCTGGATCAGCGCTTGCGCCAGTTCGACCAGGCGACTGCCTTCGATCTCGGCGACCATCTCATCGGCAATGCCTGCGCCCAGCGTGAGCCGTTCGCCGACTTCGGAGCGGAATTCATGGGATGCGCCGCGCGCCTGCTGCGCCAGCGCCTTCACTTCCTGCGCGACGACCGAAAAGCCGCGCCCGGCCTCGCCCGAGCGCGCGGCTTCGATCGCAGCGTTCAGCGCAAGCAGGTTTGTGCGCGTCGCAATCTCTTCGCTGGTGGCGGCATAATTATCCACTTCCTCGCGGAGGATGGACAGCAGAGATCGGATACGGCGCGGCATGCATGCAGGCTAAGCTGAAAACGGTTAATTCGCAGTGGAGAGCGCGGTTAACCGTGAGCCGTTGATGAATTTACCTCAGGGCTTGATGAATTTAAGCGTCATCCGGTCGCTTTCGCCGATTGCGATATACTTGTCGCGACCGACTTCCTTCTGGCTGAGGGTAGGCGGAAGCGTCCAGACGCCGTTGGGCCAGTCGGCCGGGTCCTTGGGGTTGGCATTGACCTCGGAAGACGCGACGAACTTGAAACCCGCATCGGCGGCGAGCTTCTTGATCGTAGAGACCTTGATATAGCCGCTGCTCCGCTCGCGTTCGGCGCTGGCACTTTCGGGCAGGCGGTGATCGACGATGCCGAGCGTGCCTCGCTTCTTGAGCATCGCGAACATCTGCTTGAAGGCTTCGGGCGAGTAATCCTGCTTGTCGGGCCGCTGCGAGCCCATCCGCCAGTTATGCACGTTGCGGAACGTCAGGACGAGATCGACACTGCCATCGGGCACGCGGGTATCGGTGGGAGCGAAGGCTGGGAAGATAGCCTCTTTGAGGTGGCCGAAAGTGTCCTTGTCCGCGACCCCGAACGCGCGGACCGTCCGCAGACTGTCAGGGTTCGGCCCCACGACATAATAGGCACCCTTGCCTTGGGTCAGCGGCGCGAGGATTTGGGTGTACCAGCCGCCGCCGGGCCAGATCTCGACGATGGTTTGGGTAGGCTTGGCACCGAAGAAGCGCAGGGTCTCGACCGGGTGACGATATTGGTCACGCGTGCGATTGGCGGCGACGCGGCCCGGATGGCCAACCGCTGCCTCGATGGCCTTATCCTGCGGGGCAGTGACGGGAGCGTTTGCGATCGCAGCGCCGGCGACGGTGAGTATCGCGATTCCGGCGGCAAATAGAGGGTAGGTCTGGCGCATCGGTCTTCTCTCCCTAGATATGCTTCGGGCAGATGCGGGGAAACAGGCGCTCGATGCAACAGGAATTGTGGACGAGCGTGGGAGTCGCGTTGCTGGTGGCAGTGGTCGCCATGTTCGGCGAGCGCCGCCGAAAACGGCGCGTGGATCTGGACCGGATCGGGCTGATTTCGTGGCCGTTGATCCAGGTGCTGGCGTTGCTCTCCGCACTGATCCTCACCAGCGTCGCGCTACATGTCCGATAAGAGACCCTAGTAGAATAATCGGAGCGTGATCGAGCGCTCGCGACCCTCGCAATCCGCGAGGCGGACAACGCGTCCCGGCGCGCCGACCGTCCATTCGATGCGGCCATCATCCTCGACATCGGTGCGTACCGGCATGCCGTCTGCAGTGCAGATGCGCTCGCCGGGCTTGAATCCGGCCTGTTCGGCGGGGGAACCGCGCATGACGTGGAGCACTTCAAGCGTGCCGAGCGTGTAATTGAGCAGCATGCCGCTGGTCGAGCGCACCACATGGGTGACTGCCGCAGGATCGGGCGACAGGATCATCCGACCGGCGCGGGGGTCGAGCAGCACGCGATACCGCAGCAACATCCCGGTGCCGATCCGGCCCGCAGTGCCCGCGGCTTGCGAAAAGCCACCCGCGGCTTCGATGCGGACTTCGGCTTCGCCAGTGGCTTTGCCGCCAAGCGTGATGCCCGGCAGGACCGCGGCGTCGCTGACCAGCGGACCGCCCGCACCAAAGCCGAGCGTGGTCGTGATCCGAATGCCCGGCGGGCGCGATATCGCCCAGCTCTGGCTGGTAAGAGTCAGCGAAGATCCGTCGCCAGTATCGACAAGGATCGGGCGCAGCCGGCGGCCACCCAGCGTGAATTCGGTGACGAACACCCCGATACGGGTGCGGGCGAGCGGCGCGGTGTCACCAGTAAAGGGCATGCGGCCGCTTTGCAGGATACGGAAGCGGCGCGCGGCATAATCGATATCGAGCGCGCAGCAGCCGAGCAGATCGGAGCCGACATAGATATCCGCCGCGAGGCCCGCGAGCGCCGGCATTTCCGTAACGATAACTCGCCCGCCAACCCGACTCAGTCCGCCCAAGGCCAAGCGCGGTGCTTCCGCCAGATCCACCGGAATAGCGCCGCCAATCGCCGCGGCGCGCCCACTTTGAATATGTTTGAGGCGCAACCCATCTGCAAAGCTGCGCGAGACGACGGTGGTGCTGATGCCGGTATCGAGCACGGCCATGGCCTCGCGCCCGCCGGCCTGCATCGTGAAGCGGATCTGGTTCGATGCAGTCAGCTCGAACGGCACCCAGCGGGCTTCGCTGTCTGGCGCGAGCACGGGTTCCTGGATGGCGAGAGCGAGGAAAGCGAGCATCGGGCCAGCCTAGCGCGGTTTCGGTCTTAGAGGCAGGCCTCGAGCATCGCGTGATCGAAGCCATATTGTTTGGCCTTATCAAGCGTATAGGGGCGCAGACCCATCGAGCGGTATTCGCCGATGATCTTGCCGTCCGCGCTCTCGTCGAGATATTCGAACTTGAACAACTCCTGCGTCACGATGACGGGGCCTTCCATGCCGATCACTTCGGTGATGTTGGTGATGCGGCGCGAACCGTCGCGCAGACGCTTCACCTGGATGATCAGATCGACCGAATCTGCGATCTGGCGGCTGATCGCTTCCTTGGGCATCTTGATGTCGCCCATCATCACCATGTTCTCCATACGCGCCAGGCATTCGCGAGGGCTGTTGGAGTGGAGCGTGCACATCGAGCCATCATGGCCGGTGTTCATTGCCGAGAGCAGATCGAAACATTCGGAGCCACGAATTTCGCCCAGGATGATACGATCCGGGCGCATACGCAGCGAGTTTTTCACCAGATCGCGAATCGTGATTTCGCCCTGACCCTCAAGGTTGGGCGGGCGCGTTTCGAGCGGCAGCCAATGCGGCTGCTGCAAGCGAAGCTCGGCGGCGTCCTCGATCGTCAGCACGCGCTCGCCGGGGTCGATCATCTTCGACAAAGCGTTGAGCATCGTGGTTTTGCCGGAACCGGTACCGCCCGAGATAACGATGTTGAAGCGGCTGGCGCCGGCGATCTTGAGCATCGTCGCCATTTTCGTCGACATCGATCCGCCTGCGGCCATCATGTCGAGCGTGATCGGCTTGGCCGAGAATTTACGAATCGAGATCGCCGTGCCCTTCAGGCTCAGCGGCGGCACGATGACGTTGACGCGGCTGCCGTCTTTCAGGCGGGCGTCGGCAAGCGGCGTGGTCTGATCGACGCGGCGGCCGACCGAGTTGCAGATGCGCTGCGCGATCTGAAAGAGATGTTCTTCGTCGCGAAACTGGATGTTGGCGAGCTCGAGCTTGCCCTTGCGTTCGATGAAGGTCTGTTCGGGGCCGTTGACCATGATGTCCGAGATTGCCGGATCGCTGAGCAATTCTTCCAACGGCCCAAGACCGAGAAGCTCATCGACCAGCACCTTTTCGAGCGCGAACTGCTCGCGGCGATTGAGCGTGAGCTTCAACTCGGCGAGCACTTCGCCGATGATCGGGCGGAATTCCTCGGCTAGCTCGTCCTTGCTGAGCGTGGCCGCGGCTTCGGGATCGACGCGCTCGAGAAGGCGCGGGAGCACCTGTTCCTTGATGCGGTGGATCGATGCCTCAAACCCTTCGACGCGGCTGTTACCGGCATCGCCGGACAAAGCCTGTCGATCGGCGAGTCGCTGAAGCGCATCGGCATTGGCGAGGCTGCCACCGGCTGGATCGCGCTCGGCCATCGGTTCGGGAACGCTGCCACCACCGGGAAGCGGCACGTTGATCGGCGGAAATTGCTCGCCGCCGGGTGCCAAAGGCTCTGCCGGGCGCGGTGCGGAACTGCCACCCTGCATAGGGCGCGCGACGCCGAAGGCCGGGCGTCCGCCCGTTCCGCCCCCCATTCCACTGCGTCGTCCGAATGCGCTCACATGAAACCCTGTCTACTTACGTATCGAGAGGATTAGCGGGTGAGGATTGAGAATTGCCTAACCAAATTCGGCGGAACTTAATTCAACCTCTGTGCATCAAGCGAGCATGCGGATTGCCACCTATAATGTGAACGGGATCAACGGGCGGCTGACGGTGCTGCTGCGTTGGCTCGCGGAGACACAGCCCGATGCGGTGTGCCTGCAGGAACTAAAGGCGCCGGACGAGAAGTTTCCCGAGGCCGCGATACGCGAAGCTGGATATGGCGCGATATGGCACGGGCAGAAGAGCTGGAACGGCGTGGCGATCCTCGCGCGCGGTAGCGATCCCGTCGAGACGCGGCGCGGTTTGCCGGGCGATCCCGACGACAATCATAGCCGCTATATCGAAGCGGCCGTGAACGGCGTGTTGATCGGTGGGCTGTATCTGCCCAATGGCAATCCCCGGCCCGGACCGAAGTTTGACTATAAACTACGCTGGATGGAGCGGCTGAGTGTCCATGCCGGGGGATTGATCGGAACGGATGCGCCGGTCGTGCTGGCCGGCGATTATAATGTGATGCCGACCGAGCTCGACGTCTACAAGCCAGAGCGCTGGATCGATGATGCGTTGTTCGCACCGGAAGTCCGCGCGGCCTTTTTCCGGTTAGTGGAGCAAGGTTGGCTCGACGCGCTGCGGCACCTGCATCCGGGCGAGACGATCTACACCTTCTGGGACTATTTCCGGAACGCCTATGCGCGCGGTGCCGGGCTGCGGATCGATCATTTGCTGCTCAACCCACCTGCCGCTGCGCGTCTCAAAGCCGCGCAGGTCGACAGCTTCGTGCGCGGCTGGGAGAAGACCAGCGACCATGCGCCGGTGTGGATCGAACTGGATTGATGCCTCTCCGCTAAATCTGCGTCGCGTACAGCGTGTGATGCGCGAGGATGAAGAGCGTACGCCCGTCGGGTCCGCCGATCACCAGTTGCAACGGGCGCTCGGGCACGTCGATGCGGCGGAGGAGCTTGCCTGCCGAATCGTAGACGAAGACCTGGCCGTTCGCGACGTAGAGGTTGCCGGCGGCATCGCGCGCGACACTCTCGCCTCCGCGATCGGCGACGATCTTGAGCTCAGTGAGCGTGCCGTTCGCACCCACCAGCCCGCTATAGGTGCGGTTTTCCGACGCGTTGGTCAGGAACACCGGCTTGCCGAGGGCGGCGGTGACGAAGCCATAGGTGTCGAGCGTATCCGACCAGCGCCAGCCCTGATAGTCATCCGGCCCCTGATTCCACACGCGATATGCCGGCAGCACCAGCGACCCATCGGGGGAGACATATTCCTGTGACTTGGGCGTCTCCATCGCGCGCAGGAAGAAATCGGCGAGCGGCGGGAAGGCATAGGTCGCGGGATCGATGCGGTCGGCAAACTCGCCATTGGCCCACATATTTACCGGGAACGCGGTGACGGCATCGCTGCGCGGCTTGGCGGGGGTAGGCGCGATCACCTGCACGTCGCCGGGCTTGGCGGGGTCGATGCTGTAGACTGTCGCGTTGTGCCCGGCCGAGGACAGCACCATCAGGCGGCCCGATCTGTCGATCGCCAGATTGACCGGATCGAGCGGCGCATCGCCGACGATGCCCAGGCCCTCGTCGGGCGACCAGCTGTGGATGCGCTGGAACTGGCGATCGATGAAATAGAGCTTGCCCTTCGCATCCACCGCGGCCCCGGCGATCGAATAAAAGCCATCGGCCAGTTTCTCGACGCCGGCCGAGACGGGCAGCGGGGCAGGCGCTGGGCTTGCGCCGAAATCGAGCCGGGCGAACTCGCGCTCGCGCACTTCCTGCCCGCTCGTCATGTCCTTGATCGCGTTTTCGAACGGATATTTGCTGGCGCGTACATAGGTGCCGCAGCCCTTGTCATCGCAGCTGGCAAAGGCGCTTTCGGCGTTCACATGCACGTTGCGGAAACGGATATCGCTTGAATTGTAGAGCTTCACCGCAGCGTCCATCGGCTTGGCCGAACGGGTGACGCGATAGCCGTGATAATTGGCGAACAGGATGTTGCGCGAATTGCGGAATTCGGTGGAGATCGCATTCACCCCGTCGCGCACTTCCTGCTCGGTTTGCGGGGCGAGAAACTCCCAATTCTCGACATTTTCGAGTACGATCTCGACACGGTAATGATGCTCGGCCGAGAGCTGGTAGACGAACCCCGGTGTCTTGGTATTCGAGACATAGAAGCCGGCCGAGGACAGGGTGTTGGGCGACCAGATCGCCGCAAAGGTGCCGCCGCCGCCATCGGTGACCCAGATGCTGGGATGCTGGCCATCGAAGCGCGCCTTGGGATCGCCATAACGGAGCGGGCTGCCTTTGGTCAGCACGGTGCCGCCGCCGCCCTGGATCTTGACGTCGTTGACCATCGAGTCCGCGCCGGCTTTCCACAGCAAGGCAATTGCGCGCGGATTGACCCCGCCGGTCCAGAGCCCAAGCCCGGAGACGATCGCATTGCCTCCCTTGGCGCTTTCGATCATCGCCTTGGCGCTGCCGACACCGACATAAGCGGGGCTGTCGTCGGGCAAATAGACATGGGTGAGGCTCGGGTGCAGCGAGATCAACACGCTGTCTGGCCGCAATTTGAGCGTGTCGGTCACGCGGTAGCGGCCCATCGGCAGATAGAGCACGCGGTTCTTGTCGATCGCGCGCTGGAAGGCGGCGGTGTCGTCGGTCTCGTCATCGCCCTTCACGCCCATATCGCGGATATTCACCCAGTCTGCGACCCGCGGAAGCGCCGCAATGGCGGGTGCGCGCCGCGCGGGCATTTTGCCAAGCGGAGCCATGGTGATGTCGGTGGCGAATTCCCCGGTTGTGCCGAGACCGGCCAGCTTGAGTCCATAGGAAAAGTCGCTGACGCGATACCGCGCGCCTTTTCCGGCGATGGTCTTGCCGCTCTCACGGAAGCGGGCAAACACCGGGGTGTTGCTCGCCACGGCATTGTCGAAGCCGACTTGCGTGAAGACGCTGCCTTCGTTCGAAATCAGCACCGCTGCCTTTGAGACATTCTCGAAGCGGACATCCTTGCCCCACAGCGAATCCGAATAGCCGCGGTCGATCTCGATCCCCACGGGCGTGTTCCGGATCGCGACGTTGACCAAAGTCAGGTCGACCTCATGCTCGCGGATCGCGGCGTCGCGTTGCCCGTCAAATTCGGAATCGAGCAGCGTGAACTGCCAGGCGGGCGAGGTCTTCTCGGTCAGGATGCCATAGCGTCCGCCATAGAAGCGCAGGTTCTCGAACGCGTTTCCGGCTTGGTAGACCCCCGCCAGCCCCGAACCGATGTGGAAATCCATGTGGCGCAGAAAGCCATGTTGCGCGACGCGGAAACGGACCGCGATGGCGCCGGAATTGCCCTTGCCGATCTCGAAATCGACGTTCGACATGGCCGAATAGAAGGTGCTCGATGTGGCATCGAAGATATTGGGATTGGCGGGAACGCTGGTGGGGGGCGGCACCGGCACTTTGCCGACGCGATATTGGTCCTCGCCGGTGAAGCTCACCATCGCCGCGACGCCCGCGCCATAGCCCGGTGTATCGTCACCCAGTACGATGACCGGGCGGGTCGCGCCGACCCCAAAGACGCGCACCGCGGTCCGCACGAAGATCGTCCGGCTGATCCGGTAGCGGCCCGAAGGCAGGAAGACGACGCCGCCATTCCCGCCGACCGCCGCAGCCTCGATCGCCTGCTGGAGCGCTGCGCTGTCATCGGCACGGCCGTCGCCCACACCCTTTACCGTGATGGCGCGGGGATCGTTCGGCGCGGTGCGATAGACGGAGGTTGAGCCGGCAAAAGCTGGAAGCGGGGCGAGCAGCAGCGCGAGGCAAAACAGGCGGAACGCCTTCATCGACTTCTCCCGGGGATCGGTGGACCGCGCAGCGCGCGGCGGCAGCTATCTGACGTTCAGGAAATGTGGAGCGCGAGCGTCTGCGCAGCGATCGCGACCTGGGTGCGGTTACGCACGTTGAGCTTGCGCATCAGCGCGGTCATGTGTGCCTTCACCGTGGCTTCGGCGATACCGAGCTCATAAGCGATCTGCTTGTTGAGCTGCCCCGAATGGACGCCGCGCATCACTTTGATCTGGGTCGGTGTCAGCCGAATGCCATCGATCGCGCACGGCATTACTGCCGAGACATTCGCCTTGTGGCTGGCTTCCTGAACGGTGCCCTTCATCGCGCTATCCCCTCCATCGTCCGTGTTCCGGTATTCCAGAATCAGTTGGACAGGTTTTCAATATGTCCGGCAAATTAAGCCCGTGGCAAGCAGTTTCTGTTGCTGAAAGTCAAAAACCTGTCCTACAGGTCGTGCGAAACGGCGGCGTCATAAGAAAAAGTCGAGGACTTCCGGGGAGGACAACGATGTCAGGAAATTTGTTCGGCGATGCGCAACTGGTCCGGCATCCGCGCATGACAGGGGCCAGGCTGGCCATGCTGGTGGGGCTCCGCTACATTGTCTGACCCGCGGAACAGGCCGGGCAGGGGCATGGAGAGAAGCGCCGTGCAAGAGGGGCGGCTGGCCGATCGCGCTTATACTGCGATCGTCAGCATCATCAACGAAGACGATCTGTCGCCGGGCGACCGCTTGCCATCCGAGGCGCGGTTGGCCGAATTGTTCGGCATGTCACGCACGATCGTGCGCGAGGCGCTGGTGCGTCTCGCCGCAGACGGGATCACCGAAGCACGGCGGGGCGCAGGCTCTTATGTGAAGCGACGCCCCTCCGAACGGCTGGGCTCGCATGTTCCGATGGAGGGGCTGGCGGGTACGCTCGGCACCTATGAAGTGCGGTTCGTACTGGAGGCCGAAGCGGCGCGGCTGGCGGCGCAGCGCCGCTCGCACCAACAGATGGACGCTATCGATGATGCGCTCGAGGCTTTGCGCGGGGCATTGCTCTCCAGCGCGCCCGCGCATGACGAGGATTGGCTGCTCCACCGCGCGATTGCCGAAGCGACGGGCAACAGCGCGTTCGTCTCGATCTTCGACAATCTCCAGCAGGAAGTAATCCGCATCCTGCGCGCAGGCGTCGATATTTCGCGCTCGCGCCCGCCCGAAGTGATCGGGGCGATGATGGAAGAGCATGACGCAATCGTCGATGCGATCCGCGCGGGCGATGGCGATGGCGCGGCGCTCGCGATGCGCTGGCATCTGTCGCAGGGGCGTAAGCGGCTGATGCCGTAGTTTCTAGCGCGCGGGCATGCCTATGGTGTGCGCCCAGCTTAGCACGTCGCCGCGAAGCTCCTCGATCGGATGATAGCAATGCAGCGTAAGCGCGCGCTCGTCGGCCGCGGGGCGCTCCAGCGTGGCGAACTGGCTGTCGAGCAGGCTCGGCGACATATAATGCTGGGTGCGGGCAGCGAGCCGCTCGGCAATCTCCTCGCGCTCGCCATCAAGCAATACGAACAGCAGCGGCACGCCCGCCGCGCGCTCGAGCCGCTCGCGATAGCTGCGCTTGAGCGCGGAGCAGGCGGCGATGGCGATGCCGTCGCCATGTACTGCCGCGCCGATTGCTGCGCCTAGCCGATCGAGCCAGGGCCAGCGGTCGTCATCGGTGAGCGGCTGGCCGGTGCGCATCTTGGCGACGCTGGCATCCGCATGGAAATCATCGCCCTCGAGCGCGGAGCAGCCGAGATGGCGCGAGAGATCGCCAAGCAAGGTTGATTTGCCGCACCCGCTCACCCCCATCGCGACGATCGCGCAGGGCGGTAACGGGCTAATGATCCGCTGTGCTTGCACGCTGTTCCTCGGCTCTCGGCATCGTCCGCGCGATCGTCGTTCGCGCCTTCCCCTGTGACGCTAGATGTTCGCGTGCGTGCGCTTTGACCATTGCGACCTTTGTCGCGGTCGCCGGAGCGGATGGGGATGCGTATCGCGAGTGCATTCGGCGGATATTCGCGCGCGGAGAGGGACAAGACATGACCGGCAGAGCAGCGATCGTGATCATCGGATGCCTCGCAGTCGCGGCCGTGCCTGCAACCGCGCAGACCGCCCGATCGGTCTCCGCATTCGCAAGCGTGCCCAGCGACCCTAGCGCGATCATCGTCAAGGCGAAGGGCGATGGCGTGGCCGATGACAGCGCCGCGATCCAGCACGCGATCGATACTGCGGCAAAGCCCGGCGGCGGGATCTTGTTCCTGCCATCCGGTCGCTACCGGATCAGCCGCACGCTCTTCATCTGGCCCGGCGTCCGCCTGTTCGGTGCGGGCAAGACGCGTCCGGTGTTCGTGCTCGGTGCCAACACGCCGGGTTTCCAGAGCGGCGTCGGCAGTATGATCTTCTTCACCGGCAATAATCCGAACGGCAACGCGCCGGGGCCGGGGGGCACGCCATTGCGCGGCAAGGTCCCGGTGCCGCCGCCCACCAGCGTGCCGTTCAACCCCCAGATCGCAGACGCCAATTCGGGCACTTTCTATTCGGCATTGTCCAATGTGGATTTCGAGATTGGCGCGGGCAATCCGGCGGCGACCGCGGTGCGGATGCATACGGCGCAGCACAGCTATCTCAGCCATATCGATTTCCGCCTGGGATCGGGGCTGGCCGGTATCTATCAGATCGGCAATCTAGGCATGAACCTGCGTTTCTATGGCGGACGCTATGGAATCCTTGCCGAAAAGACCTCGCCTGCCTGGCAGTATACGTTGCTCGACTCGACCTTTGAGGGGCAGCGCGATGCCGCGATCCGCGAGCATGAGGCCGGGCTTACCATGGTCAATGTCGCGATCCGCAACACGCCCGTCGGGATCGAGATCGATCGCGGCTATGGCGATTGGCTGTGGGGCAAGAATGTCCGCTTCGAGAATGTCGCCAAAGCCGGCGTGATCATCAGCAACGAAGGCAATGCCTATACCCAGATCGGCTTTCAGGATGCACTGGCCAGCGGCACTCCGGTGTTCGCGCGATTCCGCGACAGCGGCAAGACGGTGGCCGGGTCGGGCAAGCAATATCGGGTCAAGGAATTCACCTATGGCCTGACGCTCTCGGGGCTGGGCCAGCCGGGCAGCTATCAAACGCGGATGGATGCCGCGCCGCTGGCGGCATTGCCCGCCCGCCGCGATCCCGCGATCCGCGCTTTCCCTGCGGTTTCGGCGTGGAGCAACGTTCGCGATCTTGGCGCGAAAGGCGATAACCAGACCGACGACACCGCCGCGATCCAGCGCGCGATCGATACGCACCGCGTGCTCTATTTTCCGACGGGCTTTTACCGCGTCACCGATACGCTGAAGCTGCGGCCGGATAGCGTGCTGATCGGGCTGCACCCGAGCCTGACGCAGATCGTGTTGCCCGACGATACGCCTGCGTTTCGCGGGATCGGCCCGGCCAAGGCTTTGGTCGAAAGCGCGAAGGGTGGCGACGCGATCGTTACCGGGCTGGGGCTTGCCACGGGCGGCGTGAACCCGCGCGCGGCGGGAGTGATCTGGCGCGCCGGCGAGAAATCGCTGATCGACGACGTCAAATTTCAGGGCGGCCACGGCACCAACCTCGCCGATGGCAGTCGCTTCGATCCGTACAACGCCAATCACACGTCGGACGCCGATCCCAAGAAGCGCTGGGACGGGCAATATTCGAGCCTGTGGGTCACCGATGGCGGCGGCGGCACCTTCAACGGGCTGTGGACGCCGAATACCTATGCCCAATCCGGCATGCACGTCACCGACACGGACACGCCGGGCTATGTCTATGAAATGTCGGCCGAGCATCACGTTCGCGCCGAGATCGTGCTGGACCGGGTGCGCAACTGGGAGTTTTTCGCGCCGCAGACCGAGGAGGAAGCAGGCGAGAGCCGCAATACCGTTGCGCTGGAAGTCCGCAATTCAAGCAACATCCTCTTCGCGAATTTCCACGGCTATCGCGTCACCCGATCGCTCCAGCCCGCACCCTCGGCGGTCAGGCTCTATGGCTCGACCGACATCCGCTTCCGCAACGTGCATGTGAATGCCGAGAGTGGCTTTTCGACCTGCGATGCCAATGGCTGCGGCACCTATCTGCGCGCGAGCAAATATCCCTATTCGAACGCGATCACCGACGTGACGCGCGGTGCCGAGGTGCGCGAGCGGGAATTCGCGGTGCTTGATGTGACGGATGCTCCTGTCGCTCCGACGGCACCGCTGGCACCGGTCAAGCAACTCGCCAGCGGCTTCTACGCGCTGGGTGGCGGTGCCGTGGACGCGAAGGGCAAACTCTATTTCGTCGATCGCCAGTTTCACCGCATTCATGGCTGGACCGACAAGGAAGGGCTGTCGCTTGTTGCCGATGCGCCGCTCGATCCGATCAACCTCGCGGTCGATGCCTCGGGTCACCTGATGGTGTTGTCGTCGCACGGGCCCGAAGCGACGGTCTATGCGATCGATCCCGCCAGGCCGCAGGACGCGCGGATCATCGCACCTACACCCGTGGCGAACACCGCCGCCGCCCGCGTCGCTCTGCCCGGCAGCTTCTGGAACAATGGCGAGTTCCGCGATCAATATGACGCCGCGACCGACCATTTCACCACGCTGGCCGAGATGTTCGAGCGCGACATGGCGGTGCCCAAGGCGCGCGAATATGTCTCGCCCGATGGCAGCCTCGTGCTCCCCGCGTTCCGCGTCTTCCAGCAGGGGCCACCCAATCATCTCGGCTGGCGCTTCTCCGATACGCTCGACACCTATGGCTGGGTGCTCGGCAAGGCCGGCATGCGCATCTATCTCGCCAATGGCTCGGAGAACCGCATCTATAGCGGGCTGCTCGGCGCGGGCGGGGCGGTAACCGATCTCAAGCCGTTCGCCCCGCGCGGGGGCGAGAGCGTTGCGGCGGGGCCGGACGGGCGCGTCTACGTCGCGAACGGACAGGTGTTCGTCTATGATGCCGCGGGCAAGGAACTGGGGCAGATCGATGTGCCCGAACGGCCGCTGCAATTGCTGTTCGGCGGACCGGATGGCGCGACCCTGTTCATTCTCACGCATCACGGGCTCTATTCGGCGCGGCCCTGAGCCCGCAAGCACCCGCGCAGATGCTGCGACTATGGTCGTAGATGCTGTACACTAACCGATCCGATAAGATGCAGCCGCATCGGCGCGCTGCCAAGTTCACGCCCGCCGACAAGAACACAATTATTGGGGGATGGATGATGATGAACTTTTCGTTTGATCGCCGTTTGCTGACGGGTCGAAATGGTACCGCTACCAGCCTGATCGCGCTCGCTGCGATGATGTCTGCGACGCCGGCATTCGCGCAGACCGCACCCTCGGCACCGACCGAGACCGCAGAAGCCGCGCTTCCCGCTGACAAGCAGGATACGGAGGCCTCCGGTCCCGGAATCGTCGTCACCGGCACGCGCATCACCTCGAGCGGCTTCAATGCGCCGACGCCTACGACCGTGATCGGATCGGAAGAGCTTGCGCTGAACGCGCAGCCCAACATCTTCAACGCCATCGCCCAATTGCCGTCGCTACAGGGCTCGACGGGCGCGGCTACCGGCACCTTCAGCACGTCGAGTGGTCAGCAGGGCCTCAGCTCCTTCTCGCTGCGCGGTCTGGGCACGATCCGCACGCTGACATTGCTCGACGGCCAGCGCGTCGTCGGTGCCAACGTGACCGGTGTTCCGGACATCAGCATGTTCCCGCAATTGCTGGTCAAGCGCGTCGACGTGGTGAACGGCGGCGCATCGGCATCCTATGGCTCGGACGCAGTTGGCGGCGTGGTCAACTTCATCACCGATACGCGCTTCAAGGGCTTCAAGGGCAACGTCCAGGGCGGCATGACCCGCTACAACGACGACAAGCAGATCCTTGCCCAGGCTGCGTTCGGCACCGGCTTGTTCGACGATCGCCTGCATCTGGTCGCCAGCGCCGAATATGACAATGAAGGCGGCGTCGGCCCCGGCAATTTCGGCATCGACCTCGCCGGCGACCGCGACTGGCATCGTGCTTCGACTTTGGTCAACACGGGTCAGGCCAATAACGGTACGCCGCAGTTCCGTTACCGCGACTATGCGCAGCCTTATCAATATGCGCTGTACGGCCTGATCAACAACGGCCCGCTTCAGGGTATTGCGTTCGATCGGAGCGGGAGTCCGTATAACTTCAACTATGGCTCAGGCGGCGTGCCCAATGGCGCTGGCGGAGTCACCGGATGTTTCTCCGGCAACGCTTTCTGCGTCGGCGGTGATCTGTCGGGTGCGCCGGGCTCGGGCGCATCGCTTAAGTCGTCGCTGGAGCGCATCAACGGCTTTGGCCGGATCGGCTTCGACTTTGCCGAGAATAATGAACTCTATTTCACTGCCAATATCGCGCAGGTGCTGACCAGCAACCAGCCGAGCCCGGGCTATAACCGCGCCAGCCTGACCGTGCAGTGCGCCAACCCCTATGTGCCGCAGGCGGTCAAGGATCGCTGCATCACCGCGGGCATCACTTCGTTCGGCTTCGGTTCGAGCAATGGCGGCTTCCCGTCGCCCAAGGTCTCTACCGATCGCCGCCAATATCGCTTTGTCGGCGGGCTTAAGGGGCAGTTCGATCTTGTCGGAACGGCGTGGAACTACGACGCTTATTACCAGCACGGCACCACCAAATCGGTGATCGATGTCGACACCATCGTATTGCAGAACCGCTATGTCGCGGCGACCAATGTAGTGCTGCTGGGCGGTGTCGCCGTCTGCGCCGATGCGACGGCGCGCCTGGCGGGCTGCCAGCCGATCAACGTGTTTGGCGGTGCCCGGCCATCGGCGGCGGCGCTCGAATATGTCATGCCCGCCAATGGCCCGTTTCAGCACACGCGGCTGACCCAGGATGTTGCGAGCGTCAGCTTCTCGGGCGAGCCGCTCGATCTGTGGGCCGGGCCGCTCGCGATCGCGGTCGGCGGTGAGTACCGCAAGGAATATTATGAGGTGACCGCCGATCCGTATGGCGCAGGCGTTTCGGCACTCAGCCCGAACGGCACCGCCTATCCGGCGGACCCGCTGCTTAACTCGACGCAAGGCTCGAACTGGGCGGCCGGCAACTACAAGAATGGCAACGGAAAATATGACGTTGTCGAAGGTTTTGCCGAGGTAAACCTGCCGCTGATCAACAGCGATGCCGCAGGCAAGGCCAACATCAACGGTGCCGCCCGCATTACGCGCTACAGCACCTCCGGCTCGATCTGGGCGTGGAAGATCGGCGGCACCTGGGATCTGCCGCTCGACGGTTTCCGCCTGCGCGGCGTGACCTCACGCGACGTGCGCGCACCGAATCTGTCGGAATTGTTCGCCGCACCGACCGTTACGACGCTGCCGAGCTTCAACAATCCGTTCCCGCCCGCTGGCGCGGTGCAGGCGTTTCAGAATACCGTCGGCAATCCCAATCTTCAGCCGGAAGTCGCGCGCAACACCGAACTGGGCATCGTCCTCTCGCGTCCGTCCTGGCTGCCGGGGCTGAGCCTGTCGTTCGACTATTACAACATCAAGCTGAGCGGTGTGATTTCGACGCTTTCGGCGCAGCAGATTGTTCAGTTCTGCTTCGAGGGGAAAACGCAGTTCTGCGGCGGTTTCGTGCTGAACAGCCCAACGCAGGGCGGCAACTTCATCAACGTCCAGCCGTTCAACCTCGCCTCGTGGAAGACCAGTGGGTTTGACATCGAAGCAAGCTACCAATGGCAAAAGCCGCTCGGACTGCCGGGCAGTTTCACGGTCCGCGCACTCGGCACGCACGTCCGCGAATTCCTCGTCAATGCGGGCGTCGCAGGTGTCGATGTGGTCGATCAGGCCGGTGCCAATACGGGCAACACGCCTGATTGGAAGTGGATGGCGGTGCAGACCTACAGCAACGACACATTCAGCCTGACGGTGCAGGAGCGCTGGTTCAGCGATGGCGTTTTCGGCAACCAATATGTCGTCTGCTCAACCGGCTGCCCGGCTTCGACCGGCAACCATCCGACGATCGATTACAACAAGATGAAGGGCGCATTCTACGTCGATATCGGCGGCTCGCTCAACGTGACCAGCAACATCACTTCCTTCTTCAAGATCGACAATCTCCTCGATCACGACCCGGCAGCCGCGCCGCAGACCAACACCGGTCTCGACGTGAACCCGGCGCTATACGACACGCTTGGCCGTACCTATCGCCTGGGCGTCCGCTTCAAATTCTGAGGCGCATCCACCAACTCCCCTGGGTTGGCCTGGCTAAAGTGTTTCGCGAATTCCGGGCCGCAGCGATGCGGCCCGGCAGCGAAGCCTTTCAGTCACGCCAACCGCTTTTTATTCTGCCGTGGCACGTTGATGCGCATCGGTATCGAACCGCAGAATGCGGCATATCCGCGGTACTGAACGAATCAGAGCCTGATCAGGGCACGGACGGGTATTCCGCCAGTTCCTTGCGGGCGATAACCCGCGAGTGAACTTCGTCGGGGCCGTCCACCAGCCGCATCGTCCGCGTCTTGGCGTAATAGGCCGCGAGACCGAAATCGGCGGACACGCCTGCGCCGCCATGAGCCTGGATCGCATCGTCAATCACCGCCAGCGCAACCCGCGGGATCGCGAGCTTGATCATCGAAATATCGTGCCGCACATTTTTGGCATCGTTGCGATCGAGCAGATCGGCGCAGCGCAAGGTGAGCAGGCGGCTCATCTCGATATCGGTGCGCGCCCGCGCGATGCGCTCTTGCCATATCGATTGCTGATCGAGGCGCTTGCCGAAGGCCGTGCGCGTTTTCAGGCGCCTGCACATCGCCTCCAAGGCAGCTTCGGCGACGCCGATCGTGCGCATGCAATGATGGATGCGGCCGGGACCGAGGCGGCCCTGCGCAATCTCGAAACCACGCCCTTCGCCCAGGATGAGGTTTTCGGCGGGGACGCGGACATTGTCGAGCACGACTTCGCCATGGCCGTGCGGCGCATCGTCAAAGCCGAACACGTTGAGCATCCGCTCGATCGTTACGCCGGGGGTGTCGCGCGGCACGATGATCTGGCTCTGCTGCGCATGGGTGGCTGCTTCGCGATCGCTCTTGCCCATCACGATCAGCATCTCGCAGGCCGGATCGCCAACCCCGGTCGACCACCATTTCCGGCCGTTGATCACATAGTGATCACCATCGCGGACGATGCTGGTCTCAATGTTCGTCGCGTCCGAACTGGCGACGCCGGGCTCGGTCATCAGGAAAGCGGAGCGCATGCGCCCCTCCATCATCGGTCGCAGCCAGCGTTCCTGCTGATCGGCCGAGCCATAGCGCAACATCAGTTCCATGTTGCCGGTATCCGGCGGCGCGCAGTTGAAGATGCGCGATGCGAACTCGACCCGGCCCATCAATTCAGCAACGGGCGCATATTCCAGATTGGTGAGACCAGGCGTGTCGAAGACGAAACCGTTCAAGGCATGGGCGAGACCCGCTGGCGGCATGAAGAGGTTCCACAAGCCCGCTGCCTTTGCGCGATCCTGTAGCTCGGCCATCAAGGGCGTCGTGCGCCAGCGATCCTCGGCCTGCTCGGCATGATAGCGCTCGACATTCGGATAGACCCATTCGTCCATGAAGGCCGAGACGCGCTCCATCCAATGAAGCTGGCGATCGGAATAGCGGAAATCCATGGGTACAACTTTCAGTAGAAGCGGGTGTTGATCGGATCGGGCCAGATGTCGGGGAGGCCGTCCGAGACTTTTTCGGTAAACCGGGGCTCGCGCTTTTCGAGGAATGCCTGGACGCCCTCGCGGGTGTCTGCGGCGCCGCCGCGCGCGCGCATCGCCCGGCTATCGACGCGGTGCGCCTCCATCGGGTGCGCGGCGCCCAGCATGCGCCACATCATCTGCCGCGTGAGCGACACCGCGACGGGCGAGCCCGAATGCGCAAGCTCCCGCGCCAGCGCCAGAGCGGCGGGCATCAAATCCTCGGGTGCATGCAGGGAGCGGACCAGCCCTGCCTCAAGCGCTTCCTCGGCCAGCACCATTCGCCCCGCCATTGTCCATTCGAGCGCGCGCGAGATGCCGACGATGCGCGGCAGGAACCAGGAGGATGCCGCCTCGGGAATGATACCTCGCTTTGTGAAGACGAAGCCGAACTTTGCGCTGGTGCTGGCCAGCCTGATATCCGCCGGCAGCAGCATCGTCGCGCCCACGCCCACAGCCGGACCATTGATTGCGGCGACGACCGGCTTGAGGCTGTCAAAGATGCGCATCGCACCCACGCCGCCGCCGTCACGGCTGAGATCGCCATAGCGCAACGCGGCGCGCGCCGGATCCTCGGCAAGCCGCTCGAATGCGGCATTCCCGCTCGAAATATCGGCACCCGCGCAATAGGCTCGGCCTGCGCCGGTGAGCAGCACGCAGCCGACATCATCGTCGGCGTCGCTCCGATCGAAAGCCGCGACCAACTCGCTCATCATCGCGGTGTTATAGGCGTTGAGCTTGTCGGGACGGTCGAGCGTGATCACCGCGATCCGATCCGCGACTTCGTAGCGCAGGGTTTCGAACATGGCCCCTCCTGACGTGCCTTAACTGGCAAATTGCATGCAATACTGATGGATGGGCGAGGTGCATTTGTCTAGCAAAAACCATAATCATACGGTTCGAGAAGACCTGAATCTTATCCAAATGCGATTGCGTGAAAGCAGTTGCTCCGGCAAGACGGGGCTCAAATTGCCAACTTGAGGAGAGAAGAAGTGAGCGAACTCGTCAGGGTCGAACGCGAAGGGCCGATCGCTATCGTGACCCTCGACCAGCCGGAAAAGCGCAATCCGATCTCGGGGCTCGACATGATCGACGCGCTCGAGGCGGCGATGCGCGCGCTCGACGCGGACCTGGAGGTGCGCGTGGTGATACTCACCGGAGCGGGTTCGGCATTCTCATCGGGTGGCGACCTGAATGCGATGGTTGCGCCCAAATCCTCGTTGCGTGATCCGGTGCCTGCCCAGACGCGGCGCAACTACAAGGTCGGCATCCAGCGCCTGCCCTTGCTGTTCGAGTCACTCGAAGTGCCGGTGATTGCTGCGGTGAACGGCCCTGCGATCGGCGCGGGTTGCGACCTTGCCTGCATGTGCGACGTCCGCATCGCAGGCGAGCGAGCAAAGTTTGCCGAGAGTTTCGTCAAGCTGGGGATCGTGCCGGGAGACGGCGGCGCGTGGCTGCTCCCGAGGATCATCGGCTTTGCCAAAGCGAGCGAACTCGCGCTGACCGGCGACATGCTCGATGCTAGTCAGGCGCTGGCGTGTGGGCTGGTCTCGCGCGTCGTGCCTGACGATCAATTGATGGCCGAAGCCCGCGCGATTGCGGAGAAGATCGCTTCGAATCCGCCGCATGCCGTGCGCATGACCAAGAAGCTGCTCCGCGAGGGATATCGCGCGACGCTGGCGAGCATCCTGGAACTCTCCGCAGCGATGCAGGCCCTGGGGCATGCGACCGCGGACCATGACGAGGCGGTGGGCGCCTTCCTCGAAAAGCGGAAGCCTGTCTTCTCGGGCGTATAGAGTCTGCCTAGCTGAAGCTTAGCCCTGAGCGACGATGCCGCGATCGATCAGTAAAGCGATCTCGCCGTCGCTCAGGTTGAGCAGCCGGGAGAGGATTTCCTCGCTATGCTCGCCCAGTCCGGGTGCCCGCACCGGCGCTCCACGGGCTTGGCTGGGCAAGGTAACGAAGGGCCCCGGAGCGGGATAATCGAGGCCACTGGGATTTTCGGTGCGCCCAAAGATGGGATTATTCGTCACCAGCGTTGGATCCTTCGCGGCGTCGCTCATCGTCGCATAACTGCCGAAGCAGCAGCCTTTGGCCTCCAGTGCGGCTTCGAGCGGCGCACGGTCCCAGGTTCGGATGCGCGCTTCGACTAGCGGGAACAAGGCATCGCGATGGTCGTAGCGAAGGCCTTCATCGGTTGCGAAGGATATGCCGCGTGCTTGTTCGATCGCGGCGATTTCCCCAGCGATGCCGAGCACTTCGACCATGCCGCTCCATTGGCGCGGGGTGAGCGCCAGCAGCATCAGCCGCGCGCCGTCACGCGTCACGAAATCGCGGCCAAAGGCGCCGTAAACGGTGTTGCCCATCCGGGGCCGGTCCTGGCCTTCCTGCACGGTCTCGGCGAGCATGCCGAGATTGGCGACGGTGCCGATCGCGACATCGGCGAGCGGGACGCGCACTTCCTGCCCCTGACCGGTGGCGGTGCGGTGTTGAATCGCGGCCAGCATCGCGAAGGCAGCGTAGGCACCGCTAAGCAGATCCCATGCGGGCAGGACGTGATTGACCGGCGTATCGTCCAGCTCTGTCGGGCCGGTCATGCCGGGGATGCCGACGGCGGAGTTCACTGTGTAATCGAGCGCGGGCCCGCCATTGGCCTGGCCCATGACGCGCACGGTCACAAGCTCGGGATTGATCGCGGCGAGCTTGCCGTGGGCGAGGAAGCCTTCGGCCGGAAAATTGGTGATGAACTGGCCGGTCGAGGCGGAAAGGCGTTGCATCAGCTCGCGTCCCTCCGGCCTGGACAGATCGAGCGCGACCGATTTCTTGGCGCGGTTGAGATTCTCCCAATACAGGCTGAACCCGCTCGGCCCCTTTGGCCAACGCCGGAAATCGGGGCCGCCGCCCGCCTGATCGATGCGGATCACCTCGGCGCCCATCTGGGCGAGATAGAGCCCTGCGGTGGGGGATGCGACGAAGGACGATGCCTCGATCACTTTGAGGCCGGAAAGCAGCTGATACATCAGGCGGCTTCCGCTTCGCGCAGCAGGCGTTTGGCGATCACGAGCTGGAGCACCTGGGTCGTTCCTTCATAAATGCGGTAGACGCGGGAATCGCGAAAGAAGCGCTCTGCGTCATATGCTTTGAGATAGCCGGCACCGCCATGAACCTGGACGCAGCGATCGGCGATGCGGCCACAGGCTTCGGAGGCAAACATCTTTGCGCAGGCCGCCTTGACCGTGACTTGCTCGCCCGCATCGATCAGCCGGCAGGCATCCGCAACCATGCATTCGGATGCGTAGATCTCTGCCTCGCTATCGGCGATCATCGCCTGGATCAGCTGGAAATTGGCGATGGCCTCTCCAAACGCTTTCCGGGAGCGGGCATAAGCGATCGTGGTGTCGAGGATGCGGCGGGCATAGCCGGCGCTGGTCGCGGCGATGGAAAGCCTGCCATTGTCGAGTCCCTGCATCGCGGCGGCGAAACCGCGCCCTTCTTCGCCGCCCAGCAATGCGCTGGCGGGAATGCGCAAATCCTCGAGGATAAGGTCAGCGATCTGCGAACCGGCCTGGCCCATCTTCTCCTCTGGCGTGCCGACCGTAATGCCGGGCGTGTCCATCGGGATCAGGAAGGCGCTGATATGCGCGTTGCGGGGCAGGGGATCGGCCGTGCGCGCGAGCACCAATGCGAGTTTGGCAAAGGGAGCGTTGGTAATGAAACGCTTGGTGCCGCTCAGCACATAATGATCGCCGTCGCGAACCGCACGGGTCTGCAATGCAGCTGCGTCGGAGCCCGAATCCGGCTCGGTCAGCGCGAAACAAGCGATCTCGCCAGCGGCCAGCCGTGGGAGCCATTCCGTGCGCTGTGCCTCGGTTCCGAACTTTACCAACGCGGCGCAAACGATGCCGACATTGAGAGAGATGACCGATCGGAACGCAGGCAGGCCGTAAGCCAGAATCCGGACGGCCTCGACATATTGGCCGACATTCATGCCGGACCCGCCATATTCGAGCGGGATGGTGAGGCCGAACAGCCCCATCTCACGCATCTCGGCAAGGATCGTCTCCGGGATCGCGTCGCCTGCGATCACCTCTGCCTCGGCGGGGATCAGCCGTTCGCGGACATAGCGCCCGAGCTGATCCGCAAATGCATCGAACGACGCCTCATCGCTCCCGCCGCGATGGCTGATTTCAGGCATCTTCCAGCCCGACGATAGCGATCGAAGAGACGTTCTGGATCGGCGAGCCGCCCAGATTGTGACTGAGCGCGAGGGCGGGGGGATCCTGGCGCTGCCGTTCGCCAGCACGGCCGAGAAGCTGGAGGTAATTCTCGTAGATCATCCGCAGCCCCGATGCGCCGATCGGATGCCCGAAGCATTTGAGGCCGCCGTCGATCTGGCATGGGATCTTGCCATCGGCATCAAAGAAGCCGTCGCGCACGTCTTTCCAGCCTTGGCCTTCCTGCGAGACGAACAGATCCTCCATGGTCACCAATTCGGTGATCGAGAAGCAATCATGGACTTCCATCAGGTCGATCTGCTCGCGCGGGCGGCTGATGCCGGCTTCCTCATAGGCCTTTGCCGCAGCGACACGCGTGGTGTGGAAATAGCTGCCGTCCCAGCCGCCCGCCTGCTGCAATTCCCAGCCATTGGACGAGGCGACCTGGAGCGCCTTGACCAGCACCAGATCCTGCTTGCCGAGCGCGCGGGCGATCTCGGGCGTGGTGACGATCGCGCAGGCGGCGCCATCGGATACGCCGCAGCAATCGAACAGGCCGAGGGGCTCGGCAATCATCGGCGCGTTAAGAACGGTGTCGATGTCTATCTTGTTGCGCAAATGCGCCCGCGGATTGCGCGATCCATTGTCATGGCTCTTGACGGATACGTGCGCCATCGCTCGCTTGAGATCGTCCTTCGCCACGCCATGCTTGGCGCTATAGGCAGCGGCGAGCTGGGCGAAATTGCCGGGGGCCGATCCGGTGACGCCGACCATGTCGGAAAGAAGCCCGCGGCTGCGCACGGGCAGGCCGCCATAGCCGGTGTCCTTGAGCTTCTCGACGCCCATCGCCAGCGCGATATCGGCAGCGCCCGAGGCCACGGCATAGACCGCGCCGCGAAAGCTCTCGGTGCCGCTCGCGCAATAATTCTCGACCTTGGTTACGCCGATATTGGGAAGGCGCAGCGCGATCGAGAGCGGAATTCCGGAAGGCCCGATATTGATCGAATCGAACGCCACGCCCAGCCAAGCCGCGTCGATCTGGCTGGTCTCGATGCCGGCATCGGCAATCGCCTCCTCGAACGCCTCGATCATTAGCGTATCGGCATCGTCACCCCAGCGCTCGCCGAAGCGCGCGCAACCCATGCCGAGGATCGCAACCTTATCCTTGATGCCGCGCGCCATCACTCGCCTCCTTCGATTGCTGGGATCGCTTTCCAGAAATATTTGGTGAAACCGCGCTGCGTATCGAAAGCGTTGATGCGGAACACCATGCGCATCGGCCGGCCGACCGCCATATCTTCGGCGGTGACTTCGGCGAAGATCGCCACGAGCCGACCGCCGCCTTCGAAATCGATCGTGCCGTAATATGTCGGCGGATCGGGCGAGAAGCTGAGACTGTCGGCAGTGTGGGTGACGATGCGCGCCTGGCGGTCCGCCAGCGGATAATCCTCCTGCGTGCCGATCGACCGATCGTTCGGGTTCACGCTGATATCCGAGCGGGGGAACTGAACCGTGCCGGTCTTGGTGCAACGCCCGGCGACCAGCCCCAGCACCGCCTTGCGGTGGCGGTACAGCGTGCTGCCCGGCTGCTTCTGATCGAGCTCCGCGCGCATTCCGCGTTCCATGTCGAGCAGGCCCCGATGGAATAGAAAGCGCTGGTAGTTGCTATCTTCCTGCCGAGCGGCGAGATGCCCGCTTACGCCGCGCCGCGCTGGCAAATTTGCCAATGCCTCTGTGGTTTCGAGCACAAGAATATCGACGCCCTGGCCAAAGCCGGCGACGAGGATGCGCTGACCCGGCGTGGCGCGCTCGAGTGCTGCGGCGAGCATGAGGAAGGGATGCGACGCACCGGTATCGCCGACATTCGCCTGCAGCGTATCGACCAGTGCCTCGGCGCGGAGACCGAGCTTCTTCGCCAGTCCGGCCGCGACGCCGCGAACGCTTATCGGGATCACGGCATGATCGATCGTATCCGCTGCGATGCCCGCTTGTGCCAGCGCATCGCGGAGCGCGCCGCCAAGCAAGCCGGTATAGCCTTCGTCGCGAATCCAGCGGCTCTCCCAGCCATAATCAAAGGCTGCGCCGGCGCTGCGATAGTGATCGACGAAATCGATAGTGACGCTGTGGCTGGCGACCACGCGCGCGATCACGTCGCCCTGGCCGATCAGCAATGCAGCCGCGCCATCGCCCTGGGTCAGTTCGGCATCCGAAGCCGGGCGCGCCTTGCGCCGGTCGGACGCGATACAGAGTTGGGTATGGCTGCCATCAAGTGCGGCGAGCAGCGCGCTGGTTGCCGCGCGCAGGCTGCCCGTCGCGTCCGCAGCGCGGGTCGCATCGGTAAGCGTGAGTGCTTCCTTGACGATGCCGGCATTGAGGCGGTCGGCAAAAGGCAGCGTGGTGGAAGCGAGGGTCAGAGCATGAACCCCGGCGCGGTCGATCCCGGTCAGGCAATCGCGCGCTGCCTCCACTGCCATGGTGACAGCATCCTCATCCCAGTTCGCCACTGCGCGCTCGCCCTTTGCGAGACCGCCAAGCCCGGGCGCGAACCATTTGTTTGTCGCGTGTATCGCCGCGCGCTGAAGCCTGCGGCGTGGAACATAGGCGCCGAATGCCAGAATGCCGGTTTCAGTCATGCAAACTCCGCATAGCCATGGGTAAGGACGCGCAGGTCGCGCTCGATCACGCGTGCTTCGAAACGCGCCTTGGTATCGCCTTCGCGCCAGATCCGCGTCTCGATCGTTTCGCCGGGATAGACCGGCGCGGAAAATCGCGCATCGAGACGTATCAGCCGTGCAGGCTCGTTGCCCGCCACCGCTTGTAATATCGCTCGACCGACCACGCCATAGCTGCACAGGCCGTGGAGGATCGGGCAATCGAAACCGGCGGCGCGCGCGACGTCGGGATCGATATGGAGCGGGTTAAGATCGCCGGAGAGGCGGTAGATGAGAGCCTGGTTCAGCGCCGTTGCTAGCGTCACCACTTTGTCAGGCGGACTGTCAGCGGGTGCGGGCCGGGGCCGGGGGATCGCTACGCCGGCGCTGCCGCAGCCGCCGTCTCCGCGCAGAAAGGCAGTGCGGCGGTCGGTGGCGTAGAGCGTGCCGTCGAGGCTGTGGATCGACCGCGAAACCAGTACGACCGCACCCTTGTCCGGTCCCTTGTCGTCGACACCCTCAAAATGCGTGCGGCCGATAAACTCGCCTTCAGCCGGCAAAGGGCGGTGGATCGTCACGCTCTGTTCGCCGTGAAGGATGCGCTGCCAGTCCGCGCCATATTGCGGATCGCGCCAGAAGAAGCCGGGATAGGCCAGGGTCACCGCCATCGTCGGTAGCGCCTCAAGCTGTGCTTCATAGACGAAGCCGAGTTCCTCCGCGCCGATGCCCAGTGCGTACAGGCTCGTGTCGCGGGCCGTCAGGCTATGCCGCGTCTCGATCGGCGCGCGGGCGACGAGTGCGGCGGAGTCGATCATCAGACCGGATCCCAGGGGAAGATGTCGGTCGAGCGTTCATTGGCGTAGAAGCTGGTGCGGAACGCCGGAAGCAAATCGCTGGCGATCGTTTCGGCCGTCCAGCCTTCGGAGCGGTGCAGCGCGCGCATTGGGCGCGGTTTGGAGAACAGGAATATCTCGTTCTTGCGGACACCGAAGACCTGATTGGTGACTTCCGCCGATGCGTCCGATGCCAGGAAGGCGACCAGCGGCGCGATCTTGTCCGCGGTCATCGTCTTCATCCGTTCGACGCGCGCAATCTCTTCGGGCGTGGTCGGCGGGATCGTCGCGATCATCCGGCTCCAGGCAAAGGGTGCGATGCAGTTCGAGCGCACGCCGGCACGCGCCATATCGAGCGCGATCGACTGCGAAAGGCCGACAATGCCCATCTTCGCCGCGGAGTAATTCGCCTGGCCGAAATTGCCGATCAGGCCCGACGTGGACGTGAAGTGGATGAAGCTGCCTGAACCCTGATCCTTGAAATAGGGCGTCGCAGCCTTCGACACGTTGAATGCGCCGTTCAGGTGCACATCGATCACCGCGCGCCAATCCTCATGGCTCATCTTGTGCCAGATGCGATCGCGCAGGATGCCGGCATTGTTCACCACCGCATCGATCCGCCCGAAGCGCTGGACTGCATCCTCAATGATCGAAGCGGCGGCGGCGGGATCGGTGACGCTTGCGGTATTCGCATACGCACGGCCGCCTGCGGCTTCGATATCGGCAACGGTCTGTGCGGCCGGACCAGCATCGCCGCCCTCACCCTCGGACGAAACGCCGGGATCGTTGACCACCACAGCGGCGCCTTCGCGAGCGCAGAGCAAAGCAATCTCGCGGCCGATCCCGCGTCCCGCACCCGTGATAGCGACTACGCGCCCGTCGAGCATTGCCATGCGAAACCCCTCCAGATCATTTTTACGTGCTGAAACCCATACGCAAAGCCAATTTGCATGCAAGATGGATTTTCAACACTGCTGGAAAAATCATATCACTAGAGCAGGTGGGCTTCGTGTCCGGGCTTATTTATAATCATATCGAGATAAGTTGCATGCACTTAGTCAAGCTGTCAGGTTCGCAGTTCGGTTAAGGAGAGGCGCAATGCAGCAATCCGGGCGGGCAGACGGCATGCGGTTCGAGGGCCGGGTCGCGGTTATCACGGGCGCTGGCCGGATCGGCGGAATCGGGGAGGCGATCGCTCGTCGTCTGGCGCGCGAGGGCGCCAATGTCGTGCTTGCCGATCTTTGCGAGGATCGCCTCGATGCTCCCCGTGAAAATTTTGGCAGCTGGGACGAGCTGCTGCATGTTGCTGAAAGTTTGCGCGAAACTGGTGTGCGGGTCCTGCCGGTCAAGGCCGATGTCACCGACGAAGCCCAGGTTGCCGCGCTGATGGCGGAGGCGGAGGCGGCGTTCGGCCGAATCGATCATCTGTTTAACAATGCGGGCGGCGGTGTTGGCGCAGGGCCGGTGGATCGCACGGCGGTGGCCGCGTTGGATCGCGGGGACTGGAACTATACGCTTCGCATCAGTCTGGATTCGGTGTTCCTCTGCTCGAAGCACGCGTCTCCCCGGATCGCGCGCGCTGGTGGTGGATCGATCGTAAACACCGGCTCGATCTCGGCGCATCACGGGGTGGCTGGCATTTCGGCATATGCCGCGGCGAAATATGGCGTGCTCGCGCTTACCCGTAATCTGGCGATCGAACTCGCGCCGCAGAATATCCGCGTCAACGCCTTCTCTCCGGGGATGACGCTGACGCCCTATGTGCGGCAGCGCTTCGAGCATAAGGCGATGGAGGATCCCAGTAGCACTGCGGAGGGGCACATGCAGCGTTTCGCCTCGGCCATCCCGCTGGGAAGGCCGGCACAGCCCGAGGAAATGGCAGCGGTCGCGGCATTCCTGGCGAGCGACGATGCAAGTTATGTGACTGGCCAGACCATCGAGGTGGACGGCGGCATGCGAGTCTAGCGCCAGCTGTCGCCAAATGTGGCTGCGCTGAGCCGTTGCCCCGCAAATTGGCCCGAGCGATCTTCGGCGATGCGGACGACGGCTTCCGCGACCCGTTCGGCGGAGATGCTTGCGGAACCGGGCGGTGGCAGGGCTCCGGTGCCCGCCAGCCCCGGCGTCTCGACAAACGCGCCAGGCGTGATGGTGGTCGCGAAGATGCCTGAAGGAGCGAGTTCGACTGCGACGCCGGCTACCCAACGGTCCAGCGCTGCCTTCGAAGCACCGTAGAGTGAAAAGCCCCGCTGGAAGGGGTCGGGCGCCAAAGCGAGCAACCCGCTGCCCGAGGTGAGAAAAACCATTGCGCCGCCGTCGCGCATTGCGGGTGCGCCGAGCAGGGTCAATTGCACGGCCGCGCGCAGATTAACTGCCATGATGCGGTCGAAATCGGCGATGCTCGTCTGGGCCAGGTCGATGCGCGGAAAGCTTGCGGCACAGTGGACGATCGCCGCGAGGGGCGTGGCGGATGCTATAACGGCTGCAAGCGCGGCATCATCGGTGACGTCCGCGGTGACGGCAACCGTATCGCCGCCTGCTTGTGCAGCGGCCGAGGCCGCAGCCTCGCCGTCCACATCGCAAAACGTTACTCGCCACCGGCGCGCTGCCAGCGCCAGAGCCGTAGCGCGGCCGATGCCCGCACCCGCGCCGGTGACGATAACGTTGCGCAGGTTAGGCGCTCAGTGCCGCGAGCGCTGCCTCGGCGACCTGCATATCCTGTTCATAATGTCCGCCGCTGACGCCGATTCCGCCGATCACCTGGCCATCCTCGGTAACCGGATAGCCGCCACCGAACACGACGAGGCGCGGCGTGTGAACGATGCCGTGGAGCAGGGGCGGGTCGTTCTTGATGAAATCATGCCAGCCATGCGTCGGGATGCCGAAGCTGACCGCCGTGTACGCCTTGTTCGTCGCGATATCGACGGCAAGCAACGGCGCGCCGTCCATGCGGCGAAACGCCTTGAGCACGCCCGATTCATCAACAATCGCGATCGCAGAGTTTACGCCGATTTCCAGCGCCTTGGCGGTCGCTGCCTCGATCAACTTGTCGCTCGCCGATTGCGTGATCGACAGCTTTGAGATTGCGTTGGTCATTCTACCTCTCTCCTTTGAAGTGCATGCATAAAATGCAAATTTAGCGCGAAAACGCTGGTATTGCACCGCTTGAGAAGCACTATTGCATCCAACCGGGCGAATGTCTATGGACATGCCATAAGCCGTTAAGGACCGATAATGTCCGCGGCAATTCGGCTGGGAGGATTTAATGAAAGCATTCCGTCTGCGTGCATTGCTCGTCACTACGAGCATGCTTTGCATGAGCCAGGTAGCCCATGCGCAGGACGCTGGTGCGCCCCCGCCCGTCGCGGCGAGCGACGAAACGGCAGTTACGCAGGATGGCGAAATCATCGTCACCGCGCAGCGCCGCGAACAGTCCATCCAGGATGTGCCGCTGGCGATCTCGGTCATTTCGAGCGATTCGCTGGAGAAGAGCAACTTCACCAGCATTGCCGACGTGCAGTTCCTGTCGCCCGGCGTGAACTATAACCCCAATTTCGGCGGTGGCTTCAACGTCCGCGGCGTCGGTACCCAGTCGCTACTGATGACGTCGGAGCAATCGGTGGCGTTGGTCATCGACGACATCATTCAGGGCCTGCCCGAAGTCTCGTTCGCCGGTCCCAGCTATCAGTCGCTGGTCGATATCGAGCGAATCGAAGTGCTTAAGGGGCCGCAGGGCACGCTGTTCGGCAAGAACAGCTCGGCCGGCGTTATCCAGATTATCACCGCCAATCCGAAACTCGGCGTTCGGTCGCTGGACGCATCCATGTCCTATGCGACCAAGAACGAAGTGAACGTGCAGGGCGTCGTCAACCTGCCGGTCGGCGACAATGCTGCGTTGCGTGTTGCGGGCGGCATCCAGCGGCGCGACGGGTTCGTGAAGAACCTGTTCACGGGCGAAGACCATTGGGGCTATCAGCGTTATTCGATCCGCGGCAAATTCCTGTGGAAGCCGACGGCCGATCTGAGCGTTGCGCTCGCGGCTGAATATCGTCACCTGACCGACAATGCGAACGGCCTGTGGACGCTGCGTACCTGCGGCAGCGGTTTCGGCGCATTCAATCCCTGCACCACCAACGCTGCCTATGGCGTGGTCGCCGGCCCCAATAACCTGAACGTCGCAGTCGACGGCCGGAGCGCGACCGAGCAGCGGGCTTATGGGCTGTCTGGCCGGGTCGATTACGATCTGGGCGGCGCAACGCTGACCTCGATCACGGCCTATCGTGATCTCTACCAGCCGATCAGCCTGGATACCGATGCCACTCCGCTGAGCGTTTATTCGCGCAACGAGAACGTATCGGGCGGAACGCAGTTCACGCAGGAACTGCGCCTCAACGGTGAGGCCGGCATCCTGAACTACACGCTGGGTGGTTTTTACTACAACGCCAAGCCGTTTCAGCGCGGCCTGAACGGCGGAACGCTCAATATCGTGCCGAACAATTCACCCCAGTTGCTGACCTTCAACGCTATCGGGCCGTTCGCCAACCAGGGCTATGGCTCGTGGGTCAAGGCGCACTCGAAGAGCTGGGCGATCTTTGGTCAGGTTGAGGCCAAGGTGCTGCCGTCGCTGACGCTGATCGCTGGTGGTCGCTACACCAAGGACGATGTCAGCCAGGTAATCGACTATTTCGATGTGCCGTGGCTGTGCCGCGTCGCCTTCGGCTCGGGTTCGAGCTGCCACGGCCTGCCGCTTCCGCTCAGTTCGGGCGAGGCACGCATCAAGGCGGAAAAGTTCACTTACAAGGTGACGGCGAAGTATGATTTCTCGCGGGATATCAATGTCTACGCTACTTATGCGACGGGCTATAAGGGGCCGATGATCTCGCATCCGGCGAACCAGCCTCAGCTGCTGCTTCGTCCGGAGCTCTCCAAATCGTATGAAGTGGGCGTGAAGGCGGAGCTGTTCCGGCGCAGTGTGATGTTCAACCTCAACGTGTTCCAGGTCGATTACGAGGATTTTCAGGGGCAGCAGCGCGTTGGCGTCGCTCCGATCTTCTACTACACCACCACCAATGCCGGCGGTCTTCGTACCAAGGGCGTCGAGGCGGACCTGACGTGGCGCGTGCAGCCGGGCTTCACGCTTTCGGGCAACCTTGCTTACATCCCGACCGAATATACCGAGTTTGCGGTCCAGTGTTACGATCTGTTCGCCAATCCGGCGACGCCCCCGGGCCAGTGCAACTATGTCCAGCCGGGCATGCCTGCCGGAACCCCGGCGCAGTTCAACGCAGCGGGCTATCCGCTTAATTACTCGCCGGACTGGACCTACGGAATCACTGCCGATTACGAGACTCTGGTCGGCGACGATCTGACCTTCAACGCCCACGCATCGTGGAATTATCGCAGCAGCACCTATGGTGTGGTTGCTGATCCGAACAGCATCAACCCGTCTTACGGGCTGCTCAACGGGCAGATCAGCATCGGTTCTACTGACAATCGGTGGACGCTTGCGGTGTTCGCGCGCAACCTGCTCGACAAGCAGTTCGTCGGCGGTATTTTCCGTACGCCGCTGGACTCGGGCACGAGCAATTCGACGCCGCTGTCGAGGATCGGCTACTCGAATATCCCAGCGCTGGATGGAAGCCGTACGGTAGGTGTCAAACTCAGCTTCTCCTTTGACTGAGCCCACACACGACAGCATCTCGGCCCCTGATACGCAGGGGCCGAAAGCTGTGACGAGCGCGGGGTGGATGCTCGGTCTGTTGACCGTGGGCTTCGCGCTCAACCTTCTCGACCGCCAGATCATCAACATCCTGGCGGAGCCGATCAAGCGCGACCTGGGGCTTGCCGACTGGCAGCTCGGCGCGCTGAGCGGGCTTTCGTTCGCGCTGTTGTACAGTGTCGCGGCGCTGCCGATCGCCCGCTTCGCCGATCGGTCGAACCGGGTTCGGGTGGTCGGTGTCGCCATTCTGGTGTGGAGCGCCTTCACCGCGGCGACGGCGTTGGCCGGAAACTTCGTCCAGATGCTGCTCCTGCGATTGGGCGTGGGCATCGGCGAAGCCGGGGGTGCGCCTCCCTCCCAATCGCTGATCGCTGACCGGTTTCCGCCGAACAAGCGCTCCGGCGCGCTGGCGATCTTTGCGATCGGAGCGCCGGTTGGCGGCGCGATCGGCCTCATCGGCGGCGGTATGCTGGAAGGAATGATCGGCTGGCGGTGGACAATGGTCTGCGCTGGCCTGCCGGGCATTGTCATCGGCCTGCTCGTGCTCATGACCCTGCGTGATCCGGGGCACAGTGTCGCGCGTGAGAAGGTCGTGATGCCGTCGATGGCTGCGGCCGTGAAGATGCTGTTGTCGAACCCGACATTCCTGCTGATCGCGTTGGCATCGGCCATGATGAGCTTCTGCAATTATGGCGCGATGGCGTTCGCCGGATCCTATTATCTGCGCAACCATCTCCCCGAGCTTCAAAACATAGGCACCGCAATCGGCCAAACCCCGCTCGGCGTAATTGGGCTCGGTCTTGGCATTTTCGGCGCTGCCGGCGGAACGCTGGGCGCTCTGGTCGGCGGCCGATTGGGCGATCGGGCTGGTACAAGCAATCTGAGGGCGCTGGCCCTGATCCCGGCGGCGGGTTCGGTTTTGGGGACGGCTGCCTATGTGGCGATGTTCGTGGTGCCGAGCGCGGCCGTATCGTTGGTGATCTTCACCGTAGCCGCGTTTTTCACCAGCCTTTGGTATGGCCCGGGTACGCTGGCGATGCAGCGGCTTGCCGGTCCACACGCCAAGGCGACGGCACTGGCTGTGGCACTTTTCCTCAACAGCGCGATCGGGCTCAGCCTCGGGCCGTTGCTGATCGGCGCCGCGAGCGATGCACTGGCACCCAGCATGGGTGCCGGGGCGGGCCTGCGCGCAGGTATCCTCATCGGACTGATGGCCGGATTGGTGTCGGGACTGCTGTTCTGGCTCGCCAGCCGCCGGATCGACCGGGGAATTCGAGACGTGGAGGTAACGCAACCTTGAAGATCGAAGGCAGTGGGATAATCGTGGCCGGCGGCGGCTCCGGCCTGGGGCATGCGACAGCGGTAGCGCTGCGCGACGCGGGTGCCAAAGTAGGCGTGCTCGACATGAAGCAGGGTGCCTGGGATGGCAGCTTTGCCGAGGCCGATGTGTCGGATGAGGAAAGCGTTGAACGCGCCTTCGATGCGCTGGTGCCGCAGATCGGACCGCTCCGGGCGCTCCTCAACACGACCGGCACCGGTCATTCGGGACTGTCGGCAGGGCCGGGGCGCAAGGTTACCGCTGCTGGCTTCCGCCGGGTGCTGGACGTCAACACGCTGGGCAGCTTCATCCTGGCACAGGCCGCGGCCGAGCGGATGATCCCCACCGAGGCTGACGATCAGGGTGAACGCGGCGTCATCATCAACACCTCCTCGATCGTTGCGCAGGAGGGGCAGATCGGCACGGCTGCCTATGCGGCGGCAAAGGGAGGCGTGGATGCGATGGCGCTGCCGCTGGCACGCGAATTTGCGCGTTATGGCATCCGGGTTCTGACGATCGCGCCGGGGATCTACGAGACTCCGATGTTCTCCAACGCCAAGGGACCGATGGTCGATTGGCTGCGCGACCAGGTGCAATTCCCCAATCGCCCCGGCCACGCCAGCGAGTTTGCCGAGGCGGTGTTGCACCTGATCCATAACCGCATGTTCAACGGAACCACGTTCCGGATCGACGGCGCCTATCGCGTGCCGCCGGGCCGCAGCGACTGGTGGGTGGATTGAGCCACCTCGACCTTGGCGTGCGACTGTAATAGGCAGGGATGGAGCGAGCGTTTAGGGAGTGACAATGGCGAAGGCGGTGGACAGCGCATATCGTGCAATTCGCGAGGGTATACTCGCGGGCACCTTCGCGCAGGGGTCGCACATCACCGCGCGCCAGCTTGCCGAAGCGACGGGCCTGAGCCGCACACCCGTGCGCGAGGCGATGCGCCAGCTCGATGCGGAAGGGCTGATCCAGCTCATTCCGAATCGCGGCGCATTCGTCGCGAGCTGGACCGAGAACGAGATCGAGCAGATCTATGAGCTGCGGGTATTGCTCGAGAGCTTTGCGGCGCAAGTCGCGGCCGAGCGGATCAATGATGCCCAGCGCGCCGAACTCCAGGCGCTTGCCGACGAGATGACCCGGCTGGTGGAGCAGCGCCCGATCGATGTGGAGGCGATCGCCGCAGTGAACGACCGCTTCCATAAAGGTGTGCTCGAAGCGTGCGGCAATCTGCGGCTACGAGACCTGCTGGGCGCGATCACCGAAGTCCCGCTGCAGCTCAGCACTTTCCGGCGCTATTCGGTCGAGGAATTGCGTCGCAGCGCCGCGCAGCATGCGGAACTGGTCTCGGCGCTGACGGTGGGCGATCCGGACTGGGCACGTAGCGTGATGACCTCACACATCCGTTCGGCACGCCATACGCTGCTGAATTCATCGCCGCAGATCCCGCTTGCGGCGATAGGCTAGAGCCTCGGACCTAGAGGATCCTGCGAACCGCCGCAGCGATCGTGTCCTTCGTCGGGTAGAGTTGCTTTTCCAGCGTCGGATTATAGGGGATGTGGACCGCCGGCGTGGTGACGCGCTGTATCGGCTTGCGCAGACTGTCAAACCCCTCTTCGCAGACGATCGCGGCGACTTCCGAAGCAACGCTGCCGACCCGATGCGAATTGTCGGCGATCACCAGTCGGCCGGTCTTGGCGACCGATTTGAGGATCGCTTCCTTGTCCATCGGCACCAAAGTGCGCAGATCGACGACTTCGGCATTCACGCCTTCCTTCGCCAGTAATTCGGCGGCGGCGAGCGCCGTCGGCACCGTGCCGGCGAATGCGACGATCGTAACGTCGGAGCCGACGCGCTTCACATCGGCCTTGCCAATCGGGATGAGGAAATCCTCGTCAACCGGGACTTCCCCCTTCTTGCCCCACAGATTGATGTCTTCGAACATCACCACGGGATCGTCGTCGCGGATCGCGGACTTGAGCAGGCCCTTCATGTCGCTGGCGGTTGCCGGCGCGATGACCTTCAGGCCGGGCGTATTCATGAACAGGGGATAGGGCCGATCGGCATGCTGCGCCGCGGTCCTGTTGTTATAAAAGGTGCTCAGGCGCACGACGAACGGCACCTTCAATTGACCGCCGGTCATGAAGCGCAGCTTCGCCGCCTGATTGATGATCTGGTCCGAAGCAAGATACGCGAAGCTGGCGATCGTCAGGTCGACGATGGGACGCAGCCCGGTGAGCGCCGCGCCGACGCCGACGCCGGTGAAGCTGCCCTCCGAAATCGGGGTGTTCCACAGCCGCGTTTCGTCGAACTCGTCGAACAGGGTCTGCGCGCCATAGACGGCAATATCCTCGCCCATCAGGATCACGCTATCGTCGCGGCGCATCTCCTCGCGCTGCGCTTCGACGATCGCCTGGAGGTAGGAAAGCTTCTGGGTTGAGTTCCGGATATCGGACATTTCAGGCGAATCCTGCGTCTGCTGGGAAGTGGATCGGATTGCTGAACATATTGTCGATCAGGTCCTGCATCACGGGCTCGGGGCTATCCTTGGCGAACTGGACGGCCTCTTCCATCAATTGGGTGACCTCGGCTTCGATCGCTTCGGCTTCGGCCAGCATTCCGCGGGAAGCGAGGACCGCGCGATAGAGCGAGATCGGGTCGCGATTCTGGCGGTGATGCGCGATCTCCTCGTCGCTGCGATAGCGGATCGGAATCGCCAGCCGGTTTGAATGCTCGTCAAAACGATAGGTTTTCGCTTCGATCAGCGTTGGCCCCTCGCCGGCACGGGCGCGATCGACGGCGGCCTGGGTGACTTCGTACACCGCCTCCGCATCCTGGCCATCGACGGTGATGCCGGGGATTCCATAGCCGTCTGCGCGGCGGGCGATCTCGGGCTGGCCGTGGGATTGCTCGACCGAAGTCGTGACCGCATACCCGTTATTCTCGCAGAAATAGATGACCGGCAGCTTCCAGATCGCCGCCATGTTGATGCTTTCGTGGAAGGTGCCCTGATTTGTTGCGCCATCGCCGAAGAAGCACATGCTGACCTGATTGGTCTTGCGGACCTTGATGCTGACCCCTGCGCCCGTTGCGAGCGGAAATCCGCCGCCGACGATGGCGGATTCGCAGATCAGCCCCTTGCTGGTGTCGGTAAGGTGCATCGAGCCGCCCAGCCCCTTGCAGATGCCGGTTTGCTTGCCGAAAATCTCCGCCATCAGCGGCAGGACATCGGCGCCCTTGCCGATCGGATGCCCGTGCGAGCGATGCGTGCCCGTCACATAATCCTCGTCGCGCAGCGCCATGCAGGCACCTACGATCGCGGCCTCCTGACCGATACTGAGATGCCCCACCGGATTATGGGCGATGATCGCCTCTTCGAACTTCCGGATGCGCAACATCCGGGTGAAGCATTCGAGGCTCTGGTCGCGGTCGAGCAGCATTATATTATTCCTCTATCGTCGCGATCTCGATCCCGACCTCGACTTCGCTATCGACTTCGTAGTGGATCGCAGAGAGCGTGCCGGCGACAGGCGCTTCGACTTCGACGGTCGATTTGGCAGTTTCGATCTCAGCCACGGCTTCGCCGATTTCGACGCGATCGCCGACCGCCTTCAGCCACGTCACGATAGTGGCTTCCGAAATCCCCATGCCGACATTGGGGAGGTACACGCTAGCCATGAAAACAGGTCTCCGAATTAAGAGCGGTACGAGAAGTCCGCAGGGTTGAAATACATCCAGTATCGCTGGACCCGGCCCTCGTCGTTGAACTCGAAATTCGAGCAGCCCGAAGCCGAAATCTGCTGATCCTGAAACGTCCCGCGGATCGTCCAGGTGATCGCCGCGAACGGGGGGTCGATGATCATCAGCTCGAACTGGCGGTTATAATCGACGAGTGCGCCAAACGCCTTTTTCTCGACCTCGCGCTCTGCCGCGCGGCTGGGAACGCTGACGCCATTGCGCGCGCCCACGACATCGGGCGCCATGATCTCGTCGATCCGGGCGCTGGTGGCTTCGACGGTCGTGTTGACCCGGTCGTTCTCCGCCGCGTTCAGCGCGTGGAGCATGCTTTCGATCTTTTCGCGGCTGACCATCTTCTCTCTCCCGGCTTATCGCGTTTCGAAATCTTGCATACGGGGTGCGGCCATTTCCTCGACGAAGCGGTCATAGGAAAAGGTCCAGGACGTCGGCACGCCCTTTTTGTCGAGATACCAGCTGTCGCAACCAGTGACCCAGACGGTCTTGCGCCCGGCCTCCTGGCGCTGATCTTCGAACCGGCGCAGGGCATCGTGTGTGACGCTCACTTCGCGGTAATCGCCGCGCGTGATGCCGTCGATCAACTGCATGACGTAGCCGGCCTGAAATTCCGAAGTCTCGATGGCGGAGAAATTGCCGAAGGGGCTGCCGGGGCCGTTCACCAGGAATAGGTTCGGGAAGTCGGGCAGGCTCACCGAGATATAGGCTTCGGGACCGTCGGCCCATACGTCGTCCAGATCCACGCCGCCGCGCCCGATCACCTTGGTCGGGCGAATGAAGCGATCGACCTGGAAGCCGGTGGAAAGCACGAGCAGGTCGAGCTCGTGCAACACGCCGTCGGCAGTGCGCACGCCTTCGGGCTCGATTTGCTTTATGGACGACGTCACCAGCTCGGCATTGGGCTGCTGGATGGCGTCGTAAAAACCGTCTGACATTACCAGCCGCTTGCACGCCGCACGATATTCCGGAGTGAGTTTGGCGCGGAGTTCAGGATCGCGGACAGTATCGAGATTTTCCCGGCAGAGCCGTTCGATCGCCGCGAGCTGGGGCGAGTCGGCGTCGATGACTGCGGTCGCATAGCCTTCGACCGTCTTGGTGCGCAGCTCCTGCACCAGCCGGTCGAGCACTGTGGGGTCGGCGCGGAAGGCGGCCTTTTCTTCCTCGGTATAGGCCGGGTTGGGTCGGTGCATCACCCATTGCGGGGTGCGCTGGAACAGGCTGAAATGCTCGGCGCGGGGCACGAGCGCGGTGACGAGTTGGGCTGCGGTAGAGCCGGTGCCGACTACGCCGATGCGCTTGCCGTCTAGCGGGACCCCATGGTCCCAGCGTGCGGAGTGGAAGATGGCGCCCTTGAAGCTTTCCTGCCCCGGGAATTGCGGGATGTTCGGGTGATGCAGCACACCGGTCGCCACGATCACCAGATCGAATTGGTCCGCATGCCCTGCGGCTGTGGTGACATCCCACGCGCCTTCGCGATATTCGAGGCGCACGACTTCGTCGTTGAACCGGATGCGCGGGAGAACGCCGCGGTCGCGCGCTACGCGTTCGAAATATTCGCGGATCTGCGGGCCGGGTGCCATCAGATTATTCCATTCGGGATTTCGCGCGAAGGAATAGGTGTACCAGTGCGCCGCCACATCGCACGCCAGGCCGGGATAGGTATTCTCGCGCCAGGTGCCGCCGACGCGATCGCCCTTTTCGAAGACGGTCACGTCGACACCGCGTTCGATCAGCTTGATCGCCGACAGGATCCCAGCCATTCCAGCACCGATTACGGCCGCGCGAACGAGCTTTTTGCCTGCTGCATTGTCCGGGACGTCATTCAAGCGTGGGTCTCCTGTGGCGCATTCTTCGGCGCCTGCCGGGTTCGTAACCGATCTCCACCGGACACGCAACATTGCATCCAATTATGGCTATAAAGATTTGATCGAGTACGAATAGCGGAAACAATGGATGCAATTGCCCGCAAGGCTATGCGTCGAGAACCGCTTCCGCGCGCTGCTTGGCCTGCTTCATGCCCAAAACGATCAGAAGGGAAGCCAGCGCCAGCGCCACTGCGCTGGTCGCAGCGAGCGACTTGCCGATCTCGGCCGGACCGCCAAAGACATAATCGGTCATCGCCGCCGTCGCGATCGGTGCCAGGCCAAGGCCCAGCACGTTGACGACGGTGAGATAGATCGCGCCCGCCTGGCCGCGCATCCGATTCGGCGTCAGCACCTGGACCATCGCGCCTTGTACGCCGCCGATCATGCTGGCGCAGAACATGCCACCGCAGAACAAGGCGACCGCCAGCATCGGTTGTGGACACAGATATGCGCCGAGGAAGAAGGGGAACTGGATCCAGGCGATGTGCAATGCCACGCGGATCGGCGCTTCGCGATGTCCGGCCTTTTGCACACGATCCGCCCATAACCCGCCGGCTATCGCGCCGCCGCTCCCGAAGATGGCGAAGCCGCCGCCCATCAGGATGCCGACTTCTGCGATGCTGAAGTGATGCACGCGCATGAAATAGGTCGGGCCCCAGACCGTGAAGGCGTAATTGCTGATCGCGAACCCGGCAAAGCCGAGGAACATCAGCGTGAACAGTCTGCGATGCTCGCCGAAATAGGCGGCCACGTCGCGCGAAGTGGCAGGCGCCGCAAGGGCTGCGCGACGCGGTGGATCGCGCAGGGTAAAATGGACGAGCAGGGCCACGAGGAGTCCGGGCAGGCCCAGGCCGATGAAAAGTATTTGCCAAGGTGCCAATTGGCCTACCAGCGGCAGCACGGGTTGGGTCCGCGCGGCCCATTCGAGTAACAGGCTACCCAGATACACACCTAGGCCGCCGCCGATCATCGACCCGGAGGCGAATATCGCCATGGCCAAGCCGCGCCGGTGCGGCGGGAAGGTATCGGGAATCGTCGAATAGGCCACGGGGTTCACGGCTGCTTCGCCGACGCCCACGAACATGCGCCCGACGAACAACTGCCAGAAGTTCGTTGCCAGGCCGCATGCGACCATCGCTACGCTCCAGATGCTGACGCCGAGCGTAAGTGCGGGTGGGCGGGCGTGGTGATCGACCCAGCGGCCGAACGGGAAGGAAAACAGGACGTAGCAGACCACGAAGGCGAGGCCGGCCAGCGCGCTGACCTGGGTGTCGTTCAGTCCGAGATCGCTACGGATCGGATCGACGACGAGACTGAGTGCCATCCGATCCACAAAGGCGAACACGTAGGCGAGCATGAGCAGCCCGACGCTGAAATATGCATAAGGCAGACGGGGATAAGGCCGTTCGATCACCGCGCTTTGATTGGTATCCAGCATTCCCGCTCCCACCTGTCGCCCCGCATCGGCGATCTGCATACATAACGCCGTGGATTTTGCGCGACGCCACCCACTGCCTAGGCCGTATTGGAACGATATCGGGCAAAAATGCAAACTTATCCATACAAAATTGCATACAATATTCTTGTATTGCGTATCCGGTGTGCATACGACAGTTGCGACAAATCAGCCTGAATGGAGAGGGATTATGACAAAGAAGCGCGCCGCCGGGGAACTGGTCGCCGCGGCCCTTGCGGGGCTTGGGGTGAAGCATGTCTTCGCCTTGCACGGCAGCCATCTCGACCCGCTTTTCATGGCCTGTGAAGAGTTTGGCATCCACCTCACGGACACGCGCCATGAAGCCTCCGCCGGCCATGCAGCAGACGCATATGCGCGCGCATCGAACGGCAAGCTGGGCGTATGCGCCGTTACCGCGGGGCCGGGCTTCACCAATGCGCTGACCGCGATCACCAACGCTTATCTCGATCGCATCCCGACCCTGTTCATCGCAGGCGCTGCACCGATTCGCGAGGCCGAGGGCAATACGTTGCAGGGTGGCTTCGACGCCGTGGCAATGGCGCGGCCCGTTACCAAATGGGCCCAGCGCGTGGCGGAGCCCGACCGGATTGTCGAATATGTGCGCCGCGCGGGCGAGATCGCCATGAGCGGCGCGCCCGGCCCGGTGTTTCTTGAAATTCCGATCGACGTGATGTTCTGGCCGACCGAGGAAGCCGCGCCGGATGTCTCGACCTGGAAGCGCACGGCTCCCGCTGTTCCTTCCGCCGATGCGGTGGCGGGCGTGATCGAAATGTTCCGCAATGCCGAGCGCCCGGTGATCATCGCCGGCGGCGGAGCGATGCTGAGCGATTCAGGTGAGCGGCTGCGCCGGCTGGCCGAACTGGCCGGCGTGCCAGTGATTGCCGGGCAGAAGGCATTGGGCGTGCTGCCCGACGATCATCCTTATTATGGCGGCGCGGCCGCAGGGCTGGCGGCTGCTGCTGCCTCTGGAACGCCTGCCGACGCAGTGCTGCTGGTCGGCGTGCGGATGGGGATGTTCCTTGGCGGCGCGATGGGCGCGATCGTTCCTCCGACCGCCTATGTGGCGCAGATCGAAGCCAATCCGGAAGAAATCGGCCGCGTGCGCATGTCGGACCTGCCGATCGTCGCCGATGCGGGTGCGGCACTCGACGCAATCCTCGCGGCGGCGGAAGGCGAGAGCTGGCCGAAGCGCGAGGAATGGGCCGCCAAGCTGCGCGGCTTCCGTGGCAATGCGCGCAAGGCATTTGCGGACGAGCCGCTCAATACGCGCCCGGGCATGATCCATCCGGGCCACGCCGTGGCCGCGGTGATGGACAATCTTCCCGAGGGTACCGCAGTGATTGCCGATGGCGGCGAAGCCGGCAATTGGGTCGGCGATCTGGTGCGTTCGCCCGGAGCGGGCCAGCATCTGCGCTGTGGCTATCTTGGTTGCCTGGGAATCTCGCCGGGCTTCGCGATCGGCGCGGCGCGAGCGAATGAAGGAAAGCCGGTAGTGTGCTTCGCCGGCGATGGCGGCGCGGGCTTCAACATCCAGGAACTCGATACGATGATGCGGCACAATCTGCCGATCGTCACCGTGGTCTTGAACAATGCCGAATGGGGCATGTCGCGCAACGCTCAGAACCTGCTCTACGGCAAGAACCGCGAAGTGATCGTGGCGCTGCAGGAAACCAAATATGAAACGGTCGCCGAGGGCTTCGGCGTCAAGGCAGTTCGGGTCGACCGGTATGAGGATATCGCGGCGGCAGTGCAGGAAGCCTTTGCTTCGGGCGAGCCGCGCCTGATCAACGTGATCATCGACGCTGCCGTGATGCATCCGCGCACGCGGATGATGGTGGGCGATACCAGCGGCGCAGACGGCGTTCCGATCCCGTATTACGCCAATATCCCGAAAAAGCCCGCCTGACGGGTTTTGAGGCTGGCCGGGGAAAAGGGGCCCCGGCCAGTCGCTATTCGGGTTCAGCCTGGCCGGTTCAGCCCTGACTGAGCGGGGAGGCGAGCATCGCCTGACGGAAGCGGTTGCTCAGATGGTAGGAATCGCATTCGGTGCGTCCACCATCCACGATCATCTTGGTCCCGGTGATATTGCGCGAATCGTCGGACGCGAAAAACGCGACGGCGGCAGCCATATCGTCTGGCGTCTGGAAGCTGCCCATCGGGATGCGCGCCATCGTGTCCGTTGCGATATCCTCTAGGGACACGCCCTTCGCGTCGGCGATTTGCTGCGCGTTCGCGTCCCACATCTCCGTTCGCGCATTACCCGGATGCACCGAGTTGCAGCGGATGCGCAGGCCCTGTTCGCAGCAATATTGCGCGACGGACTTGGTCATATGGCGCACCGCCGCCTTGGCCGCGCCATAGGAAAGCAGGAAGGGCGTCGCGGTTTCCGACGCCACTGAGGATATGTTGACGATCGAGCCGGTGCCCCGATGGCGCATCAGGGCGATGCCCGCACGGCACCCCAGCAACGTGCCTTCGACATTGACCTGCAATACCTTGCGCATGTCTTGGATCGCAGTGTTTTCCGGGTTTCCGAGGGTGTGCGAACCGACATAGCCGGCATTGTTGACGAGTATGTCGAGCCGGCCATGGGCCGCATCGACCCGGGCAGTCACATGGTCCCAATCGGGCTCCGAGGTGACGTCCTGTTCGATAAAGTCAAAGCCATGTTCGGTGGCCAGCCTTTCGCCGGCATCGCGCTGCAAATCGGTGATGATTACCGCCGCGCCCTCTGCCTTCAGGCGTAGCGCGATCGCCAGCCCAAGCCCGGCCGCGCCGCCGGTGACGAGCGCGACCCTTCCCTCGAGGCGGCGCATCAGCCTTCGGCTTTCCTGTGCGCCATCCCGTTGACCACCGCCGAATCGTGATAGGCATCCATATGTGCGATGCGGCCGTCCTCGACGCGGCAGATGCAGCAGGCCAGGTCGCGCATGCTGCGCCCGTCCGGCATTTCCACGGTAAGCAAATGCTGCTGGACGAAGCCGCTGGGCGTCGGCTCGCGCTTGATCTCTGTGTAGCGAAAGACGGAAGCGCCGCTGCGGATATTCTCCAGATTGCGGATGGTGGTTTCGACGTCGGTCAGCTTCTCATCGGTATTGTGCCACACCATTGCGCCGGGGCTGAAAATCTCGCGCAGATCCTGCAGGTCCCCATGCTCCACGGTGTGGAACAGCCGCTCGCCGGCTGCCAGCGCCGCTTCGAATTGATCTCCCATGCTATTCTCTCCCGTTTCGATCTAGTTTGCCTGGGTGCGCGCCAGAAGCGCCGCCATCATCTCTCGCTTGAGCAATTTTCCGGCTGCGTTGCGCGGAAGCGGCGCATCGTGGAAATCGATCACCACCGGCACCTTGTGCGCCACCAGCCGTGCCCGGACATGATCGGCAAGCGCGCCAGCGTCAGCCGTCGCTCCCGCCCGCAGATAGACCGCGGCGCCGACGACCTCACCAAGCACGCGCTCGGGTACGCCAAACACCGCCGCCTCCGCCACATCCGGATGGCTGGCGAGGCAATCCTCGATCTCGACGCAATAGATGTTTTCGCCGCCGCGGATCAGCATGTCCTTCATGCGATCGAGGATCGTGATGAATCCCTCCGGATCGATGCGAGCGACATCGCCGGTGCGATACCAGCCGCCTTCGAAACACTCCGCGCTCGCCTCCGGCATGTTCCAATATCCGATCACGATATTCGGCCCGCGCACCCATAATTCGCCGCCCTCGCCGGCGGGCAATTCCGCGCCCGCCGAATCCACGATGCGTATGTCGCAACAGGGCACCGCGGTGCCGACGCTGCCGGGGTGGGCCATCATGTCTTCATGGCTGTTCGCTGCAACCAGCGACGAGGTTTCGGTCGCGCCATAGCCTTGGCCGGGCCAGGCATTGGGAAAAGCGTCGCGCATACGCTGCGCGAGTTCGGGCGCGGCGGATGCCCCGCCATAGCCGGCGGTATCGACGCTGGACGTGTCGAGATCGCCTGCCGAAATCGCATCCGACAATTGCCACGCCAGCGTGGGCACCAGATTCAGCCCGTTGATCCGCTCGCGCGCGATGATGTCGAGCGCGTTGGCGACATCCCATTTGTACATCAGGTGGATCGTAGATCCGTTGGCCACTGCAGGCAGCAGCGTCGAATGGAAGCCCGTGACGTGGAAGAAGGGCATCGGCAGCAGCATCCGCCGAGGCGCGGTCGAGGGACCGCCCGGCACCGGATCGCCTCGGCGCACCGCAGCGCGCGCCGCGCGAAAGCCGGTGTTGATATAGTTGGTCAGGATATTCCGGTGGGTGCCAGCCGCGCCCTTCGGCCGGCCGGTGGTGCCAGACGTGTAGAAGATTGTCGCCAGGTCGTCGGGCGAAAGGTGGGGGTCGGGCAGCGGCGTATCGGGCAACGTGCCGTAATTCGCCGCAGCGCCGATCAGCGATTCGAGCGCTGTCGCTCCGTCGGGTGCGTCCGCACGCGTTACGACCAACGCTGCCGCGATCGACCCGGCTTCGCGCAGCCGTTCGAAGCGTTCGCCGTCGATTATCGCTACCTTCGCACCGCTATCTTCCAGCAATAAGGCAAGCGTGGCGCTCGTCTCCCACGCGTTGAGCGGCACCGCTACCGCGCCGACCGCGAGCGCCCCCCATGCGCAAATCGACCATTCGGGATAGTTGCGCATCGCGATCGCCACGCGGTCGCCCTTGCCGACGCCGAACCGTTCGATGAGTGCCCGGCCAAAGGCATTGGCGGCGCGCCAATGTGCTTCGAAGCTCAACCGCTCGTCGCCGAACACCAGCAAATCGCGATCGCCAAAGGCGCGGCTGGCATCGAACACTGCGCGCAGATCAGCAGGCATGCGGACATAGCTGCGCACCCGCCGCCCAAGCGCTTCACACTCCGCCATCTCGAACGGTGCGCCCGGGGCGGTCAGCAGCGTCAGCGCCTCGGCCATGCTGCGCGCGGGCCAGGTCACGCCTTGGACTCCAATTTCTCCGCGAAGCGCCACGCCGCTTCGGCGAGCGGGCCGACGCGACCCTGAGCCAGACCGGCGCGTGCATTGTTCGCATTGCCGGCCCGTCCGCGCGCTGCGACTCCGTGCAGGATCGCGGCAAACCGGAAGAGATTATAGGCGAGATACCATTCGAGCGGCGCGCCCAGCTGATCGCCCGACGCCGCAAGATAGCGCGTCAGCATTTCCTCCTGAGAGGGAATGCCCAGCGCTTCCAGATCAAGCCCCGCCAGCGAGTTGCGCTCATGCGCGGGCGTGACCCAATGCATCAGTAGGTAGGTGAGATCGGCAATCGGATCGCCGAGCGTCGATAGCTCCCAATCGAGGACGGCGAGTACGCGCGGTTCGCTGGGGTGCAGGATCATATTGTCGAGACGATAATCGCCATGAACGATTCGCGCCGGGCGATCTGCGGGCAGATGCAGCGGTAGCCACTCGATCAGCCGGTCCATCGCTTCGTATCGCGGGCCGTCCGAATCGACATATTGCCTGGTCCATCGCGCAATCTGACGGGCAAAATAATTGCCGGGCCTGCCGTAATCACCCAGCCCGATCGCCACCGGATCGATCCGGTGCAATGCCGCGAGCGTATCGATCTCTGCTTCGTATATTGCGCGCCGCTCCGCCGGGCTGGCATCGGGCAGGCGGCCATCCCACAGGATGCGCCCGTCAATCATCGCCATCACATAGAATATCGAGCCGATCACCGACTCGTCTTCGCACAGCGCAAATGCGCGCGGCACCGGGAAGCTGGCCTGGCCAAGTGCATGCATTACGCGGAATTCGCGATCGACCGCGTGCGCCGATGCGAGCAACTGGCCGGCAGGCTTACGGCGCAGCACATATAGCTGGCTTGGTGTGCGCAACTGATAGGTAGGGTTTGATTGCCCGCCCGCGAAACGCAGCACTTCGAGGGGCCCAGCATAGCCCTCGACCGCATGTTTCATCCATTTCGCCAGTGAGGCAGCATCCAAATCGTCGGTGGCGCGGGGTGGCTCATTCTTCACCACATCGATCACCAGCGGTGTGCCATCGCTTTGATTTTCCAAGATTTCCTGTGCCAAAAAGTAGTGCCTTTCGCCCTCCGGGAGGCATTCCGCACGCAAGCGAAGCGCCGTTCTTTTCAAGCTTCTACTTGCCATTTGCATGCAATCTAGTCAAAACCTAGTTGCGCAGCCGGAAAACCCGGCAGTAATAGGAGAGGCGCCCGCCGGCCTTGCTGGCGGCATAAGGGGCTTTGAAATGAACGTGGGAGCGCTGCCTGAATTGCAGCTCTATATTGCCGGCGAGTGGCGCGGTCCGAAAGGGCGTGCGACCCAGTCGGTGCTCAATCCGGCAACGGGAGAAACGCTCGGCGAATTGCCGCTGGTGACGGCGCAGGATCTGGGCGACGCCCTTGATGCAGCCGAACGCGGTTTCGCCGCCTGGCGCGCCACTGCTCCCGAAGCGCGCGCTGCGGTTCTTGTGAAGACCGCGGCCTTGCTGCGCGAACGCGCCGACACGCTGGCCGGCATCGCCACGCTCGAACAGGGCAAGCCGCTCGCCGAGGCGCGGGGCGAAGTAATGGGCGCAGCGATGATCCTTGAATTCCATGCCGGCGAAGCGGTTCGCAACTATGGCCGCGTCCTACCGCGTTCACCGGGTCTGCGCTCGATCGTAATCAAGCAGCCGGTCGGCCCGGTCGCGGCATTTTGCGCCTGGAATTTCCCGGTGATCAATCCGGTCCGCAAGCTTTCCCCCGCGCTCGCCGCGGGCTGCTCGGTGATCCTCAAGCCCAGCGAAGAGACGCCTGCCAGCGCCATTGCGGTGATGCGCTGCTTCCAGGATGCGGGCCTTCCGGGCGATGTCGCGCAGCTCGTCTTTGGCGTACCGGATACCGTTTCGCGCACGCTGTTGGCGTCGCCCGTCACCCGAAAATTGAGCTTCACCGGCTCGGTTCCCGTCGGCAAGCAGTTGATGCGTCTTGCCGCCGATACGGTGATGAAGATGACGATGGAGCTTGGCGGGCACTCGCCGGTGCTGGTCTTCGACGATTGCGATCTGGAGAAAACACTCGACACGCTCGTCGCACATAAATTCCGCAACGCGGGACAAGTCTGCGTCTCGCCAACCCGCTTCCATGTGCAGGAGGGCATTTACGACCGCTTCGCCGCGGGGTTTGCAGAGCGCGCAGGACGGATCACCGTGGGTGACGGACGCAACGCTGCGACCGGCATGGGGCCGACCGCCAATCCCCGCCGTCCCGACGCGATCGAAGCGATGGTGGAGAATGCGCGCAGCATCGGTGCGAAATTGCTCGCCGGCGGCGGCCGAGCGGAGGGCGCCGGGTTTTTCTACCAGCCGACCGTGCTCGGCGACGTTCCCCTCGAAGCCATGGCGATGAACGAGGAGCCGTTCGGGCCGCTCGCTTTGCTTCGCCGTTTCGAAAGTATCGAGGATGCCATCGGTCAGGCCAATCGCCTGCCTTATGGACTCGCTGCCTATTGCTTCACCGAAAACGGCCGCCGGCAGAATCTGCTCGGCGACGCCGTCGAGGCAGGCATGGTCATAATCAACAATGTCCGCACTTCATGGCCCGACGCACCGTTCGGCGGCATGAAAGAGAGCGGCTTCGGATCGGAAGATGGTCCTGAAGGGATAGAGGCGCACATGGTCACCAAGGCGATTCATGCAAGCTGAGACAGAAAAGATGACGCTTTCAAGTGGTCTTGAATCGGGTGGCGCTCTGGCGGGCATCCGTGTCGTGGAACTCGGTCAGCTGATCGCGGGTCCGTTCTGCGGCCAGCTACTGGGCGACATGGGTGCCGAAGTGGTCAAGCTCGAGCAGCCGGGCAGCGGAGATCCGATGCGCCATTGGGGGCAGGGGAGCACGCCCACCTGGTGGCGCGTGATCGGCCGCAACAAATATTCGGTCGCAGCAGATCTGCGTTCCGAAGCGGGCCAGAAGCTGGCGCGAGACCTGATCGCGCGCGCGGACATATTGGTCGAGAATTTCCGGCCGGGTACGCTTGAGCGCTGGAACCTTGGTCCCGATCAGTTGCGCGCGGAGAATCCGGGCCTGATCATCGTTCGGGTCTCGGGCTATGGCCAGACCGGCCCCTATGCGACCCGCGCCGGCTTTGGCGGCATCGCCGAGGCAATGGGCGGCTGGCGCAAGATCGTCGGCTTTCCGGATATGGCGCCTGCGCGGATGGGGATATCGATCGGCGATACGCTGGCCGCCACTTATGGCTGTCTTGGCGCTGTCGCTGCGCTCCACCATCGCGACAAGACCGGCGAGGGCCAGGTCGTCGATGCGGCGCTCTATGAAAGCGTTTTGCAAGTGATGGAGGCGCTGGTCCCGGAATGGTCGGTCGCTGGCCACAAACGCGACCGCACCGGATCGAAACTGCCGAGGATCGCGCCGTCCAACGTCTATCGCTGCTCCGACGGCGAATTCCTGATCGGTGCCAACCAGGACAGTGTCTTCGCGCGGCTGTGCGAAGCGATGGGGCGGCCGGAAATGGCACGCGATCCGCGCTACGTCACTCACATTGCCCGTGGCGATAACCAGGACGAACTCGACGCGATCGTCGAGGAATGGACCGCACGCCACACCATGGCCGAAGTCGAGGAAGCCATGATCGCGCATGCCGTGCCGGCGGGGCGGATGTACGATGCGGAGGACATGTTGAACGATCCGCACTTCGTTGCGCGCGAAGCGATTGTTACTGTCGACGATCCAGTGCTCGGCCCGACGAAGATGCAGGGTGTGTTCCCGAAGCTTTCGGGAACGCCGGCGAGTATCCGCCGCCCCGCTCCCCGCGAGGTTGGGCAGGATACGAATGAGGTTCTCGAACGGTGGCTCGGCCGTAGCGCGGATCTGCCGGACGGCTGACGCGCTTGGCGCTGAAAACGGGGTGCCGGCGCAGGCGCCCCGTTTTCAGCCGCTGGCGAAGGCTCGCGCGACCGCGCTGGTGCGCTCGCGGCCCAGCCGGACATTGAGCCAGTTGGCCGTGTCGACAAGCCTGGCGATATCGACCTGCATCGCATCGCCGAACGCGTAGGCAACGTCTTCGCTCGCGACATTCCCCGCCGCGCCCGGCGCGAACGGGCAGCCGCCGGTGCCGCCGATCGCAGCATCGACAGTCACTGCACCGGCTCGCACCGCAGCAATCGCGTTGGCGACGCCCATCCCGCGCGTATCGTGGAAGTGGACGCGCAGCGGCAAAGGCGCGATGGCGGCGGCTACCGCGGCAGAAAGCCGTTCGACTTCGTCTGGCCGGGCAATCCCGATGGTGTCGGCGATCGCCACTTCGATCGCGCCCGCAGCCGCAATCCGCCGCGCCATGGCGACGACCTTGCCGGGATCCACTGCGCCTTCGAACGGGCAGCCGAAGGCCACGGCGATCGTGACTTGGGCGGGCCGGCCTTGGTCTTGGCAGAAGCGCAGTACATCGCATGCCATGTCGAGCGATTGCTCGACGTCCATGCCTTGGTTGCGCATGCCGAACGTGTCGCTCGCGGCGCAGACCACGCCGATCTCATCGATCGCAGTGCCTAGTGCGCGCAATGCTCCGCGCTTGTTGAGCACCAGCCCGACATAGCGAGCGTCGCCGCGTGGCAGCGCTTCGATCACCGCTTCGGCATCCGCCATTTGCGGTACCTTTGCCGGGTGCACGAAGCTGGCGACTTCGATCCGCCGGGCGCCCGCAAGGACCGCGCGGCGGACCAACTCGACCTTGTCGTCGGTTGGAAGCACGCGCGGCTCGTTCTGCAAGCCGTCGCGTGGCGAAACTTCGACCAGTTCGATCATCGTACGCCAAGCCCCCGGGCAATAATTCCGCGCAGGATCTCACGCGTGCCCCCGCGCAGCGAAAAGCTCGGCGCGCTCATCATCGTATAAGCAAGGACGGCGAGCAGATCGCGCGTCGATTGCCGATCGGGCTCGGCATCGACCAATGTGCGCGCGATTTCGGGCAGGTCCTGCTCGAAAGTGGCGCCGAGATCCTTGACGATCGCAGCGTGGGTGGATGCGTCTTGATGCGCCTCCAGCAACGCCGCAACCCCGCGTGACAGCCGGCGCAGCGTCAACAGATGCGCGGTCAGTCGGCCGATCGTCATCTGGGCGAGCTCGCTTTCGCTGCCCTGCAATGCATGGATCAATTCAAGCAGTAGCTGGATCGAGGACAGGAACCGTTCCGGTCCGCTCCGCTCGAATGCCAGCTCGCTCATCACCTGATTCCATCCGCCGCCCTCAGTGCCGATCAGGGCGGTTTCGGGGACGAAGGCATTTTCGAAATGGACTTCGTTGAAGTGATGCTGGCGGGCGAGATCGAGCACCGGGCGCACGGTCACGCCCTCCGTCGCTTTCATGTCGATCAGCAATTGGCTCGTGCCCTTATGCCGATCGACAGGCGTGCCCGAAGTGCGGCAGAACAGGATCATGTAATCGGCTTCGTGCGCGTTTGTCGTCCACAGCTTGGTGCCGGTCACGCGCCAGCCGCCGTCGACGCGCTCGGCGCGCGTGCGCACGGCGGCAAGATCGGATCCCGAATCGGGTTCGCTCATGCCGATGCAGAAAACGCAGTCGCCAGCCGCGATGCGCGGCAGGATCGCCTCGCGCTGTGCCTCGGTGCCGAATTTGAGCAAGGTCGGCCCGCTCTGCCTGTCGGCGATCCAATGCGCGGATACCGGGGCACCGGCGGCGAGCGTTTCTTCGACGATGACGTACCGCTCGAAGGTCGAGCGTTCGTGGCCGCCATATTGCTTGGGCCAGGTCATGCCGAGCCAGCCTTGCGCGCCGAGTGCCTTGCTGAAATCGCGGTCGAAGCCGTTCCAGCTCTCGGCGCGCTGCAGCGGCGTGCGGCTGGCGATCTGGGTAGCGAGAAATGCGCGCACTTCGCTGCGAAGCGTCTCGGCGGCATCGTGATGGGGCGGGGAGGGGAAGCGGAGCATCTGGGTCATACCGAGGTGATGAACGGCCAATAGGCCGATTTGGAATGGGTGAGGGCGTGGGCACCAAGCCGGCGCGTCCACCAGGCGGCGCTGCCGAATTCGTCGCGCCAACTCCACAATGCCGTGGTGAACCAATGCAGGCGATGTTCCTCGGTAAAGCCGATCGCGCCATGCAATTGATGGGCGATGCCGATTGCGGTTCCGGCTGCGTCGGAGATGCGGGCACGGGCGGCGGCTATCGCGATGCCGGTCATCGGGCTGGCAGTGACGAAGCTGTCCGCGGCGAGATCTGCGGCGGCCGAGGCCGCAGCCGCTTCGCCGGCAAGCCGCGCGAGCGAATGTTGCACCGCCTGGAAGCCAGACAGCGGCTTTCCGAACTGCACGCGCTCAGAAACATGCGCGATGGTCAGTTCGACCAAAGCCTCCATCGCACCTGCCATGGCGAGCGCCCGCACCAGCGCGCCGGCTTCGACAAGCGTATTGCCTGTCAGCGGCGCGACCTCTGCGGCAGCGTCCACCGTGATCCGATCGCGCGGCATGCTGGCGAGATTCTCGCCTTGCTCCACGACCTGAAAACCGGACGTGACCAGTCCGATCCTGCCGCCATCCTCGATTAGCAAGCCGGCGGCGTCGCGACCCCAGGCGATGCGGTCCGCCTCGCCTGTCGCACGCCAGGATGCGCCATCCTGCACCAGTGAAACGCCCGAACCTTCTGGCACCAGAGCCACTGGACCCTCTGCGATCGACAGCCCCGCCCGCGCCAGCAGCGCGTTTGCGATCATCGTTTCGGCGAGTGGCATCGGCAGGGCGTGACGGCCCAACATCCGGATGAGCGCAAAGCCCTGGTCGAGAGGGATATCGAAGCCCTGTTCGCCTTGAACCAAGGCCAGCGGCAGTCCCTGTTCGGCGGAGGCGTCCCATAATTCCTGCGGCCATATGCCCGCGCGGGACTCCCGCATCACAGCGTCGGTAAGCCGTTCGGCGAGAAGCCGCTCGGTCATGTCGGCGAGCAAGGCGCTCGTATGGCTCAACATCGTCTCCGTGAATTATCCGCTATAGCCATAGTCCTTAACGCACCTGATTTTGTATGCAATCCTATTTGGCTTGTCGGCAAGTGATGGTATGAACTGTCACCGTAAACGGAAGAACGATGGCGCCACGAAGAACGTCGAGTTCGACAACCTGCATATTATGTGGGAGCGGAGAGGGAGCGATATGCCGAGATTGCGACTGGTAAGCCGGGCGGAGACGAGCGATCCGCTTGTCCTCTTCATGTATGACCGCAAGTTCCCCGGCCGCGATCCTGCGATCGATCAGGGGATCACGGCATCGGGCGCGCCGGGCAATTACGAAGCCGTGCTTGCGCATGCGCCGGATATTCTGGAGCATTCTGTCCGCGGATTTTATCTGAAACAGACCAAGCGGCGGAAATTGCCGTTAAAATATATGGAGTTGGCGATCACGCGCGTCGGCTGGGATTGCGGGTGCCGCTGGATGTTTTCCGAGCATAGCAAGATCCTGCGCTGGCTTGGATTTTCGGAAAATGCGCTCGCGGCTATTCCCAATTGGACGATCTTCGACGGGTTCGACGCTGCCGAGCGCGCCGTGCTGGCCTATGCCGATTGCATCGCGCTCGATCATGGGCGCACGCCGGACGGGCTTTTCACCGAACTCCAGAAGCATTTCGACGAAGAGCAACTGATCGAACTGACCTATATCACCTCCATGTTCACGATGAACGCCGGCATGATCCGCGCGCTTCGGCTAGAGCATGACGATTATGACGAGCGCGTGCAGGAAATGCCGTCGCCGCCCGAATATCGCTTCGTCGATCGCGAGCCAGCGCCCCTCCCAAGCCGGAACCTATAATGACCCAGCCCGCGCGCGTTCCGATCTACGCTTATTATGTCGTGCTGTGCCTGATGCTGGCATCGGCCTTTTCGTTTCTCGACCGGCTGGTGCTCAGCCTGCTGATCGATCCGATCCGCAAAGACATGGGGCTGACCGATTCGCAGGTGAGCCTGCTCGTCGGCCCGGCCTTCGCGCTTTGCTATGTCGCCTGCGCGTTTCTGTTTGGTCGCTGGGTGGACACGCGCAGCCGCAAGTCGGCAATCGTGCTCGGCATCTCGCTGTGGAGCATTGCGACGGCTTTGTGCGGAACCGTGCGCGGTTATTGGTCGCTGTTCGCGGCCCGGATGGGCGTCGGCGTGGGGGAGGGGAGCCTGAACCCCGCCGCATATTCGATGATCCCCGATTATTTCCCGCCGCACCGGCGCGGGCTGGCCATGTCGATCTTTGCATGCGGTGCATCGATCGGTGGCGGCGTCGCGATCCTGGCCGGCGGCATCGTCGTGCAATGGGCGATGGAGACGCGGCCCACGCTTCCCGGTTTCGACAGCATCGCGCCGTGGCAGTTCGTGTTCGTGGCGGTCGGGCTGCCCGGGCTACTTGTTGCCTTGCTGATCTGGCTGACCGTGCGCGAGCCAGAGCGGCGGTTCACGCCGATGGAGACGGGCGAGACGCCGAAGATGCGCGACGTGATCGGCTATGTTGGCGAGAATAAGCGCGCGATCCTGCCGATGTTCCTGGGCTTCGGGGCGTTCGCGGTGAGCGGCTATGCGTTCCAGCTCTGGGGGCCTGCCTATTTCATGCGGCTGCATGGCCTGACTGCAGGGGATGTCGGCATGGTGTTTGGCCTTGGCTATGGATTGGGCGGTACTGCGGCGATCCTGATCGGCGGCGCGCTGTCTGACGCATTGGCGAAGCGTGGGCGCAGCGATGCGCCGGTTCTGGTTTCGATCGGGGCGGCGATGTTGCAGGCGCCATGCTTCATCGCAGCCTATCTGCTCGGCAATACAATGCTGGCGATCCTGTTGTTCGTCGGCGGGATCTTTGCTGCCAGTTTGGTGGGCGGATTGCAGGCGACGATCGTCCAGTCGCTCGCGCCAAACCGGATGCGCGGGCTGATGGCGGCGCTGTTTGGCGCGACGGTCAATCTGGCGGGGCTTGGCTTTGCTCCGACGCTTACCGCGCTGCTCTCCGATAATGTGTTTGGCGGACCGATGGGTATTGGCAAGGCGCTGGCGGTGACGTCCGCCCTGGCGATGGTGGTGGCGCTTACGTTGCTGGTCACCGGACGAAGGGCGGCGCAGGCGCTTGCCGTCCGCCTGGCCGGTCAGCCGATCGGCAGCCCGTCGTCAATGACCAGCGCGATTCCTGCCACATAGCGGGCGGCGGCGCTGGCGAGATAAAGCCTCGGGCGTGCCGACAAGCCTCGCGGCGCCGGTCACGCGGCCCCGGCCGCTGACACTGGCGCGTCCTTTCCTCGCCACCTGTTGCATTGAATCCACAAATTGCATTCATTCGTAATTGGCGAGCACGGAACAAGTCTGCAAATCAGCGCGTAAAGGCACGATAATGCGGCAGAATGGCCGCTAAGGCGCAATCTTGCATCCAATGCGTTTGCAATCTGCATGCAATTATGGTCTCATAATGGGCCGATAAATGATATCGGCGTGTCCATGGCACAGCGCGCACCTAGAAGTGCGGCGGCCAGATACAGGAGAGGGGATTTAATGCGCACCCATATCGAACGGAATTCCACGACTCGGATAATCGCCGGGCTAATGGCCGTCGGCATCGCTATGTCTGCAGTTCCGGCAATGGCGCAGGACGCGCCCGCCGAACCGGCTGCGCTGGATGATTCGCGTGACACGCTCGCCGAGATCGTTGTTACGGCCACCAAGCGCGAGCAGCGTCTGCAGGACGTGCCAGTTTCGATCGCGGCCATCGCGGGCGAGGATCTCACCGAGCGCCAGATCACCGATCTGCGCAGTCTCCAGGGCTATGTGCCCAACATGGCGATCCTGAACTCGGGCGTGAACCCGGTGGTTTATATCCGCGGCTTCGGCTCGGGCCCGAACAACGTGGCGTTCGACCAGGAAGTGTCGGTTTATCTGGACGGCATCTATGGTGGCCGCGGCGCGCAATTTTCCGCGCCGTTCTTCGATCTTGAACGCGTCGAGGTCCTGCGTGGGCCTCAGGGTGCGCTGTTCGGTCGCAACACGGCTGCTGGCGCAATCAGCCTGATCTCTGCGCGGCCGACTAAGACGCTGCGGGGCTCGCTATCCGGCGCCTATAATTTCGATCGCAAGGGCTATGAGTTTACCGGCTTCGTCAGCGGACCGCTGAGCGACACGCTGAGCGCGCGCGTTTCGGGCAAGTTCGTGCGGCAACAAGGCTGGCTCAAGAACCTCGCGACCGGCCGCTCCGATCCCGAGCTGGATCAGGAGCTGCTGCGCGGCACACTGCGCTGGGAGCCGAGCGTCGGCACCGATATCACCCTGAAGGCCGAATATGGCCGGCACCGTTTGATGGGCGGCATCACCCATTCGGGCTCGCTGACCGAGAAGACGGACTTCACCGATACGCGCTACGTAGCGAACCCCTATGGCCCCGCGCCGATCCCCGAGCAGAGCGGGATCAAGAGCACCAATGTCGCGCTGACGGCCAACTTCGCGCTGGGCGATCACACGCTGACCTCGATCACCGGCTGGTCGCATTTCACGACCGTTCGCCTCAGCGCCTATGATGAGTTCAGCCCCGATCGGACCATCCCGGCGGGCGGTGCAAACCGTCGTTATGCCAATGGCTTCCCGGAGGCATTCGATCAATATTCACAGGAAGTTCGGCTGTCATCGCCAACCGGCGGCACGCTGGAATATGTCGTCGGCGCCTATTTCGACACGGCCGATTATCATCTCCACCAGGATAGCTATTACCAGAATCTGGGCGCGGCCAACACGATCACCGGCGCGCAATCGACCGACTTCCAGCAGACCAGCTGGTCTTACTCGATCTTCGGGCAGGGCACGTTGCGGCTGGCGGATACGATCCGTGCGATCGCCGGCGTGCGCTATTCGAACACCACCAAGCATGGCGATTTCACGTCGCGAACCGATTCGGGCGCCGTGTTCAATGCGATCGGGCCAGCGGTGAGCGGGCGGCTGAACGAGGATTATATCGATCCTTCGGCGACGCTGCAGTTCGATGCTTCGAAGGACATCATGTTCTACGCGACCTATGGCCGCGGATCGAAATCGGGCGGGTTCGTGTCGAACACCTATAACGTCACGCCCGCCGGCTTCCAGTTCAAGCCGGAGCGCTCGACCAATTATGAAGCCGGCATGAAGACCACGCTGGCCGGCGGCCGCGCGATCTTCAACCTCTCGGTCTTCAAGACCAAGTTCACGGATCTCCAGCAATCATCTTACGATCCCGATCGCCGCACCTTCTTCACGCGCAATGCCGCGATCGCATCGTCAACGGGCTTCGAGGCGGAGGCGCAGTGGCTGGTGACGACGGGCCTGCAGCTCAACGGCTCGCTTGCTTACCTCGATGCGAAGTTCGACGATTATCCGGGTGCCCCTTGTCTCAGCCTGGAAACGCTGGCGCAGTGCAACTCGGCCGATCCGGTCAGCATCGCGGCACATAATTTGAAGGGCACGCCGCTGCAATTCGCGCCGAAATGGAGCGGCAATATCGGGTTCCGCTTCGAGCGCGACGTCAGCGACAGCCTGAACTTCCTGGTCAGCGCGAACACGCTGTTCCGCTCAAGCTACTTCATCGCGGACGGCTATAATCCGATCTGGGGCAAGCAGGAAGGATGGGCCAAGATCGACGGGCGCATCCAGCTGGGCGGCACCAACGACAAGTGGAACGTCGCACTTGTCGGCCGCAACCTGACCAACAAGAAGACCGCGGCTGCATCGCTTCGCTTCCCGGCCTCGATCACGGGCGTCGCCCGCGCGATCTATGGCATGGACGAGTATCGTTCGCTGGCGATCGAAGGCACGATCAAGTTCTGAGGCGCATGACCTCGCCGGTTTCACAAGAGACCGGCGAGGCAGCCTTGGAGCGGAGGGAAAGGAAGCGTTAGTGAGTGACGGGCCTGACGGGAACGAACTGGGGTTCGATCCCGAGGAGCTTCGCGCGAAATATCGTGCGGAGCGCGACAAGCGGCTTCGGGACGAAGGCGGCAACCAGTTCATCGTACCGAGCGGCGATTTCGGCCACTTCGCCGACGATCCCTATGCCGAGCCCGGCTTTACGCGAGAGCCGCTCGCGGACGAAGTGCATGTCCTTATCGTCGGTGGTGGTTTTGCCGGCCTTTCCGCCGGCGCTGCGCTGCGCAAGCGCGGCGTGGATGGCATCCGCTATATCGAGAAAGGCGGCGATTTCGGCGGCACTTGGTATTGGAATCGCTATCCCGGCATCCAGTGCGACATCGAATCCTACATGTATCTGCCGCTGCTCGAAGAGACCGGCTACATGCCCAGCGAGCGCTATGCCCATGGCCCGGAAATCCGGGAGCACGCTCGGCGAATCGCGCGGCATTTCAACTTGTATGAAGACACACTTTTCCAGACCGCGGTCACCGAGACGCGCTGGCTGGAGGAAGAGCGCAAATGGCTGGTGCGCACCGATCGCGGCGACGCGTTCAAGGCGCGCTACGTCATTCGCACCAACGGTATCCTCGATCGCCCGAAGCTGCCCGGCATTCCCGGCATTGATGCGTTCAAGGGCCACACATTCCACACCAGCCGCTGGGACTATGGCTATACCGGCGGCGATTCGACCGGGGGGCTGACCGGCCTGGCAGACAAACGGGTCGCGATCGTCGGCACCGGCGCCACTTCGATACAGATCGTGCCGTATGTCGCGCGCTACGCGAAGCATCTCTATGTCATCCAGCGTACCCCATCCGGCGTGGGCGAGCGCAACAATGGCCCGACCGATAGGGACTGGTGGCAGGGCCTTGAACCCGGCTGGCAACGCCGCCGCCGCGACAATTTCGTCGCGCTGACCACGGGCATTCCGCAGGAAGAGGACCTTGTCGGCGATGGCTGGACCGACGCGGTCCGCAAGCTTGGCAGCTTCTCAGGGGGTGCAGAGTCTGCGGAGGAATTGCAGCGGCAAAAGGAGCTGGCTGACTTTGCGACGATGAACCGGGTTCGCAGCCGGGTGAACGAAATCGTCGAGGATCCTGCCACCGCCGAGGCGCTCAAGCCTTGGTATCGCCAGTTCTGCAAGCGGCCCTGCTTCAATGACAATTACCTGCCTGCGTTTAACCGGCCGAATGTCGAGCTGGTCGATACCGATGGCCGCGGACTGGAAGGGTTCACCGAAAGCGGCTTCCTGTTCGACGGCAAGGAGTATCCGGCCGATTGCGTGATCTTCGCGACGGGGTTTGATTTCGGCAATTCCTATGGCTCGGGCGCGCAGCAGAAAGGGCACCCGATCTACGGGCGGGGCGGGGCATCGCTCGCGGAGGAATGGCAGGCGGGCATGCGCACGCTGCACGGATTCTATTCGGCCGGCTTCCCCAATCTCTTTCACATGGGCGGCTCGCAGAACGGCCTGGCTTTCAACCTGACCTATTGTCTGGACGAACAGGCCGAGCATATCGCCGACGTGGTGAAGGTCGCCGAGGAGCGCGGCGCGACCCTGATCGAGCCCAGCGCCGAGGCCGAAGCCGATTGGGTCGCGACAATCCGCGCCAAGGACAAGAGCTTCCAGGACTTTCAGCGCGAATGCACGCCGGGCAATTTCAACGACGAAGGCAAGATAGGCGGCAAGATCAGCCGGTCCGACGAATATTATGGCGGGGGACCGGTCGCCTTTTACGCCCTGATCCGCGAATGGCGGGCCGACGGGTTCAAAGGGCTGACGATCACCTGATCGCGAGCGGGTATCCACCGCGATCGCGGGCGGGATATCTTCGGGTGATCGGCAGGGGCCTTATTGCCTAGGCCCGCAGATGAATGCGGCGGCGTGATCTCGGTGATCGGGCCGTCGATCTCGGTGGTCGCCGCGCAATAATCGCCTGGGCGAAATGATTATTGTCCGCTGCTGAGGACGCGGAGGGCAAACGCCGTTGCAGCAGCAAGGCCATCCTGCCCAACGCTATGCCCCAGACCGGGGGAAGCGTGGGTTTCGACCGTGACGCCGGCAGCAGCCAGCGTCGTCGATGCAAGATCCATCGAGCGGAACGGCACGACGTCGTCCTCGGTGCCGTGGATCAGGAGCACGGGTGGATGGCTCTTGATATCTGCCCCCAGCTGCTCGGGCGCGACCAGCATGCCTGAGATGCCGACGATGCCCGCAATAGGATCCAGACGACGGAGGCCGACATGCAGCGCCATCATCGTCCCCTGGCTGAAGCCGACGAGCAGGACGCGGTCGCTCGACACGCCCGCCTCTTCGCGCGCGTTCGTGATGAAAGTGTCGAGAACCGGGGCTGCTGCGGCGGCACCGGCGGCGCGCTCTGCCATCGAGAACGTATCGATCGGCCACCATTGGTAGGCGGCGGCCATCCCGGGCATTTGCGACGGCGCGTTAGGCGCCACGAATGCTGCGTTGGGTAGTGCCGGCTGGATCATGCGCGCCAGCGAAATCAGATCGTCTCCGTTCGACCCATAGCCATGGATCAGGATGACGAGCGCCGTCGGCTTCGAGCCGGACAAAGGGGCGAGGCGGGGACCGTTGAGCGACATGGCGAACCTTAAAATGGTGATGCTTGAAGCCAACGCTGGCAAGTGCCGACGAACTCGCCCTACGTTATTTTCTGGAGCTTATAGCGCTATTTATCACCGCGCGAATGCATGTCCTACGCGCCACCAAAACGCCTGCAATGCCCTCGCCGCAACGGAACGTAAGGCCGCGAGCAGGGTTGATACCGCAGGACGTTCGCGTCCGCGTAATCAAGGAGAGTATCATGAGTGTCGAAGGCAAGCTGAAGGAAGCCGCTGGTTTCGTGAAGGAAGAGCTTTACGAGCACGGCAAGTCGCCGGAGAGCCAGAAAAAGGCCCAGGAAGGCCGTGATCTCCGTAACGAAGGTCGCGCTGAGGATGGCGAGGCACCGAAGACCACGGAGCCCGGCACCGGCGCCGAATAGGCTCCACCCCGTACAAGAAAGCGCCGCCCGATTGGGCGGCGCTTTTGCGTTGGGACTAACGATATTCGGTGCGCGGCTATTTGAGTGGTGTGTACCGGCACGTGAAGCGCGGGGGCGCGGCCTCCTGGCTTGGCGTCAGATGAATATGGAGCTGCTCTCCAATTCTTGTGTCCAATGCGAAGGCCAGTTCCGCTTCGTAGAAGTCATCGCGATGCGCATCCTTCCAGTCGGTGACCGATTGCATCGCTTGCGCCTTCGCATCTGCGACCGATGTCGCGACCACGAACAGGTTACGATGCTGCTCGGCAAATTCTCCGGGCGCATAGCCGCCGAGGTTCACGAAATAGAGCTTCTCGCGAGTTCGTGAGGGTTCAGGCCGCAGGCTAACCGCATAGCCATCGACATGGCTGATCTCCGCCCAGCAATCGACATGAAGCGTCCCCGGCGTGCCCCACCATTCGGCGCGTAGCTGATCGTAGGTGTCGCGAATGGAAGCCGCGACAACGAAGCGGACGTCATGCACCTCGATATGCGCGCCGGGATGCTCGCCGCCGATATAGATCGCAAAAAGTTTCATTTTGCCATCTCCTGCGACTTCGCATCCAACGCGTCCGCCATGTCAGCACCCACGATTTCGCCCATTTCGTGCGAACTCGTAATGCCCTGAATGAATGGGTGCCGGCCAAGGATGTAGGGGATGCTCAGGCAATAGATGCGCTCAGCGGCCGGGTGCTCGGACACGGGATGAAACCGTTCGTCGATCTCTATTCCCTTCGGCCCCTTCGGATCGTCTGCCTCGGAGTCGCGGACAACGCCTTCATCCAGCAAGCTCGTGAATGGGAGCGCCTCGACGCCCAATGGCCGCTGCCCGATTGCATCGATGAAGACCGGGAAGTGATGACGGGCGCCATTTACGGTGACGATCGCGCCCGGTTCCTCGCCACGCGTATTGACGCGGTGGTCGCTGCCGAGCGCGACGACGCTCAGGAGATTGGACCGGTGAAGTGCCAGCAATCGTTCGATCGAGAGGTGCGGCACGGTCGCATATTCATCGACGAAGATCGGCTTCAGATAGCGATTGAACCGATCCAGATCCTCGCTCGACAGATGGGGGACGATCAGTGCCAGCACCTCGTGCATGCGCAGGATCGCATAGCGCCACGGCACCGTGTAGCGCGTCTCGTAATTATCGCGCGCCTCGGCAAGATTTCGCGCAGCCCATTCGAATGGAGCGGCAGCGACGCGATCCGCGAAATAGCGATCGGCAAAATCCTCAAGCACGAGCTTTTCGAGCTCCACATGCGCCGCATAGGCCGGATCGGCATCGGCCAACTCCTGCTGGAACAAGGCATAAGCGTCTTCCAGCAGCGCATCTCCGCTTTTGTCGATCAGGCGCTGCATTGCCTCCGGGGTGCAGATCGCAAGCGGTTCATAGGGCACGGGATGGTAGAAATCTGCTTCCGGCAGCAGCCCTTTGCGCGACATCATCGTCAGGCTGAGTGCTTCCGCTCCGGCATTCAGGCGGAATTCCACGGCTTGCCCCTCGGTTTCCAAGAATGTGCCGTGCGCATTGGCCAAGGCGACCACCGCATCGATCGCAGTCAACGAACTGCCGCGAATGCCGATCGAGGTGGCCGGGATGCGCTGTAACGCCGTCGCGGGCCAGGGGCTCAGGAAATAGCCGGGGCGCACCTCCGGTTCTTCTGGCCATTGATGCCCGGTGGCGAGCACGATCCGGTCGAAATACTGTTCGAAAGCCGCTCCGTGCCTAGGCTCAGCCATCACGCGCCAACCATCGCCCTCGGGGGCAATATCGGCCACGCGGCAGCTGCTCGCGATATCGATGCTAAATCCAAGCGCGCGGCCGCGCTCGATCAAGGCATTGAACTGATCGAGAAAGAACTCACCGAGCGCGACGCGCGGGTAAAAGGCATGTTCGTCGATCGCATCGGGATCGATACCCAGGCGGATCAACCGACCGCGCGGTTGCCGGCTGAGCCAGCATGCCAATGTCTCTTCAATCGGCGGAATTTCGATGCTTGCGATATTCGACAGCATCGCTGGATCGTTCCAGCCTGGACGGTATGGCGTGCCAAGACCCGCGCGTGGCTGCTCCTCAAAGATTGTGATCTTTGCCGGGTGCTGCGCTGCGTGGATGAAGGCGCAAAGCGTGTAAATTGTCGTCGGGCCTGCGCCGACAAAGGCAATTGAGGCTGGCATGCAGGGTGCAATGCTCAACAAGCCAATTGGTGCCAATTGGCCATAGTCGAATGGCTGCTTTGCGCCCGACATTCGTCCTGGCCCATATTCCGCTCCCGCTAGTGGATCGCCCACACACGGCATCGGCGCGCGATCTGCGATTCGATGATCGCACGTTGCTGCGCGCAATATTCGCCATGCCGGGACGAGACGCGCAGGCGTGCGCATTCGGCCCGGTCGAGCTTGTCGAGCCGGTCGTTATCCGCACCGGTGGCGAAGGGGGCGAGTCGATCGCATCCCGGTCTTCCCGAAACCATGTAGAAACCAACTGCTAGCCGCGATCACAGCAGGGTGATGGACCTCAATCGTTTTTCCATTTCACGGGGATGCGCAGATAAGTGACGCCGTTCGCTTCGGCTTCCTCGAAATGACCGGCGCGGATGTTGACCTGTATCGAGGGCAACAGCAGTTTGGGCACCGACAGACCGGCGTCACGCTGCTCGCGCATGGCGACGAAAGCGTCCTCTTCGATGCCATCATGGACATGCACGCTTCCCCGGCGCTGCTCGGCTACCGTCGTCTCCCAGCGATACTCGTCGCGGCCGGGTGCCTTGTAATCGTGGCATAAGAACAGCCGCGTTGCGTCCGGCAATGCCAACAGGCGCCGGATCGATCGATAAAGCGTGCGCGCGTCGCCGCCCGGAAAGTCGGCGCGAGCGGTGCCATAATCGGGCATGAACAGCGTGTCCCCGACGAATGCCGCATCGCCGATCCGGTAAGCGACGTCGGCCGGGGTGTGGCCGGGAACGTGCAGCACCTCGACGTCCAGTTGACCGATCGCAAAGCGGTCGCCATCCTCGAACAACCGATCGAAGTTCGAGCCATCCGTCTTCAGCTTGTCCATCGCGAAAACCGGACGAAAAATCTTCTGCACATCACGGATATGCGTCCCGATCCCGATCCAGGCGCTCGTATGCGCCTTGATAAAGGGTGCGGCCGATAAGTGATCGGCGTGGGCATGCGTCTCCAGCACCATCCCGATCCTCCAGTCATTGCCTCGCGCGAAGGCGATTATCCTTTCGGCCGAACGTGTGTCGGCTACGCCGCTGGCGAGATCGAAGTCCAGCACTGGGTCGAGCACCGCTGCGGTCCGCGTCGCAGGATCGCCGACAAGGTAGCTGATCGTGTTGGTCGGCTCGTCGAAAAACGCTTCGATAAAGGGCTGGGTCATGGTCGTCCTCCATTAGCTCTTGCTAATATATTAGAGCATGCTACATTAGCAATACCTAATGGAGGGGCGATGATGCTCAAGCCGCAGATGGACCTGGCGACATTCGAGGCAAAGGCCGGACAAGTTGCCGACACGCTGAAAGCGATCGGTAACGCGCGACGGCTGATGCTGCTTTGCAAGCTGGTCGAGCATGGCGAAGTGACGGTCCGCGATCTCGCGCGCGACGTTGCCCTGTCGCAATCGGCCTGCTCGCAACATCTGGCGAAGATGCGCGAAGAGGGCCTCGTCACCTATCGGCGGGAGAGCCAGACGCTGTGGTACGCGATTGCCGATCCTCGCGTCGAAACGCTGCTCGCCACCCTCTACCAACTGTACTGCAAGGATTGATCCGATGACGCTTGCGACGCTTTCCCCCGCCGAAACCCGTGCCGCGATTGATGCCGGCGCGCGACTGATCGACATTCGCGGTGCCGACGAGCATGCGCGTGAGCGCATCCCCGGCGCGCTCAATGTGCCGCTCGACCGCATCGGCGATCTGCCGCGGGATGGACGCGCCGTCATTTTCCACTGCAAGTCCGGGATGCGCACCTCTGCCAATGCGGCGCAACTCGCGGCGGCTGCCGCGACTATGCCCGCATATATCCTCAGCGGAGGAATCGATGCCTGGCGTCATGCGGGACAGCCCACCGTCGCCGATCGGTCGCAACCGCTGGAGATCATGCGGCAGGTCCAGATCACCGCCGGTGCGCTGGTGCTGATCGGCGTGCTGCTCGGCCTGTTCGTCGCACCCGGCTTTTTCGGCCTGTCGGCATTCGTCGGCGCAGGCCTGATGTTCGCGGGCGTAACAGGCTGGTGCGGGATGGCGAACCTGTTGCGCGTCATGCCCTGGAACCGCGCGGCTGCTTGAGGGGGTGGTGGCTAGTGTTACCATCCTGGCCACGCTCCTATCGGGCGGCGTTATCGGCCTGATCCTCGGCCTGGTTGGCGGGGGCGGGTCGATCCTCGCCGTACCGTTATTGATCTATGTTGTCGGCGTCGGATCGCCGCACGCGGCGATAGGCACGGCGGCCGTAGCCGTCACATTCAACGCCCTCGCCAGCCTGATCGGCCATGCCCGTGCCGGGCGCGTGAAGTGGCGGTGCGCAGGTGTTTTCGCGGTATCAGGCATGATCGGGGCGGCGCTGGGCGCGGAATTGGGCAAGGCCGTCGACGGCAAGCACCTGATGGCCCTGTTCGGGGTGCTGATGATCGGTGTCGGCCTTTCGATGCTGCGCAAACGACGAACGGCGGAAGCGCCCGACGTCCGGCTCACGCGTGATAGTGCCGCGATGTTGCTTCCCCGTTTGGTCCCGATCGGGCTGTGTGTCGGTCTTGCCGCGGGGTTCTTCGGGATAGGGGGCGGCTTCCTGATCGTGCCGGGACTGATCCTCGCGACCGCCATGCCGCTGCCCTTCGCCATCGGCACCTCGCTGGTCGTCGTCAGCGCGCTGGGGCTGACCACGGCCACCTCCTACGCCGTCACGGGGTTTGTCGATTGGGGGCTGACGGCGCTGCTGGTCGCAGGCGGGATCGGAGGGACAATCGCGGGGATGGCGCTGGGCAAGGCGCTCGGCACCCACAAGGGATTGCTGGAACGCGGATTTGCAGCCGCAGTGATTGCTGTCGGCGCGTACGTTAGCGTGTCGTCATTGTGAGGTGATGCGGTTTCTACCCGATCCGGCCAAGAGGGTATGAACCATCATCGAGATCGAAGCCCGATCGAGGACCAAATTCAAGCCGAAGGCTGGCGGTCAATCGCGCCTGCATCGAGCAGTGGTGCGGCATCTATCGCTTCTGCACCGATGATCGTGCCCAGCCGTTCGAGCGCTGCCAAAATCATCGCCCGCTCCCATGCCGGCAGTGCGGCATATCCCTGGCTAAAGCGGGTCTGAAGCAGATCCGGCGCGTTCTCGATCACCAGGCGCCCGGCATCCGTTACTTGCAGCATGATCCGGCGTTTGTCGCGGCTGCTGCGCTCGCGCGTCACCAGCGCGGCCGCTTCCAGCCGATCGACGATGTTCGTGATCGTCGCTTGCCCGAACTGGAGCGAAACCGACAAAATGCTCGCTGTCGTCTGCCCGTGTTGGTCGATTTCCCGAAGGACGAGCAGTTGCGACGGCGTCAGCCCCGTTACGGCCACCAGCTTGCGCGTACCGAGGTCCGCCGCGCGCAAAATACGCCGCAACGCCTTCAGCGCTTCCAGGGTCAAATCGCTGGTCATCACCGCACTGCTATGCCGCGCAAAAGGTTCTGCCAATGTCGAATATGCTTCGGAGATTGAAGCTATTTGGAACGCCCCAAAATCGCCGACGGCCAAAGCGCCTTGCCAAATTCCCCGAAATTCCTTATAAAATGATCCTTCGGCGATCGCACTCGGGCTTTTGCCGATCGCAAAATATAATTCGGAGGCCGAACTAATCTCTGGGGAAACATTAGAAACGTCGTTGGGGAACACCGCTGCGGGCAGGGCGGTACCCGGTGAGGAAGGGGCGCTCTGTTTTCGTCCACCGCGTGCGGAGGATGGTCGCCAAATCTCTGCTTTGATCGCGGCCTCGCCGCCGCTCGACACCAATTCCGCTTATTGCAACTTGCTTCAGTGCAGCGATTTCGCCGACACCTGCATCGTTGCGGAGCATGAAGGAACGATACTCGGCTGGGTATCGGCCTATCGCCCGCCTTCTGCGCCCGAGCACCTCTTCATTTGGCAAGTCGCAGTCGATGCGGCGGCGCGCGGCGAAGGCCTCGCCGGACGCATGCTCGATGCGTTGCTGACGCGCCCTGCGGTTGCAGGCGCGACCATGCTCACCACCACCATCACTGTCGAAAACACCGCGTCCTGGCGGCTGTTCGTTGCCTTTGCGCGGCGTCACCGCGCTGAACTGACCAAGGCACCGCGCTTCGATCGAGACCAGCATTTCGGCGGCGCACACGACACCGAATGGGAAGCGCGCATCGCGCCGCTCCCGACTTCCGGCCCGAACTAAAAGGGAAATTCAATGACTGTCACCGCGAGTCCGAGCGCTTCCACGCCGGACACCAGCATTTATGACCGACGCGAATCGCAGGTTCGCAGCTACTCACGCGCGATTCCGCGCCAGTTTAATCGCGCCGAAGGCGTGTGGCTGCACGACACCAATGGCGGGCGCTATCTCGACTTCCTCTCGGGCTGCTCGACGCTGAACTACGGCCACAACCATCCGGTGCTGAAGCAGGCGCTGATCGATTATATCGTCGCCGACGGCATCACCCACGGGCTGGACCTGCACACCGATGCCAAGGCCGAGTTCCTGGGCGCGCTGGAGGACGTGATCCTGCGCCCGCGTGGGCTCGACTATCGCGCGATGTTCACCGGGCCCACCGGCACCAACGCTGTCGAGGCGGCGATAAAGCTCGCCCGCAAGGTGACGGGGCGCGAGATGATCCTGGCCTTTACCAACGGCTTTCACGGAATGACGCTCGGCGCGCTTGCCTGCACGGGCAATGCCGGCAAGCGCAGCGGCGCTGGGGTTCCGCTCAGCCATGTCAGTCATGAGGCCTATGACGGCTATCACGGCCCCGACGTCGATACCGCCGCGCTGCTCGACCAGCGGCTGTCGGATCCGTCGAGCGGGCTCGATGCGCCCGCTGCGATCCTGGTTGAGACGGTGCAGGGCGAAGGCGGCCTCAACGTTGCGTCGCCCGAGTGGCTGCGCGCGATTGCGCAGATCGCGAAGAAGCACGGCGCGCTCCTGATCATCGATGACATTCAGGCCGGATGCGGCCGCACCGGTGGCTTTTTCAGCTTCGAGGGAATGGAGTTCACGCCCGATATCGTAACGCTGGCCAAATCGCTGTCGGGCATGGGGCTGCCGTTGGCGTTGACGCTGTTCCGGCCCGAGCTCGATATCTGGTCGCCCGGCGAGCACAACGGCACTTTCCGCGGAAACAACCACGCCTTCGTCACGGCCGCTGCGACGCTGCGCCACTTCTGGAGCGACGATAGCTTTATTGGCGACATCGCCCGGCGGGGCCGCATGCTCGAGCAGCGGCTCGACCGGATGGCACGCGAGCATGGCCTGTCAACGCGCGGTCGCGGCATGATGCGCGGCATCGACATGGGCTCGGGCGAGGCCGCTTCGGTGGTCACCAGCACTTGTTTCACCGCAGGCCTGATCATCGAAACCAGCGGCGCGCATGACGAGATCGTCAAGGTGCTGGCACCGCTGACCATCGACGACACCGTGTTCGCAGCAGGCCTCGACATTCTGGAACAAGCGATCCGGGGCGCGCTTTCGCCCGCCTTTGGCGTGGCAGCATAACAAGGAGAAACCGACATGATCATTCGTGACCTGAACACCATCCGCAACAGCGACAAGAACGTGAAGTCCGAGGGCTGGGTCAGCGCCCGCATGCTTCTCAGGGATGACGATATGGGCTTCTCGTTCCACGTCACCACGATGTTTGCGGGGGCCGAACTCCACATGCATTATCAAAACCACCTCGAGGCGGTGCTGGTGATGCGCGGCGAGGGCACCATCGAGAATCTCGATACGGGCGAGGTCCATGCGCTCAAATCGGGCGTGATGTACGCGCTCAACGAGAACGATCGCCACATCGTGCGCCCGACCACCGATCTGCTGACTGCCTGCGTCTTCAATCCGCCCGTCTCTGGCAACGAAGTTCATGACGAGAATGGCGCCTATCCAGCGGCCGCGCTCGGATATCCGCTCGCGCATTGAAAGAATGAAAAGGGATATCATGACTGACGCTTATCCGTCGCGCAGCGCGGCACAGCCCGCGCTGCTGCCGCGCCGGGATCCGGTCGCGTATTCCGAATGGCGGCCCGGAGCGCCGCTGACCGCGGAGCAAGTCCGCCAGTTCGACCAGCACGGTTATCTCGTGCTGGAGAACGTTTTTGCGGAGGATGAAATCGCCATTCTCCAGGCGGAGACTGGCCGTCTTCTCGCCGATCCCGAAGGGCTGGACCCGGAGACGGTCGTTACCGAGCCATCTGGCCGTGAGATCCGCTCGATCTTCGCGATCCACCGGCAGAGCGGCGTGATGAAGCGCCTGGCCGCCGATGCGCGGCTCGCCGGGGTCGCACGATTCCTGCTGAACGATGATGTGTACCTTCACCAGTCGCGGCTCAACTACAAGCCGGGGTTCCAGGGCAAGGAATTCTACTGGCATTCGGATTTCGAGACCTGGCACAGCGAGGACGGCATGCCCCGCATGCGCGCTTTGTCAATGTCCGTGCTGCTGGCGGAAAACACGCCCGATAATGGCCCGCTGATGCTGATCCCGGGCTCGCACCGCACCTTTGTGACCTGTGTGGGTGCCACGCCGAGCGACCATTATAAGGAATCCCTGAAGCGTCAGGAAATCGGCGTGCCCGACGAGGGCAGCTTGACCGATCTTGCGCACCAACACGGCATTGTCGCGCCGATCGGAAAACCCGGAACCGTCGTGCTCTTCGATTGCAACATAATGCACGGGTCGAACGGCAATATAACGCCGTTCCCGCGCGCCAATGCGTTCCTGGTCTACAACGCGGTTTCCAATCGCCTGGAAAAGCCGTTCGCGGCGGATCGGCCGCGCCCCACCTTCATCGCCACGCGCGACGCCGTCCCGATCCGGGCCGAAGCCGGATTACTGACGGAGATTGCGGCATGAACGGTCATAGCGTCGAAAAGATCGGCGGCACTTCGATGGCTGCCACCTCGACCCTGTTCGACAACGTGCTGATCGCCGGTCGCACCGGCGAGGCGCTGTACAATCGCATCTTCGTCGTCTCCGCTTATGCCGGGATGACCGACCTGCTGCTCGAGCAGAAGAAAAGCGGCGCGCCGGGCGTGTATGCCCGCTTCTCTGCCAACGATCCGGAGCTGTGCTGGCGCACGGCGCTGGAGACCGTGCGCACCGCGATGCAATCGCGCAATGCCGAGATGTTTGCCCGCGCCAGCAGCCTTGCTCTGGCGAACGAATTTGTCGATCGCCGGATCGAACAGCTCCAAAGCTGTTTGTCCGATCTCGATCGGCTGCGCGCGCATGGCCGTTTCTGCCTGAAGGGACAGCTCGTCACCGTGCGCGAGATGCTGGCGGGGTTCGGCGAGGCACACAGCGCGCATTCGACGGCGTTGCTGCTGCGTGATCGCGGCGTGAATGCGGTTTTTATCGACCTGACGATGTGGAATCAGGACGATCTTGCGACGCTGGATAATCGTATCGGAGACGCGCTCGCCCCGATCGATCGCGCCACGCAGATGCCGATCGTAACCGGTTATGCCGGCTGCGAAGGCGGAATGGTGCGCCGCTATGCGCGCGGCTATTCCGAAATGACCTTTTCGCGCATCGCCGTGCTGACCAAGGCGCGCGAAGCGATCATCCACAAGGAGTTTCATCTCTCCAGCGCGGATCCCAAGCTTGTCGGCCTGGGCAAGGCCCGCAAGATCGGGCGTACCAATTATGACGTTGCCGATCAGCTCGCCAATCTGGGGATGGAAGCGATCCATCCGCGCGCCGGACGTGGATTGCGCCAGGCCGAAATCCCCCTCCGCGTGCGCAACACGTTCGACCGGCTCGACGAAGGCACGCTGATCCGCGGCGACTATGTCTCGGACCATCCACGCGTCGAGATCGTCACCGGCCTGCGCACGGTGCATGCGCTCCAGTTTTTCGAGCAGGACATGGTGGGCGAGAAGGGTTTCGACGCTGCGATCCTCGACGCGCTGACGCGCCACGGGGCGTGGATCGTCAGCAAATCCTCCAACGCCAATACGATCACGCATTATCTGTCGAGCGACGCCGCTACCGTCGCCCGGGTGATTGCCGATCTGGAAGATGCCTATCCGGGCGCGGCGATCACCACCCAGCCGGTGGCGATGGTCTCGGTAATTGGCAGCGACATATCGGAGCCCGGGCTGGTTCCGCGCGCATTACTGGCGCTCGACAAAGCGGGAGTGGAGCTGCTCGCGATGCAGCACCAGATTCGCAACGTCGATGTCCAGTTCATCATCGAATCCAGCCGCTTCGACGATGCAATCTGCGCGCTGCACCATGCTCTGGTCGAGAATGCAGCGGGTGAGGCCGCACGCGCCGCCGCCTGATGCGAAAACGGGCCCTAACCGCCGCGCCGATTGCCGGCCGCTGATGCTGACCGCCATCCTGCCCGTGCGAAGCCTGTTGCTCGCCATCTTCATGCTGATGGCGGGCGGCGGGTTCCTGTCGACCCTGATAAGCGTCCAACTGGAGCGCGCGGGCAGCAGTCCGGTCTTTATCGGTCTGGTCGGCACTGCCTATTTCCTCGGGCTCGTGGTTGGGTCCTTGCGAGTGCCGAGGATCATCCGCCGCGTTGGCCATATCCGCGCCTTCGCGGCGTTCGTCGCGTTGCTCTCCGCGAGCACGCTCACCTACGCCATCCATCGCGATCCGCTGCTCTGGGGCGGCCTGCGCTTCGTGGACGGGCTTTGCGTCGCCGGAGTGTTTGTTTGTCTTGAAAGCTGGCTCAACGAGCGCGCCGAGAGTTCGGCCCGCGGGTCAGTGCTCGCGGGCTATATGATCGCGCTATATTCCGGGCAGGCGCTCGGCCAGTTCCTGCTCAACCTGAGCGAAGCCAAGCCATCCATGCCGTTTCTCGTGGCATCGATCCTCGTCTCGCTCGCCGCAATTCCCGTGGTGCTCACGCGGATTTCGGCCCCTCCGCCCGATGACGGCGCATCGCTGTCGGTGCGCGTTCTCTACGCGGCATCGCCGCTTGGCATCCTGGGGGTGGCAGCCACCGGAATCATGCTCGGTGCCTTTTATTCGCTCGGCCCCGTTTTCGTCCGCAGGCTTGGCATGGACCTGTCGGCCACGGCATTGTTCATGAGCGTCGTGATTCTGGGCGGGGTCGCGCTGCAATGGCCGCTTGGCCGACTATCCGATCGCTTCGACCGCCGCCGGGTGATCGTCGGCGTGCTTGCCGGAACGCTGGTCGCCAGCCTGGGCATCGCACTAATGGCCGAGCCGGGGATCACACTGCTGGTGTTCGGCGCATCGTTCGGCGGGCTGAGCTTCGCGCTCTATCCGCTCTGCGTTGCCCATACCAACGACCATCTCGCAGCCGAACAGCGCGTCGCGGCGAGCGGCGGACTGGTGCTGCTCTATTCGATCGGCGCGGCGATGGGGCCGATGGCGGGGGCAACCGCGATGACGCTGGCCGGCGCTGCGGGCCTGTTTTTCCTGATCGCGCTTTGCGCGGGCGGGACGCTCGCTTTCGCTTTGTGGCGGCAGGCACAGACGCTTCCGGTACCCGCCGATCAGCAGCAGGCCTATCAGATCCTGCCCCGCACCACGCCAATGTCAGCGACACTCGATCCGGGGAGCGACAAACCATGAGGGGAAAAGCAATGGAACCGTCGCCGAGCAATCCGCCGCTGATCGGAGCAGACGTTCCGGTCGGACACCCCGAGGCCGTATCGCCTCACACGGTCCGCCGCGCCATCGCGGCCTCCGCGCTGGGCAACGCCACCGAATGGTTTGACTATGGCATCTATGCCTATGGCCTGGTCTATATTTCGGCTGCGCTGTTTCCCGGCGAGGCCGAGCAGGCGACCTTATTCGCGCTCGCGACGTTCGCCATCTCCTTCCTTGTCCGCCCGCTCGGCGGGTTGTTCTGGGGACCATTGGGGGACCGCTACGGTCGTAAGTCGGTGCTGGCGCTCACCATCCTGATGATGTCGGGCGCGACCGTCGCGGTCGGCCTGATCCCGTCTTATGAGAGCATCGGCTTTTGGGCAACCGCGCTGCTGGTCGTATTGCGCATGGTGCAGGGCTTTTCGACCGGCGGCGAATATGGCGGCGCCGCGACGTTCATGGCGGAATATGCCCCTGACGCGAAACGCGGGCTGTGCGGCAGCTTCCTAGAATTCGGGACACTCGCCGGCTTTTCGCTCGGCGCACTGTTGATGCTCGGCTTCTCGCTCACCTTGGGCGATGCCGCGATGTATGATTGGGCATGGCGCGTACCGTTCCTGCTCGCCGGACCGATGGGTCTTATCGGCATGTATCTGCGCTCGCGAATGGAGGACACGCCGGTCTTCCGCGAGATCGAGGCGCGCCACGAAACCGAGCCGGCAGCCTCGACCGATCTGCGCCACCTGTTCACGGGATATTGGCGGTCGCTGCTTGTGATGGGCGGGCTGGTCGTCGCGCTCAACGTCGTCAATTACACGCTGCTCAGCTACATGCCGACCTATCTGCAACGCCGCCTGGGCCTGTCCGCCGATGCCGCGCTGATCGTGCCGATCATCGGCATGCTGTTCATGATGGTGCTGGTGCCCTTCGCCGGCAGTCTGTCCGATCGGGTCGGGCGCAAGCCGATGTGGTGGTTCTCGCTGATCGGTCTGTTCGTCGGGGTGGTGCCACTCTATTTGCTGATGGATACCGGCTTTGTCGGCGCGATCATCGGCTTTGCATTACTCGGCCTGCTCTACGTTCCGCAACTTGCTACGATTTCGGCGATGTTCCCGGCGATGTTCCCCACCCATGTCCGCTTTGCGGGCTTCGCGATCGCCTACAACGTCTCAACCTCGCTGTTCGGCGGCACCGCCCCGCTATTCAATAGCTGGTTGATCGGAGTGACCGGCGACGCATTGATGCCGGCGTACACGATGATGGCGGCATGCGTGGTTGGGCTCGTCGCGTTGCGGTTCACCCCGGAGACCGCAGGCAAATCATTGCGCGATCTGGATTGATGTCCGCGAGTAGGTGCCAATAGCTGTGACGGTTCTCTGATTGCTACGCCCCAGTGGAATCCTGCGCAGCGGTTCGGTACGATCCACCATCTCGACATTGCCACGGCCGTCAAATTAGCCGTGGAAGGCGTCTTCGATGGCCGCATCGTCAATATTTTCGATGAGGCACCCCGTTCCATCTATGAGCTCGCGGCGTTGGTCGGCGAAGAACTGGAGCCCTCCGCCGAGGCGCTGGAAAACCCTTGATACCTCCATGTGGACGCGGTGAACGTCCGGTATTCACGGAAGCCGCCGATAGCGCCGGTCAAAGCGGACGATCGGCAGTGCGCCCCCTTTCGGACGTAGGCGATGCGATATGGCAATCCCAAAAGCTGCCACGCGGCCTGACGTGCCGAAGACGTTTCTCAAACCGAGCGATCGAGGACCGGCTTCGGTTATTTCGAACGAATGTCGCTGATGGTTCCGCCAGTCCAGCGCCGGATCGCGCGGCGCAGATTGGCGCTGTCGCTAAAGCCGACTTTCCATGCGACGTCGTCGACGCTCATCCGCGTCGTCTGCAGATACTCGATAGCCAGCTTGCGGCGGACATCGTCGACGAGCGCGCCATAGGTGGTGTTCTCGGTCGCCAGATGTCGCCGAAGCGTTCGCTCCTGCAAGCCCAGTTGCGCCGCAGCCGCTGTCATCGACGGGAGCTGACTGGGGGCGTTCAGGAGCAATTGATACACCTCGCCCGAGAGGCCGGAGGAAATCCGTGACTGGCCGATCAGGCGTTCGCAGGTCTGCTCAAGCATCGTGCGCGTGAGGCTGTTGCCCAGTTCCGGCGTGCGATCGAGAATCCCGATGGGATAGTGAAGCTCGTTGGCGTCCTGATCGTACAGGCACGGGCAGGACAGCGCCTGTTCGTCCCCGGCCCCATGCGGATCTTCGGGAAGGGCAAACAGGGCGCGGACCGGCAGGTTATCGGTGCCCGCCGTGTCGCGGATATGGGTGTAGGTCATCTTCATCTGCTGCCGGACGAGAAAGGTGCGCACCTCGCTGCTCATCACGTCGCGATAGATTTCCCGAAATCGCCAGATCGCGAGATCGCCTTCGCTGCGCCATTCCAGCCGCACGGTGGGCGTGGCGAGCGGCTGGTAGCGCACGGCGAAATCGAAAAAGTCGCGCATCGTCGGCGAGCACATCAGCGCGTAGCCGTACATGCCGTATGCCGACAAATGGAGGCGCGCGCCGATCGCGAAGGCGTCGGCGAACGCAGCGCCAGCGGCCACGATATTCTCACAGGCGATCAGATATTGCCCGATCGAGGTCAGCGTATTGGGATCGCGCACCTCGGCCAGCGTCAAACCGGTCCGTTCGAGCACGGTCTCCGGCGCGATGCCGCGGGATGCCACCGCGTCGATGACCGTGGCGATCTTGAACGGCGCGAAACTGCGCTGGTTGAGCGAAGGAAACCCGGCGCGGCCGTTGTCCGCCGCGGATCCGCCCTTGTCCTCAGTTGCTACCGCCATTGTCCGCTCCTGCCCCGAATGTCCGATAAAGACATAGTGATGTCCGCTAATGCGCTTACCCCCATGCCTGTCAATCCATAGTGAGACAGCAAGCCGGCAAAGTCCGGCAGCTGCATTGTCCGCCATCGGGCGGACGCAATGGGGAGAGGAACATCATGTCGATCCGAGCCAAATTCATCGGCCGTCGCGCGCATCTGCTGGGCCGCACCGCCATCGTACTGGCGATGCTGAGCCTGCCGGTTTCCGTTCAGGCGCAAACCGCCAACGCCAGCCAGGCCGAAGAAACCAGCGTCGAGGCCGATTCCGAAATCGTCGTAACCGGAACCAGCATTCGCGGCATTCCGCCCACCGGATCCGGCCTGATCAGCGTATCGCGCGAAGATGCCAAGCTGATCGGCGCGGCAAGCACGCCCGAACTGCTGGCGACGGTGCCGCAGCTCAACAGCTTCAACACCGCCCCGCGCACCAGCAATGGCGGGCTGGGCTCTTTCGCACCCGGCCTGCGCGGTTTGCCGACCGCAGCCACGCTGCCGCTGATGAACGGGCATCGCCTGATTTCCGGCAGCACGCAGCAGACCAATCCGGACTTTCCGTTCATTCCCGAACTGGCAATCGAACGGGTAGAGATCGTCGCCGACGGCGCATCGGCCATCTATGGTTCGGACGCGGTCGCCGGGGTCGTCAACTTCATCACCCGCAAGCGCTTCTCCGGGGCCGAGGCCAATGTCCGCTATGGCATGGCGGACGATTACCACGCCTTCAACGCCGGTGGCATTGTCGGGCAGACCTGGCACAGCGGCTCGTTTGTCGTCGCGTATCAATACCAGGAAAACAGCAACATCACCGGGGCGGACCGCGATTATCGCTCGCTCGACTTCCGGACGTCCGGCGGCCTGGATACGCGATCGGCCGTCTGTCGCGATGCCAATGTCAATCTGTTCGCCGGCACGATCTATGCCGCGCCCAATCTGGCGCCGGGGCTCAACACCTGCGACCCGCGCGGCCCTGTCGATCTCCTGCCGCAAAACCGCACGCATAGCGGGCTCATCTCGGCCCGCCAGGAACTGTCGAGCGACGTCACGTTGTGGGCCGATGTCCTCTATTCGGATCGCCGCGATGTCGTACAGGCGGCACTGCCGGGCCAGACATTCGTCCTGATCACCGCGGCCAATCCGTTCTTCCGGGCGCCACCCGGCACCGGATCGGCTTTCGGCTATTTCGACTTCCGTCCCGACTATCTGGTCGGCGCCGATCATTTCGACCAGACCTTCCGGGTGCGCACCGGCAATGCCACGGCGGGCATCGACGTGGCCCTGCCCGGTGATTTCAAGGCGACCGCTTTTGGAACCTTCAACTGGTCGCGCAACGACACCTTCCAGCCGGGGATCAATACGACCGCGCTGACCGCAGCCGCCGCCGGAACCACCCTTGCGACGGCGCTCGATCCGTTCGGCACGCGGACCAGCCCGGCGGTCGTCGCCGCCATCCTCGACAATCCGACCGACTTCATCAATCGCCAGCGGACGCGCATCGGCGCGGTCAAGATCGACGGCCCGCTGGCGGCGCTGCCGGGCGGCGAAGTCAAGGTCGCGCTTGGCGCGGAATATCGCCGCGAAACCTATATGCAGCGCGGTTCGAGCGGCGGGGTCGGCTTCCCCGAAGACCTGGAGCGCAATGTCCGGTCGCTCTACGGCGAGTTGTTCGTGCCGATTTTCGGCGAAGGCAATGCCACGCCGATGTTCCGCCGCCTGACCCTGTCGCTGTCGGGGCGCTACGATCATTACAGCGATTTCGGCTCGACGAAGAACCCCAAGATCGGGCTGACCTGGGAACCCGTTGACGGCGTGAACCTGCGCGGCAGCTTTGGGCGCTCGTTCCGCGCGCCCGGCCTTCGCGACCTGGGTTCGACGGTGGGCTCTTATTATTCGGCAGCGGCGCTGGTGGATGCCTTCGGTGCCCGCGATCCATCGCGCGGCGCGGCGCAGGTGAACACCATCCTGCTGTACGGCGGCAATCGTGCGTTGACGCCCGAGACCGCGCGCACCTTCTCGTTCGGCGTAGATCTCCGCCCGAAGTTCGCGCCGAACCTGACCGCGAGCGCGACCTTCTACGATATCGAGTATGACAACGTAATCGGTACGCCGGCGGGGCTGGGCGCGCTGCTCTTCAGCGATCCCACCTTCGCTTCCCGCGTCATCCGCAATCCGACTGCCGGACAGCTGAGCTCGGCGCTCAACAACACCGTGCCGTTCTACTTCACCTTTGCCGCGGTGCCGGCGATCAGCAACATCCTCGATCTGCGCCAGGGCAATTTCGGGGTGCGCAAGACCAACGGCATCGACTTTGACGTGCGTTACCGGCAGCCGGTCGGCTTCGGGACGATCTTTGGCGGCATCGCAGGCAATTATATCCTGAACTATCGCAACCGATTGTCCCCGACATCGGCCGAGAGCAACTCGCTCGACGCGGGCATTCCGCGCGCCACCTTGCGCACGACGCTGGGCCTCACCGCAGGACCTGTCACCTTCGTCAATTTCGTCAACCATCGCAGCGGCGTCACCGCATCTTACGCGACCCCGACCGGGTCGAGCCTGTACCAGGCCAAGGGCTATACCACCGTGGACCTGCGCCTGTCGGTGCGGTTGCCGGATACGTTCATCAAGGCAACCGAACTGGCGCTGCAGGTCAACGACCTGTTCGATGCAACGCCGCCCTTCTTCCCGGCCACTGACGGTATCGCCGGGGCGTATAATCCGATCGGACGCTATGTGGCGATAAGCCTGCGGACGGCATTCTGAACCGTGTCGGGCGGCGCTCCTGAACGGAGTGCCGCCCGGCCCGTCGGCATCGGCCGCCGATCTCGACCAACTGAAAACAAGCCAGGACTGCCCATTTGATGACCGGTGCCAGTAACAGCGTGGATATTGCGGCCCCAATTCCGCAAATCCGCCTGTACACCGATTGGCTGAACGCCACCGCCAGCCGCACGTTCGCGGATTACGAGGCGTTGCGCCGCTGGTCGGTCGACGATCTCGACGGCTTCTGGCGCAGTATCTGGGACTATGACCAGATCGAATCGCCGACACCCTACACCACGGTGCTGAGCGCGGACGCGATGCCCGCGGCGCGCTGGTTCGACGGGGCGCAGGTCAATTATGCGCGGCACGTGTTCCGGCACGTGGCCGCCGCCGACGAAGCGGGTCAGCCCGCGATCATCGCGATGGATGAACGCGGCGGCAGCGTGACGCTCAGCTGGACGGAGCTACGGCGTCAGGCGGCTTCGCTGGCGCTTGCATTGCGCGCGCGGGGGATCGGCCAGGGCGATCGCGTCGCCGCCTATCTCCCCAATGTTCCCGCGGCAGTCGTCGGCCTGCTCGCTTGTGCCAGCCTGGGAGCGATCTGGACTTTATGCTCGCCCGACATGGGCATCAATGCGGTACTGGACCGCTGGCGGCAGACCACGCCCAAGGCGCTCATCGCCGTTGACGGCGTATTCTATGCCGGCAAGGCGATGGACCGAAGCGCCGCCATCGCCGAGATCTGCGACAAGCTTCCCTGTATCGAAACATTGTTCCTGATCGCCAGCGGCTACGGCGCGGGCGAAGTGCCGGGTGCCGCCGATTTCGCAGCGGCCATTGCCCGCGATGACGAGGCCGTGGCGGCGTTCGAGCCCGAATGGCTCCCGTTCGATCATCCGTTGTGGATTCTCTATTCCAGCGGCACCACCGGCCTGCCCAAGGCGATCGTCCATGGCCATGGCGGCATCATCCTGGCCACCGCCGCCGGCCGGCTCCACTTCGATCTGGGGCCAAGCTATGCCCAGAACACCTTGGGCGACCGCTTCCATTGGTACAGCGCCAGCGGCTGGGTGATGTGGAACATTCAGGTCGGCGGTCTGCTCAGCGGCACGACGATCTGCCTGTTCGACGGATCGCCAAGCGGAACCAGGGCCGATCCCGACTGGACGCTGTTGTGGGATTTCGCGGCACGCAGCGGAGTCACCTGGTTCGGAGCCGGCGCCGCGTTCTTCGCCAGTTGCCAAAAGGCCGGAACCGATCTCGCCCGGATTCCCGGCGTCGAGCGGCTCCGGGCGCTTGGCAGCACCGGATCGCCGCTGCCGCCGGACGTTCAGCGCTGGGGCACGGCGCAATTCGCGGCGCTCGGCCAACCCGATATCTGGTGGTGCAACGTCAGCGGCGGGACCGAGATCGCGGCCGCTTTCTTGGCCGGAAATCCTGAATTGCCCGACACGCCCGGCCGGTTGCAGTGCCGCCACCTGGGCGCTGCGATCGAGGCGTGGGACGAGCAGGGCCAGCCGGTGATCGGCGCGGTCGGCGAGCTGGTCTGCACGCGGCCCTTTCCCAGCATGCCGCTATATTTCTGGGGCGATGGGGACGGCGATCGCTACCGCGAATCCTATTTCGGTGCGTGGCCCGGCGTGTGGCGGCACGGCGACTGGCTGACCATCGGCGAGGACGGCAGTTGCACGATTTCGGGCCGCAGCGACGCGACCATCAACCGGCACGGCGTGCGCATGGGCACCGCCGAAATCTACGCCGCCGTCGAGCAATTGCCCCAGATTGCCGACACGATGATCATCGACGTCGAGGCCGAGGATGGTGGCAGCACGCTGGTCATGTTCGTCGTGCCGGCGGAGAGCGATCGCATCGACGCAGCGATAGAAGCGGCGGTCGCGTCCGCTATTCGCACCAGCCTGTCCCCCCGCTTCGTGCCCGACCTTCTGATCGCTGCACCAGCCATTCCGCGCACGCTGTCTGGCAAGAAGCAGGAATTGCCGATCAAGCGGCTTTTCGCCGGATGGCCGATCGCCAAGGTGGTCAGCGCGGACGCGACGGCAACACCCGAAGTATTGCCCTGGTATATCGATCAGGCGCGGCGCTGGCAGAACGATGCGGAGGCGCGCGCAAATCGGCGCCCGGGCCGGGTCGAAAAAGAGCAAATCGGATAGGATGGGATCGGGCGATGGCGATACACGAAACGCCGCACGCTGAAGAGCATGCGACGACGAGCGGACAGGGCAATCGCGGGTTCGTGCTGGGCGTGCTGTGCTTCGTCTATGTCCTGAACTTCCTCGATCGCCAGCTGGTTTCGATCCTCGCCAAGCCGATCCAGGACAGCCTGCAGATCACCGACAGCCAGCTTGGCTACATCACCGGCTTCTATTTCGCCCTTTTCTATTGCTTCATCGCAATCCCTGTCGGCTGGTTGGCCGATCGCACCAATCGGGTGAAGATCCTGTCGCTCGCTTGTGGTGTGTGGAGCGGTGCTACCATCGCCTGCGGCTTGGCGACGGGATATGGCCAGCTCGTGGCGGCCCGTATGGCCGTCGGCGTGGGCGAGGCAGGCGGCGTGCCGCCTTCCTATGCGATCATTTCCGACTCCTTCCCCCGCGAGCAGCGCGGCACCGCCATGGGCATCTTCAATCTCGGCCCGCCGATCGGCTCGGCGCTGGGCGTCGCTTTTGGTGCATCGTTGGCTGCGGCTTATGACTGGCGCGTGCCCTTTTATGTGGTCGGCGCGATCGGCGTGATCACGGCGGTCTTCGTCTATTTCCTGGTGCCCGAGCCGGTGCGCGGTCGCTTCGATCCGGCGCCGGCGCCAAGCGCCACGCCGCCGCCGACACAGAGCCTGGCACAGGCGATCAGCGGCTTCTTCAGCAACAAGCTGCTGGCCCTCGCCGCGCTCGCCAGCGGTGCCGCCAATTTCATCACGTACGGGCTCAGCAACTTCGCCACCCTGTTCCTGATGCGCGAAAAGGGCATGACGCTGGATGAAGTGGCGATCTGGTATGCGCTCGCCGTCGGCCTGGGCATGGGCACCGGTATCTTCGTTTCGGGCAAGCTGATCGATCGCTTCGCGGTTCGTAACAAGGCTGCCTATGCCAGCATCCCGGCCTTGTCGCTGGTGCTCGCTTTGCCCTGCTTCCTCGGCTTCGTCGCTGCGGACCGCTGGGAGGTCGCGCTCGCATTGCTGTTCGTGCCGCTATTCCTCAATTCATTCTTCCTCCCCGCGACAGTCACCTTCGTACAGGGTGAGGTGGCTCCCGGTGCACGGGTGATCTCCGGTGCACTCTTGCTGCTCGTCATGAACCTGGTCGGGCTTGGTCTCGGCCCAACGTTTGTGGGTTTCGCGAGTGATTGCTTCCGACCGGCTTATGGCGAGCATTCGCTGCAAATGGCCTTTTACGCACTGGCACCGATGTATCTGATCGCTGCCTTGCTGTTCCTGTGGCTGGCCAGACTGATCAAGGCGTCGACAGCCCAAAGTCGCGCACAGCCGGGAAGCCAAAGCGTGGCATGACATATAGTTGGAGAAGAAAATGAAGCGCACCTACCGGGCCGCCCTTCTCGCGGCCGTCACGATGGCCTGCACGGTGCCGGGCGCGGCGCTGGCACAAGGACAGAAGCCGGCACCGGACGCCGCCGCGCGCTGCACCGCGCTCGCTGGCCTGAAGCTTGCCGACACGACCATCACGAGTGCCGCGCTGGTTCCCGCGAAGCTGGCCGAGACCAGCATCGCGGGCGACATCGCCGGCTATCCCAGCTTTTGCCGCGTCGTCGCCCGCGTCCAGTCCGAACCCGGCTCTGACATCGGGGTCGAATTGTGGCTGCCCGCGCAGGGGTGGACCGGCGTGTTCCATGGCAATGGCAGCGGCGGCTTTGCCGGCACGTTCGCGCTTGGCTATTCCGGCATGGTCGAAGGCTTGCGCCGTGGCTTTGCCACCGCAGCGACCGATGCTGGCACTGCGCCTGCCTCGCCGCTGGAAGGCGACGCGCTGATCGGCCAGCCACGCAAGTGGCGCGACTGGGGCCGCCTCTCAACGCACGCCATGACGACCACCGGCAAGGCGATCACCACGGCTTTCTACGGCCAGCGCGCAAAGAAATCCTATTACACCGGCTGTTCGACCGGCGGCCAAATGGGGTTGATCGAGGCGCTATATTATCCGGACGACTATGACGGCATCCTTGTCGGCGCTCCGGTGATTAATCGTACCCAGGGCCATGCAGCCGTGCTTTGGAACTACAATGCGGCTAACCGCACGCCCGGCAGCAAGCTCTCGGACGCAAAGCTGAAACTGTTGAACACCGCCGCCATCGCAACCTGTTCGCGACAGGGTCACGGCATCGCCGGGGACCGGTTCATCTCCGACCCGATGCAGTGCAAGTTCGATCCGAAGGTCCTGCAGTGCAAAGGCGCGGCGTCGGACTCCTGCCTTAGCGAAGATGAAGTGACGACCGCGCGCGCTTTCTATTCCGGCCCGACCGACCAGCATAGCAAGCCGACTTATTATGGCTGGTTGCCGGGCAGTGAGATGCCCGACACCTTCGGTTGGTCCTTCCTGCAGAAGCCGATCAACGGCCAGCCGGCTTTCGCCAGCTTGTTCAAATGGGTGTTCGGAGCCGATTGGGACTGGCGCGGATTTGATTTCGGTCGCGACATGCCAACCGTCGACGCGCGGCTGGGCCCCATCGTCAACGATGCGACGCGCGGTAGTCTCGCGGCGTTTGCAGCACGTGGCGGCAAGCTGATCGTCTATCACGGCCTGGCCGACACGCTCGTCGCGCCGGGCCAGTCGGTCGCGTTCTTCGATCGCCACGCCGCGGAGATGGGTGGCGTCGAGAAGCTCGCGGACAGCTCGCGCCTGTTTCTCGCCCCCGGCGTGATGCACTGCGGCGGGGGCACCGGCCCGGCTTCCTTCAACGCTACCGCGGGCATCCCGCCGCGCCCGCCATCGGACGACGCCCGCCATGATCTATTCTCGGCATTGATCGCCTGGGCCGACAAGGGCGAGGCCCCCGACCGCATCGTCGCGACCAAATTTTCCAGCGAGGATGCCGGCAAGATCGAGATGCAGCGCCCGCTCTGCCCCTATCCGCAACGGGCGGTGTATCGCGGTTTCGGATCGACGCTCGCGGCGAGCAGTTTCCGCTGTGAACGACCATCCGATCGCTGAGGCGCTTTCTCTGCCGCGATCGGCGACGTCCGCACTTGGCAATCGAAGGCCAAAAGCGGTCAGGCGGAAACAGCCCAGAAGCTGCCAGACTGCTCCTGGCATACGCTGTCAGTCAGCAATGCGACTGTGGGCTATTTCGGCTCTCGGAAAGCTGCCATTTCTATCCGAATTTGTGCAGCGGCAGGACCATCCCCGACACGACGAAATAAGCAGCGTCCACGCCTGCGGCCACTTTCTGGTTGAGACGCCCGGCCATATCGCGGAATTCGCGGCCGAGCGGGTGCGCGGGGACGATGCCCAGGCCAACTTCGTTCGTGACGATGACCAAAGGCAGCGGCGTTGCTGCGATTGCAGCGAGCAGATCGTTGGAGCGGCGCTCGATCGGATGGTTGCCCAGCATGAGATTGGATAGCCACAGCGTCAGGCAATCGACGAGTATTACTCCAGATGAAATCGCCGCGATCGCCTCGGGCAGATCGAGCGGGCATTCCACCGTTCGCCACTGCGCGCTGCGCTCCGCCTGATGCATCGCGATTCGCTCAGCCATCTCGGCGTCGCCATTCTCGGCGGTGGCGAGATAGTGAAGCGGGCCGGCATGACGTTCCGCAGTTGCGAGTGCGAGGCGGCTTTTGCCGGAGCGTGCGCCGCCGACGAACAGGGTTTTTGCGATCATCTTGCCTTCTGCTCTGCTGGACCGTAGATGCGCCGACGCGACAGGTTTCCAGAGATGGAATCAAAAGGGAATTCGGAAGCAGGCGTCAAGCTTGTGATCCGAAGCTGTCCCCGCAACTGTGACCGGCGAGCCTTGCTCCGTACGTGTGCCACTGGATCGAAAGATCTGGGAAGGCCGAGCAGGACGATGACCCGGAAGCCAGGAGACCTGCCTGTCGCGGTTGTCCTTCGTGCGGACGGGGTGTTCCGGGCGATCGAGGTTTTCCTCGCGTGACGACGTCGTTGGGGTCGTGCGCGACGGAACACCAGTTCCGGCGAACCGTGGTGCGTGCCCCCGTTGTTGATACGAGGGAACACCACCGTGAAAAACTATGCCTATCTGATTCTGCTGCCGTGCACCGCATTGGCAACCCCCGCATTTGCGCAAAGCGCATCCCCAACCGGGATCGAGCGCGCCGACGCCGGCTCTGACATCATCGTTACCGCCAACCGCGAAGCGCGGGCAGCATCCACGGTCGGCCAGGCGGTCACTGTGCTCGACAGCGAGACCATCACCCAGCGCCAGGCGGTAGTCGTGTCCGATCTGCTACGGCAGGTGCCGGGCGTTACCGTCACGCGCAATGGCGGGGCCGGCACCTCCACCTCGGTCAACATCCGCGGTGCCGAGAGCGACCACACCGTTGCGCTGATCGACGGCATCAAGCTCAACGATCCATCGTCGCCGGGCGGCGGGTTCAACTTCGGTAATTTGCTGATCGGCAACATCTCGCGAATCGAGGTACTGCGCGGCGCACAGTCGGTTCTGTGGGGCAGCCAGGCGATCGGCGGCGTGGTGAACCTGATTACCCGCCAGCCGACCGATGCGCTGGCGGTGAATGCGCGGGTCGAAGGCGGCTCGAACAATACCGGACAGGCCTTTGCCAATGTCTCGGGCAAAGCGGGGTCGGTTTCGGCAAGCCTGGGCGGGGGCTATTACACCACCGACGGGATTTCGACCTACGCCCGTGGCACCGAGCGCGATGGCTTTCGCAATTATGCCGCGAATGGCAGCCTCAAGATCGAGCTGGCGTCGAACGTCTCGGCCGATCTGCGCGGATTCTATACCAACGGCCGCACCGATATCGATGGCTACCCGGCGCCGCTTTATTCGTTCGGCGACACACGCGAATATGGCGATAGCGAGCAGTGGACCGGTTATGCCGGCCTGAACGCGGCACTGCTGGACGGGCGGTTCCGTAACCGCTTCGGCTATGCCCACACCAATACCGACCGTCGCAACATCGACCCCGACGGCACGCCGACCGAGACGTTTCGCGGCACCGGCCGCAACGACCGGCTGGAATATCAGGGCGTCATCGACCTGAATTCGGCCGTGTTCGCCACCTTCGGCGCCGAGCGCGAAGTCTCGCGCTTCTCGACTTCGAGCTATGGTGGTCCGGTCACCAATGGTCGTGCACGGTTGTTCAGCGCTTACGGCCAGTTGGCCGTGACGCCGATTGCCGGGCTGACCGCGACCGCCGGAGTGCGGCACGACGATCACAACGTCTTCGGTGGCGAGACCAGCTTCTCGGGCAGCGCGGTCTATTCGCCCAATGGCGGCGCGACGGCGTTTCGCGCGAGCTATTCCGAGGGCTTCAAGGCGCCGACCCTGTATCAGCTGCAGAGCGAATATGGGAATGCGAACCTTGGGCCGGAACGGTCGCAGGGCTGGGATGCCGGCGTGACGCAGCGTGCATTGGGCGGCGCTTTCGAAGCGAGCGCGACCTATTTCCGCCGCACCTCGCGCGATCTGATCACCTTCGTTTCATGCACTGCGCCGCTGACCGGAATCTGTGCCGGACGGCCAGGCGGAACCTATGACAATATCGCGAAGACGTTGTCGCAGGGTGTGGAGGTGGCGCTGCTGCTGCGCCCGACCGAGGCGCTGACGGTGGGCGCAAGCTACACCTATCTCGAGGCCAAGAACCGTTCGACGGGCACGACGAACTTCGGCCGCGATCTTGCGCGCCGGCCGAATAACAGCATCACCGTGAACGCGGATTATCGCTGGCCGTTCGGGCTGACGACGGGGGTGACTGTCACCGCGGTCGGCGACAGTTTCGACAATGCGTCGAACGCGCGCCGTATCGATGGTTATGCTCTCGCAGACCTGCGCGTTTCCTTCCCGGTCACCGCGCATCTGGAAATCTATGGCCGCGTGGAGAATGCGTTCAACGCGCGCTACCAGACAATCTATCAATATGGGCAGCCGGGTCGCGGCGCGTTTGGCGGCATCCGACTGAGCTACTGATCGATGCTCGATCCGCGCGCCTTTGCCACCTTCTGCGCCCATGGCGGACGGGTTGCATCGGCGCGCGCCTTGTTCGGGGGCGGTGACTGGATCGATCTTTCGACCGGTATCGCCCCCTGGGCATGGCCCGCCACGCCCGCATTGCGCGGCCTGACGCGCCTGCCCGAGCCGGAAGAAATTTCTGGGCTGGAGGCGGCAGCCGGTGCGGCGTTCCGCGTTACCGATCCCGCAAATGTCGTTGCCGTGCCGGGGACAGACCTGGCGATACGATTGCTCGCGCCGCTGATCGGTGCGCGATCGCCGGGATTGCGAACGGGCTATGCCGGCCACCACGCCGCATGGCCGCAAGCACAAACGGTGGAGGAACTCTCCGCCAATCGTCTGGCGGAGTGCGACCTGCTGGTGCTGGCGAGCCCGGCCAATCCCGATGGTCGCCAGGCCGATCCGGCGGCGCTTCGCGCGCTCGCCGACCATATGACCGTCGTTGTCGACGAAGCCTATGCCGATCCGGCACCGGGGCTGGCCCCGCTGGCGTCGGACAGATTTATCGTGCTGCGCTCGTTCGGCAAATTCTATGGCCTGCCCGGGTTGCGACTGGGCTTTGTCATCACAGGGAGCGCCGTGGCCGCGCAGCTACGCGGCATGCTCGGCGACTGGCCCGTTTCATCGCCCGCCATCTCCATCGGCACGGCGGCGTATCGCGATAATGCGTGGCGGCACGCGCAGCAGGCCCGCATCGTGGAAGCGGGAGCGTCGCTCGACGCGCTGCTTGTCCGCGCCGGTCTGTCGATCGTCGGCACCGCGCCGCTGTTTCGCCTGATCGACTGCGCCGACGCCCACCGCCTGTTCGAAATCCTGGCACGTCGCGCAATCCTTACCCGCCCCTTTGCCGACCGACCCGAGCACCTGCGGATCGGCCTGCCGCCCGACGCTGCCGCAAGCATCCGCCTCGCCAACGCTCTTGAGGAGTTTACGTCATGACCGACCTGCCGGACGAACACGCCCGCCACAACGCCCGCATGGCTCGCCTCGCTGCGGCGCGCGAGAAGATGCAGGCGCGCCGCACGCTCGAGCGGGGCTTGCTGATCGTCCACACCGGCAACGGCAAGGGTAAGTCCTCCTCTGCCTTTGGCATGGCGATACGAAGCATCGGCTGGGGCCTGAAAGTGGCGATCCTGCAATATGTGAAGGGCAAGTGGGAGACCGGAGAACGGAACTTCTTCGACGCGCACCCGGATCTCGCGACGTTCGAAGTGATGGGGGAAGGCTTCACCTGGGACACGCAGGATCGCGCGCTTGATATCGCGGCGGCGCGGGCCGCCTGGGAACGGTCCAAGGCGATGATCCTTGATCCCGAGATCGATTATGTGATCCTCGACGAACTCAACATCGTGCTGCGCGACGATACCTTGCCGATCGCGGAAATCGTGGCGTTCCTGAAGGAACGGCCGCTCACCAAGCATATCTGCATCACGGGCCGCAACGCGAAGCCGGAATTGCTGGAGATCGCCGATCTCGTCACCGACTTTACCGAGGTGAGGCACCCCTACAACGCCGGCTTCAAGGCGCAGAAGGGAGTCGAATATTGACGGTCCTTCGCTACCGCCGCACCGGCTTTGTACTGCTCGCGCTGGCGACGACCGCTGCGTCGCCGCCCCCGCGTGCGCCGCGGATCGTGTCGATCAATCCGTGTGTCGATGCGGTGCTAATGCACGTTGCCGATCCGGCGCAGATCGCGGCGATCAGCCATTATTCGCACGATCCCCGCGCCACTTCGATTCCGTTGGAACAGGCGCGGCGATTCAAATCCATCTCGGGCACCGCCGAGGAAGTCGTTGCCCTCGCGCCCGATATCGTGATTTCCGGGCCGCATGTCGCGCCCGCGACGATCGCCGCGCTGAAGCGGATGCGGATCACGCTGGTTCAATATCCGGTGCCCGATTCGGTCACGGAAAGCGAAGCGCAGGTACGCGATATCGCTCGGATCGCCGGTCACCCGGAACGCGGCGCGGCGCTTGCGGTGCGGATCAGTGCGGCGGCGCGTCACGACGCGGTGGTGCCCGTCCCGGCTTTGGTCTGGCAATCGGGCGGGCTGGTGCCGGGTGCCGGCACGCTGACCGACGACCTGCTGCGCCGTGCGGGGTTTCGCAACATGAGCGCGGTCTATGGCTTGAAGAAATGGGACGTGCTGCCGCTTGAATATCTCATCGCGAACCCGCCGCGCGTGCTGCTTTCGATTGCCGCAGCGACCGCCAATGAGGATCGGCTGACGTCGAATCCGGCGGTGCGGCGCTTGGCGCACCGCATCGCCGTGATGCCTTATGAAACCCGCCTGATGAATTGCGGCGGCCCGACGATCATCGCGGCGATGGCACGGCTGCGCCAGGTGCGGCGGAGTATCGACGGATGAACCGGCTCACTGTTTTGTTGCTGGTCGCGCTCGTGGTCGCCGCATGCCTGTCAGTTGCGGCGGGCAAGGTCGCCGTGCCGTGGGAAGCCTGGACGGCCGCGGACCCGCGATCGATCATCATTGTCGAATTGCGCGTGCCGCGGACAATACTCGCGATCCTGGTCGGCGCGGCGCTGGGGCTGTCGGGCGCGGTGATGCAGGGCTATCTGCGCAATCCGCTCGCCGATCCGGGATTATTCGGCGTCTCGTCGGGCGCGGCGCTGGGCGCGGTGCTCTCGCTCTATTTCGGCTTCGCCGCCCAATTGTGGCTGCTGCCTGCCTTTGCGTTGGCGGGCGCGGCCGCGACCACCGCGCTGCTGGCGCTTATCGCCGGGCGATCCGGCAGCCTGATCCTGTTCACTCTGGCGGGCATGATCATAACCAGCATTGCCGGCTCGATGACTGCGCTGGCGATCAGCCTTGCACCAACGCCGTTCGTATCCTCGCAGATCGTTACCTGGCTGATGGGGGCGTTGACCGATCGCAGCTGGGATGACGTCAAGGTCGCGCTGCCATTGATCCTGCTGGGCAGCGCAGTGCTGATCACCACCGGCCGTTCGCTGGATGCACTCACGCTGGGCGAGCAAGCCGCGCGATCGATGGGCATCGCCCCCGGCCGGTTACAAGCAAGAGTGGTCATCGGCATCGCGCTGGCTGTTGGTGCAGCGGTCGCGGCTGCGGGCGTGATCGGCTTCGTCGGATTGATGGTGCCGCATCTCGTGCGCCCGCTGGTCGGCAATCGGCCCTCCGCGATCCTGATACCCTCGGCAATCGGCGGGGCGCTGTTGCTGATGCTCGCGGACATTCTGGTCCGGATCGCGCCCACGGTGAGCGAGCTACGGATCGGCATCGCCATGTCGATGCTGGGCGGGCCGTTTTTCCTGTGGCTGTTGATCCGTATGCGCCGGAGGCTTGCATGAACACCCTTAGCGCGGAGCATATCGGCCTGAGCCTGTCGGGCAATCGCATCCTCGACGACATTAGTTTCACCTTCAGGCGCGGGCGCGTCACGGCGTTGTTGGGCTCGAACGGCGCCGGCAAGAGCAGTTTGCTCGCCTGCCTTGCCGCGCTGCGCACGCCAGATACGGGCGCGGCGATGCTCGACGGGGTCGACGTAAGAACGATCGAGAGACGGGCACGCGCCCGCGCGATCGGCCTGTTGCCGCAGGCCGCGGACGTCCATTGGGATGTGGATGTCGCGACGCTGGTCGAGCTTGGCCGGCTGCCGCATTGCGGCCGCTGGGGCTTGACCGCCACCGACCGGGCCGCCGTACAGCGGGCGCTGTCGGCGACAGATATGACCGCGCTTGCCCAGCGCGGGGTAGAGCGTTTGTCGGGAGGCGAGCGAAGCCGCGCGTTGCTGGCGCGTGTCCTGGCGGGGGAGCCCGATTGGCTGCTGGCCGACGAACCCCTCGCCAGTCTGGATCCAGCGCATCAACTCGACGTGCTTGCCCGCTTGCGCAGCGAGGCGACGGCAGGGCGCGGCGTGATCCTGGTACTGCACGATCTTCACCTTGCGGCGCGGGTTGCCGACGATGTGGTGCTGCTGCGCCATGGTCGTATCGTCGCCTCGGGGCCTGCGCCGGAGGTGCTTACCCCTCCCTTGATCGCCGAAGCGTACGGCGTCGAGGTTGAGGTCGGCGTCACGCCCGGCGGCCAACGCTTCATCCTGCCGATCGCGCGATGAACCACGCGGTGCTTCTAACGGCGATTCTGGCTGCGGAGGCGATGCTTGGATATCCCCGGCGCTGGCCCCATCCAGTGATGGCGGTCGGGGCGATGATCGCGGCGTTGGAGCGGCGATGGAATCGCGGCGGAGCCTTGCGGCGGCGCTGTGCTGGCGTTGCGCTGCTCGCCCTGCTGGTCGCATCGTCCGCGATTCTCGGCGGCGCGATCGAATGGGCCGTGCAGGATTTCTGGGGTGCACTCGTTATCGTCGCGATCGGCACGACAGGCCTCGCTCAGCGTAGTCTTCACGACCATGTTGCCGCGGTACATGCGCGCCTGCTTGACGCCGATCTGCCCGGTGCGCGCGCGGCGGTGGCGATGATCGTCGGACGCGATACCGCTACGCTCGACGAAGTCGGGATCGCCACGGCGGCGGTGGAAAGCTTGGCCGAGAGCTTTTGCGATGGCGTGATCGCACCGGCCTTCTGGTTCCTCCTCGCCGGGCTGCCGGGACTGTTCGCGGCGAAGGCGATCAATACCGCGGATTCGATGGTAGGGCATCGCACTGATGCGCTGCGCTGGTTCGGCTGGGCATCGGCCCGCGCCGACGATTTGGTCAATTGGCTGCCCGCGCGATTGGCCGGCGGGTTGATCTGTATTGCCGGGCGCGGCGGTTGGCGGACAATGTGGCGCGACGCTGGGCGCCACGCATCGCCCAATGGTGGCTGGCCGGAAGCCGCAATGGCGGGGGTATTGCAAAGGCGACTCGGCGGCCCGGTTTCCTATGACGGCGAACCGGCGATGCGCGCCGCGCTCGGTGCCGGAGCGGCAGTAGTAACAGCCGATCTAGGGCGCGCGCTCGCAATCTATCGTGTCGCCTGCATCCTGCTGTGGGTCATTGTCGGAGCGATCGCATGGGCGCTTTAATGCTGCAGGGAACGGGATCGGACGTCGGCAAATCGGTGCTGGTGGCCGGGCTGTGCCGGGTGCTGGCCAATCGCGGGATGATCGTTCGCCCGTTCAAGCCACAGAATATGTCGAACAATGCAGCAGTGACAGCGGAGGGCGGCGAGATCGGCCGCGCGCAGGCGCTACAGGCGATTGCGTGCCGCGTCGCGCCCAGCACCGACATGAACCCGGTGCTGCTCAAGCCGCAGAGTGACCGAACTTCGCAAATCGTCGTAGGCGGCAAGGCCCGCGGCACGACCAGCGCAAGCGATTATTGGAGCCGAAGGAGCAATCTGCTCGGCGAGGTGCTTGCCGCCTATGACCGGCTTTCGGCGACTGCGGACTTTGTCGTGGTCGAGGGAGCGGGATCGCCGGCCGAGATCAACCTGCGTAGCCGCGACATCGCAAATATGGGCTTTGCCCGCGCTGCCGGCGTTCCGGTGGTGCTGGTGGGCGATATCGATCGCGGCGGCGTAATCGCCTCGCTGGTCGGCACCCGCACGGTGATCGATCCGGCGGATGCGGCGATGATCCACGGGTTCATCGTCAACAAATTCCGGGGCGACCCTGCGCTGTTCGACGACGGGCTGCGCGCGATCGCGACGGCGACCGGCTGGGCGAACATCGGCCTAGTCCCGTGGCTCCCGGCGGCGGCGCGACTGCCGGCCGAAGATGCGGTGGCGCTGGGGCGCGCGCCGGATGGCGGAGCGGGTCTGCTGATCGCCGTTCCGATGCTCTCTCGCATTGCCAATTTCGACGATTTCGATGCGCTGGCGCACGAACCCGGCGTTCGATTGGCCATGATCCCGCCCGGCCGTCCCTTGCCGGGTGACGCCGCCCTGATCGTCCTGCCCGGAACGAAGGCGACGATCGCCGATCTTGGCTTCCTCCGCGCGCAGGGATGGGACGTGGATATTGCCGCGCATGTGCGTCGCGGCGGGCGGGTGCTGGGGATCTGCGGTGGATATCAGATGCTCGGCCGCACCGTGGCCGATCCTGATGGCGTGGAGGGGCTTGCCGGAACGGTGCCAGGCCTGAACCTGCTGCCGATCGACACCGTCATCACGCCCGAAAAGCAGACGCGCGACATCTGCGGAATCTTCGTCGGCACCGAGACCGTCTTTTCGGGCTACGAAATCCATGCCGGGCTGACTCGCGTCGATCACGGCGCGGCGCACGTCCTGCGCTTCGCCGATGGTACGCATGACGGGGTGACAGCGCGCGATGGCCAGATTGCCGGCTGCTATGTGCATGGCCTCTTCGATCGTTCGGCCGCCCGCGCGCACCTGCTGCGCGAATTGGGCGCAGCATCGGACGGGCTTGATCGCCACGACGTCATTGACGCTGCTCTCGAGGAAATCGCTGCGACGCTTGAGCGCGTGCTCGACATGGACACACTTATCGCACTGGGAAGCCGAACGACATGATCGACGAAGACAGCATCTGGGCGCACCTCGATGCGCTCGCAAAGCCGCGCCGCAGCCTCGGTGGGCTCGAAGCACTTGCGGTCCGCCTGGCGCAGACGCAGGGCCGGATCGATCCACGCACGCGACCGCGGCATATCGTGCTGTTCGCCGGTGATCATGGCTGCGTGGCCGATGGCGTATCGGCCTGGCCGTCGGCCGTGACAGGGCTGATGGTCTCCGCCATCCTGAACGGAAGCGCGACCAGCAATGCGCTGGCCGGCACCCATGATTGCGCGCTCCGGCTGGTCGATGTCGGCGTGGCCAGCCCGCGGCCTGACGCTGCGCCGCCATTCTTTCGCGATGCGCGCATCGCCGATGGCACGGACAGCCTTGCGCACGGCGCTGCAATGACCGTGGCGCAATTCGAGGCAGCCTGGCGGATCGGCGAGGAGGAAGCGGATCGCGCGGTCGACGCGGGCGCAGCGGTGCTGATTGCCGGCGAGATGGGCATCGGTAACACCACTCCGGCCGCGGCGCTGACCGCGTTGCTGACCGGCCTATCCCCCAACGATGCGGTGGGGAGCGGAGCGGGCGCCGACGCGGAGACCGTCGGGATCAAAAAGCGGGTCGTCGCCGATGCGGTGGACCGCGCACGGGCGCTGCTCTTCCCCAACCCCACCGCCGCCATCGCATCCGTCGCCGGGTATGAGATCGCCGCGATGGCGGGCTTCTACGCGCAGGGCGCACGGCGGGGCGCTACCGTGCTGCTCGACGGCTATGTCACGACCGCTGCTGCATTGATCGCCGAGCGGCTGGCACCCGGCACGGTTCGCGCAATGATCGCAGGGCATCGCTCCGCCGAGCCCGGCCATGCCGCATCGCTCGAGTATCTGGGGCTGGAGGCCATCCTCGATTGGGGCATGCGGCTGGGCGAAGGGAGTGGCGCATTGGTCGCGCTGCCGATGCTCGATGCCGCCGGAGCACTGCTGTGCAATGTGGCGCGGCTCGACGCCATTGGCGCTGCCCGCAATGACTGAGAGGCGCGCGCCTTTCTGGGCACCGCCGCTTATGGCGCTCCAATTTCTCACACGCATCCCCGTGCCGGTGCTCGCGCGGCTCTCGCCCGAGCAGGCCGGCGATGGTCTGGCGCGCACCATGGCGTGGCTGCCGCTTGTCGGCACCTTCATAGGATCGGTTACGGCCTGCGTGTTCCTGATCGCCAGCACAGTGTGGCCGCCGGTGATCGCAGCGCTTCTGGCGCTAGCGGTCGAGGCGCTGCTGACCGGTTTCTTCCACGAGGACGCGGTCGCCGATTTCTGCGACGCCTTTGGCGGCACGGCTCGGGGGGAGACGGCGCTGCGGATCATGCGGGACAGCCGCATCGGGAGTTACGGCACGGTCGGCCTCAGCCTGTCGATGGGGCTGCGGCTCGCCGCCATGGTAGCCTTGCCGTTGGAAATCGCACTCGCGGCCATCATCGCCGCGGCCACGATCGGCCGGCTATGGGCGGTCCTGCTCGCGACACTTTTGCCTCCACCCTCCGAAGGGGTCGGTATCGCCATACGCATGGGCCGCGGCATGCCGCTGACCCAAACCGCGGGAGCGGTGCTTTCGGCTATCCCGGGCGTCGTGCTTTTGGCATCCCTCAATCCGCTGCCATTGCTGGTTAGCGCGCTGGTGGCGGTGCCTTTCCTGTGGTGGCTCGCCCGCTTTTTGCGCGCGCGGATCGGCGGAAGCACGGGCGACTGTCTGGGCTTTGCGGTATATATGGGCCAATTGTCGCTATTGCTCGCGGCGGCGGCATCGTGAGCGCAAGGGTGCTTCTCGTCCGCCATCCGCCCGTTGCCAAAGCGTGGGCCGGAAGATGCTATGGCCGGTCAGACATGGGCTGGAGCCGCGAAGGCACGAAGATGGCGCGCATGCTCGCTCCGCAACTGGCGGACAGCGGCCTTTCCGCCATCATCCATTCGGGTGCGATCCGAACCTGGCGGCTGGCGGAGATGGTAGGTACGATTGCCGGGTTGCCCATACGCTGCGATCCGCGCTGGCTGGAGCGCGATTTCGGTAGCTGGGAAGGCCGTAGCTGGAACGCGATCTGGCGCGAGACCGGAGACCTGATGAACCGGCTGATGACCGACCCCGAAGGATTTCGCCCCGGCGGCGGCGAAACCGGACGCGAACTTTCCGATCGCGTGCAAGCTGCGTGGGACGATCTGGATGCACACGGCAATATCTTGATTGTGGCGCATGGCGGATCCATCGCCGCAATAAGGACCGCGATCGACCGCCAACCTATCGACCGCATGATCGACTATGTTCCCGAACACGGCGCGGTTATCGCGCTGGAGAGATTTTGACTTTTATCTCTTGTTCAGCACGCGGTGCCTTTCGCAAAATTCTGCTGCAAAGCGGCTATTCAGATCACGGTCCACATCCTGCCGGTGGGCAGCCGACGTATCGCATGACTGCAGATGGACCAATAACACCGGTCGGCTATCAGCTGACAAAATCAGAAATCTACCCCTATTGGGCTAGCCGCTACACTAGGGTTGGGGCTCATAACCATCATGTGACTGCGGCCACGAGTTAATCCGATGCCCACCTGCAGCGGGCAGCATTCCCCCGGAAATAGCGCTAGAGAGTGAGCCGGCAGATGGACGGAGAATGCCTCGTCTAACGTTGTCTAACGCTGTCTGCGCTTGACGGCCAGGGCTGCGGCGTCGGGACGACGGCTGTCGGCGGCGCCGAGCAGCCTGTCTTTTTCTATCAGGATCGATTGGGTGCTGCCCATCGTCGCGGCGGGTTTGACATCGTGGCCCCGCTTGGCGGCAAGCTCGAGCATGTCGCGCGGAAAGCCCGGCTCGAATTCCATCGGCGTGTCGGCAGTGCCTTGGAAAATGCGGGGGCGCGCGGTGGCTTCGGCGATGTTCAATCCGTGGTCGATCAGGTTCGACAACAACTGCGCCATCGCGGAAAAGATGCGTGTTCCGCCGGGCGTGCCCGAAATCAGCCAGGGCCGATCGCCATCGAACACGATCACCGGCGAGATCGTGGATACAACGCGGCGACGCGGGGCCGGGGCATTGGGTCCCGGCACGGCGCCGCGTCCCGACCAGGCGAAATTGGCGAGGGCATCGTTCAGTAGAAACCCGGTGCCCGGCGCTATGACACGCGCGCCGAAATCGGAGCCAAGGGTGAAAGTGTTGCTGACCGCATTTCCTTCGCTGTCGACAACGGAGAAATGGGTGGTGTCGCGGCTTTCCTCGCCAATCGGATTGCCCGACGTCACCTCGGTGGGCGTTAGCGCCCGATCCATGCGGATCAGGCGGGCGCGATCCGCGGCATAGCCCTTGTCGACCAGTCCGAGCGGCGGCGCATAGTCGGGATAGCCGCCGGCGAAGCGGGCGCGGTCGGCGAAGACCAGTTTCGAGGCCTCGGCAATGACATGCAAAGAAGCGACGCTGTTCTGGCCCATCGCCTTCAAGTCGAAGCGCTCGATCAGGTTGAGCAGTTCGGCCAGAAACACGCCGCCCGAGGGCTCGGGCATGAAGGCGATGCGGTGGCCGCGATAGCTGCCCCAAAGCGGCTCGGCCTCGCGAATGCGATAGCGTGCCAGATCGTCGAGCGTAATAAGCCCACCGCCGGCCTGCATGCCGGCGACGAGACGCTTGGCGACAGCGCCGTGATAGAAGGCTGTGGCGCCACGATCGCGCAGCTGGCGCAGCGACCAGGCGAGGTCAGGCTGCTTGAACAGCGCCTCTGGCCTGAGGGATGCACCACCCGGCAGGAAGGTGCGTGCAACCGCCGGATCGCGCGATAGCTGAGCCCGTTGCTTCTCGATCAGCTCGTGTAAGTCATCGGTCACGTCCACGCCCCGCTCCGCCAGCCGGATCGCCGGCTCAACCAGCGCCTTCCAGGGTAGGCGGCCATAGCGGCGGTGCGCTTCGTAGAGGCCCATAGGAGTTCCCGGTACGCCGACGCCGAGAAACGAGTAGCGCTTCGCCGAATCTAGTTTGCCGTTCGCTCCAAGCAGCGTGTCGGAGCGAAGCGCCGCCGGCGCCTCGCCATAATATTCGATCGCAACCGTGCGGCGCTCCTTGGCGAGATAGACGAGCATGAATCCGCCTCCGCCAAGATTGCCGGCCCGTGGCAGGGTTACGGCAAGCGCGAGGCCGGTGGCCACGGCCGCATCCACGGCATTGCCGCCCTTCGCCAATATGGCAGCGCCGACAGCTGACGCCACGTCGTTTTGACTCGCCACCATGCCGTTCCGCGACACCACCGGGTGGTGAATGCTCGCATATTCGACGATGTAATCGGACGTGGACGGCGGCGCAGTCTGCGCCGCCGCCGGTACCGCCGCGGCCATCGCGACGGCGGCTAGCCAGCCGAAAGCCTGTTTCCATACTGGCACAGCCATCAACCTCAGCGCAGCTTGAGCGAAAGCTGCCCGTACAGGAAGCGACCGCGATTATTGTACAATCCCGCGTAGTAGCCGAAGGTCTCGTCGGCGAGCGGCGGATTTCGATCGGCGATGTTGTTGACGCCCAGCCGGACGCCAAGCCCGTTGAGCGAGCCGCTGCGGAAGTCATAGCTGATCGAGGCATTGGCGATGAACCAGTCGCTGACCGGATAATTGAGGGCCGACGTGTCTTTGACCGGCCCGACATACAGCCCAAACAGGCTCGCGCCCCAACCATCCTTGCGCCAGCTGATGCTGCCTGAAGCGCGGCTGCGCGGATTGTCGTCCAGCTCGACCAGTGATCCGCCGGCGCTGGCCGGCAGCCCGGCCGCGAGCAGCCGTGCGCTCTGCTCCGACGGACTCTGATAGAAGGTCAGCAGATAGGCGAGATCGGCGGTGAGCGTGAAACTGCCGATGCCGGAATCCGGCGTGGTATACGCCATGCCGACATCGACACCCTCAACTTTGCGCGACCCGAGGTTAAGGAAGGTGTTGACGACGCTGACCGGTTCGCCGGCACCGTTGCGCTTCAGTGCGCCGTTGCTGCTGGCCTGTTCGAGCCGCAGCACGGCATCCAGATTAAGGTGGTCGACCGCTTCGAAGATGCCGACGATATTGGTCTGCCTGATCCGCCAGTAATCAGCGGTGACCGTGAGGCGACGAAGCGGCGTGAACACGACCCCGCCGCTGATCGATTCGACATTCTCCGGCTTCAGGTTGCGGGTGCCGCTGCGCACGTCCTCGACATTGTAGCGGCTGGTGCCGCATGCGCTCTTGTTAATGGCAGCGATGGTCGTGACGCCCTGGGCACGGGCGCACTGATAGTAATCGGTGAGGTTTTCCTGCACCCGGCGGATCGCGCTGGCGTTGACGATTTCGAGATTGGGCGCACGGAAGCCCTGCGAATAGGTGCCGCGCAGCTTGAGCCAGTTAGTCACCTGCCAGCCGGCCGAGACCTTGGGCTTGAACACGTTCGCATCGATATCGCTGAAATGCTCGAAGCGGCCGGCAAGCTGAAGCTCGAGGTTTTGGACGAGCGGGATATTATCGGCTTCCGTCACCAGCGGCACCGCCAGTTCGGCATAGGCAGAGACCGCGTTGCGCGCGCCGATCGTGTCGAACGTGGGGCTGGTACCGAGCACGTCGCTGGTCACGACGCCGGTCGGAGCGGTGTAGTTGATCGTGCCGTTGACGCGCGGATCGCGCTGGTCGTGATAATCCTCGCGCCGAAACTCGGCGCCCAGCGCGATGCCGACACCATTGCCGCGCAGTTCGAACAGCGAGGCGTTGGTCAGCCTGGCATCGGCGAGATAGAGCGAGGTACGACTGTTGCGGCGCACGGTGATCCGCATCGGATCAACGACGCTGGCCGCATTGCGCGACGGATCGAGCGACGACGGGCTGGTGAGATTTCCGCCGGTGAACGGATTATACGCTGTCGCGGGATTGGACGAAAGCAAGGCCGCTTGCAGCGCGGTGTTGCTGACGCGGTTGCTCTCGCTGTCCACCGTCTGCGCCCAGGAATAGAGGCCGGCGGTTTCCCACTTCCAGCTGCCGAGATTGCCGCGGAAGCCGGCGAGGATGCGGCCGACATCCGATTCGACATGAATACGGCGCGGACCGACATCATCGACGCGCAGGCCAACGATCGTGATCGCCTGGGCGGGGCCGGTATAGCCGACGAGACGGCCCGCCCCGGACCCAAACGGATTATAGGGATTGTTCGCACCGACGATGAGCGGAGCGGTGGTAAGATTGGTCGATCCCCCGCGATAGGCGGTCGACGTCGCATGATAGAGCATCGTCTCGGAGAACAACTCGACGCCACCGAAATCATGCGAGAAATTGGTGAGCAGGCTGTAGCGCTGGGTGCTCGGCGTCAGGGTGCGCTCGGCCCCCTCGTCATAACGCAGCGCGGCGGGGATCGTGCTCGATCCGCCGCTGAGACAGACACCGCTCGCGCTCGGGATTGCGCCGCGCGAGCCGCTCATCGTGCAGGGCTGCACATAGAAGGTGGTGAAGCTGGCTCCCAGCCCGGTAACGGCCGTCGTTACCCGGCCCGAGGTCCACGGGCTGAGCGACGAGCGATTGTCGAAAAAGGAAGCGTAGCGGCTGTCGACCAAATTACTGAGATTGTCGGTCGCGGCATAGCTGCGATCGATCGCGGGCATCCCCGAGCGGAAATACGCGTCGGCACTGACGGTCAGACGGGTCGAGCCGTCGGTGCTGCGCACGCCCAAGCGCGCCGTGATTGACTTCTCGTCAAGGTCGGTGCCCTCGGAAAAGCCGTAGCGGGCCGTGATGTCGAGCCCGACGAAGCGCGGATCGGTGAGATAGTTGATAACCCCGGCTGTGGCGTCGGAGCCATAGATCGCGCCGGCGCCGTCGCGCAGCACTTCGACCCGCGAAATCGCGCTCACCGGGATAGTGTTCAGATTGACGACCTGGACCGGCACCGAGCCTTCCTGCTGTGTCGTCGGATTGGCAACCATGCGGCGGCCGTTGAGCAACGTCAGCGTGTTGCCCGAGCCGAGCCCGCGCAGATTGGCCGACGATACGTCGCCGCGGGCGGTGTTCGGTCCCTGATTCTCGTTGTTGAACGCCTGGCCGGACATTTGCGGGATCGTCGCCGTCAACTCGCCCACCGTCAGCGCCCCGGTCGAGGCAATGCGATCTGCGTCGAGCGTCGTGACCGGCAGCGTGCCGCGCAGCTTCGAACCCTCGATACGCGATCCGGTGACGACGATCTCGGCCATCTCCTCGGTCTGCTGCTCATCCGCGGGGACATCCTGCGCCAGCGGCAACGAAGACCGTGCTGCGGGCTGGGCTGCGGAGATGCGGGTCGATACCGGCGCCGCCTTGTAGATCCGGATCGTCTTGCCGCCGGCGATGGTGAAGGAATAGCCGCTGCCCGCCAGTGCCTGCTCGAGCATCTGCTGTGCACTCAGTCGGCCCGCAATTGCCCCGGCCCGCTGGCGAGTGATCGCCGGATCGGTGAATACGATTTGCAGGCCGGTCGCCGCAGCAATCCCGAACAGCGTCCGATCTAGCGGCTGCTGCGGCAGGTTGACCTGAAACGTGCTTGCCGGTTGCGCAGCCGCAGGAGCCGCGATCGCACCAATGGCGCTGGTCAGAAGAAGCTGGCGAAGAAGCATGCGATTTGTCCCCGTTTTTAATATTCGCAGGCCGTTGACGCGCGTCAGTGCCGGCGGCGAACCCTGCCGGCAAAATTTTTTTGCCGATCGCATACAGCGCGTTCGCTTTTCGCCTTTGGTCGCGTCATCCGGTCAACATAAAGAGGGGCAAATTGAGCGAGCCGGCACAAAACGATGGGAGGAGAGACGAGGCGGCGCCATTCGACGACGCTACGCTCGCTACCTATCGCGCTGCGCTGATGGCGTTTCTCGCCCGGCGGGTTTCGAGCCGCGCAGAGGTAGAGGATCTGGTGCAGGAGGCGCTGGCCCGCCTCATTTTCACAGCCAGCGCGCGCGACCTTAGGGAGCCGCAGGCCTATCTGTTTCGTATCGCCGGCAATCTTGTCACCGACCTGCACCGCCATCGCCGCGCGCGCGGCGGCGAGCCGGTCGCGCTTGAGGAATGGCATGCGCCGCCGGTCGCGCCGCGCCAGGAAGAGCGGCGTCACCGCGAAGATCTGCAACGCCTGTTCGAGGCTGCGCTGGACGAGCTCGGCCCCCGCTGCCGACAAGTATTCGTGCTGCACAAGTTCGATGAACTGTCGAGCTGGTCGATCGCCCTCAAGCTCAAGATCACGCCGCGAATGGTTCAGAAGCATCTGGCCCATGCTGCCGCGCATCTCTACGATCGCCTTGCCTCACACATGGAGTCAGGACGATGAGCCGTCCGTCAAACCGGCTGGGCCGGCGGGCGCCGGCGGTGTTCGAGCGCTATCTGCACGGCGAGAGCCGCGAACTGCACCCCGAGGATCGATCGGAAGCCGAGGCATTCTGGTCTTGGCTCGACAAGTTCGAGCGTCCCGAGGAAGCAAGCGGGTATCGCACGCCTTCGCGCTGGCCCGTGCTGGCCGGCGGTCTGATCGCGGTTGCGCTGGTGGTCGTTTCGCTATGGGGCCTCGGCGCACGACCTTTCGCGCCGCCCAGCGAGCCGTTCGTGACCTACGCCTCCGGCCATGGCGAGAACCGATCGATCACCCTGAGCGACGGATCGCGGCTCGATCTTGCCGCCGAGACACGCGTCGATGTCGCCTACACCGCAGCCGAACGGCGACTGGTGCTGCGATCGGGCGAAGCGCTGTTCACGGTCGCCCATAATGCGCGACGCCCGTTCATCGTCAGCGCGGCCAATGGCGAGGTCCGCGCGATCGGAACCGCGTTCGACATCCGTGCGTCGGCGCGGACCGCAGAGGTCACGATTATCGACGGAACCGTCGAGGTCGCCGCCAACGATGAAAATACCCGCCAACCGGCCAAGGAAGCGATCGTTCGCAAGGGCAATCGGGTACGGTTCGGGCTGCGTACCGATGGCGGACGATCGGCGGCCTATCTGACGCAGCCGGAGGCGGTCGATCCGGGCGATGCAATCGCCTGGAAGCGCGGATTGCTCATCTTTCGCGGCGAACGCCTGGAAAATGTCATTCCAATTGTGAACCGGTACGCCGACCGTCCAGTGACGCTGACCGCCCCTGATGCCGCGGGCACGCCGATCTTCGGCGTCTTCAAGACCGGCGAGGTGGAGGAAATCCGCGCAATCGCGCAAGGCGGCGGCTTGAGCCGCAAGACTCCCTGAAAGCAGCACCGCCGTTCGTCACCCGTGGTCCGCCTGCACCATTCGCACCGGTGGCCCGATATGGCGCGCATAATGCGCCTCGACGCTGCCATAGGACGTCCCTGCCAGTTGCTTTAGCCGTTCGCGGTCGCGGATCGCGAGGCGCCCGCGCATGCAGCGCAGCAGCCCTTCGCCTTCCATGATGTGGAGGCAATCGGTCACGCTTGCGCGGCGCACGCTGAGCGCGCTGCTGATATGATCGTGCGTCACGCTGAATGCATCTTCGTCGATCCGGTCGTGCAGCATCAGGAGCCAGCGTGCCATGCGCCGCTCGATCGGGTCGGACGCATTGGACACGATCGTGTTGGCGAGCTGCGCCATGAAGTTATGCACATATCGCAACAGGCTGTCCTTCAGCGTCTCGCTGACGCGACAGGCAGCCTTGAGCTTCTTGGCATCGATCGCCAGCGCGGTGCCGTCATGCAACTGGGCGAAGCCAAGCAGCGCCGATTGATCGGTGCCGAGCAATAGTGGCCAGCCGACGAGTCCCTCGCGGCCGACCATGCCTATCTGCGTGCTCAGGCCGACACCGGAAGCCTCTCGAAAACCGACAAGCAGCGTCTCGGGAAAGAGCATGCGCGTAAGCGGGGTGTCAGGCGAGATCACCGTCTCACCGCCACTTATGCTTATTCTTTCAAGATGGGGCGCCAACAGGCGAAGATCGCCCGGATTCAGCGAGCGTATCAGCAAGTTGATATGCGACCCTGGCGACACAGAGCATGTCGTCCGATCAAAAGTCATTCGAACCTCGTTACCCACAGTTTGAAGGTTCGTCGGAAAAGGGGGGAAAGATGCATTAAGTACGCCATCGTACCGACGACGCTCCGAATCGGAACTTGTTATGGAAGCGCACTGTTCCCGGATTCACATGCAAATTTACATGTAATCAGAGGGCGAGGTTCCAATATGGCCACGGAAATCGAATTGATTGACGCCTTGGACTCCCGCGTGAAACGACGTGAAGACAGGCGGGCTTTCTTCAAGGCTTTCGGCACCGCTTCGGCGCTTGCCGGCGGGTTCGGACTGACCACCAAGGCCGCCTTTGCACAGGCCGCTCCCAGCGACGCAGACATATTGAACTTCGCGCTCAACCTCGAATATCTCGAGGCGCAATTTTATTCCTATGCCGCCAACGGCGTCGGCCTTGCTGCCAACCTACTGACCGGCACTGGCACCGCAGGCGCCGCAACGGGCGGTCGCCAGGCGACATTCACCGATCCTCTCGTGGCGCAATATGCGCGCGAGATCGCAGCGGACGAGATTGCCCACGTTACCTTCCTGCGTAACGCCATCGGCGCCACCGCAGTCGCCCAGCCCGCGATCGATATCGGCGCTTCGCCGACCGGCGCATTTTCAAATGCTGCGCGTGCTGCGGGCCTGATCGGCCCCGGTCAGGCGTTCGATCCCTATGCGAGCGACGAAGCCTTCCTTCTCGCAGCCTATATCTTCGAAGATGTTGGTGTGACTGCCTATAAAGGCGCATCGCCTTTGCTCACCAGCAAGGTGTTTCTGGAAGCCGCTGCGGGCATTCTTGCGGTCGAGGCGTACCACGCCAGCATTGTGCGCACGACGCTGTATGCCAAGGGCATGCAGACGCCGACGGCGATGATCGGCACCCGCACGATCATTGAGGCGACCGAGGCAGTCTCCGGCGCGCGCGACAGCCTGGATGGCGCAAGCGATCTCGATCAGGGTGTCCGTGCGATCGGCACGTCGTCGAACATCGTCCCGCTGGATGAAAACGGCCTCGCTTACAGCCGCAGTTACCAGCAGGTGCTGAACATCGTTTACCTCAACAACACTGCAGTCACCGGCGGCGGGTTCTTCCCCGCGGGCGTGAACGGCCCGCTGCGCATGAGCGCTGCAAACTAAACCTCGAAAATAGGAGCTAATCGTCATGAAGCATAACGACTTGGTCCTCGAGGTTCTCGAGGCACGCGAAGCACGACAGGCGGATCGCCGCCAGTTCATCAAGGTGGCAGGCGCCAGCACTGCGGTACTCGCCGGGGCAAGTTTCCTCAGCGCCTGCAGCAGCAATGATGGCAAGGGCGGAATCATCACCCCGTCTCCCACCCCTACGCCAACACCAACGCCGGCCGCGATCACCGATGCGGACGTCCTGAATTTCGCGCTCAACCTCGAATATCTTGAAGCGCAATTCTATTCCTACGCAGCGTTTGGCGTGGGCCTTCCCGCAGCGCTGCTTACCGGCACGGGCACACAAGGTGCCGTCACGGGCGGTCGTCAGGTCGTGTTCGGCGATCCGCTGGTTGCGCAATATGCCCGTGAAATCGCTGCAGACGAGCAGGCGCATGTCCGCTTCCTGCGGACCGCGATCGGCGCAACTGCAGTTGCCCAGCCTGCGATCGACATCGGCAGCATGTCTACCGGTGCTTTCTCTTCGGCAGCGGTGGCAGCCGGCCTGATCACCCAGGGTCAGTCCTTCGATCCCTATGCCAGCGACGAAGCCTTCCTGCTCGGCGCATACATCTTCGAGGATGTCGGCGTTACTGCGTATAAGGGCGCATCGCCTCTGATCACCAATAAGACCTTCCTGGAGGCAGCAGCCGGTATCCTTGCCGCCGAAGCCTATCATGCTGGTCTCGTCCGCACCGTGCTCTATCGCAAGGGCATCAGCACGCCGACGGTGATGATCGGCAACTCGACAATCATCGAAGCGACCGAGAAGGTCTCGACTGCCCGTGATAGCCTGGATGGCGCAAGCGATCTCGATCAGGGCGTCCGTGCAATCGGCACCTCGTCGAACATCGTACCGACCGACAGCAGCGGCCTCGCTTATAGCCGCTCGGCAGGGCAGGTGCTCAACATCGCCTTCCTGAACAGAATGGCTACCGATCGCGGCGGTTTCTTCCCCAACGGGGTGAACGGCTCGATCCGCCTCAGCGCGGCCAACTAGCGTGCCGCCATACGCCGCCGATCCTGCCATCGGCGGCGGGGTAGCGGAACCAGAGCGGCTTCCCAGCTTGCCGGGCTCGTTCCGCACCGTTGCGGTGCCGAGCGGGTCCGGCCAGTTCTGGCGCAAGCTCGCGGCGTTTGCCGGCCCCGGCTATCTCGTCGCGGTCGGCTATATGGATCCCGGCAACTGGGCCACTGCGCTCGCTGGTGGTTCTGCCTTTGGCTACACGCTCCTTTCAGTCATCCTGCTTTCGAACCTGATGGCGATGCTGCTTCAGTCGCTGTCGGCGAAGCTGGGCATCGTCACTGGCATGGACTTGGCGCAGGCTTGCCGCGACGCCTACGGCCCGAAAGTCCGTTTGGCGCTGTGGGGATTGTGCGAACTCGCGATCATCGCCTGCGATCTCGCCGAAGTGCTGGGCACCGCGATCGCGCTCCAGCTCCTCTTCGGTATACCGCTCACTCTCGGCGTCGTGCTCACCGCCATCGATGTGCTGCTGATCCTCACGCTCCAGAGATACGGGTTCCGCAAGCTTGAGGCGTTCATCATCGCGCTGCTGATCGTGATCGCGCTCTGCTTCGGCTTCGAACTGGCGATGGCGCAGCCCAGTCTTGCCGCAATCGGCGCGGGGCTGATCCCCAATCCCGAGATCGCGACCAACCCGGCGATGCTCTACATCGCCATTGGCATCCTTGGTGCGACTGTGATGCCGCACAATCTCTACCTTCATTCCTCGATCGTGCAGACGCGCCGCTTCGAGCGGAGCGACGAGGGCAAGAAAGAAGCGATCACGCTGGCGACGATCGACAGCACGGTCGCGCTGGCACTCGCCTTCTTCGTCAACGCTGCGATCCTGATCCTCGCCGCCGCCGCCTTCCACGGCACAGGCCGCACCGAAGTCGCCGAGATCCAGGATGCCTATTATCTGCTGAGCCCAGTCCTCGGTGCGGGCGCGGCAAGCCTGTTGTTCGGCATCGCCTTGCTCGCATCGGGGCAGAACTCGACGATCACCGGAACGCTCGCCGGGCAGATCGTGATGGAGGGTTTCCTCAATCTGCGCCTGCCGGTCTGGCTGCGGCGCACGATCACGCGATCGCTTGCCATCATCCCCGCAGTGATCGTCGTCGCGATCTATGGCGACAGTGGCGCGACCAGGCTGCTGATTTTCAGCCAGGTCATCCTGAGCCTCCAGCTTCCCTTCGCCGTGGTGCCGCTGGTCCGCTTTACCAGCGATCCAAAGCTGATGGGTCGCTTCGCCAATCGCGGCTGGATCCGCTTCGCCGCCTGGGGCGTCGCAGGGATCATCATCTGCCTCAACTGCCTGTTGCTGACCTATGCGCTCTGACGCCCTCCATTCGCACGCTCAAGGAGCCGGAACCATGCCCGCCACTCGCAATCGCCGCCGCATGAAGCTGCTCGTCGGCAGCGCGATCAATCTCGCCGGTCTCGCCTGTCTGGTCCTTCAGGCCGACACGATCCTGCGCGGTATTTGATCCAGAACACAGCTACACCCGCCGATGATCGACCCGTAGCCTGCCGTGGCTCTTGGGAAAGTACGGCTCAAGCCGGGCTATCTGCTCGTTCGTCAGCCGGTACAGGTCGCTCAAGCTCAGTCTCGGTTGAAAAATGCCTTAAACCCGCAGGTACCTGAAGTACCAGACTTCGCGGCCGGCAGCGCGGGCCTTGCGCTCGTAGCGGGTCTCGGGCCAGTCCGCGGGTCGGGTCAGGAAATCGGACGCGGTTTTGGCCTGCCATTCGAAGTCTCGGCGCTGGTTCATCACCATCATCGACCAGTGGCAATAGGTCGGATCGTCGGTGCCCAGACGGAACTCGGCGCCTGGCTTGAGCTTGGCGTGGATCAGGTCGAGCGGGCCGTGATTGACCATGCGGCGCTTGGCGTGGCGGGCTTTCCGCCAGGGATCGGGATGCAGCAGATAGAGCCGGTCTAGGCTCTGATCCGGCATGCGCTCCAAAACCTTGAGCGCGTCGCCCATGTGGACGCGAACATTGTCGAGGTCCCCATTGCGGATGTGCATCAGCGCGCCGACCACGCCGTTGAGGAACGGCTCGCAGCCGATAAAGCCGTGCTCGGGGCGCATCGCGGCCTGGCCCGCCAGATGCTCGCCCGCGCCAAAGCCGATCTCGAACTCCAGGGGTCGGTTGTCGCCGAACAGGATCTGCGCATCTAGCAGGCCTTCGTCGGGCACGCTGACTTCGGGCAGCAATTCCTCGACCAGTGATGCCTGGCCAATGCGCAGCTTGCGCCCGGTGCTGCGGCCATAGAGGCGCCGGATGGTCGTCGGATCGTTCATGGGGGCAAGCGCTTAGCGGGAAGTAAGGCGCGGTGCGATGGTTTTGTGGGCGGGGGTAATTTCGGCGCGATCTCAGGCGGGTTTATACAATTAGCGCCACCCTCGATCTGCAACCATCGGCGCCACAACAGGCAGGCGAGGGTGATATGAAACGCGTGATTTTACTGGCAGCGACGGGGCTGGGCTTGGCATCGGTGAGCGGCACCGCGGTAGCGCAGGACAGGGCCGCACCCTGGGGCGCGCGTACCGCCGCGACGTGCCCGCAAATCCGTCAGGCTCCGACGGCGGCCACCGCTGGACAATTGGTACGCTGCGCGAAGGAGCGCCAGTCCATGTCGTCCGGTGAATCATGGCTGGTCGAGGATTTGCAGGTTCAGGTCGGTGGCCCGACCAGTTTTGTGGCGATGTATAATTCGGTGACGATGCCGGATGCCGACACGACCAAGCGCGTATATCCGATCCGCGGTAGCTGGACCTGGTCGATCTGCATGCTGCGTGCCGATGCGAAGATCTATGGCGATCCCAACCTTAATTGCCGGGAAACGCCGGTCACCCAGGCCAGCGGCGCGTGCTGGCAGACGACGTTCGGCGACTGGCGATGCCAGATGAACGGCACCAGCGGCGATACGGTGAAGCCGAAACGGCCGCGATAATCCCTGGCAGCTAATCAAGCGGCGGGGCGGCGTCGGCTGCCCCGCCTGTGCGATTCAATCTTCGGCTGCCTTCGCTTCTTCCAACAATGCGATCGCGTCTTCGGCATAGTCCTGCGCGCTCTGCAGAGTGGGTTGGCCCGAGCCGGCGAGCAACTTGTTATGGGCGCTGGTCACCTGCTCGCGCTGCTGGGCGTTGGTGGTCGAGGTGGTGAGGTTTGTGCGCGCATTGCAGAGACCGCCGGCACCGCCGACGAAATAACCCGAATCGCGGCCGATCAGGCAATTTGCGGCGCGTTGCAGCAACACTTTGGCGCGGGGCATCGTGGTGGCTTCCATCGCCGCCTTCGCCTGCGTAATCGCGTGATCGATCAGTTGGTCCGCGGTTACCTGAGCATAAGCGGGCTGTGCCGCGAAGAAGCCGAGCAACGCGGTGGCGGCAAGGATATGCCTTTTCATTGATTGGGCCTTTCGAACAGACTGTCATCATCGACAGCCCAGTCTATTCGTTCGGGCGGGCGCAAACTTGGATAAACCCGCCTGATACGCGCCTCTCACCGCCGTGCCGCGCACGACGCGATGTGCAAGCTTGGCGCGGTGAAAGGGCCAATGTCCTGCTTTCCGATGGGAAAATTCCACGTTCCCTCGGGATATGGAAATTATCTGGCATCCTCCGATCGCTACGATCTATCAGCCGGAAAAATATGAACGGAGCGGCGGTTGCCCAATACAGACTTGAACGTACACCTGCAGGCGATCTCAGCGCGCAATCCGGGCCAGCTCGAATTCATGCAGGCCGTCACCGAAGTGTTCCACAGCATCTGGCCCCATGTGCAGCGCAATCCACGCTATGCCGAGCATGCGCTGCTCGAGCGGCTGGTCGAGCCCGAGCGCGTGATCATCTTCCGCGTGTCCTGGGTGGACGATCGCGGGGACACCCATGTCAATCGCGGCTACCGGATCCAGCACAATTCGGCGATCGGCCCCTATAAGGGCGGGATGCGCTTCCATCCGACGGTGGACCTGTCGGTGCTCAAGTTCCTGGCCTTTGAGCAGACCTTCAAAAACGCGCTGACCACGCTGCCGATGGGCGGCGGAAAGGGCGGCAGCGATTTCGATACCAAGGGCAAGAGCCCCGGCGAAGTCATGCGCTTCTGCCAGGCATTTGCTTCCGAGCTGTTCCGCCATGTCGGATCGGATACCGATGTGCCCGCAGGCGATATTGGCGTGGGTGCGCGCGAAGTCGGCTTCATGTCCGGCATGATCAAGAAGCTGACCAATCGTTCGGATTGCGTCTTCACCGGCAAGGGCCTGAGCTTTGGCGGCTCGCTGATCCGGCCCGAGGCGACAGGATATGGCACAGTCTATTTCGCGCAGGAGATGCTGCTGCGCTCGGGTCGCTCGCTCGAAGGATTGCGCGTGGCGGTGTCCGGTTCGGGCAATGTTGCGCAATATGCGATCGAGAAGGCGATGGAATTGGGCGCGATCGCGGTGACCGCATCGGATTCGAGCGGGACGATCATCGAGCCCGACGGCTTTACGCCGGAGAAGCTGGCGATCCTGCAGGACGTGAAGAACAATCTTTACGGTCGCGTCAGCGACTATGCCAAGCGCACCGGTGCGCGTTTCGAGGCAGGTTCCAAGCCCTGGGTGGTGCCGTGCGACGTGGCGCTGCCCTGTGCGACCCAGAACGAACTGGATGGCGATGCGGCCAAGACCCTGATCGGCAATGGGGTGATTTGCGTCGCGGAGGGCGCCAACATGCCCTGCAATGCCGATGCCATCGAGGCGTTCGAGGCGGCGGGCGTGTTGTTCGGGCCGGGCAAGGCAAGCAACGCCGGCGGCGTGGCGACATCGGGGCTGGAAATGGCCCAGAACGCGATGCGACTGTCCTGGCCGCGCGAGGAAGTGGATGCCCGGCTGCTGGAGATCATGCGCGGCATCCACAGCACCTGCGTGCATTATGGCCAGCGGCCCGATGGCAGCATCAGCTATGTCAACGGCGCCAATATCGCGGGCTTCGTGAAGGTGGCGGACGCGATGCTGGCACAGGGGGTCATTTAGGCCGCTAGCCCTCCACATTCTTCGGCGGCGGACCCTTTCGCGGAAGCGGGGGTTGTAGCCCGACCGAAGCAGGAGGGCATCATGGCCGATACCGATTTCACGAGCGCCACGGGCAATGGCGGCGAGACGCACCAGCAGGCGCGTGGCGACGCAGTGTTGACCACCAATCACGGCGTGCCCGTTTCCGACAATCAGAACAGCCTGAAGTCGGGGGCGCGCGGGCCGACTTTGCTCGAAGATTTCGTCCTTCGCGAAAAGATCTTCCACTTCGATCATGAGCGCATTCCAGAGCGCATCGTCCATGCCCGTGGATCGGGCGCGCATGGCGTGTTCGAAGCGACCGACGATATTTCCGATCTGACGCAGGCGGCGGTGTTCACAAAGGGCGAGAAGACCGAGGTATTCGTGCGCTTTTCCACCGTCGCCGGTGGCGCAGGATCGGTCGATACCCCGCGTGACGTGCGCGGCTTTGCCGTGAAGTTCTATACGCGCGAAGGCAATTGGGACCTGGTCGGAAACAACATCCCGGTGTTTTTCATCCAGGACGCGATCAAGTTTCCCGATCTCGTCCACGCGGTGAAGATGGAGGCGGATCGCGCCTATCCGCAGGCGGGCAGCGCGCATGATACGTTCTGGGACTGGGCGAGCCTGATGCCCGAGACGACGCATATGCTGATGTGGGCGATGTCCGATCGCACGCTGCCGCGCTCGCTGCGGATGATGGAGGGCTTTGGCGTCCATACGTTCGAACTGATCAACGCGAAGGGCAAGGTTAGCTTCGTGAAATTTCACTGGAAGCCGAAGCTGGGCATCCAGTCGACGATCTGGGACGAGGCGATGAAGCTCCAGGCGGCGGATAATGATTATCACCGTCGCGATCTGTTCGAGGCGATCGACACCGGCGCGTTTCCGGAGTGGGAATTGGGCATTCAGGTGTTCGACCGGAAGTTTGCCGAGGCGCAGCCTTATGATGTGCTCGATCCGACCAAGCTGATCCCTGAAGAGGATGTGCCGGTGCGGATCATCGGGAAGATGACGCTCAATCGCAACGTCGACAATTTCTTCGCAGAGACCGAACAGGCAGCGTTCCTGCCGACCAACGTTCCGCCCGGCATCGGTTTCTCGAACGATCCGCTGCTCCAGGGTCGCCTGTTCAGCTACATGGACACGCAGAAATCACGGCTGGGGACGACCAACTTCCACCAGATCCCGATCAATGCGCCGCGCTGCCCGTTCGGCAATTTCCAGCGAGATGGGATGATGCAGACTTTGGTGCCCAAGGGCCGCGCCAATTACGAGCCGAACAGCCTGGCCGAGCATGGTGAGGAAGGCGGCCCGCGCGAAAGCCCGGCGCGCGGCTTTGCGACGGTACATGCCGAAACCGGACCCGACGAAACCGGTGAGAAGCTCCGCGTTCGCGCGGACACGTTCGCCGATCATTACAGCCAGGCGCGGCTCTTCTATCGCTCGCAGGACGCGCATGAGCAGGCGCATATCGCCTCGTCGTTCGTGTTCGAACTTTCCAAGGTCGGGCTACTCGCTCAGGTGCCCGGCCGCATGGTCGCCAATCTGCGCAATGTGGACGAGGATCTCGCCAAGCGCGTGGCCGCCGGGCTCAATATCCCGTTGCCGCCCAAGGCCAAGGCTGCGCGGGAGCCAGTTGACATGAAGGAGAGCCCCAAGCTCTCGATCCACAAGAATATGAAGGATACGCTGGAGGGGCGCTGCGTGGGCATCCTCTACGCCGACGGCACCGATGCCGCGGAACTAGACGCGGTGATCGCCGCGGTGACCAAGGCGAAGGGCAAGGCCGTGCTGGTCTCGCCCAAGGTGGGCGGCGCCAAGCTCTCCGACGGTTCGCTGCGCAAAGCCGACGGGCAACTCGCGGGCACGCCGTCACAGATCTTCGACGCGGTGGCGATCATATTGTCGGAGGCCGGCGCCAAGGCGTTGCTCAAGGAAGGCGCCGCCGTGGAATTCGCGATGAATGCGTTCGGGCATCTGAAGGCGATCGGCGCGAGCGACGCGGCCAGGCCGCTGCTCGACAAAGCCGGCGTGGTGCCAGACGAAGGCGTGACCGGACTGGACAAGGCGTTTGTCGAGGCGGCGAAGAAGCGGTTTTACGATCGCGAGCCGAGTGTGCGTAATTTGGCGTAGCGGATTGCGCGCCGCCTTTTGCCGGGCGGTGCGCATACCTGGCTTCGCGGCCGTGCTTACTTGACGGTGTGGATGTTGATGTCGGTGCTGCCGCGCGACGTGGAGGAGATTGGCTGCGATGTCTTCACGGCCTGATATGCGGCCTCGGGGCGCGGCAGGCCGTTGAACGAGGGATAGACGAGCGTGCGATCGAGCAGGCCAAGGGTGAGCATATAGCCCGGGTCCTTATCGAGCGAGAAACCGCCTCCCACGCTCACGGTCGTGCCGGCATCGCCGATTGCCATAATGTAACTGGTGGTTGAGGCGTTTGCGCGGTAGGTGCCGAATTCGCTGGTGGCTGTGCCCTCGCGGCACCATGTGACGGGGCCGGTTTCGACCTTTTCGACAGTGGGGTCTGATACCATGCCTGCCAGCATCGATCCGATCAGAGCATCGCCCATGTCCGGCTTTTTGAGCTTGGCGCGCTTGGCATAAGCGAGGGGCGCGGGGCAGGCGGCAATGGGGACTGCCGCGGGGGATTCTGCCACGCCATCGGGCCAGCCAATGCCGGCGATCGCATCGCTAAGCCGGGCGTCGAGAGTGGCGGCGTCCAGATCATGCGAGCTGATCCGGATGGCGACCAACCATTCGCCGATCGGAATCACGGCGGCGGCGGTGCTCTTATACGCGCTGCGTCCGGGCACATAAGCGCGACGCAAAGCGCTGGGTGTCTTGGACTTGGGCCGTGCGAACGCGGCCGGCATGCCTTGCGGACTCGCGCCGCCGTAAATGTCACGAGTCAGGATCTGGGTCTCAACGCGGTCAAACCAGATCGGTGCATTCTGGAGAGCAGGGCGGAATATATAGACGGTGATCGCCGTCGCTTCGGGCGCGCCGAACTGTGCGAGGACATCCAGCTCGGCGTCGGTGTTGTCGGTGATGGCCGTGCGCGGCAATCCGGCCAGACTAGCGCGGAGGATCACGCCGGTCTCGGAATGCTTCCAGCCCGCCGTGGCAGGAACGTTGAGATTGCGCTGCGCCATTGCCGGCGTGGCGATCGACAGCGGCGCCAGAACGGCAGCGACGGCAAGCAGCAGTGAACGCATCGGATTGTCTCCCCCGGCGATCAGGCTAGGCGGACGTCGGACAATTGCAAGCATAGGAAAGGGGCCGGGGAATCGCTTCCCCGGCCCTTCATTTGTTCGTTGCCGAAAGATTAGGCCAGAGCGGCCTTGAGATCGTCGACGAGATCGGTCTTCTCCCAGGGGAAGAAGTCGCCTTCAGCCTTGCGGCCGAAATGACCGTAAGCGGCGGTCTTGGCATAGATCGGCTTGTTGAGGCCGAGATGGGTGCGGATGCCGCGCGGGGTCAGGCCACCGAGCTTTTCGATCTTGCCGATCGCTGCTTCCAGCTTTTCGTCGCCAACGGTGCCGGTGCCGTGGGTGTCCACGTACAGCGACAGCGGCTTCGACACGCCGATCGCATAAGCGAGCTGGATCGTGCAGCGCTGGGCGAGGCCCGCTGCGACGATGTTCTTCGCCAGATAGCGCGTGATATAGGCTGCCGAACGGTCGACCTTCGTCGGATCCTTGCCCGAGAATGCGCCGCCGCCGTGCGGGGCTGCGCCACCATAGGTGTCGACGATGATCTTGCGGCCGGTGAGGCCCGCGTCGCCATCAGGGCCGCCGATTTCGAAGCTGCCGGTCGGGTTGATGTGATAGACGGTCTCGTCGCTCAGCAGGTGTGCCGGGATCACCTTGGCGATCACTGCCTTCACATACGCGTGAAGCTCGGCTTCCTTTTCGCCCTGGTCATAGCCCTTGCCGTGCTGGGTCGAGACGACGACCGCGGTGCATGCGACCGGGACGCTGCCTTCGTAGCGCAGCGTGACCTGGCTCTTGGTGTCGGGCTCGAGAAACGGTGCCGCACCCGAGTGACGGTCAGCGGCCATCTGCTCGAGGATCTTGTGGCTGTAATAGAGCGTCGCCGGCATCAGATCGGGCGTGTCGTTGGCAGCGTAACCGAACATGATGCCCTGGTCGCCGGCGCCTTCGTCCTTGTTGCCGCCTGCGTCCACGCCCTGCGCGATGTGCGCCGACTGCGGATGCAGATTGTTCTCGAAGCGCAGCGTCTCCCAGTGGAAGCCTTCCTGCTCATAGCCGATGCGCTTGACGGTCGCGCGGACAGCCGCTTCGACTTCTTCCGGCACGCCGGGCGCCCAATTGCCGGCTTCGTCCATGATGCCCTTGCCGCGGATTTCACCGGCAAGAACGACGAGCTGGGTGGTGGTGAGCGTCTCGCAAGCGATGCGCGCTTCGGGATCCTTGCTCAGGAACAGATCGACGATGGCGTCGGAAATCTGGTCGGCGACCTTGTCGGGATGGCCTTCAGAGACTGATTCGGACGTGAAGAGATAATTGGAACGCATGTTCTTCCTCTGGGAAAATGGTCGGAAAGCGCGGCCGTTGCCATGCCATATAAAGCTTTCCTTATATGTGCTCCTAGCGGGTGCGGCGGCGCAACGCAAATCCCGAAGCGACGAACAGAAAGGTGACCGCAAGCGCGAGCAGATTGCCGAGGCGCGAGAATAGCGTCGGCGCGGCGGGCTCGGGCAGGGGAACTTCGATTGCACCCTCCTGCCCGGCGGGTATCGTGCCGAGCAGGCGGCCCTGCGCGTCGATCACCGCCGAAATGCCGGTGGGGGTGGCGCGAAGGATCGGCAGGCCCTCCTCGATCGCGCGCATCCGCGCCTGCGCCAGATGCTGGGGCGGGCCCCATGCGCCGAACCAGGCATCGTTCGAGGGATTGAACAGCAAATCGGGGCGATTGGCGTTATCGACGATTTGCCCGGAGAAAATGATCTCGTAGCAGATCGCCACGCCGACATTGCCGAAGCCGGTAACAGGAACAGCGGCAGGGCCGGGGCCGGGGATGTAATCGACATCGCCCATCACGAGGCGCGCAAGGCCGAGCGGCGCGAGCAAGGGGCGCATCGGCAGATACTCGCCATAAGGCACCAGATGCGCCTTGTCATAGCGCTTGCCGAGCATGCCGGTGGAATCGATCGGCCAGACCGAATTGCCCGCGCCGCTCAGCTTGCCTTGCTGATCGAAGAACAATGCGTTGCCGCCGATCAGCGCCATATCCTTCGGCCCGAGCATCGCGGCGATGTTGCCGCGCACCCAGCGCGGATCGCCCTGCCAATAGAAGCGGGGATCGGGATACCCGTCCTCGACATAATAGTTCACCATCCCCTCGGGCCAGACGATCATCCTCGGGACCGCGCCGGGGGTGCCGCTCAACGCAATCAGCTTGGCGAGGACTTTCCGGTTCGCGTCGGGGTCCGCCCATAACTCCTGACCGACATTGGGCTGTACGATGCGGATATGGGGGCGGGTGGGATCCTGCTTGATTGCGCCGGGATGAAGCAGCAGCGCGATTACCGCGCATGCGACGGCCGTGCCGATCAGCGGGCGAAATTCGCGCAACGCCGCGAGGAACAGCGCACCGGCAATGGCGATAGTGATGCCCGACAGCGCATAGGTGCCGATCCAAGCAGCGGCATGCGAGATGCCGGGCACTGGTATCCAGATCAGGGCGAGCGGGTTCCACGCATAGCCGGTGAACATCGTCGCGCGGAGATATTCGGTGGCGATCCACGCGGCGGATGCGGCGAAGACGAAGGGCAGATCGGGCTTTGCACCACGGAACCGCCAGGCCAGCCCCGCCGCCATTGCCGGGTACGCCGCCAGATACAGCGCAAGCAGAATCACCGCGAAATAGCCGAGCGATGCCGGCATCTTGTCCTGATAATCGAAGGCGTGCTGAATCCAGTTATTGCCCAGCGCGAAATGGCCTACGCCGAACACCCAGCCGCGCAGCAGTGCGGATTTGAGGCTGGGCGCGCTGTGGATCAGCCAGAGCATCACCGCGAAGCAGATCAGCGCCAGTGGCCACAGCCCGAGCGGCGCGAAGCCGGTCGCCGAGATCAGGCCAGTTGTAAGGGCGGTGGCGATGGGGAAGCGGGAGAGGCGGGAGAGCATGGCGGCGGCTTAGCGGATCGGTTAGAGCATCGCTATGCCTCGCCCCTTTCACCTTGCTTTTCCCGTCCACGAACTTGCCGCAGCGCGCGCCTTTTACGGCGGCGTGATGGGGTGCCCCGAGGGGCGCTCGTCCGAGCAATGGATCGATTTCGATCTGTTCGGGCACCAGATCGTCGCGCATCTCGATCCTGCGGCGAAGCCGGTTGCCGTCGCCAACGAAGTCGACGGGCATCATGTGCCGGTGCCGCATTTCGGCGTGGTGCTGACCATGGTGGATTGGGAGGCGCTTGCCGCCCGGGTCAAGGCCGCGGGCGTGCAGTTCGGCATCGCGCCGCATGTCCGCTTCAAGGGTCAGACTGGCGAGCAGGCGACGATGTTCTTTCTCGATCCAAGCGGCAACGCATTGGAGTTCAAGGCGTTTGCCGATGATGCCATGTTGTTTGCAAGCTGATGATTGATCCGGTCAAAGTCGATATTCCGCACCGGCTCGGCCGCGATGTTGCGCGCGCGCGGATCGCCGGCGGCGTGGGCAAGATCGCCGATATCGTGCCCGGTGGCGGCACGGTCGAGCAGCGCTGGGACGGCGACACCTTGTTCTTCAGCGTGACCGCTATGGGCCAAAGCGTGGCGAGCCGCCTGACGGTCTTCGCCGATCATGTGCATGCCGAAGTCGATCTGCCGCCGATGCTTGCATTGTTCGGCGGAAAGCTGCGCGAGAAATTGATCGAAAAGGGAACTACGTTGCTGCGCTGACGGGGCTGCTGCGCCGAGGGGTCGCCACGCTGAGGCCGGTCAGTCCTTTTTGAGATAGGAACAGGTCAGCATCGTGCCGCTGCCCTCGGCGGCTTCGGCGGTGATGCTGACTTCGCGCGCCGCGCCCATCGAAATATCGTCGCTCAGCATCATCGAGCAGAAATCGAACGCGGCGCCACCGGCATCGCACTTGTTCTTGCCATAGGCCTTGGGGAGCCCGGCGCGCACTTGGGCATAATCGAGCGCGATGCGCGTGACGAAGGCTACCGACTGGAGATCGGCCGCGCGGGTGATGTTCATGCCATCCGATGGGTGGCCCAGCACGATCAATCCCGGCGCATTGACCACCACCGTCATGTCGCCCGTCTCGGCGTTCGTTTCGCGCTTGGTCACCGAATATTTCATCGCGGCCTGCATCGCATCGCGCAGCGCCAGCCGACATTCGGCAAGCCTGGTGCCGGTGTTCGCATCCTGGCCCGTGGCGACTGGCGCGATCAGCGATGCGGCGAGGGCGGATGCGATCAGCAAGCGGTTCATGTCTATCCCCTTTGCTCCCTCAGAGCTTTCGGCTGTAGCGGCAGTTCAGGTAGGTTTTCGTGGCGTTGACCTTCCGCGCCGAGACGCTGACCGTATAGTTTCCGGCGGTGTCGTCCGGCAGCTCGTAATAACACGCTTTGACCAGTCCGGTGCTATCCACGTCGCAGGCGCGGCCCATGCGAGCGATCAGCGCGGTGCGCGCATCGTCATAGGGCATCATCAGCGTCGAGCGGAAATCATGGCTCTCTTCCTTGCTCGTCGTCACATCATGGCGCGCGAACGCATCGGGCCGCATGCCGAGCGGCAGGAAGGTGTCGGTTGCATAGTCGGTCACGAACTCCTTGCCGACCAATGCGCCTTCATTCTCCACTGCGTCCTGATGAAACACGCCTTCCGCGGCGGTGAGGGCCGCCTTGTAGGTTGGCAGCTTGCACTCGGCGAGCGGCGTGCCCGGGCGGTTTTGCGCGGCATTGGCGGGCAGCGCCACGGCGGTCGCGAGCAGAATCAGGCTGCGGATCATGGTCTATCCCTGTCGAACTGGTGGACGCGTGTCCGGAATTACCCGCCACGCGTCCATCACCAGTTCAGGGTAGGAGAGACCGTTTAGCGTGCGCCAGCCGCGCTCACCCGCCAGATCGTGTTGCCGACATCGTCCGCGACGAGCAGCGCGCCGCTCGCATCGGTGATCACGCCGACCGGGCGACCCATCGCGGTCTTGTTATCCTTGCCGAGAAAGCCGGTGAGCAGATCGACCGGCTTGGCGCCAGCGGCCGGATAGCCATTGTCGCCAAAGGGAACGTAGACGAGCTTGTAGCCGGTGACCGGCTCGCGGTTCCACGATCCGTGCAGGCTGATGAACGCGCCGTTCGCGTAGTTCGCGCCCAGCTTGGCTTCGGAGGCGAAGACCAGGCCAAGCGGCGCGGTGTGCGAGCCCAGCCCGAAATCGGGGCGGCGGGTATATTGGCGCATGTCCGGGCGCTCCGGGGTCACGCGCTTGTCGACATAACCGCCCCAGTAATTCCACGGCCAGCCATAGAACGCACCGAGCTCGACCTTGGTGAGATAGTCTGGCGGCATGTCCGAACCGAGCAGATCGCGTTCGTTGACCACGGTCCATAATGTGCCGGATTTGGGCTCGAGCGCCATCGCGTTTGGATTGCGCAGGCCCCAGGCAAAGACGCGGCCGGTCTTGGTTTCGGGATTGATCTCAAGGATCGCGGCGCGCGCGCCCTTGGTCGCGCCGCCAGCCTTTGCCATCTGCGACGGCAGGCCGTTGGTTGCGTACAGCGCCGCGCCTTCGGCCTCGAGGCCATTCTCGGCGATGTTCGATGCCGAACCGACCGCGACGAACAGGCTCTTGCCATCGGCGGAGGCGAGCAGGTTGCGCGCCCAGTGATTGCCGCCGCCAGCCAGTGCAAAGATCTTTTCGGGCTTGGCGGTGATCTTGTTCTCGCCCGGTTTGAACGGATAGCGGACGACTGCATCGGTGTTGGCGATGTAAAGCCAGTCGCCGACCAGCGCCATGCCGGTGGGCGAATTGAGCCCGGCCGCAGCATCGAGCAGCACCGATCGCTGATCGGCCACGCCGTCACCATTGGTGTCGCGCAGCAGGGTGATGCGATTGGCCGAGGGCACGCCCGCGCCGGCCTTTTTCATCATCGATCCCATGACCCAGCCGGTGATCCCGCCGCCTTCGCGCGGCGGCGAATTGGCCTCCGCCACCAGCACATCGCCATTGGGCAGGCGATAGAGCGAGCGCGGATGATCGAGCTTGTCCGCGAAGGCTACGACCTCAAGTCCCGCAGCCGCGGTCGGCTTGGCGCCGCCCTCCCAGCCCACGGCCTTGGCGATGTTGAAGGTTGGAAAAGACTGGGTGCGCGTCTCGGTCATCTTCGGCGCGCGGCCGGTGGTGTCGAGTTCGGCGACGCGCGCCACATCGGGGCGGCTGATCCAGTAAAACAGTCCGCCGCCAATGACGACGATCGCGGCTACGCCGATCAGGGTAATTTTGAGCCAGGGCTTCATTCTTCGGCCTCCGCCATCTTTTCCGGTGGATGCAACCGCAACCGCGTTACGCGCCGTGCATCGGCTTCCACGATCTCAAGCGTCCAGCCGCTCTCATGTTCCAGACAATCGCCCGGCTTGGGCACATGCCCTGCAAGCACGAAGGCGAGGCCGCCGATCGTCTCGACATCTTCCTCAACCACGGCAAGGCGCGGATCGACGGTTTCGCCGACATCTTCCAGTTCGGCACGCGCATCGGCTTCCCAGCCGCCGCCGTCGATCGGGACCAGCAATGCGGTGGGCGCCTCGTCATGTTCGTCTTCGATCTCGCCGACGATTTCCTCGATCAGATCCTCGATCGTGATGATGCCGTCGGTGCCCGAATATTCATCGAGCACGATCGCCAGATGGGTGCGCGTCGATCGCATCTGGGCGAGCAGATCGAGCGCGCCCATGGATTGCGGCACATAAAGCGGCTGGCGGATCAGCCCGGCGAGCGTATCCGGATGCGGCGCGCCGGTGGAGAGGATCGCGAACACGTCCTTGATGTGGATCATGCCGATGACGGTATCGAGCGCGCCCTTATAGACCGGCATGCGGCTGTGCCCGGCTTCGGCAAAGAGCTGGACCAGATCGGCAAAGCTGGTGTCCTCGTCGACGGCAATGATATCCGCGCGCGGCACGCCGACATCGCCGGCATCGCGCTCGCCGAAATGCAGCAGGTTGCGCAGCATCTGGCGCTCGATCGGGGCCAGATCGCCGGCGGGTGCCCTGCCGCCATCGCCTTCATGCTCGTCGATCGCGTCTTCCAGCTTGTCGCGCAGCGTTTCGCCCTGTTCTTCACCGAACAACAGGGCGCGGAGAGATCGCCATATCCCGCCGCTGCTACTACTGGAGCCTTCCGAAGTTTCGGTGGAGGCGGTGCTACTAGGGCCCTCGGGCATTGGTCGGTTCAGTCCTCGCGTATCAAATAGGGGTCGTGAAGGCCGAGCTGGCGGAGCGCGGCGCGCTCCATATCCTCCATTGCCTCGGCTTCGGCGTCTCCCTGATGGTCATAGCCTAGCAAATGCAACACTCCATGGACAATCAGATGCGTCGCATGATCCTCGACGCTGACCTGACGCTCCAGCGCTTCGCGTGCGCAGACGCCATGAGCGAGGACGATATCGCCCAGGATAACCTCGCCATCATCGCTGTTTTGCGTGACGGTTTCGAGAAGATCGGGCTGCACCATCGGGAAGGACAACACGTTGGTCGGCTTGTCCTTGTCGCGATATTGCTTGTTGAGGACATGCACCTCGGCATCGCTGGTGAGGCGCACCGCGATTTCGATCACTGCGTCGTGATCGATCCATTCGACATAAGGCGTCTGGCGCACCGCGGCCTCCGCGGCGCGAATGGCGAGGTCTTCCCAGTCCTGGTCGGGCCAGGGGGATTCGGGGATTGCGGCAACGTCGAGCATAACTAGATCCTCCCCCGGAGGGGGAGGTGGCATGCACAGCATGACGGAGGGGTATTCTCCGCAAACGCTGGCGTGTCGCTCCGGGCGACTACCCCTCCACCGCTTCGCGGTTCCCCTCCCCCTCTGGGGGAGGATTGATTGTGACTAAGCATTCGGCCCCTCATAGGCCATGACGATGCGCCCGACTATCGGGTGACGCACCACATCTGCGGTCGAGAAGCGCACGGTCGAAATTCCTTCGATCCCCTCCAGCTTGTTCACCGCGTCGTTCAGGCCCGAGGCATTGGGCCCGCCGGGAAGATCGGTCTGGTTCGGATCGCCGCAGATCACCATCCGGCTGTTCTGGCCAAAGCGGGTGAGGAACATCTTCATCTGTGCGGGCGTGGTGTTCTGCGCTTCGTCGAGGATGACGAAGGCATCCGCCAGCGTGCGGCCGCGCATGAACGCGATCGGCGCGATCTCGATCTCACCGCTGGCGATTCGCCGCTCGACCTGTTCGGCGGGCAGGCAATCGTGCAGCGCGTCGTAGATCGGGCGCAGATACGGATCGACCTTTTCCTTCATATCGCCGGGCAGGAAGCCGAGCTTCTCGCCCGCCTCGACTGCGGGGCGCGAGAGGATCAGCCGCTGGACGCTGCCCGTGATCAATTGCGCCACGGCCTGCGCCACGGCGAGATAGGTCTTGCCGGTGCCTGCTGGCCCGAGCGCGAAGATCATGTCGTTCGACGCCAGCTCGCGCATATAATGCGTCTGCGTCACCGAGCGCGGTACGATCGTCTTCTTTCGCGTGCGGATCATGACGCCGGGCGGGGTGTTGCCGTTCGCCACCTCCGCCTTGACGATCCCGGTGAACATCGGCTCACTCGACATGGCGATGATCGCCTCGATTAGCCCGGTATCGATATCCTCGCCGCGGATGACCCGGCTGTGGAGTTCCTGAAGCACTTCGCGGGCATGGGCGACAGCCTCGGCAGACCCCTCGATCTGCACCTTCTGGCCGCGGGCATGAATATAGACGCCAAGGCGTTCTTCCAGCGCGAGCAGGTTGCTGTCGAACTCGCCGAACAATTGCGGCAGGAGCTGGGGCTTGTCGAAATTGACCTCGGTGCGCGAGCGATCACCGGACTGGGCTTGGACAGGCTTGCGGCTCATGCGGCTCCTATGGGCGCGAGGAAATGCTGCACGCTATCGCGCGCAATCATGTCAGTTTGAAGCGAAGCAGATGCGCGGCCCATAATGGCGAAAACGCGGGGGCGGAGGGTTCCGTTGCGCATGTGCGACGATAAGACTGACAGAGGCGATTCGATTAAGACAGCGAAATTCGACGGACTGCGCGAGAAGACTGTGGACTGAGGATTTCGGGGCACAGAATGCTTATGCCGCAGCCTTCACCCGCTCCACGCCGGCCAGCGAATTGGGGTCCGCGCGTACGATCTCGACTTCGACCAGATCGCCGATCTGCGCATCGGTCATCAGATGCACCGATTGCAGCCAGGGCGATTTGCCCAGCATCTGGCCGGGGAGCTTGCCCTTGCGCTCGATCAGCACCGAGCAGGTGCGCCCGAGAGTGGCGGCATTGAACGCGGCCTGATCGCGGTTGAGGTGTGACTGGAGGCGCTGGAGGCGCTCGTCCATGACTTCGTTCGAGACGAACCCATCGGTCATTTCGGCTGCCGGTGTGCCGGGGCGGGGCGAGTATTTGAAGCTGAAGCATTGCGAATAGCCGACGGCGTCGACCAGGCTGAGCGTCTCGGCGAATTCGGCTTCGGTTTCGCCGGGGAAGCCGACGATGAAATCGCCCGACAGCGCGATATCGGGGCGCACTGCGCGGACGCGGTCGAGCAGCTTTAGGTAGCTGTCGCGCGTGTGGCTGCGGTTCATCGCCTTGAGCACGCGGTCGCTGCCCGATTGCACGGGAAGGTGAAGGAAGGGCATCAGCTTTTCGACATCGGCATGCGCGCGGATCAGGCCTTCGCGCATGTCGTTGGGGTGGCTGGTGGTGTAGCGGATGCGGGCGAGATCGGGGATCTTGTCGAGCGCGGCGATCAGGTCGTGCAGGCCGTTGCCCGCATCGTCGTCCCACGCATTGACGTTCTGGCCGAGCAAGGTGATCTCGCGCGCACCGGCATCGACCAGCGCCTTGGCCTCATCGACGATCGCCGCGAACGGCCGGCTGACTTCGGCGCCGCGCGTATAGGGCACGACGCAATAAGTGCAGAACTTATCGCACCCTTCCTGCACCGTCAGGAACGCCGAGGGGCCGACCTTGCGCCGCGCGGGCAGCGCGCCGAACTTGCTGGCGAGCGGCATGTCGGTATCGAGCGCGGATGTGCCCGCAGCGGCCTTGGCGACCAGATCGGGAAGGTTGTGATAGGCTTGCGGCCCGACCACGACATCGACCTTGGCGCGGCGGATGATCTCGTCGCCCTCGGCCTGCGCGACGCAGCCGGCGATGGCGATCATCGGCTCGTTGTCGTGGTCGCGCTTGGCGTGTTTGCGGATGCGGCCGATGTCCGAATAGACCTTCTCGGTCGCTTTCTCGCGGATATGGCAGGTGTTGAGCACGACGAGATCGGCGGCGCTGGCATCGTCGGTCGCGGTCATGCCCTGCGCGGCCATCAACTCGGCCATGCGCTCGCCGTCATAGACGTTCATCTGGCAGCCGAACGACTTGACGTGGAAGGTCTTGGGGGATTTGGGGGCGTTCATGATGCGCGGGCCTATAGCCAAAACCATCGTCATGCTGAACTTGTTTCAGCATCCAAGGTGCGGCAGGCCTATACGATCCCGAGAGATCGCAGTCATTGCGTCTACATTCTCGCCAGCGCGGCGCGCGGGACGATCTATATCGGCGTGACGTCCGACTTGCCCGGTCGCCTTTACATGCATCGCCACGGGATCACCGGAGGGTTTGTCAGCCGATATCGTGTCTATCGGCTTGTCTATTTCGAGATGGCGGAAAGCATGGACTCCGCGATTGTGCGCGAGAAGCAACTCAAGCGGTGGCATCGGGAGTGGAAGCTCAACCTGATCGAGCGGCAGAATCCCGAATGGGAGGATTTGGCGCCTGCGTTGGGAATTGCAGAAAGGCTTTGAACTTGTTGCGCGTTGGACGCTGAAACGAGTTCAGCGTGACGAACTATGGGGTTACCGTATCTGGGGCCTGCGCCTGATACCGCACCGCATCCACCGCATAAGCGAACGGCCGCAGCGGCTTGCCCAGGGTTTCGATCAGCGCCGCTTCGATCACGCGACGGCTCTCCGCTGCAATCGCCTTGCGGCCGGGGAAGTCGCGGGGGTGGAAGGGCTCGAGGAAATGGATGTGCAGCGGAAAGTTGCCCTTGCGCGCGAGCATGCGGACGGCGTTGACCACGCCGCTTTCCTCGCCGATCCAGCCAATCTCTTCGGCGACCGCGCCATAATCGAGCAGGACCGGCTGGACCATCACGCCGGGGGGCGGTGGCTCGAGCACGCGCAACATCGGCGTCTTGAACGGGAGAAGCGACTGGCCGTCAGTCGTGGTGCCTTCGGGAAAGATCGTCACCGCCCAGTTTTCATCGAGCGCGTCGCGTAGCTCGTTGATCTGCTCGGCAACGCCAAGCCGGTTCTCGCGCTTTACATAGACGGTGCGGTTGAGCCCGGCGAGCCAGCCGACCAGAGGCGCGGTGGCCAGCTCCGCCTTGGCGATGAAGGCAGTTCCGCTCGCGCCACCGAGCGCGAGGATGTCGATCCAGCTGAGATGGTTCGACACGTAGAATACGTTCTTGCGGAGCGGTACGCCGATTTTGGTCACGCGCGCGCCTGCGATCCAGCCGACCCGTCCGAGAAACCAGCGCGGCCATGCCGAGGGCAGGCGGAGCAGCCGCCACAGATAATGCATCGGCACGTGGGTGAGGATCAGCAGCAGCAGAAGGAACACGCGCCAGCCGACGCGGACGCGCTCGATTCCGGTCAGCGGGTAAGGCTTGCCCGCGGCCGCATCCGCGCGGCGCGCCTCAGCTCTTGCGATCGAGGGCAACCCCGTACAGCTCCATGCGGTGATCGACCAGACGGAAGCCCAGCCGTTCGGCGATCTGCTTCTGGAGCAGTTCGAGCTCGGGATCGACGAATTCGATCACGCGGCCGGTCTCGACGTCGATCAGATGGTCGTGATGCGCTTCGGGCGCGGGCTCATAGCGCGCGCGGCCGTCACCGAAATCGTGACGATCGAGAATTCCTGCTTCTTCGAACAGGCGAACCGTGCGGTACACCGTGGCGATCGAGATGCCGGGATCGATGGCGGAGGCCCGCTCATAGACCTTCTCGACGTCGGGATGATCCTCGGCGTCGGAGAGCACGCGCGCGATAACCTTGCGCTGCTCGGTGATCCGCAGACCTTTTTCCTGACAAAGAGCTTCGAGATCAATTTTGCGTGCCATGCAGGGGATGTAGCGTCATCGACCGCAGGGGGGAAGGGGAGGCAGACAGCAAAACGCCGGCCCGGGCATTTGCCCCGGCCGGCGCTTGAACGCTTATGCGGAAAATCAGACGCGCTTGCGGCGCTTCGTGCCCAGGCCGATCTTCTTCGCCAGAGTGCGGCGCTGCTCGGCATAGTTCGGCGCGACCATCGGATAGTCGGCGGGAAGGTTCCACTTGGCGCGATACTGCTCCGGGGTCATCTGATAGTGCGTCATCAGATGGCGCTTGAGCATCTTGAGCTTCTTGCCGTCTTCGAGGCAGACGATGAAATCGGGCTTGATCGACGAACGGATCGAAACGGCCGGCTCCTGCTTCACTTCAGGCGCAGCAACGGGCGTGCCGAGACCGGCGAGCGCACCATGTACGTTCTGGATAAGCACCGGAAGATCAGAAACGGCTACGCTGTTGTTGCTGACATGTGCCGCAACAATGTCTGCGGTCAGCGTAACAAGCGTCTCCTGAATGTCCGACATCGTATCCATATTCTTCCTTTCAACCCATATCGCGCGAGTTTGCTTCCCGCTGCGCCCGGCCGTATCGGTCCATTTCGGCCCGATGGCAAGCGATTAACATTAGGCTGTCCAAATTTCCCTGAATAGATTTGGGTCAATTCAATTCGCGAGCATAGGTATGCGCATCGAACAACTGGCCAGCCTTGCCGCGATAGTAGTTGTTGCGCTGGCCAACCTTGGCGAAACCTTCGCGACGGTATAACTCCACCGCATCGTTTCCCGAGCGTACCTCTAGGTGAATCCGGGCTGCGCCACGGGCGCGGGCTTCCTCGATGATCGCGCGCAACAGGGCTCCGCCTACGCCGCGACGCCGCGCCGCGGGGCGGGTGGCGAGCAGCAATAATTCGGCTTCGTCGGCAGCCATCCGGGCAAGTGCAAAGGCAACGTCGTCTTCGCCCAGACTTGCGATCACCAACCAGACGCCGGGAAGCGAGAGCATCCCCATGCATTGGGCGCTGGTCCATGCTTCGCCGAAGCGCGGATCGAAGCCGTCCTGCATGATCTGGGCGATATGCGGCAGATCATGGGCCCCGCCTTCGCGGAGCTCGCTCTGGTTCAATATCGTGCTCATGCGAGGCCCCGTTCGGCGAGTGTCTTTGCGTCGGGCGCGCGGCCATAAATCGGGCTGGGCGGCAGGGACGCGAATTCGGGAGGCAGCAAGGCTGCGTCAATTGCGTTGGGCCATGCCTCGGCGAGCGGATAATCTGGCGCGACCTCGGCAAGGCGACGGATGCCGCTGCCGATCGCGGCGATGCCCGCCAGCGCTTCGATTGCCGCGCCGGGCAGCAGCGATTGCAGCGGCGCCTGCGCACCGAACGGAGAAGCGTTAAAAACCTGCATGAAGACTTCACCGTGCCCCCCTTCGAGCACGACGGCAAGCTGCGCGCGGGCGGGATCGGCGGCGAAGCCGGCGGCGGCGATCAAGGCGAGCGACGAATAGCCATGCACTTCTGCGCCCCAGCCAATCGCGAGTCCGCGCGCTGCGGCAAGGCCAACGCGCACGCCGGTAAAGCTGCCGGGGCCGACATCGACAAGGATGCGCGGACTTCGGCCCTCATCGGGCAGGGCTGCGATCATCGGGATCAGCCGCTCGGCATGGCCGCGCCCGACCACATCATGCGCGTTTGCGATCACCCGCCCGCCCTCGATCAACGCGATCGAGCAGGCGGCGGTAGCGGTTTCGATGACAAGGGTGCGCAAGGGCTCAGAGTACGCGGTTGAAGCGCTCGAATTCCGGGCGGGGAAGTCGCTCGAAGATGGTGGCCGGGTCGGCGTGCCCGATCGTCGAAATGAAGTTGGAACGGACATTCGGCTGGTCGCCGAAGAAGGCAGCGTCAACCTTGGCGTTGTCGAAGCCCGACATCGGCCCGGTATCGAAGCCCAATGCGCGGGCCGCCAGGATGAAATAGCCGCCCTGCAGCGAGGAATTGCGGAAAGCGTGGGTGTAGCGAACCGTATCGTCGGCGAACCAGTCCTTTGCGGTCGGCGCGTGCGGGAAGAGCCAGGGCAGTTCTTCGTTGAAAGCCAGGTCCATGCCGACGATCACTGCGGCGGGCGCCTTGCGGATCTTCTCGCCATTGGTGCCGCTCGCGAGTTCGGCGAGCTTGTCCTTGCCTTCCTGGCTGGTGATCCAGACGAAGCGGCCGCTCTGCTGGTTGGCCGAAGTCGGCCCCATCTTCACCAGTTCATAGATTGCGCGAATATCGGCTTCGGTGACCGGTGCGTCGGTATAGCCATTGGCCGTGCGGGTGGTGCGGAACAGGCGGTCGAGCGCCTCATCGTTGAGGGGCGTCGCCATTATACTGCTCTCACTTCGGTTACTTCGGGAACATAATGTTTGAGCAGTTGCTCGATGCCGTTCTTGAGCGTCGCGCTCGAAGACGGGCAGCCGGCGCAGGCGCCCTGCATCTGGAGATAGACCTTGCCCTCGGTGAAGCCGCGATAGACGATATCGCCGCCGTCATTGGCAACTGCGGGGCGGATGCGCGTCTCGATCAGTTCCTTGATCTGCTCGACAATCTCGGCATCGGCGGGGTCGTCACCGAAATCCTGATCTTCGGAAGGAACGCTGAAGCCCGCCGAGGCGGGATGGAATAGCGGCATGTTTGCGCTGAAATGATCGAGCAGCATGCCCAGCACATCGGGCTTGAGATCGCGCCACTCGATACCCGGTGCGGCAGTGACCGAAATGAAGTCGCGACCGAAGAACACGCCGGTCACGTCGCCAAGGCTGAACAGAGCGTTGGCGAGTGGCGAAGCTTCGGCTTCCTCCGGGGTGGCGAAGTCACGGGTGCCTGACTCCATCACCGTGCGGCCGGGGAGGAATTTCAGCGTTGCCGGGTTCGGCGTGGGTTCGGTCTCGATCAGCATAGTCGCCATGTGGCGCTTGGCAGGGCACGGATCAAGCGGAGTCGCGGAAACACTGGGTTGCGTGGCTACTCAGGTGGAACGGCGAACAAAGCGCAGGAATTGTCCGGCCACCCAGCGACCGGGATTGCGCAAGGGACGGCGGAACTGGAGCACCAGCACGATCCGCGTGCCCGAAGTCGCGTTCCAGGTCTCATGCTCGCGGGTGTCGTCGAACACCAATGTCTCACCCTCGGCCCAGCGCAGCACGCGATCTTCGATCCGCATCCGCGCATCGCCGTCGCGCGGGATGATCAGGCCAAGGTGGCAGGTGATCAGGCTTTTGGTTGCGCCGCGCCGGGTGGGCAAATGCGTGCCGGGCGAAAGGATGGAGAAGCCGGCATTGTACAGACCGGGGATGCGCTCCACGATATCCGCCGTCTCCGGGCAGCGGCGAAGATTGTCGTGCAGCTGGCAGCCATGCTCCCACAACAGATAATTGCGGCCCTGTCCGGGTGCGGCATGCGAGGCGAGCGCGGTGGCCAGCGCTTCGTCACGGATCGCATGCCAGGCTTCGCGCAGTTCGGCGGTCCAGGCGAAATCGCGGACGTCGAGCACGGCTTGATCGGGAACGAGCGAGGAGGCGGAGATCAGTCGGTCGATCGCTTCGAGCAGGCGCAGCCGGGGATGTGCCAAGCCGATCGGAGCCGGGATTTCTCCGCGCGCCTCTGGTGCGCGCCATGGCGCGCGTCGTTCGATTCGTTCGGCCTTCACTGCAAGCAAGCCCCTGTATGCAAACGGAACTGCCCCCAGTCCGCGACTCGCAGGCTACGCAGCCCCTGGGTCCAAAACATGGCCGCATCGGGCGATTTGGAGGCAGGTTTCGTACATCTGCGTGAAAGGTGCGCGCTGGCATGGGAGCGTGAACGTCACTAGATGAGGCTTCATGCCCCCAATTCTGCGCTTGCCGCATTTCGCCCTTCTTGCCCTTGCCACGCTCGCCGCGCCGGCTCCGCTACTGGCACAGACCGCTCCGCAAACTGCGGCTCCCGCCGCGCCGCGCGCAGTGCAGACTGCCGACGATCCCTGGCTCTACAAGGGCAGCGATCTCGTCCACGATGCGGAGTGGAAGTTCGGTCGCCTTTCCAATGGTGTACGCTATGCGGTGCGCAAGAACGGCGTGCCGCCTGGTCAGGTTTCTGTCCGCGTGCGAATCGATGCCGGATCGCTGATGGAGCAGGATAATGAGCGCGGCTTCGCGCATCTGCTCGAGCATCTTTCGTTCCGCGGCTCGATTCACGTGCCGGATGGCGAATCGAAGCGGGTGTGGCAGCGTCTGGGCGTGACCTTCGGTTCGGATTCGAACGCGACAACCAGCTTTATCGCGACGACCTATAAGCTTGATCTGCCGATGGCGACGCGCAGCGGGCTCGATGAGAGCTTCAAGATCCTGTCGGGCATGATGACCGGCCCGACGATCACGCCCGAGGCGCTGACTGCCGAGCGTCCGGTGGTGATGGCCGAGCAGCGCGAACAGCCGGGTCCGCAGGTGCGGATGCAGGATGCGCAGCTCGACCTGATCTTCGCCGGCCAGCCGCTGGCAGAGCGCGAGCCGATCGGCACCGTCGAGACGCTGGCCGGCGCGACGGCCGCGGCGGTCAAGGCATTCCACGATCGCTGGTATCGCCCGGAGCGCGCCACCGTCGTGGTCATCGGCGACGTAGACACTTCGATTCTCGAAGAGATGGTGACCAAGCATTTTTCGGCATGGCAGGGCGTTGGCCCCGCGCCGGTCACCCCCGATTTCGGTCAGCCGAGCACCGGGCATCCGGTGGCGGCGAGCATCGTCGAATCGGCCATCCCGCCGATGGTTATGATGACGACGGTGCGGCCCTGGACGGTCTTTGCCGACACGATCATCTTCAACCAGAAGCGGATGATCGACCTTGTCGCGATCCGCATCATCAACCGTCGCCTGGAAACCCGCGCGCGCACCGGGGGCACGTTCCTCGCTGCCGGCGCTGATATCTCCGATATTGCGCGATCGGCCAACATGACCACGGTGCAGGTGCTGCCTGCTGGTGACGATTGGGAAGCCGCGCTGCGCGACGTGCGCGCGGTGATCGCTGACGCACAGGAAACGCCGCCGACCGAGGCCGAGATCGCCCGCGAACTGGCCGAGATCGAAGCTGCGATGAAGCAGCGGATCAACACCGCGCCGGTCGAAGCCGGGGCGAAGATCGCCGAGGATCTGATCGAAGCGGTCGACATCAACGAGACCGTGACCACGCCCGAGGCGAGCTACGACATTTTCAAGACGGCGGTGGACGCCAAGTTCTTCACTCCCGAGAACGTCCTCGCTTCGTCGAAAAAGGTGTTTGAGGGCACGGCAACCCGCGCGCTGGTCAATATCCATAAGCCCGATGCGACGGTGCTGACCAAGGTTGCGGCTGCGCTTTCGGCAAATGTCGCGGCGGCGGGCAACCGCAAGTTCGTCGGCGATGTCAGCTTCGATGCACTGCCCAAGCTCGGCGAACCCGGCATCGTGGCGCTGCGCCAGACCGTGTTGCAATCGCAGCAGATCGATCAGGTGACCTTCTCCAACGGGATCAAGCTGCTGATGCGGCAGGACCAGTCGGAGACCGGCAAAGTCTATGTCCGCGTCCGTTTCGGCGAAGGGATGAAGGCATTGCCTGCCAACCGCCAGACCCCGGCCTGGGCAGGCGAACCCGCGCTCATGGCGAGCGGCGTCGGCACTTATGGTCAGGAAGAACTCGATGCGCTCACCGGGCGCCGCCAGATCGGGCTCGATTTCTCGATCGGCGACGATGCGTTCGTGCTGAGTGCGCAGACGACCAAGGACGATCTGGCCGATCAGCTCAAGCTGTTCGCCACCAAGCTTGCCGCCCCCGCCTGGGATCCCAATCCGGTGCTTCGTGCGCGGGCAGGCATTCTCGCGGGCTATGCCGGGCTGTCGTCATCGCCTGATGCAGTGGTGTCGCGCGATCTGGAAAGCCTGCTCCATTCGGGCGATCCACGCTGGGGCATTCCGCCGCGCGCAACGATCGAGGCGATCACGCCCGGGTCGTTCCGCAAGCTGTGGGAGCCTTTGCTCGCCAGCGGACCGATCGAGATCTCGATCTTTGGCGACATGGATGCCAACGCTACGGTGGATGCGGTGGCCGCGACCTTCGGCGCGCTTGCGCCGCGGCCCGCGACCACGCGCGCTGCGGCGATCCCCAAATTCCCGGCCCATGTCGTGAAGCCCGTGGTGCGCACGCACACCGGCAAGAAGGATCAGGCAGCGGCCGTGATCGCCTGGCCGACCGGCGGCGGCAGTGCCGGCATCACCGAGAGCCGCAAGCTCGAAGTGCTCGCCGCGATCTTCCGCGATCGGATGATCGATCAGCTGCGCAGTCAGGCGGGGATCAGCTATTCGCCGATGCTGATCAGCGATTGGCCGGTGGGGATGCCCAGCGGCGGCAAGCTGCTCGCGCTCGGCATGGTGCCGCCCGACAAGACCGACTTCTTCTTCAAGCTCGCGCGCGGCATCGCCGCCGATCTGGTCGCAAAGCCGGTCGAGGCCGATGAACTCGATCGCGCGCTTACTCCGATCAAGCAGACGATCATCCGCCAATCGAGCGGCAACATGTTCTGGATGCGGCTGGTAGAGGGTGGCACGCGCGATCCGGCGCGGATCGAAGCGGTCAACACGCTGGCGCAGGATATCGCGCTGACCACGCCCGAGCAGATTCAGGAGCTAGCCGTGAAGTATCTGGTGCCGAGCAAGGACTGGTCGATGGTGGTGGTGCCGGGCGCGAAGTGAGGCCCTGAAAGCGCCTCCCCTTGAGGGGGAGGCGCCTAACAAGTCAGTACAATGCGGCCAGCCGGTCGCCATAGGCTTGCTTCAACACATGCCGGCGGATCTTGAGGCTCGGGGTAAGCTGCTCATTCTCGATCGAGAACGGGCCATCGGCGATGATGAACTTGCGTACGCGTTCGATCACCGAGAGGTCCTTGTTGACGCGCTCGACCGCCGCGCCGACAGCCGCCTTGTAATCGGGATCGTGCGCCAGTTCCTTAAAGTCGCATTTCGCGCCTGACCTTGCGCACCATTCCTGCGTCCATTCGGGATCGGGGACGATCACCGCAGTCATATAGGGCCTTTTGTCGCCCGCGATCATCGCCTGGACGATCTCGTTCTGCAGCGTCAGCATCCCCTCGACCTTTTGCGGCGCGACGTTGTCGCCCTTGTCGTTGACGATGATGTCCTTCTTGCGATCGGTGATCTCGATCCGGCCCTTCTTGTCGATTCGGCCGATATCGCCCGTGTGGAGCCAGCCGTCCTTGAGGACGCGGGCGGTCTCCTCATCGTTGCGCCAATAGCCGTGCATGACGAGTTCGCCGCGCACGAGGATTTCGCCATCCTCGGCGATCTTGACCTCGACGTCTGGCATCGGCGGGCCGACCGTATCCATCTTGAGCCCGAACGAGGGCCGGTTGCAGGAGATTACGGGGCCGGATTCGGTCTGGCCATAGCCCTGCAGGAAGGTGATGCCGAGCGAGGCGAAGAAATTGCCGACCTCGGGATTGAGCGGGGCACCGCCCGAGACCATCGCCTTGATCCGTCCGCCAAACTTTTTGGAAAGCTTGGGGCGCAGCGTGGCGTTCAGGAAAAGGTTCATCGGCACATCGGTGATCGGCATGCGACCGGCGGCTGCCTTGTTGCCGATCGAAACGGCGCGACCGAGCAGATAATTGGCGAACTTGCCCTGTTTTTCCACCGTCTTGGTGATCCGCGTGCGCAGCACTTCGAACAATCGGGGGACGACGACCATCAGCGTCGGGCGCACTTCCTCGATGTTCGAGGCGAGCTTCTCAAGGCCTTCGGAGTAATAGATTTCCGCACCTAGGCCGATCGGGAAGAACTGCCCGCCGGTATGCTCATAGGCATGGCTGAGTGGCAGGAAGCTGAGGAACACTTCGTCCTCCCAGCCAAAATCCTCCGAGATGATGGTGCAGCATCCCTGAACATTGTGCAGGATCGCGCCGTGATGCTGCATCACGCCGCGCGGGCTGCCGCCGGTGCCGCTGGTGTAGATGATGCAGGCAGTGTCTTCGCGGGCGAAGGTGGCGCGCGCGGCGGCTTCGCTAGCGGGCGTATCGTACGTCGCGATCAGTTCGCGCCAGTCGTGGAACTCGAGCGCGCCCTGCTGGCCGATGCGGACTTCGTCGATGCCGATGATCATCCGGGCCGTGGAGGCGCGGATTGCAGCCGGAAGCAGCGTCTTGGCGAGCTTGGTGGTCGAGACGACAATGGCGCAGGCGCCCGAATTCTCGATGATATGCTGGTGATCGCGCTCGGTATTGGTGGTGTAGGTCGGAACGGTGATGCAGCCCGCGGCCATGATCGCGAGATCGGTGATGCAGAATTCGGGGCGGTTCTCGCTGACCAGCATGATGCGGTCGCCGCGCTTGAGGCCGAGCGCGGTGAACGCTGCGGCGAGACTGGCGACTTGTCGCGCAGCTTCGGCCCAGCTGGTCGGCCGCCACGCGCCATCGGTCTTCTGCCACAGGAACGGCTTTTCGCCCTTCTCGCGGGCGCGCGCGAAGAACATTGCGACCAGATTTTCGAAGCGTTCGAGCTTGCGTGTCATATTTTCCTCTCCCGGGCGCCGCTTTGGCGACGTCTCCTTATTCGGCGGGACGGTTCGGCACCGCCCCCGCCCGCACGATCTGCTTCACCCGCCCGTCCTGATGCATCACCACGCCTTCGCTGCGCGGGTCGGCTGCGCCATCCCATCGGCCACCGACCAGCTCGACCGCGTTGGCCTTGAGCCCGAGCGGGCTGGACTGGACGTTCTGGCCAAGCGCTTTGAGCGCCGGGATCATCGCATCAAGCTGCGTACCCGTTTCAGCGACCGCGCCGGGGCCGGGAGCGTAGAGCAGGCCGAGAGCGACGGCGTCCTGCGCCGGCAGCTTCCAGTCGATCACGGCGATCAGCGCCTTGGCCACCTGCGCGATGATCGTCGATCCGCCCGCCGCGCCGATCGCGATGCGCACCTTGCCGTCTGGGCCGTAAACGATCGTGGGCGCCATTGAGCTGCGCGGGCGCTTGCCACCCTCCACGCGATTGGCGACGAGATAGCCGTCCTTCTCGGGCACGATATCGAAATCGGTAAGTTCGTTGTTGAGCAAGGTGCCGTCCACCGACAGCCCCGATCCGAACGAGCTTTCGATGGTCGTGGTCACCTGTGCGACATTGCCCTGCGCGTCTGCGACGCTGAGCGAGGTGGTGCCCGGCACATCGCTGACCGGGGCGCTCCGGCGTGGCGGTGCGCCCTTGGGAATGCCGGCGGTGATGCTGGTCATGCTGCCCTTGGCGTCGATCAGCGCCGAGCGGCTGGCGATGTATTTTTTGTCGAGCAATCCCTTGATCGGGATTTGCACGAAATCGGGATCGCCGAGGTACATATTGCGATCCGCGTAAGCGAGCCGCGAGGATTCGGCGAAGAGGTGCCAAGCGACGGGCGAATCCTTGCCCAAAGTCGCCAGATCGTACCGCTCAAGCTGCTTGAGGATCATCAGCACGGTGATCCCGCCCGAAGAAGGCGGACCCATCGAGCAGATTTTATAGCCGCGATATTTTCCGCACAGCGGTGGGCGCTCCTTGGCCTCGTAAGCGGCGAGATCGGGCAGCGTCATTTTGGAGGGATTGCGCGCCGCTCCGTTGACCGTGGCGACCAGCTTTTCCGCCTGCGGGCCGTTGTAGAAGCTGTCCGCGCCGTCCTTGGCGATACGCTCGAACAAAGCGGCCTGTTGGGGATTGCGAGCCTGTGCGCCGATCGCGAGCGGCTTGCCATCGACGTAGAAGATCGCGCGAACGCCCGCATCGACATGCTTGCCATACGCCGTGAGCGCGTTGTTCAGCCGGGGCGAAACTTCGAAGCCATCGCGCGCCAGCCGGATCGCGGGCTCAAACAATGCCGCCCAGGGCAGCTTGCCGCCGCGCCGGTGCGCAGCCGCCATGGCCCGCAAGGTGCCGGGCACGCCTACGCTGCGCCCGCCGGGGACTGCGTCGCGGATGCCGAGCGGCTTGCCGTCTGCGTAGAACCAGCGCGAATCCGCTGCCAGCGGTGCCTTTTCGCGCCCGTCGATCGTCGTAGTGCGCTTCCGCTTCGCGTCATATTGCACGAAGAATGCACCGCCCCCGATACCTGCGCTCTGCGGCTCGACGACATTGAGCGCCAGCATTGTGGCAATTGCCGCGTCTGTGGCGCTGCCGCCTTTTCCGAGGATTTCGACTCCCGCCGCCGCAGCGCGGGGATCGGCGGCGCTGACTACCCCCTGCGCCCATGCGCTGAGGGGGAGGAACAGGACGACAAGGCACGCAACCAGTTTCTTCATGCCACCAGACGTAGCGAGGTTTGGCGCGGGGGCAAAGACGCTACGTCAGCGAAGCGCCCGTGCAATTTCGCGCACCAGCCCGGGGCCTTTGAAGACCAGAGCCGAATAGACCTGGACCATCGCGGCGCCTGCATCGATGCGGCGCTTGGCCTCATCGCCGCTGTCGATCCCGCCTGCCGAGATGAGCGGCAGCTGGCCGCCCGACGCTTCGCGCGCTTCGATCAGCTTGGCGAGCGCGAGTTCGCGTAAGGGTTTACCGGATAGCCCGCCGGCCTCGCCTGCATGGCCAGATGCGAGCGCCGGGCGCGAGATCGTGGTGTTGGAGACGATCACCGCGTCGATGCGATTGTCGATCGCGGCGCGCATCGCGCCTTCGATCCCGGCGCGATCGAGGTCCGGGGCGATCTTGAGGAAGAGTGGTGTGTCGCCGCGCGCGGCGTCTGCGGCGGCGAGCAATTCGTCGAGCGCCGGGCGCGATTGCAGGTCGCGCAGGCCCGGCGTGTTGGGCGAACTGACGTTGATCGTGATATAATCCGCAAGCGCCGCCGCCTTGGTAACGCCGACCAAATAGTCCGCGACGCGGTCATCGCTGTCCTTGTTCGCACCGACATTGATGCCGAGCACGCCGGGGCGCTGCTTGAGCGCTGCGATCCGCGCGATCGCTGCGTCGATGCCGCCATTGTTGAAGCCCATGCGGTTTATCACCGCTTCGTCTTCGGTGAGGCGGAACAGGCGCGGCTTGGGATTGCCCGGCTGCGGACGCGGAGTGAGCGTGCCGACTTCCACTGCGCCGAAGCCCAGCGCGAACAATCCGCTTATGCTCTCTGCATCCTTGTCGAGCCCTGCCGCGAGGCCAACGCGATTGGGAAAGACGATACCCGCGATCGTTACGCCGACATCTTTTCCCGGCCCGGAGCCGAAAGGCGTGCCGAGCGCACCCCATAGCGCAAGCCCGCGGATCGCCGTACGGTGGGCGCGCTCGGGATCGAGCGCAAACAAAGCGGAGCTGAAACTAGAGGCCATATCGGTGCCTTTTGCACCCCAAAGCGCCTCCGTCAAAACGCGTATGTCGATTCCGTACAATCCGGCTTGAGCGAATTGAGTCAGTAAGAATGTGCGACCCGAGGATGCTCATTCATTTGACGCGTCCTTCACTTTAGGGCCCGGCCGGCTTGCTGGCCGGGCCACTTTTCTATTTACCATTCTCTCTGTCGCTTTACTGCGAAGTATTGCAGAAAATGGAAGTAGTACGAAGTATGCGGGGCGATCGCGATCGGGCAGGGGAAGTATCGGACGCGGACAGCGCTGTCCCCCAGCCGCATATAGAGTTGCGCAAGGCGATGGGCGCGCTGATGCCCTATGTCGAATCCTATTATCTGTTCCGCAACGACGCCGCCGACATCGAAGGTATCGAACGCGTGGATTTGGGCCAGTTGCGCTTCATGATCCGCGGCGAGGGCGAGATTATCTTCCCGCGCGGCCATGCCGAGCAGACCCGGCCGATCATGATCAACGGCCCGGGGACTGCCGCGGCGCGCTATCGGATGAAGGGGCCGGTCCATTGTTTCGGCGTGTCGCTGCGCGCGATCGGCTGGAAGGCGCTGATCGGCGTGCCGGCTGACAAGGTTGCCGACCATGTCGTCGATGGCGAGACGCTGTTTTGCTCGAAGGCCCCGCGTTTCCTCGAGCGGTTGCGCCAGATGACCACGCTGGAGGAGATGGTGACGGCGGTGGAGCCGCTGCTCGAACTGCGCCATTCCGAGGTGAAGCCCGTTCCCAAGTCGCATCTCGTCTTCCTGAGCGCGGTGCGCGAATGGGCGGCGGCGGGCGATCCGGGGCTTGAGCATCTCTACAGCGCGATCCGCGCCAAATCGAACATCGGCGAGCGGCAGGTACAGCGACTGTGCAATGAATATTTCGCCGGAAGCCCCGCGCATCTGCGCCGCAAGTTTCGCGCGATCGGGGCGGCGATGCGCATCTATCAGGGCGCCAGCGCCGAGGAAGTCGTCGCGCCATTCTCCGATCAGTCGCACATGATCAACGAGATCAAGCACTTTACCGGCCATACGCCGACCACGTTGCGCGCGGGGATTGATCCGGTGCTGGCGGTGACGCTCGATAACGAGACATTCCATTTCTTGCCCGATGTTTTCCCCGAATCGGTTGACCTAAGACGCGGCTAGGCCCACATGCCCAATCGGATTGATTTGATCCGATTTGAGAGTCGTTCGCAATAATGCGCCTGTCTAGCCTAGCCGATTATGCTGTTGTGATGATGTCCGCCGCCGCGCGGCATTGCGGGAGCATTCGTTTGAACGCGACCCTGCTTGCCGATGAAACGGGCCTGCCGCTGCCGACGGTGCAGAAATTGGTGAGCAAGCTCTCGGCTGCGGGGCTGATCGAATCGACGCGCGGCACCGGGGGCGGCTTTCGTCTCTCCCGCCCGCCGGTCGCGATCAGCCTGGCCGATATTGTCGAGGCGATCGAGGGTCCGATCGCGATGACTTCGTGCGTCGACAACGGCAAGCATGATTGCGGGATCGAACAGGATTGCCGGGTGAAGCCGCATTGGAATGCGGTGAACGGCGCGGTGCGTGGCGCGCTGGCGGGGGTCAACCTCGCCCAGCTTTCGTCCAAGCCGGTTCAAGTGGCGGAGCACGCGTAATGGCTACCGATATCGATGCAGGCATCAAGAACGCAGAGGCGCTCGCCGCTGCGAACAAGAAATATGAGTGGGGTTTCAGCTCGGACATCGAGCAGGAATTCGCGCCCAAGGGGCTGAGCGAAGATACCGTTCGCTATATCTCGGCCAAGAAGAACGAGCCCGAATGGATGCTCGACTATCGCCTCAAGGCGTTCCGCATCTGGGAGACGATGGAGTTGCCCGAATGGGCGAAGCTCCAGATCCCAGAGATCGATTATCAGGACGCGTATTATTACGCCGAGCCCAAAGTGAAGCCCAAGCTGGGCAGCCTCGACGAAGTCGATCCCGAGATCCTGCGCGTCTATGAAAAGCTGGGCATCCCGATCGAGGAGCAGAAAGTGCTCGCGGGCGTCGAGGGCAGCCGCAAGATCGCGGTGGATGCGGTGTTCGACAGCGTCTCGGTCGCGACCACGTTCCGCGCGGAGCTCGAATCGGCGGGCGTGATCTTCCGCTCGATCAGCGAGGCGATCCGCGAGTATCCCGATCTGGTGAAGAAGTGGCTGGGCAAGGTCGTGCCGGTCCGCGACAATTTCTTCTCGGCATTGAACGCGGCTGTCTTCAGTGACGGCACCTTCGTCTACATTCCAGAGGGCGTGCGCTGCCCGATGGAGCTCAGCACCTATTTCCGCATCAACGCCGAAAATACCGGCCAGTTCGAGCGCACTTTGATCGTCGCTGACAAGGGCAGCTATGTCTCGTATCTGGAGGGCTGCACCGCCCCGATGCGCGACGAGAACCAGCTGCATGCGGCGGTGGTCGAGCTGGTCGCTTTGGACGATGCCGAGATCAAATATTCGACCGTCCAGAACTGGTATCCTGGCGACGAGAACGGCAAGGGCGGCATCTTCAATTTCGTGACCAAGCGCGCTCTGTGCGCCGGCAAGAATTCGAAGGTCAGCTGGACCCAGGTCGAGACCGGCAGCGCGATCACCTGGAAATACCCGTCGTGCATTTTGCAGGGCGATGGCTCGGTCGGCGAATTCTATTCGGTCGCAGTCACCAACGGCCATCAGCAGGCCGATACCGGCACCAAGATGCTGCATATCGGCAAGAACACCAAGTCGACGATCGTATCGAAGGGCATCTCTGCGGGCAAATCGAACAACACCTATCGTGGCCGGGTGCTCGTGAATGCGGGCGCGGAAAATGTCCGCAACTTCACCCAGTGCGACAGTCTGTTGCTCGGCGATCAATGCGGCGCGCATACCGTGCCGTATATCGAAGTGAAGAACCCCTCGGCGCAGATCGAGCATGAGGCGACCACTTCGAAGATCAGCGAAGACCAGATGTTTTACGCGATGCAGCGTGGGCTGGATTCGGAGGCGGCGGTGGCGCTGATCGTCAACGGCTTCGCGCGCGAAGTGCTCAAGCAGTTGCCGATGGAGTTCGCGGTGGAAGCCCAGAAGCTGCTGGGGATTTCGCTGGAAGGCTCGGTCGGATGATCTGGCTCCTTATCCTGTCCGCGATGCAGGACGTGTCTGCAAAGTCCGCCGAAGCTGTAACCGCGGTAGAAACCGTAACGACCGTCGAACTCGTCGAGGTTGCTAACCCCGAGCTCGATTTTCCACAGGGGTTGGAAGCCCCTTTGCGCGCGTATCACCAATGCCTCAACACTCGGATCAATTCCGCTGCGGAAGCCTTTGGTCCGATCTATGCGCGAACCGAAGAACAGTGGCTCGCTGCTGTGCGCAGCGGCGCGATTGCGTGCCATGACCAGCGCGAGAAATCGAAAGTGAGAGCGGATCGACTGCTGGCAAGGCGGCAGGTCGCGGTTGGCGATAGGATTGAAATAGCAGGAGCTGCGCTTCGCGCGATTGACGCGTTCTGGAAGGTTCCGGAAGATATCACGCAGGGTCGGTCGAGCGGGCGATGATGATTGCTTTGTTCCTGGGCCTGCTCGCGCAGGACGTCCCGTCCGCCACCACGGCTGCGCCCGTCTCCACGCCCGCCACCCCCCCGGCGGAGGAGGAACAGTATGACGAGATCGTCGTCCAGGCGATCTATGGCACCACGACGATGCTGTTCGACAAGGGTGCGGACAACAAGCTGCGCAATTGCCGTGTGATGGTTTCCAGCGGCAGCCAGCGGCGTGACACCAATGCCTGTCAGGCAACGCCGATCTGCTACGCCAAGACCGCCGATGTGGTGACCGATTGCGTCGAGCTGACTGCGATCGAACCTTCGTCGATTGGCGCGGCGCGCAGCAATATCGCTACCGGCGTGCCGAACATTTTCGACATGCCCAAGCTCGTGCAGCCCAAGACCGCGCCGCTTGCCGGTGCGATTGGCCCGATCGCGATCGAAACCGAAGACAATGACAAGCAGCGCGTAAAGGCGCTGCCCCCGCCGCCCAGCGCTCCCAGCAGTGGCTCGATCGTGACCATGCGCGTTGGCGACGGCAATACGACCAAGGAAAATCAATAGTGCTCAAGATCGACAATCTCCGCGCCGAAATCGATGGCAAGGAAATCCTCAAAGGGCTGACGCTCGCGGTGAATGCGGGCGAAGTGCACGCGATCATGGGGCCTAACGGCGCGGGCAAGTCGACGCTCGGCTATGTGCTGGGCGGGCGTCCGGGCTATGAGCCGACCGGCGGCAGCGTCGATTTCAACGGCGCCGATCTGCTTGAGATGGCACCGCATGAGCGCGCTTCGGCAGGGCTGTTCCTTGGCTTCCAATATCCGGTCGAGATTCCCGGCGTGTCGAACGTCCAGTTCCTCCGCGAAGCGCTGAACGCGCAGCGGCGCGGGCGCCGCGAGGCGGCGCTTTCGGGCGCGGAGTTCCTCAAGCTGGCGCGCGCGCAGGCGGATAGCCTCGGCATGGATCAGGAAATGCTCAAGCGCCCGGTCAATGTCGGCTTTTCGGGCGGCGAGAAGAAGCGCAACGAGATGGTCCAGATGGGGATCATCGCCCCGAAGCTCGCGATCCTCGACGAGACCGATAGCGGCCTCGACATCGATGCGCTGAAAGCTGTCGGCGACGGCATCAACCGCATCATGCGCGCGCCGGACAAGGCCGTGATCCTGATCACCCATTATCAGCGCCTGCTCGATTATGTGAAACCGGACTTCGTGCATGTGCTCGAAGCGGGGCGCATCACGCGCACCGGTGGGCCGGAACTGGCGCAGCAGCTTGAGCGCGAAGGCTATGGAGCGGTGGCAGCGTGACCACGCTCGAACTGCCGTCGCCGCGTCAGGAAGAATGGCGTTGGGCGGATATGGCTACGCTGAAGGCCGCGGCGGAAGCCGAACCGCGTGCGGACGCGATCGATCCCAAGCCGCTGTTCCTCGATATCGAAGGCCCGCGCTTGCTGTTCGTCGATGGCGTGTTCGAGCCTGCGCATAGCCGGCCGGGTCCGGTGCAGGTCGGGCGGATCGTGCCCGATACCGCGCACCCGCTGGGCAGCAAGGCCGAAGGCGAGGGCTGGATGCTGACGCTCGACAAGCAGGCCGCAGTGACGGGCGTGCAGATCGTCCATCTCGGCTCTGGCGGCGAGAACCATGTGCCGGCCAAGATCGTGCTGGGTGAGGATTCGGTCGCTTCGGTGATCGAGACCTATGCCGGTGCGGGCTGGGCGAACCGCGTGTCGCGCTTCGAACTCGCCAAGGGCGCGCGGCTGATGCGCTCGGTGCGGCTGTTGCAGGATGCAGGCTTCGTCTCGATCCGCGATGAAGCCGATATCGGAGAGGCGGCGAGCCTGATCTCGATCTTCCTCGGCGCAGGCGGAATGGGCACGCGCATCGATGGCGCGCTGACGCTGACCGGCAAAAGCGCGTTCGCCGAAATGGGCGGTGCGCTGCTGACGCGCGGTTCGCAGCGGCAGGAATGCGCCGTGACCGTGCGGCACGAAGAAACCGACGGCAGCTCTCGGCAGATCTGGCGCGCGGTGGCGGCCGGCAAATCGGTCGCGAGCCTCGCTGCTCGCGTCGAAGTCGCACGCGGCGCGCAGAAGACTGATGGCGAGCAATCGCTGCGCGGCCTGCTGCTCGATCGTAGCGCGACGGTGAACCTCAAGCCCGAACTCGAAATCTTTGCCGATGATGTGAAGTGCGCGCATGGCGCGACGGTTGGCGAGCTCGACAAACAGGCGTTGTTCTATCTCGAGAGCCGCGGCATCGACAAAGCCCGCGCCACCGCGTTGCTGACGCGGGCTTTCGTGGCCGATGCGCTGGCGCGGATTGGGGAAGAGGCCGTCCGCGAAGCCTTTGAGGCGGATGCCGACAAGTGGCTGGAGGGTGCGCTGTGAGCGTGACCACCGACACGCGGCCGCTCGACGTGCTGGCTGATTTCCCAGCCATCCCGGCGGGCTGGGCGTATCTCGATACTGCGGCGACATCGCAAAAGCCCAAGCCGGTGCTCGACGCGATCAACCGCGCTTATGGCGAGACCTACGCGACCGTGCATCGCGGCGTGTATCAGCGCTCGGCGGATATGACGCTGGCGTTTGAAGCGGCGCGCCGCCGCACCGCGCAATTCATCGGTGGGCGGGAAGAAGAGATCGTCTTCGTGCGCGGCGCGACCGAGGCGATCAATCTTGTCGCGACCTGCTGGGCGGGCACGCAGCTGAAGGCCGACGACCGCATCCTGCTTTCCACGCTGGAACATCATTCGAACATCGTGCCGTGGCAGATGATTGCCGAGAAGACGGGCGCGGTGATCGACGTAGTGCCGCTCACTGCCGATCAGCGCATCGATCTCGACGCGATGGCGAGGATGCTCACGCCGAAGCATAAGCTTGTCGCGCTGGCGCATGTGTCGAACGTGCTCGGCTCGGTGCTCGATGCGAAGCGCGCGGTGGAACTTGCCCATTCGGTGGGCGCGAAGATCCTGCTGGATGGCTGCCAAGCCGTGCCGCGCATGGCGGTGGATGTCTCCGATCTCGGTTGCGACTTTTACGTCTTTTCGGGCCACAAGCTTTACGGCCCCACTGGCATCGGCGTGCTCTGGGGCCGCTACGAGCTGCTCGACGCGATGCCGCCGTATCAGGGTGGCGGATCGATGATCGATCGGGTGAGCTTCTCCGGCACGACCTATGCGCCGCCGCCCGGACGCTTCGAGGCGGGGACTCCGCATATCGTCGGCGTGGTCGGGCTGCATGCTGCGATCGATTATGTCGAGAGCATCGGGCTGGATCGCATTCATGCGCATGAGACGGCTTTGGTGCAGCAGGCGCGCGAGGCTTTGTCCAAGCTCAACAGCGTCCGCCTGTTCGGGCCGGACGATGCGGCGGGGATTGTCAGCTTCGCGGTCGAGGGGGTGCACCCGCACGATGTCGCCACCATATTGGATGAGGGCAATGTCGCGATCCGCGCCGGGCATCATTGCGCGCAGCCGCTGATGGATGCGCTCGGCGTGCCGGCGACAGCGCGGGCAAGCTTCGGGGTCTATAACGGCGCGTCGGACATCGACGCGCTGGTCAAAGGTATCGAGCGAGTGACGAGGATTTTCGGGTGAGCGACAAGTTCGAAGTCGAGCAAGTGGACGCAGTGGCCCCGCCGCCAAAGGCGCGCGTCGAGGACGTGGTGGAGACCTTCGAGCGCAAGAAGGATTATCTCGCGGGCTTTCTGTCGCAAAAGCCCGTGGCCGAACCCGCGGGCGCGCCCGGTGGTGAAGTCTATGAGGCGATCATCACGGCGCTCAAGGAAATCTACGATCCCGAAATCCCGGTGAACATCTATGATCTGGGCCTCATCTACGGCGTCGAAGTCACCGATGACGGTCATGCGGTCGTGATGATGACGCTGACCACGCCGAATTGCCCGGTCGCGGAATCGATGCCCGCCGAAGTCGAACTGCGCGTCGGTTCGGTGCCGGGTGTCGGCCATGCCGAAGTCAATCTCGTCTGGGATCCGCCATGGGATCCGCAGAAGATGACCGACGAGGCCAAGCTCGAATTGGGGATGCTCTGATGGCTGCCAATCCTTCCACTACGCGCGAACGCCCGGCTGCGCTGAACCTCACCGCCAGCGCGCATGATCGCATCGCCGCTCTGATGGCGAAGGCACCTGCCGAGGCGATCGGCGTAAAGCTCTCGACACCCAAGCGGGGTTGTTCGGGGCTGGCCTATTCGGTCGATTACGTCACCGAAGCCAAGACGTTTGACGAGAAGATCGAGACGCCGGGCGGCACGCTCTATGTCGATGGCGGATCGATCCTGTATCTCATCGGATCGACGATGGACTGGGTCGAGGACGATTTCGCCGCGGGCTTCGTGTTCAACAACCCCAACGCCAAGGGCGCGTGCGGCTGCGGCGAGAGCTTTACCGTCTAAACGCTCCCGTGCCGCTCATGCCGAACGCGTCGAAGTATCTTCTCTTCGACTGCTGAACCGGTAAGACCCGTCGACAGGCTCAGGGTGAGCGGTTTCTTTGTTTGGAGCATCTCAGCATGGCATTTCCGACGCCCTACACGGCCGATCCCGTGCGCTATGACGGCCGGATGCCCTATCGCCGTTGCGGTGTCAGCGGGCTGGACCTGCCGGCGATCTCGATCGGCCTCTGGCAGAATTTCGGCGGCACCGATGTGTTCGAAACCGGCCGCGCGATCCTGCGCCGGGCGTTTGATCGCGGCGTGACGCACTTCGACCTCGCGAACAATTATGGCCCGCCTTACGGCTCCGCCGAGGAGAATTTCGGGCGCGTGATGGCGACCGATTTTGCCAGCCACCGCGACGAGCTGGTGATCTCGACCAAAGCGGGCTGGGATATGTGGCCCGGGCCGTATGGCGATGTCGGCGGATCAAAAAAATATCTGATCGCCTCGTGCGACCAGAGCCTCAAGCGGATGGGGCTCGATTATGTCGACATCTTCTATTCGCATCGCGTCGATCCCAAGACCCCGCTTGAGGAGACGATGGGCGCGCTTGCGCAGCTGCACCGGCAGGGCAAGGCGCTGTATGTCGGCATTTCCAGCTACTCCCCGGAACTGACGCGCAAGGCTGCGGCGATCCTCGCCGAAGAGCGCGTGCCCTTGCTGATCCACCAGCCGAGCTATTCGATGCTCAATCGCTGGGTGGAGGGCGGCCTGCTCGATACGCTCGCCGATCTCGGCACCGGCTGCATCGCTTTCTCGCCGATGGCGCAGGGGATGCTGACCTCGAAATATCTGGGTGGCGTGCCGGAAGATGCGCGTGCGGCCAAGGGCGGCTCGCTCGGCCAGCATCTGCTTTCCGACGACAATATCGCCCGCATCCGCGCGCTCAATGCGATTGCCGAGAAGCGCGGGCAGACGCTGGCGCAGATGGCGATTGCCTGGGTATTGCGCGATCCGCGTGTCACTTCGGCGCTGATCGGTGCGCGCACGGTGGAGCAGCTCGACGATTCGCTCGATGCGGTGAACAATCTCGGCTTCTCCGCCGATGAACTGGCCGAAATCGACCGTCATGCAACCGATGGCGCGCTCGATCTTTGGAAGGTCTCGTCCACTCTAGAGGAAGTGCCCCAGCGATGAGCGTCGCCTTTCGCCGCGAGAGCGACGAAGAACATATGGAACCCAAGTTCGAGCTGCCCCTGCCGGCTGGACCGAACATGGTGACCGCGCGGGGTCTGGCATTGATCGAAGCCAAGGAAGCCGAACTGGAGGCCGCAGTCGCCGCCGCAACCGGGGAGGAAGCGCGCGCGGTGCTGAAGCGCGAGCTGCGCTATTGGCAGACCCGCCGGACCACCGCGCGGATCGCGCCGCCGCCGGAAGAGGGCGTGGCCGCGATTGGCGCGCGCGTGCAGATCAAGCTGGCGGGCAAAATGCGGACGATCGACATTGTCGGCCATGACGAAGCCGATCCGACGGCAGACCGCGTGGCATTTTCGGCGCCGCTGGCGAAAGCGCTGATCGGGGCCGAGGAAGGCGAACGCGTGGATTTCAACGGCAAGCCCGAGGCGATCGAGATCGTCTCGGCCACGGCGATCCCCACCTAGGCGCGCGGGTGGGGAATCGCGAATGTTCCCAAATGTTCGCACTGACCAAGGCGCTTTTACAACAGCGATTTCAAAGAGCGGGACGGCATTGCCGACCCGCTTAGCCAAGCAGGCGAAATCCTATTTTGCAAGCGGCTAGCCCTCGATCATCCCCCGGATCCGCGTTGCCAGCGCTTCCATCGCGAAAGGCTTGGTGATCATCGTCATGCCCGGTTCGAGGAAGCCCGAGGCGAGTGCTGCATTCTCCGCATAGCCGGTCATGAACAGCACTTTCAGCCCCGGGCGCACGGCGCGGCCGGCATCGGCGACCTGACGGCCGTTCAGTCCGGGCAGGCCAATGTCGGTGATCAACAGATCGATCCGCTTCTTCGAGCGCAATATATCGACGCCCTTGGGGCCATCGGCGGCTTCGATGGCGCGATAGCCGAGTTCGTTGAGCGTCTCGACGATCAGTCCGCGCACCACCGGCTCATCCTCGACCACCAGCACGACTTCGCCGGCATGGGTGGCATGCGCCTCGGTCAATTGCGGTAGCTCTTCTTCGCCATCGGCCTGGCCGCGGTGGCGGGGGAGATAGAGCTTGAAGGTCGTGCCTTCGCCAACTTCGGAATAGATTTTGGCATAGCCGTCCGACTGGCGGGCAAAGCCATAGATCATCGAGAGGCCAAGACCCGTGCCCTGACCGATCGGCTTGGTGGTGAAAAACGGCTCGAATGCCTTGGCGATCGTATCGGCGCTCATTCCCGTTCCCGTATCGGTCACGCAGATGCAGATATATTGGCCCGGCTTCACTTCGCGCTGGCGGGCGGCATAGGCGTCGTCGAGGTGCGCGTTGCAGGTTTCTATAGTGAGCTTGCCGCCATCTGGCATCGCATCGCGGGCATTGATGACGAGATTGAGCAATGCGTTCTCAAGCTGGTTGGGATCGCACAATGTGAGCCACAGCCCGCCCGCCAGCACCAGTTCCAGCTCCACCCGCTCGCCGATCGTGCGGCGGAGCAGATCCTCCATCGAGGCGACCAGCGGATTGGCGCGGACCGGGCGTGGATCGAGCGGCTGGCGGCGCGAGAAAGCGAGCAGCCGGTGGGTCAGGGCGGCGGCGCGATTGGCCGCAGTGGTCGCACCGGACAGGAACCGGCTGATCTCGCCCAGCCGCCCCTGCGACACGCGGCGCTCGATGATTTCGAGGCTGCCGGTGATGCCCTGAAGCAGATTGTTGAAATCATGCGCGATGCCGCCGGTCAGCTGGCCCACGGCCTCCATCTTCTGCGACTGGCGCAGCGCTTCGGCGGTCAATTCCAGCGCTGCGGCAGCCTCGCGCTCGCCCGTCACGTCGCGCCCAAAGCCATAAACGGTGTCGTTTTCCGGCACGCTGGTGAAGGCGATGCGGCGCACTTCTCCGCTTCGGGTCTTGAACACCGTATCATGCTCGGCGAGCGATTCGCCCTGTGCGAGCTCGCCCAGCCGGCGCGTTGCGTTGCCCACGTCATCGGGCTCGATAAAATCGCGGATATCCCGCCCGATCGTCTCGCGCTCGCTCCAGCCGAGCAGGCGGGTCCAGGACGGGTTCACCGCTGAAATCTCGCCGTGGAGATTGACCACGACCTTGACCACCGGCGAGAGATTCCAGACCCGTTCGCGATCGCGGGCCAGCGCTCGCTCGTCGGTGATGTCGCGACCGACCGCGTGGATGCGATCGTGATCGGGCACCGCCGTCCAGTCGAGCAGGCGATAGCCGCCCTCTTTGCAGCGATAGCGGTTTTCAAAGGCCAGCGTGGTCGCACCATCGGCAAGTTTGTCGATTTCGGCGGCAGTGCTCGCGACGTCATCGGGATGGACAAACTCGCTCAGATTGCGGCCGACCATATCCTCCTCTTCCCAGCCCAGCAGGCGCATGGCGGAGGGGTTTACCGCAGTGATCTGGCCCTGGAGATCGCAGACCAGCATCATGTCCTGCGACCGGCTCCACATCCGATCGCGGTCGCGCACGGTGCGGGCCTCGGCGAGTTTCTGATCGTGGATATCGGTGTTCGAGCCGATCCAGCGCAGGATGCGGCCATCATCGGCGCGGATCGGCAGCGCGCGCACGAGATGCCAGCGATATTCGCCCGCGGCGTTTTCGATGCGGAACTCGGTTTCGTAATCTTCGCCGGTCGCGAGCGAATGCGCCCAACGTGCGCTGGCGGCTTCGAGATCGTCGGGGTGCACGATCTTATCCCAGCCCTGGCCCCGCAGCTCTGCCGGATCGCGCCCGCTATATTCGGATACGCGATCATTGAACCAATCGAGCGCGCCGGAGGGCGGCGCGGTCCAGACATGGTTGGGCATTGCCTGCGCAAAGGTGCGGAACTGCGACCGGCTGGCATCGATCGCTTCCTGTGCCTGGACACGCGCGGTCACGTCGACGCCGTCGACAAAGATGCCGGTCACCTTGCCATCGCCATCGACCATCGGCTGGTAGACGAAATCGATATAGCGCTTGGTCACGGGGCCGCCGGCCACTGGGCGGACATCCAGTTGGGCGCCGGTCGAGACAAGGGCTTCGCCGCTCGCAAAGACCTTGTCGAGCAGCGCGAGATAGCCTTGCTCGACCGCATCGGGCAGCGCTTCGGCAACGGTTTTGCCGATGACATCGCGGTCCCCCACCACGCGGGCATATGCCGGGTTTGCCATCACGAAGCGATGTTCGGGGCCTTCCAGCAGCGCCATGAAATTGGGCGCCTGTTCGTACATCTGCTCAAGCCGCGTGCGTTCGTCGCGCAATTGCTGGTCGGCCAGCACCCGGTCGGTGATTTCGACGACAATGGCAATCACGCCCAGCGGCGTGCCATTCTCATCGATGATCGGCGAGTAATCGAGATCGAGCCAGGCAGGCTCGAGCTGACCATGGCGCTGGAGCTCGAGAACCTGATTCTTGTACGACAGCGTCTCGCCCGCGCGGAACACGGTCTTGACGATATGATCGTTGAAATCGGCGACTTCGGGCCATGCTTCGCGCACGTCCATCCCAAGCAGGCTGGGGTGGCGCGCGCCGGCGAAGACCGAATAGCCGTCATTGTAGATCATCACGCCCGGCTCGCCGAACAGCATGACCATCGGCACGGGCGCGCGCAGCGCCATGCCGACCACGGCCTTGATCGGCTGTGGCCAGTCGGCGATCGGGCCCATGCTGGTCTGCGACCAGTCAAACGCCGCAATCAATTCGCTAAGCTGGCCTCCCCCCTTGAGAAAGCCGGCACCTTCTTCGTTCATGCAGGCCGATCTCTTCCGAACGGGCAGTCTCGCCGTAACGGGCGACAACGTATGACAGTCTATGCTGTTCCCGCAACGGGTGCAGATTCCGGAAGGATGACGGGAGCCGACTCTGCCAGCTCCCCCACCGGCCGGTGCCTATCGCACGACTGGCGACCACCCCCCGAGAACATATTCCGGACGGCGATAGTCTGCGATCAGGGCGGCGTCGCCGGGCAGCGTCAGCCGGCGGACTGCCGCGTGACGGGACGAAAGGTCCACAAGGCGGCCCTGCATATCCGTGGTGCCGAATTCCATCAGCCGCAGATTGGACCAGTCAAAGTCAGGCTGATCCTGCACCGGGCCCCATCCGACGGGCGGAATGCCGCTGGTCCTGGCGTTGATCAGCACCATCTCGGCATACGGGAAATTGGTATAGTCGGTGCCCGCAGGGCCGTTGCGCGGCAGGCGGGCAAGCACGCCCTCGGTCTTGCGGCCCGCCGGATTGGCCGGGGTGATCGACCAGGGCAAAGGCTTGTCGACATAGATGAAGGTCGAATCGATGAACACGTTGCCATGGCTGCCCTTGGGCGTGCGCGTCCAGGTGAACGGGCCGACCGAATGGATCTCGCAGCGCAGGCAGAAGAGCGCGGCATAGGCCAGGATCGTGTCGCCATCGCCGGTCAACTTGCTATCGACCATGTAGATGGTGCCGCCGGTGGTGAAGGCATCGCCCGATCCGTTGAGCGTCATGCGATCGACGATGTTGCGCTCGCCACGCATCAGCAGCGCCTCGGCCTGGCCGATAAAGTAGTTGTTGATCGTGAAGGTCGAGAGCTGGATGTCGCTCGAATTGACCACCGAGAATGCCGGGCGGACGCGATTGAACGCGCTGTTATTGGCATAGCCGACGATCGTCTTGTCGCGGTCCTCGCCGCGCAGGATCAGGTTGGACTTGCCGTTGATATAGACGATCTCCTCATACTTGCCGTTGCGGATGAAGATCGTCACCGGCTTGGCCGGTTTCTCGGGCACGAAATCGATTGCGCCCTGCACGGTGCTGAAATCGCCCTTGCCGTCAGCGGAAACCACGAGGCGGGTCGCGTCGGCCTTGGGCGGCGCGGGCTTGGTGGTGAAGGTCCAGCCCTTGTCCGAATCGATCCCGGCAAAGGAGCCGGTGGCGGGCTTCAAAGTCGAAGCATCGATCTTGACGACATAGCGCTTGCCATATTGGAGCGCGCCATTGTGCGGATAGAGGGTCGCGGTGTTGCCGCGCACGATCGCCGGGAAGAAATGGAAATAGACTCCGCCGATCTTGGTGGACTGATAATCGGGATTGTCCGGCCCCGCTGGCTGGGGCGGCTTTGGCGAACGGGTGGCGCCGTCGGTATTGGCTGCGCGGCCTTCGGGATTGGGCGAGGCCGGGATTGCGAGATCGAGCGTATCGACCAGCGTGCCGTCCGCCGCGTCATAGATGCGGACCTTGCCCGAAGTGCCAATGGCGGGCTTGCTCGCAAAGGTCAAAGTGAGGTGCGTGTCGGGATTGACGCCCCGCGCGCCATTGGCGGGCCACAGGGTCTGCGCCTGCACCGTGGCCGGCAGCAACAATGTCGCGAGGCCAAGAATCAGGTTTCGAACAAGGGCTCTCCCAGCCCGGTGACCAGATTCCCCGTGAGTATGCGCTTGTACCATTCGAGCAGCTCCATGCTTGCATCGGCGCCCGCACGGTCGCCGGAGAACATCAATTCCATCGCAAGCCCGCGCATCGCCGCCCGGTGCAGCCGCACCATGCGCTCGATCGTGCCGCGATCCTTCATCCCGCATTCCAGCGCCAGTTCGCAGACGTCGTTGAGCTGCCGGGTCTGAAGCCGCTCGATGACATCGGGGAAGCGCGCGCCCAGCGCCTGATCGCTGCGCGAGGCGACCATGATCTCGACCAGCGCCAGCGCGGGCGGCTGGCAGACCGCTTCCCAGGTAGCGGGCGTGATGGCGAGATAACGATCGAGGCCGTGCAGGCCTTCGAGCTTGGTGCGGACATAGCGGTTCTGCGACGAGGCGGCATATTCGCCCACCGCGATGACCAGATCGACCTTGGTAGGGAAATGGTGGAGCATCGCGCCGCGGCTGACGCCCGCTTCGTCCATCACAAGCTGCGTGGTCGTCGCGGCATAGCCGACCCGGCACAGACAGGTGATCGCCGAATCGAGCAGACGCTGTCGCATCGAAGCGGAGCGCTCCGCCTGCGTGCCCTTGGCCGGTGGCGCGGATCGCGCAGTAGGGGTGACATTGGCAGTCATCTTGTCCTGCAAATCCTCTCTCGAATCGCTTAAGAGCGCATAAAATGATAAATATCCAGCATAAAACAGTCACACTTGACTGTAAGTCGACTCCGTGTCTTTATTACTGACACCGGTTCCCAATAGCGGAAGCCGTAACAGATCAGAGCGCGCTATCGAAGCGTGCCGCTCAAGAGAGGATTGTCATGCAGAGGGCGCTCCCCGTCTCATCGAGACCGATTTTCATCTCCCGGAAGGGCCAGTCGTTCAGCGCGTTTCCGACGTTCTGAAAACCCGCCTCCTTAACGGGGTCGGCCTCTCCCTATGGCCGGCCCCGGTTTTTTCGGGACATCACGCAATGGCAGCGACTTTGGGTCGTCTCCCCCTCATCCTGACGTGCCTCTGCGCGGCCGCGACTGCACAGGCGCAGACGCCGCCGAAGCACGTCACCAACACCGATGAGAGCAAGGTCGGCAATTACACTTTGCCCGAGCTGCTGCGCCTGAGCGGTGGCGAGCCGGTGACGGACAAAGCGGGCTGGCAGAGCGCGCGGCGCGCGGAAGTGCTGGCGCTGTTCGCCGCCCACCAATTTGGCCAGACGCCTGCGACCAGTGTCAAACCGCGGATCGAGAGCGTCGAAAGCGACGGTGTCGGGCTGGGCGGATTGGCGAAGCGCATCCAGGTTCGGCTGGTTGTCGGCGAGGGGGCTGACGCCGCGAGGATCCGCGTGCTGCTCTATGTTCCGGCCAAGGCGCGTGGGCCAGTGCCGGTGCTGCTCCATATCGGCTTCTCGCCCAACGCATTGGTGTTTCCCGAGGCCGGGATCGACGAAGGCATGGCGTGGAACGTCAAGACCAAGGCGCGCGTCCCGGATCGTCAGGCGACATTGCTCGCCGGGTTCGATGCCCGGCCGTTCGTCGAGGCGGGCTTTGCCGTCGCGCATGTCTATTATGGCGATATCGAGCCGGATTTTGCAGGGGGCGAGAAGTTCGGCGTCCGCGCGGCGCTCGGCGGCACGAGCGATCCACGCAAGCCGGACGAATGGGGCGCGATCGGCGCATGGAGCTGGGGCCTCAGCCGCATCGTCGACTGGTTGCAGACCGTGCCCACGATCGATGGCGGCAAGATCGCGCTGTCGGGCGCATCGCGGCTCGGCAAGACCGCGCTTTGGGCGGCGGCGCAGGACGAACGCTTCACGCTGGTGATGCCCCTGATCTCGGGCGAGGGCGGGGCAGCGATCAGCCGTCGCGATTTCGGCGAGACGATTGCCGATATCGCCAGCCCGACGCGCTACCATTATTGGTTCGCGCCGCGCTATCAGAGCTATGGCGACGATCCGTCGAAGCTGCCGGTTGACGGGCACATGCTGCTCGCATTGATCGCGCCGCGGCCGATGCTGCTGGTCAATGGCGATACCGATACCTGGTCGGACTGGCAGGGCGAGGCTGTTGCCGCTGCTGCCGCCAAGCCGGTTTATGCGCTGTTCGGGCGCGAGAGCGATCTTGCGACCGTCACGCACAAGGGCGGGCATACCGTGCTGCCCGAAGATTTGGCCGCGATGACGGCGTTCATGCGCAAGCAGCTTGGCGATCCGGCGATCCTTGCCGCCAATGCCGCGCGCAAGGCCAATCGCAACATGCCGACCGGCTGGTGGGCGACGATGCAAGACAAGCCCGCCAATTGGTTCGCCAGCGCCGAAGCACGGACCATCGCGGATACCATCCTGTCATGGCAGGACCCCAAGGCGGGCGGCTGGCCGCTGATGAACACGATCCGCGAACCCAATCGCGGCGATCCTGCGCAGGCCGGGCCATGGGGGACGCGCGCGGCGCTGATCAAGGCGACGGTCAACGAGATGCGCTTCCTCGCCCGCGCGCACTCCGCGAAGGCCGATCCGCGCTACGTCGCAGCGATCGACCGGGGGTTGAGCTTCATCCTTGGCGCGCAATATCCGACCGGTGGTTTCCCGCATAGCTGGCCGGTCTTCTCCACGCCTTATGACCATCAGGCGACGTATAATGACGACGAGATCGTCGATCTGATGGAGCTGCTGCGCGACGTGACCGCGCGGCCGGAGTTCCGCGTGCTCGCGCCTGCCCGGCGCAAGGCGGCCGCCGCAGCGTTCGACCGGGCAGTCGATTTCATCCTCAAGACCCAGATCGTCGCGAACGGCGTGCCGACCGCATGGGCGCAGCAATATGACGAGAAGACGCTGGAGCCACGCGGTGCGCGCGTGTTCGAGCCGGTGGCGATCAGCGGCGGCGAGAGCGCCAATGTGCTGTTGCTGCTGATGACTCTCGACAAGCCCTCCGCCGTCGTGGTGCGCGCGGTAAAGGCCGGGGCCGAATGGTATCGCAAGGTGCAGATCACCGGCATCCGCGTCGAGATGGTCGAGGGTGACCGCGTCGTCCGCGCCGATCCGGCGGCAGCGCCCGTCTGGGCACGCTATTACGAGATCGGCACCAATCGCCCGATCTTCGTGGGCCGTGACGGCGTGATCCGCAGCACGCTGGCCGAAATCGATCGCGAACGCCGCGGCGGATACGCCTGGTACGGCAATTGGGGATCGGCAGTGCTCGCGCGCTACGCCGAGTGGGGCAAGCAGCATCGATGAAAAGTGCAAGACCGTCCCCGGGGGGACGGTCCGGGTTCAACGCAGGCGCCGCAATCAACAGAGCGCCGAAACAGGGGAGACGATCATGACAAACTACCGCCAATTGGGCCTGGCCCATAGCTGCTCGCGCGCCGCGCTGGCGCTTGCCAGCCTTGTCGCGCTCGGCACCGCGCCGGCCTTTGCGCAGACCGCGACTCCGGCGCCTGCGCCTGCCGCCGCGTCCGAGGATCAGGATCCCCCGGCGAACGATCAGGAGATCGTGGTCAGCGGCTATCGCGCCGCCATCGCCAGCGCGCTGGAGACCAAGCGCCGCGCCAACGATATTTCGGACACGATCAATGCCGAGGACATCGGCAAATTCCCCGACGCCAACCTTGCGGAATCGCTCCAGCGCCTGCCGGGCGTTTCGATCGATCGTGACAATGGCGAGGGTCGCACGATCTCGATCCGCGGTCTCGGCCCTGATTTCTCGCGCGTCCGCCTGAACGGGATCGAAGCGCTGTCCACCTCGGGCGCGAACGATTCGGGCAGCACGCCAAACCGCTCGCGCGGCTTCGATTTCAACGCCTTCGCATCCGAACTGTTCAGCTCGCTCACCGTGCGCAAGACAGCCTCGGCGGAAGTCGATGAAGGCTCGCTGGGTGCCACCGTCGATCTCGTCACCGGGCGGCCCTTTTCGTACAAGGGCCGCAAGCTCAGCCTCGCGCTCGAGGACGGATATTACGAGAATGGCAAGAAGCATAACCCGCGCATCGCCGGGCTGTTCGCCAATAGCTGGAACACCGGGATCGGGCGCTTCGGCGTCAGCTTTTCGGGCGCGTACAGCAAAGCGGATCGCGTAACCGACAGCTATAGCCGCAGCCCCGCTTCGTTCGATTATGCCTCGTCGCGGCCCTTCGCCGTGCCGACGCTGACCGCAGGCTCCCCCGCAGCGGGCATCCCGCAGCGCGAAGGCTTTGCCGCGCCGACCGGCACGGTCTGCAACGGCGGCACCGCGACTGCGCCCAACCTCAACGGCGTCATCCCCGGCATCAACATCACGCGCCTCGCCGCGTGCGAGGCCCAGCGCGGATCGAACCCGGCGGCATATGCGCTGCTTTATCCGAATGGCGGCGGCGTTCGCCAGCTGGTGAACGGCGTTACCACCCAGACTTCGGCGAGTTCGACGGTGCTGATCCCGGGCCTTGCGACGCTGAACCAGCAGCGGCTCAAGCAGGAGCGTCTGGGCCTTACCGGCGGCTTCCAGTGGCAGCCCGGCTCCGGCACGTTGCTGAGCGTCGATGGCGTGTATTCGCGGCTCAAGCAGCGTTCGGACTTTTACCAGATCTCGACGATCGGCCTGAACCGCTACAGCAACACCGGCACGACCTATAACACCGCCACCACCGGATCGGCGGCGCTCTATTCTTCGTGCACGCCCACGGGTCTGGTGTTTCCGATCGAGTGCCAAGGCTCCGAAGGCACCGGCGCGGTGCTGCCGGGCTATGCCAACAGCACCAATCCGAACAACCTCAACGTCTATGACTATTACAACAATCCGCGATCGGTCGGTTATATCCCCACCACCGACGGGCTGGCATTGCTCGATGCGATCGTCGGGCGTCCCACGACGCGGGTGATCGATGCGCATGTCGACAATTCGGGCGGGCAGCCGGTCGCCGATTATCTGAAGCTCGGCAATCTCGATTGGCGTTCGGCCAATGATGCGAACCAGTACACGACCACGTTCAAGCAGGTTTCCGGCACGCTCGAGCAGGAAATCGGCAGCGACATGAAGCTCACTGTCGTCGCGGGCTGGTCCAAGTCGGAGAATAACAGCCTCGGGCTCCTCTCCGATCTCAGCCGGCTGGACAGCGGGCAGGGCGTGCCCGGCAATGACTATTACGTCTATGACGCGCGCGGCGGTGGCGACATGCCGATCTTCCAGACGGGCTTCGATGCCGCGAGCCCCAATAACTGGGATACGGTCAAGGGTCTTTCGGTGCTCCGCATCCAGGCGCGGCACACCGAGAACACCTTCAAGAACGGCCGCGCCGATCTCGAGTGGAATGCGTTTGACAATGATCGTCTGAAGTTTGGTTTCTCGTATCGCCAGTTCGATTTCATCACGAGTGAGCTTCGCCGCGCATCCAATGAAGCGGTCTCGCCCACGCTGGCGGAGGCGCGCAGCTCGGTTGCCGCTACGGGTAAGGTGATCAATTGGGGCACCGGCCTGAACGTGCCTGCGGGCACCACGACGAGCTTCTGGGCGCCGGACAATGACAAGATGATCGGCGTGTTTGGTTTCGATTGCGACTGCGTCAACAAATATGGCGATTTCCGCATGTCGTACGGCGGTAGCCCCGGCCTCAACTATAAGATCACCGAGAAGGATACCGGCGGCTACGTCCAATATGATTTCAATCGTCCGCTGTTCGGAATGCAGCTGCGCGGCAATGCGGGGCTTCGCTTCGCGCATACCGAAGTTGCGGCGGACGGCCTGACGCCGAACCTGTCGGCGATCACCAACAGCCACAGCTATGACGATTGGCTGCCGTCGCTGAATGCGGTGCTGGAGGTTGATCGCAACCTGATCGTGCGGTTCGGCCTTTCGAATGTCATCGCGCGTCCGGCGATCGGTCAGCTCGCGCCGGGCATCACGAGCTTCAGCGTGCCGGGAACTGTGGGTGCCGTCACCGGCGGCTCGATCTCCAGCGGCAACACCAAGCTGAGCCCATTCCGTGCGACCAATATCGATTTCGCGGTCGAATGGTATTTCGCGCGCGGCGCGCTGCTCAGCTTCGGGGTGTTCAACAAGGACATCAAGTCGTTCCCCCAGCGTATTCTGGCGGAGGGCCGGCTGAGCGATTTCTTTGACGACAGCGTGATCGACACGCTGCGCGCCAGCATCACGGCGACGACCGCAGCAGGCGATGCCCAGCGGGCCTATATCGCCGCCGACAATCCCTTCTCGTTCAGCGCACCGCTCGACGCGCCGGGTGGCTATATTCGCGGCTTCGAGGTCAGCTATCAGCAGAACCTGACCTTCCTGCCGGGCTTCCTCAAAAACCTCGGCGTGCAGCTCAACTACACTCACATCAAATCGAAGCTGACCTATATCATCGATGCGGGTTCGGCGACGCGTCCGCAGCAGACGGGCGATGCTCCGTTCCTTGGCGCTTCGCCCAATTCGGTGAACGGCACGATCTTTTACGAGACGCCGAAATGGTCGCTGCGTGGGTCGGTGGCGTATCGCTCGAAATACTTTTCGACCTATCCGCTCCAGTCCGGAACCTGTGCGGCCGGTTTCTGCCTGACCCCGCTGATCAACGACTTTGCGGGCAGCCAGCCGACCACCAATTTCGACGCGTCGTTCCGCTACAGCATCACCCGCAACTTCTCGCTGTCGCTCGAGGGGCTCAATTTGACGAACCAGACGTCGAACCGCTTCGCGTATGACGACAATCCGGTCGTGACCAACTACGCCTCGACCGGGCGGACGCTGCGCGCGGGTGTGCGCGTGACGTTCTAACCCACAAGGGCGGGGGCTTCGGCTCCCGCCCTATCTATCTATGTGCTGCAGACCAAGGACAGGATCATGCGCTTTCGATTACTGCCGCTCGCTATCGCCATGGCGGTCGCGACGCCGGCTGCCGCGCAACAGACGGTGTCGGCACCCGCCGCAACACCGGCACCCAAGCCGCGTATCTCTCCCGATGCGATGCCCGCCTGCGCCAGCCCGGTCCCGCCGCCGCTGACTCCGGAGCAGATCGCCGCCTATCGCGCGCGCGTGGCGGGAGCGAAGGTCACTTTGCCGCCCGCGACCGTGCCCAATCCGATCCGCCCCGGCGCGGTGCCGAAGCATGAATGTTTTCTGGCGGTGGCGAAGCGGGGCAACATCGATCTGTTGTTCGTCGGCGATTCGATCACCGATTTCTTCGGTCGCGCCGATCGCGGGGCCGATGTCTGGAAAGCGCGTTACGCGCCGCTGCGCGCGGCCAATTTCGGTATCTCGGGCGATACGACGCAGGACGTGCTGTGGCGGATGCAGAATGGCGAGCTGGATGGCTTCAAGGCGAAGCTGATCGTGCTGATGCTGGGCACCAACAATATCGGCCGCAATCCCAATGCGGAGATCGCGGCAGGCGACGCGGCGATCATCGCCGAATTCCGCAAGCGCCAGCCCCAAGCCAAGGTGTTGCTACTCGGGATTTTCCCGCGCGGCAGCGATCCGAACGGGGCAGGGCGTATCGCGGTGCGCGAGATCAACACGCACCTCGCGGCGCTTGCCGACAACCAATCGATATTCTTCCTCGATATCGCGCCGAGCTTCCTCAATCCCGATGGCAAGCTGATCGAGGGCGCGATGGTCGATGGCCTCCATCCCGGCCCCAAGGGCTATCAGATCTGGGCGGACGCTATCGATCCCGCGGTCCAAAAGCTGATGCGCTGAACGAGGCCGGGCGCGCCCGATCAGCGATCAGGGGCGCGGCATCAGCTTTTGCGCAGCGGTCGCCATGGCGATCGTCGCGGTCTCGATCACCGCTTCCGCATCTGGTGCCCAAAGCGGGCTATGGATCGAGGCGAGCTTGGTGACGTCGCCGCCCGCCGCATTCCATTTATCGAGCGGCACGCCGCCGACCCAGAACAGGAAGCTCTGCACCTTCTTGCTGTCCGCCAGCCAATATTCGGAGAAGTCCTCGCCGCCCATTTGCGGCTTGATCTTCACCACCCGCTCGGCCCCGAAGCGCGCGGCGAAGGTCTCGGTCAGCGTCGCAGTCAGCGGCTCGGTGTTGAACGAGGCCGAAATCCGGTCATCGGGACGCAGGCTCACGACGGGCATGCGATCCTCGGCCATGCCGGCAGTGAGCGCTTCGCCGCGCGCGATGCGGGCAATGCCGTCGAGCAATGCCTTGCGCACTTCGGGTGTGTAGCTGCGCACGGTGAGCTGGAGCTTCACGTCGTCCGGGATGATGTTGTGCTTGAAGCCGCCATGGAAGCTGCCGACGGTGACGACGGCGCTTTCGAGCGGATCGGTCTCGCGTGAGATCAGCGTCTGGAACGACGTCACGATCCGCGAGGCGAGAACGATCGGGTCCTTGGCGAGATGCGGATAGGCGCCGTGCCCGCCCGATCCTTTGACCAGAATATCGACCGAATCGACATTGGCCATGGTGTAGCCGGTGGCATAGCCGATCGTCCCGGCGGGAAGCGCGGCGGAATCGTGGAATGCGATGGCGTAATCGGGCTTGGGGAAGCGCGTATAGAGCCCGTCGGCGAGCATTGCGCGTGCGCCTGCGCCAATCTCTTCCGCAGGCTGGGCGATCATCACCAACGTGCCGGACCACGTGCTTTTCGATGCTGCCATTCGCCGCGCAGTGGCGATCCAGCTGGTCATGTGCGTGTCATGGCCGCACGCATGCATCACTGGCACGTCTTCGCCATTGGCCAGCTTGCCGCGCGCCTTGCTGGCATAAGGCAGCCCGGTCGTCTCCGCGAGCGGCAGGGCGTCCATATCGGCGCGCAGCAGCACCACCGGGCCGGGGCCGTTGCGCAGCACGGCTACCACGCCGGTGCCGCCAACCTTTTCGGTCACTTCGAAACCGGCCTTGCGCGCCTCGGCCGCCAGGAGCGCGGCGGACCGCACTTCCTGGAAGCTGAGTTCGGGATGCGCGTGGAGATCGCGGTAAATCGCGATCAGCGATGGCATATCCTGCCGCACCGCATCGGCGAGCGGATCGGCGGCAGCCGGAGTTGCTACTGCCGCTGCCAGCAATAATGCCATCGCGCGCATCTTCATTTCACCTTGTCGAAGTGGAGCGTGATGCGCGGCACGGCCAGCGTGAAGCCTGCGCCATTGTCATCGATCGTCAGCTCGTTCGGGCCGGAGCGATAGACGCCCTGGACGCGCTTGAAGACCATCGGCTCGCCGCGCTTGCCATCGGGCCGCTCGGCCGTGAGCGTGATCGCGTCCTTGTTCGCGGCGAGCGCATAAGTGGCGACGAGATTGGCCACCTTGTAGCGGCCATTCAGCGCTTCGATCGCATGACTCGGCTCGCTGATCGGCGGCAGGCCCTCGTTCAGCGCAGCAACCACTGCATCCGCCTTGGTGCCGGGATCATAGTCGCCATTGTTGCACAGCAGGGCGACGGCAACGCGCGTGCCGGGATTATAGCCGAACAGCGTCTTGAAGCCGCCCGCGCCGCCGGTGTGGTGGAACCAGTTCGGCCCGATGAGCAGGCCATTGCCATATGCGATGCCATAGCCGCCGCGCAGCGCCGGGGTGCCGTCCGCGAACACGCCAGCCTGAGTCATCAGCTTGGTGATTGCGGGCGTCCACACCTTATGGCCATTATCGATGTCCTTGGCCCATTTGCCGAGATCTTCGATCGTCGTGACAAGTCCGCCCGAGCCGCCGAACAGCGGAAATTCGTTCGCCAGAGTGACCGTGCCGTCCTTGGCGACATAACCCTTTGCCACGTCGGTAGCGCCGGTGCGCGCACCGAGCATCACGACGCTGCGGGTCATGCCCAGCGGTTTCAGAACCTTGTCGTTCACATATTTCTCGAACGACGTGCCGGTCACGCGCTCGACGATTTCGGAGGCCAGCAGATAGCCGCCGTTGGAATAGTCATATTCGGTGCCCGGCGCGAACTTGGTATCGGGCTGGAGGTAGACACCGGCGAGCGCCTTTGCCCGCGTCGACTCGGTGAGCGCGTCATAGCCCTCAAGCCCGAGCAAAGTGAGCGAATCGCGCACGCCGCCGGTCATGTTGAGCAGCATCTGCACGGTGACGACCTGCGGATATTGCGGCAATTCGGGAAGATAGGTGCGGATATCCGCGTCGAGCCGGATCTTGCCCGCCACGACCTGTTGCATCACCGCTACCGAGGTGAATTGCTTGGCGACCGACGCGGCATAGAATTGCGTGCTCGATTTGATCTCGAGGCCGCCCTCGATATCCGCGAAGCCGGCATTGACCATCTCGGCGGGCTTGCCGTTGCGGAAGATGCCGACTGCGCAGCCGGGCTGCGGCGAGGCGGTGGGTACGGCGAGCGCCGCCTTGATGCGTCCGGGCGCGGCCGGATCGGTCTGGGCCTGCGCCTGGGCCGAGATCAAAGCGATCAGCGGCAGGAATGCGAAACGACGTACCATGTTACCTCTCCAACATGTTGACGCCCGCTCCTTTGGGGAGCGGGCGTCGTTATCTCATCAGAAGCTGACGCGAAGTCCGCCGATGAACTGCCGGCCGATCGTGTCGAACAGCGCGCGGGTGGTGCCGTAACCGCCTGCGCCGGTGATGGGCGGATCGGTGTCGAGCAGGTTCTGGACGGCCCAGAAGATCGCTGCCTTGCTGCCTTCGCCCTGTGGCTTGAAGATCGTCACTTCGCCCGAGATGTCGAGATAGACGCGGCCCTTGACCCGCAGCGTATCGAGATCCTTGGCACCCAGCGAGCGATCGATGAAGCCACCGCCATTGTAGCGAACCGCGCCGCTGAAGCGGTAGCCGTCGCCGATATAGCTGGCGTTGACATTGGCTTTCCAGCGCGGGTTGCCGCCCAGCGCAGCCACGGTCGGCTGGGCCATATTGTCGTCGAGGCGGGTTGCCGTGATGCCATCGTTGATCTCGGTCTTGATGAGATAATTGACGAGCGTCTGGAAGGTGACGCGATCCGCGCCGACGGGCAGCGAATATTGCAGCTCGAAATCGATGCCGCGCGTCATTGCCGTGGCGAGATTGACCGGGCCGCTGAACACTTCGGTGATCCGTCCGGCCGTATCGCGCGAGAGGAAGCCACACGCAGTCGGGTTGGTCGTGAAGCACTGCTGCACGATCGACGCCGGCGTGATCTGGATGATCGCATCGTCGATATTGATGTCGTAATAATCGACCGACAGGCTGAGCCCGCGAATGAAGGTCGGCGTCAGCACCACGCCTGCCGTGATCGTGTCGGCGACTTCAGGCTGGAGGCCCGGATTGCCCGCAGTCCGCGAAATCACGAGATAGCTCTGGCCGAGATAGCGCGGATCGAAATCGGTGACCGACAGGTTGGAGCTGCCGCTGCGCTGGAACAGTTCGGCCAGCGAAGGCGCCCGGATATCGCGCGAACGCGTGCCGCGCAGCCGGATCGAGTCGTTGATCGCATAGTCGAGACCGGCCTTCCACGTCTTCACCGTGCCCGAGGTGCTGTAATCGGTGAGGCGGCCGGCGAGATCGAGGCTGACGCGCTTGCCGACAGGCGAGTCGCTCAGCAGCGGGATCATCAATTCACCGTACAATTCCTTGATGGTGACCTCGCCGCTATAGGGCAGGCTTGGTGCGCCATAGGCACCGGCGATCGAGAGCGCATCATTGCCGGTTTCGAGATCCTGATCGCGATATTCTGCGCCCAGTGCGAACGAGACGGGGCCAGCCCAGGTCGCGAACGGCGTGCCGCGAACCGTTGCGGCAACGGTGTTCTGGTGGATGTTGCTCGTCGATTCGGTGGTGCCGTTGACGTAGAACAATGCCGGGCTGGTGGGGGTGAGAAGCCCCATGATATTGAGCGGCACACAGCCATTGCCCGGCGCGGTGATCGTCGAGCGGCAGATCGGATCGACAACGCCCGGCGTGCGCGGATCGTCGATCGCATCGAGCGCCAGCGTGTAGTTCGCGGTCTTGCGCTGGTTGCGCGAGATGTTCTTCGTGTAGTTGCGGCCATAAGCGTAATACGCATCGACGTTCCAGCCCGGCATGAACTCGCCGGTCAGGCCGACCGACATCTGCTGCGTGTCGATGTCATAGCTGGTCCGGGCGCGCGAATGATCGAGGTTGTTCTTGCCGACGGTGATCGTCGCCACATTGTTTGCGATCATGGTCGAGCGCAGCGTGCTGGGCAGGAAGACGTTGTCCGAGCGCAGCGAATATTGGAAGCTCGACGGGATGCCGTCCTGCTCCGAATTAAACTTGTGGTACGAGAATTCGCCGAACATCTCGAAATTGTCGCCGACTTCCCAGGTCAGCCGTCCGAAGCCGCTATAGCGGGTGATCGGCGTGGCACCGACCTGCTCGGCTACGCCGTTCAGGCCGTCGCCGCCGAGCATCGAGCCTGACGTGACCATGGTGCCGAAGTTGAACGGGATCGCCGCGCCGGTGTTCGAGAATTGCACGCCCTTCAGATAGGAGGGCAGATTGACGATGTTGTTGATCGCAGCGCCGCTGCCGGGGTTGAAGGTCGCGCCGGTGATGACGCCGGCATAGGTGGCGTTGCTGCTGCGCAGGCCGCCATCGACGACGAAGAAGCGCGGCTGCTCCGGCGTGCCGAGGCCGCCATTGCCTGCCAGCGGGTTGGCCAGCAGACCGGGACCCTTGGCGCTCCACTTGCGCGAACGCATGCGATCGATGCCGTTATTGTCCGAAAATTCGCCGCCTACGACAAGGTGCAGCCGATCGGTGATCTTGGTGCCAGCGCCGAACGAAGCGAGGATCTGGCGATAATCGCCTTCATCGGCAGCGCCGCCCTGGAACGTGGCGCGCACGCCCTGAAGCTTGGAATTGATGCGCATGTTGACGACGCCGGCGACGGCATCGGCACCATAAGCAGCGGACGCGCCGCCGGTGACGATATCGATCCGATCGACCAGCGCCTGCGGGATCGCGTTGATGCTGACTGCACCGGTGGGGTTGGTCGGCACGTAGCGGCGGCCGTCGAGCAGCACCATCGTGCGCGCAAAGCCGAGCCCGCGCAGATCGAGGAAGTTGCCGCCGATCTGCGGACCACCCGAATTGACGGCGCTGCTCGGCGTCAGCGAGGGGCGCAGCGCGGGCATGAGGTTGATGACGTCGGCGATATTGGGTGCCGAGACGCGCTCGAGTGTGTCGAGGCCGACCACGGTCACCGGGGTCGGGGTGTTGAAGCCGTTGCGAGCGACGAGCGATCCGGTGACGACGATTTCGGCCTCGGCTTCGGGCTCAGCAGCGAGGGGGGCGGAGGCCACCTGAGCGAGCGCGGGCGAAGCGGTGCAGACCATTGCTGCGCTAGCGAAAAGGAACATGCGGCGACGGAGCGCGGCCGATCGAACTGAATCAGTTTTTGGATTTTGCATCGTTGTGCCCCTTTTTGTTGCGTTGCAGCAGCTTCCCCGTGCAACTTCGTTACGACCAGACTGAATTGTATCGCTCGATCATAGACGCGGGTTATCGACTGAATATGCGCTTGCCGCGGCCCATCGGGCGCGCCATTCGGGCCGCTTCCGACGAAGGAGAACGGGCGCATGGAGAGAATCGCGGAACGCATGGCGCGCGCCGGAATCGTGTTGCCGGAACAGCGCATGGCGCAGGGCAATTACGTGCCCTTCCTGATCGACGAACATTGCCTGTGGATTTCGGGACAGGTGTCTAATTTTGCTGGGAATGGGATCACCGGCATTGTTGGCGACGATCTCGATCTCGCCGCCGGGCAGGCCGCGGCCCGGCTGTCGGGGCTCAACCTGCTGGCGCAGATCGGGGCCGCACTGGATGGCGATTTCGAGCGCATCCGCCAGGTGATGCGGATCACCGGCCATGTGCAGGTCGCGGCGGGATTCACCGCGATCCCGGCAGTGATGAACGGCTGTTCCGACCTGCTGGTGGAGGCGCTGGGCGAGCGCGGACGGCACACGCGCACCAGCGTTGGTGCCTATGGCCTGCCCGGCGGGCATGCCGTGGAAGTCGATGCGGTGGTGCGGATCGACTAGCGCGCCGCGGCACCCCAAAAGCCCGGATCGGGCCGCACCATCTTGCCGCTTTGCATCGTCACGCCGCCGGGGCGGTCGGTGGCAAGCCACAATGGTCCGTCGAGATCGACATAATCGGCGCGCGCCGCAACGTGCAGCGCGGGTGCGATCGAAAGCGAAGTGCTGACCATGCACCCGACCATCACGCCGAAATTCCGCGCACGAGCCGCCGCGTACAGTTCCAGCGCGCCGGTGAGCCCGCCGGTCTTGTCGAGCTTGATGTTGATCATCTGATAGCGCCGCGACAGCACTTCCAGATCATCGGCCGTGTGGCAGGATTCGTCGGCGCAGATCGGCACCTGCGCAACGAATCCCTCAAGCCCGGCATCTTCGCCCGCAGGCAGCGGCTGCTCGACGAAATCCACGCGCAGCTCGGTGAGCAAAGGCTGGATCGCCGCCAGCAGCGCGAGGTCCCAGCTTTCATTGGGATCGACGATCAACCGCGCATGCGGCGCGGCGGCGCGAACGGCGCGTATCGCCAGATCGGGCGCGCTGGCGTCTACCTTGATCTTGATGAGATCGGCATCGCCCATCGCTGCCGCCGCGGCAGACATTTTTTCGGGCGTATCGAGGCTGACGGTCAGTGCCGTGACGATCGGATCGGGTTCGCCCCAGCCGGTGACTTCGCTGACGCTGCGGCCGCTCGATGCCGCTTCAAGATCCCATAGCGCGCAGTCCAGCGCATTGCGCGCCGCGCCGGGCGGCAGCATCGTCGGCAGATCGCTGCGCGACGCACCGCGGGCTACCGCATGGACAACCGAGGAAAGCTGCGCCTCCACGCTGAGCGACGTTTCGCCATAACGGGCATAGGGCACCGATTCACCGCGCCCGACATGATTGCCGTCGCGCAGTTCGACGCTGACGACTTCGGCCACGGTTTTCACGCCGCGCGAGATGCGAAACGGCGTGGCGAGGGGCCAGCGTTCGATGCCGGTTCGCATCTTGCGGCTCATGCGGCGATCTCGGTGGGGAAGGTCGCCAGGAGATGGCTGGCGATACGGTCCAGCCCCATCGCCATCGGATCCTGACACGGCAGCCCGAGCGAGTCCTCGACAGCCTTGCACGCAGCAATTGCCGCTTCGGCGTCGAGCGAGGAGGTGTTGAGCGCCACGCCGACCGCCACGACATTGGGCGAAGTCAGCCGTGCTGCCGCCAGATTGGCCTCCAGGCACACGGCGAGATCGGGCAGCGGGCGGCCGGGGATGCCGCGCATGTGCGGGCGGCCGACTTCGTGGCAGAGGATGAGTGCGTCAGGCTGTGCGCCGTGGAGCAGCCCGAGCGAAACCCCCGCATAAGACGGGTGGAACAGCGATCCCTGGCCCTCGATCAGATCCCAGCCGCCATCATGTCGCGCCGGCGATATCCATTCGGCGCCGCCGGAGATGAAGTCGGCCACCACGGCATCGATCGGCACGCCGCTCTGCGCGATGAAGATGCCGGTCTGGCCGGTCGCACGGAAATCGGCTTTCACGCCGCGGCTGCGCAATTCCCGCTCAAGCTGGAGCGTGGTGTACATCTTGCCGACCGAGCAATCGGTGCCGACGGCCAGCAGCCGCAGCCCGGCGCGGGGCGTGCCCTTGCCGACGTCCAGATGCGCCGGGGGTTCGCGTACGTCGATCAGTTGCAGGCCGGCGGCGGCGGCGGCGGCAACGACTTCGGGAATCGACGTGAGCCGCTGATGCAGCCCCGAGGCCACGTGCAGCCCCGCAGCCAGTGCGGCGAGGATATGCGCAATCATCTCCGGACCGATCGTGCCACCGGCATTGGCGACCCCGAGGATCAGCGTCTGCGCGCCTTTTGCCTTGGCTTCGGCAAAGTCGAGATGGGGCAGGCCCAGCGTGATGCGCGTGCCGTTCGAGCGAAATTCGCCGACGCTCAATTCGGGCCGCCAAACCGCGACGCCGCGCGAGGTCTTCACGGACAATTCGTCTCTCGGGTCGCCGAGATACAGGAGATAAGGGTCGGGAATCATGCTGGTTCTCACAGCGATCAGGCGTGATCGCGAGAGCCACATTCATTCCAACCCGACGGTACGGCCAGCATGAAAGGTTCAGCCGTCCATAGGCGCGCGTTATGCCCGCCCGAACGCCATCGCTTCCTGCATCGCAGCGATAAAGTCCTGCGATATGCGCGAGAGCGGCCGATCTTCGAGATGGACGCAATACACGTCGAATTTCGAACCCTTGGTCAAAGGCCGGTAATCGAGATCGTCGCCGACCATTGCTCGCGCGGTAAATTCGTCGACGATCGCAATGCCCGCGCCTTCGCGGACCAATGCAGCCGCGACATAATAGGTCTCGACCGAGATGGCGGCGCGCGTCGCCGCTGTGGGATCAATCTCGCTGGTCAGCAGCGTATCGATCGATCCGGTGCCGGACAGTTTGACCAGATCGAATTTTTCGAACGTGTCGATCGACAATCGTGCGGGCGGATTGGGAAGATCCTCCTTGCGAAACAGCAAGACGAGTTCGCCGGTGCCGACCGAGACTTCGCTGAGCCGGGGGTGATGCGGCGCATCATACGCGATGGCGATGTCGCTGTTGCGTTCGTACAACGAGCGCAGAATGTCTTCCTTGTGGATCGTCTTGATCTCGAACGACACTTCGGGATGCGATTGGCGAAACCGCGCGACGGCGCGCGGGGTGACCTGAAGCCCCAGCGAGGGCAGGATTGCGAGGCGCAGATGGCCGCCGCCGCCGTGGCGCAAATTCTTGGTGGTTTCCTGAAGCGATTCGATCCGGCCGTGCAGATCGCGAACCTCGTGGAACAGCACATGGGCTTCCTCGGTCGCGACCAGACGCCCTTTGACGACGCGGAACAGCACGAAGCCGATCTGCGCTTCGGCATGGCGCAGCACCTTGCTTACCGATGGCTGCGAAACATGCAGGGCGCGGGCGGCTCCGCTCACTGAGCCGGTTTGATAGACAGCGTGAAAGACTTCGATATGCCGCAATTTCATCATCGCGCCGCAACATACACGCCGCGATGCAGCGGACCAAACGAAGGGCCATCGTCACTCGGCGGTTACCGATAGCCTCTGGATATGGACGACGCGCCAAGATGTTTGCCTCGCAGCGCGGGGTTGCACGCATAGTGTCACAATCCAGCCGTTCAGGAGACTTCGCCATGATCCGTCGCTCGAAACGCCTTCGCCTTTCGCTGCTCGCTGCCTCCGTCGCTTTGCTGGCGGGGCCGACGGGCGCGCAGACTGCGGCCAAGGTCAGCGATCTCGTGATCACCGGCGGCACCATCTATGACGGCAGTTCGATCACGCCGATTGTCGGCGACGTTGCCATCGTCGGTGATCGCATCGTCTATGTCGGCCCCAGCGCCCAGAACCCCTATACCGGCAAGCGCATCGTATCCGCCAAGGGCATGATCGTAGCGCCGGGCTTCATCGATCCGCACACCCATGCCGACGCCTTCGTGCTGGGCGATACGGCCGAGAAGCGGCTCAATCTGCCGTGGATGATGCAGGGCGCGACGACGATCTTCCTCGGCGTTGATGGCTATGGCCAGGGTTCCAAGGTGGGCGTGGATGCCTTTTTCAAGCAAGTGGAGGCGGAGAAGACCGGCATCAATGTCGCCACCTATGTCGGGTTTGGCGCGGTGCGCGGGGCGGTTCTGGGCGAAGACGATGTCGTGCCGACCGCGGCGCAGCTGGAGAAGATGAAGGGGCTGGTCGCGACGGGCATGTGCGAAGGTGCGCTCGGGCTGTCGGCCGGGCTATTCTATGCGCCACAGAGCTTTGCCAAGACCGCCGAAGTGATCGCGGTAGCCAGGGAAGCGGCGATCCGCGGGGGCGTCTATGACACCCATCAGCGCGACGAATCTTCCTACACGATCGGCGTGATGGACTCGACGCGCGAGGCGATTGCGATCGGTCGGGATGCCGGAATGCCGGTCCATTTCGCGCATCTGAAGGTGCTGGGCGTAGACGTACACGGCAAGGCGGCCGAGCTGATCGCGATCATCGAGGCGGCGCGCGCCGAAGGGCTTCAGGTCACGGCCGATCAATATCCCTGGGAAGCTTCGGGCTCGGCGCTCACCGCGGCGCTGTTGCCGCGCTGGGCAGTCGATGGCGGGCGAACGCCGATGCTGGCGCGCTTCGCCGATCCGGTTCAGCTCGCGAAGATCAAGAGCGAGATGGTCGAGAATATGCGCCGCCGCGGAGGTGCCGAATCGCTGCTTCTCACGCGTCAGGGCCATGCCTGGACCGGCAAGCGCCTGAGCGAGATCGCCGCGATCTGGGGCGTGACGCCGATCGACGCAGCGCTGCGCATCATAACCGAGAGCGCCAGCGGCTCCTCGCTCGTCTCGTTCAACATGGCCGAACCCGACATCAAGCTGCTGATGCGCCAGCCCTGGATCGTCACCAGCTCCGATGGCTCGGCCGGGCATCCGCGCATGTACGCCACCTTCCCGCAGAAATATGCCAAATATGTGCTCGATCAGCGCGCGATATCGCTGGCCGATTTCATCAATTCGAGCACGGGCCGCACCGCCGATATCTTCAAGCTGGAAGGGCGCGGCCATTTGCGGAGCGGCTATTTCGCCGATGTGGTGGTGTTCGATCCGGCCGCCTATCGGCCCAAGGCCGACTATGTGCATCCCGCGAATCTGACGACCGGCGTACAATCGCTGATCGTCAACGGCGCGGTTGCGATCGATCAGGGCAAGCCGACCGGCGTCGCTGCTGGCCGAGGATTGCGCCACACGCCGCCGGCCGGAACCTGCCCGGCGTGACGCTGTCGCCCGCTGCCTGCGCGTAATTCCCCGGAGACCCTGTACCAATGACGACCGACACGCTTCCGCTTCTGCCCAATTTTGCCGATCTCGAAGCCGCGGTGGCGCGCATCCGGGGCGCTGCCCATCGCACGCCCGTGTTCACCTCGCGGCGCACGGACAGCGAAGTCGGTGCCAGCCTGTTTTACAAGATGGAGAATTTCCAGCGCGCCGGCGCGTTCAAATTCCGGGGTGCGTATAACGCGCTGTCGCGGCTGGGCGCGGCGGGGCGCGCGGCCGGTGTCGTCGCATATTCCTCGGGCAACCATGCGCAAGCGGTCGCGCTTGCCGCGAGCCTGCTCGCTTGCCGCGCCACGATCGTGATGCCGGCCGATGCCCCTGCCAGCAAGCGCGCCGCGACCGCGGGCTATGGCGCAGAGATCGTGCTGTTCGATCGCCGCACCGAAGACCGCGAGGCTATCGCCCGCGCAATCGCCGAACGCGAAGGCGCGGTGCTGCTGCCCCCGTTCAACCATATCGACATCATCGCCGGGCAGGGCACCGCGACGATCGAACTGATCGAAGAGGTTGGTCCGCTCGACTATCTGTTCGTGCCGGTAGGCGGCGGCGGGCTGCTCGCCGGATCGGCGCTGGCTGCGGCTGCATTGTCACCGGGATGCAAGGTGATCGGCGTCGAGCCGGAAGCGGGCGACGATGTGCGCCAGTCGTTCGAACGCGGCGAAATCGTCAGCATCGATACGCCCGACACCATCGCCGATGGCGCGCAGACCAAGCGGATGGGCGAACTCCCTTTCGCCATCATGCAATCGCACGTCCATTCGATCATGACCGTGAGCGACGATGCCCTGCGCGCGCAGATGCTGGTTTCGCTGGAGCGGCTGAAAGTGGTGGTGGAGCCCACCGCATGCCTGGGCATGGCGGCGGCGTTGATCGCTTCGCCGCCGGGCGCGCGGGTCGGTATTCTGGTTAGCGGCGGCAATGTCGACATCTCGAATTTGTGCGCGCTTTCCAGCCAAGCGCTGGGGCGCACCGACGGCTAGAGCGCCGCGCTTGCGGCCGTCAGCGCGGCCAGTTTTGCCGGGTCTTTGACGATCACGCACCAGCGATTGCAGAAGCGTCCGTCGCGCAACCGATAATATTTGCGCCCGTCATGGAGGAAACTCGGCGGTCGATTGCGCCACCCCTGCCATGCGCCATAACTTAGCCCGATCACACTCATCAGGCGCAGCACGTCGATCCAGTGATCGGCGATCATGGCAGGGGTCGCATTGTCATTTGGTCTGGCCGGACGAACCGATCAGTTTCCGCCGCCCGCCGCGACCATGCTCGCACCGTCATTGCCGACGAGGGGCATGAGCTTGTTGTTGCGGAGATCGCGGACCATCTGGGCGCCGTTATGCACTTCGATCTTGGCCTTTTCCTTCGGGATCTTGATCCGCGGCGCGTTGTAATAGGGATATTTCGGGCCGTTATTATTGTCCCAGGGCGCGCAGCCCCAGACAAAGGGGTTGATCACGCCGTTGCAGCCCGTGCCCATGCGCGCGTTCGCCGGCATGGCGAGGGCAAGACCAAGGCAACCCAGCGTCAGCGCGCCCGCAATCCGCAGATTTTGCATAAAACTCTCCCCATCTTCGTTCGGCTGAAAATGCTTAGTCCGAACAAAATAGGGCAGAGCCGCACGCGCAAATTGTATATTCCCGCCAAGCTGATCGCCCCGGGCGGCTGGGGGCGGGCGGCAGGGGTGGGCGGCCGGAGGGACGGCCTTATTTGCCCGGCTGGTGCAGCACCTGCATCGGCGCGCCTGCCGCAGCCATCCGCCCGCGCACCGCAGCGTCCACGATCGGGTGCGGCTGCGCCATATAAGCGCGCGGCGTCAGCCCCATGAAGCGGGTGAAGTCGCGGTTGAAGTGTGACTGATCATGGTAGTGCAGGTCCAGCGCGTGCGACCAGCTGCGCGACGTATCGAGCATGACCGCGCCCAGCGTGCGCAGAAAGCGCTGGCGACGCAGCAGCAATTTCGGCGGAAATCCGAACGCGCGCCTGCTGAGTCGTTCGAGCGACCGTTCCGAAACTCCGGCACGCGCGGCAAGCTGTGCCACGGTGCCGACATCGGGGTCCGCCAGCGCTGCGTGCGCCCGGACGATCGCCGGATCGTCGGGCGGGCCGTCCGCGAGCAGATTGAGCAAATGGCGATTGATCGCGTCGGCCTGGGTGTGGGGATCGGCGGCCGGATCGCGGAGCAACGGGCGCATCGCGACAAGCGATCGGAATGCCGGATCCTGTTCGGCATCGATGGCGCGATCGGCATAGCTTTCGGCCGATACCGGGACGAATTTGCTCCAGCCCAGCGGCAGGAAACCGATTCCCCAACTGCGCACCGTCCCCGTTTGAAACCGGGTGGCATGGCAGGTCGGGCCGGCAAGGACGCAAATTGGCGTAGGCTCCATCTCGCCCGGGCCGATCGACCCTGTGCCCGGATCGCCTTCCATGAACCGCAAATTGGCCCATTCGGGATGGAGCATGTCCGCCATCCGATCCCCGGGCACCACGTCGATATCGTTGAGATAGATCGCGGTAAGATAGCGTGTGAGTTCGGGAGCGGGCGCAAAAAAGCGCATCCTTGCCCGGTTTTCCGAAGCTAGCTGCATTCGCACCCCCCTCCACGCCTGTTTGGAGATGGTGGCATAGCTGCGCAACTTTGCAATCAGCAGTAAAGGGTATTGCACAAAGACATTGGGTTGTTCGGGAAGCCCTTGTCCTGCCTGCAATGCTGTAGCGGACGAACCGGGTGGCAAAGCTGGCTGCTTTTTCGTTTTGGCGCGCAGCGCGAACGGCGTAGCCGGGATGCGATGCTGAGCCCGTCGCAACTCGCCACGTTCAATCTCGAGGAAGCGCGCGCGCTGCGTGCCGCGGGGCGCTCCTATCGCCAGATCGGCCGCACGCTGGGGCTCAGTTCGGCGCAACTCGGCCATATCCGGCGCGGGCTCAAACGCGAAAAGGCTGCCGGCACCCGGTTGCGCGCTCGCATGCCGGGCGCGAGCGACCGGGAACTGCCGGTAAGCCAGTCGATCCTGCCGCCGGCCCTGCGCGCCACGTTGGTGCGGGCGGGCTATCGCACGCTAGGCGATCTTGCCGATCGCCTCGCCGATCCCGATCGTCCCGGCTTCGAAGCGCTGCCGGGCATCGGCACGCACCGCGCGACGCTGGTGCGGCGATTGCTCGATCATTACGGGCTGCTGCCGGCCGTCGACGATCTCAAGTCTGCGGTGGAGCTGATATTCCCGGAATATGGCGCGCCCTGATCGCGCGCTATCGGCGCGCAGCCGAATAACCAGCCGGCGATTCTTTCAGCGAGACTCGCAAGCCCCCGCCATGCAAACTTCGCGGCGTTCGAGTCTCCTATACGCCTCCATCCTCTTGATCGAGATGCCGTGATGAACGCTGGCCCGCCCCCCGTCTCGGTTCGCATGCTGCGCCCTTCGCCGGCGCTGAACGGGCTGATCGACGCTTATTATATCGTCGAGACCTTTGGGCCGATGCAGGATCATTATCTGGCCGGGCCGGGCAATATCCGCTTCGCCCCGCGCGGCGAATGGATCCTCACCGTCGATGGCTATTCAGGCCCGGCGGCCGAGCGCGCGGCTTTGTTTGGGCCGACTGACCGATCTGGCATGTTCGGGCCGACGGGAGCGGGGATGCTGCTCGGCGCAGGGCTTACGCCGGTTGGCTGGGCGCATCTGTTCGATGTGTCTGCCGATTCGCTCAGCAATGACGTGTGTGAGCTGGCCGATGTGATCGGGCGCGAGGAAGCGGATGCCATCGCCGGGGCAATCGACGCAGCGTCCGACGATGCCGCGATCGCCGCTGCGCTCGATGGCTGGCTGGTCGCGCGGATGCAATCGCGCCGCGCGCCTGATCCGCGCATCGCGATGGTCCACCATGCATTGCTCGACGTGCCGGAAGACGTTGCCGCCTTTGCCGCCGCCGCGAATGTTTCGGAGCGCACCTTGCGCCGTTTGTGCCTGAAAGCGTTCGGCTTCCCGTCCAAGGCGTTGCTCCGCCAGAAGCGCTTCCAGCGTACGCTCGAGCGCGTGCGCGGCGTGCTCGACAAGCCGCTGACCGGCCTGATCGACGATGGCTATTTCGATCAGGCGCATTTCAACCGCGATTTCCGCGATTATATGGGCATGTCGCCCACCGAATATTTCAATTCCCCGCGCGAAATCATGCGGCGCTCGGCCGATGTGCGGCGGGATTTGAACGGTGCCGGGCTGCAGGGCCTTCACCCCGCAGCCGCGGACCGGATCAGCGCAACGAAGTGATCAGCGGGGGCGGTCCTCCTCCGCCCGCACAGATCCATTCGTTGACCGCGCTCACGAAACAATAATGCGAATTGACGATGCGGCGGCGCTCGGCCTGACCCGGCGATTGCTCGCACACGACATAGGTGCTGGAGACCGGGTACATCAGCGCGTTCACCGGCGCGCCCGAATTGACGCGAACCGCGCCGACGCCGGGCTGGTTGCTGACGGTGTTACGGATGGGAGCGCCCGTCTTGAAGGCTTCGAAGGTCACGCCGTAATAATAGGGCGCGCGCTCCGCCATCGTATAGAGATCGGCGATCCGGCGCTTGAACAATGCCGTGGATGCCGGCGTCGTGCCCGGAACCGGGCCGATATATGCGGTGCGCCCGCACTTTCCGGTCAGGGCCATCGCTGGCGGAGCGGCCGCAGGGATGGCCGGTGCCGCAGCACCCGCCACTTGTGGCCCCACACGGATCTGCGCTGCGGTAAGCCACGGGAGCCCCTTGGCATCGCGCGCCGCGTTGACGGCCTTGAGCAGATCGGCACAGTCGGTGGTGGAAACGGCGCTCGCCGCCCCGCCATTCTTCCACGCAACCACGTCGCACAGCGTCCAATTATACTGCGGATGCTTGACCGACTTGAGTATCTTGAGGGTCTGGCCCCCGCCGGTCTCCAGGATCGCGCCTGCGGGGAGATAGACCAGCGCCTGTTGCGCATGCGCGGCCGATGCTGTCGCCAGAAGCGCGGCCGCCGCCGATAGCACCCTCATTGCGGCGCCGCCGGATCGGTTGCCGGGGGCATCGCGTCTGGCGACGCAGGGGGAGCGGGTGCAGCGGGCAAAGGCGTTGCGGGCTCCGCAGCCGGGGGCGTGGGCGGCATCTCGGTCATGCCGGCAAGCGCCTCGGCTTCCTTCACGCGCGCTTCGCCCGCGGCGATCTGGCTGGCCATCATCCAGTTCCGGATGCTGGCTGCGCCGCCATTCTTCCAGACGACGAACTCGCATTCGATGTCGCGGCTCACTCGCTCGGGGCGGCATTGCAGGATCTTCCAGGTCGCGCCGCCGCCCGGCTTTACCAGTTCGCCCGGCTGAAACACGCGCTCGGCATCCTGCGCGTGCGCAGTTCCAGCGAGGCAGAAGGCGGCCAGGGCGGTCGCAAACGCGTGCATGTGCCTCACTGCGTCCAAACCCGTAAGCTGCCCGCGTCGTTGCCGAGCAGGCATCCGCCGCAATTGCCGATCAGCGGATAATAGGTGCCGTTGCGCAGCGCCATCTGGACGCCATCCTTGGTGACGATCTGGGTACCCTGCTTGGGGATCGTCACGGCCTTTTTGCGATAATACGGGTAGTTCGGCCCGTTATTATTGTCCCACGGCGCACAGCCCCAGACGAAGATGTTGACCACCCCATTGCACCCGGTGCCGGCAAGCGCCGGAGTTGCAGTGGAGACGGCGAAGACTGCGGCGGCAATCCCGGCCAGACGAAACTTCATCGCGATCATGAAAATCCCTTCGACTGCGCTGAACGGCTCCACCGTCCGGTCACGATCTTCAGGGATGCGCAAATAAAGGGATTGGATATTTCGGACAGTGCATGGCGATACTTGCCGCACGGTTGTGTCTTTCCCGCGAACATGCTGAATTATGCAGGCACGTGATTTCGACGTGCGGGGGAAACGCACATGACGGCGCAAGCCATGGCGGTAACCGGCACGGACCGGATGCCCGAACTCGACATCATTCGCGGCTTCGCGCTGTTCGGCGTCCTCTGGATGAACCTTTTCGAGCATGCCGATCTGGCGATGGCGCCGGATATTCTCGACAAGCTCTGGCTCGCACCGGTCGATCGGGTGGTCGGGCCGCTTTCGAGCTGGCTGATGCAGGGTAAGGCGCAGGCGCTGTTCTCAATGCTGTTCGGGCTGGGCTTCGCGCTGTTCCTCGATCGGGCGCAGGCGCGCGGCGCGGACGGCACGCGGCTTTATCTGCGCCGGCTGAGTTTCCTCCTCATCCTAGGCGTCGCGCACGCCTTGCTGCTGTGGATGGGCGACATCCTCAACGCTTACGCCGCGATGGGTTTCCTGCTGATCCTCACGCGGCGCTGGCCGAACTGGGCGCTGCTAGTTGCCGGTCTGGCGCTGACGCTGCTGACGACGGTCGCCCTGCGGCTCTATGCCGACATGACCGTGCCGCAGGGGCAGGCGCCCTGGTGGGTCGCCATACAGGATGCGGGCACCGCGCGGCGCTATGCGGTGTTCATGGGCCATGATTATCTCGCTTATGTTCGCGAGCTCTGGATCGGCTCCACCGCCGAATTATACCTGATGCCGATCGGTCCGGCCTATCTCGGCTGGATTCTCGGCCGCTTCCTGCTCGGTAGCTGGATTTTCCGGCAGGGCTGGATGCAGAACACCCAGCTTTACGCAGCGGGTTTCCGCAAATGGGCGCCGATCCTGCTCGTCTCGGGGCTGCTGATCGCGGGTATCGGGCCGCTATTGTACAATCTGGGGATCAAGGTGCCGTCGCCCTGGAATTACGGGATGAACCTGCTCGGGCGCACCAGCCAATTGCTCCTGCCACTCGGCTATGCCGCCACGTTGGTGGTGCTGTGGCACAAGGGGCGAATGAAGCGGCTGCTGAGCGGACTGGGCGCCGCCGGACAGATGGCGCTGACCAATTATCTGACGCAGAGCCTGCTCTTCTTCTTCGTGTTCTATGGCTTTGGTCTCGGTCTGCTGCCGTATGCGGGCGCGACCTTCTCTCTGCTGCTGGCGCTCGGTTTCTATGCGCTACAGATCGCCTTCAGCATCTGGTGGCTCAAGCGCTATCGCTTCGGCCCCGCCGAATGGGTGTGGCGCAGCTTCACTTATGGCGAGCGCCAGCCGTTCAAATTATAGGGCAAAGTGGGGGACTTCTGTTGCCCGGTGTCCCCCGTACCGGTTCGGCCCCGTCAGAAACGGTGTCCAGATACACCACCGGTTATGGTGGAGCCGCCGGGTACTGCCCCCGGGTCCGCTGCGCCTATTGCACGCCGTCGTTTATCCTCATAGCCGGGCGAACCCGGCAGTATCCATATAAGCACATGTGCGGGAAATAAAAGGGCATACCGGAGCCAAGCCCTTCACAATCGGGCATTCGCTTGGCATGGGCTTGGCGATGCTGACCCAGCGGTCCCGTTATGCGTTGCGTGCGATGCTTTTTCTTGCCGGCGAACCCGCCGCGGGCAATCCGATTCCGATGAACCGGATTGCTGCCGAAGCCAATGTGCCGCGCAAGTTCCTCGAACTCATCCTTGCCGATCTGCGCGAGGCGGGGTTCCTCGTCTCGACGCGCGGCAAGATGGGCGGATATCGGCTCGCGCGCGCCGCCCATCTGATTTCGCTGGGCGAGATCATTCGGGTGATCGAAGGGCCGCTGGCCTTGGTGCCCTGCGTCAGCCGCACCGCCTATCGCCCCTGCAACGATTGCAAGGACGAGGCCGCTTGCGGGATCCGGCTGGCGATGGCGCGGGTTCGCGACGAGACTGCGCGCATTCTTGACGGCACCAGCCTTGCCAATGCCGTCGCGGAAGAACTGGCCGCCGCTTAACCCGAACCGGGTTTGCTCTTATTTTGTAACTCCCGGGCCTGTGCCGGGGGGCGACGGCGCCGCGAAGTTGGCGGCTGGAGCCTCCAGTCCGTTGGCTGCCGCCCGGTGTCCCCCGGCACAAGGCCGGGGTGACCGTTAGAGGCTAAGCCTTCTTGCGCAGTTCGTCGCGGATTTCGCGGAGCAATGCGATGTCCGCAGCCTCGACCGGAGCCGCTGCGGGCGCTTCCTCGGCCTTGGGCATCACCTTGTTCACCGAACGGATGACCATGAAGATGATGAAGGCGACGATGAGGAAATTGACCGCCACGGTGATGAAGGCACCATAACCGAGCAGCGGCACGCCGGCCTTTTTGAGTGCTTCATAATCGGACGAGCCGACCAGAGCCGCCGGCACGTCGCCGAGGATCAGGAAATAGCTCGAAAAATCGAGTCCACCGAAAACCTTGCCGATCAGCGGCATCAGAATATCGTCGGTCAGCGAGCTGACGATCTTGCCGAATGCCGCGCCGATGATCACCGCAACGGCGAGATCGAGCACGTTGCCGCGCGCAATGAATGCCTGGAATTCCTTGAGCATCGGTGAGTCTCCCTCTTGTTTCCGATTTCGTCTTCGCCATCTTGCGCGAGTGCCGTATTAGAGCAAGGCACTTTGGTGGAGGAATGCAATGAAGATGCGTGCTGTTCTGGCTCTTGCAGCGGCTGCGATGCTGTCGGCCTGCGGGCTCAATAGCGTTCCGACTGCCGAGGAAGCCGCCAAGGCCAAATGGGCCGACGTGCAGACCAATTATCAACGCCGCGCCAATTTGATCCCCGGCCTTGTCGAAACCGTGAAGGGTGCCGCCGCGTCCGAAGGCAAGATCCTGAGCGATGTGACCAATGCCCGCGCCGGTGCGAATCGCATCCAGCTGAGCGGCGACGATCTTACCGATCCGGCCAAGGTCGCGGCGTTCAATCAGGCGCAAAATGGCCTGACCCTGTCGCTCCAGCGGCTTCAGGAGGCCTATCCGGACCTCAAGAGCCAGGCCAATTTCGCGACGTTCATGAGCCAGCTCGAAGGCACTGAGAACCGCATTGCGATCTCGATCCGCGATTATAACGCTTCGGTGCAGAGCTATAACACGCTCATCCGCACCTTCCCCGATGCGATCGGCGCGAAGATTTTCCACGGCGCCAAGCCGATGGTGCCGTTCGAAGCCAAGGCCGGTGCAGACGTCGCGCCGACGGTCAGTTTCGGTAACGGCAGCTGAAACTGCGCGCACTCCTGCTTTGCGGGGCGCTGGCAGCCTGTAGCGCCGCCACGCCTCCCAAGGTTCCGCCCGCCGGCTATGCGTTTCCCGAACTGACCGGGCGCGTGGTCGATGCGGCGGACATCTTGCCGCAAACCCCGGAGGCCAAGCTTGCCGCGCAATTGGCGAGTGTGGAGATGCGCACCAAGCATCAGTTCGTGGTCGTCACGGTGAAGACCCTCGGCGGACAGACCATCGAGGATTATGGCCGCGAGCTTGGCAATTTCTGGGGCATCGGGCGCAAGGACATCAACGATGGCGTGTTGCTCGTCGTTTCGCCCGTGGATCGCAAAGTGCGCATCGAAGTCGGCAAGGGGCTGGAGAAAGCGCTGACCAACGACGAGGCGGCCACGATCATCCAGGAAGCGATCCTGCCGCACTTCAAGAAGGGCGATATGTCGGCCGGCATCCTCGCCGGCAGCGAAGGCATTATTCGAGAGATTAGTTCATGAGATTGTTGCGTGGCCTGCTGGTCCTGCTGCTGACGCTGACGCCGCTCACGGCGACCGCGCAGAATTTTCCGAAGCGTGACCGCGAGCCGGTGGTCGATGCGGCCAAGATACTTTCCGCGGAACAGGTGGCGCAGCTCACCCAGCTTTCGGAAGGCATCGAAAAGGATACGACGCGCCAGTTCGTCGTCGCGACGATCCCCAACCTCGAAGATTATCCGATCGAGGATTATGGCTATCGACTCGGTCGCGCCTGGGGGCTTGGCGACAAGGAAGCCAATAACGGCATCCTCCTGATCGTCGCGCCCAACGAGCGCAAAGTGCGGATCGAAGTCGGCTACGGGCTAGAGCCGATCATGACCGACGCGCTCTCGAGCCAGATCATCAACCAGATCATCATTCCCAAATTCAAGGAAGGCGACATGCCCGGCGGCATCGTTGCCGGCGCGCAGGCGATCGGCGAGCAGATGAAGCTGCCGCTCGAGGCTGCGGAGGCCAAGGCCAAGGCGGCGGCGGATGCACGCGGCCCCGCGGGCAGCCGCAACGGCGGTGGCGGCTTCCCGTTCGGGGTGCTGTTCATCGGCATCGTCGTCGCCTTCTTCGTGCTCCCGATGATCTTCGGGGGACGCGGCGGACGGCGCTATCGCGGCGGCGGCGGGGATGGCGGCGCATTGCCGATCATCCTGTGGAGCATTGCCAGCGAGATCGCCCGCCACGCGACGGACGACGACCATGATGGCGGCGGCTGGGGTGGCGGGCGATCTCGCTGGCAATGCTCCACAGGATGAT
>SEFZ01000080.1 GCA_004173185.1 Sphingomonadales bacterium | reverse complement strand
AGCGAAGCGATTTCGCCCTGGTAGATGATGACGTCGTCGCGGGTGATGCGTGCCTTGAGCGCCTTGCGGATAACGCCTTCGGTGACCAGCAGACCAGCGGCCTTGCCGGTCTTGCCTGCCGAGAAGACGTCGCGGATTTCGGCGCGGCCGACGACCGTTTCGAACGCTTCCGGCCCGAGCTGACCGGCCATGCCGGCGCGGATCTCGTCGGTGAGCTCATAGATCACGTCGTAATATTTGAACGCGACCTTCTGGCGATCGGCGATCTCGCGTGCCTTCGCATTCGGACGCACGTTGAAGCCGATAATCGGCGCGCCGCTGGCGCCCGCGAGCGTCACGTCGCTCTCGGTGATGCCGCCAACGCCTGCGTGCAGCACACGTGCCTTGATGTCGTCGGTGCTGATCTTGTTGATCGCCGCGACGATCGCCTCGACCGTGCCCTGCGTGTCCGCCTTGACGACGATGGGATATTCCATCGTCTGCTTTTCCTTGAGCGCCGAGAACATGCTCTCGAGGCTGGCAGGCGCGTTGGTGGTGCGCTTGTTCTGGATCACGCTGGCGCGATATTCCGCGATTTCGCGGGCGCGTGCGTCATTCTCGACAACCTGCAACGTGTCGCCAGCCATCGGAACGCCCGAAAGGCCAAGCACTTCGACCGGCGTCGAGGGACCAGCTTCCTTGAGCTGCTTGCCCTTGTCGTCGACCAGTGCGCGAACCTTGCCGCTCTCGGCGCCGATGACGAACACGTCACCCACCTTGAGCGTGCCACGGCCGACCAGCACGGTCGCGACCGGGCCGCGACCCTTGTCGAGCTTGGCTTCGATCACAGTGCCTTCGGCGGCACGATCCGGATTGGCGCGCAGTTCGAGCAGTTCGGCCTGAAGCTGGATCTTCTCGATCAGCTCGTCGAGGCCGGTCTTCTTGAGCGCCGAGACTTCAACGTCCTGCGTGTCGCCGCCCATGGCTTCGACCTGCACGTCATGCTCGAGCAGGCGCTCGCGCACGCGCTGAGCGTTGGCATCGTGCTTGTCGATCTTGTTGATCGCCACGATCATCGGGACGCCGGCGGCCTTGGTGTGGTTGATCGCCTCGATCGTCTGCGGCATCAGCCCATCATCGGCTGCCACCACGAGGATGACGATGTCGGTGACGTTCGCGCCGCGCGCGCGCATCTGGCTGAACGCTTCGTGGCCCGGCGTATCGAGGAAGGTGATCTTCGACTTGTCCTTCAGGGTAACCTGATAGGCGCCGATATGCTGGGTAATGCCACCGGCTTCGCCGCGCACCACATTGGTGTCGCGCAGCGCATCGAGCAGCGAAGTCTTGCCGTGATCGACATGGCCCATGATCGTGACGACCGGCGGGCGCGTCTTCAGCGTGCCTTCGTCCTCATCGACGGTATCGATCAGCAGATCGACGTCCGAATCGCTGACGCGAACGATGTTGTGGCCGAATTCGGTGACGATCAGCTCAGCGGTATCCTGGTCGATCGTGTCGCCCATTGCCGATGGCACGCCGAGCTTGAATAGCGCCTTGATCAGGTCGCCGCCCTTTTCGGCCATACGATTGGCGAGTTCGCCCACCGTGATCGTCTCGGGCACCTGAACGTCGCGAACCTGCTTGGCCTGGACCTCGCGCGGACCGCCCATGCGGCGATGTTCTTTTTCGCGAGCGCGCTTGAGCGCTGCCAGCGAACGCGCACGTGCACCGTCATTGTCGCCAAGCGCACGATTTACCGTGAGCTTGCCGGACTGGCGGCGGTCGTCGCCGGGACGACCTGCATTGCGGCTCGGGCGCGCGGGCGGCTCTGGGCGCTTGGGGGCGCCGCTCGAAGGCAGCGGACGCGCAGAGGTCGATGGCTGCGCCGATGCGGCGGGAGCAGCGGGTGCTTCCTCGCGCGGAGCCGGCTTGGGCTGCGGCTTGGGGATTTCGGGACGCGCGACCGGGGTGAAGCGGCGCGGGGCAGGACGGTTCGGATCGAGCCCGACGCTGATAGGCGCTGGAGCCGGAGCGGGAGCAGGCGCGGGAGCCGGCACGGGTGCGGTCGCTGGTGCCGGAGCAGCCGGAGCGGCTTCGACAACCGGCGCGGGTGCGGGAACAGGCTCGGCGGCTTTCGGCGCAGGTGCAGGCGTAGGCGCGGGCACAGGCTTGGGCGCTTTCGCGGCTTCGGCAGCGGCGGCTTCGGCCTGGGTACGTTCCGATACGCGGCGCGCTTCTGCTTCGATTGCTTCGGTGCGCTCGCGGTCTTCGCGATGGCGCGCGTCTTCAAGCGACTGCATCCGATGGGCATCGGCTTCGCGCAGCATGCGTGCCTGGCGCTCCTGCGCAGTCTCGTTCGAGACCGGCGGGCGCGGCGCGGGGGCCGGAGCGGGCGCGGGCGCAGGGGCGGGCGCGGCGACGGGCTCGGGAGCCTGTACCACTTCCTCGACCGGCGTACCCTGCGGGCCGAGCACGCGACGGCGCTTCACTTCGACCACCACGGTGTTCGAGCGGCCATGGCTGAAGCTCTGCTTCACCTTGCCCGTCTCGACGGTGCGCTTAAGGCCCAGCGGCGCGCGCATGCCCAGTTTCGGCTTTTCGTTTTCGGTGTCGCTCATGCGGCTGCCTAAAGTCCTTCAGTCTGTCGTTCGTCGTCGTGCGACGCTTCC
>SEFZ01000079.1 GCA_004173185.1 Sphingomonadales bacterium | reverse complement strand
AGCAGTTCTTCGCGCGTTTCGGTCGCGAATTCGAAGTTCGGCCCCTCGACCACCGCATCGACCGGGCACGCTTCCTGACAGAAGCCGCAATAGATGCACTTGGTCATGTCGATGTCGTAGCGCGTCGTGCGGCGCGAGCCATCCTCGCGCGGCTCGGCCTCGATCGTGATCGCCTGCGCCGGACACACCGCTTCGCAGAGCTTGCAGGCGATGCAGCGCTCTTCGCCATTCGGATAACGCCGCAGCACATGCTCACCGCGGAAACGAGGCGACAGCGGGTTCTTCTCGAACGGATAGTTGATCGTCGCCTTCGGCTTGAAGAAATATTGCAGCGTCAGCCAATGGGCTTTGACGAACTCCCACAGCGTGAAGCTTTTGACGAGATGGGCGATGGTGGTCATGAGTACCTCGTCAGCATAAGATAGCCGGAGATCAGGAAGATCCAGAGAAGCGAAATCGGCAGGAAGATTTTCCAGCCCAGCCGCATCAGCTGGTCGTAGCGGTAGCGTGGGACGGTCGCCTTCACCCAGCTGAAGACGAAGAAGAAGAACAGAATCTTGCCGAACAACCAGACCCAGCCCGGAATGTCGAACCACGGGATCAGGTCGATGTTGAGCGGCGGCAGCCAGCCGCCCCAGAACAGCACCGCGTTGAGCGTGCACATCAGCAATACGTTGGCATATTCGCCGAGCCAGAAGAGCGCGAAGGCCATCGAGGAATATTCGGTCTGATAGCCCGCGACGAGTTCGCTCTCGGCCTCGGTCAGATCGAACGGCGCGCGCGCGGTTTCGGCAAGCGACGAGATCAGGAACATCACCGCGAGCGGAAAGAGCAGCAGGTTGAAGCCGAACGCGTTGACGATACCGAGCCCATGGCCCTGCTGCGCTTTGACGATCTCGTTCATGTTAAAGCTGTCGGCAAAGAGCACGACGCCGATCAGGATGAACCCGATCGAAACTTCATAGCTGATCATCTGCGCCGAAGCGCGCATCGCCGAAAAGAAGGGATATTTCGAGTTCGACGCCCAGCCCGACAGGATCACGCCATACACGCCGAGCGACGAGATCGCGAGAATGTAGAGCAGCCCGACGTTGATGTCGGCAAGCACCGCGCCCGAATTGAACGGGATCACCGCCCACGCCATCAGCGCGACGGTGAAAGTGATGATCGGCGCGATCAGGAACAGCCCGCGGTTCGCGCCCGTCGGGATGATCGTTTCCTGCAGGAACACTTTCAGGCCGTCGGCGAAGCTTTGCAGCAAGCCAAAGGGACCGACGACGTTCGGGCCGCGACGCAGCGCGATCGCCGCCCAGATCTTGCGGTCGGCATAAATGATCATCGCGACACTGAGCATCAGCGGCAGCGCGATCAGCAGGATGCCCGCGATCGTCGCGACGCCCCATGCCCAATTCGGATCCATGCCCCAGGAAATGAAGGTCTCGGTCATTTCCGGGTCCCGTCTTGGTTGCGCCAGCCGTTATGCGGGCCGGGCCGTTCCGACTTGCGCGGATTGAACCCGCGCCAGACCGAATAGCCCATCCCGACCAGCAGCACGCTGGCAATCGCATGCACGGGGTTCATTCCGCGGCCTCCGCCAAGTCTGCGCCATGGATCAGCTCTTCCGAGCAGCGCTGCATCGTCGGCGACGCGCGGCAGATGGCGTTGGTGAGGTAGAAATCCTTGATCGGCGACGGGATCGCGCGCGCCTCGGGCTTCGCGCCCAGCTTCGGCAAGTCCTTAAAGTCTTTTGGCCAGCCGTAATCGGCGAGGCCTTCGACGCCGAGCGCCGGCACTGCGGCGATCATCGCCGCGCGGCACTGCGCGAAGCTGTCGAAACCGAGCGTCACGCCGAGCGCGTCGGCGAGCGCGCGGAAAATGCTCCAGTCCTCGCGCGCGTCACCGGGTGCGAACACCGCTTTCTCGCTGCGCTGAACGCGGCCCTCGGTGTTAACCGTGGTGAAGTCCTTTTCGGTCCACGCCGCGGCGGGCAGGATGACGTCGGCGGCATGCGCGCCCTTGTCGCCATGATGGCCGACATAGACCTTGAACGTATCGGGCAGCGCCGCGAAATCGACCTCGTCGGCGCCGAGGAAGAAGGCGAGCTTCGGCTTCGCCGCGATCACATCCTTGATCCCGCCGGGCAGGCCGTAGCCGAGCATCAGCGACCCCATGCGCGCCGCCGAGAAATGCACGACGTTAAAGCCGTTCCAGCCATCTTTCACCGCGTTCACCGACTTGGCGAGCGCGAGGCCCGCGCCATGGACGCCGGGCACCGACAAAGCGCCACCGCCGAAGATCAGCATCGGCCGCTCGGCGCCTTTGAGCGCGTCGAGCACCGCCGCGGGCAGCTTCGCAACGAGCGAAGCGTCGTCGCCGAGCCACTGCACCTTGTACGTCAGGTCGGTTTCGGGGCCGATGGCGAAAACCTTCGCGCCCTTCTTCCACGCCGCCTTGCGGACGCGCGTGTTGATCAGCGGCGCTTCCCAGCGAAGGTTCGTGCCGACGAGCAGGATCACGTCGGCGTTTTCGGCCTCGGCAATGGTCGTGTTGAAATTGACCGCCGACAGGCTGGTGACGTCATAGTCGAGCCCGGTCTGTCGCCCTTCGAGCAGATTGCCGCCGAGCGCATTCACCAGCGATTTCGCCGCGAACATCGTCTCGCAATCGGCCA
>SEFZ01000005.1 GCA_004173185.1 Sphingomonadales bacterium | reverse complement strand
AGGGGCGGGCGCGCCGCGCTCTTTTCGGCGGGTTTGGCCTCGGCCTTGGTCGCCTCGCTCGAATCGGCTTCGTCCTTATCAGTCGATATCGAGAAAGTGGGGGTGTTACCGGCCTTTTTATTGCCCGGCGTGGGCGGGATCATGAACAGAAGGAGCAGGACCAGGAGCAGCTCGATGGCGAGCGCGAGGAAGAACGCAGCCCCGCGACGGCGGAACAGCCCCGGCTCCAGCCGAAATCGGGGTAGACGCACCTTCACGGGCGCCACCAAGCACAGGGGATGCGGCGGCAACGCGACCGGATCATGGCGGTTTTCGCGCTTCGCTCAGTCGGCGTCGGAATAGGTGGCGCCGACATGCGCCTCGCCACGTGCGGCAGCGAGTGCTTCCTGACGCTGGCGCTCGGCATAGCGGGCACGCTGTTCGTCGGTGCGCGTCGCATGGCAGGCAGAGCAGGAAATGCCGGCTTCGTAGAGCGGCGATGCCCTTTCCTCCGCGCCGAGCGGAAGGCGGCAGGCCCGGCAGAGTTCATAATCGCCGGGCTTCAGACCGTGCGAGACGCTCACCCGTTCATCGAAGACGAAACACTCGCCTTCCCAACGGCTCTGCTCGGGCGGAACATGTTCGAGATATGCGAGGATGCCGCCCTTGAGGTGGTATACCTGCTCGATCCCCTCCGCCTTGAGGAAGGCAGTCGATTTTTCGCAGCGGATGCCCCCGGTGCAGAACATCGCGACCTTGGGCGCTTCGCCGAACTCCGCGCGGTGTGCGCGAAACCAGCCGGGGAATTCGCTGAAGCTTTTGGTGTGCGGATCGGTCGCGCCGGCAAAGGTACCGAGCGCGACTTCATAATCATTGCGCGTATCGATCAGTATCGTGCCGGGTTCGGCGATCAGCGCGTTCCAGTCTTCGGGTGCGACATAATGGCCCGTGGCGAGCGGGTTCACATCGGGCTGCCCCATGGTGACGATCTCGCGCTTGAGGCGAACTTTCATCCGGTGAAACGGCATCGTCGCGGCGCGCGATTCCTTGACTTCGATCGCCGCGCAGCCGGGGAGCGTACGGATATGGTCAAGCACCGCGCCGATACCCTCGTTGGTGCCCGCAATGGTGCCGTTAATCCCCTCGGGCGCGAGCAGCAGCGTGCCCTTCACGCCATTTGCGTGGCAAGCGCCATCGAGCACCCGCTGGATCGCAGGGAGGTCGTCGAACCGCACAAACTGGTAAAGTGCGGCGACGCGTATGGGCAGAATCTCGGTCACGGCGGCGCCCCTAGCAGAGCGCCGCGCCGGAGTCAGGCCGCCTCTTCGGAATCCAGGCCATAAGCGGTGTGGAGCACACGCACTGCCAGCTCGGTCTCGTCCTCGTCGATCAGCACCGAGACCTTGATCTCGCTGGTGGTGATCGCCTGGATATTGATGCCGCGCGCACCCAGCGTGCTGAACATCGTGGAGGCGACACCGGCATGGCTGCGCATACCGACACCCACCACCGAAACCTTGGCGACGCGCGTGTCCTGCAGCAGCGTGGCGAAGCCGATCTCGCTCTTGGCCTGATTCAGCGCCTCGATCGAGCGCACCAGATCGGCGAGCGGCACCGTGAAGGTCACGTCGGTCGCGCTGGCCGACCCCGCGCTCTGATGCGCGATATTCTGGATGATCATATCGACATTGATGTTGGCATCGGCGAGCGGCGCGAAGATCGCCGCGACCGCACCCGGCTTGTCGGGCACTGCGGTCAGCGTGATCTTCGCTTCGTTCTTGTCATGCGCGATGCCGGTGATGAGCTGGCTTTCCACGTCCTGAATCTCCTCTTCGCCCACGATCATCGTACCGGGCAGTGTGTCCGCCATCGGCGCAGTGTCGCCGGTGAACGACGACAGCACCTGAACGCGAACCTTTTCCTTCATCGCCAGGCCCACCGAGCGGGTCTGGAGCACCTTGGCCCCGACGCTGGCGAGCTCGAGCATCTCTTCGTAAGTAACTTTCTTGAGCTTGCGCGCCCGCGGCACGATGCGCGGATCGGTGGTATAGACCCCGTCCACGTCCGTGTAGATGTCGCAGCGATCGGCCTTGACCGCTGCTGCCACCGCCACTGCCGAGGTATCCGATCCACCACGACCCAGCGTGGTGACGCGGCCGGGTTCCTCGGTGGTCACGCCCTGGAAGCCCGGGATCACGGCGACTTCGCCGCGTGCCCAGCCCGCTTCGAGCCCGGCGGCCTCGATCGATTGAATGCGTGCCTTGGCATGTGCGCTATCGGTCCAGATCGCGATCTGCGATCCGAGCCATGAACGCGCGGGCACGCCCATCGCCTGGAGCGTGATCGCCAGCAGGCCGCTGGTGATCTGCTCGCCTGCCGAGACGACGACGTCATATTCCTGTGGGTCGTAGAGCGCCGAGGCTTCGCGGCAAAAGCCGATCAGACGATCAGTTTCGCCCGCCATCGCCGAGACGACGACCGCGATTTCGTTGCCCGCGTCATGCTCGCGCTTGATCCGCTGGGCGACGCTGCGGATGCGCTCGATGCCCGCCATCGACGTTCCGCCGAACTTCATTACGATACGCGCCATGGGTAGGATCTTGCTTCCGGGCCTTGGGATCAGGAAGGCAGGCTGATAGGAGCCGCGCATGGCCAAGGCAATGATAGCAACTATTGACGCGCGTGAAGCTGAGCATTTCGGCAAGCTCGCGGCGGACTGGTGGGACCCCAAGGGTTCCTCGGCGATGCTGCACCGGCTGAACCCGGCGCGGCTGGGCTATATCCGCGCGGCAGTGGACGCGCATTGGGGCGGCGACGGGCTGTCTTTCGCGCCGCTCGCCGGGCGCACCGGTGTGGATGTCGGCTGTGGCGCGGGGCTTTTGACTGAGCCGCTGGCGCGACTCGGCGCAGCGATGACCGGGGTGGATGCCGCGGCCGAGAATATCGGCGCGGCGCGGGCGCATGCCACAGCGGCGGGCCTCGACCTTGCCTATGTGGCGGGCGGGATCGAGGATCTTGCGGGCCGCAGCTTCGATCTGGTCGTGTCGATGGAAGTGATCGAGCATGTCAGCGATCCGGCCGCTTTCGTCGGCGGGCTGGCCGCCGCGCTGGCGCCGGGCGGGCTGATGATCCTGTCGACCCCGAACCGGACGCCGCTGTCTAAGGTAGCGATGATCACGCTGGGCGAGGGTCTGGGCGCGATCCCCAAGGGGACGCACGACTGGAATCGCTTCCTTACACCGGAGGAACTGGAGGCGTTGCTAGCCGATGCGGGGCTGCGCGTGATCGACCGTTCGGGGCTAAGCTTCTCGCCCGCGCGCGGCTTCGTCATTTCGGAGAACGAAACGCTCAATTATCTGGTGACAGTGGTCCGCGCCTGATTCAGCCCCAATCACTGGCCCGCATTGAGAACCGCGACTGCGCCCATCATTACGGTGTGATTGCCGGTGTTGAGGTGGAAGGCGGCGTTTAGCGTACCCTTGGGATAAGCCGCATCGGCCACGCCCGTCACCTGAAACAGCTTCCATGCCGGGGTGATCGTCACGCCTTCGCCGAAGATCTTGGTATAGGGCGCGCTCGCCAGTTGGAGCTGCGCGGAGGCGATGCTGGCCGAGCCGGTGCCCTGAAGCCTGGCCCAGAAATAGACGGTGATCTTGTCGCCTTTCTTGATCGCCTTGGTGATCGGCACGTTGACGCCCACCGCATAAGGCGTGCCGTTGCCCGAGACCTGGACCGGCAACGCACGGCCGCCCTCGACGCCATCATCGACCACCGTCTTCGGCTTGGCGGCAACGCCATAGACCTGGAAGCTCGCCGGATTGGCATCGTTGATCATCACCGGATCGGCGGCGACCGGAGTTCCGGCGTTGAGTGGCGCGACTGCAACCAGCGCGGCGAACAAGGCAATGCCCAGCTTCATGATAACCCTCTCCCTATTTTGCAGAGAGGCTAAACCCGTCGGGCGACTGCAATCAATCAGAAATGTTAGCGGTACCGCCAGCGTTTGGTTCAGAATAGCCGTCCGCCGTTCGGCACCGGCTTGTCCGGGCGCATCAGCACCACTTTGCCCTCGGCATCGGGGAAGCCCAATGTCAGCACTTCGGACATTACCGGGCCAATCTGGCGCGGCGGGAAATTGACCACGGCCGCCACCTGCGTGCCCACCAGATCCTCCAGCGCGTGATGCTCGGTGATCTGCGCCGAGGATCGTTTGATACCGATCGCTGGGCCGAAATCGATCCGCAGCTTGTACGAGGGCTTGCGCGCCTCCGGGAAAGGCAGCGCCTCGATGATCGTGCCGACGCGGATATCGACAGCGAGAAACTGGTCGAAGCCGATCGTCTCTGCGGCGGGGGCTTCGGAATCATGGGTTACGTGCATGCGGGAACCCTTGCACAGTTCGGGGCTTTCCGGGAGACCTCCGCGCATGGCCGAACCCAAATTGCATCCGAGCTGGCTGGAGCCGCTGCGTGGCGAATTCGCCGAGCCCTATATGGTCGCGTTGCGGACGTTTCTGGTCGCTGAGAAAGCGGCGGGGAAGCGGATCTTCCCGGCTTCGGCCAATTGGTTTCGCGCGCTCGATCTGACGCCGCTGGAGAAGGTTCGCGTCGTGATCCTTGGGCAGGACCCCTATCATGGCGAGGGGCAGGCGCATGGGCTGTGCTTCTCGGTCCAGCCCGGCGTGCGCACCCCGCCGAGCCTTCAGAATATCTATAAGGAGATGGAAGCCGATCTCGGCATTCCCCGCGCCCGCCACGGCTTTCTCGAGCATTGGGCCGAGCAGGGCGTGCTGCTGCTCAACGCGGTGCTGACCGTGGAGATGGGCGCGGCGGCTTCGCATCAGAAGCGCGGCTGGGAACAGTTTACCGATGCGGTGATCCGATTGGTCAACGCGAAGCCCGAGCCGGTGGTGTTCCTGCTCTGGGGGAGCCATGCCCAGAAGAAAGCTGCGTTCGTCGATTCGATCGACAAAGGCGGGCGGCATCTGGTGCTCAAGGCGCCGCACCCTTCCCCGCTGAGCGCGCATACCGGGTTTCTGGGGTGCCGTCATTTCTCGCAGACCAATGATTTCCTTCAGGCCCGGGGTATCCCGCCAATCGATTGGGCGCTGCCCGAGCCGGGAGTGGTAGAACCAAATTGAACGAGCCGCGTTACCCGCTCCAGCAACGAACAGGAGCAGGACGCCATGGCCAAGACCCTCGCCGAGATCGCCGAGATGATGCGCGACATCGATTTCGCGATGCTCTCCACCCATTCGGACGGCGGCACCATCGCGTCGCGCCCGATGAGCAACAATCGCGACGTGGAATATGACGGCGACAATTGGTTCTTCAGCCTGGCCAACACCCGCCTGATCGATGACATCCGCGCCAACCCCAAGGTCTCGCTCGGCTTTCAGGCCAAAGCCGGTTTCCTCAAGCTCAAGCCCGTCTTCGTATCGATCGAAGGCACCGCCGCCATCCTGACCGACAAGGCCGTATTCAAGGAACATTGGAACACCGGCCTCGACCTGTATTTCGAGGACGGCATCGACACCGCCGGGCTGGTGCTGATCCATGTGCGCGGTGATCGCGCTCATTATTGGGATGGCGACGATCAGGGCGATCTCGTGCTGGCCGGGGCCTCGCCCGAAAGTGTCGCGACGCCGACCGGCTAAGCCGAATTGATGCAGGCACTGGACGCCGTTCGGCGTAGAGCAATGGCGGGCATCTCGCCTGCGAAGGACGTCTTATGGCCAAGGGCCAGATGAAATCGAACAAGGAAGTGCGCAAGCCCAAGGCCGAAAAGCCCAAGGCGAACGCCGCGAACGCATCGACCAAGAACACGCCGGTGCCGCTGGTCACGATCAAGAGCTGAGCCGCCAACATGACCGAGGATGAAGACGCCTTCGTTTATGACGAAGCGACCGGCGAATGGATCAGCGCGGCAGATGCTGCCGCCAAATCAGGTGCCGAAGGCGCTGTAGAAGTGCGCGATTCGGTGGGCAATCTGCTCGCCGATGGCGATCAGGTGACCCTGATCAAAGACCTGACCGTCAAGGGCGCGGGGCAGACGCTCAAGCGCGGCACGCTGATCAAATCGATCCGCCTGACCAGCGACGCGCAGGAGATCGATTGCAAGCATGACGGCATCAAGGGATTGGTGCTGCGCGCGGAGTTTGTGCGCAAGCGGTGAGGCGAGCACCCCGCATTGCCGGTGCGGGGTGAAAACGATCCGGATGATCGCCGGAACGGTGACCCTGCAACATTGACGCAGAAATGCAGATATGGTCCCTCTCCCCCTTGGGGGACAGGGCATGACGCAGACGCATTTCGCCGCGTGGCACCGACGGGACCGGGCACTGTATATCGGCTTCGTTGTGGTGGCATGGTTCGTCGTTTACATGGGCTTTGGCGGATCGATTGCCGCCCGCTTCACCGGCAAGGCCGATTATCCGGCGCCGCTCGCGCTGGTGATCCACGTCTTCTCGTTCTTCGGCTGGCTGACCGTGCTGACGCTGCAGGTGACGCTGATCAACGCGCGGCGCACCGATCTGCACAAATTGCTCGGGCTGAGCGCACTGGTGCTGATCCCGGTGATGACCGTCTCTGCGCTGGCCGCCGAGATTTATAGCCAGCAACATTATGCCGCGCTGAAGCCCGAAAATCCGCGCTTCTTCATCGTGCCGCTGGTGACGATGGCTATCTTCGCGGTGACGAGCGTGGCGGCGCTGATCCTGCGCAAGCAACCGAGCGCGCACAAACGCCTGATCCTGATCGCGACCAGCGTGCTGATGGTCGCCGCGTTCGGCCGTTGGCTGGCCCCGTGGATCATCGGCATGATCGGCGACAATTTCTGGGCCGATCTGGTGGCGAACGCCGCAGGCGTGGACCTGATGATCGGCGCGGCGATGGTGCATGACCTGATCACGCGAGGGCGACTGCACCGGGTGTTTGTGATCGCGATGCCGCCGATCGTGGCGCTGCAGGTGGCAGCGGCATGGATTTACCACACCGATTGGTGGCCGGGGATCGTGCGGGCGATGCTGGGGCTTTGAGAGGCGCGGGTTTGCTCATCTGCCAGTTTGGAACAAACGATTTCCTACATTGCTAGAGACACCTTACGAAACCGCTGAAACTGAAGAACATATCTCCAAATATCGGCACTATAATTCCACAACCCCAAGGCATTCCCACCTGTCGACGGCACGGCGATGATAGAATGGCGGCTTGTCAAAACGGCTTTCCGACTATTATGGACCAAACTGTTCTTTCTTAATTTTACGCAATTGCTCTAGCCTTCGAATTTGTGCTGACCGGGGGGCATGCATGGATTTCGGAAATGAGCGGCCATCTTATCCGATTCTGCCGCCAGCGATTATACGCCACCTTACTTTTCGGATGAAGACTGAGGATAATCCTCACTATCCTCACAATTCGACTGAACCGAAAGATACACTCCGGGCTGATGTCGAGCGGCAGAAGCGAATTTCGAAACATGTAAGCGAGCATTTGAATGCCTTGCGACGTCGCTATTCGGATGACGTTTTGCAGTTGCGCGAAGTTGTGGTGTGCCCTGCAGCAGGCACGGTCAGCAGCGACGATCCAGAGATGCCGGAAATCTACCCATCGGATCGCAGCGCAATCATCCCGATTACCAAAGGCCACACGCAAGGCAGACTGCGCGTTCGGTTCGATCTCTATAGCGAAGCGTATAGCCTAACGTATATTTATGATCGCTTCACTGAAAAGACGAGCGGTTCGGGGCAGCATATCGCCGAGTGGCTCATGAATCTACACAACGACCCTGAACGGTTTCAGTGGCTCGCTGACCATGTATGGGATGCAAATGAAAGTGGTGGGGCAATCCCACTTGCGGACGAGGTTGCGAAATGGCTGGCAGGGCCTGCTCTATCCAGCAAGCGAGCAGAAGGTGCAAGCCAACGCAAATGCTCTGACGAAGTGCTGGCGGATTTCCGGACCGTCGTAATCTGCCCTACGCCCGATTGGAAGGTCAGCGCCCCCACCTTTGGGTCGGCTCGGCTGCAACATCGTGCCCGCGATGAAATCAATCCCGCTCTCACAGACTATGTCGAGCGCAATCGCAACGTAATCCGTGGCATAACTATGCCCGATGGCGATCCCAACGAACCCAGCCGCGGCGGTGAAGCTGTCCTGTGCGGTGTATTAGGCGGAAATGCGCTGTTTGTCGCGGAACTCGCCCGGTGGGGAGGTCGGAAGACCGAATCCGAGGCAATTAAGAATTTCATTGTCTATGGCGGCCATTCGGAAGCACAACTCGGCAGACTGGTTCGCCGATGCCACATTCTTGGCGAGTTGCGGCATATGGCTCTCGTCGATTTCGACGAGCTTCGACAATCCGGTGACGCAACCAGCGCAAATACTGATCTCCGCGCGGCTGACAGAAAGTTACGCGAATTGGAAACCGAGCTTACGGGAATAACGTTAAAGCTGGCTCGCCTTCAGGACGAAGGACCGAACGCATCGGAGGAGGAAAAGCGCGACGTTACAAATCGTATATATTTGTCTGTTGCGGAATGGTCTAAAATTAGCAGCCATTGCGAAGGCGGACTTATATACCGAATTGAACAATCTCGATATTATGCAAATGAGTTTTTGAACACACTCAATCATCTTCGAGTGGTTCGTCTTGGCGATTGGCAGCCTTACGACGATTTCGTGAAGCGTTACATTATGCAACGTTTCGCCCGTATAGATCGGATCGGGAATCGCTATACCGCGATGGGCGAGCGAATGAGCCGGCTTATTTCCTTCAAGCAGGCTATCACACTCGATAACTACCAGATCAGCGTGCAAGAGACGCTTATTAAGATGGACACTGCGCTCGACAATATGAACGAAGCCATAAGTGGCATGACGGAAACCACGTCCGGAGTGCGCGAGGCAAGCAAAGAGCAGGTGTTCTTGTTAAAAGAAGCCCATTGGTTCGCGATGATATTCGTATTATACTATATAGGATCTATATTTGCGCATAACTTTGTGAGCGCCCCACAGAATTCTATAATATTTTTTGATCGCGAAATCCACGTTGATGAACACACTTTTACTATTTGGTGGCAGACAGGCGGCATCGTTCTAGTAATATGCACGTTCGCATACATAGTATTCAACAAGTGGCGCAAAGGGCGCGATTAGGAAATCACGCATCACACCGCTGATTGCCGTGCAAAAAACATCAAATACGCCAGCCGCCCATTCTCGGCGCGCTCGCCAAACCCCGCGGCCGAATTGTGAAACATCCACGGGCTGAACAGGATCAGGCGGTTGAAGCGCATCGGTGCTGTGAAACTGCGTTCCCACTTTGCGGGCTTGAGCGTGTCGCCGTTGACCACTTCCTCGATCAGCACGTTCACATCGGTGTAGCCGGCGGCCTGGATGCCCTCGGCGCTCAAAGGCACGCGATCGAGTTGCGTGCGGCGGTGGCGGTAGAATTCGGTGCCGCCTTTGCAGTCTTCGGGGAGGCTCAGATAGAGGATGCCCGAATAGAATGCCGGATCGATATGGACGCCGCTGAGGCCGCGATCGCCCTTTAGCGTGAGGCGGCAATGACCGTGGAGAGTGCCGGGGGCGGCGGCTACCGGCTCGCCGATGGCTTTGGAGACGTACTCGTCGAGGCCCGGGATGGGCAGCGCGCGGGTCGACGTGATGCCCGGGTAATTGCCGCGCCTGGTCGCGGGATCATAGCCGAGCGCAAGCGCCTGACGGCGAAGCTCGTGCGGGTTGGCGACGAAATCGTCGATCATGAGGAAGCTGGGGGGCATGGCTTGCTCACGCTAATCGCGCAGGCGGCGGGGCGCTAGTCGGCTTGCTCCCCTCTGAAAGGGAGGGATCAGGGGTGGATCGCGTCTGGGCAGTATGATGGGTCGCACCTGGCTATGCTGCTTCGTCCCGATCGTGCCCTAACCGCCCGCACAATCGCCGCAGGCGATCACCGAGAGCGACGGAAGCTGTTGGACCTGCGAACGATTCGCAACAAGAGTGTCCGGCAAGGACAATCCATGAACCATGATCTCGCCAAGACTATCAGTTTCCTCGCCCTCCATCTTCTGGTGGGCTTCACCGTCGCCTATACGCTCACCGGCTCGCTCGCGATCGCCGGGGGGATCGCGTTGATCGAGCCGGTGGTGAATGCCGTGGTCTTCTTCTTCCACGAACGGGCATGGCGCGGCGAATTCAGGCTGATCAACCTGTTGACGCACCGCCATGACCGGCTGGGCGAGACCTGACGCGGAGCGGCACGCCGATCAGTCGTGCTCGCGGCCGCCCGCGCCCATATAGAGTTCGCTGCCGGTTTCCTTGAAGCGCTTGCTCATCTCTTCCATGCCCGCGAGCGCTGCGGCCTTGCTGGCGGCGGCGGTTTCGGCCCCCGTGGGGCCGGTGGCGATGAAGCCTTCGACGCTCTGGTTCTGCTTGCTGGCGAAGTCGCGGACTTCCTGGCTGATCTGCATCGAGCAGAATTTGGGGCCGCACATGCTGCAGAAATGCGCGGACTTGGCGCCTTCTGCGGGCAGGGTCTGGTCGTGATATTCCTCGGCCGTGTCGGGATCGAGCGACAGGTTGAACTGGTCGCGCCAGCGGAACTCGAAGCGGGCACGGCTAAGCGCATCGTCGCGCATCTGGGCCGCGGGATGCCCCTTGGCGAGATCGGCGGCGTGGGCGGCGAGCTTGTAGGTGACGACGCCGACCTTGACGTCGTCGCGGTCGGGAAGGCCGAGATGCTCCTTGGGAGTGACGTAGCAAAGCATCGCCGTGCCGTACCAGCCGATCATCGCGGCACCGATGCCACTGGTGATGTGATCGTAACCGGGGGCAATATCCGTCGTGAGCGGCCCGAGCGTGTAGAAAGGCGCTTCGCCGCAAACTTCGAGCTGCTTGGTCATGTTCTCCTTGATCTTGTGCATCGGCACATGGCCGGGGCCTTCGATCATGACCTGAACGTCCTGCGCCCAGGCGCGGTGGGTCAGCTCGCCTAGGGTGTAGAGTTCGCTGAACTGGGCTTCGTCATTTGCGTCGGCGATGGAGCCGGGGCGCAGGCCATCGCCGAGCGAATAGGCGATGTCATAGGCCTTCATGATCTCGGTGATCTCGTCGAAACGCTCGTAGAGGAAGCTCTCCTGATGATGCGCAAGGCACCATTTCGCCATGATGCTGCCGCCGCGCGACACGATGCCGGTGACGCGCTTGGCGGCCATCGGGATGTAGGCCAGGCGGACGCCGGCGTGGATGGTGAAGTAATCGACGCCCTGTTCGGCCTGCTCGATCAGCGTGTCGCGATAGATTTCCCAGGTCAGGTCTTCGGCGACGCCGCCGACTTTCTCCAGTGCCTGATAGATAGGCACGGTGCCGATCGGGACTGGGGAGTTGCGCAATATCCATTCGCGCGTGTCATGGATGTTTCGGCCGGTGGAGAGGTCCATCACCGTGTCTGCGCCCCAGCGGATCGACCAGACCATCTTGTCGACTTCGCTCGCCACGTTGGAGGCGACGGCAGAATTGCCGATATTGGCGTTGATCTTGACCAGGAAGTTGCGGCCGATCGCCATGGGTTCGGATTCGGGGTGGTTGATGTTGTTCGGGATGATGGCCCGGCCGCGCGCGACTTCGTCACGGACGAATTCGGGGGTTACGTAATCGGGGATGGAAGCGCCGAAGCTCTCGCCGTCGCGCTTATATTCCCGCATCTGCTGGCGGCCGAGATTTTCGCGGGTGGCGACATATTCCATCTCGGGCGTGATGATCCCGCGGCGGGCGTAATACATCTGGCTGACGTTCATGCCGGGCTTTGCGCGCAGCGGCTGCTTCACGACATTCGGGAAGGGCGCGACGCCGCCGCTGCGGTCCGGGCCGAGCTGGCCGTTATCCTCAGGGCGGACTTCGCGGGCGGCGACCTGCTCGACGTCACCGCGGGCCATGATCCAGTCGCGGCGAAGCTGCGGGAGGCCGGCACCGATATCGATGCGGGCCTGCGGATCGGTGTAGGGACCCGAGCAGTCATAGACGCGCAAGGGCGGCTCGCCCGACGAAGGCTCGAGATCGATCTCGCGCATCGCCACCTTCAAGGGGCCGACATAGATTTTGCGGCTGCCACGGATGGGGCCAGTCGTTACGCCGATTTCGGTGCGCGCGGGGATGTCAGCCATTCGTCTTCTCCATTTGGGGAGAGGACGGTCCTGGGGAGAGGCCCGCTCCCTCCCTACGCCGGTGTCAACCGGATCAGGTTCAGCGGGTCGGAGGCTCCTGCCTCCCTCTCAAGCGCGGATGAAGCGCTCCCCCGGGGATGAAGCGAGCTTAGGACGGCTAATCTAGAAAGTATAGGCAAGCCCCAACATCCCGGTCCACTGATCGCGCGAACCGGCGATGCTCGTGAGCGGGGTCTCGGCAGCCGAGCCGAGCAGGCGGCGATAGCTGGCCGCGCCGATCATCGAGAGACCGCCGGTCAGATCGCCCGTGAGCGCGAGCATGCCGACAGTGCCCAGCGTCCAATCCTTCCAGCCCTTGCGCGCATTATAGACCGGCAGGCCCGAGCGGACGCTCGCGCCGGGGGCGATGCTGAAATAGCGGGTGGCATAGCCCTGCCCCATATAATTGGCCGAGGCCGAGATGCCGACATAGGCCTTGCGGCTGAGCGGGGTGCCGTAATCGATCGCAGGCGTCATCGTGTAGCTTTTGTGCACGCCGCCGGCATCGTGCGCGTAGATGAACGACACGCCCAATCGATCATAATCGCTGGTGAGCACGCCCTGTTTGGCGATGCCGACAATGCCGCCGACTTCGATCGCGCTCTTGATCTTGCCGATCGCCTCGACCCGCGGATCCTTGATCGCGGAGGTCGAGCGATTGAAATTGATCTGCGCGACGGGGCCGAGCTGGAAATCCCAGCCGGGGCCGCCGGGCGTGGGGATCAGATCGGCGAAGAAGCGGTTTCCGCGCAGTGTGAAGTTGATCTGCGAAACGCGGCTACGGATGCCGGGGACGACCGACAGGACGGTGTCGTTCGAGCCCTCATAGCTGGGGCCGATGCCTGCCGCCGCGCCGATGGTGATCGAATCGCCGTCCAGCTTGGCCGGGTCGATCGTATTAGGGGCAGGATCGACGGGCGCGGGCGCCTCTTGTGCGAATGCCGGGTTGGCAAGCAAAAGGGGAAGCAGAAACGCGGCGCTACGGGCAATCATGAACGGGCTCCGGACAATATGTTGCACCTGCGAAACGCTGCCCGCGTCCGGTCGTTCCTACAATAGATAGCGCATCCGCACTTGTTGCGCCTCCGCGCCGGTCCCCACGGCGAAACTGGCGGAAGTAAAGCTGGGCGGGCCGAAGCCGATCGCGGGGTTTTGCGAGAAGCCGAAGCCTTCGCGCGGGATGCCCAGCATCGTATCGAGCTTGGCATTGGAATTGGCATCGTGGATCACGGCGATGGCATAATTGCCGGGAAGCAGCCCCTCGAAACGGATGCGCGGGCTGGCTGCCGAAATGGTGCGGCGCACCGAGCCCGCATCGCTGCTGCAATCGGGAAACTGCTTGGGATCGGTCGTCAGGCAGATGCGCAGCACGCCCTTTTTCGAGCGGAGCTGGCTGACTTCGAGATCAAGCGTCGCCGTCGCTGCCCGAGATGCTGCCGCTGGCATTGGAGGCAACGCCGCGCCGGGCAGGATTACGAGCGACGCCAGAGCGAGCGAAATCGCCCAGGCCCTTGTCCGTCCCGCAGAGGCGGTCCCAATGCCGGAAATAGAGTCCATAATTGCATCCATAAAATTCGTGGTGCCGCTGGTGATGGCTCGCGGTGATCAGCCACGCGCCCAATGGCCCACGATGCATGAACCGGGGAAAAATCTCCCAGCCCATATGATTGGTGACCCCCATAATCGTCATGATCGCCAGCACCACCCCGAGTGCGCCGACATGGATCGGAATCGCGAAGACCAGTGCCGGAATTACCACAGCGCCGCTGAGCGCCTCGACCCAGTGAAAGCTCATCGCCGCCCATGCCGTAGGCGGACGGCTGGCGTGATGGACGGAATGGGCGATGCGGAACCAGCGCGGGCGATGCATCAGCCGATGGGTCCAGTAAAACCAGGCATCATGGGCGAGGAGAAAAAGGAGGATCGAGAGCGGGATATACCAGAGCGGATAAGCGGCACTGTCCGTGTAGATCAGCGTCCAGCCGCGATTTTGCCAGCCCCATGCGACCACGCCGGCGGGAATGCCGTAGATCGCAGCCGAGGCGAGGCTCCAGCCAATCTCCTTGCGGATCTGGCTGTCGAGCCCGGTGTAAAGCCCGGGATGCTTCGCGCGGGTGGCGAGCGCGAAGGCACCGCTGGTGATGAGATAGCGAACACCGACGATGAGCGTCATCGCGAGCGCAGAGAGAAGGATGGCGAGAGTCACGGTCACGCACACGCCATAGTCGATCCCGCGCGCCAAGGCACGCACTGGCGGGACGGAGCGAAGCGGGCTAGGCGCGCGGCAAAAGCGGCCCCATGCCGTAGGGGAATATGATGCGTAAGACGATTGCTGGCGCCGCCGCAGGGTGGCTGGTGCTGGCCGGCAGCGCTGCGGCGCAGGACGTGCCGGTGGCCCAGACAGAAGCACCCAAGCCGGCGCTGGGCGACACGATCGAGCAGATCGTCGTTACCGCCGAGCGCCGCGAGAATGACGCACAGGACGTGGCGATGTCGCTCACCGCGCTCTCCGCCGCCGGACTGGCGCGCGACAATATTCTCAACCTCGACGGGATCGGGCCGAGCGTTCCCAATCTGACGCTGACGCGCAATTTCGGGACGAGCTCGGGCGCATTGCTGTTCCTGCGCGGCGTGGGCGAAGGCGATTCGATCTTCACCAACGATCCGCCGGTGGGGATCTATGTCGACGATGTGCTGTTTGCGCGGTCGACCGGCGCGATGTTCGATCTGCTGGATCTGGAGCGTATCGAAGTGCTGCGCGGGCCGCAGGGCACGCTATATGGCCGCAACACCAGCGGCGGCGCGATCAAGCTTGTGACGCGCGATCCGGGGATCGGCGAGCGCGACGGCATGATCGACGCGACAGTGGGGAGCCATGGCCGGATCGACCTGCGCGGGACCGCCAATTTGCCGCTCGGCGATGCGGCGGCGCTGCGCGTCTCGCTGCTGTCGCGCACGCAATCGGGCTGGGGCCGCAATCTGACCGACGGGCAGCGCGTCAACGGGCAGGATGTGCAGGCCGGGCGCGCCAAATTGCTGTGGGAGCCCGCCGCCGGGCTGCGGCTGACCGCAACGGTGGATTATAGCGACGAGGATTCGGTTCCGCGCTTCCCCCAGGCGTTCCGTCCAGATCCTGCCAATCCGGGCCGCTATCTGCCTGAGTTCGTCGCGCCCGAAGGCGATATCGACAACTTCCGTTCGGCCGACACCGATTCGCTCAACATCACCCGCACCGGCGGCGCATCGCTGCGCGCGGAAATGGATGCGGGCACAGTGAAAATCACTTCGATCAGCGCCTATCGCGCACTGCAATCGCGGATCGGGTTTGACCAGACGGCCAATGCGCCGGGCGTCGGCGCCAACATCATATTGTTGCAGGACCAGCACCAGCATAGCTGGAGCCAGGAGTTGCAAGCCAGCGGATCGGCGCTGGGCGGGCGGCTCGAATATGTCGGCGGGCTGTTCTGGTTCAGCGAGCATAACGATCAGCTGACGGCGGTGAGCAGCGCGGTTCCGGGGGGCACGGCGGCGCGGTTTGCGACGCATGATTTCTTCGCAGCGCCTTCGCGGGCGGCGTCGGGGACAGGCAATTGGTCGCCCTATCAGCCGCAACTCGACACGCGCAGCATCTCGGCATTCGGATCGCTGACCTTTGCGGCAACGCCCCGGCTGTCGCTGACCGCCGGGCTGCGCTGGACGCATGAGAGCAAGGATTATGCGGTGCGCTTCCTGTCGGCACCGGGCGTCACCTATGTGCTGCCGGACGGACAGGTCGCGGCGCGGACGATCAAGGCCGATTGGCGCGATGTCTCGCCACGCTTTGCGGCGAGCTACACGTTGGACGGCAAGGGCTGGAACGCGATGCTGTTTGCCAGCCATGCCAAGGGCTTTCGCAGCGGCAGTTTCGACGGGCGCGCGCGCAACATCGACTTCGTCCTGAACCGGCAAGGGCCCATCGCCCCCGAGCAGGTGTGGAGCAGCGAAGCCGGCGTGAAGTCCGAATGGTTCGGGCGGCGGCTGCGCGTCAACGCCAGCTATTTCATCAACCGCTACAGCAATATCGCTTTCTCGGCGGCACGGGCAGGATCGATCCCGCCCGAGATTTTCCGTCAGAATGTCGGCGATGCGCGGATCGAAGGGCTGGAACTGGAAGCGACGCTGCGCCCCGGCGGCGGCTTCGAGATCGGTGGCACTTTGGGCACGTTGAACGATCGGCTGACCCGGCTGGCGTCGAGCCCCGGCTGCACTGCGTTCGTACCCGACGAGCGCAATCTCGACCTGCGCTTCACCCCGGATGTGCGCTATTCGGCGCATGCCTCGGTCGAGCGCGCGTTGCTGGGTGGCACGCTGCGACTGGGCGGGCGCTACAGCGCGGCGAGCCCGTACAATATCGCTTTGTGCAACGAACCGCAGCACCGCGTCGACAATGAGGAAGCGGTCAGCGCGACGATCGGGTTCGAGACCGGTGGAGGGGCATGGGGGCTGGTTCTGTCTGCGACCAACCTCACCGATCGCCGCTATAATGGCGGCAGCGTCGGGACGATCGGCTATCCGGTCGCCCCGCGCCAGATCGACCTGACGCTACGGCATCGTTTCTAAAGGCCCCGCCCCTGCCCGAGCAAGCGGGCGGAGCGGGCTTTTTGTTTGTGCGCCTGCGGCTCGTTGCGCTAGGCGAAGGGGATGCCCGCAATCACGAAATGCGACGTCGCCATTGTCGGCGGCGGACTGTCCGGGGGACTGCTCGCGCTGGCGCTCAGGAAGAAGCGCCCGCATGCCGATGTGCGCCTGATCGAGAGCGGACGAACGATCGGTGGCAACCATCTCTGGTCGTTCTTCGGAAGCGATGTCGCCCCGGCCAATCGCTGGCTGACCGCGCCTTTGATCTGCCATGGCTGGTCGAGCTACGACGTGGCCTTTCCCGCGCATGGCCGCACGATCAAATCGCCTTATTATTCGATCGAATCGCGGCGGCTCGATGCCGTGGTGCGCGCGGCGATGCCCGAAGAAGCGGTGATGACCCGGCGCAAGGTGCTGGGGGCGAGCAGCAAGGCCGTGGTGTTCGAAAATGGCGACCGGATCGAAGCCGGCGGCGTGATCGATTGCCGCGGGGCGGGCGATCTCTCCCTGCTGCAATGCGGCTGGCAGAAATTCTACGGTCGCGAGCTGGCGCTGTCCGATGCGCATGCGCTCGACCGCCCCGTGATCATGGACGCGACGGTGGAGCAGAAGGATGGCTATCGCTTCCTATATGCCCTGCCCTTCGCGGCGACGCAGGTGTTCGTCGAGGACACTTATTACAGCGATACGCCCGAGATCGATGTGGACGCGTTGCGCGGGCGGCTCGACACCTATGCTACGGCCAAAGGCTGGGATGTCGAGCGGATCGAGCGCGAGGAAGCGGGTTCGCTGCCGGTGGCGATGGGCGGCGATTTCGAAGCCTATTGGCATTCGGGCGGCAACAAGGTTGCCAAGGCCGGTGTGCGCGCGGGCCTGTTTCACCCGATGACCAGCTATTCGCTGCCCGACGCGGTGCGCACCGCAAATTTGGTGGCGAGCGCGAGCGACCTTTCGGGCGCAGCGTTGCATGACCTGCTGCACGATTTTGCGCGGGTGACGTGGCGCAAGCGGCGGTATTATCGGATGCTTGCGGCGATGTTATTCAAGGCGGCCGAACCGCAGGAACGCTATAAGGTGCTCGAGCGCTTCTACCGCCTCAGTCCCGAGTTGATCGGCCGTTTCTACGCTGGCAATTCGACGACGTTCGATCGGATACGGACGCTGAGCGGCAAGCCGCCGGTGCCGATCGGTCGTGCGGTGCAGGCAATATGGGGGAAAGCCAAGTGAAGCGTGCGGCAGTAATCGGTGCAGGGATTGGCGGGCTGGCGCTCGCGATCCGGCTGCAATCCGCAGGGGTGGATACCACGCTGATCGAAGCCCGCGACAAGCCCGGCGGGCGCGCTTATTTCTGGGAGCGCGACGGCTTTACCTTCGATGCCGGGCCAACGGTGATCACCGCGCCCGATACCCTGGCCGAACTCTGGAAAATCTCCGGCCACGACATTTCCGAGGACGTGAACCTGAAATCGGTCACGCCTTTTTACCGGCTGTCCTGGCCCGATGGCGTGGCGTTCGATTATTCGAACGACGATGCGCAGCTGGGTGCGGCCATCGCACAGCTCAACCCCGAGGATGTCGCAGGCTATCAGCGGTTCCTGGAATATGCCGAGGGCGTATATCAGGAAGGCTATGTGAAGCTGGGATCGGTGGCGTTCCTCGATTTCATGACGATGGTGCGCGCGGCACCGGCGCTGATGAAATATCAGGCGTGGCGGTCGGTCTATTCGATGGTCTCGAAGTTCGTGAAGAACGACAAATTGCGCCAGGCACTGAGCTTTCACACGCTGCTCGTTGGCGGCAATCCGATGAAGACCAGCTCGATCTATGCGCTGATCCACAAGCTGGAGCGGGACGGCGGCGTCTGGTGGGCCGAGGGCGGAACTAACCGGCTGGTGGCGGGCATGGTCCGGCATTTCGAGCGGCTGGGCGGCGTGGTTCGGCTAGGCGATCCGGTGATCGCGATCGACACGCTGGGCGACCGGGTGACGGGGCTGCGCACCCAAAGCGGATTCGAGCTGAACGTCGATGCGGTGGCGAGCAACGCCGATATCGTCCACAGCTATCGCGACTTGCTCAAGACTTCGCGGAGCAGCCAGCGGACGGCGCGCTCGCTGGTCAACAAGCGCTTTTCGCCGTCGCTGTTCGTGGTGCATTTCGGCGTGAAGGGGAATTTCCCCGACATCCCGCACCATTCGATCCTGTTCGGGCCGCGCTATCAGGGGCTGCTCGAGGATATTTACGACACCGGCGTGCTGAGCGAGGATTTCTCGCTGTATCTGCACCATCCGAGCGCATCCGATCCGAACATGGCGCCTGAGGGGCATGCGACCTTCTATGCGCTGGCGCCCGTACCGCATCTCGGCAAATTCCCGGCGGACTGGGACACGCTTGCGCCGATCCTGGAAGAGCGCATCCTCGCCGAAGTGCAGCGGCGGCTTATCCCGGACCTGAAGGACCGGATCGTGACCAAGTTCAGCTATGCGCCGCCCGATTTCCGCGATGATCTCAACGCGCATCTCGGCTCGGCGTTCAGCCTTGAGCCGCTGCTGACGCAGAGCGCGTGGTTCCGCACGCATAATCGCGACGATGCGATTTCGAACCTGTATTTCGTCGGCGCGGGCACGCATCCGGGCGCGGGCATTCCCGGCGTGGTGGGCAGTGCCAAGGCGACGGCGGCATTGATGCTTGGAGACGGCAAATGAAGCGTATCGCAGTCTATTGTGGATCGGCGACCCCAGCGGACCCGGTCTATATCGAGTGCGCGCGTGCGACCGGCCGTTTGCTAGCTGAGCGCGGCATCGGGCTGGTCTATGGCGGCGGCAAATTGGGGCTGATGGGCGCAGTCGCCGATTCGTGCCTGGAAGCCGGCGGCGAAGTGATCGGGATCATCCCGACTGCTCTGGTCAACGCCGAAGTCGCCCATCAGGGACTGACCAGCCTGGAGATCGTCGACACGATGCACGAGCGCAAGGCGCGCTTCGTCGATCTGGCCGACGGCTTCATCAACCTGCCCGGCGGCACCGGGACGATGGACGAATTGTGGGAAGCGTTGAGCTGGGCCCAGCTTGGCTATCACAGCGATCCGATCGGCCTGCTCAATGTTGCAGGCTATTACGACAAACTGGTCGAGTTCTGGGAGCATATGGGCAATGTCGGCTTCGTTCGGCCCCAGCACCGCGCGCTGCTGATCGTGGATACGACGCTGGAGGGGCTGCTCGACAAGCTCGCCAATGCCCAGCCGACCGTGCCGATCATCCACATGAAGCGCGACGACCTGTGAAACCAAGCCGCGCCGCGATCGTCGCGACGGCAGGAGAGTCGATCGCCAGGGGCTCGAAAAGCTTTGGCGCGGCGAGCCGGCTGTTCGACCGGACGACGCGGCAGCGCGCATGGCTGCTCTACGCCTGGTGCCGCGCGTGCGACGATCTGGCCGACGGGCAGGACCATGGCCATGGCATGACCGCAGTGGCCGATCCGCAGGCACGGCTGGCGAAGATGCGCGCGCTTACCGCAACGGCGCTGGCGGGCGAATGGGTCGGCGATCCGGATTTCGATGCACTGCGCATCGTGGTCGCCGAGACGGGGATACCGCATCGGTTCGTGTGGGACGTGATCGAAGGCTTCGCACTCGACGCGGATGGCTGGGGGCCGCGGCATGAGAGCGACCTCTATCGGTATTGCTATCACGTCGCGGGCGCGGTGGGCTGCATGATGGCGGTGGTGATGGGCGTATCGCCGGACGATGAGGATACGCTCGACCGGGCATGCGACCTTGGCATGGCGTTCCAGCTCGCCAATATCGCGCGCGACGTGGAAGAGGATGACCGCGCCGGACGCTGCTATCTGCCCGACGAATGGCTCACCGAGATCGACGTGCCGCCTGGGCAACATATGAAGCCGCCGTTCCGCCACCGGCTGAGCATGCTGGTGCGCCGCATGGCCGAGCGCGCCGAAGAACATGAGGAAAGCGCGCGGATCGGCGCGGCCCGGCTAAGCTTCCGCTCGGCATGGGCGGTGCTGGCGGCGGCTGGGATTTATGGCGACATCGCGCGCAAGGTGGTGGCGCGCGGCGATCACGCCTGGGATCACCGGGTGAAGACGAGCGCGTTCGAGAAACTGGGCTGGATCGCCAAGTCCGCATGGCAGGCAGCGGCACGCAAGCAGCTGTTCCGGCCGCAGCCGCGCCCTAGCTATCTATGGAATCGGCCGCGCGAGTCCCAAGCCGAATAGAGAGCCAGCCGCCGAGCAAAGGTGCCACGACCGCGCAGATCCGCATCCACATCGGATAGTCGAAGCGGAAAATCTGCGCCACTGCCAGAATCACCATCATCGCGGTGATCGTCCAGGCCGCCGGTGCCCAGCGACCTATCAGCATCGCGACCCAGCCGCCGGCAAACGCGCCGAGCAGCCACGAGGCGACTGTCGCAGCCTGACCGGAAAGCGGCATGCTGGCCACCCATGCGCCCATCCCCGCCTGATCGCTGGGATCGAGCCCGACCGGCACCGGATGGAAGATGGGCGAGAGCAACAGCACCGCGATATAGACCACGATCATCACCACGAGGCCCACAATCACCCCGAACACCTTGCCCATCGAAAAGCCCCCGTTTTGTTTCCGCAGGGGTTAGCGCATTCGTGGAAGCGGCGAAATGGCGCTTAGCGCCCGGTGGGGCGGACAGGGCGAGCTTCGACCATGCGCGCGTCCTGACGCTGGCAGGCCGCGGCGATCACCGGGAAATCGACATCGGTGTTACGATGGAGCGCAGCGGGCATGGCCTGCTCACAGGCGGCGTAGGACTCGTAACGGACCGGTTCGACGCGGGCTTGCTGGCAATTGGCGTTGTCATCGCCGCAGCCCATAATCGCCAGCATATAAATGATCTGATCCATCGCATTGTCCCTTCCGAAGATAACAACTCACAGGTTCGAGCGCTGTTCCGTTGCATCCCTGCGCCGGACGCCCCAAATCAGGCTTGATGCCTCCCGAAACTTCGTCTTCCGCCCCCGAACGTCCGCTGTTCGGGACGATGCGGCGCTTCCTGCCCTATCTGTGGCCGAAGCACGCACCCGCGCTGCGCGTGCGCATCGTCATCGCGATGCTGCTCGTCGTCTGCTCGAAGCTGGTGCAGGTCTATGGCGCGCCTTTCGCGCTGCAAGGCGCCATCGACAAAATGGCGACGGGGCCGCGCGACGCAGTGATGCTCGTGACCCTATTGGTGATCGGCTATGCGGCGGCGCGGCTGGCATCGACGATCTTCGACAATTTGCGCAACGCGGTGTTCGAGCGCGTTGGGCAGGAAGCAACGCGCCGGCTGGCGGCAGACGTTTTCCGTCATCTCCACAATCTCTCGCTGCGCTTCCATTTGGAGCGGCGCACGGGTGCTGTAACCAAGGTGGTCGAGCGCGGGACCAAGAGCATCGATACGATGCTTTATTTCCTGCTGTTCAACATCGCGCCGACGATCCTCGAACTGGGGCTGGTGCTCGGCATCTTCTATACGCGGTTCAGCGGCTGGCTGGTTGCAGGCACCTGCGTGATGGTCGTCGTCTATATCGCCTTCACCCGCTGGGTGACCGATTGGCGCGCCAAGCTTCGGCAGGAGATGAACGATCTCGACACCGGCGCCGTCGCGCATGCGGTGGATTCGCTGCTCAACTTCGAGACCGTGAAATATTTCAACGCCGAGGATCGCGAAGCCAAGCGCTACGAAAATGCCGTCACCGCATATGCCAAGGCAGCGACGGTGAGCGAGAATTCGCTGGCGTGGCTCAATATCGGGCAGAGCCTGATCACCAACACGATGATGGCCGCCGGTATGGCGCTGGTCGTGTTCGGATGGTCGCGCGGCGAGTTTACCCCGGGCGAAGTCGTGCTCGTCTCAACCCTGCTTGCGCAGCTTTTCCGCCCGCTCGACCTGCTCGGCATGGTCTATCGCACCATCCGGCAGGGCGTGATCGACATGGGCAGCATGTTCGACCTGATCGATACCGATGCCGAGGTGAAGGACGCACCCGGCGCGTTGCCGCTGAAGGTGGCGAAGGGGCATGTGCGCTTCGAGGATGTGCGCTTTTCCTACGACCCCGAGCGCGAGATTTTGAAGGGCATCGATCTCGATATTCCGGCGGGCGCGACCGTTGCGGTGGTGGGGCCTTCGGGAGCCGGCAAATCGACGCTGGCGCGGATTTTGTACCGCTTCTACGATTTGGCCGGCGGGCGCGTGACGATCGACGGGCAGGATATTTCGCAGGTCACCCAATCGAGCCTGCGGGCATCGATCGGCATCGTCCCGCAGGATACCGTGCTGTTCAACGATACCGTGGGTTACAACATCGCTTATGGGCGCGAGGGCGCTTCGGCGGAGGAAGTCGCCGATGCCGCGCGCGGCGCGGCGATTGCCGGGTTCATCCAGTCGCTTCCACAAGGCTTTGATACGCGCGTGGGCGAGCGCGGCCTCAAGCTTTCGGGGGGCGAGAAGCAGCGCGTCGCGATTGCGCGGACGCTGGTGAAGAACCCGCCGATCCTGATCCTCGACGAAGCGACCAGCGCATTGGACAGCCGCACCGAAGCCGACATTCAGGCGACGCTGGAAGCCATCGAACAGGGCCGCACGACGATCGTGATCGCGCATCGCCTTTCCACCGTGGTGCATGCCGATCGGATCATCGTGCTCGATAGCGGCCGCATCGCCGAGCAGGGCACGCATGGCGAACTGTTGCGCGCGCAGGGTTTATATGCGGAAATGTGGGCGCGGCAGGCGCAGGAACGCGAAGAAGGCGAACTGGCCGGCGGATAAGAGCCAAAACAGAGGGAGGGACGCGCGATGATCTGGGTGCTGCTGGGGTTTGTCGTGCTGATCGCTGCCCTGATTGGCTGGTCCGGCTATATCGGCGGCAAGATCGACAAGGCATTGCCCGCTGAGGGGCAGCGCATGCAGGTCGATGGCGTCGACTTCCATTATATCGATCTCGGCCCACGCGATGCGCCGCCGATCGTGATGATCCACGGGATCCTCAGCAACTGGCGCGTGTTCACTTATGCGCTCGCCCCGGCGATGGCGCGCGATCATCGGGTGGTGGTGATCGACCGGCCCGGCTGGGGACATTCGCGGCTTACAGGGGCAAGGCTGGATATCGCCGCGCAGGGCGAAGCCATTGTGGCGCTGATCGACAGGCTGGGGCTGAAGAAGCCGTTGCTCGTGGGCCATTCGATGGGGGGTGCCGTGAGCCTGGCGATCGCGCTGGCGCATCCCGACAAAATTCGGGGGCTGGCGCTGATCGCACCCTATACCCAGCCGATCGAGCGGCCGCCCGAAGCATTTAAGGGCTATGCGGTGCCGGGCCCGCTACGCGCACCGATTGCCTGGACGATCGCGATTCCCATCGCGATGCGGACGGGCAAGACCAAGACCGTCGCGGTGTTTCACCCCGAGCCCGTCCCCGAGGATTTCGCGCTGCGCGGAGGCGGTGCGCTGGCGGTGCGCCCCGCGGGGTTCCAATCAGGCGCATATGAGATGGGCATGGCGAAGGGCGCGATGGACGTGCAGTCGCCGCTTTATCCCAAGCTCAAAATGCCGGTCTCGATCCTGTATGCGCATGGCGATTCGCTGCTCGATCCCGAACTGCACGGCACCGATACCGCGGCGGCAATTCCGGGGGCGACTATCGAGATTGTCGAGGGCGGGCATATGTTGCCGGTGACCCAGCCCGAGCTGGTGGAGAAGTGGCTACGCCACCTCTGAGGCTTGCGTCGTCCAGCCGAGCCGGGGAATCGTGATCGAGCGCTTGCCCGCGAGATCGACCCGCGTGACGAACAATTCGCGGCTCTCAATATATTGGATCAGGCGGCGGACGCGGCCGAGCGAGCTCGTGCCATAGGTTGCCGCGAGTTCCTCGTCGGTGGGACAAGGCAGCCCTTCGCGCGCGGCGCGGGCGACGAGGAGGAACGGCCCGAGCATGTCGTCCGGCAGCGCCTTGGCCGCCTCGAGTGCCTGACTCCACTCCTCGTCGGGATCGCCATGGATGCCGGCGCGCGCGGCCGACAAGCGACGGACGAAGCCGGAGAGATCGAGCGGCGGACGGGTGAGCCCGACCATGCGCGAGCGGACGAGGAAATCCTGATAGAGCACCGAGGGCGAGCGCAAAGCGGAGTCGGGATCCTCGACGATGGCGCGCAGCACGTCCGCGATACGGGTCGCGGCTTCGGCCGGATCGACATAGGTTTCGGGCTCTGGCGAAGGCACCGAACGGGCCAAAGCTTCGATCAGGCTTTCGGACGGGACCGGCGCGACGACGGTGGGCGCGGGCGGCATCCAGGTCGGCTCGGGCGGCGCGAGCAGCATGTCGCGCATATCGGCGGTGGGCGCTTCGGGAAGCGGCGTGAGCTTGGGGCTGCCGCTGCGCGCCGAGGTCTCGACCTCGCCAATGCGGATCGAGATCGGGCGGCGCGAAATTGCGGGACCCAATGCGAGGAAATGGCCGCGCTGGAGATCGCGGATCTGTTCGGCCTGGCGGCGCTCCATCCCGAGCAGATCGGCGGCGCGGGCCATATCGATATCGAGAAAGGTGCGGCCCATCAGGAAGTTCGATGCTTCGGCGGCGACATTCTTGGCGAGCTTGGCGAGGCGCTGCGTGGCGATCACGCCTGCCAGGCCGCGCTTGCGGCCGCGGCACATCAGGTTGGTCATCGATGTGAGGCTGGCGCGGCGAACGTCTTCGGCGACTTCGCCGCCGCCCGCTGGCGCGAAGAGCTGGGCTTCATCGACCACGACGAGCGCGGGATACCAATGATCGCGCGGGGCATCGAACAGGCCGTTGAGGAAGGCGGCGGCGCATTTCATCTGGCCTTCCGCTTCCAATCCTTCGAGGCTGAGGACCACCGAGGCCCGATGCTCGCGGATGCGCGATGCGAAACGGGCGACGTCGCGCTCGCTGTGATCGGCGGCTTCGATCGAGACATGGCCATATTTGTCGGAGAGCGTGACGAAATCGCCTTCGGGATCGATCACGATCTGCTGGACGTGTCCGGCCGAACGCTCAAGCAGACGACGCAGCAGATGCGACTTGCCCGAGCCCGAATTGCCCTGAACCAGCAGGCGCGTGGCGAGCAGTTCTTCCAGATCGATCGAGGCAGAATCGCCGCGCTCGTCTGCCCCCATGTCTACGCAAACCGTCATCCTGTCCCGTGTGGCGGATGGGGGTAGGCAGGGGCAAGCTCGGTTCGCCGAAAAGCTGTGGGCGGGCGCAGCGCGGAGAAAGAGAAAAGCCGCTCAGGGCTGCTTCAACCCCAGCAGCACATTGCCTTCGGTCGACAGGTAGTTCTTCTTGTAATCGAAGCGGCGGCAATCGGCGAAGATCAGCCAGTAATATTTCATCTGCTCGGACCACCAATAACCGGGGCAATGATCGCCCTGCGCCTTGGTCGTCACATCGGCCATCACGGCATAGCCATACTCAGCCTTGTTCCAGCGCTTCATCGCCCGATAATGTTTCGCGACCATCGCGCGCCATTCCTCGCGACCATCGATCAGCCAGTGGTTGAACGCGGCGTCGGCGAGTTCGGGGCGCAGATCGTTGGTCTTGTACGGCGTGGCGCCGGTTTCGGGGTTATAGCCCTCGGGCAGGATGCCGAATTTGTCGGCCACGCTATCCCATGCGCGCGTATACGCCTCGCCGTCGCGGCGATTGCCCCCTTGCGCGAGCAACCCGCCATAGAAAGAGGATAGCTCGTCCTGATCGGCGCTGATCCGCTTGCCGGTTTCGAAATCCACATCGACGAACCACGAATACTCGCCGATTCTGAACGACTGATATTCGAGGATCGCGGCGGTGCAGGCGCGGTACATTGCCAGACACTCGACATCGCCGAGCAATTCCCAACCGTCCCAGAGATATTCGTAAAAGCTGTCGACCGGAGGCCCGATCGTGGCGCGGCGGCTCTTCCACTCGCCGGTCATGCAATCGATCTTGTCGGCGATCAGCCCGATCTTCGAGCGGCGCTGGAACATCGAGACCAGCGCCTTTTTCGCGGCGTTGAAATAGCGCGGATCGCCCGTGGCTTTGCTCAGGAACCCGAATTCGGTGATGCAACTACCGATTTCGGCGGGGTTGGTCTCGGGACCGCGCAGCGCGCCGGTCTTGAGATTGATATAGCGGTGCGGCAGGCCGAGCGGGGACGCTTCGAAGCTCGGCATTAGCCGGTCGGCAAGGTCCTTCGCCTTGGCGAGCAGCACCGGGTCACCACAGGCATGCCAGCCAGAGAGCAATCCGCCGACCAACCGGATGATCGTCTCGAACACCGAGACTTCGCCGTCGACGTCGAAGTCCAAATTCTTCTTGATCCAGTTGACGCTGAACAGGAACTCATTGTCGAGCTCCATCAGCCACAACGTATCGAGGCTTTCGATCAGGCTGAGCCCGAGATGATGCCCCTTGATCGAGAAGCTCTCATAGCCGCCCGAGATCGGCATGATCTGGTCCTTGCCCCATGCCCGCTCGCGATACTGGACCCATGCCCAGAGCATTTCCTGACGAACATCCTCTGCGAGTTCGCGCCAATTCTCCTTCGCCTCGGCCGGGAGCGGGAGGAAGGCGGCGGCACCGCCGGCGATCAAGCCGCGGCGGCCGATCCGGAGGGTCATGCGACCAGATCCTTCTGATCCGGATGTTTTTCGAGATAGGCGGCGACGAATTCGCATTGCGGGATCAGCTTCATCCCGCGCGCGCGGACATCGGCGAGCGCTGCGCCGATCAGGCGGCCGGCGATCCCCTGCCCCTGCAGCGCCGGTGGCACGATCGTGTGGGTGAAGGTGATCACGTCGCCGTCGATTTCGTAGGCGGCGAAGGCGGTGTGGCCCTCGGTCACCAGTTCGTAGCGGCTGCGATCCTTGTTGTCAGAGACCTCGGACACATTCCCTCGCTTGGCTTTGGAGGCCATGGCCCCTAGTCGGGCGGGTGTGAACGATCCCCGCATTACTCTGCAATCGGTTTTCGGCTTTCCTGACTTTCGCGGGGTGCAGGCCGATGTTGTCGCGCGCGTGCTGGGTGGGCAGCGCACGCTGGCCGTGATGCCGACGGGTGCGGGTAAGTCACTGACCTATCAGCTGCCTTCGGTGCTGCTGGAGGGCACGTGCCTTGTCGTCAGCCCGCTGATCGCGCTGATGCACGATCAGCTGCGCGCGGCCGAAGCAGTGGGCATCCGCGCGGCAACGCTCACCTCGGCCGATGATAATCGCGAGGAGACGATCGCGCGGTTTCGTGCCGGGGCGCTGGACCTGCTCTATGTCGCGCCGGAACGGGCTTCGGGCGAGGGCTTTCGCAACCTGCTCAGTCAGGCGAAGCTCAGCCTGTTCGCGATCGACGAAGCGCATTGCGTCTCCGAATGGGGGCATGATTTCCGCCCCGATTATCGCCTGCTCAGGCCGTTGCTCGACCGTTTCCCGGAAGTGCCGCGTCTCGCCCTGACCGCGACTGCGGACGCGCATACCCGCGACGATATTTGCGAGCAGCTCGGCATCCCGCATGAAGGGATGATCGTTGCGGGGTTCGACCGGCCGAACATCCGCTATCTGATCTCGCCGCGCGAAGGCACGACGCGGCAGATCGAGGATCTGATCGCAGAACAGCCGGGGCCGGGCATCGTCTATGTCCAGAGCCGCGCGGGCGTGGACAAATTGGCGGCCAAGCTCGCCGCGACCGGGCGGCGCACCTTGCCCTATCATGCCGGGCTCGATCCCGATGTGCGGCGGCGAAACCAGGCGGCGTTCGTCGCCAGCGAAGATATGGTGATGGTCGCGACGATCGCGTTCGGCATGGGGATCGACAAGCCCGACGTGCGCTTTGTCGCGCATGCCGGCATGCCCAAATCGATCGAAGCCTATTATCAGGAAACCGGACGCGCGGGGCGCGATGGCGATCCGGCGGTCGCTCAGCTCTTCTGGGGCGCGGAGGATTTCGCCAAGGCGCGGCAGCGGATCGGCGAAGTCGAACCTTCGCGTCAGCCCGGCGAGCGCACGCGGCTGACCGCGCTGGGCGCGCTGGTGGAGACGGCGGGATGCCGGCGGCGGATTTTGCTCCGCCATTTCGGCGAAACCGACGCGCCGGAAAATTGCGGGAATTGCGACAATTGCATCTCGCCGCCCAGCGCGATCGACGCGAGCGTGGTGGCGCAGAAATTCCTCTCGGCGGTGTTTCGCACGGGGATGATGTTTGGCGTGGGCTATATCGAATCGATCCTGCTGGGTCAGTCGACCGAGCGGAGCATGACCAACGGGCATGAGAAGCTCAGCGTGTTCGGGATTGTCGATGGCGACGAAGCGGCGATGATCAAGCCGGTGGCGCGGGCGCTGCTGCTGCGCGACGCGCTGCGGGCCAATGCCCATGGCGGGCTCGAATTCGGGCCGGCTGCCAAGGCGCTGCTCAAGGGCCAGGAGAAGCTCGCGCTCGTACTGCCACCCAAGCGCGAGCGGCGCGGACGCAAGGCGAAAGCGGGCGCGCTCAATCCGAATGGCGATCCGCTGTTCGAAGCATTGCGGGCGCGGCGGCGCGAGCTGGCGATGGAGGCGCAAGTGCCGCCTTATGTGATCTTCCACGATTCGGTGCTGCGCGACATGGCAAGCGAGCGGCCCGGCAATATCGACGCGATGGGCCGCATCTCCGGCGTTGGCTCGCGCAAACTGGAGGCGTATGGCGATGCCTTCCTGCAAGTGATCCGCGAGGCTGCATGATCCGCACTATTGATGAGACCATCTCGGTCGCCCCCCAGCTTTCGCCCGAAGACATGACTGCGCTTGCCGCAGCGGGCTTTGGCTTCGTGATCAACAACCGGCCCGATGGCGAAGAAAGCGATCAGCCCAGCAACGCCGCGATGCGCACCGCTGCCGAAGCGGCGGGGCTTGGCTATCTGGCGATCCCGACCGTGATGGGCGGGATGACGCGCGAACAGGTCGATGCGATGGCAGTGGCGCTGGCGTCCACGACCAAGCCGGTGCTGGCTTATTGCCGATCGGGCACCCGCTCTTGCAATTTATGGGCACTGGCCGAGGCAAGCCGGGGTGGCGACCCCGAGGCGATCGTCGCGAAGGCGGCGGGCGCGGGCTATGACTTGTCCGGCATCCAGCCCCTGCTCGAGCAGCTTTCAGCACAAGCGTGAAGGAACTCGTCATCCTCGGCGCATCGCTGGCGGCGATCCTGTTGCTTGCGCTGACGGCGAAGATGATGCGGCTAGGCGGCGGCGGGATTGCCAGCGAGGCCGAGGCGATGGCGGCGGCAGACAATTATCTGTCAGGCTTCGAGGCGACCAGCGCCGTACTGGGTACCGACCAGCGCGCCGCGATCGTCCATGGCCGCGACGGGAGCGTTGCGGTGCTCAAGCTGCATGGTGCGAAGATCGCGGCGCGGCGGCTGCATGCGCCGATCGAGGCGACGTCTAGCGACGAAGGTCTGCGGATCGCGACAGGCGAGGCTCGGTTCGGCACCGTTTTGGTGCGCGGCGTCAGCGCGCTTTAGGCAGCCACGCGCGCGGCGCGTTCGAGCAGCATATCGAAATGATCGCGCAGGGCCGCGATGCTGCGGTCGAAGGCGCCGATGTCGCGATGGGTGCGCGCCTGCATCACGCCGCCTTCCATCGTGGTGAGGACGAACTCGCCAAGCGCGCGGCGGTCCAACCCCTTAGGCAGGCGATCGGCGGCATCGGCGAGACAGCGCTCGATCGCGCCGACCCATGCGTTGAAATTGGCGGCGAGCAATTCGCGCACCACCGGATCGGCTTCGTGCAACTCCAGCGCGAGACTGCCGATCGGGCAGCCATAGCTGCATTCGGTATCGAGGATCATGCGGCGATAGGCCGCGAGCAATGCGAAGATGCGCTCGATGGGATCCTCCACCCCTTCCCATGCGGGGTCGATCAGCATCGGATAGATGCCATCGCGATACGCCTCCAGCACCGCGATCAGGATATCCTGCTTGCCGGGGAATGCGTGATACAGGCTGCCCGAATTGAGCTGGGTGCGGCTAAGGATGTCCGCGACCGAGGTGCTGTTATACCCCTTGGCCCAGAACAGCTCCATCGCGGCGATGACGATCCGCTCTTTCGCGCTGCGTGCTTCTTTCATGGAGGCATATTAACCGCCAGTTGAGCGAACGATCAAGCGCGGGACCTGCCATGTTCCTGCCAACTTACATTGGTGTAAGGAGTGACAATGGAGAAGATGCCCAATCCGGTGGATTTCGCGATCCCCGCCTTCGTGCTGCTGGTGCTGGCCGAGATGATCGCGGCCTGGGCGCGCGATCGATCGCGCTATTGCCCGAAGGACACGCTTACTTCGCTGTCGTTGGGATTGGGCAGCACGGTGGCCGGGCTGATTACCGGCGGCGCAGTGTTTGCGCTGTCGATGTGGCTCTATCAGTTCCGCCTCTTCGATATCGGCTGGGCCTGGTATTGGTTCGTCATCGCCTTTGTGATCGACGATCTGGCGTATTACGCTTTTCATCGCTCAGCCCACCGGGTTCGCTGGTTCTGGGCGAGCCATGTGATCCATCACAGTTCGCAGCATTATAATTTGTCGACGGCGCTGCGGCAGACCTGGACCGGGTTTATCTCGGTCAACTTCCTGTTCCGCGTGCCGCTGTTCCTGATCGGCTTTCACCCGGCGCTGGTGTTTTTCGTCGCGGGGCTGAACCTGATCTACCAATTCTGGATCCACACCGAAGTGATCGGGCGGATGCCGCGCTGGTTCGAAGCGGTGATGAACACGCCTTCGCATCACCGCGTCCACCACGCGACCAACCCGCGCTACCTCGACAAGAATTACGCCGGGGTCTTCATCGTCTGGGACAAATGGTTCGGCACCTATACGCCCGAGCGCGACGACGAAAAGCCGCGCTATGGCATCGTCAAGGATCTGGGCAGCTTTAATGTGCTGTGGGCGGCGTTCCACGAATGGATCGGCATCGCCAAGGACGTGTGGCACGCGCCCAATTGGAAGTCCCGAATCGGGTATATGGTGAAGCCGCCGGGCTGGAGCCATGACGGAAGCCGCGATACATCCGAAATCATCAAGGCGCGCTGGGAGGCGCGCCAGCATGGGGGGACGCCCGAGTGGAAGAAGCAGACATCGTCGTCATCGGCGGAGGATCGGGCGGGAGCGCCGCCGCGGGCCGCCTGAGCGAAGGCGGAAAGTATAGCGTCTGCGTGCTTGAGGCGGGTGGCCGCAACACCAGTCTGAAGACGATCATGCCCGGCATGATGCCGTTCCAGTCGCCGGGGACCAACTGGCGCTTCGAGACCGTGCCGCAAAAGGGACTGAACGGCAGGCGTGGGTACCAGCCGCGCGGTCGCGGACTGGGTGGCTCCTCTGCGATCAACGCAATGCTCTATCTGCGCGGGCATCCGGGCGATTATGATGAGTGGCGCGATCTGGGCTGCGCCGGATGGGGCTGGGACGAAGTGCTCCCCTATTTCAAGCGCGCCGAGCATAATGTGCGCGGGGCCGACGACTATCATGGCGGCGATGGCCCGCTCTGGGTGAGCGATCAGGACTATGCCCATGGCGGATCGCATGCGTTCGTCGAGGCAGGCGCAGCGCTGCAGATGCCGGTGAATGCGGATTTCAACGGCGCGAGCCAGGATGGCGTGGGCGTCTATCAGGTGACCCAGCGAAACGGCGAGCGCTGGACGGCGGCGCGCGCCTATCTGGGGCAGAAGCGCGAAAACCTGACGATCCTGACCGACGCGCTGGTCGAGCGGATATTGTTTGAGGACGACCGCGTCTGGGGCGTGGCCTATCAGCGCGACGGCAAAGCGCGCGAGATCCGGGCGAAACGCGCGGTGATCCTGGCGGGCGGGGCATTCCAGACGCCGCAATTGCTGATGCTATCGGGGATCGGCCCGGCCAAGCATCTGAAGGAAATGGGGCTCGCGGTGCGGGTGGATCGGCCCGAAGTCGGCGCCGGGCTGCAGGACCATATCGATTATGTCGCGGCGTTCGAGACCAAGGGGGGCTATTTCCTCGGAAAATCGCTGGGCGGCACGGTCAAATCCGTGGGTGCGATCCTGCGTTGGCTGTTCACCCGCAAGGGACCGATGACTTCGCCTTACGCCGAGGCGGGCGGCTTTGTGCGCACGCCGATGGCGGGCGAGCGGCCCGACGTGCAGTTCCATTTCGTCGTGGCGATTGTCGAGGATCATGGCCGCGCCGACGTGAAGGGGCATGGCTATTCGTGCCATGCCTGCGTGCTCCGTCCGGAAAGCCGGGGGACGGTAAAGCTGCAATCGCTCGATCCCGCTACGCCACCGCTGATCGACCCCAATTTCCTGGGCGACCAGCGCGATGTCGAGGTGCTCAAGGCCGGCGTGCGGGCGATGTATCGCATCCTCGAGACTCCGCCGATGACGGGCTTCAAGGGCAAGGACCGCTATCCGATCGATCTGGACGACGATGCCGCACTCGAGCGACTGATCCGCGCGCGATCGGACACGGTTTACCACCCGGTGGGCACCGCGCGGATGGGGTCGGACGCGGGCGCCGTGGTCGATCCGCGACTGCGCGTGCGCGGGGTGCAAGGGCTGTATATCGCCGACGCTTCGGTGATGCCGCGACTGGTGGGTGGCAACACCAATGCGCCGAGCATCATGATCGGCGAGCGGTGCGCCGACTTTGTGCGCGAGGATCTGGGCTAGACGAGCCGCCGCGCCACCGGGCGCAGCGTGGCGCAGGCCGGGGTGCCGTCCTTGGCCGTGCCGTTGACGCGCGTCTCGATCGTGCGCCCCTCGGCAATCGCTCGGTCGATCATCGGCTGGCCGATGTCATGAATGTCGATCTTCATCCGGCGCGACCAGCGCGAGAGATGGTCGCCCGCCATCGTGCCGATGCGGATATAGACGAAGCGACGCACCGGCCCTTCGCGGCGCACCTGATCGCCGAAGAATTTGGGGCCGGGGGCGACCCGAATGGGGAAATCGAAGGCCAGTGGCTCGCCGCTTTCGGAGCGGTTCGGATCTAGCGGGTGATCCTGCCCGGACTGGAGGCTGTGCATCACGCCCGCGACCGGCTGTTCGATCACGATCCGCATGCGGATTTCAGTCTGGTCCGCTTTGGCCATGGCGCGATCTAAACACGATTCGCGGTGCCGATCGCGCATAAAAAATGGCCGGTGGTCGTAACCACCGGCCAAGTATGTCCGCAGGAGGAACCTGGGTGGGGCACCGCGCACTCGGAGAAGAGTGAGCGGCGGTGCCCGATCTTGTTACGGGTTGTAGGCGCGCTCGCCATGCTCGCCGACGTCGAGGCCTTCCTGCTCGACTTCGGGGCTAACGCGGCCACCGGTAAGGGCCTTGGCGATGACCATCGCGATCACCGTGCCGACCGTTGCCCACACGATGGTGGCGCCGACGGCCTGAGCCTGAACCAAAAGCTTCTCGACGATGTTGTAATCCTCGGCGCCAGGGCCGCCCAGCACGGGCGAATAGACCACTGCGGTGCCGAGTGCGCCGACGATGCCGCCGATGCCGTGAATGCCGAACGCATCGAGCGAGTCGTCATAGCCGAGCTTTGGCTTCACCACCGTCACGAAGAAGAAGCAGACGATCGAAGCGACTGCGCCAAGAACGATGGCGCCGAACGGTCCCGAATTGCCCGCAGCCGGAGTGACAGCGACCAGGCCAGCGATGATGCCCGAGCAGAAGCCGAGCGCCGAACCCTTGTGGCCCGCGACACGCTCCGCCAGCATCCAGAAGAGTGCAGCCGATGCAGTCGCCACGAAAGTGTTGATCATCGCGAGTGCCGCCGAGCTGTTGGCTTCGAGTGCCGAGCCGGCGTTGAAGCCGAACCAGCCCACCCAGAGAAGGCCGGTGCCGACCATCGTGAGCGTCAGGCTGTGCGGTGCCATGCGCTCGGTCGGATAACCGATGCGCTTGCCGATCAGCATCGCCGCGACCAGCGCCGAAACGCCCGCATTGATGTGAACCACCGTGCCGCCGGCGAAATCGAGTGCGCCGAGCTTGAAGAAATAGCCGCTCGCAGCCCACACCATGTGCGCGATCGGGAAATAGACGATCGTCAGCCAGATCAGCGCGAAGATCATTACGGCCGAGAATTTGATGCGCTCGACGACCGCGCCCAGCACCAGTGCGATAGTGATTGCCGCAAAGGTCATCTGGAAGCTGATGAAGACATATTCGGGGATTTCGACCCCGGCAGTGAAGGTCGCGGCCTGCGACGATGCAGTCACGCCCTTGAGGAACACCTTGTCGAAGTTCGACACGAAGTTGCTCAGAACGCCATCATAATCGGGTCCGAAGGCCATGCTGTAGCCCCACATCACCCAGACAAGCATGGCGAGACAGGCAACGGCGCCGACCTGCGTCATCACCGAAAGCATATTCTTCGTGCGGGCAAGGCCGCCATAGAAGAGTGCGAGACCCGGCAGGATCATCGCGAGAACGAGGATCGTTGCCATCATCATCCAGGCCGTGTCGCCCTTATCGACCGTAGCAGCAGGCGCTTCGGCCGCCACTTCCTGCGCCCAGGCGGGCAGCGCCGCGAAGAGCGACATGCCGGCAGCGCCGGCGAGCTTTAGTGCATGTTTCATCTGATCCCCCTTCACAGCGCCGTCTCGTCGGTCTCGCCGGTGCGAATCCGCACGGCCTGACCAACATCGAGGACGAAAATCTTGCCGTCACCGATCGCGCCGGTGCTGGCCGCAGCCTGGATCGCTTCGACCGCACGGTCAGCGATATCCGCCCCGCAGGCGATCTCGATCTTGATCTTGGGCACCATGTTGGTGCTGTATTCCGCACCGCGGTAGATTTCGGTCTGGCCCTTCTGGCGGCCGAAGCCCTTAACCTCAGTGACGGTCATGCCCGCGATTCCGACGCCCATCAGCGCCTCGCGAACTTCGTCCAGCTTGAACGGTTTAATGATGGCGATGATGAGCTTCATGCCGTCCCCTCTTGTAGTTGCCCCGAAGGACCGAAGTCCCGGAGGCTACAAGAGCAAGCGCCGTGCCAGACGCATGAATCCAACGATTCCGTGGGCTTGCTGCGTAATCAAATATTAATGATGGATAAATTTTTGTGCAGTTGCGAAATGATGCTCAAAAATCAGGCACAGATTCGAGGATTTTCCGCGCATGCGCATAGTCCTCGTCATCGACCATCACGCGGACGGGAATGAGCAGATAACTGCCATCGGCGATGCTGGTTCCGGCATCGAAGACGAACGACATGATCTCTGCGTCCTCGAGGAAACCCTGAACGATATAGGCTTCCTGCCGATCGAACCGGCCTAATTCGACAAGCGCCATCAGACCTTCCTTGGGATGCGCGGGCTTCCGGGGGCGCATTCGAGCGCATCACGGTCCCACTCCGCGAGATTGGCGGCAGCTTCGTAGGTGGATTCGAGGAATTCGGCGAGCGCGGCGGCAGGATCGGGCGCGGTGCGGACCGCCTCGTAATCGATCAGGAACTCGCCCAGTCCGGCATCGAAGCGTGCGGCGTCAGGCCGGACCGGGGCGTCCGCGAACCCTGCGGGCGAGGGATAAGCGTAGGAATAAAAGGCCGCGTGGGGATAGGCATCGCTGCCCGGCCAGAAGCCGGCGCTGGACACTTCATGGCTATAGGCTTCGCGAGTCACGGCATCGGGCAAGCCAGGGACGCCGCCGGGATGCTGCGGTGCCGCGCGGCCCGAGAAGCGCGTGACCGCCAGATCGAAGCTGCCCCAGAAGAAATGCACTGGGCTCGCCTTGCCGATAAAGCCGGTGCGGAACTGCTTGAAGCCATCGGTGGCGAACAGCAGCGCGCTGTGAAAGCGGCGCACCGCATCGCCATCATAGGGCCGAACGGCATAATCCTCGGCGAACGCGACTGGATCGGCCATCTCATTGGGCATGCCGGCGATCCGCGTCGGTGCACCGAGATCATCGAGCGCGGCCATCACCGCCGCATGGAAATCAGCGATGCTGCCCGGCTTGAGCGGCACCGTGCGCGTCTCGCCGCGATCGCTGGCCAGATAGAGCGCGTCGCCGAGCAGGTCGAAGTTGATCTGGATCGACCCGCCCGGCGCGGGGATGGGGCCGGTATCGAGCCCGTGCGCGGTGGGATAGAGCGCGACGTGCCAGCCATGATTGAGCCAGGGCGTGTGCGCGATGCGAACCTTGCCGACGATCTGGGTCATCAACTGAAGGTGCAGCGCAGTCTCACGCCAGCCGACCCAATCGAGAGGAGGCAGATCGTGGTTGCTCGCCATCGCCAAGTCTCCTCACGTTGACACGCGCACATCATGCGCATAATTTCTGCGCATGAAACGGGATAGCATCGCTTCCGGCAAGCGCAAACCCGTCAATCTCTCGCTCGACACGGGCATCGTTGCCGCCGCGCGTGAAGCGGGCATCAACTTGTCACAGATTAGCGAAGCGGCGCTGCGCGATGCCAGCAGGAAGGAACAGGTTCGCCGCTGGCAGGAAGAGCATCGCGAGGCGATCGAAGCGAACAATGCGTGGGTCGAAGAACACGGACTGCCGCTCGCCAAATACCGGATGTTTTGATGGCGAAGTATGACGTGCACCGCGCCTCGGACGGCGCGATGCTACTCGATTGCCAGAGCGACATGCTGACGCATTTAAGCACCCGCCTGGTAGTGCCGCTTGTCTCACCCGGTGATGGCATCCAGATCGACAATCGACTTACCCCGCTGCTCGACGTTGCCGGATCGGAGATGCTGATGCTGACCCATCTGGCGAGCGCGGTTCCCGCCAATGCACTCGGCCGCCCGGTCGCAACGGTCGCTAATCAGGAATATGTCGTCTCGAACGCGCTCGACGTGCTCATCACAGGGTTCTGACAGCTCACGCCGCCGTCCCGCCCACGGTCAGCCCTTCGACCAGTAAAGTCGGCTGACCCACGCCTGCTGGCACGCTCTGCCCGCCCTTGCCGCACATGCCGACACCTTCATCGAGCGCGAAATCATTACCGATGCCGGTTACGCGCTGGAGGACCGTCGGGCCGTCGCCGATCAGCGTTGCGCCCTTGATCGGGCGGCCGAGCTTGCCGTTTTCGATGCGATAGGCCTCGGTGCAGCTAAACACGAACTTGCCCGAGACGATATCGACCTGCCCGCCGCCGAAGCTGCGCGCGTAGATGCCCTTCTTCACCCGGCTCATCAGCTCGGCCGGATCGTCGTTTCCACCGCGCATGAAGGTGTTGGTCATGCGGGGCATCGGGGCGTGCTGGAACGATTCACGACGGCCATTGCCGGTGGGCGCGACGCCCATCAGCCGTGCGTTGAGGCGATCCTGAATATAGCCCTTCAGGATGCCGTCCTCGATCAGGATATTCTCCTGAGTTGGGGTGCCTTCATCGTCGATCGACAGCGAGCCGCGGCGGTCCATGATCGATCCGTCATCGACGACGGTAACGCCGGGCGCGGCGACGCGCTCGCCGATACGGCCTGAGAACGCCGAAGTGCCCTTGCGGTTGAAATCGCCTTCGAGGCCGTGGCCGACCGCTTCGTGAAGGAGCACGCCGGGCCAGCCGGGGCCGCACAGCACGGTCATGTCGCCAGCGGGCGCATCCTCGGCATCGAGATTGACCAAGGCCTGGGCCAAAGCCTCGTCGATTGCACGGTTCCAGGTGGCCGGCTCGAGCAGCCGGTCATAGAGCGCACGGCCGCCGGTGCCGAAACTGCCGGTCTCGCGCTTGCCATTCTGCTCGACGACGATGCTGACGTTGAGGCGGACCAGCGGACGAATATCGGTGGCGATGAAGCCATCGGCGCGGACGATCTCGATCACGCTCCACTGGCCAGTGAGGCTGACCGAGACCTGCACGACGCGCGGATCGCGGGCGCGGGCGGCGGCGTCGATCGTCTGGCAGAGGTTCACCTTGTCCGCGAACGGCACCAGATCGAGCGGGTCCTGATCGGTGTAGAGGTGGCGGTTATTGCCCTTGGGCGGGGCGGCCTTGGTGCCCTTGGCCGGATCAATCAACGCCATCGTCTCGGCGGCGCGGCGGATCGCGGCGGGGGTGATCTCGTTGGCATGGGCGAACGCGGTGGTCTCGCCCGATACGGCGCGCAGGCCGAAGCCCGATTGGGTATCAAAGCTCGCGGTCTTCAGCCGGCCGTCATCGAAGCCGAACGCTTCGGTCTTGCGATATTGCAGATAGAGCTCGCCATCCTCCGCACGCGAAAGCGCGTCGGCGGTCAATTTGACGGCAGTCTCGGGATCGAGCGTGTCGCGATAGAGGAAAGCGCGGGGATCTGACGGGATACTCATCCCGCAGATATAGGGCGATTAAACCGAGGCGCCAGCGCGTCCTTGTTGTGCTTACAGGCTAGCGCCGGCCGGGTGATCCGGAAGCTGGCTCTGATCCGCGCCGTCCGCAACGCCGCCGATCAGCACGAAGCGCCGGTCGCAATAGCCGCAATCGACATAGCCGTTTTCGTCGATCTGGAGGAACACGCGCGGATGGCCGAGCGCGGCGGGGACGCCGGGGCCGCTGCCGTCACAGGCAACACGGGCGTGGCTGGTGCGGATGGTTTCGGGCGGTGCGATCATGAACTGCCGATAGCAAGCGCGGAGAAGGCTCGCAATCGCCGCCGCACAGTCTTATTGCGCAAGGCATGACCCAGGCCGCGATCGCGATCCAGAACCTCTGCAAAACCTATAAGGGCGGCAAGCGCGCGCTGGACGGCGTGACCTTTGACGTGCCGCGTGGACAAATCTTCGGGCTGCTCGGGCCGAACGGTGCCGGAAAATCGACGCTGATCAATATCCTGGCGGGGCTGGTCAACAAGACCGACGGCAAGGTGGATATCTGGGGCTTCGACATCGACCAGAATCCGCGCAATTCCAAAGCGAGCATCGGGATCGTCAATCAGGAAATCCTGTTCGATCCCTTTTTCACGCCGCTGGAGACGCTCGAAATTCAGGCCGGGCTGTATGGTGTGCCCAAGGACAAGCGCCAGTCGATGGAACTGCTGCGCGCAGTACATCTGGAGGACAAGGCCGGTGCCTATTCGCGCACGCTTTCGGGCGGCATGAAACGGCGGCTGATGGTTGCCAAGGCGATGGTGCATTCGCCCCCGGTGCTGGTGCTCGACGAGCCGACCGCGGGCGTCGATGTCGAGCTTCGCCAGCAGCTCTGGGCCTATGTGCGCCAGCTCAACGAGCGCGGCGTGACGGTGGTGCTGACAACGCATTATCTGGAAGAGGCCGAGCAGCTTTGCGACCGGATCGCGATCATCAACCACGGCAAATTGATCGCCAACAAGCCGACGCGCGAGCTGGTCGGCATGGCGCAGGAGAAGGTGGTTGAGGTCACGGTGGACCGCGACGTGGTCGAGCCGCCGGAGAATAGCTGCTTCCAGAAGATCGAGCTGAAAGGTGAGCGGATGCTCGTCATCACCTATCGAAAGGATCAGGCGAATGCCGGCGAAGTGCTCGGCGCGGTGCAGGGCGCTGGTCTGGGCATCGTCGATGTCTCGACCCGCGAGGCCGATCTGGAGGACGTGTTCCTCAATCTGACCCGGGCGGCCTGAGCGCCTATTCCTCGACCAGCGTGCCGTTGACGATGTAGCTCATCGCAAGGGTATCGTCGTGATAGGTCGCGAGGATCCAGTCGGCGGGCGGCGCTGCGAAGGCAAGCCAATCGCCTTTGGCATTTTCAAACAAAGTGTCGAGATGGCGGATCAACACCGGCATCCGCATCGTCAGCATGAAATCTTCGCTGCGCAGGATGAGGGTGACGCGATCACCCGCCCCCAGCCGTTCGCGCAGAGCAGCGAGGATCATCGCATCGCGCGCGACCGGATCGGCGGGAAGATCGCCCCGTGCATACTGACGCATCGGATAGCGATCGGGATGGCACGCCCACCAGTTCAGCGGGCCGCTTAGCACCCCGAAATTGTCGCTGTCATAATCGTCGCCCGCCGCCTCCAGCGCAGTGAGGATCGGCACCAGCGCGACCAATTCGGCGCGGCGCTTGATGCGATCCTGCCTCTCGGCTTCGGCGATCAATGCCTCCCGGCGCGCGTAAAGCTCGGTGCGTTTCGCCTCGTCCATCAGCGGCGGTGGCGAGCCAGGAATGCCCACATCGCATCGTTATCGGCGAGCCAGACATGCTTGCCTCCGCGTTCGATCCGCCCGACCACTTCGGCACCGCCCCGGCAATTGCTGTAGCGCTCCTCATAGACTGTAGGCGAGAGAACGCGCGTCGCGGGGCCAGAACGGCAGGCGTTGAGATCGGCCCAGCGGCTTTGCGCGGCGTGCATGGTATATTGCCAATAGCCGGTGCCGCCGCCCTGGATCGGATTGGTCGTATCCGCATCACCGGCAAAGGCGATGATCGGCATCGGCAGCGCGGGATTGCAGGTGGCCGTATCAGGGACACGCGGATATGCGGCGAGCGGTTTTCCTGCGCGAAGGCCCACGACCGGGGCGATCGCCGCGAACCGGCGCGGATCGACACAAGCGAGCCACGAGCTCATCCGGCCACCGCCCGAAATGCCCGTGGCGTAAACGCGCGCCGGATCGACGCAGCGCTGTGCCACCAGCCAATCGGTCGCCGCGCCGACAAAGGCAACATCGTCGGCATCCCCGGGGCCGGGGATTTTGCCGGTGACGGTGGGTACGCCGGGGATGTTCCAGACAAAACCTTGTTGGACGGGGATGCCGCCATCGGGCGCCACGACGATAAAGCCGTGCTTGTCCGCCGTTTCGACGAGTTTCGAATTCTTGAGGACCTGCGCGCCGCTGCCTCCGCTGCCGTGGAACAACCAGACCAAGGGCGCGCGGCTGCCGGTGCGATAGCCGGCGGGCAGATGGACAAGCATCGAGCGCCCCGTCGCGCCGATCTCGATACGATTCGTCGTGCCCGCACCGCCGGTCGTGCAGATTTTGGCCTGAACCATGGGAGCGGCGAACAAGGCAGCGAGAGCGACGAGGATGCGGATCGGCTTCATGCGCCAAGCCTATGCCGCGGCCGATGGTCTGTACAGCGAGGCACATAGGCTTCTAAGGCTAAGCCGCATGCACGAGAGCGACATCCTCATCATCGGTTCGGGCGCGGCTGGACTTACCGCGGCGCTCAACCTTGCCGAACGCTTCAAAGTGACGGTGCTTGCCAAGGGCGCGCTCAACGAAGGGGCGACTGCCTGGGCGCAGGGCGGCATCGCCGCCGTGCTGGAGCCGGGCGACACGTTCGAGAGCCATATCGAAGATACGATGATCGCGGGAGCGGGGCTGAACGACCGCGCGATCGTGGAGTTCGTTGTCGAAAATGCGCCGGCGGCGATCGAACGCCTCGGAAAGCTCGGCGTACCGTTCAACATGGATCACGACACGCTGCATTTGACGCGCGAGGGCGGGCACAGCCATCGCCGCATCGTGCATGTCAACGACGCGACCGGATGGGCTGTTCAGGAGGCGCTGCTCAACGCGGCGCGCGCACATCCCAACATCACCCTGGTGCCTGACATGGTGGTGATCGATCTCGCGACCAGCCGGCATGAGATGCGCTATTCGGGGGCAGGCAATGTCTGGGGCGTCTATGCCTTTAACCGCGCGACCGACGCGGTCGAATTGTTCACCGCGCGCGCGACCATCCTCGCCACGGGCGGTGCCGGGCGCACCTATCTGTTCTCGACCGCACCGCGCGGCGCGACCGGCGACGGGATCGCGATGGCGTGGCGCGCGGGCGCGCGCATCTCGAACATGGAATTCATGCAGTTCCACCCGACCTGCCTCTACAATCTCGACGTCAAAAACTTCCTGATCACCGAAGCAGTGCGCGGCGAAGGCGGACATCTGATCAACCCGGTCACCGGCAAGCGCTTCATGACCTATTACGATGCCAAGCGGATGGAGCTGGCACCGCGCGACGTGGTGGCGCGCGCGATCGACGCCGAGATCAAGCGCTATGGCCTGGATTACGTCCATCTCGACATCAGCCACGAAGCACCGGAGTTCGTGAAGACACACTTCCCGAACATCTACGAGAAGCTGATGGGTCTGGGCATCGATATGACCAAACAGCCGATCCCGGTGGTCCCCGCCCAGCATTATACCTGTGGCGGGATCGCCGTGGACCGCGACGGGCGCACCGACCTGCCGGGGCTGTATGCGGCGGGCGAATGCACCCAATCGGGGCTGCACGGTGCCAATCGCCTCGCCAGCAACAGCCTGCTCGAATGCTTCGTGTTCGGCGAAAGCGCCGCCGCCGATATTGCGCGGCGCTGGGCCGAGCTTACGCCCCCGCCGGCGATCCGCCCGTGGGATGAAAGCCGCGTGACGGATTCCGACGAGGAAGTCGTCATCAAGCAGAACTGGACCGAGATCCGCCGCTTCATGTGGAATTATGTCGGCATCGTCCGCTCGACCAAGCGGCTTGAGCGCGCGCAGCACCGCATCCAGATGCTCCGCGGCGAAGTGAACGATTATTACGGGCATTTCCGCGTGACGCCCGACCTGATCGAGCTGCGCAACCTGCTGGAATCGGCCGATTTGATCGTCCGCTCGGCGCTCCACCGCAAGGAGAGCCGCGGGCTGCATTACACGATCGATTATCCCGAAACCTTGCCGGAAGCGGTTGATACGGTTCTGGTTCCATGAACCCGGTGCCGCCGATATGCGTTGGGCGTCTGTGACGCCCGGCATTTCCTCTCTGTTCACCGTTCATCGCTACGATGGTGTGATTCGCCGCATTACCGGGACTCTGGCCTTTCGCATGAAACGCTTCCGCAGCATGCTCGCAAACGGGCAAGGGGTTGTAATTTTGCGGGAATCTCTCTCGTTTTCGAGCGTTCAGCGCGCAGTGACCATCGCGGGCCTTGGCCCGGCGATGCTGATGGGCTGCGCCGTGCACGAAGACGCCCAGCTCGCCGCCTATCTCCCTGCCCCGACCTATAAGGTTTCGCTCCAGATTCCGGCCGCGCTCAAGGCGATTTTCAAGCCGACCGCGGCCGCCCCACAAGAGCTGGTCTCGTCGCTTGAGGCGCTGGTTCGAAATTTCTCCGGCGTTGCCGGCGTATCGGTCGCGAGCGTCGATGAGGGCTGGCTGATCTCGGCGGGTGGCGAACGCAAATTGCCGCAGCAGAGCGTGAGCAAGCTGTGGGTGACGATGACCGTGCTCGACCAGATCGATCAGGGGAAGCTGTCGCTCGATACGCCGCTGAGCTTCACCACCGAGGATTTCACGGTCTTCCACCAGCCGATCGCGGCGTTGGTGAAGCCCGGCCAGCCGTATAATACCAACGTCGCCGAGGTTATCCGCCGCGCGATGCAGATGAGCGACAACACCTGCAACGACAAGCTTTTGCGGCTGGTTGGCGGGCCCGATGCGGTCCGCGATTTCATCGCCCGCCGCAGCCTGGGGCCGATCCGCTTTGGCCCGGGTGAGCGCTTGCTTCAGGCAGGCACTGCGGGCCTTGAATGGCGCTCCGAATATTCGCGCGGCAACGCCTTTTCCCAGGCACGTGCGCGGCTGGCACCAACGGTGCGCAAGGCAGCGTTCGAAGCCTATGTCCTCGATCCGCCCGATGGCGCCGCACCGCTGGCGATTGCTGGCGCCCTCGCCCGGCTGAAGCGCGGCGAGCTGTTGTCGCCATCTTCGACCGAGTGGCTGATCAAGACGATGGAAGCGGCCAAGACCGGGCGCTCGCGCGTTCGCGCCGCAGTTCCGGTCGGCTGGAGCTATGGCCACAAGACGGGCACCGGCCAGGATTTGAGCGGGCGTACCGCCGGCTTCAACGATGTCGGCATCATGACCGCTCCCGATGGCCGCGGCTATGCGGTGGCGGTGATGATCGGCGATACCGCACGCCCGGTCCGCGAGCGGCAGTTGCTGATGCAGCAGGTTGCGGCCGCAATCGTCGCCAATCACGCGCGCTAGGTGCGTCGTCCCGCGAAAGCTGGGATGACGGGATAATGCGGCGCTGCTAAGCCCTCCCGCAATGCCACATCTCTATCTTGTCGACGGCTCGGGCTACATCTTCCGCGCCTATCACCAGCTCCCGCCGCTGACCAATCGGCACGGGGTCCCGGCGGGTGCGGTCTATGGCTATACGGCGATGCTGTGGAAGCTCGCCGACGCGCTCGATAAGGCCGAGGGACCGACCCATCTGGCCGTAGTGCTCGACAAGGGATCGCACACCTTTCGCAACGACATGTACGACAAGTACAAGGCGCAGCGTCCGCCACCGCCCGAAGATCTGATCCCGCAATTCCCGCTGATTCGGGAAGCGACCAAGGCGTTTTCGCTCCCCTGCATCGAGGAAGCGGGATTCGAGGCGGACGACATCATCGCGACCTATACCTGCCGCGCAGTCGAGGCCGGTTGGCAAGTGACCATCGTCAGTTCGGACAAGGATCTGGCACAGCTGATCCAGCCCGGCGTCGACATGCTCGACACGATGAAGAATGAGCGGCGCGGGCCGGAATATGTCGAAGCCAAGTTCGGCGTTCGGCCCGAGCAGCTGGGCGACGTGCTCGCTTTGATGGGCGACACGGTGGATAACGTGCCCGGCGTTCCGGGCATCGGCCCCAAGACCGCCGCCAAGCTGATCGGTGAGTTCGGCACGCTCGAACAGGTGCTCGAAGCAGCGCCGACGATGAAGCCCAGCAAGATGCGCGACAATCTGATCGAGCATAAGGAGATGGCGCTGCTGTCGCGGCGGCTCGTGGCGCTTCACACCGAGACTGCCGTGCCGATGACGCTCGATGAGCTCAAGCTCGACGGGATTCCGCCCGAGCCACTGCGCGCATTCCTTGAGGATCAGGGCTTCAAGACATTGCTCTCGCGGATGGCCGCGCATGCACCGGGTCGCGACACCGCCGATCCGGTCGCCGCAGCCTCTGCGCTCGCTGCCGCCGACACGCCCGACTTCGTCGATCTGCCGCCGATCGACTGCAAGGCATATGAGACCGTGACGACCGCCGAGCGGCTGGAAGCGTGGATCGCCGAAAGCCATGCCAGCGGCACGATTGCGATCGATACCGAGACCGATTCGCTCGACAGCATGGCCGCCAATCTGGTCGGCATCTGCCTGGCGACCAAGCCCGGTCGCGCCTGTTACATTCCGATCGGGCACAAGAGCGGCGATGACATGTTCGCCGAAGCACCGCCGCAGCTGTCGCTCAACGAAGTAGTGCGGCTGTTGCGCCCGCTGCTGATCGATCCGAGCGTGCTCAAGATCGGGCACAACATCAAATACGACATCAACGTGCTGATCCGCCACGGGCTGGACGTGTCGCCGATCGACGACACGATGGTGATGAGCTTCGATCTCGACGCGGGCCAGTCGCTTGCGGGCCATGGCATGGACGAAGTCGCGCATGCGGTGCTCGAACATAGCTGCATCAGCTTCAAGGATGTGACGGGCACGGGCAAGAAGGCGATCAGCTTCGCGCAGGTGCCGCTCGATGCCGCCACCCAATATGGCGGCGAGGATGCCGACGTGACGTGGCGGCTATGGACCCGGTTCAAGCCGCGGCTGGCTTATGAAGGTGCGACGCGCGTTTATGAGATGGTCGATCGCCCGCTGATCCCGGTGGTTGCGGGGATGGAGCGCGCGGGGATCAAGGTGGACCGGGATCAGCTGTCGCTGCTTTCCAGCCGCTTCGCGCAGGAAATGGCGCGGCTGGAGGAAGAGATCCAGACCGAGGCGGGGCAACCCTTCCAGATCGGATCAACCCAGCAGCTTGGCGCGATCCTGTTCGACAAGATGGGGCTGAAGGGCGGCAAGAAGGGCAAATCGGGCGCGTATTCGACCGACGTGACCGTGCTGGAGAAGATGAAGGCCGAGGGCGTGACGATTGCGGGCCTCGTGCTCGAATGGCGCCAGCTCTCGAAGCTGAAATCGACCTATACCGACGCGCTACAGGCGCAGATCAATCGCGACACGGGCCGGGTCCACACCAGCTATTCGCTGACCGGCGCGCAGACCGGGCGACTTAGCTCGACCGATCCGAACCTCCAGAACATCCCGATTCGCACCGAGATTGGCCGCCAGATCCGCGACGCCTTCATCGCCGAGCCGGGGCATGTCATCCTCGCCGCCGATTACAGCCAGATCGAGTTGCGGCTCGCGGCGCACATGGCGGACGTGCCACAGCTTCGCGACGCATTCCTGCGCGGCGAAGACATTCACGCGGCGACGGCCAAGGAATTGTTCGGCGACGTGAACCGCGACACGCGCGGCCGCGCCAAGACGATCAACTTCGCGATCCTCTACGGCATTTCGCGGTGGGGGCTTGCCAGCCGGCTGGAGATCGACGCCGAAGAAGCGCAGGCGATGATCTCGCGCTATTTCGAACGCTTCCCCGGCATCTCGACCTATATCAACGAGACGCTCGAAGGCGTGCGATCGAAGGGGCATACCGAGACGTTGTTCGGCCGAAAGACCTGGTTCCCGCAGATCAAGGCACCGATCCAGCATGTCCGCCAGGGTGCCGAGCGCGCCGCGATCAACGCACCGATCCAGGGCACCAGCGCCGACATCATCAAGCGCGCTATGGCTCGGATGGGTCCGGCTTTGGCCGAGGCCGGGCTGAGCAACGTCAAAATGCTGCTCCAGGTGCATGATGAACTCGTGTTCGAACTGCCCGAAGGCGATGTGGACGCGGCCAAGCCGATCATCGAGCGCGTGATGGCGACCGCGGCCGAGCCGATGGTGACGCTCAGCGTGCCGCTCGGCGTCGAGATTGGCGTGGGCAAGAGCTGGGGCGCCGCGCATTGAGCGAGGCTGCGGCCCCGTCTCAAGATATCGACGCGCTCGCCAAGGGCGGGCGGACCAATATGCTCGGCTTCCTGATGCGGCTCGCCGCGCGGCTGCCGTTCCTGTTTATCGCCGGGCGCGCATATGGGCCGGATATCGTCGGACGCTATGCGATTGCGGTGCTGGTGATCGAGTTCGCCGCGCTGGTGGCGACGCTGGGGCTGAAACGCGGGCTGGCGCAGGCGCTGGCGACGACCGAGCGGCCGCACAACCATGTCGTGTTCGATGCGCTCGTCGTTGCGGTGATCGCTTCGGCGATTGCAGCGACCCTGCTCATCGCCTTTCCACAGGCGATGTTCCCCAACAGCCCGGTGACCGGGCTCGAGCGATTCGTGGCACTTGCGGTGTTTGCGACGGCCGCTTCGGATGTGGTGCTGGCGGCGCTCGCCTATCGCCACAACGTGAAGGCATCGGTGACCGCACGCGCAGTGATCGAGCCATGGACAATCAGCATCGCAGCGTTCGGCTTTTCCTATGTCTCGACGCGCGACGGACTGCTTTATGCCTATGGGCTGGCGATGCTCGCCGCACTGGTCGCGTCGCTGATCCCGTTCTTCAAGGAATATGGCCTGCCGCAAGGCTGGCGGCCTCAGCCCGCCAAGATCTGGGCGCTGGCGCGGCGCAATGCACCGCTGGCGGGGGCCGATACGATCGAATGGGCGACGCGCAATGTCGATCGCTTCATTCTCGGGCTGATGTTCGCACCCAGCGTGGTCGGCATCTATTATATGGCGCAGCAGGTCGCATCGGTGCCGCAGAAGCTCAAGACGAGCTTCGATCCGATCCTTGGGCCGGTGATCACCCAGAGCCTGGCGGCGGGGAATATGCCCGCGATTGCCAAACAGGTGCGCCAGGTTGGTTTCTGGATCATCGGCGCACAGGCGGCGCTGGCAGTGATGCTCTCGATCCCCGCTAGCGGCGTGATGGGGCTGATCGGCCCGCAATTCCCGATCGGTGCGGGCGCCTTGTGCATCCTGCTGGTCGCCGAAGTGCTGGCATCGACCGGTGCTGTCTGCGAGACAGCGCTGGTCTACACCGCCCGGATGCGCAATCTGATCGTCTCGCTGGCGGTATTGTCGCTGCAGATTGCGCTCAGCTTCGCCTTCATCCTGATCGCGCAGGCCCAGAACCTCCATATCGGCTACCAGGCCGCCGCGCCCGCATTGGCGCTGGCGATCTCGCTGACGATCGGATCGGCGGTGAAAGCCTATATGCTCCGGCGGATGACCGGCACGCCGGTGATCAGCGTGCGCCCGAGCTTCTTTGCCGCCATCGCCATCGCCAGCCTCGTCGGCGCCGCATTCACCGCGCTGCCGCACGAATATGAATGGGCCGAGCTGAGCATCGGCATGCCGGCGATCCTGATCACCTATCTCTATGTGATCATCAAATTCGGCTTCGGCGAAGAGGATCGCGCGCTATTTCGCAAGATGCCCGCGAGCGGCGCGGCCCTGCCGGTGGAAGAGAAACTCTAACCCCGGCTCAGTGGCGGAAATGCCGCATCCCGGTGAAGATCATGGCGAGGCCGGCTTCGTCGGCCGCGGCGATCACTTCGTCGTCACGGATCGAGCCGCCGGGCTGGATCACCGCAGTCGCGCCAGCCTCGACCGCCGCTAACAGCCCATCGGCGAAGGGGAAGAAGGCATCCGAAGCGACTGCCGAGCCGAGCGTGCGCGGATCCGTCCAGCCAGCCTTTTCGGCGGCGTCCTTCGCCTTCCATGCAGCGATGCGTGCGGATTCGAGGCGGTTCATCTGGCCTGCGCCGACGCCCGCCGTGCTTCCGTCCTTGGCATAAACGATCGCGTTCGATTTGACGTGCTTCGCCACGGTCCAGGCGAACCGGCAATCGGCCAATTCCTGTTCGGTGGGCTGGCGCTTGGTGACCACTTTGAAGTCCGCATCCGCCAGCACGCCATTGTCGCGGCTCTGGACCAGCCAACCACCCGTGATCGACTTGGCCATCATTCCCGGACGCGCCGGATCGGGCAGATCGCCGGTCAGCAGCAGGCGCAGATTCTTCTTTGCCGCGAACAAAGCAATCGCGTCGTCATCGGCACCGGGGGCGACGACGACTTCGGTGAAGATGCCGGTGATCGCCTCGGCAGTTTCGCGATCGAGCGGACGGTTGACTGCGATGATCCCGCCGAACGCCGAAACGGTGTCACAGGCAAACGCCGCGGCATAGGCTTCGGCCAGGGTCTCGCCACTCGCGACGCCGCAGGGATTGGCATGCTTGACGATGACCACTGTCGGCGGGCCATCCCGGAATTCGCTGAGCAGCTCGAGCGCCGCATCCGCGTCATTGTAATTATTGTAGCTGAGCGCCTTGCCCTGCACCTGCCGTGCATCGCCGATGCCCGATGCGGCCGGGCCACCATGCGAATAGAAGGCCGCCTGCTGATGCGGATTTTCACCGTAGCGCAAAGCCTCACCACGCTTGAGCGCGAGATGGATCGTCTCGGGGAACGCCTCGCCCTGATCGACCATACCGAACCAGCTGGCGATCATCGCGTCATAGGCCGCGGTGGCGGCATAGGCCTTGGCAGCGAATTTGCGGCGCTGCGCCATCGTCGTGACGCCCTCGCGCACCAGCGCATAATCGGCCGGGTCAGTCAGGATCGCGACGCTGTCATGGTTCTTCGCGGCAGAGCGGACCATCGAGGGGCCACCGATATCGATATTCTCGATGATCGTGTCGCGGTTGGCACCGCGCGCCACCGTCTCGGCGAAGGGATAGAGATTGACCACGACCAGATCGATCGGCGCGATCTCATGATCCGCCATCGACGCTTCATGGTCTTCATTGCCGCGAATCGCGAGCAGGCCGCCATGCACCTTGGGGTGGAGCGTCTTGACCCGGCCATCCATCATTTCGGGGAAGCCGGTGAGATCGGAAATGTCGCGGACTTCGAGGCCGGCTGCACGCAGGGCGCTGGCGGTGCCCCCGGTCGAGACGAGCTCGACGCCGTTTGCGGCGAGGGACTGACCCAGCTCAACAATACCGGTCTTGTCCGAGACCGAGAGGAGCGCGCTACGAATTTTAACCTGATCCATGGGTCCATCTACGGATGCGAGCGAGCGGCGCAACCCACTAGTTGGCGGGTTTTTGCGCGCGGCTATTTGGCGCGGTGGAACAGCCAGCTGATATTCTGGCCACCCGGGGGCGATTCGGCGGTGATGACGAGCTGCTGGCTCGCCACCGGCTTGCCCGCCCCATCGATCCAGATCGAATCTTCCACCGCGAGCGCGAGCACGCCGCCCTTGGCGCGGAACTGCCAGAGATGCCCATCGGGATTGCGCAGGATCGCCGCGAGTCCATCCGCAGTCGGCGAAATCTCGACCGACGGATGCAGATGGAAGCGCACCGCAAAAGGCGTCATCCCTTTCTTGCGGCGCTTGTCGGCGGGGATCAGCATATCCTCGCCGCGAATGTCGCGTCCGTCCCCGGCCAGCGCGATCAGGCGGCGGTGGAGGAAGCCGAAGCGGCGGGCATAGCCGTCATGGCTGGCTTCGACCCGGCTGCCATTTTCGGTTTCGTGGCGGGCCAGCTCGACTTCGACCACGCCGCGACCGAGCGTTCCATCCGCGTGGATCGCAGTCGAGTTGCTGTCTGCGAGGACCAACGTGGAATGCGCCGCTGTAGTCCGCAGCCCTTCGGTGAGCGCGCCCGGCACGCTGGCATCGGCCATGCCCGATCCACCGCAATTGACGACGATCCGGTGCTTGCCGTCTGACATTTCAAAGGCGAGCGTCGAGGCGCAGCCGCCTTCGACCAGCCGAGACAAGGGTGGCGGCGCGGCATCGACGATGAGCACGGTGCCGCCGTGCGAGAGGCGCTGATAGCCCCATTCACGCGCCTGCTTGAGCGGGCGGGTGCGCACACCGGTGGCTTCGACATATTGGGCGATGGTTTCGCCCGAGATCGGGCCGGAACCCTGATAGCTCGCCAGCCCCTTGTCGCCATGACAGACGCCGAGCAACGCCGTGACCATCTTGGCGAGCATCGCTTGAACGAACGCAGGTGGCTCCAGACGGCGCGCCGAATAGGCTTCGCACAGCATCGTCAGCAATTGAATCGCGTCGAGCTGCCCCGCAGGCGAGCGCCCGACGCTGCCGCCATCATCGAACACCGAACCATCGAGCGCACGCTTGAGCCCCGTCTCACCAAAGCTGCGACGCGGATCTCCGCCTGGGATCATCAGCCCCGCGACAAGCACCCCGCACCAGGCGGCGATGCGCGGCACACCGAGCGGCACGCGATCGGCTGCGCGATCGAGATGGCGCGCGCCCCTTGCGAGAGCGTGGAGGACCGTCGAGCGATAGACGAGATCGCTGGCCGAAAGGATCAATGGCGCGTGCGCGGTCCAGAACAGGATGCGGCGGCCCCAAAGATCGGCACGCCATGCGGGTTCGGAGACCTTTTCGGCATGCGCCGCCAGCCAGCGCTCCATGATCGCCTCTGCAATCGGCGCGGCCGTGACGCGCACGGTGACGCTGGAGAGATCGCGCAGCCACGCAAAGCTCTGAAGATATTCGCCGAACGGCCTGGACCAATCGGCGCGGGCGAAATCGAGGCTCGCAATCGAACGCTCTTCGCCGCGGAACATCACCATGCCATCGAGCAAGGCATTGCCTCGCTCGGGATCTCCGAAGAACGGGTCTTCGGATACCGCTATCAGCTTGAGAGGGTGGCGGCCCTTCAGGCGCATATTGTGCAGGGGGGTGCGCCAGGCGAGGCGCTGAAGGCGTTCGGCGATGCGATCCGCAAGGCTGAGCCCGCCGCTGCCGCCGCTACGGACCAACCGCTTGCCCGGCTCGACTCCGTCGGCGGCGGAGTCGGCGGGATCATCGCTCATCCGCCCCGGAGCGCCGCGATATTGGCGGCATATTGGCTGGGGCCTCCGGTGAAGGTGGCAGTTCCCGCGACCAGCGCATCCGCGCCCGCGGCAATGGCACGCGGGGCAGTGTTACGATCGATCCCGCCATCGACTTCGAGATCGATGGCACGGCCCGAAGCGTCGATGCGCTGGCGCAGCGTTGCGATCTTGGCGAGCTGCGACTCGATGAACTTCTGGCCGCCAAAGCCGGGGTTGACGCTCATCACCAGGATCAGATCGATCATATCGATGACGTGATCGATCGAGTCGATCGGCGTGGCGGGATTGAGCACGACGCCCGCGCGCTTGCCGAGACCCTTGATGGTCTGGAGCGTACGGTGAAGATGCGGCCCGCTTTCGGGGTGGACCGAAATGCAATCGGCCCCTGCATCGGCGAACGCCTGAAGCATGGGATCGACCGGGGCGATCATCAGATGGACGTCAAAGGGCTTGGCCGTATGCGGGCGCAGCGCCTTGATGACGGCCGGGCCGATCGTGATGTTGGGCACGAAATGCCCGTCCATCACATCGACATGAATCCAGTCCGCCCCCGCCGCATCGATCGCGCGCACTTCCTCGCCGAGTTTCGAGAAGTCAGCGGACAGGATCGAGGGAGCAATGCGGATGGCCATGCTGGAATCCTTAGCACGGGGCGATTCGCACGCAACTAAGCGTTGCGCCGCAACCGGACGATAAAGAAGCCATCAAGCCGCCCCTGCTCCGGAAGCATGCCCGGATGAAGCCGAACCGTACCGTTTTCGAGCGGAGCGACACCCTCGGGAAGCTCATCGGCGCGGACGGGGTCCACGGCATATTCGCTGTGATGCGCAAGGAAGCGCTCAAGCTGCAATTCGCCTTCCTGTGGCTCAAGCGAACAGGTCGCATAAACCAGAATGCCGCCGGGCTTCACCCACCCCGACGCGCGGTGGAGCAATTTGCCCTGCAGTTCGGCCATCTCCGCGATCAGCGAAGGACGGACGCGGTGGAGCACATCGGGATGGCGACGGAAAATGCCGGTGGCGCTGCACGGTGCGTCGAGCAGGACGGCGTCTGCCTGTTCCTCAGGCTTCCAGAGCAGCAGATCCGCCACGACGATTTTCGCTTCCTGTCCGGTGCGGTCCAGATTGTCGCGAAGTCGCGCAAGACGACTTTCGGAGACATCGACGGCAGTGACATCCCAGCCCGCCGAAGCCAGCTGGAGCGTTTTGCCGCCGGGCGCGGCGCAGAGATCATAAGCGGTGCCCGCGCCCTTGCCGATCAGGCGCGCGGGGATCGAAGCCGCAAGATCCTGCACCCAGAAGCTGCCTTCCTCGAAACCGGGTATCTCCATCACTGAAGTTCCGGCGGGCAGGCGCGCATGGCCGGGAAGCAGGCTGATTGCTTCCTCCAGCTCGACGGGTTCGCGCAGCGTGAGGTCGAGCGGCGGCGGGGCGGCGATGGCGAGTTCGGCATCCTCGATCATCTGGTCGCCCCACGCAGCATGCCAGCGCAACGCCACGGCATCGGGAAGCGTCGGCGGTTCTGGCAACGTCGCGCCCGAACGGGTGACGGTGCCGAACACGCCGTGGACCAGCTTGCGCGGGCCGCCATCGACCAAAGGCAGCACGGTCGAGATCGCGGCATGGCCGGGCGTGCCAAGGCACAAAGCCTGAACGAGCGCGATTCGCAGGGCAAAGCGCGCCTTGGCGTCATCGGGAAGGGGCCGCTGAGTCGCGCCGTCGATCAGCGCGTCGAGATCGGGCAAGCGCCGCAGGGCTTCGGCGGCAATGGCATGGGCCAGGCCGCGATCGCTGGGCGGCAGGCCGGATGCCGCCTTGTCGAGCGCCGATTCCAGCGCGAGGCCACGGCGCAGCACTGCATCGAGGAGTTGGAGCGCGGCGCGGCGCGCGGGGACGCCGGGAGCGTCGGGTTCTGAGCGTCCTGCGGATCTGGGTTGATTTCGGTTCATTGCGGGCCGATTTGGGCGTCATCGTCATCAGAGGCAATGCCCATGGCCAAGCGGCCCGAAAATACCCAGCCTCCCGAGTATCTCACACCGAGCCCCCCGGTGCCCGAGCCGGAGCCCGCCGAGGCCCCCAGCGACCCGCTCGATCCCACGCGCTATGGCGATTGGGAGCGCAAGGGCGTCGCGGTCGACTTCTAGGCCGCCAGCATCACCGCGAGCTTGTTCACCGTGTTCCAGTTTCGCGCGGTGGCGAGCTTGGGGAATTTGGCTTTGCTCATCGTCTGCAGGAGCTTCGAGTCGCGCATGCCCTGCTGGCTGATATAATCGCTGTAGAGTTCGCGACCGATCGCGTGGAGGCGTTCGGGGCCGGGTTCGAGACGCTCCAGCGCTTCGCCCGGAAAAGCATCGCGGTGAAAAGTCACCAGCATATGGCTGGGATGATCGAGTGCGGCCTCGGGATAGGGATTGGCGGCGATCACCGCCTGCATCTCTGACAAATCACGTACCATGACGTCAGTTTTCAGGCCGTGTGATTCCAACGCGGCCTCCAGCTTCCGCACGATCTCGTCCGCCGGATCGGTGGTGTCGAACACGACATTGCCCGAGGCGAGCAGGGTCTCGACCCGCGTATAGCCAAGTCCCTCGGTCAGTGCCTTGAGATCGGTCGAGAGCAATTTGCGCCCGCCCAGATTGACCCCACGCAGCAGGGCCGCCCAACGCTTCACACCGCCTCGTCGCGCAGGGGGCGGCTGAGCAGGGCTTCGATCACCGACGACACCGGCGTGCCCGAAAGCAAGGCGCAGACGGCTTCGCAAACGGGCATATCGACTCCGGCTTCGGCGGCCGCTTCCTGAAGCACCGGCGCGGTGAAAGCGCCCTCGGCTACGGTCTTGCGATCCGCCATCAGTTCGGCGGCGCTGCGGCCTTGCCCCAGGCCCATGCCTAGCGAGAAGTTGCGCGAAGCGGTCGAGGAGCAAGTGAGTACCAGATCGCCCAAACCCGAAAGCCCGGTCAGTGTCTCGGCCAGCGCGCCGCGCGCAAGGCCGAAGCGAGTCATTTCGGCAAAGCCGCGCGCGATCGTCGCCGCGCGGGCATTCTGGCCAAGCCCCGCGCCCTCAACCACGCCACAAGCGATGGCGAGGACGTTCTTGACCGCGCCGCCAATCTCCGCGCCGATGACATCGCCCGAGGCATAGGTGCGGAAAGCCGGCCCGGCGAGGCGCTCGGCAAGCGCAGTGCGCAGGGCGTCATCCTCGCAGGCGAGCGTGACAGCGGTCGGCAGTCCCTTGGCGACTTCATGCGCGAATGTCGGCCCGGAAAGGACTGCGATAGGGGCGTCGGGTGCAACCTGATGCGCGACTTCGCCCACGAGCAACCGCGTGCCGGCCTCGATGCCCTTGGCGCAAAGCACCAGAGGCGTGGTCCCTATATCCATGCTCGAAAGCACAGCGCGGACATGCTGGGCGGGGGTGACGACGAGCAGCGCGTCCATCCCGCCGAGATCGCGCGGATCGCCCGTGGCACGGATCGCTTCGGAAAGCGGCACACCGGCAAGGAACATGCGGTTCTCATGCGCGGCGTTGATGCTCTCCACGACATCGCTCTCGCGCGCCCACAAGGTCACTGGACCACCGCGCGCCGCGACCTGCGCCAACGCGGTGCCCCAGGCACCGCCGCCGATTACGCCTATTTTCATTGGGCGACCCTCATGCCTTCACTCCTGCGCCGCGCACCTTTTCCGCGTCGGGATCGAGCGGCCAGCGCGGTCTTGCCGGGAAATCGAGCGGGTCGGTGAGGCCTGCGGAGAAGCGCTCGACTCCTGCCCAGCCAATCATTGCAGCGTTATCGGTGCACAGCCACAAGGGCGGCGCGACGAAGCGCATGCCATGCTCGGCGGCCAATTGCTCAAGCGCGCCGCGCACGGCCTTGTTGGCAGCGACTCCGCCCGCGACGACCAGCGCAGTGACGTCCACCTTGCCCAGCGCGATGCGGGTGCGATCGACGAGGCAATCGACCACAGCCTGCTGGAAGCTCGCGGCCATATCCTCGACCGGATACTTCCCGACTTTGCGCGCAACGTCGCTCTTGAGCCCGGCGAAAGAGAAATGCGGCTCGGCGCTGCCGACCAGCGGGCGCGGGAACGGAACTCCCTTGGGATTGCCGCGCTTCGCCGCTTCCTCGACTGCGGGGCCACCGGGGAAGCCGAGACCGAGAAGCTTCGCTGTCTTGTCGAACGCTTCGCCTGCGGCATCGTCGATCGTGGTGGCGAGGCGGCGATATTTGTCGGGGCCTTCGACCAGCAGCAACTGGCAATGTCCGCCCGAGACCAGCAGCAGCAGATAGGGGAATTGCAGATCGGGATCGGTGAGCCGCGGCGAGAGCGCATGGCCTTCGAGATGGTTGACCGCGACGAGCGGCTTTTTGGCAGCCAGCGCCAGCGCTTTGCCGGTGACAAGGCCAACCATGACGCCACCGATCAGGCCAGGACCTGCAGTGGCGGCGACGGCATCGACGTCGGTGAGCTTCACGCCCGCTTCGGCAAGCGCCTGTTCGACCAGCGGTCCGATAATTTCGACATGGGCGCGCGCCGCAATCTCGGGGACGACCCCGCCATATGGGCGATGCGCTTCCTCCTGCCGGGCGAGCGTATGCGCCAGAACGCGGCGGTCGCTCGTCACCAATGCGGCCGCCGTCTCGTCGCAACTTGATTCAAGTCCAAGGATCAGCATTGCATCCATCTAGGACGTGAGCGCATTAGCGCAAGCATGGCCATTTTCCGTCTCGGCACGCGCGGTTCGCCGCTTGCCCTCACCCAAGCGCATATGGTGCGCGATGCACTGACCGCCGCGCACGGGATCGAATGCGAGATCATCGTGATAAAGACGACGGGCGACAAGGTGCAGGATCGTCCGCTTGCTGAGATCGGTGGCAAGGCGCTTTGGACCAAGGAACTCGACCGCGCATTGCTGGGCGACGAGATCGATTGCGCCGTGCATTCGATGAAGGATGTCGAGACGTTTCGCCCGGAGATGATCGCGATTGCCGCGATGATGCCGCGCGCCGATGTGCGCGACAGGCTGGTCGGCGCCGAATCGCTTGAAGCCTTGCCGCAGGGCGCCGTGCTGGGAACCAGCTCACCCCGTCGCGCGGCGCAGGTGCGGCGCATCCGCCCCGACATGCAGACCATCTTCTTTCGCGGCAATGTCGATACGCGGCTCGCCAAGCTGGCGGCGGGCGAGGCCGATGCGACTCTGCTCGCAGCGGCTGGACTGGAACGGCTGGGCCGTCATGACGTCGGCCATGCGATCCCGCTCAATGTCCTGCTGCCCGCCCCGGCACAGGGCGCAGTGGGGATCGAGTGCCGCGCCGACGATGCCAAGACGCTCGCGATGCTGGCGGCGATCGACCACCCCGAAACGCATCGCTGCGTGTTGGCCGAGCGCGCCTTGCTCGCAGCGCTCAGGGCCGATTGCCATTCGCCGGTGGCAGCCCTCGCAGTGATCGAAGGGGCGATACTGACCCTGACTGCGGAGCTTTTCTCCGAAGACGGCTCCGAGCATGTCCATGGCGCATTGGAGGGCGCACCGCTCGACATGGCGCTTCCGGTGGCATTGGCGCGCGATCTGCTGGAGCGCGCCCCGCCCGCCGTACGACGGCTGTTCGAGGGATGAGGCTAAGGTCGTGAGCCGGCCGATCGCGGTGCTGCGGCCCGAGCCGGGCAATCGCGTGACGGCTTCGGCAATCGAAGTGGCGGGGCGCAAAGTGATCCGCTTGCCCTTGTTTGCCGCCGGGCCGGTGGCCTGGGACGCGCCGAACCCGGCCGACTTCGACGCGCTGATCCTGACCAGCGCCAATGCCGTCCGCCACGGCGGGGCTAACCTGTCAAAGCTGCTGGGTTTGCCCGTGCACGCCGTCGGCAAGGTGACCGGCGAGGCTGCGCGGCGATTCGGCTTTCAAGTGGTGACCAATGGCGATTCGGGCGCGGAGAGCTTGCTCAAGCGCGCCGAAGCCGCAGGTACGCGCCGGGCGCTGCATCTGGCCGGGCGCGAGCGAACGCTGGCTGCGGGCGGGATCGTGGCGGCGGTGGTCACGGTCTATGCCAGCGATCCCCTGCCCGCACCCGATGCATCGCGGCTGGCTGGCTCGATTGCCCTTGTCCAATCGGCGCGCGCAGCCGCGCGACTGGGCGAGATCGTCTCGGATCGCAGCACGATCGCCTTGGTTGCGATCAGCCAGGCCGTGGCGGAAGCGGCCGGGCCGGGCTGGGAGCGCATCCTTGTGCCGTCGACGCCCTCCAGCGAAGCGATGATCGACGCTGCTTTGGCGCTCGCCGATTGACCCGGCAGGCTTGGGCGCGAATAAGGCGAGGATGAGCGACGAGACCCCGCGCACCCCCTTGTTTAGCAAGCCAAGCCTGATCGGCGGCGTCGCCTTTGTCGGCGGCCTCGCCGTGGCGCTGGGCGCAGTGCAACTGGGCGGCGGCTTTAAGCGCACGACAGTGGCAACCGCGCCGGCCCCGGCGCCTGTCGCACAACAGCAACCCCAGCCCGCCGTTCCTGCGCTGCCGCCCGGCACCGATCTGGCGACGCTCAATGCGCGCGAGGCGATGCTGGCGGCCAAGCTCGACGTGGTCGAGATGCGCGTCCGCGATGTCGATGGCAGCGCGCGCGCCGCCTCGGCCTTCGCAACGCAGGCTGAACGCCTGATGATCGCCTTTGCCGTGCGGCGCGCCGTGGAGCGCGGCCAGCCATTGGGTGCGCTTGAGAACCAGCTTCGCACGCGCTTTGGCGAGCAGCAGGCCGATGCCGTGGCCGCGATCTTGCAGGTCGCGGCGCAGCCGGTGACGCTCGAAGACCTGCGCCTTGCGCTCGAAACCATCGCGCCACGCCTTGGTGCTGGTCCAGACGACGGCCTGTGGGCGCGCACGCGGCGGATGCTGGGCGATATGATCGTCATACGCAGCGCCGATTCGCCGAGCCCGCGCACCAGCGACCGCATCCGCCGCGCGCGGCGCGCGATCAACGCTGGCGATGTCGAAGCAGCGCTTGCCGAGATCGCCCACACGCCGGGCGCCGCCAGTGCCGAGAGCTGGACGAGCGCCGCCCGACGCTATGTCGCGGCGAAACAGGCGCTTAGTCAGATCGAGAGCGCCGCGGTCGACACGAGCGCCACAGCCCGGCCGAACGCCGGATAAGAAGAGGAATGACGATGGCAGAGATGGGCCGGTTCGACTGGCAGGATCCGTTCGCGCTTGAAGCGCAGCTGACCGACGAAGAGCGGATGGTGATGGGTGCTGCGCGCGATTACGCGCAGGGCGAATTGCTGCCGCGGGTGACCCGGGCCTTTCTCGACGAGAATTTCGATCGCGAGATCATGCGCGAGATGGGAGCGCTGGGCCTGCTCGGTGCGACGATCCCCGAAATCTATGGCGGTGCCGGGATGGGTTATGTCTCGTACGGGCTGGTCGCGCGCGAAGTGGAGCGCGTCGATTCGGGCTATCGCTCGGCGATGTCGGTGCAATCGAGCCTCGTGATGCACCCGATCTATGCCTATGGCACCGAGGAGCAGAAGCGGAAATATCTGCCCAAGCTGGCGAGCGGCGAATGGGTCGGCTGCTTCGGCCTGACAGAGCCGGATGCGGGTTCGGACCCCGGCGGGATGCGCACCCGCGCCGAGAAGATTGCGAACGGCTATCGCCTGACGGGTAGCAAGATGTGGATCACCAATTCGCCGATCGCCGATGTGATGGTGGTGTGGGCCAAGTCCGATCATCATGGCGGCGGGATCAAGGGCTTTGTCCTCGAGCGCGGGATGGAAGGGCTTTCGACTCCGAAGATCGAAGGCAAGCTGTCGCTGCGCGCGAGCATCACCGGCGAGATCGTGATGGACGGCGTCGAGGTCGGCGAGGACGCGCTTCTGCCCGACGTACAGGGGCTGAAAGGTCCGTTCGGCTGCCTCAATCGCGCGCGCTATGGCATTGCCTGGGGCAGCATGGGCGCGGCGGAAGCCTGTATGCACGCAGCGCGGCAATATACGCTCGATCGCGCGCAATTCGGGCGGCCGCTGGCAGCGACCCAACTGGTGCAGCTCAAACTCGCCAATATGCAGACCGAGATCGCCCTGGGGCTTCAGGCGGCGTTGCGGTGCGGGCGGATGTTCGACGAAGGCACGCTGGCACCCGAAGCGATCAGCATCATCAAGCGCAACAATTGCGGCAAGGCATTGGATATCGCCCGCGTCGCGCGCGACATGCATGGCGGCAACGGCATTTCGGCGGACATGCATGTCATGCGCCACGCGATCAACCTTGAGACGGTCAACACCTATGAGGGCACGCACGACGTGCATGGCCTGATCCTTGGCCGCGCGATCACCGGGATTGCAGCGTTCTGATGGAGTTGCAGCCGACACTCGAAGGCAAGCTCGTCACGCTGCGGCCCACCGTGGCGGAGGATTGGGACGAGATGTTCGCGGTCGCCTCCGATCCGATGATCTGGGCGGGGCACCCTGCGAAGGACCGCTGCCAGGAACCGGTGTTTCGCCGCTATTTCGCCGATGCGCTGGCGAGCGGCGGCGGCATCACGATCCGCGATGCGGCCACCGGCGCGGTGATCGGCGCAAGCCGCTATGGTCCGCGCGATTCGGCCGATGAGATCGAGATCGGCTGGAGCTTCCTCGCCTGCGCTTACTGGGGCCGCGGCTATAATCGCGAAGCCAAATGGCTGATGATCGATCATGCGCATCGTTTCGTCAGCGCGGTGATGTTCATCGTCGGCGAGGATAATATCCGCTCGCGCAAGGCGATGGAAAATATCGGCGGCGTGCTGCGCGACGATGAAGACCAGTATCGCGAGATGGGCGGCGTGATGGTGCGCCATATCGCTTATGAGATCCGCAGGGCGTGAAGCCGCTCGCCGGGATCAAGGTCGTCGAACTGGCGCGGATTCTGGCCGGGCCGTGGTGCGGGCAATTGCTCGCCGATCTGGGCGCCGAGGTCATCAAGATCGAGCGGCCCGGCGAAGGCGACGATACGCGCCACTGGGGCCCGCCTTTCATGCATGGCCCAGACGGCGAGAATCTCGACGCGGCCTATTTCCATGCCTGTAATCGCGGGAAAACCGGGCGGGCGATCGACATCGCCGCCCCCGAGGGGCAGGCAGAAGTGCGGGCGCTGATCGCCGAAGCCGATGTAGTGATCGAGAATTACAAGGTCGGCGGGCTGATCAAATACGGCCTCGACGCAGCGAGCCTGATCGCCGCGCACCCACGGCTAGTGGTCTGCTCGATCACCGGCTTCGGGCAGAACGGACCCTATGCGACGCGCGCGGGCTATGATTTCATCATCCAGGGCATGGGCGGGGCGATGTCGCTGACCGGCGAACCCGATGGCGCGCCGCAGAAATCGGGCGTGGCCTATGCCGATATCTTCACCGGGGTTTATTCGACGGTGGCGATCCTAGCGGCGCTCAGGCGGCGCGATGCCACGGGCAAGGGCGCGCATATCGACATGGCGCTGCTCGACACCCAGGTGGGCGTGCTCGCCAATCAGGCGCTCAACTGGATGGCGAACCCGGAAAAGGTGCCGTCGCGTATGGGCAATGGCCACGCCAATCTGGTGCCCTATCAGGCGTTCGCGACCTATGATGGCGACCTGATCGTCGCGGTCGGCAATGATTCGCAGTTTCGCAAATTATGCGCGGTGCTGAAGCTCGATCTGTCCGAGGACGTGCGATTCGCGACCAATCCGGCGCGGGTGACCAATCGCGCGGCGCTAATCCCCCTGCTGGCCGCCACCATCGCGGGGTGGGCCAAGGCCGATCTCTACGAAGCGCTCGAAGCCGCTGGGGTGCCCGCGGGACCGATCAACACCGTCGCCGATGTGTTTGCCGACCCACAGGTGATCGCGCGCGGCATGCAGATCGTGCGTGACGGCGTGCCGGGGCTGGCCTCGCCCATCGTGATGGATGGCGAGCGTATGGTTTCCGACAGAGCGAGTCCTAAGCGGTCCGCCTGATCAGTTCCTGCGCGGCGGCTGGCGCGCGGACCTTTCCGCCGTGGATGAAGAAGATGAAAGTCTCGCGCGGTTTTACGGGCGGATCCTTGTCCTCGACATAAGGAAGACCCTCGGGCCGCCCGCCCGAAGCCCAGGTCTTTGCCGCTTCGGTCCAGCGCGGGAAATCGGCTTCCGGATAGCAAAGCGGGTTCTCGTCCTCCCCTGCCTCCAGCCTCGCATAAACGAAATCGCCGGTTACGTCGGCGATGGCCGGATATTGCGGCGAATCGGCATAGACGAGGGCGACCCCGGCCTTGCGGCACATCTCGACAAATTCTGGCACCGCGAAGCTCTCATGCCGCACCTGGATCGCGTGGCGCAGTTTCACCCCCGCTTCCTCGCGCGGCAACAGATCGAGGAATGCCTGAAAATCGTCGCGCTCAAACTTCTTGGTCGCCATGAATTGCCAGAATAACGGCCCGAGCTTGTCGCCTAGCTCGACAATCCCCTGCTTCACGAATTTCTGGACCGATTCGCCTGCCTCGGCGAGGATCTTGCGATTGGTGCAATAGCGCGAGCCCTTCACCGTATAGACGAAGCCGTCGGGCGCGGTCTTCGCCCAGCCTTCGAACGTCGCCGGCTTGAAGCCCGAATAATAGGTGCCGTTTATCTCGATCGCCGAAAGCTGGCGGCTGGCATATTCCAGCTCTTTCTTCTGGCTAAGGCCCGCCGGATAGAAAGCGCCGCCACGCCAGGGCTCGAAGGTCCAGCCGCCGATGCCGATTCGGATGGGTGCCGCAATGGATGATTCGGTCATGCAGCCAGTTTAGCGGCGTATCGCACTGCGGCTATCCCGTGGATTGCGCCCGAAGCTTTGCTGTGGGAGCAAGGGCGCGATGATCATGACCGGCACGCACGATTGGTTCCTCGTCCTGCTGTCGATCCTGATCGCCATCTTCGCATCCTTTACTGCGCTCAGCCTCGCCAGCCGCGTGCGCGCATCATTCGGATGGTCGCGCCGCGTATGGATCGCCGCCGCCGCTATGGCGCTCGGTGGAGGCATCTGGGCGATGCACTTCGTCGCAATGCTCGCCTTCAGCATGCCGGGCATGGAGATGATTTACGATCTGCCGCTGACCCTGCTCTCGCTGGCAATCGCATTGATCTTCACCGGGGCGGGATTCGCGGTGATGAAATGGGAGAAGGTCTCGCTCGTGCGCGTGATCGCCGCCGGGCTGCTGATGGGATCGGGCGTGCTCGCGATGCACTATCTCGGCATGGCGGCGATGCGGATGAGCGCGACGCTCAGCTATGACCGGACTTGGCTCGCGATATCGGTGTTGATCGCGATTGGCGCTGCGACCGCTGCAGTATGGCTCGCGGCGCGCGACCAGAAGTTCAGCCACCGCCTCGTCGCCGCCGGGGTGATGGGGATCGCCATCGCCGGCATGCATTATTCGGGGATGCGTGCGGCGATATTCAATATGGCCGCGCACACCGATCTGGCCGTGGGCGAAGCTAGCCTGGACCAGAGCTATCTCGCGATTCTGATTACCGTGGTTACGGTGCTGATCCTGTTGATGGCGCTGGGCGCGGCGCGAATCGAGCGGCTGTTTCAAGGTTTTGCCCGGCGTGAAGCCCGCATCGCGCTCCGCCTCAAAGTCGCGGACGTATTGCGCGGTCGCCAGACGAGCGAAGCACTGCATGAAGTCGCGGCGCTGATGGGCAGACATTTCGGCGTGGTGCGGTCGGGATATGGCCAGCTCGACGCGCAGGAAGAGATATTCGATTACGAGGTGTGCTGGACCGATGGCGTAGCCCCTCCCTTGCTCGGGCGGCTTCCGGCGGCGGCATTCGGGATCAAGATCGTCGCGGCGCTCAACGCGGGTCAGACCGTGGCGATCGAGGATTTGCAGACCTCCCCGCTCAGCGACGAGCCGCGCACGCAAGGCACCGCAAAAGAGGTCGACACCCGCTCGATTCTCGTTGTGCCGTTCGTCCGCGATGGCCGCCTGCGCAACATCATCTATCTCAACGATCGCGTTCCCCGGCGCTGGCACCCCGAAGACGTAGCTTTCATGGAAGAGATTGCTGAGCGCACCCGGCTGGTGATCGAGCGCGAGGCAGTCGAGGCGCAGTTGCGCGATCTGAACGCCACGCTGGAAGCCCGGGTGATCGCGCGGACGGGCGAACTGCGCGAGGCCCAGCAATCGCTGCTTCAGAGCCAGAAGATGGAGGCTGTGGGCCAACTCGTTTCGGGGCTCGCGCATGATTTCAACAATGTACTCGGCGCAGTGGTTGGCGGATTCGATCTGATTCGCCGCCGCCCGGACGAACCCGAGCGGGTGCGGCGCTACGCCGAAGCCGGGCTGCAGGCGGCGGATCGCGGCGCAAAGCTGACGGCACAACTGCTCGCATTCTCGCGTTCGCAGCGCATCCAGCTCGAGCCGCTCTATCTGTGCGATGTGATCGATTCGCTGCGTGATCTGCTGGCACGCACGCTGGGACCGATGATTCGGCTCGATTTCGCGCTCAATCCGATGCCCGTGCCGGTGCTCGCCGACGCCACGCAGGTCGAGATGATGGTGCTCAATCTCGCGATCAACGCGCGCGATGCGATGCCCAAGGGGGGATCGCTGTATATCGCGACTTCGGTACAGTCGTTGGCGGGCGACCCCGAGGTTCCAAACGGCGACTATGTCGAAATCCTCGTGCGCGACACCGGAACCGGCATGGACGAAGCGACGATGCGCCGGGCGATGGAGCCGTTCTTCACCACCAAGCCCGTCGGCAAGGGAACGGGCCTCGGGCTCGCCCAAATCTATGGCAGCGCCCGCCAGGCCGGGGGCACAGTCCGAATCGAGAGCAAGGCGGGCGAAGGAACCACCGTGCGCGTGCTGCTGCCGTGCACCGATCGCGTGCCCGTCCCGGCACAGATCGTGTCAGAGGCCATCGCGGGGACCGGCTCGGCAGTGAAAGTGCTGCTGGTCGATGACGATCACGATTTGCGCGAAGTGCTGGCCAGCGCGCTCGAGGCGCATGGGCATGTCGTGACACAGGCCGTAGACGGGCTGGCCGCGCTTTTGGCCCTGAAGGCCGGGGTACCCGACGTCGCGGTGATCGATTTCGCGATGCCCGGGATGAACGGTGCCGAACTGGCACGGCGAATCGGGAAGAAATGGCCCGGGCTGCCAATATTATTCGCCAGTGGCTTTGCCGATACCGACGCGATCGCAGCGATTGGTGGCGAAGCGAAGATACTGAGCAAGCCGTTTCGGGTGGAAGAATTGCTGATCGCTGTTGAGGGGGCGATTCGGCAAAAGCTCTGATTGACGAGAGCGATTCGGGCGAGATTTCGCTCGGCGTGCTGTGCGAGCTTGCGGGCTATCATATCCGTCGTGCTTCGGGCGCGTTCGTCTCCGATTTCTCGCATACGCTGGAAGGCACCGGCATGCGTCAGGTGCTCTTCGGCATCCTTTCGGTGATCGACGCCAATCCGGGGATCAGCCAGGGTCTTGCGGGGAAGGCGCTGGGCATCCAGCGTGCGAACATGGTGGCCCTGATCAACGAACTTGTCGACGGCAAGCTTACCGAGCGCCACGTTTCTAAGACCGACCGGCGCGCTTTCGAGCTTTCGATCACGCCGGCCGGAACCGCGATCCTCGCAGAATGCCTGGAAAAGATCGCGCGGCACGAAGCACGGATGCTGAGCGATTTCAGCGCCGAGGAGCGGACGACGCTTTTCGACCTGCTGTCGCGGATCGAAGCGCGGGAAGCTTAAGCCAGCGCTTCGTTCGGCAGCAATTCGGTGTCGATCTGCGCTTGCGCCGCCGCAGGATAGCGGGCGCCCTGAATAGCCTGCCCAGCGAAAATCGCGTCGATATGCGCGATCACGGACCGATCCAGCGTCACGGCTGCGGCTCCGACATTCTCTTCGAGATGGGCGATGCTGCGCGTACCGGGAATCGCGACGATATGCGGTGCTTGGTGCAACACCCAGGCGAGTGACAGTTGCGCCGGGGCCATGCCCAGTTCGCTGGCGAGCGCATTGAAGCGGCGGACGCCTTCGAGATTATGCGAGAGATTGGGCTCGAGAAAGCGCGGCATGCTGAGGCGAATGTCGCCTTGCTCATAGGCGTCGTCGATTACCGCGCCGGCAAGCAGACCGCGCGTGACGGGCGAAAAGGCGACAAAGCCAATTCCGAGCTCCCGACACGTATCGAGCACTGCGACCTCCGGATTGCGCACCATCGGCGAATATTCGCTCTGGACCGCGGCAATCGGATGCACGCCGTGTGCGCGCCTGATCGTTGCTGCCGACATTTCGCTGAGGCCGATCGCGCCGATCTTGCCCGCCGCCTTGGCGCGCGCAAGTTCGCCTACAGACTCTTCAATCGGCACATTGGGATCGAGCCGGTGGAGGTAATAGAGGTCGATATGATCGGTGCCCAAGCGTGCCAGCGACCGATCGATCATCCACCGCAGCGCCTGGGGTGAACCGTCAAGCACGCGCTTCCCATCATCCAGGGCGAGCACACCCTTGCTCGCGAGCGTGAACTCCGCGCGCCGGTGGCCAACTGCCTTCGCGACCAATTCCTCATTGCGACCCGCGCCATAAAGCGCGGCGGTGTCGAGGAAGGTCACGCCGAGATCCAGCGCGTGATTAAGCAGCCTGGCGCCGTCTTCGGGCGAGGGTGGCGCGCCATAAGCATGGCTGAGATTCATGCAGCCGAGACCGATTGAGGAGACGGTGAAAGGTCCGATCTGTCGGGTCGGCAAGCGCATCAGAGCGGCAATCCTACATAGTTTTCGGCGATCACCTGCTGCATCGCCTGCGAAGAGGCAACATAATCCAATTCGGCAATCTGCATGCGATGCTCGAACGCGCCATCTTCGGGAAAGCGATGCATCAGCTTGGTGAGGTACCAGCTGAAACGCTCGGCCTTCCAGATCCGCGCCAGCGCCTTTGCCTCATATGCCGCGAGCGCCGTCTCGTCGCCTGACCGGTAATGCGAGATCAGTGCGTCCGATAGATAAGCGACGTCCGATGCCGCGAGATTGAGCCCCTTCGCACCGGTGGGCGGGACAATGTGCGCGGCGTCGCCCGCGAGAAACAGGCGGCCGTGACGCATCGTCTCGAACACATAGGAGCGAAGCGGCGCGATCGACATTTCGAGCGCCGCACCGCGGGTCACGCCAAACTCGGAGATCGGATCGAAGCGGGCGGCAAGTTCATCCCATAGCCGGTCCTCGGGCCATTCCTGGATCTTCTCCGTCAGCGGCACCTGGATGTAATAGCGGCTACGCGTCTTCGAGCGCATCGACGCCAGCGCGAAGCCACGCGGACCGTTCGAGTAGATCAATTCCGAATGGCAGGGTGGAACGTCGGCGAGGATGCCGAGCCAGCCGAACGGATATTCACGCTCGAACTCGCGAACCAGCGGGGCCGGGATCGCCTTGCGTGACGGTCCATGGAAGCCGTCGCAGCCGGCGATGAAATCGGCCTGGATGCGATGCTCCACGCCATCCTTTGTATAGGTGAGGTGCGGCGTAGCGCCGTCCACGCCGTGGATTGCGACGTCTTTCGCCTCGAACACGATATCGAGTCCGCGTGAGGGCGCCGCATCGATCAGGTCGCGCGTGACCTCGGTCTGGCCGTACACCGTAACATGCTGGCCCGTGAGCTTCGTGATCTCGATGCGGATCAGGCGCTCGCCATCGGCAAGGTTGAAGCCCTCCTCCCGCAACCCATTAGCGTTCAGGCCTGCGTCCACACCCAGCTGGCGCAGGAGGTCGGTCGTGACCGTCTCCAGCACGCCCGCGCGAATACGGCTTTCGACATAGTCGCGCGTCTGGCGCTCGACGATGACACAATCGATCCCTGCCGCACGGAGCAAATGCCCGAGCAACAGCCCCGAAGGGCCGCTGCCGATGATCGCTACCTGCGTCTTCACGCTTGCAATTGCTTCTCGAGCGCGTCGAGCACCCGGTAGCAGGGAAGGACTTGGGCGACCGAGCTGTTGGGCTCGCGCCCTTCGCGGATCGCCGCCACGAATTCACGGTCCTGAAGCTCAATCCCGTTCGACGAAACAGCGACGCCGGAAAGGTCTACCGGTTCTTCCTTGCCCGTCAGGAGGTCGTCATAGCGAGCGATCCAGGTGCCGTTGTCGCAAATGTACCGGAAGAAGGTGCCAAGCGGCCCCTCATTGTTGAAGCTGAGCGAAAGCGTGCAGATCGCGCCGCTTTCGGCCTTGAGTTGGATCGACATGTCCATCGCGATGCCGAGTTCGGGATGGATTGGTCCTTCGATCGCATTGGCCTGCACGATTGGCCCGGCCTGATAGGCGAACAGATCGACAGTGTGCGCCGCGTGGTGCCAGAGCAGATGATCGGTCCAGCTCCGCGCTTCGCCCTTGGCGTTCATATTCTTGCGGCGGAAGAAATAGGTCTGAACGTCCATCTGCTGGACGTTGAGGTCGCCGGCTGCGATCTTGTCATGGATGAACTGATGGCTCGGGTTGAAGCGCCGCGTATGGCCGACCATCGCGACCAGCCCGGTCTCTTGCTGCTTGGCGAGCACCGCCTCCGCATCGGCAAGGCTGTCAGCGAGCGGTATCTCGACCTGGACGTGCTTGCCGGCTGCCATGCACTGTATCGTCTGCGCGGCGTGCATCTGCGTTGGCGTAGCAAGGATCACCGCGTCGAGGCCCGGCTGTTCCAAAGCCTCGGCCAGATCGGTACACGCATGGCCGATGCCGTATTTCGCGGCGACCGCCTGTGTGGGCTCGAGCCTGCGGCCGACCACCGAGACCACTTCCACGCCATCGATCAGCTTCAGCGCGTCGAGGTGTTTTTCGCCAAAGGCGCCGGCGCCGGCGAGGGCGATCTTCATAGGGAGTCTCCGATTGGTTCGAGCACTAGGTGGCCCACGGCGGTGTTGCTCGCGGGCACATGATAATGGCGGTGGAGCGTGCGGGTTGTGCGGCCCAGCGCGCCGCGCATGACCAGCCACATCACCATCTCGATACCCTCTGACCCGGTTTCGCGAAGATATTCGATATGGGGGATATGGCGCAGTTCCTGGGTGTCGCCTTCGAGCCGATCGAGGAACCGGTTGTCCCATTCCTTGTTGATCAGACCCGCGCGAGGGCCCTGCAACTGGTGGCTCATGCCGCCGGTGCCCCAGACCTGAACGTTGAGATCCTCGGGGAAGCTCGCCACCGCCTTGGCGATCGCCTCGCCCAGCGCCCAGCATCGATTGCCCGAGGGGGGTGGATAGGTGACGACATTGACTGCGACCGGGATCACCCGGCACGGCCATTCTGCAGGCTTTCCGAACATCATCGACAGCGGCACGGTCAGGCCGTGATCGACCTGCATCTCGTTGATGATCGTCATGTCGAATTCGTCGAGGATGCAGCTTTGCGCGATGTGCCAGGCGAGATCCGGATGCCCTTTGACGACCGGAACCTGACGCGGTCCCCAGCCTTCATCGGCCGGCTCGAATTCCTCTGCACAGCCGATCGCGAAGGTCGGGATGATCTTCATGTCGAACGCAGAGGCGTGGTCGTTATAAACCAGGATCACCACGTCGGGCTTTTGCTCGGCCTCCCAAGCCTTGGTCCATTCGTACCCGGCGAATGCGGGTGCCCAATAGGCCTCTTCGGTCTTGTTAAGATCGGATGCGACGCCGAGCGCCGGGATATGGCTGGACGCCACGCCTGCGGTAATGCGGGCCATCAGTTCTTGTCCTTGATCGAGCGCTGACCCTCGGGCGAGCGGCCTCCGGCGATCATCATCGCGGAATAATCCTCCAGGCTCATGCCCGACATGGTCGAAACCGCCTGGAGGAAGCTCTGCCCGTCGGTCGAGAAGACCTTGGCCATGAAGTAGATGTTGCCGCCCAGATCGAGCAGCCGGTTGTAATCGCGTGCCAGCACCGCGGCCTTCTGATCGTCGGTGAGCTTCCACGCGTCGAGATAGGCTGCTTCGTCCGCCTTCCAGCGCTCGCGATTCTCGGCCTTCATCAGGCTCATCGCGAACTGGTTGAGATGATAACCCTGCCGCGCGCGCTTGGCGGTGAAGACGCGCGTGCCGGGGATATCGTCAAACTGGGCGAGGTAATCGTGAATATCAGTCGGATCGTTCATGCGCCCGCCTCCTGCGCCTTGATCAGGCGAGTGATGATCTGGCGCGCGCGGACACCGCCCTGATCGATGTTGTACGCGCTGCGCTTGCGGTCCGGATTGGCGCGGATTGCGGCCTGCTGCGCTTCCAGGACTGCCTTGGGGATCAACGCGGTCAAAGGCCGCGCGCCTTCAACTGCGCGTCGAGCCTCGGGAAGACCCGGCGGGCATTGCCCTCGAAGATCGCGTGACGCTGATCATTGTCGATCGGCAGCGCGTCGACATAGCGCTTGGTGTCGTCGAAATAGAAGCCCGTCTGCGGATCGATCCCGCGTACCGCGCCCACCATCTCGCTGCCGAACAGGATGTTCTTGGTCTCGATCACTTCATTCAGCAGGTTGATGCCGGGCTGGTGGTAGACACAGGTATCGAAGAACACATTGTTCATCAGGTGCCCATCCAGGCTGGGCTGTTTGAGCATGTCGGCCAGGCCGCGATAGCGCCCCCAATGATAGGGAACCGCGCCACCGCCATGGGGTATGATGAAGCGCAGCGTCGGGAAATCGGCGAACAGATTGCCTTCGATCAATTGCATGAAGGCGATCGTATCCGCCGCGATGTAATAGGCGCCGGTCGCGTGCAGGCCGGGATTGCAGCTGCCCGAGACGTGGATCATCGCGGGCACGTCGAGCTCGACCATCTTCTCGTAGAACGGGTACCAGAAACGGTCAGTAAGCGGCGGCGACTTGAAGTGCCCGCCACCCGGATCGGGGTTCAGGTTGCAACCGATAAAGCCCATATCGACGCAGCGTTGCAGTTCGTCGATCGAGCCCTGCATGTCCGCCGCCGGGTTTTGCGGAAGCATGCAAACGGGCGCGAAGATCTCCGGATAGAGCGCAGCACAGCGGGCGATCAGGTCGTTATTCACCCGCGCCCATAGCTTTGAGACATTTTCGTCGCCGACATGGGGCGCCATGGCCGATGCGCGCGGGGAAAAAATCGTCATGTCCGCCCCGCGTTCGCGCAGCAGACGGAGTTGGTTCGCCTCCAGCGTCTCGCGAATCTCGTCATCGGAAATATCGGGGTAGGCCGGCGCGCCCTCGTGCGCCTTGAACGCTGCCTTTTGCGCGTCGCGCCAGTCGTTATGTGCGGGCGGCGACGTGGTATAATGGCCGTGGCAGTCGATGATCAAAGTCACGCGGCAATATCCTTGTTTCTGCTCCGAAGTGCCGCAAGCTTGGCGTTGAGCCCCTCGGGCGCAGACAATCCCAGCGACCCTAATTCTCGCTGACGCCTGATCGTGCCGGCAGTCATTGCCGAGCCGATACCGAGCGCAGCCAGCGTCTTTTCCGCCTCTTCCATCTCTGCCGCGCGGCGCTCGCCATGAATGAGCATGCGATCGAGATTATAGTCGGCGCGCTCTGCCCAGGGTTTTGCGGTGTCGCTTGCGTCGAGCGAAGCAAGCACCTCATCCAGCACGCCCGCTGCATCCGCAGCGAGCACGCATTCCGCGGTGAGCGCTTCCATTCCCTTCACCATCACCGAGCGGATCATCTTGATCGCGGATGCGGCGCCGATACCGCCCTGGACATGGCGCATGCGGGTAAAGCCGATCGCGCGGAGCCATTCGATAGCCGCTTCGGCGTGCGGTCCGCTGACCAGCAATGGAACGTCACGTCTGGCGGGATGAACCGGCGCCATTACCGCCACATCGGTGTAGCAGCCGCCCGCAGCCGTGATCGCTTGCGCCGCCGCCCGCTTCGTATCGGGGGCGACACTGTTCATGTCGAACCAGTGCGTCCCCTTCGCCAGATGCGGCGCACTATCACAGGCAGCGACCAGAGCCTGATCGGCCGTGACGAGCGAGAGCACAGCCCGCGCGCCGGCTAGCGCTTCTGCCGCGGAATCGGCGGCTATGACATTGGCAGCGCGGCACGCATCGGCATCGGGCTTTGGATCGTAAGCAACGATATGGAGATTGGTCGCGTGATCGGCAGCGAACGCGCGGCCCGCTTCGCCGAATCCGATGATTGCGGTTGTCCTCTCCATGCCACCTCGACTGGATCACGCGCGCCGCGCTCGCCAATCGGTTTTACCGGACGGCTATTGAATTTCCTGAACTCCCGATCCGGCTTGCTTGATCAGCGCCAGAAAGCGCGCTTGCGCAGTGGTCGGGCGCCAGCTCTCGCGCGTGGTGATGCCGATGGTGCGGCTGCTGTCTGCCAGGGGTGGGCCGATGGTTGTCAGCACATCCGCCGAAATCTCGAGAGCGACCTGATCGGGCGAGAGCAGCGTCAGGAAATCACTGTCGCGCAGGATCTCACGGATCACCATCACCGATCCGCATTCGATCGGCGCAAGCGGCAGGGGGCTGCCTTCGAACAATTCCTCCCACTGGCCCCGCAACGGAGTTCCAATCTGGCCGACGATCCAGGGATATGCGGCGAGCGCCGCAAGCGAGGGCGCGGACTGGGCCGCGAGTGGATGTGCGGAGCGGCCGATCACGACTAGCTTGTCGAGGAGCAAGGGAACCTGCGCGAGACCGGGCGGCGCTTGATCGCGGAGCGCCCCCACGGTGATATCGAGCACGCCGTCAAGCAGCGGGTCGATCAACTCGCGCCACGATCCCTCCACCACATCAATGCGAACACGCGGATATTCGGCAGTGAAGCGCGCGATCGCGCGAGGCAGGACCAGAGCGCGCGACAGCGGCATGGCGCCGATGGTGATGCTACCGCCCTGCACACGATCTTCGCCGTTTATCTCGGCGATGGCAGCCGCAAGCTCCGCCCCTGCCAGTCGAACCCCTCGGGCGAGGCGGTAACCGCGCGAAGTCAGAGCCACGCCGCGTCCGCGACGTTCGGCCAGAGGAAACCCGCATATCTGTTCGATCTCGCGCACGGCCCGGTGCAGCGCAGGTTGGGAAAGCCCGGTTGCCTCCGCCGCGCGCGCAAATCCGCCGGCGTCGGCGAGCGCGAGGAAGGCGCGCAATTGCGTGGCGGTCATCAGTTGCTCCGGCGAAGCGAAGCCTCGCCCGCTTGATCTCGTCGCACGGGCAAGATGGGCGATGGCGGCATCCGCACGCTCGGCCAGTAGCACCCCCTCGGCAGTGGCTGTCATCCCGTCGGGGCGCCGCTCGAATAGCGATACTTGAAGCCGTTGCTCGAGCTTCGCGATTCCCTGGGTAAGCGCCGGCTGGGAGAGGCTCACCGCTTCGGCGGCCGCGCTCATGCTGCCGCGCGCGATGATCGCGGAAAGCGCGCGGAGGTGCCGCGGATTAAGGTCGAAGGGCGCAACAGACATTTCACGTCCTATAGCAAAAACTTATCGCAGCCCTGCAATCCGAATTGCCAATCCCCAACAGCGCCGCCTAGCTGAGCACAACATAGTCAGGAGAGCGGCGTGGCAGGCAAGGTAGTCCAGGAAATCTTGCGGGCCGACCCTGCCGTGATCGACGGGCTCGCCGCAGCGGGCGTCGCCACGGTGCACGAGGCGCAAGGCCGGATTGGCTTGCTCGCCAGCCATATGCGGCCGATCTACGCTGGCGCGCGGATCGCCGGATCGGCGGTCACCATCTCTGCGCCTCCCGGCGACAATTGGATGGTGCATGTCGCGATCGAGCAACTTCGCGACGGCGATATCCTGGTGCTCGCGCCGACATCTCCGTGCGAAGATGGCTATTTCGGTGATCTGCTGGCGACCTCGGCGATGGCGCGCGGATGCCGCGGGCTGGTGATCGACGCGGGGATCCGCGACGTGCGAGACCTGACCCAGATGGGTTTCCCGGTCTGGTCCAAGGCGGTGTTCGCACAAGGAACGATCAAGGCAAGTTTGGGATCGGTCAACGTGCCGATCGTCTGCGCCAGTGCTGCGATCGAGGCTGGCGACGTGATCGTTGCGGACGATGATGGCGTTTGCGTCGTCAAGCGCGCCGACGCCGCCGCAGTGCTGGAAAAGGCGCAGGCACGCGAGGCAGCAGAGGAGGCCAAGCGCAAGCGCCTCGCCGCGGGTGAACTCGGCCTCGACATTTACGACATGCGCGGCAAGCTTGAAGCGCTGGGCCTGACATATGTCTGATGGCATCCGCTGCATGTGGATGCGCGGAGGCACTTCGAAAGGCGCGTTCTTCCTCGCCGAGGACCTGCCCGCCAATCCTGCCGACCGCGACGCCTTCCTGTTGCGCGTGATGGGTTCGCCCGATCCGCGCCAGATCGACGGCATGGGTGGAGCGGACCCGCTGACTTCAAAGGTCGCGATCGTCTCACGCTCAAGCCGCGAAGGCGTTCATGTCGATTATTTGTTTCTCCAGGTCTTTGTCGATCAGTCCATCGTCACCGACAGCCAGAATTGCGGCAATATGCTCGCTGGCGTCGGGCCGTTTGCGATCGAGCGGGGTTTGATCGACGCGGAGCAAGGCGAGACGCGCGTTGCAGTGTTTATGGAGAATACCGGCCAGGTCGCCGTGGCGACGGTCCAGACTCCGGATGGCGAGGTCTCCTATGGCGGCGAGGCCGCAATCAGCGGCGTGCCCGGAACCGCTGCGCCGATCCCGCTCGTCTTCCGCGATACCGCTGGCTCAACCTGTGGCGCGCTGCTGCCCACGGGCAACGGCGTTGATACGATCGATGGCGTCGCCTGCACGCTGATAGACAATGGCATGCCCTGCGTCGTGTTTCGCGCGGAGGATGTCGGCGTGACCGGCTATGAGGATCGCGACACGCTCGATGCCAATGCGGCGATGAAGGCGAAGGTCGAGGCGATCCGGCTCAAGGCCGGACCGATGATGCACCTGGGCGACGTTGCGGATAAATCCGTGCCCAAGATGATGCTGGTGGCAGCGCCGCGCGAAGGCGGGGCGCTCGCGGTCCGCTCGCTGATCCCCCACCGCGTCCACGCTTCGATTGGCGTGCTCGGCGCCGTCAGCGTGGCAACGGCCTGTCTGATTGAGGGATCGCCGGCGAAAACAGTGGCGCATGTACCCGGTGGGAACACCAAGACGCTGGGCGTCGAACATCCCACAGGCGTCACCGAATGCGTCGTCACCGTGGATGCCCAGGGCAACCCGGTTGAGGCAGGCATGCTGCGCACAGCGCGCAAATTGATGGACGGAGAGATATTCGCGTGAGCACCAACGAGCATGGGCGTATCCGCAGCTGGGCGCTTGCGCCGGCCCCCGCCAGCTACATCCCACCCGAAGGCGCGGTGGATGCACATTGCCATGTATTTGGACCCGAGGTCGTGTTTCCTTTTAGCGCGAAGGCAAAATACAGGCCCCAGGACGCGAGTGCCGAAATGCTCTTTGCGTTGCGCGACAAATATGGTTTTGCTCGCAATGTCATCGTCCAGGCGAGCTGCCACGGCACAGACAATTCTGCCACGCTGGATGCCATCGCCAAATCGAACGGGAAGGCGCGGGGCGTTGCCGTTGTCGATCCCGCTATTTCAGATGCGGAACTCGACGCGCTGCACGCGGGCGGCATTCGCGGCATCCGCTTCAACTTCCTGAAGCGGCTGGTCGACGATGCACCCAAGGACAGGTTCCTCGAAGTCGCCAAGCGCATCGAGCGCCTTGGCTGGCACATCGTTGTCTATTTCGAGGCCGATATCCTGGACGAGCTGAAGCCGTTCCTGGCGGCGATCCCCACCCCGATTGTCATCGATCATATGGGCCGGCCCAATGTTTCGCAGGGTCCGGACGGCGCCGACATGCGGGCTTTCCGGACCCTGCTGGAGAGCCGCGAGGATATCTGGGTGAAGGTGACGTGTCCGGATCGACTGGATGATGTCGGTGAACCCTATGACGATTTCGTCGCAGTTGTTCGTCCGCTGGTCGAAGCCTATCCGGACCGCGTATTATGGGGCACCGATTGGCCGCATCCTACTATGGAAACGCGCATTCCTGACGATGGCGGGCTGGTCGATATCATTCCCAAAATCGCCACCACTGCCGAGTTGCAACACAAGCTCCTCGTCGCGAATCCGATGCGGTTATATTGGCCGGACGAGGAATAAGCGCGGCAGCTAACCGTCGATTAGAAGCGCATCTCCTCTACCATCACGCCGCGCACGGCGGATACGACGATCGAAAACGACCCGGACCCATATCCGGCGGCAAATTACATCCACAATCTTTCGATGGCGGTGGATATGGGCGCCTATACTGCGCCTGGGCGTCAGAAACTTCACCGCTGCCGGGCCGCCTTATCCCAGCGCCAGCTGCGGCGAAATTCTTGGCCGGCGTTATTTCGCTGGGGTCGGTATCAAATTCTGACCGAGCGGTTCGGCCGGCTTCGCATCAACCAGGATGCGGGCCGGCCTCACCGTGCTGCACTGGATTAGCATCGCCGCCTCCACGGCAATGCTTGCCGAACTCAGCCGAGCGCCGCGTTGACGACTCTGACCTGGGTGAAATCTTCCATCCCTTCGATGCCCTGCTGCCGGCCAATACCTGACCATTTTGCGCCGCCGAATGGGATGTCGAACGGCAGATCAAGATGCTTGTTAACCCATACGGTTCCGCTCTCGATCCGTGATGCGACCTCCATTCCGCGCGCCGGATCGGAAGTCCAGACCGTGCCGCCCAGACCAAATTCGCTGTCGTTCGCCCGCGCGATTGCCTCTTCCAGATCGTCATAAGAAAGAATCGGCAAAACCGGGCCGAACTGCTCTTCCCGGACCAATCTGGCATCGTCGGGCAGATCACGGACGATGGTCGGGGCGATGAAATAGCCGTCGCCGGCGATGGCTTCGCCGCCTGCGACGATGGTGCCCACCACGCGCGAATCCTCGATCAGCGCCAGAACCTTGTCATATTGGGCTTTGTTCTGAATGGGCCCGATCCGGGTGCCCTGTTGCAGTCCGTCTCCCACCGTCGCCTTTTGTGCCAGTTCGGCAAGCGCGTCGCACATCGCGTCCATCATGGCGCTGGGTACGTAGACCCGCTTGGCCGCCAGGCAGACCTGACCGGCATTGAGCGTTCCGGCGCTGAAAAGCTTTGGTGCGACCTTGGCGATATCGGCGTCGTCGAGAACGATCGCTGCGTCGTTGCCACCCAGTTCGAGGGTGAAGCGCTTGAGCGTATCGACCGCGCTGCTCAGCACCTTCTTGCCGGTCGGCGTCGATCCTGTGAAGCTGACATGCGCGATATCGGGGTGGCTGGTCAGCAAAGGGCCGAGATCATTCTGGTCGACCAGCGTCTGGAACACGCCCGCGGGCAGAATGTCCGCAGCGATCTCGCCGAGGAGCAAGGTGGTGAGCGGCGTGGTCGGCGCCGGCTTGGCGATGACGCAGTTGCCGGTGATCAGCGCCGGTGCGACCTTGAGCATCAGCAGCAGCAATGGGAAGTTCCATGGGGTAATCGCCGCGACGACGCCGAGCGGATAGCGCTGCTCTACGATGCGATCGGTATCGGTCTCGCGCAGCAACTTATCGGTGAGTTCCTGATCGGCATAATATTGCAGTGCTGCGATTGCCCCCAGCACTTCATTGCGGGCCTGGGGCAAAGGCTTGCCCTGTTCGGTGGTGAGCAGGCGGGCGAGATCATCCGACCGTTCGGCCAGCGCCGCCGTGAGCGCCCGTAACTGCGCACCGCGCGCCTGATAGCCGAGCGCGGACCAGCCGGTGAACGCCCGGCGGGCAGCGGCGATTGCCTGTTCGGCCTGCGCCGCGTCGGCGCGGGCTGCGCTGGCAAATACCTGCCCGGTCGCCGGGTTGATGACGTCAAGCGTTGCGGCGCCGTCGACGAGCGCGCCGTCGATCAACAATTTGTTCTGCATGGTCAGTTCCTTGGATGGTGTCAGAGGATCACGCCGCCCGCAGCGACAAGCCGATCGACCTCGGCAGCACCAAGGCCGAGATCGTCGGCGAGGATCGAGGATGCGTGCGCGCTAAGGCTGGGAGGATCGGCATAGGTTTGCTCAACCCCGGCGAATTTGATCGGGCTTCCGATCAGGCGGGTCGGCGTTCCGGCATAGGCGACTTCGGCTACCATCTTTCGATGCTGGATCTGGGGATCGTTGATGACCCCGGCAAAATCATTGACCTTGGCGACGGGAACACCCTCCGTACGCATCCGCTCCACCCACTCATCGGACGGACGGGTGCGAAAAATGTCAGTGAATTGCTGGCGGAGTTCCGCGCGATGCTCGAGGCGCGCCTGACGCGTCGCGAAGCGCGGGTCATGTTCGAGCGTTTCCGCGTCGAGTGCCTTGCACACCCAGCCCCACATATGTTCGGCAAGCGGCGAGATCAGCACTTCGACTCCGTCGGCGGCCTCGTAAGCGCCCATCAATGGCGTCCCCGAGTGGCTGCGCCCCTGCAGCGTCGGGACAACGCCGGTCGCGAGATGGAAGGCCATCTGATAACTGAGCATCGATACCTGCACATCGAGCATCGCGACATCGGCCAACTGGGCCTCGCCGCTCGCCCGTGCGGCATGCAGCGCCGATACCGCGGCGAGCGCACCCGTCATGCCCGCGCACATGTCGCCGATCGGAACGCCCGATCGCAGCGGTTTGCCGTTGGGCTCCCCGGTGATGCTCATGCCTCCAGACATGGCTTGCACGATCATGTCGTAGGCCGGCAAATCACGATACGGCCCATCCTGACCGAACCCGCTAATCGAGCAGAGTACGATCGACGGATTGACTTGCTTGAATGCCTCGAGCCCGATGCCGAGGCGATCGAGCACCCCGGGCCGATTATTCTCGACGACGATATCCGCCTTCGCGACCAACTTGAGAAGCACTTCGCGCCCGGCCTCGGTCTTGAGATCGAGGCACAGGCTTTCCTTGCCGCGGTTGATCGACATGAAATAGGTGCTGGTGCCGTTGATGAAGTGGGGTGGCATGCCGCGGCTGTCATCGCCGCCGGGCTTCTCGATCTTGATGACGCGCGCGCCCATGTCGGAGAGCATCATGCAGGCATAGGGGCCGGCCAGCGCCTGGCACATTTCGATTACGGTGACCCCGGACAAGGGGCCCTTGGGAGCTTCAGGCACGATGGGCTTCCTTGATGGGGGGCGAATGGGGTGAAGCGGCGTGTGCCGATGCCTGCTCGCGCAGCACGCGATGCAGCACCTTGCCCGTCGAGTTGCGGGGAAGAACATCCACGAACGCGATCGACCGCGGGATCTTGAACCGGCCGATCCGGCCGTTCAGCCACTCAAGCAGCCGGGCGGGATCGAGGTTCGGGTCGCTTCGCACGATGAACGCCTTGGGCACCTCGCCCCAGCGCTCGTCAGCGATGCCGATGACCGCCACATCGGCAACGCCGGGACAAGCGGCGATCACATTCTCAACTTCTGCCGGATAGATATTCTCGCCGCCCGAGATAATCATGTTCTTGATGCGGTCCTTGAGCACGATATGGCCGCTGGCGAGGCGGAGGCCCGCGTCGCCGGTGCGGAACCAGCCCTCGGCATCAATCACTTCGGCGGTGTGCTCGGGCTTGCGGAAATAGCCCTTCATCGTGGCGGCGGAGCGCAGCCATATCTCGCCCGCCGTGCCATCAGGCAGGCTCGCGCCGGACGGATCGACGATTTTGATCTCTACACCGGGAACGGGGCGGCCGATCGACGCAACAATCGCGGGATCGGCACTGCGATGGTCCTCGGGCGACAGGGTGGTGACATAGCCCGAAACTTCGGTGAGCCCGTAAAGCTGCACGAAACCGGCATCGAAGCGCGCCATCGCGGCTGCGAGCAGCGTCTCAGTCATCGGGCTTGCGCCGTACATCACGTAGCAAAGCCGGGGGGAGCGGCACGCGTCCGCTGGCACATAATCGACAATGGCACGCACCATGGCCGGTACCAGGCACAGGCGCGTCACCGCATCCGTTGCCAGCAATTGTCCGATCCGCTGCGGGTCGAACTCCGGCATAAGCATCACCGTCCCCCCCGACAAAGTGGTCAGGATACTGAACGAGGCAGCGATGCCGCCGACGTGGAACAGGGGCATGGCGACGAGCGCCACAGCGTCCGGCTCCGGAATCTCCCAGGCCGGCTGGCCCGGCTCGGTTCGTAGCGACAGCAAGTTGCGATGCGTGAGCATCACGCCCTTGGGCTCGCCCGTCGTGCCCGAAGTATAGAGTTGGACGAGCACGTCGTCTTCGTCGCCGCTTCGCACCGGAGCCGAAGCGTCGATCGCATCGCGCCAGGTGTCGAAGAATGGCACGCCATCGATTTCGGGATCGAGCGCAAACAGGATTTCCGGAAGCCCGGCTCGATCGACGAAGATCGAGCTGAACTCCGCAGCCGCGAGCAAGATGCGCGCCTCGCTCTGGGTCAGGATCGCGCGCAATTCCGCCACGCTCAGCCGCCAGTTGAGCGGAACCAGCACGAAGCCGCCGATCGACGCGGCAACCATCAACTGGAAAATGCGCGGATCATTCTTGCCGAGATACGCGATGCGATCACCGGGGTTGCAGCCTAGCGCCGTAAGGCCCGACGCGATCCGGCTGCCATCGGCGGCAAGCGCGGCGTAACTGAGCTGGAAATCGCCCGCGACGATCGCACTTGCCCCGGGCGTGGCTGCCGCCTGTGCGTCGATCAGATCATGGAGCATTCGGTTAGTCATGCTGGAACCCGTTGCGACTGTTTTGGAAGGTATATCGCGGGAGCTCCAGCGCGGTGCCAATGTCGTGCGGAACGGGTGGGGAAACGCGCCAGGCCGTGCGTGCGGAAGATAGCGGGCGACCGGACAGAAGGCGCGACCGCCGGCCATTCGTCAAAACCACGTAACGCAGCGACTGCGCGTTTGCTTCGCGCAGCCCATCCATCGCATTCATCATCCGCTCCGCCTTTGTTATTTTGCCAAAGCAGCACAGATCGGACCGCGAGTAAATAATAAATTGATCGGTCGATCAATATTGGCTAACTGATTCCCAGACAAAAAAGATGGGTGAGGATCAATTGGGAGCTTCCGTACCGGAGCAACGAGGCGCGACGCCCGCAAGGCAGCGCTTCACCGAATCGCGTCAGGCAGTGATCGCGCTGCAGCAAGCGACCGGGTGGCCGATCGTTGGCTATGTAGGCGCCGGCGTTCCCATCGAGATTTTGCTCGCCGCACGCGTGCTGCCGTTTCGAGTGGGCGCTTGGCTTCCCGACGAGGTGACCGCAGCCGCGCGCTATTTCGAACGCGGCGATAGCGAGATGATCGCGCGCTTCGTCAGCATCCTGCTGGATGGAAGCCATGCGTTTCTCGATCATCTGGTGATTGGCAACACCCCGACGATGAACGTCGCTTTGCTGCATTTCCTTCGCGAAGCGCGGCGGATGGACCCGGCCTTCGAAGCGCCACGCGTTACCCTGCACGAGCAGTTCCATGGGCAGGATGTCGCTACCGGCGCCTATAATGTCGATAGCTGTAGACGGCTGGCGGAAGCCATGGGCTCGCTGGGCGAGCCCGTTACCGAGGAGGCGCTGCGGGAAGCGATCGATCGGGTAAATTCCATGCGATCCTCGCTTGCATCGCTGAATTCAGCGCGGCGGGCGACGCCGGCAATGCGCAGCGGCAGCGATTTCATCGAGACGCTGGCGTCCTGGCAGATGAATCCCTTGGGACCGCCAATCGCCGCAGCACCTATCCTGTGCACCGGCCCCCGGATCATGTTCTCCGGCACCGATATCACGCGTCTGGCGCATTATCCGATTATCGAAGCGGCCGGCTGCACGATCGTCGCGGACGACCATGATTGGGGCGAGGCAGTTATCGAGGGGCTGGTCGAGGCCGGCGGGGATCCGATCATTGCCATCGCCGATCGCTACGCGCGCCAGAGTCCCAGATCGGCGCGCTGGCCCGCGGCGGATCGCATCCGGGCGGTGGTCGATCGTGCCGTCGCGGCGAAGGTGGACGGCGTCCTTCTTTGCCTCAGCGATGAGGATCATGCGTCGGCATGGGACGTCCCGTCGCTTCGTGCTGCGCTTACCGCGCGGGAGATAGGCTGCCTCGATCCCGGGTTGCAGCCCGCAACGGGGATTGATGCGCCGGAGATGATGCGAGCGCTGGCGCAATGGCTGCCGACCATCGGCGGGAGGGCACGGGAGTTGATGCGATGAGCGCTATCGAGAAGGCGGCCTTCCTCAAGGAGAATTCCGCATACAATAAGGCATGGTTCGAAAGCGTCCGTCGTCAGGTGGCGGACGGTCAGCCCTTCGCTTTCGTCAACGTCGACACGCCCACCGAGATCTTCAAGGCGATGGGTATTCCCGTCGTCGTCAATCAATGGTGGGCGTCGATCTGCTCGGCCAAGCAACGCGGCCCCGCCTATCTGCGCGCCATTACCGATAAGGGGTATCGCGACGGGCTGTGCTCCTATTGCTCGATGGCGTTCGGCAGCGTCATTGCGGAGGACGACGACAAGCCCTGGGGCGGTCTGCCCAAGCCCACGATTCTGGTGACCAACAATGACTGCGGTTCGAAACGCAAGATCTTCGAGCTTTGGGGTGCGCGCGAGAATATTCCGGTCTTCATTCTCGAGCATCCGATCCTTGACGACCCAATCCGCTGCAATGCCGCCGACCTGCGCCATGATTGGGAGCGGCTGATCGGCGCACGCCAGATCGATTATCTCGCTGCCCAGTATCGCGAACTAATTACTCTGCTTGAGCGGCTGACGAACCGACAGTTCGATACTGCGCGGTTCGAGGAGGTGATGCGCCTCGTGAACGAGCAGGAAGAGGAATATGCGCGCGCTCGCGACCTGATCGGCGAGACGCGGCCTGCGCCGATGAACGTGATTGAGCAAATGCCGGCGACGATGGTGCCCCAATGGCATCGCGGTACCGAATGGGGTGTCGAGCGCGCCCGCTTGTTCCGCGAGGAAGTTGAGCGCCGCATCAGTGCCGAAGAGGCGACCTGCCCGGGCGAGCAGCATCGACTAATGTGGCTGGGCCGAGGGCTCTGGCACAATTTGCCATTCTATCGGCATTTCGAGCAGAGCCGGGGTGCGGTTTTCGTATGGTCAGTCTATCTCGCGATCGCGTCGGACGGCTATCCGCGATATGGCGGCGATCCGTTGCGCGCGCTCGCGTCGCGCATGCTCGGCATCTTTGCGCTCGTCCAGGAAGTGCCGTTCGTCACCGACTGGTATGTCCAGGAAGCGCGCCGCGCCGGCATTAATGGCGTGATCCGGATGGGCGATGATCGAGGCGGATGCCGCCCCCTGTTCGGTCGTCGTCATCTGGTCGACGAAGCGCTCGAAGCCGCGGGCATCCCGGTATTGTTGATCTCCGGCGACGCGGTTGATCCGCGCGCATGGGACGAGGTGCGGCTGAGCGCGCGCATCGAGGAATTCATCGAAACCCGACTGGCTCCGATCGAACCAAGGAACCCGCAATGACTGCACTGAATGGCGTGACCGTCCTCGATCTCTCCCGCTACCTGCCCGGCCCGTATTGCACGCTGATGCTCGCGGATTACGGCGCCGAAGTGATCCGCGTCGAGCAGCCCCATGAAGTGGTGAAGAAGCGTCGGACCTTTGGTCAGGCCGACCTTCCTGATGCCGAGCTTGAGCGGCTGAAGGCGTATGAGAGCATCTCGCGCAACAAACGCTCGGTAATGCTCGATTTGCGCGCGCCGTCTTCGCGGGAGGTGATGCGCCGGCTGATCGAGCGTGCCGATGTGCTGGTTAGCGATTACCGCCCGGGCGTGCTCGAAGAGGCCGGCTATGATTACGAGACGGTTCGGGCGATCAATCCGCGATTGGTCTATTGCGCCATTTCCCTATGCGGGCAGACTGGACCCTATCGCGACGTTCCCGGACATGATCCGGTAAGCCTTGCGGTCGCGGGCGTGCTGACTCGCTTCAGCAGCGGGCCGGACAGTCCGCGCACGATCGGTGTGCCGATCAGTGATATAAACAGTGCGCTCCATGCCGTTGTCGGCATCCTTCTGGCACTGCGCGCACGCGAGACGACCGGGCAGGGCCAGTTGGTCGACGTAGCGATGTCCGATACTGCCTTCGCTTTCGTATCCACTTCGATCTCGCGGTTGCTCGCGACTGGCAAGGTGCCGGAGATTGGTGTCAACATGGCCAATAACGGCGTGTGGGAAACGGCCGACGGACGCCATGTGTGCACCACCGACATGGAGCCGCGCTATTGGTCTGATTTCTGCGATCTGATCGAGCGGCCCCAATGGAAGCCCTATATCTACCAGCGCAGCCATTATGAGGCGGAGCTGCGCGAGATATTCCTCACTCGGACGCGCGACGACTGGATCGACCTGTTCCGTCAGGTAGGAACCCAAGGCGCCCCGGTGCTGACGATCGCGGAAGCGGCCGAGGACCCCCATGCTCTCGCACGAGGCGTGATCGCGACGATAGCGGATGATGCGGGCAACCCGGTCAGGCAGGTCGGCCCGCTGATCCGTCTTTCTGAAACGCCCGGTGCGATACGCCATGTCGCGCGGATGCCGGGCACCGACAGCCGCATGGTGCTTGCCGAGCTGGGGTTTACCGAGGCGGAGGCCAACCAGCTTGTCGCGGAGACGGCGGCGGCGGGCGATCCGCGCCTGGCGGGGTATCTCTAGCGCTTGCGACCGAATACCGCGCCTTCATGGTTGGTCTCGACAATGGCAAGCACGTCGCTGAACTTCGGGCTGTTCAGGTCCGCGAACCGGATCGCCGCGCCGTCGCGCGCGGCACGAACGGTTCCAAACACCAGATCGCCGAAACGCTCGACTACCACTTCGGTGGTGAGCGGGCCGTTCGGCGAAAACCAGGTTGAGACACTGCACATCTGGACGACCGCAAGACGGGCAAGCCGCGGATCGCTGATGTCGAATATACCCTTGTCGATTCCGTCCTGCAGAACTTCGTCCCAGAGCTGGCTGTAATCGTCGCGGACCTGGAGCATCACGTCCTTCTCCTTGCGGGGAAGGGGACGCCAACCATTGTCGATCAGCTTGGCCAGTTGCCGGTTGCGGCAGTGCATGATGATGTGCGCAGTGACGAGGCCGGCGAGCCGTTCCTCGACCGTAGTTCCCAGATCGCGGGCTTGGGCGGCGCTGGACTGATAGCGTTCCATGCCATCGGACATCAGTTCATAAACGAGCTGCAGCTTGGACGGCGCGTAATGGTAAAGCAGCGAGGTCGTTACGTTGGCTTTAGCGCCAATGTCCCGAATGCTCGTTGAATCCACGCCCTTTTCCGCAAACAGGCTGAGCGCGGCGACCTGGATCCGCTCATAGCTCTTGTTTCCCGCACGCTCTGACATTGTCTTGGGCGTCCGGGCTTTTGCATGGTCCGCAGACGACTTTTTGGTCGAGGACGCCGTGCTTTTGGCGGTTACAGCCATGCCGGGCGTCCAAATACTGTCTGGTAAGTAACAAGGGCCATCTAAGGGGCTCCAATCAAAAACGCAACGCATAGAAAGCGGGCATCATAGCGTCAATTCACCGAAGGTATCGGCATGGACCGGCCTCTCCGTGCGCAATATTCGAGGCTGGGTGAAATAGTGTGCGCGGGGGCGATCCGGTCCCTGATGCATGTTGAGGAGGTCCGCGTGGAGTTGCTCATATTCGCGGGTCCGTCTGCTGCGATAGCGGACATGGCTTGCCCAGCTGCCGTTTCTGAACTGCTCGATCCACAGACTCGGATCATCGCTGGCATGGAGCAGGTTCCATTGTTCAGCGCCATCCCGGCGGCGCAAATTCCGGCTTTGCTCCATCGCGGCCAAAAACCGCGGCACGTCTTCCGTTCTGATCCGGTAATGGATCGCGACGGTCAGCGGCAGTTCGTGCTCGTCATTTGATAGACCCGGGTCGCGCTCGATCGGCGGAACTGAGTCGAGCTGCGCACTTGGCGTCAACGAGATCGGCAGGCGAAGGGATAGCAACAGGAGCAGCAGGCCGACCAGCGCAGAACCCGCAATTGCCAGTTCGACGCTGAGTCGAGCAGCGACTTGGCCCCAAAGCACGCTGCCCGCCGCAAGGCCGCCGAACAATGCCATCTGGTGCAGCGACAGCACCCGGCCCATCACCCAATTCGGTATGCTGAGCTGGATTGCCGCGCTGAACGTGGAAAGCAGCACGATGGTGCTCCAGCCGGCGCCGAATACCCCTATCCAGCAAATCCACGGTTGTTGCGCAAAGGCGAGTAGTGCGGTTGCGAGCACGGATACGGCCATTGCGAGGCGCACCATCGCTGGGGCACCGATGGCGATACGAATGGGTGTGGCCGCCAGCCCTCCCACGATAGAGCCGATGCCCAGCGCGCTGAGCAGGAGCCCATAGCCAAAGGGGCCACCACCCATTCGCTGCAGGCTTATCAGCGGCAACAATGCGAGCACGCCTGCGCTGGAAATGCCGAAAATGACATCACGCCACAGGATGCGCCGAACCACGTGCGAATGACGTGCATAGCGTAGCCCGGAGCCAATCGCGGAGATGAACGGCTCGCGAGGAAGCAGTTGGGGCGCGGCAGTCCGGCGCCAGCGCAGCAGAACGACGACAAGCGCGACATAGCTGATGCTGTTGACCACGAAGGCAGTGCCCGCCCCAAGGGTGCCGACGATGATGCCGCCGATCGCAGGCCCGCCAATGCGCCCGACATTGAACGCCACACTGTTGATCGCGATCGCCGCGGGCACTTCAGCGGGGGCGACGAGTTCGCGGACCATGGCCTGCCAGGACGGCGCATTGAGCGCGAAGCCGCAGCCGATGATGAAGGTGCAGCTGATCAGCAGCAAGGGCGTCGTCCAACCCGCCAGCGTGCAGAGCGCAAGAATCGAGGCCGCCGTGAGCATGATGATCTGCGCTACAATCAGCACCCGGCGCCGATCGAACATGTCGCCAATTGCGCCCGAGGGGACGGCGAAAAGTAGCATCGGCAATGCCGTCGCGGTCGTGATCAGGGATATCTTGCCAGGGGAGTCGGTCAGCATAGTCATCGTCCACGCGGCGCCCACCGACTGGACCTGCGTGCCGATGGACGACAGCAAATATGCTGACCAGATAGCCAGAAAGAGCGGATGGCGCAGCGGAGCTAGGGACGGGGCGGAGAAGGTACCCATGAAACCTTTTATTGATCGATCGGTCGATTGTTGTCATGCGCTTTAAGAGCGTATGCAGCAAATGATATCGGGAGAGATTATGTCGAAGCCTGGCCCTTTGAGCGGCGTTGTAGTTCTTGACATGACCGCGGGGCTCGCCGGGCCGTACGCGACGTTCCTGCTCGCGGGGATGGGCGCCCGGGTGATCAAGATCGAGCGTCCATTGGTGCCGGGCCAGGAGCTGCCGGGTCGCGGTTCGCCGCCTTTCATCGGCCGGGACGGGATATCGATGATGCGCAAGCACTCCGACGATGTCAGCCTGTTCGCGCTCCAGCGACTGCGCGGGATCGAGAGCATCACGCTCGATCTGAAGAAGCCGGGGGGCCAGAAGGTTTTTGACGATCTGGTGGCGCGTTCGGACATCCTGTTCGAAAATCTCAGTCGCGGTACGGCTGCGCGGATCGGCGCAGGCTATGACCATGCGATCTCGATCAACCCGGCTCTGGTGTACACCTCGATCTCGGGCACCGGCCAGGACGATCTTAGCGGCAGCGGCAGGACGATCGACACGGTCGTTCAGGCGCTGTCCGGATTGATGATGACCAGCGGCAATGAAGGCGAGCCTCCTATGCGCAACGGCCTTCCCCTCGCCGACCTGATCACGCCGCTATATGCTGTCATCGGCACGCTCGCTGCGCTCACCGAGGCGCGCGAGACCGGACGCGGCCAGCATGTCGATGTCTCGATGCTGGGGTCGATCACCACTTTGCTTGCCAATGATCACTTTGCCGAGCTCACGCATTTCGGCTTTCCGACCCGTACCGGCCCCACTGTCCCGCGGATCGCGCCGCTCGGCGTTTACGAGGCCGCCGATGGTTGGGTCGCGCTGTGCACGGTTACCGACGCGCGCTTCCACCAGATGGCGGAAGTGATGGGGCGCCCGGATCTCATCACGGACGAGCGCTTTGCCAAACGCCCGCAGCGGATGCGGAACGCCAAGGCGATCGATGCGATCGTGACTGAATGGGCCAAGACCAAAACCGCGAGCGAAGTGGCCGAATTGCTCGATGCTGTGGGCATTCCCGCCGCGCCGGTCCGCTCGCCCACGGAGGCGCTGCAGGATCCACGCGGCATCGCGCGTGGCGACGTCGTGCAACTCGAGCATCCCGTGCACGGTGCGACGCATCCGGTGTTCGGGCCGGGTATCCCGGTCAAATTTGGTGCACGCACCTACCCCAAGAACGCGCGGATGCCTGAATATGGCGAGCATAATGCATCGGTCTACCAAGACCTGCTTGGCTATGACGATGCGGCGCTGGACGCATTAAAAGCGGCCGAAGCGATCTGATCGCTCCGGCCGCTCTCGCGCATTTTCTGGATCGAAGAACGGCTTAAAGCAGCCGTTCTTCGATGAACTTCGAAACCATCGCACGGATCTCCGGATCGTCGGCGTCGCGCGGGATAGCGAGATACGGAATACCCGCTGCTTCGGCAGTCTGCTGCTCGATCGAGGGGTATTCGGGCGTGGTGTGCGGTTCGATCATGATGAAGGCGTCGCAGCGATGCTCCTTCGCCTGCTTCAGTATCCAATTATGATCGTACAGTACGAGCAGCAGGTGGCGAGCCGCCAGCGCGCGCATCGGATCGTGATTGTGGATGTTGCGGGCATAGGCGTCCGGAAAGCCGCTATAGCTACCGGCCACTGCTACCGCGCCATAGGTTTCCTCGGCCCAATCCTGGAATGCGGGAACCTGATCACCGTAATAGAAACGGATCTTCTCGTTGCGATATCCGCCAATGCCCTGCTTGACCCGGTGCTCGACTTCTTCGCAATAATTGCGGACCAGTTTGACACCGGCTTCGGTGCCGCGATGCCACATCGCCTGATACATCGACATCTGATCCCGCATGGTGACGGGACAGGGATGTGCGCCACCCAGCAATTCGCGTGCCCGCGCCCAATAGTCCATCTGCTCGTTGAGCAGGGTCATCGAGCGCTCCAGTTCCGCAACGCTGAATGTCTTTCCGGTCAGCTGCTCGACATAGGTGATCGCGCGCCGTTCCTGCATCATCCGGAATTCGAGCCGATGCGGATCGACCAAGGACTCCCAGTCGTTGCGGATCAGATCATACCAATTGTCCGGATATTCCTGCAGCGCCGAAGTCGGGAATGCGAAGTCCATCGGGATGATCGGGCAGCCATATTCGCGCGCCCATAATTCGGTGACGCGCAATTCCATCTCGTAGCGCAGGCTGCCGCAGATCAGCGTCGGCTTGGGCAGGCCACCCCAGGGTGCCTGAGTCGGCTCCATCGAACTGGCGAGGCCGAGTGCAAAGAAGTTATCGCCGGGGTAGCCGCGCTTGTTGAGCACGTCGAAATAATATTGCTTCTTTTGCTGCGCTACGACGAGATAGTTCCAATAGTTTATCGCGACTACGGGAATGCCCATCGCGATGAATACTTCTTCGAACTCGTCGCCGTTGCAGATGGCGAAATGCCCGCCATCGGCGACTTCGCGGCGGGTCGCGTCGAGCCATTCGCGCTGGTGCGCGCGAACCTGGTTGACGGATTCGAGGCGAGGGGGCTGTGCCTGTGTCATTCTGCGCCCTCCAGTTCGGCGGTAAAGGTGCCCAATTGTGCCCGCAGGGCATCGGGCGCATCGATAAGATAGGGCTGCCCGTTCAGGTAGAGCGACGGGATTCCCACGACTGCGAGGGCGTCGATCGTGTCCGGCACGGGCCAGATTTCAAGATTGTCATGGGCGTAGACGCTGATCACAACGCCGTCGGCACGCGCCGCGACCGCCCGCGCGACGCATTCGTCGATCGCTCTTTGAAGCGGATAGACCACGCTCGCGGGCTTCTTGTGATACATGTCGCCGATCGCGATCACCGGTGGCATGTCGGGATCGACCGGATATTCCGCCGCGCGGCTGCCCCAATAGTGATTTTCGGCAACCACCGTCGCGCCATCGGCTTCGATCAGGCGATAGAGCTGGTCATTGTCCTGGGGGCTGCCCGCAAGGAAAATGCGTGGGCCATCGCGGACCGGAGCGTCCGCGAGTTCCAGGATCGCCTGATCGAGCAACCCTGCGTAGTCGGCGGGCGGAAGCAGCTTGCCTGCGCCGATCAGCGCAAGCGCATCGCTGCCCGAGATGCGCTTCTCGACGCGCAATTCCCCTAGCCGTGCGATCCCGGCGCGGATGCGGTTGGTAAGCTGGATCGCGGCGCTGATGTCCTGATCGGCAATCGGGCCGCCTGCCCATTTTTCCAGTTGCGCCTTCAGATCGGCGATCCGTGCCTGATTGAACATACTGGAATCGAAGCCGGGGGTTGTCGCCCGGTCCAGGAACCAGAATTCGGGAATTTTCAGCTCTGGATAGGTTTTCTGCGGTGCGCTGAGCTGCTGGCAAAACGACAGGATGCCCTTTCGCGAGAAGGGGATCACCAGATAGTCGAGAAAATCATACCGGCCGCGATACAGCAGGTCGAGCATCGACATCTGGAAGCCGAGGCTGACCTGCCGATCCGACAGGCCGTGCTTCTTCCAGAAGGGATACAGATATTTCGTGAGCGTATCCGTCGGCTGATGCGGATCGCCGCTGATCCGATAGGGCATGAAGCCAGCGGCGATGATCAGTTCCTCGGGAACATTATCCTCAAGATAGCCGATCACCTTGCCGCCCGCTGCCCGCCATGCGCGCGCTGCTTCGTCCCGTTCGGCGTAAGCGCGGTGGAGCGTGTCGGTCGCGCCCATCAGAGAGTCTTCGCAACGCGATTTTCAAGGAAGTCCTGCATCATGTCGCTTACCCTCTCTTCGTCCCAGGTTCGTCCGTCGACGGGATCAACGGGGATCACCATCGTCGGAATGCCGGCGTCTTCGAGCGCCCGTTCCATCAGCTTGGTGTCGCTCGGCAGGATCACCGCGCCGTTGCAGCGATATTCCTGTGCCTCGTGGACTGCCCAGCCCGTGTCCGCAGGCGGTACGGTCAGCTCGGTGCTGATCCCCGCATAGCGCGCGGCGAGGGCGCGCAGCGGATCGCGGGTGCCGTAACGCGTGTAGCCATCGATCGCGATCGACATGTAGATCGAGCGGACGAACACCGCGCCGTGCGACTGTTCATATGCCCGGTAGAAGCCGATATTCTGCCACAGGCCCAGCCAGCCCCACATCAGGCGAATACGCTCGTTGGGGCAGACGGCTACCCCGTCCGCGGCGCGCTGCTTCACTTCGTCGCGGAACTTGATGGCGGCATCGAGCGCCCACTGGCTACCGCGATGCCATTGGATGGTCATCACATTGCCGAGCTCTTCGGCGAGGCTGACCGGCGCCTTGGGTGCGGTCTGCATGATCTTGCGGACCTCGCCAAACGCGTCCTCCTGCGCGTTGGCGCGGTCCATGACTTCGCGCAGCTTGTCGATGTCGAACTTCTTGCCCGTGATCTTCTCGCATTGCGCGATGATCTCGCGATATCCCTCGACGATCGAATCGATGCGGGCATTGTCGTAAAGCTCTTCCCACATCCACTTGGATACTTCCCACCACTTGTGGTGGACGCGTTTGGGATCTGCGCCGGCGGAGGTCATGAAAGCAGGGCAGTCGAACGCCTCGGCAACATTTTCCCAGCGTGCGGCGGTGCCGTTCAAGCCTTGATAAAGGACGAATGCAGGCTTGGGCAGGCCACCCCAAGGTGGGCTGACTTCATCCTTGGTAGCGAGGGCGGTCCCGAGAGACAGCGCGCCGTAGCGCACCAGCGTATCGTGATATCCGCGATTTTCCAGAAGGTTGAAATATTCGGCCGACTGGCGGCGGGCGGCGGTTAGGCCGGACCACCATTCGTTGCAAACATAGGGGATGTCGAAGGATTCGAAGATCTCGTGCGGCGATACGGCCGGCGCGAGAACATAGGGCTCGCCGTCGGCAACGCGCTGGTGGAGTTCGCTGAACCATTGCTTCTGGTGGGCGCGGATCTCGGGGGTAACCGCCATTTCCTGCTGCACCTTGGCGGGCGCGCCGGTTCGGCTGCGGTCGGTCTGTACTAGGCTCATCCGCCTTACTCCTGAATCTGGTTGATAAAGGCCGCGACTTCGCGCGTCAGAGCAGCGGCACCGTCGTCGGTGGCAGCGTCCTCTCGGGTCATTAGATGCGGCTTTCCGTTGCTGGTCAGGAAGTCGCGAATTCGCGGATAATCCCAGCCGAGATCGCGATCGGCGCGGGTCATCTGGACGATGACGCCATCGACTTCGGGCAACACCATATTCTCGTAGATCCACCCCAGACGCACGGTCGCGGGGTAAACCGACCGATTGGGCACATGATCGTAATAATGGCGGTAGATCGATTGTATTACGTCATCACCAGCCTCGATATCCGGCGTTGCCGAGCGCGCACCCCAGATATCGTCTTCGCCGATCACGATCGCACCAGCGGCCTCAATCGCTTCGTGGACACGCGTATCACTTAGCGGCGTTGAACTGATCACCATAAGGCGTGGGCCAGTCAATTTGCGCTCACCCAATCCCGCGACGGCGCGGGTGATCGACTCCAGATAGGCTTCGGGCTCCATGAACCGCGCAGGCGACATGAGCTGCAGGGCGTCCGTGCCGCTAACCGCACCGGCGAGGCGCAGCGTATTGAGCGCGCGCCATTGCGCACGGATCGCGTTGGTCAGCGCGATCGCATCGCGCAGGCGTGCGTCGGTGGCTTCAATACCGGAATTTGCGCGCAGGCGGCGGGCCAGCGAGTCGATTTCCATGCGGCCATATTCGCGGACCGCATCGCTTTGCAGGCCCAGCAGGCTGTAGTGATGCAGGGGAGGAATGACCCCGCCAAAGCCCTGGCGCAGGATTTCGCGCGCAGTGTGAAAGACATGCGAGTCGGTCGATGCCTGGCTTACCGCTACGGCGACATCCACGAACTCAAGCTCGCCGCTCAGCAGTTGATCGAGAACCAGCCGTCGTGTCGGATCGAACGTCGGATTCAGCCATTCCTCTGCATGGGGCGTCGGCCGGTCCGGATGCGGCATGATCGCCATCGGCATATGGCCTGTCGCCATAGCGATTTCGATCGGCATGCCCGTTCCGAAATAGCCGCATACCTTGCCGCCATTCTGGTAGTGAAGGCGCCCCGCCATGGTGCGATCGCGGTCTGCCGCCCTTAGGTCGTCAGGCACAGCCTGACCGAGAAGATTGGTCGTCATTAGGCTTTCTCGCCTCCCTCGTTGAGCTGTTCCTGGTCGATCCAGAGATTGTGGATCGCGTTCTTCAAACGGTGCGGCGCGTGGACGCTGGCGATTGGCCCGGCGGCCACGTCGCGCGTGTCGATCACGACCAGCTCGCTGCGCTGTTCGGCAAGGCGCTGGACGACCGCGAGGATGAACCCGTCGCCTTCCGGCGCATCTGGCGACCGAGGTGTGAACACCGGCTCGCCGACTGAAGAATTCGGACCGGTGTACCAGCTGGTGAGCGTCCGCGTCTGGTGATCCCACCAGCCCACCGAATTGTGGTTCACGCCCAATTCCGCCAGGCCGTGCGCCAGCGGGAAGCTGGGATCGTCCACGCCATAGACTGCATAGCGATAGGGCTGACCCGCGAAGCGATCATCGATCCGCGGCATCTCGGCTTCCCACGGATGGAGAAGCTCGCGTTCGATATCGTCGCTGTCACCGGCAAGATCGATCGTCCAGCGCGTGAGCTGTGCGACGAACTTGTCGCGCTTGATCTCGCCGCTGCGCAGCGCGGCAACCTGTTCGGGACGTGGCCACCACATCGGAAACTCTTCCGCGTCCATCACGTCGATGATCAGCCGGTCGCCGTCCTGATAGCTGTTCACGACGTGGAACGCGTAGGTTGCCTTGGTGCGGAACCAGCGAACATCGCCCGTGCCATCGCGACGAAAAACGGCGATGTGATTGCCCAATTCGGGCTTCCACCAATAGGTCGCTCCGCCGGCGCGAAGCCGCTCCTCCTCCACCACGGCCGGCATGATCGGCAGGACCACCCAGTCCTGGGTGATCGCGATGTCGTGGACGATGCTTGAATATGGCGCCTCGAACCAGCGCTCGACGGTCTTGGTGCCGTTCTTGTCGAACACGTAATACGCGATGTCGGGCGTGCCCTCGCCCTTCGCCTGGCCACTGTGCGTGATCAATTCCCCGGTGCGTGAATCAACCTTTGGATGCGCAGACAGGCTCTTGGCGCTCACCGTTCCGCCAAAGTCATAGCGGCCGATCGTGTCCAGCGTCTCGGGATCGAGCTGGTACGGGAGGCCGTCTTCCTTCAGCGCGAAGAACTTGTGATGGTGAAACATGAAAGCGGTGTTTGCAGTCGTGCGATCGGAATCGAGCACGCTCTCTTCATCGGTAAAGCGATTGCGATAGGTGCCGAAAAGGGCGCGCCGGGCGGCCCGCTCGCGCAGGAAGCGCTCTGTGCGAACCCATTTTCCGACATAATCGACTTGCCCGTTATCGCGGAAATGAAAGGCGCCGACATGGCCGTCCGCCTCGACCAGCACGGGACGCAGACGCGGGGGAAATTGGGGATCTGCAGTAAGCCGGAAATAGCTGCCCTTCAATTCATCCGGCAGGGCGCCGTCGGTCTCGAGGCAGATAGCATCAGTTTCGATTCGGACCGGCGCGTTGCCCCCGCTGAAGACGGGGTGATTACGATTGAACAAACTCATCTTACTGGAATCCCCGAGACGTGATGCGTGTCAGGCTGGCCGTCGCAGCGAACGCGGCGCGGCGACGTGCGCCACGCTGCGCCCGCCGCAACGGCGGCCGTTCACCATTTCTTGCTAAGTTCGAACGCGACGAAGCGGCCGGTCACGCTTGCGTTTTGCGGATCGTAGAGCCCTTCGGACGCGGTGGTGGTGTTGATCACCAGCGGCGGAGCCGCGTCTGTCGCGTTGACCAGGCTGAGGCCCAGACGGAGCCCGCGAGCCCAGCCCGCGCTTTCCGGCATGGTGTAGGAAACGGAGAGGTCGAGCGTGGTCCAGCTCGATATCTTCTCCTGCGGCGTACGCAGATTGTTGGTGTAGGAGCCGACATGCGAGACGAAGGCATCGAGGCGGAACCCGCCGTTCGACACACCCACCGTTCCCCGTGCGCGGAAGGAGACTGGGTTATTGATGATGTCGAGCGTATCAACGTAGGGCAGGCCCATCGCAGGCGACTGGCTGGCCTTCAGGATCTTCGTGGCGGTCGCGCCGACATTCCAATCGCTGTTCAGCCCGGAAAAAGCGTACGAAATCGATCCATCGATTCCGTTCTGCTTGAGCCCGCCAAGGTTGCTCGTGCGCCCATCGATGATCGCGACGAAATTGGCGGGGTTTTCCGGCGCGTTCCGGAAATAGATGCTGTTGATGTATGAGAGCAGCAGCGCTTGATCCGGGTTTCGGATCAGATACTTACCATAGACGGCCTGGTTCGACAGAATGTTGGTCGAAGAGACCGAAGTGATCCGGTTCGAATAGTCGATGTTATAATAGGTTACCGAAGCCCGCAGACCAGGAACCGCGCTTGGCGTGAAATCCGCACCTATGGTGTGCGTCGTAGCCTTCTCAGGCTGCAGGCCGTCGCGGGCACCCAGCAACTGAATCACGCGGATCGACCTGCCGAGCGAAGGATCGAAGATGTCGATGGAGGAATAGGTCGCGCTGTTTCCGAAATCGATATTCGCCAGCGTCGGCGCGCGGAACGAAGTGCCATAGCTGCCCCGGAACGAAAGTCCCCGGAAGGGTGCCCAGGTGATCCCGAATTTCGGGTTCGTCGTGCGCCCGAAATCTGAATATTCATCGGTGCGGATTGCTGCGGAGAGCTGCAGGCGATGCAGGCCGAACGTCTCGTTTTCCGCGCCGAACACCGGGATTGCGAGTTCGGCAAAGCCAGATTTAATCGTACGGCGGGCAAAGGTTACACGCGTGGTTTCGGTAGCGGCCGTCGTCAGCTGAACAATCCGGGTGCGAAGGCGCGAATTCATATATTCGCCGCCAAACGCCAGCGAAACGTCGCCGCCCGGCAGCGAGAGCAGCGAACCGTTGGCTTTGATGACCGCGTCGGTAGAGTGGAACAGGCCTTCGATTACGTTGTAACCCTGCAGCTTCGCTATCGTGGCCGGATTGTTGCAGTCCGAATAACGGATCGTATCGCAGAACGGGTTGAACGCGGTCGCTGGGTTGCTGTCCGCCAGGATCGACGTGAGATTGAAGCTCCATAGCTGATCGGCGCGGCGGAATGCCTTGTTTCCACTAAAGCTCAGCATGCCGTCGACCGACCAATTGCCGAATGGGCGATAGGTCAGGCCGCTGGCGACCTGATAGCCCCGCTCGCCACCTTCCGTATTGGCGCCGACGTTACGCGTGAAGCTGTAGTTGACGTTGACGCTGGTCGCTGCCGGATTGGTCGGGTGAACGAAGAAGGGATTCGTTCTGGGAACGACGATCGTGGCGGCGGGAGTCCCGCGGTTCAGGCTCGATCCGAAACCCGTATATTGCCGGTCGTTGAAATACCCTTCCGCCCAGATCTCAAGATTGGGGGTGAGGTTCTGATACGCCGAAAGGAAGCCGTTATCCTGGTTGGTGTCGACGAGCAGGCTGCGGGTATCGTTGACGTCTTCGCGGTTAGCAGTGCCGGCGGTAAACTGGCCGGGCAACAAGCCTACGCCGCGTGTCCCCAACGGAGTTGCATAGGTGGTCGTGCCAATGATGATCGTACCGGGTGACCCGAAGGTACCACGCAGATCCGGCCCACCGACCGAACGAAGATCCTGGGTTACTTCAGCCCGCTCGCGGCCGAGCAAGCCACCGCGCTGATAATGTTCGTAGCTGGCAAAGATGCCGCCGTCGCGCCACTGATAGCCGAAAGTCTGGCCGAATTTCTTCTCGTTGAACCCTTCGGCCGAACCGTAGCGCAGGAAGGTCTCAGCGCCTTCATATTTGCGATTGGTGATAAAGTTTATGACGCCGCCGACCGCTTCCGAACCATAAATGGCGGACGCGCCGTCCGCGACGACTTCCACGCGGGCGATAGAATTGACCGGAAATACCGAGACGTCATAGCCGGCGCCATTGGTGCCCGCGGGGGCGATGCGCCGACCATTGAGCAGGACCAGCGTCGATTCCGTACCCAGGCCACGCAGGTTGACGGTCTTTGCTTGCGACACGTTGGCCTGGGCGCCTTGCACGCCTCCTCCGCGGCCTTCGTCGGTTCCCAGGTTCACGACTTGCGGAATGTTCTTGAGCGCATCGTTTGTATTCGACAGGCCGGACGCCCGTAAGGTTGCGGAATCGACCACCTGAACGGTCGCGCCGACGGGCGCCTGACCACGGATGCTGGTGCCCGTGACCACGATCTCCTGCGATTCAGGCGCAGCGACAGTCGCTTCGTCGTCCTCCGTTACCGCAGTCTGCGCCGATACCGGCGCAATCGGCAGCAGAATCGCGCCCGCCAGCAATACGGCACGGCGGGTGATCCTGCCTCTAGAGGCGAATGAGTTCCGAATGCGCATTGTGCAGTCCTCTCCAGTTGGTGCTGTGAGGGTCGCAAGGCAGCGCCCTCTTATCATGCCAATCAACGCCAGAGTTAAAAACATAGATTGATCGATCGGTCAATACTTGCTCAGGCGCTCGTGATTTGCGAGCGTTGATATTCATCAAGCAGGGAGACGATTATGCGGTTCGAAGCGCCGGTCGCGGATATCGGTTTTTGTCTGGAGCAGATCGCAGGACTGGGGGATTTGCGCCGGGACGGACTCGCGCCCGAAGCCGATTCGGATTTCGTTTGTCAGGTTCTCGATCGTGCCGGGCGCATGGCGGAATCCCTGATCGCGCCGCTCGATTTGGACGCCGATCGCATCGGATCGCAGTTCGAAGCGGGCCGGGTGACAACGCCGCCGGGTTTCGTCGATGCCTATGCGCGCTGGTGCAGCGACGGATGGGTTTCCGCCGACGCGCCGGTCGAGAACGGTGGCATGGGGTTGCCCATGAGCGTCGGTGCGGCGCTGACCGAGCTGTGGCACAGCGGCTCGATGGGGTTTGCGATGGGCCTGTTGCTCACCCAGGCGGCGTCTGAATTGCTGAGCCGGAAAGGTTCTGAGGAACTCAAGGCAATCTATCTGCCCCGGCTGGTCTCGGGCGAATGGGCTGCGACCATGAGCATGACCGAGCCGCAAGCGGGTTCGGATCTCACGCTTTCGCGCGCGCTTGCCCGCGCGCAACCTGATGGCAGCTTCCGTATCACCGCCAACAAGATCTTCATCAGCTATGGCGAGCACGACCTAACCAGCAACATCGTCCATATGGTGCTTGCGCGGATCGACGGCGCCGGCTCGGGAGAGCGCGGCTTGTCGCTGTTCCTCGTTCCCAAGCGGATCCCTGACGCCCATGGCAATCTCGGCGAAATGAATGACGTTGTGTGTACCGGCATCGAGCGGAAACTGGGGCTTCACGGCAGCCCAACCTGCATGATGGCGTATGGCGCGCACGATGGCGCGGTTGGCTGGTTGGTGGGCGAGGAGGGCCAGGGGCTCCCGGCGATGTTCACGATGATGAATCGGGCACGGCTGGGAACCGGGTTGCAGGGCGCAGGCGTGGGGGAAAAAGCGACGCAGCTTGCCTTTGCATATGCCCGTAGCCGGATTCAGGGCCGGGGCCCTGCGGGCAAACCGGCGTTGATCATCGAGCATCCCGATGTTCAACGGATGCTGCTCGATATGCGCTCCGGGGTGATGGCGGTGCGCGGCCTTTCCTATTTCACGGCGATCGCGATCGATCGCGCCGCGCGCGAGCCTGATCCGAAGCGCAGGCGAGCCGCAGCGGACCGTGCGGCATTGCTCACTCCGATCGTGAAGGCATGGGGGAGCGATATCGGCGTTGACGTCGCCTCGCTCGGAATCCAGGTTCATGGCGGCGCGGGGTTCGTCGAGGAAACCGGTGCGGCACAGCGCCTGCGCGATATTCGCATTGCGCCGATCTACGAGGGCACGAATGGCTTGCAGGCAATCGACCTTGTGCTCCGCAAGCTTGTGCGTGGTGGTCGCACTACGGCGGATCTGCTGCTCGCTGAACTGCGCGGCGTGGTTGCGCAGGCCGAGGGGGGCGCCCTCGCGTCCGTAGGCGCGCTGGCTCTCGAGGCGATCGATGCGCTCGAAGCGGCGATCGACTGGATCGTCGATCAGGCTCGAACGTCGATCGAGCTGCACTGGGCCGCAACCCCCGCTTTGCGCCTGTTCGGCGACGTGGTGGGCGGCGTCCTGCTTCTCAAAGGTGCGCTCGCAGAGCCAGGCGCGCATTGTCGGAAGCCGGAAGATATGGTGCTTCTCGCGCGATTCTTCGCGGAAAAGCGCTTCAGCCATGCACCGGGTTTGCTCGCGCAGGTCCGCGCCGGGGCAGGTGTCCCCTCGGCTGCGGCGGGCCTTGCCGCATACACCTGATTTGCGGCGGTAGTACCAGCCCGGCCGCCATGGCCGGGCTGGTACAGTCTCAGGCCTTTGCTGGCGGCGTCGCGAGCGATTGGCGCATGGATATGCGGCCGGCGCGCACGGCCAGCAGATAGACCACGACGGATGCGAGATAGATCAGCAGCGCCACGGTCATGCCGCGCCGCAAGCCCGATGTCGCAGCAGGCGCGCATTGTGCCGCGACTTCTGCGGCCAGCCCGGCTGCCGGCCGTCCACCCGGGCACGTGCTCAGATAAGCCGCGACGTCGAGATTCATTGCCCCCGCTGCGACCATGTCACTGAGATAGCCTACCATCACCGGACCCACCGAACCGGGAACGGTTACGCAGAACAGGAACAAAGCCGCCGCCGTCGCGCGGGTGCGCGGATCGACGACATTCTGGATCGCGGCGAAAGCGGGGCTCATGATCATGTTGGCGAAGAATGCGGCCAAAATGAACAGCAGCATCGCGACCGTTACGCCCGGGGTGACAAACGAAAGCCACATCAGACCCGCGGCCACCAATGAAGCGGAGGCGGGAACAAGCAGGTAATCCTGGCCGCGCCCGTTATCGAGCTTGTCGGACACGAAGCCGCTGGTCAGCGTACCGGCCATGCCGGCCAGTCCCTTGCCGGTCAGCAATATGCCGCCAACTTCCGCCAGGCTCAGATCGTGGGCGCGTATGAAGAAAGACGCGGAGAAGGTGGAGATCGCATGGGCCGCGTTTCCGCTCAGCACCGCTGCGACAAGAAGCAGCCGATATACCGGAATCGAGAGCAGCGAACGGATGCTCTCCATCGTGCTCAGCTTTTCCATGTTCGCGACTTCATTTCCGGGGCCGCGGTCTGCCTCGTACATGATCTTCGAACCCAGCAGCACGAGCAGGAGGCCGGGAAGCCCGATCGCGATAAATGCAACACGCCAACCAAAAGCCGATGCGATCAGCCCCCCGAAGACGCCGCCGACCATAAGGCCCAGCGGGATGCCCAGCGCGAGCACGGCCATTGCGCGGCCGCGCGCGGAGCGATTGAAATAGTCGGCGATCAGCGAATGCGTTGCGGGCGGCGCGGCAGCTTCTGCTGCGCCCACGCCCATGCGAAAGATTGCCAGCTGCACGAAATTTTGGGCGAGGCCGCAAAACGCCGTGAAGACCGACCAGGCCGAAACCGCGACCAGGATGATTTTCTTGCGGCTCTTACGCTCCGCCAGGCGCGCTATCGGAAGCCCCATTATGCTGTAGAAAATGGCAAATGCTGGCCCCGCCAACAGCCCGAGCTGGAAGTCGCTGAGTTGCAGGTCTTTTTTGATCGATTCCTGCAGCACCACCAGGATGGAGCGATCCGCATAACTCGCGACGTTGATCAGGAAGAGCGCTGCCATCGCGGCGATAGCCGGATTGCGTAACGCGGCGCGCCACTCTCGAATCTTATTCACGCTATCTCTCCTGTGTGCCGCTTGAACCGCATCTCACAGCAAGACTATTTGATCGTACGATCAATCGCAATAGCATCTCCAATAAACTGATCGATCGATCTAATTATATTGCGTTCCAGCGGCAAGCTGACCTATCTGGCATTCGGTTTCAGGAGGAGGGTGTGATGAACGCACAGGTAGCAATGCCGCAGAATCGTGATGTGCTTGGCCTTGAATCGCGGCTTTCGGAAGAAGAGCTTCAAGTCGTCCATGCCGCCCGGACCTTTGCGCAGGAGAGGCTGCTGCCGGGTATCGGAAGCGCCTATCTCGAGGAATCCTTTGACGTCTCGATCATGCGCGAAATGGGGGCGATGGGGTTTCTGGGGGCAACGCTGCCCGAGGAATATGGCGGCTCGGCGAGCAGCTATGTGGCCTATGGCCTGATCGCGCGTGAAGTAGAGGCAGTCGATAGCGGTTACCGATCGGCGATGAGCGTTCAGTCGAGCCTGGTAATGCATCCGATCCATGCTTTCGGCTCTGAGGAGCAGCGCCGCCGCTGGCTGCCGGGCATGGCGCGCGGCGAATTGATCGGGTGTTTCGGCTTGACCGAATCCGATGGCGGTTCGGATCCCGGCGCGATGCGCACGACGGCGCGCGCTGTCGATGGCGGCTATGTGTTGAACGGTTCCAAAATGTGGATCACCAACTCGCCCGTGGCCGATGTCGCTGTGGTCTGGGCCAAGCTCGACGGCGTAATCTCGGGCTTTCTGGTAGAGCGCGGGACGCCCGGCTTCGCTACGCCGCGGATCGAAGGCAAGCTGTCGTTGCGCGCGTCGGTCACCGGCGAACTGGCATTGCAGGACGTCTTCATCCCAGAGAGCGCGCGTCTTCCCGGTGCGCGCGGATTGGGAGCCCCCTTCTCCTGCCTGAACCGGGCGCGATACGGGATCAGTTGGGGCGCGATGGGCGCGGCAGAGGCATGTTTCGAGCAGGCCCGTTCTTATGTCAGTGACCGGGTCGTGTTTGGTCGCCCGCTTGGCGCACGCCAGTTGGTTCAGATGCGGCTGGCCGACATGGCGACTGAAATCAGCCTGGGGCTGGAAGGTGCGCTCGCGCTTGGCAGAATGATGGATGCGGGCGACCTTCGCCCGGAGGCGATTTCGCTGCTGAAGCGCAACAATTGCCGCAAGGCACTCCACATCGCCCGCGTCGCGCGCGATATGCTGGGCGGCAATGGCGTATCGGTGGAGTATCACGTGATGCGCCACGCGCAGAATCTGGAAACCGTGAACACCTATGAGGGGACCGAAGACGTGCACGGCTTGATTCTCGGCCGGCATCTCACGGGGTTCAACGCGTTTTGAGCCCGGCCCCGTCGATATTATCGCCTTATGGAGGCATTCGCCCCCCAGCCCCGGATTGGTTCGCAACGGCTGTGGCGTGCGAACCGGAACGACGGTGGTTCGACAATGACGGCACGCCAATTGAACTGCTGACCTGGGGGAGGGTCGGTGCGCCGGGCCTTCTGTTCCTGCACGGTAATTCTGCACATGCGGACTGGTGGAGCTTCATCGCGCCGTTCTTTGCGGAGACCCATCGCTGCGCTGCGATCTCCTGGTCAGGAATGGGGCGTTCGGGTTGGCGCTCGCGCTATGGCGTCGGTGTGTACGCGGACGAGATTGTGCAGGCTATCGGGGAGGCTGGACTCGCAGCGTCCGGCAATCCGCCGATCGTTGTTGCGCATTCCTTTGGGGGGCTGCCCCTGCTGCACCTGTGCGTCAGGCAGCCGGACCAGGTCGCTGGGGCGCTGCTGATCGACACGATCTTGCCGCCCAATCGCCCCCCGCCCAGCGCCGAGGCCAGGGGCACCTCCCCGCTATATGCCACATTGGCCGACGCGCTGGCGCGGTTTCGCTTCCTGCCATCGCAGGACACGGACTTTCCAGCCATCGCCGATCATGTCGCCCGTCACGGCCTGCACGAAGTGTCGAAAGACGAGGGGCTTCAGGGATGGACATGGCGCTTTGATCCGGAGCTCTGGGTAAAGATGGATCGCGCCGAGTTAACGCCGGAACTGCGCAGCGTGACCGTGCCGACGGGCTTGATCTACGGCGAAAGATCCCAGGTCGTCTCCCGCGATCGGGTGGCGCATGCGCGCGCGACCTTGCCGGATTGCCTGCTCGCCGTCGAAGTGCCCGGCGCTGCGCATCATATCATGGCAGACCAGCCTTTAGCATTGGTGGCGAGCCTTCGTCTGGCCATCGATCAACTGGCCCCATCGCACGGTTGAAATTGTCACCGGCCGGCCTCCCCTAATACTATCGGCCCGATCCCCCACAGAAAGGAATATCTGATGCGCGAAGCTGCAATCATCGCCACTGCCCGTACCGGGATCGGAAAGGCCTATCGTGGGGCGTTCAACAACACCGAAGCGCCCGTTCTGGCGGGCCATGTCATGCGTGCAGCAGCCGAACGGGCGGGCATGGATCCTGCGCGGATCGACGACATCTTCTGGGGTGTCGCCAATCAATCGGGCACTCAGGCAGGCAATGCGGGCCGCATGGCGGTGTTCGCAGCGGGCATGCCGCAGTCGGTTCCGGCCTTCACGCTGGATCGCAAATGCGGATCGGGGCTTACCGCGATGGCGCTGGCGGCACGCTCGATTATCGCGGGCGACATCGACGTCGCGCTTTCCGGAGGCATGGAGTCGATAAGCCTTACGATGACCAAGGGCATGTCGAGCTACGTCAACCAGTCGGTCATCGCCAATGAACCCGATGCCTATATGGCGATGATCGAGACTGCCGAGATTGTCGCGGAACGGTACGGCATCAGCCGCGAGGCGCAGGATGCCTTCGCCGCGATGAGCCAGCAGCGCGCTGAAGCAGGACTTGCGAAAGGCGCTTTTCTCGAGGAGATCGTGCCCATCACCGTCGAGAAGGCGATTTTCGACAAAGAGGGAAATCGCACCGGAACCGAGACCGTCACCGTGACGCAGGATGAAGGGATTCGCGCCGGCACCACGGTCGAGGCCCTCGCGCAACTCAAGCCGGTATGGAAGGGCGGCTCCGTCATTGCGGAGGGCCGCCACATCACGGCGGGCAATGCCAGCCAGCTTTCCGATGGTGCCGCGGCCCAGATCGTGATGGATCGTGCCATGGCCGAAGCCGAGGGCAAGGAAATCCTGGGAATCTACCGCGGCTTCCAGGCGGCGGGTTGTGGTCCCGGAGAAATGGGGATCGGGCCGATATTCGCCATTCCCAAATTGCTCGATCGTGCCGGCCTCAAGGTTGAGGATATCGGCCTATGGGAACTCAATGAGGCATTTGCCAGCCAATGCCTTTATTGTCGCGATCATCTCGGCATCGATCCCGAACGCTATAACGTCAATGGCGGCGCGATCGCCGTAGGCCACCCCTTCGGCATGACGGGCGCGCGCTTGATCGGCCACGCGCTGATCGAAGCGCGCAAGCGCGGCGTTCGTTATGCCGTGGTGTCGATGTGCACGGCGGGCGGCATGGGCGCCGCCGGCCTGTTCGAAATCATCTGAGGCCGTCGCCCGCTTGAAGCGGTGGTCGATGTGGCCGATGCGATTAGATCGTGGCGGAGATGGCCGGCGTGCCTCAGCAGCGAGGCATCAGGCGCGTCGAACGGCTCAAATGCCGCTCCGGTCACACACGCCACCGCACCTCCGGTGCTGTCACGCCGCCAGGCATCGAACCATCGCGACGTTTGCATACGCAGTCGCGGGGGACCCACACGCGTCCACGCCTGCGCAAGCGATTCCTGCGGCTGAAACACTAATATTGGCCAGAAGCCTCAGTTCAGGGCCTGGGCGCTAGACTCATAAGCACGAAGCCACCGCTGCATTGAGGCGAGCTGGACCATACAGATAATGTGGCTGATGACACTGAATTCTACGGGTCGGCTTTGCTTGGCTATGATCAGAAATCGGTTAGCCTGTTTGGGCGGTTCTGGACCGCGCCAATGTGGCGTCGGGCAATGAACACCGTCAGAACAATCAGGTTTACCCGCATCATGCCCTGATTACGCAGCAAAAAGTCAGGGACTGGAATTTTTCCAAAATTTCAGCCGCACCAAAGGCAGGTTTAGAGACGAGATAGGTGGATTCGCTTCACGGCCCCCGCCCGGCCCAACCTGTGGGCAAGCGCGCCAATGGGATTCTGTCGCCCAGCCCTGTACCGTTAAAGGCATAAGGCCGGCTATGTATAAGGCGTTCGAGTGGGATGTGGTGGGGTGACTTTCACCGCCACCTTTTCAAGAGACCATAAGCCCTTGAAATCGCTGGAGCGGGCGAAGGGATTCGAACCCTCGACCCCGACCTTGGCAAGGTCGTGCTCTACCCCTGAGCTACGCCCGCTCGGCGTTCTGCCCGGTATCGAACTAGTCGAACTGGGCGGGTGAGGCGCGGCCACTAGCAGCGGGTTCGCAACAGCGCAACCCCCTTGGCGTTACTCCTGAAAATGCTTGGCGCGTGCGCGCCAAACCCCCACATAGGCCGCAACCCCGTAACTCGTTGGAGCCCATGCATGGCCACGCTTGGAATGACCCCGCAAGACAAGGAAGCCGTGGACGCCTTCCGCCGCGACGTTGTCGAGCCTTCGATGACCTCGCTGATGATCCTCGATTTCTGGGCTGAATGGTGTGGCCCCTGCAAACAGCTCGCCCCGGTACTGGAGAAAGTGGCCGAGGATTACGCCACCAAGGGCGTGAAGCTCGTCAAGATCGATGTCGACGCGAATCAGTTCATCGCCGCGCAGTTCCAAGTCCGCTCGATCCCCACCGTCTATGCGATGTTCCAGGGGCAATTGGTCGCCGATCTCTCCTCCGCGCGCACCGAAGCGCAGCTGCGCACGACGCTCGACCAGCTGCTGCGCCAGATGCCGGTGCAGAGCGAAGAGGCCGCGCAGGAAGCCGAACTCGAGCCGCTGCTCGCGATGGGCGAGCAATTACTGAGCGACGGCGATGCCGAGCGCGCGCTTTCGGTCTTCGACCAGATTGCCGAACTGGCGCCGGGCCACCCCGCAATCACCGCAGGCCGGGCGCGTGCGCTGCTGGCGCTGGGCCGTACCGGTGAAGCGGAAATCGCGCTCGCCGACCTGCCCGATGAGGTGAATAAATCGCCCGAGATCGAGCGCGCCCGCGCCGCGGTGAGCCTGGCCCAGGAAGCCACGCCGGTAGAGGATCTCTCGGGTCTCGCAGCGCAGGCCGCGACCGGCGACATGGAGGCGCGCTATGAGCTGGCGGGCGGCCAGATGGCAGCGGGCGACCGCGATGCCGCCGTCGCGACGCTGCTCGCGATGATCGCCGAGGACAAGGAATGGAACGGAGGCGCCGCCCGCGCGCGGCTGCTGAAGCTGTTCGAAGCCGTTGGGCTCGAAGACCCCTGGGTCTCGGCGCAGCGGCGCAAACTGTCCGCGATCCTGTTCGGGTGACAGTCACACGGCTCTCGATCTTTCCGTTGAGCGGAGCGCTGCTGTTTCCACGGATGCATTTGCCGCTCCATATTTTCGAGCCGCGATACCGCGCGATGATTTCCGATTCGCTGGTGCGTGACCGGCGAATCGGGATGGTCCAGCCGCGCGATGCAAACGAGCCGCCAGGGCTGTTCGATGTCGGCTGTGTCGGGCGGATTGCCGAGGTCGAAGCGCTTGATGACGGGCGATTCGATATCGTGCTGGAGGGGCTGACGCGCTTTACGATCGTGCGCGAACTCGACGTGACCACCTCGTTCCGACAAATTGAGGCGGAGCTGGAGCCGGCGGGAGAAAGCGAGATCCTCGCGGCTATCTCGCGCGCCAGCCTTGAGATCGAATCGCGCCGATTCGCCGATGGACTGGGCTATGCCGTCGATTGGGAAGCGGTGGCGCGGCTCGATGACGAAGCGCTGGTCAACGGCATCGCCCAGATCGCGCCCTTCGATCCCGCTTCGAAACAGGCGCTGCTCGAAGCCGATTCGCTAAGCGACCGCGCCGAGCTTATCGTCCAGCTGATGCAGTTCTACGGACGGCATGGCGACGAGGGGGGGACGCTACAGTGATTTCACGGGCAATGCGTATCCGGCAATGAGAGTGCTCGCGGCTGCGCTGGCGGGCCTCGAAGTCGTGCTGATCCCGGTCAGCGCGTTTATGGCGATGATAAGCGTGATGCTGTTCGATGCACCGGGATCGGACCAGAATAATGCTTTGTGGGTGGCATTTGCGTGCCTTTGGGCATTGCCGCTCACGCTGATCATCGGCGCGGGCTTCGAGATCTGGGCAGCGATCAGCTACACGCCGAGGCGCTTCGCCATCGGCCTGATCCTGCCCATGATACCCGGCGTGATATTCTTCCTCGCGCTGATGGCCGCGGGTTTCTAGACGCGCTCGCCCTGTAGCAGCTTGGGCACATCGCCCGATTCGCCGCGAGCCTCACCCATGAACCAGCGCTTGAGCGGCGGCATCCGGTCGACCGCCGACAGCCCGAAGCGACGAAGCGCCGCCGGGGCCTTGCCGGGAATGCCGAACAAGCGGGTCAGGCCATCGGTGGCGGCGGCGACCATGAACGTGTCGAGACCGCGCCAGCGCTGATAGCGGGCGAGCAACTGTGGATCGCCAAGGTCCAGCCCCAACCGCTTGCCGTCGACCAGCACTTCGACCAGCGTGGCGACGTCGCGGAAGCCGACATTGACGCCCTGCCCCGCAATCGGATGGATGCCATGCGCGGCATCCCCTACCAACGCCAGCCGATCGGACGTAATCCACGCGGCGTGATGAAACCCCAAGGGATGGCTGAAACGCCCTGACAGCGGCCCGAGCTTGCCCAGAAAGCCACCCATCAGCTTCTCGGCTTCGGCGAGATAGGCGCGGTCCGAGATTTTCATCATCCCGGCGGCATCGCGCGCATTGACCGTCCAGACCACCGCCGAGCGATGGCCATGCTCGTCATCGAGCAGCGGCAGAATCGCGAAGGGGCCTTCAGGGTAGAATATCTCGAAGGCGATATTCTCGTGGCTGCGCTCGTGCCCCAGCGTGGCGACCATCGCGGCGTGATTATAGGTCCAGCGCGCGGTCTTGAGCCCGGCCGATTCGCGCGTCGGCGAATTGCGGCCTTCGGCGGCGATCAGCAGTGGCGCGGTGACGGTGGCACCCGAATCGAGGATGGCCGTGACGTCAAAGGTGCCGCGATCGACCGAGACGGCGCGGGTGCGCATCCGCAGATCGACGCCCGGCGCGGCCATTGCGGCTTCGAGCAAGGCGGTGCGAAGCTGGCGGTTCTCGAACATATGGCCGAGCGGGCCGTCATCCGAATCGGGGGCGAAATCGAGCTTGCCGGGGGCGAGGCCATCGCTGACCCGAATGCCCTGGATCGGGCAGCCCTTGCCGGCCAGCCGGTCCGCGACGCCGATCGCCTCGAACATCCGCATCGGCGCGCTGGCGATTGCCGAGGCGCGGCCATCGAAACCGGCGGCAGTGATCGTCGCGGCATCGGCAGGATCGATCACGATCGACGTCAGGCCATGCGCGTCGAGCGCGACGGCCAGCGCGCTGCCAACCAGCCCGCCGCCAAGAATGAGAACGTCAGCGCGTGTCTGTGCTTGGGACATAGTGCGCAGTTAGCATGTTCTGGCCCCCGAACCAGCGGTACAAAACAAGTCCATCTTGACGCGGCCTTGAGCAAGCGCGATGAATCCCCCGCACCCCTGAAAACTGGAGGCTGGGCCAATGGCGTCCCGGGCACAAAAGTCGCTGTTGCGCGACACGATGAAGGCTGGCGTGCGCAGAAGCGCGCAACTGATCGGCGGAACCATGTTGTTCCTCGCCGTGATCGGGGCAGTGCTGTCGCTTCTCACCTATCATTCGCAGGATCCGGCGCTGAACACGGCGTCCGGCGGCCCCGCACTCAATCTGCTCGGGCCGTTCGGCGCGTGGATCGCTGATGCCTTGCTCGCGAGCTTCGGACTGCCCGTCATCCTGCTCGCGCCAGTGGGGCTGATCGTCACCAATCGGCTGTGGCTGGGGCGTCCGATCGGCGATTGGGGACGGATGCTGCGCGGCGCTCTGCTGGGCACCTTGCTGGCAGCGAGCGCCATGGCATTCTTTTCGAGCGATGCTGTGCTGGCGCTTCCCGGCGGCTGGGGCGGCATTGCCGGGCTCAGCATCGCAGGGCTGTTCAATTTCCTGATCGGATTCGCCGGCGAACCGACGCTCACCTGGTGGGCGGGGCGCGGCCTTGGCGTCATTTTCGGCCTGCTAGGACTGTGGATCTGGTGGCGCCGGCTGGATTTCACGCTGCCGGAGCGGGCTTTCAGCCTGCCGCAGCTGCGCATCGGCCAGGAAAAGAAGGTTGCACTGGCCCCGCCCGAGCCCAGGCCCGAACGGCCGCAGACCATCTCCGAGCCGCGCAAGGTGGTGGTGCCCGATACGCGCCCCGGTCCGGTGATTGCCGATCGCGGCGTGACGCCCGCCCCCGCGCGCAGCAAGCCGCCGACCCAGACCAGCCTGGATTTCAAGGACAGCTACACGCTACCCGGGCTCGATCTGCTCAAGGAAGCGCCGGCGAACAAGAATGCCGGCATCGACAAGGCGGCGCTGGAGCGCAACGCCCGGCTGCTTGAGAGCGTGCTCGACGATTTCAACGTCAAGGGCCAGATCGTCGAAGTCCGCCCCGGCCCGGTCGTGACGATGTACGAGCTGGAACCGGCCAGCGGCATCAAGGCGAGCCGGGTGATCCAGCTGGCGGACGATATCGCGCGCAACATGTCAGCGATTTCGGCGCGCGTGGCGACCATCCCCGGGCGCACCGTGATCGGCATCGAGCTTCCCAATGTGACGCGCGAGGCAGTGAACCTGCACGAATTGATCGGCAGCCAGAGCTTCGAGGATCAGGGCGCATCGCTGCCGCTGGTGCTCGGCAAAAATATCGCGGGAGATCCGGTCATCGCCGATCTCGCGCCGATGCCGCATCTGCTCGTCGCGGGCACCACCGGTTCGGGCAAGTCGGTCGGCCTGAACTGCATGATCCTGTCGCTGCTATACCGGCTCTCGCCGGACAAATGCCGGATGATCATGATCGATCCCAAGATGCTCGAGCTGAGCATGTATAAGGGCATCCCGCATCTGCTTGCCGATGTGGTGACCGAGCCGCAAAAGGCGGTGCGCGCGCTCAAATGGGCGGTTGAGCAGATGGAGGATCGCTATCGGATGATGGCCAGCGCCAACGTCCGCAGCCTCGCCAGCTTCAACGACAAGGTCCGCCAGGCCAAGGCCAAGGGTCAGAAGATCGGCCGCAAGGTGCAGACCGGTTGGGATGAGGACACCGGCAAGCCGGTCTATGAGGAAGAGACGCTCGATCTCCAGCCGCTGCCGCAGATCGTGATCATCGTCGACGAGCTCGCTGATCTGATGATGACTGCCGGCAAGGAAGTCGAATTCCTCATCCAGCGGCTTGCGCAAAAGGCGCGTGCGGCGGGCATCCACTTGATCATGGCGACGCAGCGCCCCTCGGTCGACGTCATTACCGGCGTGATCAAGGCAAATCTGCCGACGCGAATCAGCTTCCACGTCACGTCCAAGATCGATTCGCGCACCATTTTGGGTGAGCAGGGCGCCGAGCAGCTGCTGGGCAAGGGCGACATGCTCTATATGCCGGGCGGCAAGCAGCTGGCGCGCGTGCATGGGCCTTTCGTCAGCGATGACGAAGTTATGGCGGTCGCCGATTTCTGGCGCAGCCAGGGCGAGCCGGATTATATCACCGCAGTCACCGAAGAGCCCGAAGATGGCGGTTTCAGCCTCGATGGCGCGCCCGAAGGCGACGATTCGCCCGAGGAGCAACTCTTCCGCCGCGCGACGCAATTGGTGGCTGAAAGCCAGAAGGCATCGACATCGTGGCTCCAGCGCCAGCTTCGCGTCGGCTATAATTCTGCTGCGCGACTGATCGAGCGGATGGAGCGCGAAGGACTGGTCTCGCGCCCCGACCATGTGGGGCGTCGCGAAGTGCTAATGGATACCGACGGGCGGGCGACGTAAGGATCGAACGGGACCTTCACGGGTTCAGGGGGCATTCAAGCCGCCGCGGCTAGCGGCTTCCCGAAGCATTTGGAGAATATGCGTGTTTGCACGACCCCTCGCTTTCAGCCTCGCGCTTGTCGCTCCGGTGCTGATATCGGCCGCCGAGCCCGAAATGACCCAGGTGCAGCAGCATCTACAGGGCGTATCGAGCATGACCGCGGACTTCGCGCAGACCGATCGCAACAATCGCACGCTGACGGGCACGATGACCCTCAAGCGCCCTGGCAAGATCCGCTTCCAATATCAAAAGGGTGTGCCCCAGCTGATCGTTGCGGACGGACGCAGCCTCTATTTCATCGATTATCAGGTGCGTCAGGTCGACCGCTGGCCAATCGGCAATTCGCCGCTGGCGGTGCTGCTCAACCCGAAGCGCGACATCACGAAATACGCCAAGCTCAAGCCTACGGGCGATCCGCGCGTCGTATCGATCGAGGTGCATGACAGCGCGCATCCAGAATATGGGCGGATCACGATGATCTTCCAGAAGAACGCTTCGGCCCCTTCGGGGCTGATGCTTCAGGGCTGGGTCGCGCTCGATTCGCAGAATAACCGCACCACGATCCGCCTTTCGAACCAGCGCTTCAACGCGGCGGTGCCGGACGGCGAATTTCGTTGGAACGATCCGCGCCCCAAGGGACCCAAGGCGCGCTGAACTGCGATCAACCGCAGGTAAAGCCTACCATTGTTCATGCTGGCGACAGGTTGAAGGTCCTAACTATCAAATTGCGGATGTGGGGCTTGAGCCGGGATTTTCCCCCTGTTGCCCGGACGGACACCACATCCTGCCTGCGTGACGAACGCTAGGTCGGCCCTCGCTCCATTGCCCCCGGAGCGGGGGCCTTTCCTTTTGGGACCGCCGGGCTGGCACCGCGCGACAAAAACGCTACATCCCCAGCGATGAAGATCGCTTCCTGGAACATCAACTCGGTCCGCTTCCGCATCGAGATCGTCGAGCAATTCCTCCGTGAGGAAGCGCCCGACATTCTGTGCCTGCAGGAAACCAAGGTGATCGACGGTGACTTCCCCGCCGCGCCGTTTCGCAATCTTGGTTACGACCATGTCATCAAGCATGGCCAGAAGATGCATCACGGCGTGGCGATCATCAGCAAGGTGCCAGTCGTGGAGGACGACCGCTTCGACTGGCAAGCCAATCAGGAAGCCCGCCACGTAGGCGTGCGGCTGGCGAATGGCGTGCGGCTGGAGAATGTTTATGTGCCAGCGGGCGGCGACGTTCCGAACCGCGAAGTGAACCCAAAATTCGGCCAGAAACTCGATTTTATCGAGCGGATGACCGTATGGGCGAAGGAACTCACCGTCCCCACCATCCTGACCGGCGATTTCAATATCGCGCCGCTCGAAAGCGACGTTTGGAGCCACAAGCAATTGCTCGACGTGGTGAGCCATACGCCGATCGAAGTCGAAGCGCTGGGCCGGTTGCAGGCGGCGCATGACTGGGTCGATCTGGGGCGGCATTTCATCCCGGCGCCGGCGCGCAACTTCACCTGGTGGAGCTATCGTTCGAAGGACTGGACCGCGAACGATCGCGGGCGCCGGCTCGATCATATGTGGGCGAGTCGCGAAGTCGCCGAGAAAGCGGTGCGCCACAAGGTGTGCGAGCCGTGCCGTTCGTGGCTCAAGCCTTCGGACCATGTGCCGATCATTACCGAGTTCGATTTTTGAGCGATCCCCGCGCCCCGGCCGTCAAAGTCGCGCGTGCGATCGACGCGCTCCGGCGCGGCTGGCCCGTCGCGATCGGCGAGATGGCGCTGCTTTCGGTCGAGACCGCCGATGCCGAGCGACTGCGCGCGTTCGACCCTGATGCCACGGCCCCCTTGCTGCTCTCGGCCGGCCGTGCGGCGACGCTCAAGCTGGCGAACCAGATGGAAGCGGCGGTGCCCGATGCGCCGGTGCTGATCGGGCGCGTGCCGTGGCTCGATTTCGATACCGCGACGGCGCTGGCAGACCCGCAGCTCGATCTGGCGACTCCCCTCAAAGGCCCGTTCCGCGCGATTGCGATCGAATCGCGGGAGTCGGCGGCAGCGGCCTTGCGGCTGGCGCGAGTGGCGGGGTTGTTGCCGGCGTTCTTCGTGCGCGCGGCTCGGGACGAAGATCGGATCACCCCTGCCGATATCGACACGCACGAGGATGCCGACCGGCTGCGAATCGTCGCGCGGGCGCATCTGCCGGTGGCGGGTGCCGAGAATACCGAGATCGTGGCGTTTCGCACCGACGAGATGCCGGGCGAGCATGTCGCGCTGCTGATCGGTGCGCCCAATGGCAAGCCGCCGCTGGTGCGGCTGCACAGCGAGTGCCTGACCGGGGACGTGCTGGGATCGCTCAAATGCGATTGCGGGCCTCAGTTGCACGCGGCGATCCAGGAGATCGAGACGGCCGGCTGGGGCATATTGCTCTATCTGCGGCAGGAAGGGCGCGGGATCGGGCTGATCAACAAGCTGCGTGCTTATGCGCTGCAGGATCAGGGATATGACACGGTCGACGCCAATACGCGGCTGGGCTTTGCTGTGGACGCGCGCAACTTCGCGGTCGCGGCGCGGATGCTGCGACTGTTGGGCCAGCGCGAAATTCGGCTGCTGACCAACAATCCGGAGAAGGTCGCGACGCTGGAAGCGGCCGGCGTGACGGTGATCGAGCGCGTGGCACACCAGCTGCCGCCCAACCCGCATAACGCGCGCTATCTGGCGACCAAGCGCGACCGCACCGGGCACCAGCTTTAGCGCGGAAGTTCAGGCGACGTTTAGGCCAGTGACCCGTCTTCGAGCAGTTGGGCGACTGCTTCGAAATCATGGGCGATATGCTGGACCCCCAGCGCGCGGAGGCGCTCCTCATGACCGATGCCGCAATGCGCCCCTGCGCACAGTCCGATGACCGTGCCGCCCGAAGCGACCGCGCCGGTGGCCCCCACTGGCGAATCCTCGAGGATGACGCAGCGTTCGATCGGCACCGCCAATTGGGCGGCGGCAAACAAATAGAGGTCCGGGGCGGGCTTGCCGCGCGTAACGTGCTCGGCGCCGGAATAGACATGGTCGCCAAAGACGTCCGCCACGCCGAGATGGGCCAGATGCGCGTGGAGCCAGCGAGTCGAACTGGACGAGACGACTGCCTTGGGCAGATCGGCGGGGAGCGACCGAACGAAGGCGACAGCGCCCGCCACTTCCTCGACGCCCTCTGCCAGCACGCGTTCATTTTCTAGCGTCCGCTCGCTGTTCCAATTGACCGGCAGGGGTCCGCCGATCCACTTTTCCACCCGCTGGAGAAAATCAGCGCCCGAATAGCCCATGAAATTGGCCATGGATTCCTCGGGCGAGGTCGGGTGGCCGGACGCAGTGAGGAATTCGGCGAGGTGCTTGTTGCCCGAATATTCGCTTTCGATCAGCACGCCGTCAAAATCGAACAATATGGCGGCGAACTTCATGCTCGACCGCCGAACAGAGCGGTGCCGACGCGAACATGGGTCGCGCCGATGGTGACCGCAGTCTCGTAATCGCCCGACATGCCCATGCTGAGGCCCGCAAGGCCATTGTCGCGGGCGATCTTGGCGAGGAGCGCAAAATAGGGCGCAGCGTCCACGTCGAGCGGCGGGACGCACATCAGGCCCGCCACCGGCAGATTGGCGGCACGCGCCTGCGCCAGCAATTCGGGGAGCGCCTCGACTGCGCTACCGCCCTTTTGCTCCTCCGCGCCGATATTGACCTGGATGAAGCAAGCAGGACGCTTGCCTGCCTTGTCCATCGCATTGGCCAGCGCAGTGACGAGCGAGGGCCGATCGACCGAATGGATCGCATCGAACAACGCCACCGCATCCTCGGCCTTGTTCGATTGAAGCTGGCCGACAAGGTGAAGCTCGATTCCCGGCGTCTCCGCAAGCAGCGCGGGCCATTTGCCCTGCGCTTCCTGAACGCGATTTTCCCCGAACACGCGCGCGCCGGCGGCGATGAGCGGACGGATCGCTTCGGCCTCGTGCGTCTTGGAGATTGCGATCAAAGTCACCGGATCCTTGCGGCCGGCTAGCGCGGCGGCGTGGGCGATGCGGTCTTGAACGCCATTAAGGCGTGCTTGGGCGTCGTCTGGAAGCATGGCGCGCGCTATAGGCAGCGGGATGCCGCGCCGCCACCCCCTCCCCAATATCTGGCTGATGACCGACGAACGGATGGGCGACGCATTATGGGATGCGCTGGAGCGGCTGCCCGCGGGCAGCGGCGTGGTGTTTCGCCATTATGGCGTGCCGCGCGACGAACGGCAGCGGACTTTCGCCCGAGTCGAGCGAATCGCGCGGCGGCGGCGATTGCGGCTGGTGCTTGCCGGGCCGGGCGGAGAGCATAACCAGCGCGGCCGCACTTTCACGGCAGCGGCGCATTCGCGCGCCGAAGCAATTTCGGCGATTCGCGCCGGAGCGGCGTTACTGTTCGTCTCGCCCGTTTTCGCGACCCGTTCGCATCCGGGCGGGCGCACGCTGGGCCGCGCAAGGCTGGGACTGCTGATTCGCGGCCTCAACGTGCCAGTGATCGCCTTAGGCGGGATGGACGCGCGGAAGGCGCGTGGCCTGAGGCAATTGGGAATTCATGGCTGGGCGGCGATCGACGCCTGGACGCGAACCAAGCCCTAGATTCGGCAAATACCGGCAGGCCTGCGAAAACAGCGGCCTGCGGTCTCCAGCGATTTTCCTTGAAGTGCCGGGCTCCTACTTTCGCAGAAGACCAACCAATCCGCTTCGCCGTCAGAACTTGAAGGCAGTGCCCACATAGACGGCCTGGCTGTCACGACGATTGTCGGTCAGGCGCGGCAGGCGCTGGTCTTCGCTCTTGTAGCGGACGCCCGCTGTCACTGCGAGGTTGCGGGTGAGCGAGTAAGAACCACCCAGATCATAGCCATAAGCAGGCTTTTCACCGACCAATACTGGCGACGTGACCGCTTCGCTCTCACCAGTCGCCTGGATGCGCGCGGCGGGACGCTTGCCGGTATAGTTCAGGCCGAGATCGGCACGCTCGATCGCAGGCTTGCTGGCGACCATATCGACCTTGGCGAGATCGCCCGAAGCCGCAAAGCGCTTCCAGCCGACCGAAACACCGAGATTATAAGCGACAGGCGCAAGATTGATCGACGGCGCGGTTACAGCAGCGATCTTGCCCTGTGTGCCACCCGCCGAGCGGGCGCGGACGGCGACCGTGAGCGAGCGACCGGCGCTACGGCTCGAATCGGAAGGCGTGAAGCGGAAGCCATTTTCCGGCAGACCCGAGCGCGCGAGCATCGCGGCAAGCTTGGGATCGGCGGCAGCCGGGGTGAACGAGCCAATTCCGGCGCGTACCGAGACCGGCGTGCGCGAATCGATACGTCCCTGAGCCTGTAGGCCGGGCGCGATCAGAGCCGCCGTGGCGCACAGCGCTCCAGCTCCCAATCCCGTTATCCAGCGCTTCAGACGCATTTCCATATTCCCTATCTAGGCGACCCAATTGTGATTCGAAAGCTTCGTTCCGTCAAATTCGCACTTTTACGCAGACTGTTGCTCCACACACACAGATTCGGGCGGGTCCGCTCCCGCCTTGCTACCGCCACAAGCGGCACTATAGATGCTTTCCCGAATACCATCTGCCTTAGGAATGTGTCGATGAACCGCCTGTTGCGCGCTGCGATCCTCGGATCGCTTGCCTTTTCGATTGCCGCGTGCGGCGGCAAGGACCGCCCGCAGGCCGATCTAGCCGCAAGCCAGGTGACCACGATCGGCGTGAACGCCTATCTGTGGCGCGCCAGCCTCGACACGGTGAGCTTCATGCCGCTGCTTCAGACCGATTCGAACGGCGGCGTGATCGTGACCGACTGGTATGTGAACCCCAACACGCCGACCGAGCGCATGAAGGTGACCGTGACGATCCTCGATCAGGATCTGCGCGCCGATGCACTGCGCGTCGCCGCGCTGCGCGAAGTAAACACCAGCGGCGCATGGGTCGCCGCCCCGGTTCAGGCAGCTACGGTGCAGAAGCTTGAGGACATCATCCTCACCCGTGCACGCGATCTGCGTCGCGCCGCCATCACGAAGTAAGCGAGTACAAATCGATGGCGTCACGCTTTAATCCGCTCAAGGCAGACGCGGCGTGGCAGAAGGCGTGGGACGACCGCGAAACCTTTGCCGCGCGCGACGATTCGCCCAAGCCCAAAAGCTATGTGCTCGAGATGTTCCCCTATCCTTCGGGGAAGATCCACATGGGCCATGTCCGCAACTATACGATGGGCGACGTGCTTGCGCGCTTCCGCCGGATGACGGGGCATGAAGTGCTCCATCCGATGGGATGGGACGCATTCGGCATGCCCGCCGAAAATGCCGCGATGGAAAAGAAGGTCCATCCCGGCAACTGGACCCGCCAGAACATCGCGACGATGAAAGCGCAGCTCAAGCGGCTGGGCTTCGCACTCGACTGGACGCGCGAACTGGCGACCTGCGAGCCCGAATATTATGGGCACGAACAGGCCCTGTTCCTCGATTTCTTCGAGAGCGGGCTGGTGTATCGCAAGGAATCGGCGGTCAATTGGGACCCGGTCGACATGACCGTGCTCGCCAATGAGCAGGTTATCGACGGGCGCGGCTGGCGCTCGGGCGCTTTGATCGAGCGGCGCAAGCTGAGCCAGTGGTTCTTGAAGATCACGCAGTTTGCCGACGATCTGCTGGAGGGCGTGCAGGCGCTCGAGCATTGGCCGGACAAGGTCAAGCTGATGCAGGAAAACTGGATCGGCAAGTCCGAGGGGCTCCAGTTCAAATTCGCGCTTTCGGATGGTGGCGAGGTTGAGGTCTATACGACCCGGCCCGACACGATCTTTGGATCGAGCTTTGTGGCGATCGCGGCGGATCATCCGATCGCGCAGAAGCTGGCGGCGGATTCGGCCGAGGTGAAGGCGTTCATCGAGCTGTGCAAACAGGGCGGCACGACTGCGGCCGAGCTGGAGACGCAGGAGAAGCTGGGCTTCGACACCGGCATTCGTGCGGTGCATCCCTTTGATTCCACGCTGGAATTGCCGGTCTATATCGCGAATTTCGTGCTGATGGATTACGGCACCGGCGCAGTCTTTGGCGTGCCGGCGCACGACCAGCGCGATTTCGAGTTCGCGACAAAGTACAAGCTGCCGATCCGCCGCGTTGTCTCCGAAGGCGACAAGACCGAAGCGGCATTCACCGACAGCGAGGCCTATACCGGCCCCGGCACGCTGGTGAATTCGCACTTCCTCGACGGGATGGACGTGACCGATGCCAAGCGCACGGTGATCCGCCGTGCCGAAGAAGGCGATTGGGGGAAGGGCCAGACCGTGTGGCGCCTGCGCGACTGGGGCGTTTCGCGCCAGCGTTACTGGGGCACGCCGATCCCGATCATCCATTGCGAGAGCTGTGGCGTGGTGAGTGCTCCACGTGAAACATTGCCGATCGTGCTGCCCGAAGACATCAGCTTCGACATTCCCGGCAATCCGCTCGATCGGCATCCGACGTGGAAGCATGTCGATTGCCCGAGCTGCGGCAAGCCGGCGCGCCGCGAAACCGATACGCTCGACACGTTCGTCGATTCGTCCTGGTACTTCATCCGCTTCGCCAGCCAGCCCGACGACAAGCCGTTCGACAAGGCAGTGGTCGAGCAATGGCTGCCGGTGGGGCAATATATTGGCGGCGTGGAGCATGCGATTCTGCATCTCCTGTATGCGCGCTTCTTCACGCGGGCGCTCGCGCATCTCGGCAAGCTCGACGTGTCCGAGCCGTTTTCGGGGTTGTTCACCCAGGGGATGGTGACGCACGAGACCTATAAGGCGCCCGATGGCCGCTGGCTCTCGCCCGAAGAGGTTGAGGACGGCAAGGTGGTGGGCACCGGCGAGACAGTGGAAATCGGCCGCATCGAGAAGATGTCGAAGTCGAAGAAGAACACCGTCGATCCCGAGCCGATCGTCGACCAATACGGCGCGGACGCGGTGCGCTGGTTCATGCTCTCCGACAGTCCGCCTGAGCGCGATCTGGAGTGGAGCGAGAACGGTATCGAAGGCGCGTGGCGCTTCGTCCAGCGCGTGTGGCGCGTCACCGAGTTTGAAACGTCTGAGGGCGGCGAGGACAAGGCGCTCCAGAAGCTGCTCCACCGCACGATCAAGGGCGTGGCTGACGATATCGAAGCGCTGCACTTCAACAAGGCGGTCGCGAAGCTCTTCACGCTCGTCGGCGCTATCGAGAAGGCCGCCCCTTCGGCGGACCGCGACGATGCCGCGCGCACATTGGTCCGGCTGGTCAGCCCGATGATCCCGCATCTGGCCGAGGAAGCATGGGCCAAGATCGGCGAAGAGGGCCTGATCGCCGATGCGGCCTGGCCCGATATCGACCCGGCCTTGCTCGTCGATGATGAAGTGACGATCGCCGTCCAGGTGAATGGCAAGCTGCGCGATACGTTGGTAATGCCCAAGGGTGCTGCGAAGGATATTGTTGAAGCGGCGGCACTTGCGGCCGACAAGGTCGTTCGTGTGCTTGAAGGCAATGTGCCCAAAAAGGTGATCGTCGTGCCCGACCGTCTGGTGAACATCGTCCTGTGAAGCGAATCGCGCTCCTCGCCGCCGTAGCGCTTGCGCTTTCCGGATGCGGGCTTCGGCCGCTATATGGCGGCGGCGCTGCCGGGCCGGTGCAATCGACGCTTGCCGCGGTGGAAGTCGCGCCGATCGAAGGCAAATCGGGCTGGCTGGTCACCAATGCGCTGAACGAGCGGCTCGATACCCGTGGCGCCACGCCCCGCTATCGGCTCGAGATCAAGCTGGATGACCAGATCGCCGGGCTCGGCGTGCGCCGCGATGATTCGGTCGCGCGCGAACGACGGCTGTTGCGCGCACGCTATCAGCTGATCGATCTGAGCAGCGGCGCAGTAGTGCTCGATGCGACCGCAGGGTCTGACGCCGGCATCGACGTGGTCGGCAGCGAATATGCGACGATTGCTGCTGAGAATACGGCGCTCGAGCGGCTTTCCGGGATTGTCGCGGACCAGATCGTGGCGCGGGTCGCGCGATTCGCCCAATCCGGCGCGGTCGGCGCGCAATGAAGGCGAGCGCGGCGCAGGTTCGCGCCGCAGTCGACAAGCCGAACCCGTCCACGCGGCTCTATCTGTTCCACGGACCCGATGAAGCGGGCGCAGCGGACCTTGCCGAACGGCTGGCGCGCGCACTGGGGCCTGAAGTCGAGCGGATCGATCTGGATATGAAAGCCTTGCGCGAGCAGCCCGGGCGGCTCGCGGACGAGGCGGCCTCACTCTCGCTGTTTGGCGGCGTGCGCTACATCCGCCTGCTCGGGGCCGAGGAAGGCGCTGCAGAGGCCATCGGGCTGCTTCTGGCGGCAGAGCGGGCAGGCAATCCCGTGGTGGCGATCGGGCCGGGCCTCAAAGGCAGCGGCAAGCTCGTCAAGCTCGCCATCGCCGCGCCCGCCGCTATGTCGCATGGCTGCTACGTGCCCGAAGGGATCGAGGCGACCAAATTGGCGGCGAATGTCGCGCGGGAGCATGGCTTGCGCCTCATCGGGGACGTTCCCCAGCGGCTCGCCCAGGCATGCGGCGGTGACCGCGCGATCCTGGCGCGTGAGATCGAGAAACTGGCTTTGTATCTCGATGCCGGGCCAGACCGGCCACGCGATGCCGACGGTGCGGCTCTGGACGCAATCGGCGCGGATCTGGGTGATGCGGACCTTAGCGACGCGATCAGCGCGGTTCTCGACGGCCGTGTCGCTGATATCGGCGTGGAGCTATCCCGGCTGGGCGATGGCATCGGCGTGCCGCTGATGCGCCAGCTCGCGCGGCGCATGCTGGCGCTGGCCGAGATGCGAATCGACATCGACAAGGGCAGCGATGTCGATTCGGTGCTGGAGAAGCATCGCGTATTCTTCCGCGAGAAAGCCGCCACAGGCCGCGCCCTACGCCGCTGGAACGCCACGCAGATTGCCCGCGCGATCGACAGGGTACGCGAGACCGAACGGGCGATCATGCGCGCGGGGACCGTCGGCGAAGTGCTGGCCGAAGCCGAAGTGGTGACCGTAGCGCGAGTCGCGGCCCGCTCGCGGGGCTGAGCCCGAAGCTCAGAACCGCTTCTGCTTCGTAGCTTGGCGTCTTTGCGGTGCTAGATTCGCTCGCCCGTCAGCCGCTGACAGATCATATCAAGCTGATCGAGCGTCGAATAATTGAGCGTCAGCGTGCCGCCCTTCGGTCCGTGCGCGATGCGAAGGTTAAGGCCCAGCACATCGCCGAGATGTCGCTCCAGCGCCGCGATATCGGGATCACGCTCTGCTGCCTCACTTTTACGCTTTGACGCAGGCTTGTGCGACCGCGCGAGCTTTTCGGTCTCCCGAACCGAAAGCCCCTTATCCGCGACCTGCCGCGCGAGGCGTTCTACATCGGTCGCTCCCACCAGCGCACGGGCATGGCCCATTTCGATCGCGCCGGTGACCACCATCTCCCGCACACCTGCCGGAAGATCGAGCAATCGCATAAGGTTAGCGACGTGGCTGCGGGATTTGTGGACGAGCTTGCCCAGCGCTTCCTGCGTGTGGCCGAATTCGCCGATCAGCCGGTGATAGGCTTCGGCTTCTTCGATCGCATTGAGGTCCTGCCGCTGGATATTCTCGACCAGCGCGATTTCCATCGTCTCGGCATCGTCGAGTTCGCGGACGATGACCGGGACTTCGTGGAGCCGTGCGCGCTGGGCGGCACGCCAGCGGCGCTCGCCGGCGACGATCTGGTAATTGTGGCCCATCGGGCGAACCACGATCGGCTGGATCAGGCCGCGCGCCTGAATCGAGAGCGCCAGATCCTCCAGCGCAGTCTCATCGAAATATCGGCGCGGCTGATCCGGGTGCGGCGTAAGCGCGCTGACCGGAAGCATCCGCAGACCGCCTGCACTCGGGCTTTCGGCCGGTCCGGTGATCGATGCCTCGGGCAAATTATCGCCGAGCAGGGAAGAAAGCCCGCGGCCAAGGCCAGGGCGCGGCTTGCGGGCCGGTTCAGCAGGGTTGCGGGCTTCGGTCATGCGGCTTTCTTGAGCTTGGGCAAGCGTTCGATCACTTCGCGTGCGAGGGCGATATAGGCTTCGGACCCGGCGCAGCGATGATCGTAGATCAAGGCTGGCAGGCCGTGGCTGGGTGCTTCGGACAAGCGCACATTGCGCGGGATGACGGTGTCAAACACGACGCGACCGAGGACGGCGCGGACGTCGTCCGAAACCTGATCGGTCAGCCGGTTGCGGCGATCATACATGGTGAGCGCGACGCCGAGGATCGACAGGCCGGGATTGAAGCGGCTGCGGATGCGCTCGACGGTGTTGAGCAACTGGCTGAGGCCTTCCAACGCGAAGAACTCGCATTGCAGCGGCACGAGCAGCGCATGCGCGGCAACCATCGCGTTGATCGTCAGCAGCCCCAGCGATGGCGGGCAATCGATCAACACCACGTCCCAGCGCTCGGCCGTGTGCCGGCTGATCGCGGTATCGAGTCGATGCGTGCGCGCATCAAACTCGATCAGTTCGATCTCTGCGCCCGACAGATCCTGTGTCGCTGGGACGATATCGAGCCCGGGAACCTTGGTGGGCACCGCGACGTCGACGAGATTGGCATCGGTGACGAGCAGATCATAAGTCGAATGCTCGCGTTCGGCACGCGAGATGCCGAGCCCGGTCGACGCATTGCCCTGTGGATCAAGATCGAGGAGCAGCACGCGCTTGCCGGTCGCCGCCAGCGCCGTGCCGACATTGATCGCCGTCGTGGTCTTGCCGACCCCGCCTTTCTGATTGGCGATTGCGATGACGATCATCTTGGGCGCACCCCTCGGGCAATCACCACGCCGGAATCGGCCTGTGTGATGCTTGGTTCCACGTGAAACGAACCTTGCCATTTCGCGGCGGCGGCTTCCACCTCAGAATGCGCCGCGCGGCCCTTTGGCAGCAACCAGATTGTGGATGAATCTGTGCAGTGATGTGTGGATGCGATGAGTTGGGTCAGTTCGGCCACGGCGCGAGCGCTGACGATCGCGGCCGGCTGGTCAGGCTTATACTTCTCGATCGCGCCGTGGCGCACCGTGACATGACGCCCAAGGCCGAGCAGAGCGGCGGCGCGATAGAGGAAGTCGGCACGCTTGGCGCGCGGCTCGACGAGCACCATCGGGCGATCGATCAGCATGGCAACGATCAGGCCGGGCATCCCTGCCCCGGTGCCGACATCGATCCAATCGCCCTCGCCTGCCTCTGCCGCACCATCAATCAACTGCGCGGAATCGACGAAGTGGCGGACCCACAGGTGATCGAACGAAGACGCCGAGATAAGATTCTGGCGCGTCGCCTCGTCGCGGAGGATATCTTCAAACCTGCTTAACAATGTTTCACGTGGAACACCGAAGCGATCGATGATCCATTGCCGTGCTTCCGCTTCGGTCATGCAGCGCGCTTTCGAGCTTGGAGAAGGATTGCAGAGAGCGCCGCCGGGGTGATGCCGCGGATACGGGAAGCGGCGCCCAGCGTCTCTGGGCGCGCGGTGGAGAGGCGTTCGATCATTTCGTTGGACAGTCCCGGGATAGCGGCAAAATCCAGATCGGCGCGCAGGCGAACATTGTCGTTGCCACGCAACGCCGCCACCTCGGCCTCCTGACGCTCAAGATAGGGCGCGTAACGGGCGTCCTCGACAAACTCCGCGAGCATGGCTGCATCGCCATCCCACACGACATCGACATGGCTCAGATCCACACCCGGGAAGCGCAGCCACTCGCTTGCAAGGCGGCGTGCCCCGTCCTGCGCCACCGGTGCGCCCTTGGCCTGGAGCTGACTGGCAGTGAGGCTCGTGGCGAAGGCTTGCTCGATACGGGTCCGCTCTCCGATCCGTTGATCGAGGCGTTCGCGGCGCTCCGGTCCGAGGCAATCGAGTGAGGCGGCGATCGGGCCGAGACGGGTCTCGGCGTTATCGGCGCGCAGGCGCAAGCGGTACTCGGCGCGGGAGGTGAGCATCCGATACGGCTCGGTGACGCCCTGCAGCACCAGATCATCGATCATGACCCCGAGATAGGACGTCGCGCGATCGAGGATCAGTGGCGCGGCATCGAGCGCATGCGCGGCGGCGTTGGCCCCGGCGATGAGGCCCTGCCCCGCCGCTTCCTCATAACCGGTGGTGCCATTGATCTGCCCAGCGCAATAGATGCCCGGGATCTGCGGAAGCCCCAGCGTGGCATCGAGCGCGCGTGGATCGATATGGTCATATTCCACGGCATAGCCGGGCGTGACGATTTCCGTCCGTTCGAGCCCGGCGATCGAGTTGACCATCGCCACCTGGATATCGACCGGCAGCGAAGTCGACATGCCATTGGGGTAGATCAGATGCGTATCGAGACCTTCGGGCTCGAGGAAAATCTGATGACCATCCCGGTCGCCGAAGCGGTGGATTTTGTCCTCGATCGACGGGCAATAGCGCGGCCCCTGCGCATCGATCGCGCCGCTGAACAGAGGCGAGCGATCGAGCCCCGAGCGGATCGCATCATGCGTCACGGCATTGGTGCGGGTGATTCCGCAATGAAGCTGGGGCAGCATGCGGCGCTGCGTGAGCGGCGACATCGTCCAGGGGTCGATGTCTGAGGGCTGTTCTTCGACGCGCGCCCAATCGATGGTACGGCCATCGAGGCGTGGGGGCGTGCCGGTCTTGAGCCGGGCCATGGGCAATGCGAGCGCCCGGAGCTGCTCCGCCAGGCGCGTGGCTGCGGCTTCCCCTACCCGGCCACCGGTCTCGCGCTCTTCGCCCCGGAAGATGCGACCACCCAGGAAGGTCCCAGTGGCGATCACAACCGCGCGTGCGGCGAGGGTCGTGCCATCGGCCAGCACCACGCCCGCGACACTGCCGCCCTCCAGCGCCAATGCTTGGGCTTCGCCTTCCACGAGGGTTAGATTGGGCTGCGCGGCGAGCATCTGCTGGATCGCTGCCGCATAGCGCGTGCGGTCTGCCTGAACGCGCGGACCCTGCACGGCCGTGCCCTTGGACCGGTTGAGCATGCGATAATGGATCCCCGCGGCATCGGCGGCACGGCCGATCAGACCGTCAAACGCATCGACTTCGCGCACAAGGTGACCCTTGCCGAGCCCGCCGATTGCCGGGTTGCACGACATTGCCCCGACCTTGGACAGATCGAAGCTGAGCAGCGCCGTGCGCGCACCACGCCGCGCAGACGCGGCTGCGGCCTCGGTGCCGGCATGGCCTCCGCCGATTACGATGACATCGAATTGCATGGGTTTGCGCTAGGGCTTGGCGACGCGAACGTCAAAACTGTTCCACGTGAAACATCTACTTTCCTATGCAGAAACGCCCGAATAAGGCGTCCAGCATTGCCTCTACGCCTGCTCGACCCGTGATCGCGTCGAACGCGCGAAGGGCTGAGCGAAGGTGTTCGGCGACGAGGAGGAGATCGCCCTCGCCTCCGATCCCCCGCAATGCCGAGGCCGCGGAAATGCACAGATCGCGCTGGCGGGCATTGAGCGCGATCAGGTCTGGCGGCGGGAGCAGCGTCTGCGACAACGCGCCGAGGCGATCCCAGAGTTGCTCGATGCCCGATCCGGTTGCGGCGGAGATTGCGAGATCGGCCTGCGGGTTCGGCGCCCTGCCCTCCGCATCGGCGCGGGCGTGGACCCACAGGGTTGCGGGATGCGCGGGGGCTGGATTGTCGCCAAGCCACAAAAGCACGTCGGCTGCGGCCAAGGCATCCTGCGCGCGAGTGACGCCGATCGCCTCGATAGCATCGCCCGGCGTCGCGGTGAGCCCGGCGGTGTCGGTAAGCAGATAGGCGATGCCGCCCCGAACCACTGGTGCTTCGATGCGGTCCCGCGTCGTGCCGGCGATGGGCGACACGATCGCTGCATCGCGACCGGTCAGCGCGTTGAGCAAGGTCGACTTGCCGGCATTGGGTGGCCCGGCGAGAACGACGCGCAATCCATCGCGCAATCGCTCGACGGGCGGGCGGTCGGCAATGAGGGCAATGTCTTCGGCTAGTGCAGCGGCGGACGTCCGGATCGCAGGGAGCGGATCGGGGCCGCTGGATACATCGTCCTCGTCGCCATGATCGAGCAACGCCTCGACCTGCGCCGAGAGCATCAGCGCCCGCGCAGTCCAACCTTCGACTTCGCGACGGACCGCACCTTCGGCTGAGCGGATCGCGACACGGCGCTGGGCTTCGGTCTCGGCCATCAACAGATCGCCCAGCCCCTCCGCCTCGCTCAGATCGATGCGACCATTGGCGAGTGCGCGGCGCGTGAACTCGCCGGGCTCGGCCGTGCGAAGACTCGGGAGCCCGGCCAACGCAGCTTCCACCGCGCGGACCACGGCGCGGCCGCCATGGAGATGAAGCTCGGCTAGGTCTTCGCCGGTCGCGCTGTTTGGGCCGGGAAAGATCAGCACCAAGGCACGGTCGAGCAGTTCGCCGTTCGCCGGGTCACGCAAGGCGCGCAATGCCGCGGCACGCGGCCTGGGCAGATCGCCCGCCAGCGCATGCACCGCGTCGAACGCCCCTGCCCCGCTCAGCCGCATGATGGCGATCGCAGCCGGCGGCGCGCCGCTCGATACCGCGAAAATCGTGTCGCTCACTTGCCCGACTTGGTTCCGGTTTCGAACAGATTGCGCCAGATGCTCATACCTGCGTCGCCCATCGGTGCCCAATTCTGCATAAGCTGTTGGAAAGCTTCAGGATTGGTGGGGTTTTCCACCATGTCCTTCATCTTGTTTAGGTAGATGTCGTGGATCGGGCTAAGATCGGGCAGACCCATGAAGCGCCGCGCCTCTTCGGGGGTACAATCGACCTCGACGTTGATCTTCATGGGAAGCTTCTCCTTGAGTGGCCGTGCCCGAATGCTAGGTTCGAAGTGTGACCTATGCCCGCGATACCGCCATCCTGACAACGCCCATCGGGTCGGTGCGGATCGAAGGCAGCGAAAGCGCGGTCGAAGCGATCCGGATTCTGACCGAGCGCGAGTCGCCACGGCGCGCGGACGGCCCGGCAGTGATCGCGGCGGCCGAGCAGCTCGAGGCATGGTTTGAAGGCGCGCTCCGCAGCTTCGATCTTGCGCTGGCGCCACCCGCCACGCCGCGTGGGCTCACGTTGCGTCAGGGGTTGATCGATGTGGGATATGGCGAAACGCTCACCTATGGCGAACTCGCGCAGCGATTAGGATCAGCATCGCGCGCGATCGGGCAGCTTTGCGCGCGCAACCCCTTCCCTATCGTCGTGCCGTGCCACCGCGTGCTTTCATCGGGTGGCGCGAAAGAGAATTATTCGGGCGGGCACGGGCCCGTCACAAAGATCTGGCTACTCGATCATGAGCGCCGCCATTCCGGAAGGACCCTGTTATGACCATGATGCCTATCCAGACGATCGACGATAGCGGCAGCTTCGAAGCGTATGTCGCGGAGCCGGAGGGTGCCCCGCGCGCTGCGATCGTGGTGATCCAGGAGATTTTCGGGGTGAACCCGGGCATCCGCAAGAAATGCGACGATTGGGCTGCGGCGGGCTATCTGGCGATTGCGCCCGATCTGTTCTGGCGGCTTGAGCCGGGCATCCAGCTCGATCCCGACGTGCCCGAGGAATTCCAGACCGCTTTGGGACTGATGGGCAAGTTCAATCAGGATGCGGGTGTGCGCGATATCGAAGCGACGATCCGCGCGGCGCGAGCCGAAAGCGGCGCACGCAAGGTCGGTGTCGTCGGATATTGCCTAGGCGGGCGGCTGGCCTTCATGACTGCCGCACGCACCGATGCGGACGCAAGTGTTGGCTATTACGGCGTGGGCATCGACAATCTGTTGGGCGAGAAGCACGCCATCGCCAATCCGGTGCTGCTCCACATTCCGCAGGCCGACCATTTCGTCGGTCCTGAAGCGCAGGCCGCGATGCATGCCGGGTTGGACGACCATCCCCGGGTGACACTCTACGATTATGCCGGCGAGGATCACGGCTTTGCCGACACGTTCGGCAAGCGCCGCTCGGACGCGGCGGCGAAGCTGGCGGACGAGAGGACGGCCGCGTTCTTCGCCGAGAGTCTCGGTTAAGCTAAATACTGGCGGTTAAGCCAACGACCGGCGATGTGGCGCCGACGACGTTCGCCTAGGCGAACATCGGTGCCATGTCGTACCAGCCGTCGATGATCATCTTGCCGGCGACGTAAAGGATGATCACGAGACCGACCCAGGCGATCCAGCGATAACGCTCGATATATTTGGCGATGACGTTGGCCGCGATGCCCATCAGGGCGACCGACAGCACCAGACCGATCACCATGATGCCGGGATGCTCGCGCGCGGCACCTGCAACCGCGAGGACGTTGTCGAGGCTCATCGACACGTCAGCGACAGCCACGGCCCAGGCGGCCGCCGCGAAGCTCTTCGCCGGCTTGAGCCCCGAGCTCTCATCGCCTTCGACTTCGGGCGATCCTGCGGACTGGCCCGCCGGATTCAGCTCGCGATACATCTTCCACGCGACCCAGAGCAGCAGCAGTCCCCCGCCGAACACCAGCCCATATTGCTTGAAGCTCTCCAGCCCGTAGAGCACCGCAACCGCGAAGATGATGCGCAGGATCAACGCGGCGAGAATGCCGATCGCAATGACCTTCTTACGTTGATCGCTGGGAAGCCCAGCGGCGAGCGCACCCACGATGATCGCGTTGTCACCCGCCAGCGCGATATCGAGCAGCACCACCGTCGCGAAAGCAGTCATCGCCGAAGGGGTGGCGATATTGGCGAAATCGCTGACGATATGGCTCCAGAGCCAGGACAGCGACATGGGTTCGACGGCGGTGACGAGCTCGATCATGCGATGGTCCTAGCGGGAAGATTCCAGACAGCAAAGCGCGCGATATGCTGACAGGTGCCTTTCACGGACGCAAAAAAGGGCCGCACCTGGTGGTGCGGCCCTTTTTGTATCGCTGGGGCATGGGCAAAGCCCATGCCGTCGGTCGGGCTTTGCCCGCCGGCCGGTTCGCAACGTGTCCTAAATTAGCTGCGCTAATCTAGGCCGTTGCCTCACGAGTTCATGCTGTCGAAGAAATCCTCGTTGGTCTTCGAATCCTTCATCTTGTCGAGCAGGAACTCCATCGCGTCGATCGTGCCCATCTGCATGAGGATACGGCGAAGGACCCACATCTTGGAGAGCTTGGTCTTGTCGACCAGCAGCTCTTCCTTGCGGGTGCCCGACTTGCCGACGTCGAGCGCCGGGAAGATGCGCTTGTCCGCCACCTTGCGATCGAGGACGATTTCCGAATTGCCGGTGCCCTTGAATTCTTCGAAGATAACTTCGTCCATGCGGCTGCCGGTATCGATCAGCGCGGTGGCGATGATCGAGAGCGAGCCGCCCTCTTCGATATTACGCGCGGCGCCGAAGAAGCGCTTCGGGCGCTGGAGCGCGTTGGCATCGACACCGCCGGTCAGCACCTTGCCCGACGACGGCACAACGGTGTTGTAGGCGCGGCCGAGACGCGTGATCGAATCGAGCAGGATGACGACATCCTTCTTGTGCTCGACCAGGCGCTTGGCCTTTTCAATAACCATTTCAGCGACTTGCACGTGGCGCGTCGCGGGTTCGTCAAAGGTCGAGGAGACAACTTCGCCCTTCACCGAACGCTGCATGTCGGTGACTTCTTCCGGACGCTCATCGATCAGCAGGACGAGCAGGAAGACTTCGGGATGGTTGTCGGTAATCGCCTTGGCGATGTTCTGAAGCATCACCGTCTTACCAACGCGTGGCGGGGCGACGATCAGCGTACGCTGGCCCTTGCCCTGCGGGCTGATGATATCGATGACGCGGGCCGACTTGTCCTTGACCGTCGGGTCCTGCGGATCAAGCGTGAGCTTCTCCTCAGGGTAAAGCGGCGTCAGATTGTCGAAATTGACGCGGTGGCGAACGGCCTCCGGATCGTCAAAATTGACCTTGATGAGCTTGGTCAGTGCGAAATAGCGCTCGCCGTCCTTCGGACCGCGGATTTCGCCCTCAACCGTATCGCCGGTGCGCAGGCCAAATTTACGGACCTGGTTGGGCGAGATGTAGATATCGTCGGGGCCAGCAAGATAATTGGCCTGCGGGCTGCGCAGGAAGCCAAAACCGTCTGGCAGCACTTCGATCGTGCCTTCGCCCATGATCTGATCGCCATTATCGGCCTGAATCTTGAGGATCGCGAAGAGAAGGTCCTGCTTGCGGAGCGTCGAGGCGCTTTCCACGCCGAGCTCTTCAGCCATGTTGACCAGCTCTGCCGGCGGTTTTTTCTTGAGTTCTTTGAGATGCATAAGAGCGTCCGCGAATTTGATTTGGGAAGAGCGTCGGTCGGCGCAAGGCGCGGAACTGGTCGATGCTGGAAGGAATGACCCGGTGGGACCCGGTGCACGATTGCGAATTAGGAGCGCGGCGCTCCCAAGTCAACCAACTCAGAAGGGCTTTACGACAGCCAGTATCACGATTGCGACGACTGCCAGTGCCGGGACTTCGCCCAGCAAGCGCAAGGTGCGCGAGGGGATCGCGCCCTGCCCCGCCACGAGCTTCTTCGAATAGCCGACCGCCCAGCCATGATAGCCCGAGAGCAATACGACCAGAAGCAGTTTGCCGTGGAGCCAGCCCAGCCCCTTGCCACCCTCGAACAATCCAAGGTTCGCCGCGAGTATCAGCCCGAGAAGCCATACGATGATCAAGGAGGGGGTGAGGATCATCCGACGGAGCAACTGCTCCCGATGCGTCCATTCGGCCGCCTGTGGGCTTCCAAGCGCTTCCTGATGGTGCACCAGATAGCGCGGCAGCAGGAAGAGCCCCGCCATCCAGAAGATTACGAAGATGATGTGGGCGGCTTTGACCCAGAGATAGGTCTCACCCAGGAAGCCGCTCATCCGCGGATCCGCTTCAACAAATGCTCAACACGGTCGATCGGCGTATCCTGCTGGATGCCGTGGCCGAGATTGAAGATATGGGGACGATCGGCAAAGGCTGCACGAATCCGGTCGATAGCCTTGTCGAGCGTTTCGCCGCCGGCGATCAGCGCTAGCGGATCGAGATTCCCCTGTACCGGAAGATCTTTCGGCAGCTCGGCATTGGCCCAGACCGGATCGACGGTTTCGTCGAGGCCGATCGCATCGACGCCGGTCTCGCGCGCATAAGCGGCAAGTTTTCCGCCTGCGCCCTTGGGGAAACCGATCACCGGGACCTTGCCTTTGAACGCCGCGGCGATCTTTGCGTTCGGTGCGATCACCCATTGCTCGAATTGCGCGGGGGAAAGGCTGCCCGCCCAGCTGTCGAACAGCTGAATCGCCTCAACGCCGGCATGGATCTGGCCCTGAAGATAGGTGATCGTGCATTCGGTGATGCGATCCACCAGCGCCTGCATCAATTGCGGGTCGTTATAGGCAAGCCGGCGCGCCTCGGCCTGTTCGCGGCTGCCTTGTCCGGCGATCATATAGGTCGCGACCGTCCAGGGACTGCCTGCAAAGCCGAGGAAGGTGATTGCGGGATCGAGCGCGGCCTTCACCCGGCGCACGGTTTCATAGACCGGATCGAGCGCGGCCATATTGGGAGTCAGGCCATCGAGAATCTCGCGAGCCACAAGCTTGGGCGCCAAACGCGGGCCTTCGCCGGTCTCGAACCACAGGTCCTGCCCCAAAGCGAGCGGCACCATCAGAATGTCGGAAAAGAGAATCGCGCCATCCATGCCGAAGCGCCTGATCGGCTGGAGCGTGACCTCGGCTGCCGCCTCGCTATCGTTGACCAGCGCAAGGAATCCGCCCTTCTCCGCCCGAAGTGCGCGATATTCGGGCAGATACCGCCCTGCCTGACGCATCAGCCAGACTGGCGGAATCTCCTGACGAACACCCTGGAGCGTGGCGAGCAATGGCTTGGCAGAAGGCACGAGCGGGGCCGCTTTCTATTACTATAAAGAAGAGAATCTATAGATTGTTGTAGACAGTAGGAGCGTGGAAGCCGGGGCTTATGCGCTCATCCCGCGATTGCCAACAATTTGACTCCCTCTGGCCCGCAGACTCCCTCGGATTCGCGGAAACCCTCCCCGATTTCCACAGCCTGTGGATCGGAACCGGGGGCTGGGGATGCGGTTGTGGACGAATCACTGCGGACTCAACGGAATCCGGCGGCTTGGGTTCTGCGGCAGGTTGCGCTAGCGCCTGTCCATCATGTTATCCCCAGATCGCTCCACACTCCCATGAAGCTTCATCTCCACCTTCTCTCCGATTCGACTGGCGAGACGCTGGAGAATATCGCCAAGGCTGCGCTTGCCCAGTTCGATGACGTCGAGCCGCAGCGGCATTTCTGGCCGATGGTGCGCAGCGAAGCGCATCTTGAGCGGATCCTTGCCGAAATCGCGCAGAATCCGGGACTGGTGATCTTCACGCTGGTCAACCGGGAGACACGGCGCACGCTGGAAAGCCGTTGCCGCGCCATGGGCCTGCCAGCGATCGCGCCGCTCGATCCGGTGAGCCATGCCCTGTCCAACCTGCTTGGGCAGGAAGCCAAGGCGCGCCCGGGGCGGCAGCATAGTTTGGATGCCGCTTATTTCGCTCGCGTCGATGCGATCCAGTTCACCATCGCACATGATGACGGGATCGGCTGGGAGAATTGGGAAGAAGCGGACATCGTGCTGGCCGGCGTGTCGCGCTCGTCCAAGACGCCGACTTCGATCTATCTGGCGAACCGGGGCTTCAAGACCGCCAATATCCCGATCGTGGTCGAGTCGCCGCCGCCCGACAAGCTCTACAATCTCAAAAACCCGCTGGTTGTCGGGCTGACCACCAGTGCCGACCGGCTGGTCGCGATTCGCCGCAACCGGCTGCTCTCGCTCAACGAGGCGACGCATACGAGCTATGTCGATGCCGATTCGGTGCAGCGTGAGATTGCCTATGCACGCCGCATGTTCGCCGATAATGGCTGGCCGGTGATCGACGTGACCCGGCGTTCGATCGAGGAAACCGCGGCAGCGATCATCCAGCTTTGCAACGAGCGCACGCTGGCGAAGAGCGCCGAATGAACGCTTCGGCTCCACTCAGGACGGGTCTGGTACTGGCTTCGCAAAGCGCTTCGCGACGGGCGATGCTCGATGCGGCGGGCGTGCCGTATGAAGCCGTGGCGGCCATGGTCGATGAGGCTTCGGCGAAGGAAGCGCTGCTGGCGGGCGGCATTTCTCCGCGCGACCTTGCCGATGCGCTGGCCGAGCTGAAGGCGTTGAAGATTTCGCGAATGGCGCCGGGTGCGCTGGTGCTGGGCAGCGACTCGCTGGTCGCGCTTGCCGATGGCAGCCTGCTCGACAAGCCCGAGAGCCGCGAACAGGCGGCCGAACATCTGCGCCGCATGTCGGGCGCGACTCACGATATCTATAGTGCGGCGGTGATCGCCGAGAACGGCCAGCCGGTGTGGCGCTTTGTCGATCGGGCCAAGCTGCACGTCCGCACACTGAGCGAGGATTTCATCGCGCGCTATCTCGATCAGGAATGGCCGGCGATCAGCGGCTGTGTCGGTTGCTTCCGGATCGAGGGGCCGGGGGTGCAGCTGTTCTCGAAGGTCGATGGCAGCCATTTCACCATCCTCGGCATGCCGCTGCTGCCAGTGCTCGATTATTGCCGTACGCGAGGTATCTTGACGTCATGACCCTTCGACAGAGCTCAGGGCAGGTCTACGCCGAAGTGATTGGCGATCCGATCAGTCACTCCAAATCTCCTGCGATCCACGGCTTCTGGCTCAAGGCGCTGGGCATCGAGGCGGAGTATCGGGCGGCGCATGTGAAGCCCGAAGAACTCGCCGCCTATTTTGAAGCGCGAAAGGCCGATCCGGACTGGCGCGGTTGCAACATCACTATCCCGCACAAGCAGGCAGCGCTCGATCTGGTCGAGGATCGCGGCGGCGTGCGCGATTCGATCGGCGCGATCAACACGGTGGTGCGCGATGGCGATGCGCTGATCGGCACCAACACCGACGCAGGCGGATTCTATGCGCCGATCGCGGGCCTCGAGCTTGAGGGCAAGCATGCCGTGGTGATCGGCGCGGGCGGTGCCGCGCGGGCGATATTGTTTGCGCTTTCCAAGCTCGGCGTAAAGCGGGTGACGGTGATGAACCGCAATGTGCTCAAGGCTGCGGCCTTGCTGTCGAGCTTTGGCTTGAAGGGCGATGCGCTGCCGCTGGGTTCGCCGTTGCCGGCGGCCGCCCTGGTGGTGAATGCGAGTGCGTTGGGGATGCAGGGGCAGCCGCCGCTGGAGATCGATCTGTCGGCATTGCCGGAAGATGCGGTGGTCTATGACATTGTTTATGCGCCGCTGGAGACCGATCTGCTGGCCCAGGCGCGCGACCGCGAACTCGATACCGTCGATGGGCTCGATATGCTGATCGGACAGGCAGCTTTAGCGTTCGAACTCTTCTTTGGCGCCGAACCGCCGCGCGACCGGGATGAGGAATTGCGGGCAATCCTCACCGCATGATCATTTTGGGCCTTACCGGATCGATCGGCATGGGCAAATCGACGGTGGCCGCGATGTTTGCAGATGCTGGCGTGCCGGTGTTCGATGCCGATGCCGAAGTGCACCGGTTGCAGGGGCCCGGGGGGGCATTGGTCGCGGCAATCGAAGCCGATTTTCCAGATACAACGGGTCCCGAGGGAGTTAATCGAACCGCGCTGGGCGAAGCGGTGATCGGCAAGCCCGAGGCTTTCAAGCGACTCGAAGCGATTGTGCATCCCGCCGTCGCCGAGTCGCGGGCAGCGTTTCTCGAGGCGCACAGCGATGCTCCATTGGTCGTACTCGACGTGCCGTTGCTGTTCGAAGCGGGCGGATGGTCGACGGTCGATAAAATCGCGGTGGTTTCCGCACCAGCCGCGACTCAGCGCGAACGCGTTCTCGCGCGTGCTGGCATGACCGAGTCGCGCTTCGAAGCCATCCTCGCCAAGCAGTTGCCCGATGCCGAAAAACGCGCGCGTGCCGACTTTGTAATCGACACCGGCACGGCGCTGGATGCCACCCGCGCGCAGGTTAATCACGTCATCGCTTGCCTCGTGCGTCCGCGAGGAGGATAAGACTCGCATGCGTGAAATCGTGTTCGACACTGAAACCACCGGGCTCAGCTTCTCGGCGGGTGACCGGCTGGTCGAAATCGGGTGCGTCGAGCTGGTCAACCGAGTCGCGACGGGCAGGACCTTCCATGCTTATGTGAACCCCGGCCGGCCGATGCCGATCGAAGCGTTCAACGTCCATGGTCTGTCCGAGCGTTTCCTGTCCGACAAACAGGCCTTTCACGAGATCGTCGAGGATATGCTCGAATTCATCGGTGACAGCCCGATGGTCGCGCACAATGCCGGGTTCGATTTCGGGTTTTTGAACGGTGAGCTGGGGCAATGCGGCCGGCCGCATGTTTCGTTCGATCGGATGGTCGATACGCTGGGCATCGCCCGCGTGAAACATCCCGGCGCCAAGCACACGCTCGACGCGCTCTGCTCGCGCTACGGCATCGATCTCAGCCAGCGTACGCTGCACGGCGCGTTGCTCGATGCGCAATTGCTCGCTCAGGTCTATGTCGAGCTGACCGGCGGGCGGCAGATCACTTTGGGCCTCGCGGTCGACGCGCCGGTGATGCGCGAAACGCCTGCGGAAGCTTCGACTCGGGTACATGTTCGCCCGGCTCGTCAATTTGCTGCGACGGATGCGGAACTTGCACGTCACGCAGCCTTTCTCTCTGGGATGGAGGAGCCGCTCTGGGGAAATCCTAGCGCGCTTTCCTCGCTTAATGCGGAGGTAGCTTAATGGATATCCGAGTTTCTGGTCACCAGGTCGCAACGGGCGATGCGCTTCAGACGCAGGTCACCGATCGACTGCAAGCCATCGCCGACAAATATTTCTCGCGCGCGATTTCGGCGCACGCGACGTTCGGCAAGGGCCCGCATGATCACGGCTTCACCACCGATATCGTGATGCACGTGATGCAAGGGCTGGTGCTCAAGGCTTCGAACACCGGCCAGAAGGCCGAAGGTGCATTCGATGGCGCGGCGGACCGGATCGACAAGCAGCTGCGCCGCTATGTGCGCCGCCTCAAGGATCGCCAGGCCGGCGCGGTTGCTGCGTTCGCGGACGCCGGTGCCTATGACAATAGCGCGTATGACAATGCGGGCTACACGCTGTTCCGCGAGGAACCGGAGGCCGAGGAAGTCGCCGAAGCGCCGCTGATCGTTGCCGAGACGCGCGTCGACGTGCCTGAAGCTTCGGTTTCGGACGCAGTGATGATGCTTGATCTGCGCAACACCAACGCATTGTTGTTCATGAACAGCGGCACTGGCGCGCATAATATGGTCTATCGCCGCGGCGACGGGACGATCGGTTGGGTCGAACCCAATCGCGCGTCGTAAGGAGCGCAACGAGCTTTAAGATGACTGAGATCAGTGATTTGCTCGTGCCGGAGGCAGTGGTCACCGGCATGAGCGCGGCCACCAAAAAAACCTTGTTCCAACAACTCGGTGCAGCAGCGGCGCGGGCCTATGGCCTCGACGCTGCTGAGGTCGCCGCGCGCCTGTCCGAGCGCGAAAAGCTCGGCTCGACCGGGTTTGGCGGCGGGATTGCGATTCCGCACGGCAAGCTCGAGGGACTCAAGGGTGTCTGTGGTGTCTTTGCCCGGCTGAACAAGCCGGTCGATTTTGCCGCAGTCGACGATATGCCGGTCGATCTGGTGTTCATGCTGATGTCACCGACCGGGGCGGGCGCGGACCATCTCAAGGCGCTGGCCTGTGTCTCGCGCAAACTGCGCGACCGCGCCTTTGCAGCAAAGTTGCGCGGTGCGGGATCGGATGACGCGGTTTTTGTTTTGCTAAACGGCGTAGAGGCGCGGGACGCTGCCTGAGATCGCTCCGAGCGCTGCTCCCACTGGGGCGGAGGCGCATTTCCGCGCGCTTGAGTCGCTTTATGCCGCTGCGCCGATCAACCAATTGTTCGATTCGGTCCTCGAAATCCCCGAGGGCGGCATCGCGCGAATCCGCTTCACCATCGACAGCCGCTATTTCCATGCTGCCGGCGCGGCGCATGGCACGAGCTATTTCAAGATGCTCGACGATGCGGCTTTCTATGCCGCTAACAGCCTCGTCACCGATCGCTTCCTGCTGACCACCGCATTCAACCTCCTGCTCACCAAGCCGCTGATCGAAGGACCAGTGGTGGCCGAGGGGCGCTGGGTGAGCGGCCAGCGCCGCGTTTTTGTTGCGGAAGCGCGGTTGATCGATGCCACCGGCGAGGAAGCGGCGCGCGGAACGGGCACTTTCATGCGTTCGCGGATCCCGCTGGCGGGGCTTCCCGGCTACCGGACCGACTGATGGCGCGATTGGCCAGCGGCGTGATGGTGAGCGCCTTGATCCGCGCTGCCGAACAGGCGGGTGGATCGGCGATGGTGCTGGCCAAAGGCGATGCGACCGCGGGCGGGATTCTTTTGTTAACTATCGAACGCGGCACAAACCCGCGATTCTTCGAGCGCGGGCTTGGGCCGAACGGTGCGCCCGCTCTGATTGCCTCGGGACCGGCACGGCTCAGCGACGATCGCGATGCAACCGACTATTGGCATAGGCGGCGCGCGCGCGATTCAGATTTGTGGGTAATCGAACTGGATATCCCATCGGGAGAACGGTTCGCCGCTGTAACGATGGGTTTTAGTTGACATTGTGCGACTGCGAAGAGAAAGGCGGCGCACTTTAAACGCGTTGTGCCGGTCGGGGTCAGAGATCGAACGGTTACGCAGTCGGGGGGTTAGCCCGGCGGCCCGTATACAAAAGGGGGTCGTGCCGCGCGCCAACCGCATAATAACGATTGATAATGAAGTTCATGCCACGCGCCGCGTTTATCGCGGCTGTGACTTTTTGTGTTGGCGCTATTGCGAACGCCGCACCGATTGATCCGAACCTGAGCGACGCCCCCAAGCAGGACGTCCCGGTTCAAGGGATCAACTCCCAGAATCACCATGTTGTTCCCGCGCCCCAGGCTTCGACAGCACCGGTCCCCCAGACGGCGGAGATCGTGCAGCCCCTGCCAGAGAGCGACGAAGACGATGATTTCGCTACGCTTTCGGCAGCGGTAGAGGCGCAGAGCACTCCCGCTGAATTCGATCGCGAGCTCCACTGCCTCGCAGTTGGTATCTATTATGAATCGAAGGGTGAGCCGCTTGCCGGCCAGCTCGCGGTCGCCGAAGTGATCCTCAACCGCTCGACTTCGGGTCGCTTTCCGCGCTCGGTCTGCTCGGTGTTGACGCAGCGCGGCCAGTTCTCGTTCGTCCGTGGCGGCCAGCTGCCAAAGCCGCCGGCCAACGCCCAGTGGCGCAAGGCGCTCGCAGTGGCGCAGGTCGCGGAGAAGGATCTGTGGGAATCGCCCGTCGCTGATGCGCTGTTTTTCCATGCCCGTTATGTCAGCCCGGGCTGGAAGCGTCCCCGCGTCGGCAGCGTCGGCAACCATATTTTCTATCGCTAAGTGATTCGCGGGCTATCCCGCGTTCGCCTAATGTTCTAAACAGCCGGGGATGACCTCCCCGGCTGTTTTGACGTCTGAGCTTCCCTTGATCGCCGGCGATGTCGCTCGTGGGGTGACGCGGATGCTGCTGCGCCACGATTGCGTGGCGATCGCCGAAGTGCCGCTCGAGGGCGGGCGCCGCGCCGATCTGATGGCGATCGATTCCCGGGGCAACATCGTGATCGTCGAAATCAAGGTGTCGCGCGCCGATCTGCTCGGGGATTGCAAATGGAACGATTATCTCGCGCATTGCGACCGCTTCTTCTGGGCGGTGCCCGAAGGGTTTGATCTGCGCCCGTTCGAGCAGGAATGTTTTCTGCCCGCGCGCGCCGGGATCATCGTCGCGGATCGCTATGATGCGGCGGTGGCACGCGAGGCGGCAACGGTGCCGCTCGCCAGCCAGACGCGCAAGAAATGCACGCTCGCCTTCGCCCGGCGGTCTGCACGCCGCGTGATCAACCTGCTCGATCCAGAGGCCGAGCAGGTTTTCTAAAACGCAGAGGCTTCTAAGCTTAGAGTCTGGGACCGGCAGTCTTGTTGGCCGCAGCCTTGGGCGCATCTGCGAGCATCTTGGCGATTGCCGGTGAGCGATTGTCGACGCGGGCATAATCGCGAGCAGACATGCCGGCGAGAACATCGGCCTTATCGGGATCAGCGCCTGCTGCGAGCAAAACCGCGACGAGATCGCGCTTGCGCAGTTGCACCGCGCGGATCAGCGGGCTTTCGCCGCTGTTGTTCGTCAGGTTCACATTGGCTTTATAGGTGATCAGGATCGACACGCCTTCGTCAAAGCCCGAATTGACGGCGATCATCATCGGCGAATTGCCAGCGCCGTCCTGAAGGTTCGGATTGGCGCCCTTCTGGATCAGGAAGCGCAGATAAACCGCATCACCCTTCTGCGCGATGATGTGCAGCGCGCCTTCGCCGGACTCGCGGCTCTTGGTATTGAGGATGCTGCCATTGGAATCGGTGATGAGCTTCGCCACCTTGGTGCCGTCGCCCTTCCGCACAGCGTCGAGAAACTGGTAGCTGTCGGAGAAATGCTGGGCCTGGGCGGGCGTTGCCGCCAGCACGACCAACATTGCCGCCGCAGCGGCACGGAAAGCACGAAATACCATGATAAGCCCGAACCCTTTTGATGCGGGGGCGCCCGCAAGCCTTGCAAGCGACCGTCTACCAGATCATGGCTGGCCGCGCCATGAATAGGATATTTCAGACTGTTGCCGCAGCTATGCTGCTCACGCTCGCCGCTTGCGGCGCAACCCCCGCGCAGGAGCCGCCGCTTTTCGGCGCACGGATCGGTGGCCCCTTCACCCTGACGGATCAGAATGGCGCGGCCAAAAGCGACACGGATTTCGCCGGAAAATGGCGGATCGTCTATTTCGGCTACACCTTCTGCCCCGATATCTGCCCGAACGACATGCTCAAGCTCGGTCAGGCGATGAAGCTGCTCGACAAGAGCGATCCCCGCGTCGCCGCCAAGATCGCCCCAATCTTCGTCTCGGTCGATCCCGAGCGTGACACGCCTGCAGTGGTCAAGCAGTTCGTCGAGCAATTCCATCCGCGCTTCACCGGGCTGACCGGCAGCCTCGATGCGATCACCAAAATGGCGAAGGACTATGCCGTTGCGTTCCGCAAGGAGCCTTCCGGCGACGGCTATTTGGTCGGTCACACCCAGATCGCCTATCTGATGGACGCCGAGGGCAAGCCGATCACTTCGCTGCCGCTGGAGAAGGACGCCGCTGCGATTGCCGATGCAGTGAAGCACTGGGTCCGGTGACCAAAGGGCGCTTCTGGGAAGATACGCCGCTGGAAAAGCTGGACCGCGCGCAATGGGAAGCCTTGTGCGACGGCTGCGGCAAATGCTGCATCCACAAGCTCGAAGACGAAGAGACCGGCGAACTGCACGTGACCAACGTTGCGTGCCGGCTGCTCGATCGGCAGATGGGCCGGTGTAGCGATTACAAGCATCGCCATGCCTATGTTTCCGAATGCGTGCGGCTCAACGTGAACAATGTGCGCGGCATCGAATGGCTGCCGACCACGTGCGCCTATCGTCTGCGGGCGAATGGCGAGCAGCTGCCTAGCTGGCATTATCTGGTCTCGGGCGATCCCGAAGCCGTGCATGAAGCGGGCGAATCGACGCGCGGCTGGACGATCAGCGAAGATGATGCCGGCGATTTCGAACACCATCTGGTGGACCGCAAACTGTGACGACCGAAGTCGAGGTAGTGCGCAATGCGCGCTCCCGACGAATGCGCCTCGCAGTTGATCCGCGGTCCGGGGCAGTGCGCCTGACGCTGCCGACGCGCGCGTCGCTGCGCAAGGGGCTGGCGTGGGCCGAAGAACAAGCAGCGTGGATCGCCACGCAGCGCGCGAAACTGCCCGAGACCCGGCCGTTCGAGCCCGGAGCGCGCATTCCGCTGGAAGACGACGAGATTGAGATCGTCTGGCCGACCACGACCGGGCGTGTGCCGAAGCTCGATGGCGATCGTTTGCTGTGCGGCGGACCGCGAGAGGGACTCGAGCGCCGCATCGAGCGCTGGCTCAAGGCTGAGGCGTTGCGCGTCCTGAGCGAAGAGACGGCGGAATATGCCGAGCGGGCGGGGGTAAGCGTTACGCGGGTTGGCGTGGGTGATCCGCGCGGGCGCTGGGGGAGTTGCGCTTCGTCCGGCGCGATCCGCTATAGCTGGCGGTTGATCCTTGCGCCCAGCCTGGTGCGGCGTGCGACCGTCGCGCATGAAGTCGCCCATCGGGTGCATATGAACCACGGCCCGGCGTTCCACCGGCTGGTCGAGCATCTGTTTGAAGCCGATCCCAGCCCGCAACGCGCCTGGCTACGTAGCCACGGCGCCGCGCTTCACTGGGTTGGCCGATCCTGACCGCCGCCAGCATTGCCGCCCCGCGGAGGCTCTTCGCGCGCGCCTGACGGTGCTGGAATCGTCCGATCGCGGTCACGATCTCGGTCGCGCAGTGGCGGAGGCGGCGGCGGCGGCGGTGCGCGGGTCGGCAAAGGCACCGGCGCGCGCTGATCGTCGCCCAGCACGCGATCGTAGAAATCCTGATCGAGCCGGTCCTCTTGCGGCGCGCGGTCTTGAGCGCTCGGCTGCTCGATCGGATTGCCGTCCTCGTCGACGAACAGCCCGTTATCCGGCGCTTCGTAATACGCATTATCCTCGGGTTCGATCTGCCATTCGGGCAGGGTCACCTTGGTCTCAAACTGTTCGACCGGGCGGCGCGCGACAGCCTTGGCCATGAAATTCTGGAATGCGCGGGCAGGCGCGGTGCCGCCCTGGAGGCCGGGGACGACCTTGGCATCGTCGCGGCCCATCCACACGCCGGTCGTCAGCCCCGAAGAGAAGCCGACGAACCAGCCATCCTTGTTCGACGTGGTCGTACCGGTCTTGCCGGCGACGGGTCGGCCAATCTGGGCAGCGCGGCCGGTGCCGGTCGCCACGGCAGTCTGGAGCAAATCGGTCATCTGCGCCGCCACATAGGGCGCGACGAGGACGCGGCTGGTATCGACTTCATGCTGGTAGATCACGGCGCCATTCGCGGTGACGCGGGTGATGCCATAGGGTGCGACCGCGACGCCCTTGTTCGCCACCGAGGCGAAGGCGCGTGTCATGTCGATCAGGCGAACGTCCGAGGTGCCGAGCACCATTGCCGGGTGCGTATCGACGGGTGTGGTGATGCCGAAGCGGCGCGCCATATCGGCGACTGCGCCAAAACCCGATTCCTGGCCGAGCTTCGCGGCAACGGTGTTGATCGAATAAGCAAAGGCGCTGCGCAGCGTCATTTCGCCCGAATTGCGGCCCGAATTGTTGCGCGGGGTCCAGCCGCGGATCGTCACAGGCTCGTCGACGACCATATCGTCGGGGCGGTGCCCGGCCTCCAGCGCGGTCAGATAAACGAACAGCTTGAACGCCGAGCCGGGCTGGCGCGTGGCCTGCGTTGCGCGGTTGTAGATCGAGGAAACATAGTCCTTGCCGCCCACCATTGCGCGTACCGCTCCGTCGCGGTCGAGGCTTACCAGTGCGCCCTGTGCGCTGCCCGGCGCATTGGCGCGGATCGCATCATCGGCGGCGCGTTGCATGCCGAGATCGAGCGTGGTCCACACTTCGAGCGGGGCATCGGTCTCATCGATCAGCACTTCGAGCTGCGGCAACGCCCAATCGGTGAAATAGCGCACGCTGTTCTGGCGCGGCTCGGGGGCGAGCTTGACCATGCGGGGATCGGTGGCATCGGCGGTCGCCCGGCTGATCTTGCCGGTCTCTGCCATGACATTGAGCACCACGCTGGCGCGGCCGACTGCGGCCTCGGCATCGGCGGTGGGCGAATAATGCGAGGGTGCCTTGACCAGCCCGGCGATGATCGCCGCTTCCGCGAGCGAGAGCGTGTCTGCGGTGTGGCCGAAGAATTTGCGGCTGGCCGCGTCGATTCCATAGGCACCGCCGCCGAAATAGACCTTGTTCAGGTACAATTCGAGGATCTGGTCCTTGGTGAACTTGCGCTCCATGGCGAGCGCCAGAATGCCCTCGCGCACCTTGCGCATGTAGGAGCGATTCGACGACAGGAAGACGTTGCGCGCGAGCTGCTGGGTGATCGTCGAAACCGCGCTCACCCGCCCCTTGCGATCGATGCTGTCGCGGATACCGCGCATGACGCCCCATGGATCGACGCCCCAATGCGATTCGAAGCGGCGATCCTCCACCGCGATCATCGCATCCTTCATCACCTGCGGGATCTTGTCGTGACTGATCCACTCGCCAAAGCTTGGCCCCATTGAGACGAGCACGGTGCCGTCCGCGGCGTGGACGCGAATCATCTGGCCGTTGGGCGAGGATTTGAGCTCGTCGAAGCTCGGCAGCGAGGATCGGGTCGAGAAGACCGCGATCAGCAGCGCGATAAAGGCAAGCAGCCCGAAGCTGGCCGTGCCGATGGCAGTCCAGATGCCAATGCGCTTCCACTTGGCAGAATCGCGCCACCAGGGATTTTTGCGGATGATTACGGGAAGGTTCGAGGCCACGGCGGGGGGATTAAGCCCTAATGTTACAGCCCACAAGCGCGAGCGAAGGACCGTACCTTAGCTCGCCGCCCGTTTCAGTCGCGTGAACGAAAATCCATGCTCACCGAATTGATGCAATAGCGCAGCCCGGTCGGCGGCGGGCCATCGGGAAATACATGGCCCTGATGCCCGTCGCAGCGCGCGCAGCGCACTTCGACGCGGGTCATGCCGTGGCTGGTATCCTTATGCTCGACGATATTTTCGGCGGCGACCGGATTGGTGAAGCTGGGCCAGCCTGATCCCGAATCGAATTTGTCGGCGCTGTCGAACAGCTCGAGCTTGCAGCCGGCGCAAACATAGATCCCGTCCGCCTTGTTATCGGTTAGCCGACCGGCATAAGCGCGTTCGGTGCCGCCTTCGCGCAGCACCAGATATTGTTCGGGGGAGAGTCGCTTGCGCCACTCGGACTCGGGCAGGTTGAGATGCTCCATGCCCAATCATGTGTGGCCGCCACCCCGGTTCGTCAATCCGCGTTCGTGCTAACCCTGGTTAAGCCACCCTTGGTCTTAAGCTGCTGTTTGAGCACATCGGCTGGCGGGGCCCAGAGGAAACCGAAGCTCACATTGCCGTGCTTGCTCTCCACTACATGGTGCAGGCGGTGCGCCTGGACGATTCGCTTCATATAGGCCGAGCGCGCGACATAGCGGTGCGGCAGGCGCCGGTGGACGATAACGTCGTGAAAGCCGAAATAGATCGCGCCATATCCGGCGATCCCTGCGCCGATCCAGATAAAGCCCGGCCACCAGCCAAGCTGGACCCCGCCATAGAGCAAAACGATCGAGGGAATCGCGAAGATCACTGCGTAAAGATCGTTGAGTTCCCAATTCCCCGCGCGCGGGCGATGGTGGCTGGCATGCAGGAACCAGCCCACTCCATGCATGACCCAGCGGTGCATCACATATGCGAAACCCTCCATTGCGAGGATGGTGGCGAAGACGATCACGGTGGCGATAGCGGGGTGCATGGCACCCTATATAGCTGAGCTTTGCTGCACCTGCGAGCCGGCAGGGGTGGATTCGCCTGTTCGCCTGTGCTTTAGGCGACGCACATTCCCGATCTTCGAAAAGAGGGCGCGTTTCCCATGAACATTCACGAATATCAGGCCAAGGAGCTCCTCGCCAAATTTGGCGCGCCGATCGCAGCCGGCCATGCCGCTTTCACCGTTGAGGAGGCCGTAGAGGCTGCCAAGCAGCTTCCGGGCCCGCTTTATGTCGTGAAGTCGCAGATTCATGCCGGTGGCCGCGGCAAGGGCAAGTTCAAGGAACTGGCTCCCGAAGCAAAGGGCGGTGTTCGCCTTGCCTTCAACCTCGATGAAGTCCGCGCACACGCAACCGACATGCTCGGCAACACGCTGGTGACGATCCAGACCGGCGACGCGGGCAAGCAGGTCAACCGCCTCTACATCACTGACGGCGCCGACATCGCCAAGGAGTTCTACCTCGCATTGCTCGTCGATCGCGGCAGCAGCGAAGTCGCGTTCGTCGTCTCGACCGAAGGCGGCATGGACATCGAGGAAGTCGCGCATTCGACGCCGGAGAAGATCCACAGCTTCTCGGTCGATCCCGCGACCGGCTTCATGCCGCATCATGGCCGCTCGATCGCAGCAGCCCTGGGCCTGACCGGCGATCTGGCCAAACAGGCTTCGAAGGTTGCCGCGTCGCTCTACGCCGCGTTCATCGCGACCGACGCCGAGCAGATCGAAGTCAATCCGCTGGCGCTGACCGAGCAGGGCAACCTCCTCGTCCTCGATGCCAAGATGGGCTTCGACGGCAATGCGATGTTCCGCCACAAGGATCTGATGGAACTGCGCGACGAGAGCGAAGAAGATCCGGCCGAGCTCGAAGCTTCGAAGTATGACCTCGCTTACATCAAGCTCGACGGTGACATTGGCTGCATGGTCAATGGCGCGGGCCTCGCGATGGCGACGATGGACATCATCAAGCTCAACGGCATGTTCCCCGCCAACTTCCTCGACGTGGGCGGCGGCGCGACCAAGGAAAAGGTCACCGCAGCGTTCAAGATCATCCTCAAGGATCCGAACGTTAAGGGCATCCTGGTCAACATCTTCGGCGGCATCATGCGCTGCGACATCATCGCAGAAGGCATTGTTGCAGCGGCCAAGGAAGTGAACCTTTCGGTTCCGCTGGTGGTTCGCCTCGAAGGTACCAACGTGCAGCAGGGCAAGGACATTCTCGCCAATTCGGGTCTCCCGATCGTGGCGGCAAATGATCTTGGCGACGCAGCAAAGAAGATTGTGGCCGAGGTCAAGCAGGCAGCCTGACAAGGCGCGCTTGAGTTCGGCATCGAGCCTATCCTCCCCAGGACAGGATCGAAGCATAGGAGAGTGGTGTGAAAATACTCGTACCGGTCAAGCGGGTGCTTGATTACAATGTGAAGCCTCGGGTGAAGGCGGATGGCACGGGCGTCGATCTGGCGAACGTGAAGATGAGCATGAACCCGTTCGACGAGATCGCCGTGGAAGAGGCGATCCGTTTGAAGGAAAAGGGCGCAGCGACCGAAGTGGTCGTCGTGACGATCGGCGTGGCCAAGGCCGAGACCGACGTGCTGCTCACCGCGCGCGCCATGGGTGCGGACCGTGCGATCCTGATCGCCACCGATGATGAGGTCGAGCCGCTCGGCGTCGCCAAACTGCTCAAGGCGGTTTGCGATGAAGAGCAGCCGGGTCTGGTGATCCTCGGCAAGCAGGCGATCGATGACGACAGCAACCAGACCGGCCAGATGCTGGCGGCGTTGCTCGGCTGGCCGCAGGGCACGTTCGCGTCGAAGCTCGACGTGACGGGCGACCGGATCGTGGTGATCCGCGAAGTCGATGGTGGCCTCGAGACCGTGGACCTCAAGGCTCCCGCGATCGTGACGACCGATCTGCGCCTCAACGAGCCGCGCTATGCGACTCTGCCGAACATCATGAAGGCCAAGTCCAAGCCGGTCGCGAAGAAGACCGTCGCCGATTACGGCGTCGATGTCTCGCCACGCCTGACCACGCTGAAGACGATCGAGCCGGCCAAGCGCTCGGCAGGCATCAAGGTGCCTGACGTCGACACGTTGGTCGCGAAGCTCAAGGAAATGGGAGTCGCCAAGTGAAGACGCTCGTCTGGGTCGAACACGACAATGCGTCCGTCAAGGATGCTACCCTCGCCGTCGTCACCGCCGCTGCGCAGCTGGGGGAAGTCCATCTCCTCGTCGCAGGCGCGGGCTGCAAGGCTGTTGCCGATCAGGCCGCCGGCATTGCGGGCGTGGGCAAGGTCCATCTCGCGGATGATGCATCGCTGGGCCATGCGCTCGCCGAGAACGTCGCGCCGCTGATCGTTGGCCTGATGGCCGATCATGACGCAGTGCTGTTCCCCGCGACCAGCAACGGCAAGAACATCGCTCCGCGCGTAGCTGCCTTGCTCGACGTGATGCAGATTAGCGACATCCTCTCGGTTGAGGGTGCCGACACCTTCACCCGTCCGATCTATGCCGGCAACGCGATCGCCACCGTGAAGACCAGCGACAAGAAGCTCGTCATCACCGTGCGCGGCACGGCGTTTGCCAAGGCAGCGATGACGGGTGGTTCGGGCACCGTCGAAGCCGTCTCAGGCGCGAGCGACACCGGCATCTCGAAGTTCGTCTCGGCGGAAATCGCCAAGAGCGAGCGCCCCGAGCTGACGGCCGCCAAGGTGATCGTCTCGGGCGGCCGCGCGCTGCAGAACTCCGAGAACTTCCACTCGATCATCGAGCCGCTCGCCGACAAGCTCGGCGCAGCCGTCGGCGCATCGCGCGCCGCGGTCGATGCGGGTTACGTGCCCAACGACTATCAGGTCGGCCAGACCGGCAAGATCGTTGCTCCTGAGGTGTACATCGCAATCGGTATCTCCGGCGCGATCCAGCATCTGGCCGGCATGAAGGACTCCAAGACGATCATCGCGATCAACAAGGACGAAGACGCGCCGATTTTCCAGGTCGCGGACATCGGCCTGGTCGGCGATCTGTTCAAGATCGTGCCCGAACTGACCGAAAAGCTCTGAGCCTTAGCGGCTGAAGCAACACAGGCCGCCCGGAAGCGATTCCGGGCGGCTTTTGCTTGCGCGGCGTGCATCTGCGCTTGCACGCAGGCGGCGTTGACGCTGCTGGCCAGCACCGCCACGGCCCAGCGCATGCAACCCCCTGAAACAAAACGCACGACCCCCGTCGCGCTCGTCCATTTCGCGTTGGCGATGGGCGGGTTCGCGATCGGCACGACCGAGTTCGCGACGATGAGCCTTGTGCCCTATTTCGCCGAGGGACTTGGCATCGATGAGCCAACTGCGGGGCATGTCATCAGTGCCTATGCGCTGGGCGTGGTGGTCGGCGCGCCGTTGCTTGCGGTGATGGGAGCGCGTCTATCGCGGCACACGCTGCTGATCCTGCTGATGGCGTCGTTCGGTATTTTCAACGGCCTGAGCGCGCTGGCACCCGATTATCACTGGATGCTGGTGTTCCGGTTCCTGAGCGGGCTGCCGCATGGGGCTTATTTCGGGATCGCGGCGCTGGTCGCGGCATCGCTGGTTCCGGCGAACAAGCGCAGCCAGGCGGTGGGACGCGTGCTGCTGGGGCTAACGGTAGCGACGGTGATCGGCGTGCCCTTCGCCAATTGGCTGGGACAGGCGATCGGCTGGCGCTGGGGCTTTGGTGTCGTTGCCTTGCTGGCGCTGCTGACCATGGCTTTGGTCTACCGGTTCGCGCCGCGCGATGTGGCGGATCGCACCGCCAGCCCGCTCGCCGAACTGGTCGCGCTGAGGAATACGCAGGTGTGGCTGACGCTGGGCATCGGCGCTGTCGGCTTTGGCGGGCTGTTTTGCGTCTACACCTATGTGGCGTCGACCTTGCTCGAAGTGACGCGGGCACCGGCGGCGACTTTGCCGCTGATCTTCGCGATTTTCGGCGTTGGCATGACCGCGGGCAATCTGATCGTCCCGCGCTTCGCGGATCGCGCGCTGATGCCGACGGCGGCGGTGCTGCTGCTATGGAGCGCGGTGGCGCTGGCGCTTTATCCGCTCGCGGCGGGCAATATCTGGACGATCTCGATCAACATCTTCGCGATCGGCTTTGCCGGGTCGCTCGGATCGGTGCTTCAGGTGCGGCTGATGGACGTGGCGGGCAAGGCACAGGGGCTGGCGGCCGCGCTCAACCACTCGGCGTTCAACACCGCCAACGCGCTGGGGCCGTGGCTGGGCGGGATGGCGATTGCAGGCGGTTATGGCCTGACCTCGACCGGCTGGGTCGGTGCCTTGTTGTCGCTGGGCGGACTGGCGATCCTGGGCGTGGCCCTATTGGTCGAAGCCGCTCAGAAACGACGCCACGTTTTCGCCTAACGCCCCGGCGGCGTACCCGCCCTCCATCGCGATCACCGTGGGCCAGCCGCGTGCGGCGATATCACCGGCGAGCACCTTATAATCGGGGTGTAGCAGCTTGAAGTGCGAGATCGGATCCTCGGCAAAGGTGTCGGCGCCGAAGCTGAGCACCAGCAGCCCGGGATCGAATGCAGCGATGGCATCGAGCGCTTCGGTTTGCGCCGCGCGGAAGACTGCGAGGTCGGAGCCCTGGGCCAGCGGCAGGTTCAGCGTAGTGCGGGCGCCCTCGCCTTCGCCGGCTTCATCGGCATGGCCCCAGTAAAACGGATAATCGGTCGCCGGATCGGCGTGGATCGAGGCGAAGAAAACGTCGTCGCGCTCCCAGAAAATGTCCTGCGTGCCGTTGCCGTGGTGATAGTCCACATCGAGGATGGCCACGTGCGCGACACCCGCGTCGCGCGCCGCCTGTGCGGCGATTGCGGCGTTGTTCAGGTAGCAATAGCCGCCAAGATAGTCCGTGCCTGCATGGTGACCGGGCGGGCGGCACAGCGCGAAGGCGGCGCGCTCGCCAGCAAGTACGGCATCGAGCGCGGAGAGCGCGCACTGGCTGCTCCAATAGGCGGCACCCCAGGTGTCTATGGTCAGCGGCGTGCCACCGTCATAGCTATATTGCCCCAACAATGCATCGATGCGGCTGAGGTTGAGCGGACGGCGGCGTACGACGGGCCAGACATAGCCGACAGCGTCTCCAGATCGACCGGCCGCGGCCCAAGCCTGTGCGCCGGTCTTGAGGAAGTTGAGATACCCCACATCATGCACCGCGCGGATTGGCGCTTCGCCATGATCGGTAGGAAGCACGAAACCATCGAGCGCCGCCACGATCGATTCGGCGCGATAGGGGGTTTCGGCGTGCGGAACATAGGCGCCATTGTGGAGCTCAAGCGCGGGCGCGTGGGCCAGCTGGCGGGGATCGAAGAAGGTGCGCATTAATTCGCCTTTGCGGTGCGCAGAACGATAAATCCAGCCAGCGCAGACAGTATTGATCCCGCCAGCACGCCGATCTTGACCTCATCCACCAGTTCGGGCCGACCCGGAAAGGCGAGGCCCCCGATGAACAGGCTCATCGTAAAGCCGATGCCGGCGAGCAGACTCACGCCGTAGATCTGCGTCCAGCTCGCATTGCCCGGCTTTTTCGCGAAGCCCGTCTTCACTGCGATCCAGACGCTGCCGAAAATGCCGATCTGCTTGCCGAAAAACAGCCCCAGCATGATGCCCAGCGGCAGCGGCGCAAACAGGATCGCGGGCGACATGCCAGCCAGCGACACCCCGGCATTGGCGAACCCGAACAGCGGCACGATCAGGAACGCCGACCAGGGATGCAGGCCATGCTCCAGCCGGTGCAGCGGCGAAGTGACGTCGTCGGGCTGGCCGGGCGATTTGACGATCGGGATCGTCATCGCCGCCGCCACGCCCGCGATGGTTGCGTGCACGCCTGAGAGGAAGACGAGGAACCAGAGCAGCAGCGCCATCGCCAGATAATAAGCAAGCCGCCTTACCCCTAAGCGGTTCATGGCAACCATCGCGGCGAGCACGACCGCCGCTCCGCCCAGAGCGAGCAGATTGATATGCGCGGTATAGGCGACCGCGATGATCGCGACCGCGCCCATATCGTCGACGATCGCGACGGTGGTGAGGAACAGCTTGAGCGACGCAGGCGCACGGCTGCCGAGCAGCGCCAGCACGCCGATCGCAAAGGCGATGTCGGTCGCGGCGGGGATCGCCCAGCCTGCGCCGAGGCCCGGCGTGGAGGATGTCGCGAGCAGATAGAGGATCGCGGGCCCGATCATGCCTGCTGCAGCGGCGACGACGGGAAGCCGGCGTCGATCCCAGCTCGCCAGCCGCCCATCGACGAACTCGCGCTTGATCTCGAGTCCGACGAGCAGGAAGAACGCCGCCATCAGCCCGTCATTGATCCACAGATGCACCGTCATCGGGCCAAGCACTGGCGAGAGCACCGGCCCTGTCTCCAGATGGAGCAGGTGGAAATAGGCTTCGGACACGCCCGGCAAATTTGCCGCGAGCATCGCAAGCGCCGCAGCCGCGATCAGGAAGATGCCACCCGCTGCTTCGCTGTGCAGGAAATGGCGCAGCGCCGATTCGGGCTTTTCGTCTTCGTTGACGGGCTCGGTGGAGGTCATGTCTTGGCCAATGCCTCCGCGATCAGCTTGCGGCTGTTTGGCACCCCATAGAGCGCGATGAAGCTGCCCATCCGCGGCCCCTGCTCGGACCCCAAGAGCGTCTCGTAGAGCGTCTTGAACCAGTCGCGCAGCGCTTCCTTGCCGAAGCGCTCCTTGCCGATCTCATAGACGATGTTCTGGATATCCTCGGCAGAGGCATCGTCGCCCAGCCCGGCGAGCAGGCGATCGAGATCCTGTAGCGCGGCCACTTCGATGCCCGCAGGCGCGCGGCGCACCGGCTTGTCCGCCACGTCGCGCACATAGTTGAGCGCATAGCCGATCAGATGGTCGAGCGCCGGATAGGTCTCGGGCGTCGCGTCGGGCACATAGTTCGCCAGATAGCCCCAGACCTGCTCCTTGCTCGCCTCGCCCATCACGCCGACCAGGTTGAGCAGCAGCCCGAAGGTCACCGGCAGGGTTTCTGCTGGCGGCGGGCCGTTGTGGATGTGGTGAACCGGGTTACCGAGCTGCTGGGTGATTTCCTGCGACGGGTAATTGCCGCGGAACTGCCAATAATCGTCGATCGCGCGCGGGATCAGGCCGAGATGCAGCGCCTTGGCCTTTTTGGGCTCGCGATAGATGTAGAAGGCCAGCGATTCGTCGGGGCCATAGGTCAGCCATTGCTCGATCGAGAGGCCATTGCCCTTGGACTTGGAGATCTTCTCGCCCTTGGCATCAAGGAACAGCTCATAGATTAGTCCCTCGGGCCGACGGGCCCCAAGGATCTGGGCGATCTTGCCGCCGAGCACGCCCGAATCGATCAGATCCTTACCGTACATCTCGTAATCGACGCCGAGTGCTGCCCAGCGCATTCCCCAATCGGGCTTCCACTGGAGCTTCGCCTGGCCGCCGAAGATCGATTGCTCGACGGTCTCGCCTTCATCTACGAAGCGGATGATCCCCGCTTCGGCATCCACCACTTCGACCGGCACCTGAAGAACGATGCCGCTGGTCGGACTGATCGGCAGCACCGGCGAGTAGGTCGCCTGCCGCTCGGCACGCAAGGTAGGCAGCATCACGCCCATGATCGCATCGTACTTGCGCAGCACCTCGCGCAGAGTCTCGTCGAAACGGCCGCTGGCATAATATTCGGTCGAGGAGGCGAACTCATATTCGAAGCCGAAGCGATCGAGGAATTCGCGAAGCATCGCATTGTTATGCGCGGCAAAGCTCTCATGCGTGCCGAAGGGATCGGGAATGCGGCTGAGTGGCTTGCCGAGATGCGTTGTCAGCATTTCCTTGTTCGGCACATTGTCCGGCACCTTGCGCAGGCCGTCCATATCGTCGCTGAACGCGATCAGGCGCGTCGGCAGGCCCGTCATCTCCTCATAGGCCTTGCGGACCATGGTGGTGCGCAGAACCTCTTGGAAGGTGCCGATATGCGGCAGGCCTGATGGGCCATAGCCGGTCTCGAACAGCATCGGCGAACCATCGGGCTTGCCCTGCGGATAGCGTTTTACGAGCTTGCGGGCCTCTTCATACGGCCAGGCCTTGGATTCGAGTGCGGCTGCGCGGAGAGCTTGTGTGTCAGTCATCGCGAAAATCCTTGGCCCGAATGGTCGTGAATCGCAATTGCAGACGCACAGATGCGGCTTTAGCTTTCCGCACATGCACTATCGCAAACTCGCTTGGAGCGTTGCGCGAGTCCTGTTCGGACTCTTCTTTATCTATGCGCCGATCATGATCCTGATCGAGTTTGGCGGGCAGCACCCTCCAGAGACAATCCCTGCGGCCGCGCGCTTCACCGATGCGCTCAATGCGTCGGGGTTCATGAACCCCGCGCTGATCGCCGCCTTGCTGGCCGGCGGTCTTGCGATGCTTTTTGATCGCAGCGCACCGATCGGGCTGCTGATCCTCGCGTCGCCGATTTTCGTTATCGGGGCGTTTCACTGGTTCCTGACGCATAATTATGTGTGGGGGAGCATCTGGCCGATATGGTTTGCAGCACTTGCCTGGCATTATCGGCACGTATTTGCCCGGCTGTGGGAGCGCCGCGCGCCGGGCGAATGAGCCACTTGGCGGCGAATCCAGCGTTGCCATTCTGTTCCCTTTCGGCAACAACGCGGCGGTGACTTCGCTTCCTTATCCCGCGCTACACGCAAGCCATGGCGGCGTGTGGATCGCGACTGCGGAGGAGACGCGCGCAGTCAGCCGCGGCGAAGCGATCCGGATTGCGGCGGATACGCCGGTGATCCTGCTCAATGCGCCGCTGATCGGGCAGCGGCTTGGGCATCCCGAACTTAACGGCCTCGATCTGCTCGAGCTGTATGCATTCCTCCGCCCCGCCCGCTTCATGGTGCCGACGCCCAAGGGGCTTGCGCGCGTCGCCGGGCTGGATGCTCCGGCCGAGGATAGCGAGATTGCCGCGTTCCTGCGCCGCGCGGCGGAGGCATTGCTCGCCACGCCAAAGGGCGATTGGGCCGAGCGCGAGGGTGCATGGACCAGCGTGCAATCGCTGTTCCGGCTGCGCTGGCCCTGGGCACCGGTGGTGAGTCAGGTCGTCAGCAAGCCGGTCGAGCATGAACGCTGGCTGTTCTCAAAACTGCCCGAATGGGAGGAGAAAGCGCCGCGTCCTTCGCCGCGCACGGTGACATTGAGCGATGCGGAGGTGGCCGAGCGACTCGCCACGCTCACCGGCCAAGGCGCCGAGCGCCGACAGGGCCAGCGCGACTTTGCCGCGGCGGCGGCGGGCGCGTTTGCCCCGCGCGACATGCGCGATTCGCCCAATCTGGTGCTTGCTGAGGCAGGCACGGGGATCGGCAAGACGCTGGGGTATCTGGCCCCCGCATCGCTCTGGGCTGCGCAGGCCGAAGGCGCGGTGTGGGTCTCGACCTTTACCAAGGCGCTGCAACGCCAGCTCGCGCATGAGAGTGAACGATTATTTCCTGATGAGGCCACGCGCAAGCAGCGCATCGTCACGCGCAAGGGTCGCGAAAATTATCTCTGCCTGCTCAATCTGGAGGATGCGCTGCAGGGCGGCTTTGCCGGACGTGCGGCGATCCTCGCGCAACTGGTGGCGCGCTGGGCGGCATATAGCGCGGATGGCGACATGATCGGTGGCGATCTGCCCGGCTGGCTGCCCACGCTCTTTCGCCGCAACGGATCGACGGCGCTGACCGATCGGCGCGGCGAGTGCATCTATGCCGGGTGCCCGCATTACCGGAAATGCTTCATCGAACGCGCCGCGCGGGCAAGTGCCGAAGCCGATATCGTCATCGCCAATCATGCGCTGGTGATGGTCAACGCGGCGCGCGGTCGCGAAGCCGCGAATCGGCCGACTCGCTATGTGTTCGACGAGGGGCATCATCTGTTCGACGCGGCGGACGCGATGTTTTCCGCGGCGCTGACCGGGCAGGAAGCCATCGAGATTCGCCGCTGGGTCACCGGCCCCGAATCGGGAGCGCGTGGGCGCCGGCGTGGCCTCGCGGCGCGGCTTTCCGATGTGGCGAGCTATGACGATGAAGGCGGGCGGGCGATCGGCGAAGCGGTCGAGGCGGCGCATGCCTTGCCCAGCGACGGATGGCTCCAGCGACTCAACGAAGGCGATCCCTTCGGTCCGGTCGAGCATCTGCTCGCGGCGGTGCGGGGCCTTGTCTATGCGCGAGACGCCAACGGCTCGGCGGATGCGGGCTATGGGCTGGAGACCGAACTGGCCGAACCCGATCCGGCGTTGGTCGAAGCGGCGGGTCCGGCGGCGGCAGCGCTCGACGCGCTGATGCGGCCCTTGGTGACGCTCGGGCGGCGACTCGAAGCGGTGCTCGCCGAAGCCCCTGATTGGATGGACGGCCCGGCGCGTGCGCGAATCGAAGGTGCGATCGCCTCGCTCGGCTGGCGCACCGATACGGTGGGCGCATGGCTGGCGCTTATCGCGCGAATCGGCGGGCCAGCGGATCCCGAATATGTCGATTGGCTCGCGATCGATCGGGTCGAAGGGCGCGAATATGATGTCGGGCTGCACCGCCATTGGCTCGATCCGAGCAAACCCTTTGCCAGAACGGTGCTGGAGCCTGCGCACGGCGCACTCGTCACCTCGGCAACGTTGCGGGCGGGCGGCGATTGGGATGTCGCGGAGGCACGCACCGGGGCCTCGCACCTTCAGCGCGCTGCGCAGCGCTTCGAAGCGGTCAGCCCGTTCGATTATCGGTCACAGGCCGAAGTGCTGATCGTCACCGATGTGAAGCGCGGCGATTTGCCCGCGCTGGCCAATGCCTATGCCCGGCTGATTGTCGCAGCCGAAGGCGGCACATTGGGGCTGTTCACAGCTATTCGTCGGCTCCGCGCCGTGCATGCCCGCATCGCCGATCGGCTGGCGCGTGAGGGGCTGCCCTTGCTCGCCCAGCATGTCGATCCGATCGATACCGGCACGTTGGTGGATATCTTCCGCGACGATCCTCGCACCTCGCTGATCGGCACCGATGCCTTGCGCGACGGGGTCGATGTACCCGGCCATTCGCTGCGGCTGGTGGTGATGGAGGGCGTGCCCTGGCCCAAGCCGACGGTGCTTCATTCGGCGCGGCGGCTGGCGGGTGGCGGCACGGCGTTTGACGACCGGATCGTGCGGGCGCGGCTGGCGCAGGCATTCGGGCGGCTGATTCGCCGTGCGGACGATCGCGGCACCTTCGTATTGCTTTCCGCTGCCAGCCCGTCGCGGCTGCTCGACGCATTTCCGCCCGGCACGCCGGTGAAACGCGTGACGCTTGATGAGGCAGTCGAGCGGGTTCGACTTTCCTTGGACACACGCATGCGGCATGAGGCCCCGGCAAACGCCGCAATCGGACGCCCATGAAGACGCTCACGATCCTCCGTCATGCTAAATCGGGTTGGGACGATCCCGTCTCGCGCGATTTTGATCGCCCGCTGAATCCCAAGGGTCAGCGGGCTGCTGCGATGATGGGGCGGTATATGCGCTCACAGGGTCTTGAATTCGATCATGTGGCCGCGTCTCCCGCGGTGCGGGTCAAGGAAACGCTCGAGCATGTCGGCACCGGCTATGGCAGCGATCTCGCGCCTGCCTGGGACCAACGCATCTATCTCGCTTCTGCAGCGACTCTGCTCGATCTTGTCCGCGAACTTCCCGAAGGTGCGGATCGCGCGCTGCTAACGGGGCATAATCCGGGGCTCGAAGAGCTGGTGCTGATGCTCGTTCCCGACGACCGCAACCCGGCGCGCGATGATGTCGAGACCAAGTTTCCCACGGCGAGCCTCGCCGAGATGCGCTTCGACGTCGATGATTGGGAGCAGGTTTCGCCGGGCAAGGGCGAACTGGTTCGCTTTGTGCGCCCTCGCGATCTCGATCCAAGCCTCGGCCCGGACGCGCCCTAGCCGGCGTCTTCCTCCAGCGCTTTCACGAGCGAATCGCGAATCGCGCGGAATTCCGCGGCACTGGGTCCGCCCGATTTGGCAGCGGCGCGGCCAGCCTTCTCCTCGGCCAGCAGCTTCTGCACACCGCGAATCGTATAGCCATGGTTCGTCAGCAGATCGTGGATGCGGTGCACCAGCGCGACATCGTCGGGCCGATAATAGCGGCGATTGCCTGCGCGGGTCAGCGGGCGGAGCTGCGGAAAACGCGTCTCCCAATAGCGTAATATGTGCTGGGGCCGGCCAATTTCCTGGGCCAGCTCGCCGATGGTGCGTAGCGCGCCAGCGGCCTTTTCGGTCGCCGGCGGCACTGCGCGTCGCTCAGCCGGCCGAGACGATGCGGTCGCGCATCATCTGGCTGGCTCGGAAGGTTAGCACCCGGCGTGGTGCGATCGGCACTTCGATTCCGGTCTTGGGATTGCGGCCTACGCGCTCGCCCTTGTCCCGCAGGATGAAGCTGCCAAATCCGGAGATTTTGACGTTCTCGCCCTTCGACAGGCCTTCGCACATGTGACCGAGGATCTGCTCGACGATGCGCGCGGCGTCGGCGCGCGAAAGACCCACTTCGCGATGAAGCGATTCTGCCAGATCGGCCCTAGTCAGCGTGCCCGCAGCCGACATGGTCGCGCTTCCCCTACAAAAATTGATCTATATTGATCTCTGCCTAGCAGATGTTGCTCACCCAGCAAACGAGAACATTACGCGACGGTAACAATAAATGCATTTTTATGAAGCTGATCAGAAGCGAACGACTGCAGCGCCCCAAGTAAAGCCGCCGCCCATCGCTTCGAGCACGATCAGATCGCCCCGCTTGATCCGCCCGTCGCGCACGGCGGTGTCGAGCGCCAGCGGGACCGATGCGGCCGATGTGTTGGCGTGTTGATCGACCGTGACGATCACCTTTTCAGGGGCGAGGCCCAGCTTGCGCGCGGTTGCGTCGAGGATCCGGGCATTGGCCTGATGCGGCACCACCCAATCGACATCCGCCGATGTGAGGCCTGCCACGCTGAGCGTTTCCTCCATCACGGAAGCAAGATTGACCACTGCGTGGCGAAAGACTTCACGGCCCTTCATGCGCAGCTTGCCGACGGTGCCCGTGGTCGAAGGTCCGCCATCGACATAGAGAAGTTCGTTGTGGCGGCCATCGGCGTGCAGCTTGGCCGCGAGGATACCGCGGCCCGATTCGGCCTCGCTGTCCTGTGCATCGAGCACAATCGCGCCTGCGCCATCGCCGAATAGGACGCAGGTGGTGCGGTCTTCCCAGTCGAGGATGCGGCTGAAGGTCTCGGCGCCGATTACCAGCGCGCGCTTGTGTGCGCCCGCGCGGATCATCGAATCGGCGACCTGCAGCGCGTAGAGAAAGCCCGAGCAGACCGCTGCCACGTCGAACGCTACGCAATCGTTGATGCCGAGCGCTGCCTGGACCTTGGTGGCCGATGCGGGGAAGGTCTGATCGGGTGTCGCGGTGGCGAGGACGATCAGATCGATGCTCTGCGCATCAACGCCCGCCGCTGCGAGCGCGGCCTTGCATGCGCCGGTCGCCAGCGTCGAGGTGGTCTCTTCGGGGCTGGCGATATGGCGAAAGCGGATGCCGGTGCGCTCCACGATCCATTCGTCGGTAGTATCGACCTGCTCGGCCAGTTCGGCATTGGAGACGCGACGCGCCGGCAATTGCGAGCCGGTGCCGATGATAACTGACCTGATCACGCTGCCTTCGCTTCGTAATTGCCGAGGTCCTCAGCAATGCGCCGGTTGAGATCGTCGCGCAGCATCTTGGCGGCGAAACCGATCGCAGTGGCAACACCGGCCTCGTTGGCGCTGCCATGGCTTTTCACGACGATGCCGTTGAGGCCGAGAAAGACCGCGCCATTGTGATTGTTGGGATCGAGATGGTGGCGCAGCAGCTCGGTCGCGGGCTTCGAGATCAGGAAACCGATCTTCGACCGCGTCGAGCTGGTGAAAGCGCGCTTGAGCAGGTCAGCGACGAATCGCGCTGTGCCTTCGATGGTCTTGAGCGCGATATTGCCCGAAAAACCGTCACAGACGATCACATCGACATCGCCGCGCGACAGCTTGTTGCCTTCGACAAAGCCAGTGAAGTTCAGCCGGAGATGCGTGGCGGCGCGCAGTTCTGCCGCAGCTTCGCGAATCGAATCGGTGCCCTTCAGCTCTTCGGTGCCGATATTGAGCAAAGCGACACGCGGGCGTTCGAGATCGAGGGCAGTGCGCGCATAGGCCGCGCCCATCACAGCGAACTGGACGAGATTGCGTTTGTCGACTTCGGTATTGGCGCCGAGATCGAGCATCACCGTGTCATTCTCGCCCAGCGTCGGCAGCAACGCCGCGAGCGCGGGGCGATCAATGCCCGGCATGGTGCGCAGCGAGAGCTTGGCCATCGCCATCAGCGCCCCGGTATTACCCGAGGAGACCGCAGCCCCTGCGCGCCCCTGCTTGACCAGATCGATGGCGATTCCCATCGATGTCGTCTTGGCGCGACGAAGCGCCGCGCTCGGTTTCTCGTCCGCCGCCACCACTGCGGGGGCATGGACGATTTCCGACGCGGCGGTCAGGTTCGGATGGGTTTCGAGGCCCGCACGGATCTGCGCTTCGTCGCCGACAAGGATGAATTCCATCCCCTCGAATCGACGGCGCGCACGGGCGACGCCCGCCAACATGACGGCTATCCCCTCGTCGCCACCCATCGCATCGACGGCGATTCGCGAGGAGTTAGTCATGCCGGCCAGCCCCTAACCGCGTGATCAGCCCTCGGCCGTGATCTCGCGGCCATTGTAATGGCCGCAGGCGGTGCAGAGGTTGTGAGGACGCTTCAGTTCGCCACAGTTCGGGCATTCCTGGAACGCTGCGACCGTGAGCGAATCGTGCGAACGGCGCATGCCGCGCTTCGAAGGCGAGGTCTTTCTTTTGGGGACGGCCATTTCGGCACCTTTTCACGTACAAATAGAATCAAATCGCGATACGCCCGCATGGACTACCGGGCAAGCGAGAGGATAGCCTCGCGCTCGCCGGACCGGCGGACTGGTCACGAAGCGAGCCGCGCCTATACCGATTCTTGCCGGAGTTGCAAGGCGGTGTAAGGGTGCCCGACCATAAAGGGGACCTCCATGTTTGTATTGCCCATAGCGCTGACGACCGCCGCAGCAGCCGCATTGCTCAATTTCTGGCTAGGCTATCGCATCGGCCAGGTGCGCGGCGCGGAGAAGATTTTTGTTGGCGATGGCGGCAGCCCGCGACTGATCGCGCGCATGCGGGCGCAGCTCAACTTTGCTGAATATACCCCGATCGTGCTGATTCTCTTCGCGCTGATCGAATTGGCGCGCGGCGCGAATCTCTATCTGTGGATCGTGGCGCTGCTTTATGTCGTCGGGCGCATATTGCACGCGTTCGGCATGGATGGCTGGATGCTCGGCCGCGGCATTGGCATCGGAATCACGATGCTGACCATGCTTGGCCTGGCCGTTTATGCGGCGCTGATCGCGTACGGATTCGCCTGAGAAAAACGGCCCCTCCCGAAAGAGGGGCCGGAATCATTTATTCTGCGGTCGCCTTGACGATCTTGCCGGGATTGCGCGGCGGCTCACCCTTGGGGAGCGCGTCGACAGCGTCCATGCCCTCGGTCACTTCGCCCCAGACGGTGTACTGACCATCGAGGAACGTCGCATCGTCGAGGCAGATGAAGAACTGCGAATTGGCGCTGTTCGGCGCCATGGTACGGGCCATGGAGCAGACGCCGCGCACGTGCGGTTCCTTGTTGAATTCGGCCTTGAGGTTCGGCTTGTCCGAGCCCGACGTGCCGGTGCCCGAGGGATCGCCGCCCTGCGCCATGAAACCATCGATCACGCGGTGGAAGACCACGCCATCGTAAAAGCCTTCATTGGCGAGCGTGCCGATGCGCTCGACATGGCCGGGGGCCAGATCGGGGCGTAGCTTGATCGTCACTTCGCCGGTGTCGAGCGTAAGGTTGAGCTTGGTGAATTCAGTCACGGGGGGTCTCCAGTTTTGTTGGCGGGCAAGTAGTCGCGCGGGACCCGACTTGCAAATCATGGGCTAGGGTGGCAGCGGCGGAATGGGGCCAAATAAGGGAGGTCGGACGATGAGCGAGACCGAACTTCAGGATTCTGCGCCCGAGAGCGAACTCGACAAGGACGATCGCCTGAAGCCGGCGTTCGTCAGCGCAGTGCTCGAAGCCGTCGAGGCAGGCGATTTCGCTGCCGCGCACACGCTGGTCGAGCCGCTTCACCCCGCCGACATCGCCGATCTGGTCGAACTCGCGCCATTCGAAGACCGCCGCGCGCTGGTCGCCGCTATCGCCGATCTGATCGACGGCGATGTGCTGTCGGAGATGAACGACTGGGTTCGCGAGGCGCTGGTCGATGCGCTTACCGCGGCACAGGTCGCCGATCTCGCCTCCGAACTCGATACTGATGACGCGGTTGCGATCATCGAGGATATGGAGCCCGAGGACCAGCGCGAGGTTCTGAAAGCGCTCGACCCCGATGACCGCGCCGCGATCGAGGAAGCGCTGTCCTTTGCCGAGGAGAGCGCCGGCCGCCTGATGCAGCGCGAGCTGATCGCGGTGCCCGAACATTGGACCGTCGGCGACGTGCTCGATTTCCTGCGCGGCGAAGACGAGCTGCCCACCGATTTCTGGGAAATCTTCGTCGTCGATCCGGCGCACAAGCCGGTCGGCACCTGTGCGCTGTCCTGGATCCTGCGCACGCCGCGCGTCGTCAAGGTCGCTGACGTCATGAAACGCGAGCAGACGCTGATCCCGGTCGATATGGATCAGGAAGAAGTCGCGCTGCGCTTCCAGAAATATGCGCTCATCTCTGCCGCCGTGGTCGATCCCAGCGGCCGGCTGGTTGGTCAGATCACCGTAGATGACGTCGTTCACATCATCTCCGAAGAAGCGGGCGAGGATGCGCTGCTGCTGTCGGGCGCGGGCGATGGCGACATTAACGAGCCGGTGATCGACAGCTACAAGTCGCGCGTGCGCTGGTTGATCGCCAATCTGGGCACTGCCCTGATCGCGGCGACGATCATCACTTTTTTCGAGGGCACGATCAGCAAGATGGTCGCGCTGGCCGCGCTGATGCCGATCGTCGCGGGCGTCGGCGGGAATGCGGGCACGCAGACAATGGCGGTGACCGTCCGCGCGCTGGCGATGAACCAGCTGACCCAATCGAACACGCTGCGGGCGATTCGCCGCGAGATTTCGATCGCATTGCTCAACGGCGTGACCATCGCGCTGGTGATCGGTGTCGCGGTGGCGCTGTTTTACGGACATCCGTTGCTGGGCGGCGTGATCGCGGCGGCGATGATGGCCAATATTTTGATCGCCGGGCTTGCCGGCGTGGTGGTGCCGCTCACGCTCGACCGGTTCGACGCCGATCCGGCGGTCGCCTCATCGGTGTTTGTCACGATGACCACCGATTCCATGGGGTTCCTGGTGTTTCTCGGCCTTGCCACGATGAGCGGCGTCGTTGGTTGATAAGCGCGCGCCGCGCACCCAAATCCCAAGCGTGTCGCTAAACCTCACCAAAGTCGCCTTCGGGTGCGAATCGATTGAGTATCTCGCCCAGCGTTTGGCCAGCCGTGGCGGCCCGTGGGCGCTGACGACGCGCTATCTGCCCAAAAGGCACGAAGAGATCGTCGGCGGCGGTTCGTTGTTCTGGATTCTCAAGCACCAATTGGTTGGGCGCACTCCGATCATCGGCTTTGGCGAAGCCGAGGGCGGGCGAGTCGCGATCGAGATGGAGCCGCGCCTGATCCTCGTTCACCCGAACCCCAAGCGCGCGCATCAGGGCTGGCGCTATCTCGAAGGAGAAAATGCGCCGCGCGATCTGGGCGATGGCGGGGAGGGGGCCGAGGAACTGCCGCCCGCCTTGCTCGGCGAACTGGCGGCGATGGGGCTGGTCTGATTTCACGCTTCTCCCGCGAAGGCGGGAGAAGGCTAGAAGGTCAGTTCACGAGTTGCGGATAGGCGTTGCGGAACGCGGCGACCTTCGGCTTGTCCCAGCGCACGATGTAAGGGTGGGTGGGGTTCCGCCAGAAAAAGTCCTGATGATAGGCTTCGGCCGGGAAGAACTGCCCGGTTTCGATCTTGGTCACGATCGCGCGCGGGTATGACTTCGCTTTGGTGAGCTGCGCAATATAGGCGGCGGCGACGCGGCGCTGGTTCGGATCCTGCGGGAAGATCGCTGAGCGATAGCTGGGGCCGGTGTCCGGTCCCTGACGATTCAATTGGGTCGGATCATGCGCGACTGAGAAATAGATGCGCAGCAGCGTGCCGTAGCTCACCTTTTCGGGATTATAGACGATGCGGATCGCCTCGGCATGGCGAGTCGTCTCGGTCGAGACTTGCGTATAGGTCGCGGTCCCCTTGGTCCCGCCGGCATAGCCCGAGGTGACCGAGGTGACGCCCTTTACCGACTGGAACACGGCTTCCATGCCCCAGAAACAGCCGCCCGCGAGCACGGCGACCTGCTGGCCCTTCAGGCCATTGATATCGAGCGCGGGCACCGGGATGGGTACGGCGCGCTCGGCTCCGGCAGAAGGCTGCACAAGCAACAGCGTTGCCCCGGCAAGGGCAGCGGCGGAAAGTGTCCATTTGAGCATGGACACGAATGTCGTGCGTTGAACGGCTTAGCGCAAGGCTGCGCAGGCTTCCTGAATACGACCGCATGCTTCGGTGAGGATCGCGTCCGACGTGGCGTAGCTGATCCGTAGCGCCGGTGAGAAGCCGAACGCTGCGCCATGCACCGCCGCCACCCGCGCATCGGCGAGCAGATAGTTGATCATCGCCTCGTCGGTGTCGATCAGCATTCCCTTTGGCGTGGTCTTGCCAATCAGCGCGCTGAATTCGGGATAGACGTAGAATGCGCCTTCGGGGAGCGGGCAGTTCATGCCCTCGATCTGGTTCAGCATCGCGACGACGAGATCGCGGCGACCCTGGAACGCCGTGACGCGTTCTTTCAGGAAGCTCTGGTCGCCGTTGAGCGCTGCGACCGATGCCACCTGGCTGATGCTGCACGGGTTCGACGTGGACTGCGACTGGAGCTTGCCCATCGCCTTGATCAGCCATGCCGGGCCGCCGGCATAGCCGATCCGCCAGCCGGTCATCGCATAGGCTTTGGACACGCCATTGGCGGTCAGCGTGCGATCGAACAGCGCCGGGCAGACCTGTGCGATCGTGCGGAACGCAAAGCCGTCATACAGGATATGCTCGTACATATCGTCGGCATAGATCATCACATGTGGGTGCCGCTCGAGCACTTCGCCCAGCGCGCGCAGTTCGGCTTCGCTATAGGCGGCGCCGGTGGGGTTGGATGGCGAATTGAGCACGACCCACTTGGTCTTGGCAGTGATCGCGGCTTCGAGCTGTTCGGGACGCAGCTTGTAGTTCTGCTCGGCACCGGCCGATACGAACACCGGCTTGCCGCCGGCGAACTCGACGACATCGGGATAGCTCACCCAATAAGGCGCGGGAACGATCACTTCGTCGCCCGGATCAATCGTGGCGCAGAAGGCATTGAACAGCGTGTGCTTGCCGCCCGAGTTTACGCTGATCTGGTTGGCCGCATAGGTCAGGCCGTTATCGCGCGCGAACTTGGCGATGATGGCTTCCTTGAGCTCGGGCGTGCCATCGACATTGGTATATTTGGTCTTGCCCTGGCGAATCGCTTCGATCGCGGCCTCTTTGACGAAATCGGGCGTATCGAAATCGGGTTCGCCGGCACCCAGGCCGATTACGTCGATGCCCTGACGCTTCATGTCGAGCACACGGCTCGTCATTGCGAGCGTGGCGGAGGGCTGGATACGGTTAAGCGCGGCTGAGGTTTGCATGGTCGCGCGCCTAACCTGTGAGCACCCGATCTGCAACCGTAACGGCTGCAACTAAACCGCGAACGGCGTTGCCAAGGAAGAAGCCGCCTTCGAGATCGGCAGGGGTGAGGTCGCCTTCGATGGCGCGGCCCGATTCGAGCAGTTCGGTGCGCAACACGCCGGGAAGCAGGCCGCGGTGGAGCGGCGGGGTGACCAGAACGCCGCCCCGTTCGACGAAAACCGACGTGAAGCTGCCTTCGGTGAGATAGCCTTCCGAGTCGGTGTAGAGCGTCTCGAACGTATCCGGCACGCGAGCGTAGAAATTACGGCGGCTGGTTTTGTGGAACAGGCGGAAGTCGTCTGACGCGACTTTATGCGGGCGGATCGCCACCTGAACCGCGCCGTCTGCGGCTTCGGGCAAAGGCGAGATGCCGATCGCGATCGCGCCAGACGGTGCGAGCAAGAGCCGGACCTTTGCCGGGTCGCGTAACCGGAAGGTAGCGGCTTGCAGCTCGTTGCGCGCGCCGTGGCGATCGAACTCGAAGCCGAACTGGTTGGCACTCGCCTTCATTCGCGCGAGATGGCGCTCGAGTAAGGGCATCCCCGCTTCGGGATCGAACTTCATCGTCTCGATCAGGTCGAACGCAGTTTCGCCCGAAGTGACGAACGCCGCCTTGGCGAGGCATTCGGCCCATTCTTCCGATGCGTTCGAATCGGCGACGATGCCCGATCCCAGCCCCAAAGCCGCGCTATTGTCGTCCAGAGTGAGCGTCCGGATCGCGACGTTGAACATCGCATCGCCATTGGCATCGAGCCGCCCGATCGCGCCGGTATAGAGGCCGCGCGGGTCGTCCTCGCCCTCGGCGATGATCTCCATCGCGCGAAGCTTGGGTGCGCCGGTGATCGATCCGCAGGGGAAGAGCGCCGCCAGCGCATCGAGCGCGTCGAGATCGCTGTGAAGCGTGGCGGTGACGGTCGAGACCATCTGATGCACCGTCGGATAATGTTCCACGTGAAAAAGTTGCGGCACCGAAACGCTGCCCGCCTGCGCCACTCGGGCGAGATCGTTGCGCATCAGATCGACGATCATGAGGTTTTCGGAGCGCTGTTTGGGATCTGTGGCGAGCGATTCGGCGGCGGCGCGGTCAAGCTCCGGGTCCGACTCGCGAACTGCCGTGCCCTTCATCGGCCGCGCGGTTAGTTCGCCACCCTCCAGTGCGAAGAACAGTTCGGGCGAGAAGGATAAAAGCCATTGCTCGCCGGTTGCGATAAGCGCGCCATAGCCTGCCGCTGCGCGTGCCCGCAGGAGTGCGTAGAGGGCCAGCGGGCTGCCTGCGAACGGCACTTTTGCGCGAAAGGTCAGGTTCGCTTGGTAGATATCGCCGCCTGCGATCAGTTCGGCGACTCGCTGGAACTGGGTTTCGTAGCGGGCGCGGGTGATGCCCGGCTGCGGCGTTCCGGCCCATGCTCCGGCGGGATCGGGAAGCAGATCGGCTGGCGCGACCGTCTCGTAGCCCTCGAACAGCCCGAACCACAGGCAAGGCGCCTTGCCCGCATGCGCTTCGGCGCGCGGTTCGAAGGCCTTGGCCGCGTCATAGCCGAGATAGCCTGCCGCATGCAGGCCGCGTTGCCGCGCTGCGCGCAGTTCCTCCATCGCGGCCTTGACGTCGCCCGGCGTGTCGGCGCGCACAATGCCCACGGGATCGCGATACAGCCGCGCGCCTGCGCCGCCCGGGCGGGCGTCGTCGAGCAACACAAAGGGTGGAGGTGGCCCCATCATGCCCCGAATGCAGCCGCGCGCGGCCAGGGGCAAGCCCATGTTGCCGCCAGCGGCCATGCCGCCTATCTCCGCCTCATGCAGAATGCCCCCATGCGCGCCGCGATTGTTCCGGTTACGCCGCTCCAGCAGAATTGCACACTTATGTGGTGCACCGAGACGATGCGCGGTGCTTTTGTCGATCCCGGCGGCGATTTGCACAAATTGCGCGCGGCGGCGCAGCAGCATGGCGTGACGATCGAGAAGATTCTGATCACCCATGGCCATATCGATCATTGCGGCTCGGCAGGCGAATTCGCCACGGAGCTAGGCGTGCCGATCGAAGGGCCGCACGAGGCTGACCGCTTCTGGATTTCGCGACTCGAGGATGACGGCAAGAAATATGGCGTGCGCGGCATGCCCTTCGAGCCGGATCGCTGGCTGGTCGATGGCGATCAGGTGACGGTCGGCAATCTGACCCTCGACGTCTATCATTGCCCCGGCCACACGCCCGGCCATGTGATCTTCCACCATCCCGAATCGAAATTCGCCACCGTGGGCGACGTATTGTTTCAGGGATCGATCGGACGCACCGATTTCCCGATGGGCAATCATCAGGATTTGCTCGACGCGATCGTCACCAAGCTATGGCCGCTGGGCGGCGAGACGGTGTTTGTCCCCGGCCACGGCCCGGTCAGCAATTTCGCGCATGAGCGCAAGACCAACCCTTATGTGAGCGACCAGGCGCTGGCCTAGACTTCCTCGGCGATCGCCTCGACCACCCAGTCATGGAAGAGGCGCACCGGCCGCTGGGTGAGGGCGCGCGGGCGACAGACGAACCAATAGCTATATTGGCTCTCCACGGTCAGATCGAAGAGGCGGACCAGTCGCGGATCCTGTGCCGCGGCGAAATGCGATTCAAGCATGAAGGCGACGCCGAGGCCCTGTGCTGCGGCTTCGAGCATCAACGTACCCGAATCGAAATGGTCGATCGCTTGGGGTTCGAGCTCGGGCACCCCGGCGGCGGCGCGCCATGCGGTGAAGGTCTCGGCCATGTCGCGGTGCACCAGCGCGGTCAGCTTGGACAATTGCTCGGGCCGGGTGACCGGGTCGGGTCCTTCGAGCAGCGAACGCGCGCCGATGACATGGACCCGGTTGCGATCCAGCCGCCGCGCATAGAGCCCCGGATCGACATCGCGCGCGAGCACGATCGCTGCATCGAGCCCGTCGCCCAATCGAGCGACGCCGTGCCCGCCGGTATCGACATCGAGATGCAATTCGGGATGCTTTCTCTTCAGTCCGGGCAGCTTGGGCAGTAGCCGCTGCGTTGCAAAAAGCGGCAGCACGCCGAGTCGCAGGCGGAGCAATTCGGTGCCGCTGGTCATAGCCTCGACCGCGTCGGTCATCGCATCGAGCGCCGGGGCGATGCCGGCAAGCAGCCGCTCGCCATCATCATTGAGCCGCAACGCCTGATGCCGCCGCTCGAACAGCGGCTTGCCAATAAAGCGTTCGAGCGACTGCACGCGGCGGCTAAGTGCCGGAGAAGACAGCGCCAGTTCCTCGGCAGCGGCCTTGATCGAGCCGAGGCGCGCGACCTGAACGAACGCTTCGATAGCGGTCAGCGGGGGAAGGCGGCGCATTGGGGGCCTCTCTTGTGCGTTGCGTCATAAACAGAGTGAGCGTTTCTGCGTTCCCCCCGCACGTCTCTTCACTCTGTGGACTGTTATCATATGAGTTCGATGCGATTGCAAGGATTGCATCTATGACGGGTTTATTTCGCACTTGCACAATAATCCGCTGCACTGCAGAAAGATCAGGCCTTTCAGGCATCCTCTCCTAAAACTTTCAAACGGTCGCCCTTCGGGGCGGCCTTTTTTTTGCCCGGCGATTCCGGCGGATAGCGAAGCTATTGCCAAGCTCCAGCCGCGCACGGCCGACGGTGCAGAAGCGCCGACCGACGACGTGGCTTTGCCACGTCGCACCCCACGCATACGGCCCAGCCCCTCGTCATTTCGGAACCGTTTCCTATGTTACGCGCTTGCCCGCGACAGGAGAAACACTGGAATGGCCGATGAAGAACCCCAGGTCCGCAAGTTACAGGTAGCGAACGCCCGGCCGGAGGATAGCGGCCGCGGGCTCGCGCATATTCCGCGCACGCTGATGGTGGCGCTCGGTCTGACCGAAGGCGATGTGATCGAAATCGTCGGCAAGCGCAGCACCCCGGCGCGCGCCGTGCTTCCTTATAGCGAGGATGAGGGGCTCGAGATTCTCCGCATCGATGGCTTGCAGCGTGCCAATGCCGGAATCGGTGCGGGTGACTTTGTCGAAGTGCGCAAAGTGCAATCCAAGCCGGCGACCCGCGTGGTGTTTGCCCCTGCCCAGCAGAATCTGCGGCTTCAGGGTTCGGCTATGGCGCTCAAACGAACCTTTTTCGGGCGCCCGCTCGCGCAGGGCGATGTTATCGCCACCGCCGGGCAGCAGCGGATGGACGATATGCCCCCGCAAATCGCCCAGCATTTGCGCGCGCCGGCTTATGCGCTGCAGGAGATTCGCCTCGCGGTGATTTCGGCGACGCCCAAGGGCATCGTCCATGTTGACGAGAATACCGAGATCGAGCTGCGTCCCGAATATGAGGAAGCCGGCGACGCACGCCGCGCCGACGTCACCTATGACGATATCGGCGGCATGGCCGCGACGATCGATCAGCTGCGCGAGATGGTCGAACTTCCGCTGCGCTACCCCGAGCTGTTCCAGCGACTCGGCGTCGATCCCCCCAAGGGGGTGTTGCTCCATGGCCCGCCCGGCACCGGCAAGACGCGGCTTGCCCGTGCGGTGGCGAACGAATCGGATGCGACCTTCCATCTGATCAACGGACCCGAGATTATGGGATCTGCTTATGGCGAGTCCGAGTCGCGCCTCAGGCAGGTTTTCGAGGAAGCCGCCAAGTCGGCGCCGTCGATCGTCTTTATCGACGAGATCGACTCGATCGCCCCGAAGCGCGGGCAAGTTTCGGGCGAGGCCGAAAAGCGCCTAGTCGCGCAATTGCTGACGCTGATGGACGGGCTGGAGGCGCGCGCCAATATCGTGGTGATCGCAGCGACCAATCGCCCCGATGCGATCGACGAAGCGCTCCGCCGTCCGGGCCGCTTCGATCGCGAGATCGTGATCGGTGTGCCGGATGAGCGTGGCCGCCGCGAGATTCTCGGCATCCATACGCGCGGCATGCCTTTGGGCGACCGAGTTGATCTCGGCGAACTGGCGCGGACCACGTACGGCTTCGTCGGTGCCGATCTGGCGGCGCTTACCCGCGAGGCAGCGATCGAGGCTGTGCGGCGGCTGATGCCGCGGCTCAACCTTGAGGATCACACGATCCCGCCCGAAGTGCTCGATACGCTTTCGGTGACGCGTGAGGATTTCCTCGACGCTCTCAAGCGCGTCCAACCTAGCGCGATGCGCGAAGTGATGGTCGAAGCGCCGCGCGTCCGCTGGGAGGATGTCGGCGGGCTCGACGATGCGCAGATGCGGCTCAAGGAGGGCGTCGAGCTGCCCTTGAAAGATCCCGATGCGTTCCGCCGTCTCGGCATCCGCCCGGCCAAGGGTTTCCTGCTTTATGGGCCTCCGGGCACCGGCAAGACGCTATTGGCCAAGGCCGTCGCGCGTGAAGCGGAGGCAAACTTCATCGCCACCAAATCGAGCGACCTGCTCAGCAAATGGTATGGCGAGTCCGAGCAGCAGATTGCGCGACTGTTCGCCCGTGCGCGTCAGGTCGCGCCGTGCGTGATCTTTATCGATGAGCTCGATTCGCTGGTTCCCGCGCGGGGCGGTGGCATGGGCGAGCCGCAGGCGACCGAGCGCGTGGTCAATACGATCCTGGCCGAGATGGATGGGCTGGAAGAGCTGCAATCGGTGGTGGTGATCGGGGCGACCAATCGCCCGAACCTGATCGATCCGGCGCTGCTGCGTCCGGGGCGCTTTGACGAGCTGATCTATGTCGGCGTGCCCGATGCCGCAGGGCGCGAGCGTATCCTCAAGATCCAGACCGAGAAAATGCCGCTCGACAAGGACGTCGATCTCGCCGCGATCGCGGAGCGGACCGAGCGCTACACCGGCGCCGATCTGGAGGATGTGGTGCGCCGGGCGGGTCTGGTTGCATTGCGAAAATCGCTCAAGGCCAAGACCGTCGACATGGCCAATTTCGAAGCGGCGCTTGCCGATTCGCGCGCTACGGTCACGCCCGAGATGGAGGCCGAATATGAGGCGATGCTGGGCAAGTTGAAGCAGCAGGCATCGTCGATCCAGCCGCTCGGCTTTATTGCGCCTGGGATGCTTCAGGGCCGGGGCCCGAAGGGCGCAGAGTGATAAAGGCATAGACGAGCAGGACGACGAGTCCTGTGGCGGCCGCGAGATAGGGTAGCGGCCGCCACAGCTCGTACAGCCCCACACCGATCGACGGCCCGAGTACGAACGCCGCGCCGTTGATCGAGGTAATCTTGCCCGCGACCGAGCCTTGCGCTTCCGGCCCAACTGCAAGCGAAGAGCCTGCGGTGAAGCCCGGGCGGGCGAGGCCCATCCCGAGCGACGTCAGCGCGTATCCGAGCGCGATTCCATAGAGCGAGTCGGCCGAGCCGGTCGCGACGCAGCCGATTGCGCCGAGCGTGACGCCCGCGAGGATCAGCGCGCGCGGCTTTAGGTCGAGCAACGGGATCAGCCCCCATTGCGCCAGCAGCGCGGAAATCGCGCCCATCATCAGCACGAGGCCGGTGGGCTGGAGCGCTTCGAGCGGGGTGACGCCAAGGCGGTCGATGACGAGGAAGCCGATTGCCTGCCCGGTCATCGCCTGGGCATGGCCGATGACCAGCCCGGCGATGATCCATGGCCGAATGCGTCGGTCGAGAAACCCTACCGGCTCGCTCTGCTCGGCCATCGCCGCAGTGACGGTCGCGCCGGTGGCTTGTCCGCCGATGGAGGGGTAGCTGGCGGCGGCACCATGGGCGAAGCCTTCGTCCTGCGGGAGCAGGCGGGCGACTGCGATCCACAATGTTCCGCCAATTGCCGCGGCAAAAAAGGCCGGGCCAGCGAGCCCGATCAGCGGCCCGCCTTCCCAGAGATGACCTAGCACCAGATAGGGCGCGATCGCGGGGCCGAGGATGGTGCCGAGCCCAAAGGCCGATGCAACCAGCGTCAGCGCCTTGGTGCGCTCCTCGCGCGTCGTTCGTCCCGCAACCAAGGCCTGCACCGCCGGCGGCGCGGCGGATCCAAATCCGCCATAGATCATCCGCGCGACGATGAAGGCGGCGAAGGTGGCGACCGGCGCGAGTATGCCGTTGATCCCGAGCATCAGGAAGACGCCGCACAGGAACAGCGAAACCGTGAACCCTGCCACGCCGAGCAGCACCATTGCGCGGCGCCCGTGCCGGTCTGAGCGATTGGCCCAGAACGGCGCCGCGACGACCCATAAAAGCGCCGAAACCGAGAACACCGCCGCCACCGCGCTGTCTGCCACGCCGAGCGAGCGGCCCAAGGCCGGCAGCACCGATTGCAGCGCAGTGTTCCCGGCGGCGACCACCAGCATCACGCTGAACAGCAAAGCGAAGGTGGGGTCGATACCGATCTTCACCGCACTTATTTTCACGGGCGGGTCCATGCATAGCTGCGGCCGATATCGGCTATGTGGAGCATATAGGATGCGTACCAGCGCCCGCGCCCGGCTTCGCGCGTCTCGGTATGTTCGGGATGCTGGCGCCAGGCGATCGCGCTTGCCTCATCGGCCCAATAGCTGAGCGTGATCGCCCGCGATCCTTCCGACACGTGATCCATGCCGCAAAAGCCCGGTTGTTGGGCGGCAAGCGCAGCCATCGCGGCTGCGGCCACGGCATATCCCTCCGCATCCGCGCGCGTACGCTCGGAAATAAACATCACCACGGTCTGTCCGGTGCGATCCTCGGCCATGTCTTGTTCGATAGGCACTTTGGTGCGCCACGCAAACCCGCTAGCGCGCGGACATGATCGACGATTGGCACTTCTATGCGCTCGCAATCCCTGCGGTGGTGCTTGTCGGGCTGGCCAAGGGCGGGTTTGCGGGCATGGGAGCCTTGTCGCTGCCGATGCTGGCGATGGTGACCGATCCCATCCGTGCCGCAGCGATCATGCTGCCGATCCTGATGGTTCAGGATGTGGTGAGCGTCTGGGCATTCCGCAGATCGGTCGACTGGGCCGTGCTCGGCTGGACGCTTCCCGGCGCGACGATCGGCATCGGGCTGGGCTATATCTATGCCGCCTCGGTTTCGCCCGCTGCGGTAATGGCGGCGGTGGGCGCGATCTCGATCGTGTTCGGAGTGTTCCGGCTCTGGGCCGGGCGCAAGCCACGGACCGAAACGCGCAATTCACCCGGTTGGGTCGGCACGATTGCGGGAATCGCATCGGGCTTCACTAGCCAGATCGCTCATGCCGGTGGCCCGCCGTTTCAATTATGGGTGCTGCCGCGCGGCCTTGCGCGGGACGTGCTGGTCGGAACGACCGCGATCTTCTTCGCCGCGGTCAACTGGATCAAGGTGCCCGCTTATTTCGCGCTCGGCCAGTTTACGCGGGACAATCTGCTTGCCGCCGCGGTGCTGATGCCCGTCGCGATCTTGTCTACAGTGGCCGGTGTATGGCTGGTGCGCCGCGTGCCACCAGAGCGCTTCTACACGGCGATTTACTGGCTGATGATCGTGGTTGGCGTGAAGCTGATCTGGGATGCGTTCGTTTAATCGAACAGCGAAGACACCGAAGTCTCGTCGGCGATGCGGCGGATCGCTTCGGCGAGCAGCGGCGCGATGGTGAGGTGGCGGATCTTCTCGCTCTCGGAGATCACGGCATGGTTGCCGATCGAATCGGTGATCACCAGCTCGGCCAGCGTCGATCCGTCAACCCGCGCGACTGCCCCGCCTGAAAGCACGCCGTGCGTACAATACGCCACAACATCTTCCGCGCCCGCTGCCTTGAGCGCGGCTGCTGCGTTGCACAGCGTTCCCGCCGAATCGACGATGTCATCGATAAGGATGCAGAAGCGCCCTTCGACTTCGCCGATAATGTTCATGACTTCCGATTCGCCGGCCTTTTCGCGGCGCTTGTCGACGATCGCGAGCGGGGCGTTGTCGAGGCGCTTCGCCAGGCTGCGCGCGCGGACGACGCCGCCCACGTCGGGCGAGACCACCATCCACTGCTTGTCCGGAAAGCGGCTGCGGATATCGGCGGACATCACCGGCGCACCCCAGAGATTGTCGGTCGGGATATCGAAGAAGCCCTGAATCTGGCCGGCATGGAGATCGACCGAGAGTACGCGGTCTGCGCCTGCCACGGTCACCAGATTGGCGACGAGCTTGGCTGAGATCGGCGTGCGGGGGCCGGGCTTCCGATCCTGGCGCGCATAGCCGAAATAAGGGAGCACTGCGGTGATCCGCTTTGCCGATGCGCGCTTGAGCGCATCGATCATGATCAGCAGTTCCATGAGGTTGTCGTTGACCGGGAAGCTGGTCGACTGGACGACGAACACATCCTCGCCGCGGACATTTTCGAGGATTTCGACGAAAATCTCTTCGTCGGCGAAGCGGCGAACATTCGCCTGCGTCAGCGGAATCTCGAGATAGGCAGCGATCGCGGTAGCGAGCGGAAGGTTGGAATTGCCCGCGATCAGCTTCATGTCTTGTCCCGTTGGCTGCTAGTGTGCGGCCCCCTTATAGCCGTGTTACCGCTTGGCAAAGGGGCATAAGCGGTCTTAGGCCGCGCAAATGACCGTTATCACTCGCTTCGCGCCCAGCCCGACCGGCACGCTTCACGTCGGAAACCTGCGAACGGCGCTGCATAACTGGCTGTTTGCGCGCAGGCACGGGGGCAAATTCCTGCTGCGAATCGACGATACCGACAAGGCGCGTTCGGAAGAACGGCATGTCAAGGCGATCCGCGCGGATCTCGACTGGATGGGGATGACGCCCGACGCCGAGGAGCGGCAGTCGGCGCGGTTCGATCGCTATGAGGCGCGATTCGAGGAGTTGAAGGCCGCGGGCCGCGTTTATCCGGCATATGAGACTGCGCAGGAGCTGGAGCTCAAGCGCAAGGTGCTGCTCGGGCGTGGGCTGCCGCCAATCTATGATCGCTCCGCATTGGCGCTGAGCGATGCCGAGCGCGCGAAGCTGGAGGCCGAGGGCATCCGCCCGCATTGGCGCTTCAAGCTCGATACGACCCTGATTGAATGGGACGATCTGGTGCGCGGGCCCCAGCGCTTCGATCCTGCGACGATGGGCGATCCGGTCGTGCGGCGTGCCGACGGATCGTGGCTGTATCTGCTGCCTTCGGTGATCGATGATGTCGACATGGGGATCACCCATGTCGTGCGCGGCGAAGATCATGTTTCGAATACCGCGAGCCAACTCCAGATGTTCGCGGCGTTAGGCGCTGAGCCGCCGCGCTTCGCCCATGAGGCGCTGCTGACCGGCAATGAGGGCAAGCTTTCCAAGCGGCTTGGCTCGCTCGGGGTCGATCATTTCCGGGATGAGGGGATCGAGCCACAGGCTTTGGTGGCCCTGCTCGGGCGGCTGGGCACCAGCGATCCCGTCGAGCCGTTTGTCAGCGCCGCGCCGCTGATCGAGGGCTTCGATTTCGGTCGATTTGGCCGCGCGCCGGCGCGTTTCGACGAAGCCGAACTCGCGGGGCTGAACGCCAAGATCGTCCATCAGCTTCACCATGATGCAGTGCTCGCGCGGCTGCCAGAGGGCGTGACGGCTGCGGCATGGGAAGCGATTCGCCCAAATCTTTCGACCGTCGCCGAAGCAGCCGATTGGTGGTCGGTGATTGAAGGGCCGATCGAAACCGAGATCGCCGACGAGGACCGTGGCTTCCTCGCTGAAGCAGCGGGCGCCGCGGAAACGCTCGACTGGTCCGCCGATCCCTGGTCGCAACTTACCGGCGCGCTCAAGCACGCAACCGGTCGCAAGGGCCGGGCGCTGTTTCTCCCGCTGCGACTCGCGCTCACCGGGCGCGATCACGGGCCGGACATGGCCGCGCTCCTCCCTCTGATCGGCAAGGATCGCACGCTGGATCGCCTCCGCCCCACAAGTTGAGGGAAGTATTTACCTGCTTCATGTAATGATGTATCATCTCTGCAGCCGGCTCCTGACCGGCAAGTGGAGATGGAGTGCAAGCCATGTATGCCGATCAACGCTATACCCCGCGCAGCCCCCGTTCGGTCAGCTTCGGTGCAGCCTTTGCGATCAACGGGCTGGTCATCGCCGGTCTGATGTCTTTCGTGCCAACGGTGATCGGCACCAAAAGGCCGCCCGGACCGATTCAAATCTATACCCCATTCGATCCGCCTCCGCCCAAGCCTGTCGAGGTCGAGAAGCAGAAGCTCGAAACCAAGCCGCAGCAGGTCGAACTCTACATCCCGACCCCGCCGATTCCCCAGCTGACCCAGCCGGAGATGACCGGCACGACCGTTATGCCGACTGAGGCGCCCCCGATCGGTCCGGTCGAACAGCCCGGCCCGACCAACGTCCTTGTCGAGCCGCCCGCCGCGCTGCCGCCGCTGATCGGCGCAAAGCAGGATCCCCGCTTCGCCAGCGCCTATCAGCCCGAATATCCCGCGTCGGAACTGCGCGCCCAACGCGACGGTATGGTCTCGGTGCGGGTGCTGATCGGCACCGATGGTCGCGTAAAGGCAGTTGAGCAGGTCAGCGCGACCACTGCGGCATTCTTCGAAGCGACCAAGCGTCAGGCCCTGAGCAAATGGCGCTTCAAGCCCGCAACGCGCGGCGGTGTCCCGCAGGAAAGCTGGAAAACGATGAGCGTGCGATTCGAGATCAAGAACGCCTGACGCGGCGTTTTTGGCTGACGGTGCCGGTTTGCCGGCACCGTCCGAGGGCATCCGGATGCGGGGGCTGGCTCCTGAGCCTCCCTATCCCTATCTTGGGGGCGATATGGACTTCTTATCCCGCTTCTCGCCGTTCCGCGCGTTCCGCGATCTGCGCGCCTTTCTGCGCTCGCGCAGGCCCCATGAAGTGGGCTTTATGGCGCTGTCGATCGCGCTCACCTGGACGATGATCCTGATGTTCTCGATCGACACCGACAATATCAAGAAGGATTATGTCGCGCCCGAGATCATCTATGTGCAGGATTATGCCGAGAACCGCACCGATGCGGAGATCCTGGCCCAGCAGGCGATCGATCTGCCCAAGGAGAAGGCGCGGGCAAAGGCGCTCACCGATGCGCAGCAGAAGCGTCAGGAAGAATTCAAGCGGCTCGACGACAAGCTGAAGTCGTGGGGGCTCTGACCGACCAGCGCTGGATGGCCGCCGCCTGCGCGTTATCTGAGCGCGGACGCGGGCAAACCGCGCCCAATCCCAATGTTGGCTGTGTGATACTTGCCGATGGCCGCGTCGTCGGGCGTGGCTGGACCCAGCCAGGCGGGCGGCCGCATGCCGAGGCGCTGGCGCTGGCCCAAGCTGGCGAAAAGTCGCGCGGCGCGACTGTTTACGTAACGCTGGAGCCCTGCGCACACACATCGGAACGCGGCCCGGCCTGTTCCGATCTGCTGATCGCAGCTGGTGTCTCGCACGTAGTAATCGCGCTGGGGGATCCCGATCCGCGGACCAACGGCGCGGGCGTGAAGCGTCTCCGCGCGGCGGGCATTGAAGTGACAACAGGCGTACGCGAGGCCGAAGCGCGGCAGGCGATGGCCGGGTTCCTCACCCGGCGCGCCAAAGGACGCCCGCACGTTACGCTCAAGCTCGCGACGTCGCTCGACGGGCAGATCGCGCTCGAATCGGGCGAGAGCAAATGGATTACGGGGCCAGAGGCACGCGGCCATGCACATCTCGAACGCGCGCGGCATGAGGCGATTCTGGTCGGGCGCGGGACCTGGGATATGGATTCGCCAACGCTTGATGTCCGGCTGCCCGGACTGGAGACCCGCTCGCCGCGCCGGCTGGTGCTGTCGTCCGCTGGCGAAGTGAGATCGCCTGACGACATCGCGCATCTTGAAGGCGATCATCTGCTTGTCGAGGGTGGCGCAGACACCGCGGCTTCGTTCCTCCGCGCAGGGCTGGTCGATCGGCTTTTGCTTTACCGTGCCCCGATCCTGATCGGTGCAGGCAGGTCGGCTTTGGGCGATATTGGTCTTGGCAGTCTTGCCGATGCGCATGGCCGCTGGAAGCTTGTCGATGCGCGCCCGCTTGGCAGCGACCGGCTAGAGGTCTACGCGGCGAGCTAATGTTCACAGGAATCGTCACCGACATCGGCACGATCGAAGCCGCCGGCACGCAGGGCGACCTGCGCGTACGGGTTTCGACGCGCTATGACACCGCCACCGTCGATCTCGGCGCATCCGTCTCCTGCTCGGGCGTTTGCCTGACCGTGGTCGACAAGGGTGCGGGCTGGTTTGCCTTTGATGTGTCGGGCGAAACCGTGTCGTGCACCGCTTCGGACATGTGGACCGCCGGGCGTCGCCTCAACCTCGAGCGCGCGCTCAAGCTGGGCGACGAACTGGGCGGGCATATCGTTACCGGCCATGTCGATGGCATCGGCACGGTCACCAGCCTGGCCGAAGAAGGTGGATCGCATCGCGTTGTGATTTCCGCCGGCCCCGAGCTTGCGCCGTTCGTGGCACCCAAGGGATCGGTGACGATCGACGGCGTCTCGCTCACCGTAAACGCCGTGCGCGATACCGCGACCGGTTTTGAATTCGACCTCAACATCATCCCGCACACCGCAATGGTGACCACGTTCGCGACGCTTGCCGAAGGGCAGGCAGTCAATATCGAGATCGACGTGCTTGCCCGGTATCTGCAGCGTATGGAGTCCCTTCGTGGCAAAGCCTGAACTCGCGCGTCTCAAGCACGCATTCCTCTCCACGCCCGAAGAGATTATCGACGAGGCGCGCAACGGCCGGATGTACATTCTGGTCGATGACGAGGATCGCGAGAATGAAGGCGATCTGATCATCCCGGCGCAGATGGCGACCCCCGATGCGATCAACTTTATGGCCAAATATGGCCGCGGACTAATCTGTCTGGCGATGACCAAGGATCGGGTCGATCAGCTCGGCCTCGGCCTGATGAGCCGCCACAATGGCACGCGGCACGAAACCGCCTTCACCGTCTCGATCGAAGCGCGCGACGGTGTCACCACCGGCATTTCGGCGGCCGATCGCGCCCGCACTGTATCGGTCGCGATCGACGCGGCGAAGGGTGCTGACGAGATCGTCACGCCGGGCCATGTGTTCCCGCTGGTCGCCCGTGACGGCGGTGTGCTGGTCCGCGCCGGTCACACCGAAGCGGCGGTCGATGTTTCGCGGTTGGCGGGTCTCAATCCCTCGGGCGTGATCTGCGAGATCATGAATGAGGACGGCACGATGGCGCGGATGGACGATCTCGTCTCGTTCGCCCAGTTTCACAGCCTCAAGATCGGCACCATCCGCGATCTGATCGCCTATCGCCGCCGCAAGGATCATCTGGTCGAAAAGCGCGCCGAGACGCGCTTCACCAGCGAATGGGGCGGCGAGTGGACCGCGCTGACCTTCTGGAACAAGGCGACCGAGAGCGAGCAGGTCGCGTTGGTGAAGGGCAAGATCGATCCCTCCAAGCCTGTGCTGGTGCGCATGCACGCGCTCTCGCCATTCAGCGACATCTTCGGCGAAGGCGGATCGCGCGGCGGGATGCTGCGCCGCTCGATGGAAATGATTGGCAAGGAAGGCGCGGGCGTCGTCGTGCTGCTCAGCCATGCCCGCCCCGATAAGTTCACCGTCTCGCTTCAGGCGCGCTCGGGCGAATTGCAGCCGGCTGACATGGACGAACTGCGCGATTACGGCGTCGGCGCGACCATCCTTACCGAGTTGGGCGTGCAAGACATGGTGCTGCTCACCAATACCCACCACACGCTGGTCGGGCTCGACGGCTATGGCCTGTCGATCGTCGGCGAACGCGCAATCGACGGAGCCGCATAATGGCCAACATCCTGATCGTCGAAGCGCGTTTCTATGCGCATCTGAATGACCTTCTGCTCGAAGGCGCAGTCGCTGCGCTCAAGGCGGGCGGGCACAGCTACGAAGTCGTGACCGTTCCCGGCGCGCTCGAAATCCCCGGCGCGGTATCGCTGGCGGTGGAGAGCGGGCGTTATGACGCTTTTGTCGCGCTCGGTGTGGTGATCCGCGGCGAGACTTATCATTTCGAGATCGTCGCAGGCGAAAGCGCGCGTGGCCTGATGGCGCTGTCGATGGACGGCGTAGCGATCGGCAACGGCATCCTCACGGTCGAGAACGAATCCCAGGCGCTGGCGCGCGCCCGTCCGAACGAGAAGAACAAAGGCGGCGAGGCTGCCGAAGCCGCGCTGGCGATGCTCGCGCTGCAAAGCAAGTTCGGCTGAAGCCGATGGACGCGCCCGGCACCCGCTACAAGGTGGTCGAGCGCGGAAGGCGGCTGGAAGTGATCGACACCTGGAACGGCAATGCGCCGGTCAATCCCATGCGTCGGGCTCCGGTGGAGCAGGCCCCCCGGCGCGATGCCTCTGCGGCGAGAGACTCGATGCGCCGCGATGTGACGCCGCCGATCGCGGCGACCCGAGCGGCCAAGCTCGATCAGCGCGGGCGGGCACTGCTCCACACCAAGCCTTGGTACGATGCCAAGGGCCCGCGCCAGATCGTCGTAACGCAGGCGGGAGCCGAGAAGCTCAAGGGGCTGCGCGTTGTCGCCCTCGTGCTGTTCGTCATCGCGATCGTCGCGGCATTTCTGTTCTGGCCGCTGCTGTTTATCGCCCCATTCTTCGTCTTCAACGAAGGAGCGCGGAATGGCCTTCGCGCCGCTTCAACGCGCTTCCTCGACGAACTTAATCAGCCGGTGAATGGGTATGGCGGCGCGTAGCGACTTCTAGCGGTCGGCTATGCATCCAGCGGCGGATAATCGAGATAGCCCTCGACGCCCTGGCTATAAAAAGTGGCTATGTCGGGCGTGTTGAAGGGGGCGTCCTGGCGCAGGCGCTTGACCAGATCGGGATTGGCGAGGAAGGGCCGGCCAAAGGCGATGCCGTCCGCATGGCCCGATGCGATTTCCTCCTGCGCGCGCGCCAGCGAATAATCCTGATTGAGGATCAGCGGCTGTTTGAACACTTCGCGGATCGCGGGGGATACGCGCGACTGATCGGACGCGCCGAAGGTGCCCGTGGGGCTCAGTTCGCGCAGCTCGAGGAACGCGATATTCTGGTCCGATAGCCATTTGGCGGCGGGCACGAACACGGCTTCGGGATCGCTATCGACCACGCCCTGCGAATCGCCATTAGGCGAGAAGCGCACGGCGGTGCGGCCGGCACCGGCCTCGGCGATCAGGCGCGCGACCACTTCGCGGAGCAGGCGGCCACGATTCTCCGGCGAGCCGCCATAATCGTCGTCGCGATGGTTCGAATTGTCGCGCAGGAACTGGTCGATCAGATAGCCATTCGCGGCGTGAAGCTGCACGCCATCGAACCCGGCGCGGATCGCATTGCGGGTCGCGACGGAATAATCGTCGAGCGTGCGGGCGATATCGTCCAGCGTCGCGGCACGCGACTCACCATAAGGCTGTTTGCCAGCATAAGTGTGGGCTTTGCCGGGTGCGGTGGTTGCCGAGGACGAAAGCGGTGCCTGTCCGTCGAGGAAATCGGGATGGACGATGCGGCCCATATGCCAGATCTGCGCGACGATGCGCCCGCCGGCCTGATGCACTGCGTCGGTAACCGGCTTCCAGCCTTCGACCTGCTCTTCGGTCCACAGGCCGGGGGCATAAGGCCAGCCCAGCCCTTCGCGGCTGACCCCGGTGCCTTCGGAGATGATCAGACCGGCGGCGGCGCGCTGTGCGTAATAGTCGGCCATGATCGCGGTGGGCACATGCTCGCGCGTGCCGCGTCCCCGGGTCAGCGGCGACATCAGGATGCGGTTGGGCGCAGCGATATCGCCCAGCTGGATGGGATCGAACAGATTGGGCATTGGAATCTTTCCGCTTGTGACCTGCAGCAGATAGGGCGCTAGGGGGCGGCATGCATCAAGACGCGGGCCCAACAAAAACTATTTCAACGAAAAGTCGCGCGGTGATCGCGCTGGTGATCGCCAATATCGCGCTGGCATCGGGGCCTTTATTTGTACGCGAAGCCGATGTCGGGCCGGTGGCGGCTGGTTTTTGGCGGATCGCGCTGGCGGCCCCGGTGCTGCTCGTCATCGCGATGAGCATGGGCGCAAAGCCCGTATCGTCGTCGCGCGGGCTTTGGGGCGTGCTGGCGATTGCGGGCATCGCTTTCGCCGCCGATCTTTCCAGCTGGCATGTCGGCATCCTCCAGACCACGCTCGCCAATTCCACGCTGTTCGGCAATTCGGCGACGTTGATCTTCCCGATCTATGGGTTCTTCGTCGCGCGGATGTGGCCGACGCGGTTGCAGGGGCTGGCATTGCTGCTCGCCGCGATCGGCGCAGGTCTGTTGCTCGGGCGCTCGGCGAGCCTTTCGGCGGATAATCTGGCCGGCGATCTGCTCTGCCTGCTCGCTGGGATACTCTACACGGTCTATTTCATTTTCATGGCCCGGGCCCGCGAGCGACTCGCGCCGATCCCCGCGCTTGCGCTTTCCTCGCTCGCCGCGATCCCGCCCCTGCTGATCCTCGCGCTGGCGATGGGCGAAACCGTGATGCCGGGCAATTGGTGGCCGGTGATTACGCTTGCGGTCGTCAGCCAGTTGATCGGGCAGGGCTGCATGATCTTTGCTCTGGGGCACCTTTCGCCGCTGGTGATCGGGATCGGCTTGCTGATCCAGCCCGTCGTGGCAGCGGCTTTGGGCTGGGGCTTTTACAATGAGCGGCTGGCGACGGCGGATCTGGTCGGCGCGGTGCTTGTCGCTGTTGCGCTGGTGCTCGTGCGCAGCTCCGAGGTTGCTTCCACGCCCAAGGAGCCTAAATCGGCGTAATGGATTTAGCCGACGCCACGCTCGACGAACTGCGCGCAGCGCTCGCGCCCGCCGTGGCGGCCAATGCCGCGTTCGACGGGTGGAACAATATCGCGCTCGATACCGCAGCAGACGGCATGGGAGTCGATCGCGATATAGCGCATCTTGCCTTCTCGGACGGTCCGGTGGCGATGATCGATGCATGGTTTGCCAGCATCGATGCGGCCATGCTCGCGCGGCTGACCCCGGAGAAGCTCGCCGCGATGAAGATTCGCGCACGGATCGCCGCGTTGGTCGAGACCCGGCTCGAACTGGTCGCGCCGAACCGCGAATCGCTCCGCCGCGCACTCGCGGTGCTGGCGTTGCCGCAGAATGTCGCGAAGGCGGCGAGGCTTGGCTGGCGCTCGGCTGACGTGATGTGGCGCGCCGCGGGCGACACCGCGACCGATTACAACCACTACACCAAGCGCGGCATTCTGGGCGGGGTCTATGCCGCGACGATCACTGTGTTTCTCGACGATGATAGCGAGGATTTTGCCGATACCCGCGCCTTCCTGTCGCGGCGGATCGATGGAATCATGCGATTCGAGAAAGCCAAGGCCCAGTGGCTCAGGCCCGCCGAGCATCATTTCAGCCTGTCGCGCTTTATCGGCCGGCTGCGCTATCCGGTGGTGTGACAATATCTCACACACGGCCCTAGCGTTCCGCGAATGTAATTGATAATCAGTCGCATCATGAGTCTCCCCACAGCGTCCGTTACCCTCGCCGAGCTTGCTCCGCTGCACCCCTGCACCGTCAGCGCGATTGATTGGCACAAGCTTGCCGCCAGCGAGTCGCGGCGTCTGCGTGAATTCGGCTTGGATGAAGGCGTGGAAGTGGAACTGCTCCAGCCCTCGGGATGGCTCGGCGGGCCGATGTCGCTCCGGATCGGGCGGATGACGGTGGTACTGCGCAAGCATATCGGCGACGCGATCCATGTGACGCAGGCGGGCTGATCCAATGGAAACGACTCCTCTGGTCGCGCTGGTCGGCAATCCCAATGCGGGCAAGAGCGCGCTGTTCAATGCGCTGACGGGCGCCCGGCAAAAGGTCGGTAATTATCCCGGCGTGACGGTCGAGCGGCATTCGGGGCGGATGGCCCTCAACGATGGCCGCCCGGTCGAACTGGTCGATCTGCCCGGCACCTACAGCCTGGATCCCTCCAGCCCCGACGAGCAGGTGACGCGCGACGTGGTGCTCGGGCGGCAGGAAGGCGAGCGGCTGCCCGATGTGCTGGTCGTCGTCGCCGACGCCACCAATCTTGATAACCATCTGCGCTTCGTCCTCCAGCTCCGCGCGCTGGGGCGACCGATGGTGGTCGCGCTCAACATGATCGACATGGCGACGCGCGATGGGCTCACGATCGATACCGATGCCTTGTCGCGCGAACTGGGCGTGCCGGTAGTTGCCACCGTTGCGGTGCGCAAGCGCGGGCTTGAGGCACTCAAGGATGCGATTGCGGGCCTGACCGGTACCGCGACCAAGGCGATGCCGGTGCTCGATTCCGATATCACCCATTTCCAGCGCGAGGCGCGGCGGATGGCTGGGGTCGCGATTGTCGAGCAGCCGCGTTCGCGCGCCTTTACGCGCGGCGTGGACCGCGTGGTGCTGCATCCGGTGCTCGGCCCGATCATCCTGCTCGCGATCCTGTTCACGATGTTCCAGGCGGTGTTTAGCTGGTCCGAAGCGCCGATCGGCTGGATCGAAGGCTTTCAGGGCTGGCTGGCCGAGAGCGCAACCACGTATCTGCCCGAGAATTTCCTGCGCGATCTGCTGGTCGAGGGCGTGATCAACGGCGTCGGCTCGGTGGTCGTCTTCCTGCCGCAGATTGTGATCCTGTTCGCTTTCATCCTCGTGCTCGAAGCATCGGGCTATATGGTCCGCGCTGCGTTCCTGATGGACCGGTTGATGGCGGGCGTCGGGCTTTCGGGCCGTTCGTTCATTCCGTTGCTCTCGTCCTTTGCTTGCGCGATCCCCGGCATCATGGCGACGCGATCGATCGATGATCCCAAGGAGCGACTGACCACGATCCTGATCGCGCCATTGATGACCTGTTCGGCGCGGCTGCCGGTTTATGCGGTGATCATCGGCGCGTTCATTCCGGCCACCAGCGTGGGGCCGGGCATCGGCCTGCAAGGGCTGGTGCTGCTCGCGCTCTATCTGATGGGAATCGTCGGCGCGGTGCTCGCGGCGCTGGTTCTGCGCCGGACCGCGACCAAGGGCGCAGGCGGCGGCTTCATGATGGAAATGCCGCGCTACCAGCTTCCCCAACTCCGCGATCTGGCGATCGGGCTTTGGCAGCGCTCTTATGTCTTCCTGCGCCGCGCGGGCACGATCATCATGGGTGTGACCGTCGTATTGTGGGTTCTGACTTCCTATCCGGTCGCGCCCGAGGGGCAGAAGCAGAGTGAATATTCGGTTGCCGGGCGGATCGCGTCGGGGCTCGAAGTTGTGCTGGCGCCGATCGGCTTCAACCATGAGATGTCGCTGGCGGTGATCCCGGCAATGGCGGCGCGCGAAGTCGCGGTCTCGGCGCTGCAAACGGTCTATTCGATCGATGCCGAGGAGGATTCCGAAGGTGCGGCGCTTGGCACCCAGCTCGCTTCGCGCTGGTCGCTGCCGACGGCTTTGGCCTTCCTCGCCTGGTTCGTGTTCGCGCCGCAATGTCTGTCGACCATCGCAGTGGCGCGACGCGAGACCAATGGCTGGAAATGGCCGACGGTGATGATCGTCTATCTGTTCGTGCTGGCTTATGCGGCGGCGGGGGCGACCTATTGGGGTGCGCGGGCGCTCGGATTCTAGTTTTCCACGTTGTTCACGCCCGACTCTGTTGCCCCTCGGCGTCTCGCGGGTTAGCCGTTCACCCACATTCTTTTTTCAAGCGAGACAGTTTATGGCGGGCAGCGTCAACAAGGTCATCCTGGTCGGCAATCTTGGCCGCGATCCGGAAAGCCGCAGCTTCCAGAATGGCGGCAAGGTCGTCGAACTGCGCATTGCGACCTCCGAAAGCTGGAAGGACCGCAATTCGGGCGAGCGGAAGGAAAAGACCGAGTGGCATACGGTCAAGATCTTCAACGAAGGTCTCGCCACCGTCGCCGAGAAGTATCTCCGCAAGGGCTCGAAGGTTTATATCGAAGGCGCGCTGACCACCCGCAAGTGGCAGGATGCACAGGGGCAGGACCGCTATTCGACCGAAGTGACGCTGCAAGGCTTCAACTCAGTGCTGACCATGCTTGATGGCGCGCCGGGTGGCGGCGGTCAGGGCGGCGGAGGCGGTGCTTCGCGCGGCGGCGGTGACGATTGGGGCGCAAGCGGTGGCGGCGATGATTTCGCGGGCCAGTCCTCGAGCCGGGGCGGCGCTGGCGGCGGCGGCAATTTCAACAGCGGCGGGCAGAAGAGCGGCGGCAATTTCGGCGGCGGCTTCCCCGATGATCTGGACGACGACGTTCCGTTCTGATCGGAGGATCTGACATGCGCTGGGCGGCCTTGGGACTGACGATGCTGATCAACGCATGCGGCGGCGGTTCGGAGGTTCCCGGCGCGCCAGCCAATGGAATCGGGGCAGTCGCATGCGACACCAAGCCCGATTTCGTGCCGGTTTACGCGGACGCGCAAATTTCGGTCTGCACCGCGACGGGCACCGAGGGCGGCCAGCAAAGCGGCACGATCATCTACACGACAGCGGCATCGCCTAAACTGGCGCTCTCCTGGTCGCGTGCGCAGGCAAATGCTTCGGGCCTTGGGCAGCGGATGATGAGCGAGACGATGTATTCGGCGGGCGAGACGACCAGGCGCAGCCTCATGGTGCTGGTCGAGCCCGAGGGTTCGGGCACGCGCGTTACGGTCAATTGGGGCAGTCTTTAGCGTTCGTTGATTTCGGCGACGCCGAACTTGCCCGCCTGATAATCCATATATGCTTGCCGGATTTCCTGCTCGCTATTCATCACGAACGGGCCGTGCGCGACGATGGGTTCGTCGATCGGCGCGGCATGGCCGAACAGGAATAGCGACGGCTCGCGCGTAGTGATGGTGAGCGTTTCGCCATCGTCCAGTTGCGCGAGATTGAAGTGCGGAACCGATACGCCGCCGACTTCGAATGCGCCGCGCGCCGAATAGAGGAAGACGTCGCGTCCGCTGAGACCGTCGAAACGCACCTCGGCTCCTGCTTGGGTCTCGACCCAGCACAGGAAATTGCCGGTCAGCGATTCGATTGCGCCGGTCGCACCTGCATATTCGCCCGAAACCAGATGGACCGTCGCATTGCCCACCGAAATCGCCGGGATGGCCTCCGCCTGTGCACCGAAATAGCGTGGGGGCGTCATCTTCAGCGCGGCGGGCAGATTTAGCCAGAGCTGGAGGATCTCCATGCCCCCGCCGTCGCGCTTGAACGCGGCGGGCGAGACCTCGGCATGGACGATGCCGCTGCCCGCGGTCATCCACTGGACCCCGCCGGCGCGGATGATGCTCTCATGTCCCGCCGAATCGGTATGTGCGAGTTCGCCGTCGAGGATGAAGGTCACCGTCTCGAAGCCGCGATGCGGGTGCGGGCCAAAGGGCAGGCCGTGATTGTTCGGCGCGTAGGTCTGCGGCCCGTGATGATTGAGGAACAGGAAGGCCCCGACATTGCCGATGCGCGGCCCCGGCAGCGGCCGGCGCGTGATCAGATCGCCGATATCGTCGCGATAGGCGCCGTGCAGCGCGAGAACGGTCCGCTCGCTCATTTGCGCAGCAGGAACACGGCATGTTCGGCGAAGAAATTTGCCATTGCCGCGCCCTTTTGCGCGTCGCCCTGAAGGAACCAGCAACCTTCCACGGTGATCCCGCGCTCCTTCACCAGCGCGCGGAAATCGTCGACGGTGACGTGGTGGATGTTGGGCGTCTCATACCATTTGAGCGGCAGCAGCCGGGTGACCGGCATCCGCCCGCCCCACAGCAACGAGGCGCGCACCCGCCAATGCGCGAAATTGGGGAAGGAGACAAAAGCGCGCCCGCCGATGCGCAGCAATTGCTCCAGCACCCAATCGGGGCGCAGCGTCGTCTGGAGCGTCTGGCTGAGGATCGCATAGTCGAAGCTCGCATCCGGATAATCGACCAGATCGGTATCGGCATCGCCCTGCACCACCGAAAGCCCGCGTGCGACTGACGAGGCGACGTTGCGGGCGTCGAGCTCCAGCCCGCGCGCATCGCATTGGCGCTCGTCGCGCAAGGCGACCATCAGTTCGCCATCGCCGCAGCCGACATCGAGCACGCGGCTGCCCTTGGCGACATTGGCGGCGATGATCGCGAGATCGGGGCGTAAGGTCATCGCGGGGTATCCGGATCGTCGCGGACCATCAGCCGCTCAGGGTGAGGATATTGCTCCCAGCCGAGGCTGGCATAGACTGACTGCATGTCACGGGTGAACAAGGCCCAGCGGCGCAGGCCCTGAAGGTCGGGATGATCGTGCAGCGCCTGGATCATCGCGCTGGCAACGCGCTTGCCGCGATGCGCGGGCAGCACGAACACATCGGCGAGATACGCGAAGGTCGCATAATCGGTGACCAGACGCGCGAAGCCGATCTGCTCGTCCTTGCCTTCCTCATCGGGCTCGAACGCGGCGACGGTGAAGGAGCCCTTGATCGCGCGCTCCACGGTGTGGCGCGGGATGCCGACCGACCAATAGGCGCCGCTCAGGAATGCGTGGATCAGGTCGAGATCGAGTTCACCCTTGTCGAACGAGATGCGCATCAGCGAATTCCTGCACGCAGGAAGCCATCGACTACGCGCGACAATTCGGGGCTTTCGAGCAGGAAGGCGTCGTGGCCGAAGGGCGATGACAATTCGACGAAGCTTGCCGCTGCGCCCGCTGCATTGAGCGCATGGACGATGCTGCGCGATTCGCTGGTAGGGTAGAGCCAGTCCGTGTCGAAGCTGACGAGGCAGAAGCGCGTGGTCGAGCCCTTGAAGGCATTGGCGAGCGTGCCGTGCTCTTCAGCGAGATCGAAATAATCGAGCGCGCGGGTGATGTAGAGATAGGAGTTGGCGTCGAAACGCTCGACAAAGCTGATGCCCTGGTGGCGCAGATAGGATTCCACCTGAAAATCGGCGTCGAATCCAAAGGTCTTGGCGTCACGCCCCTGCAGCTTGCGGCCGAATTTGGCGGTGAGTCCGGCTTCGGAGAGATACGTGATGTGCGCCGCCATGCGGGCTACGGCCAAGCCTGCCGAGGGTGGTGCGCCGTCCTCGTAATACGCGCCGTCGCGCCAGTTCGGATCGGCCATGATCGCTTGGCGGCCGACTTCGTGAAACCCGATATTCTGCGCCGAATGCCGCGCGGCGCTGGCGATGACGACGGCGGCGGCGGTGCGCTCCGGGAAGGTCCCCGCCCAGCTCAGCGCCTGCATGCCCCCCATCGATCCGCCGACGACTGCGAACAGCCGCTCGATGCCGAGATGATCGAGCAGCATCGCCTGTGCGCGGACCATGTCGCGGATGGTGATGACCGGGAAGCGCATCGCCCAGGGCTTGTTGGTCGCCGGATTGATGCTCGCGGGACCGGAGGAGCCAAGGCAGCTGCCGAGCACGTTCGAACAGATCACGAAATAGCGGTCGGTATCGATTGGCTTGCCGGGGCCGACCATCCGCGTCCACCAGCCAGCCTTGCCGGTAACCGGGTGGTCTGATGCGACATGCTGATCGCCAGTGAGCGCATGGCAGATCAGGATCGCGTTGCTGGCGGCTTCGTTGAGAATGCCATATGTTTCGTAGGCAATATCGACGGGCGAGAGCAGCACGCCGCCATCGAGGCGCAATGGCCCCGGCAGTGTAAGGGTGCGGGCAAGCCCGAAGCGGGCGTCGTCGGACATAATTGCGGACTAGGGGCCACAGCCCCGCGGTTCAAGCGGCCTTCACGCCTACGCGCACGCCGGTGATCGCTTCGGCGGCCATCCGGCCGGTTTCCGCCGCACCGTTCATATATCCGGGGAAGGCATCGGACAGATGCTCGCCGGCAAACCAGACGCGACCGGCGCCCACAGCCTGCCGCTCGGCCGGATTGTCCGAATCGATATAAAGCAGTTGTGCGAAGCGGCTGAGCTGGCCGGGGGCGTAGTTTACATAGGCGCCCAGCGTCAGCGCCTGAGCGTGCCAATTGGTGCGGGCAAATGGCCCGGTGGCGGCTTCGATCAGCCCGGGGATCGCTGGCGCGGCGCTCGCGGCGAACTTCGCGGCCAGCGCGGATGGGGCAAGCGCCTCTGCCGCGACCACTTCGTCGCCGCCGAGGAACCAGGTCCAGACCGGCGAGACGCCTTGCTTGCTATGGACGCTGCCGTCCCAGCCAAGCGCCCAGCCATCTTCGGCTGCGGTCTGCCAAAGCTCGCCGCCGATCCCCATCGGACCTTTCCACGGGGTGGCGTTGGTGCCCGACTGGACTTTTTCGTTAAACCCGAGCTCCATCTCGGCGATGAAGGCGCGCCAGGCGGCGGGCAAAGGGATGCGGAAATCGATCTGGCGCATCAGCGGCGCAGGGACGGTGACGATCACCATATCCGCCTCTGTGGTGGTGCCGTCGAGGAAGGTGAGGCGGACGCCCGCGCCATGGCGCTCTACGCGAGACAGTCGCTTCCCCGTCTCGATCCGGTCGGCATAATGGTCCGACATCGCTTCGATCAGCGCGCTGCTGCCGCCCTGGATCACATAGCGCTCATCCGAACCCCCCAGCACTTCGACGCGCTCGCCATCCACCGTCGGCAGGTTGAAGATCAGGCCGATTGCAGAGGCCCGATTGGGCTCCACGCCATATTCGGTGCGGCTGGTCGCATCGAGCAACTGGCGTGCCCAGGGTTCGCGGATAAGCGATTTGTGGCGTTCGAGATAATCGTGGATCGAGATCGAATCGATTGCCTTCGAGATGCGGCCGGGATGCTTGTCGAGCAGATCGGCGTCCTTGCCGATCTGGCCGGCAATGCCGCGCAGGCCCTCGGCGAGTTCGGGTTCGGAGAGTAAGCGCCCATTGGCGAGGGTCAGCGTAGTATGCGGATCGGATTTGCGATCGACCAGCGCCACGCCGAAGCGCTTGGCGAGCCCCTGCATGTCATAATGGTCGGTGTTGACCAGCTGTCCGCCGACTTCGAAGGTCCATGCACCCGATTTGTGGGTGAACATGCGTCCGCCGGTGCGGTTGCGCCCTTCATAAACGCGGGCGTCTACCCCGGCTTCGCGCAGATGATGCAGCGCGCTCAGCCCGGCGATGCCGCCGCCCACGATCGCGACTCGGCCCGGCGTCCTGGTGCGGGCCAAGGCAGTATGGGGAATTGCCGTCGCGGCGCCGCTCGCGGCGATTGCCTTGAGCAATGCACGGCGCGTCGACGCGAAGGATCGCTGCACGGGCGGCGCTTCGCCCGCGGCTGCTATATTGCTCCGCCGCGCCGCTTCCAGCGCGCGCCAGAACATCCCGTTGCCCCGCATTGCCCCTCCTTGACCCCAATCAGAGGTCAGCCTTAGCGCGCTACCCTTGCCATCCGGTAACCGTTCCGCCAAGCCGCGCGACCATGAACGCTCCCGTACCAAAGCCCTGGGTCATGGCCATCGCGCCTTATGTGCCCGGGCGCGCAACCACCGATTCGGGCAAAAAGGCTGCCAAGCTCTCGTCGAACGAGAATCCCTTTGGCACTCCGGAAGCCGCGCGCGCGGCCTTTGCCGGCGCCGCACAAGAGCTTGAGCGCTATCCCGATGCCAGCGCGCATGATCTGCGCGAGGCGCTTGCCGCGCATTATGATCTAGATGCCGCGCGGATCATCCACGGCACCGGATCGGACGAAGTGCTCCATCTCGCGGCCGGCGCGTATGCCGGGCCGGGGGATGAGGTCATCTATGTTCGCTACGGCTTTGCGGTCTACGATATCGCCGCGCGGCGCGTGGGTGCGACGCCGGTGGTGGCGCCCGACACCGATTACGCAACCGATGTCGATACGATCCTGTCGCTGGTGACCGAGCGGACGCGGCTCGTGTTCATCGCCAATCCCAACAACCCGACGGGCACGTACAGCACGAAGGCCGAAATTGCGCGGCTGCATGCCGGATTGCCGAGCCATGTGCTGCTGGTGCTCGATCAAGCCTATACAGAATATCTCGATCCCGAAGACGATGATGGCGGGCTCGAACTCGCGCGCACCCAGCCCAACGTGCTGGTCACGCGGACCTTCTCGAAGATTTTCGGGCTGGCGTCGGAGCGGATCGGCTGGGGCTATGGCCATCCGGATGTGATCGCGGCGATGCACCGTATCCGCGCGCCCTTCGCGTTCGGGATCGGTGCGAGCCGGGCGGCGATCGCCGCGCTCGGCGACAAGGATTTTGTCCAGCATAGCTACAGCCACAACGCCAAATGGCGGACATGGTTTGCAGAGCAGATCGAGTCGATGGGCAATAAGGGCCTGCGCGCAGTGCCTTCCAAGGCGAACTTCCAGCTCGTATTGTTCGAAGGCGAAGTGACTGGCGAGACTGCGTACAAGGCGCTGATGGAAGCGGGCTATATCGTCCGCTGGCTGCCAGGGCAGGGGCTTCCGCACGGCCTGCGCATCACCATCGGCACCGAGGAAGAGATTCGCGGCCTCACCGAAGCTCTGCGCCGGATCGTGGGGGCCTGATGCTTCCGTTCAGCCGCGTCACTGTCATCGGACTGGGCCTGATCGGCTCGTCGATCGCGCGCGCGGTGCAGCAATATATGCCGACCGTGCGCGTCACCGGGCATGACGCCGACCCCGAAGTGCGCGCGACTGCGGTGCGGATTGGGTTGTGCGACGATGTTGCGGACACGCCCGGCGCCGCGGTGATTGATGCCGATCTGGTGATCCTCTGCGTGCCGGTGGGTGCGATGGGCGAGGCGGCGGCGATGATTGCCGCAGACCTGCCCGCCGATGCGATCCTCAGCGATGTCGGATCGTGCAAGGAAAGCGTGATCGAAGCGGTGCGGGCCGCCGCGCCCAATGCCGTGTTCGTACCTGCGCATCCGGTGGCTGGCACCGAGAAGAGCGGGCCGGAGGCAGGGTTCGCGACGCTGTTCCGCCATCGCTGGTGCATCGTGACCCCGCCCGAGGGCACCGATCCGCTGGCGATCGAGCGTGTCGGCGAGTTCTGGAAGCGTCTCGGTGCCGATATCGAGACGATGGCACCGGCGCATCATGATCGCGTGCTCGCGATCACCAGCCATTTGCCGCATCTGATCGCTTATACCATCGTCGGCACCGCGTCGGATCTGGAAGAAGTCACCGCTTCCGAGGTGATCAAATATTCCGCGGGTGGTTTTCGCGACTTCACCCGCATCGCGGCATCGGATCCGACGATGTGGCGCGACGTGTTCCTCGCCAATCGCGAAGGCGTGCTGGAAATGCTCCAGCGCTTCTCCGAGGACCTTAGCGCGCTCCAGCGAGCGATTCGCTGGGGCAAGGGCGACGAATTGTTCGAGCTGTTCAGCCGCACCCGCGCGGTCCGCCGCAATATCATCGAACAGGGCCAGGACGATGCCGCACCCGATTTCGGGCGCAGCCACGAATAGTGCCGGTTCTCCTGCGGACGCAGGGACCCAAGGTTACGAGCGATCCGGTATCTGGCTCTGGGCGTCTGCTTCCGCAGCGCTGTTGAGCTTGTTGATCGCTTCATAGACCCGCGCCTCGATCTCCGGACGGGGCAAGCCGGGCGGGATCGGTTCGCCAAACGAGAACACCACGGTACCGGGATGTTTCAGGCCTTTTCGCGGCCAGACATGCCCGCTCTTCACCGCGATCGGCACCACCGGCAATCCGAGTATCCGATACAGGCCGGCAAAGCCTGAGCGGATTTCGGGGCTATCGCCGGGCAAGGTGCGGGTGCCTTCGGGGAAGATCAGTACCGATCGGCCCTCGGCCTTGGCGATAGCCGCGTCGCGCATCATCGATCGCAGCGCGGCTGCACTGGCGGCGCGATCGGCGACGATGCCGCCATATTTCTGCGCGGCCCAGCCCCAGACCGGGATCTTGGTCAGCTCGCGCTTCATCACCGGGGCAGGGGCACCCAGCCGGCGGGTAAGGTCGATCGCTTCGAAATTGCTCTCATGCTTGGCAGCGAAGAATACCGGGCTTGTCGGCATTTCGCCTTCGATGCGGACATGGATTCCCATGATCCAGCGGGCGCACCACAGCATATAGGCGGCCCAGCCGTCGCAATGACGGCGGAGCGGCTTCGCGCCGAACAGGCCCGATACCGGCGCGAGCAGTACGATCGGGATCGAACCGCCGTAAAAGACGATCGAAAAAACGATGTTGCGCAGGAGCAGCATCAGCCCGCGCCGACCAGCAATGCGAAACGGCGCACCAGATATTTGTGATATTCGCGGAAGAGCATGCCGAAGCCCGGATGGCTGGCTACGCCGTCCCCGACGATTTCGACGTCCGGCAATTGGTGCGACAGCTCGAGCTTGGCGCGCGGCATATGCCAGTCCGAAGTGACCAGCCGCACGGTTTTGTATTTGTGACGCTCGACCCATTTGGAAGTCTCGTCCGCGTTAGAGCGCGTATCGACTGCCTGCCAGCCGAGATCGATCGAACTGGCAAAAAGCCTGCGGTCGATCTTGTACTGGGCGGCGAATTCGCCGGGGCGGACATCGGGATCGACGCCGCTGACCAGCAAGCGCTTCGCATCGCCTGCGCGCAGCACCTCGAGGCCACGGTCGATCCGCCCTGGCCCGCCGGTCACCACGACGATCCCGTCAGTCTTGCGATCCGCGAGCGGCTTGCCGAGCGACAGCATGAACGCTGCGAAACCGAGCGCCCAGGCGATCAGCACCAACAGGGGAATTCGCCAGATCACAACGTCTTGCCCAAAGCGCGAAGCACGGAAGTGCGCGCCGCAAGGGTGGCGAGCAGCGCGAAGCCGATGGGGAGCAGGAGCAACAGGAACCAGTCGCGCTGCTGAAGCGCGACGCCGCTCAGCATTTCGGAGCCGAGCGCGCCCATCCGCGATTGCAGGAACCACACCACGCCCATCGCCGCCGCACAGCCGAGCAGCCCGCCGAACAAGGTGTCAAAGGCGATTCGCCGCTGGAACAGCCGGGCGATCTGGAGATCGGTCGAGCCCAGCATATGGAGCACTTCGATCGTGTCGCGGTGCGTATCAAGCCCCGAGCGCGCGGCGAGTAGCACCACCGCAGCGGTCGCGGTGGCGATCAGCAGCATCAGGCTGAGTGCGAACCAACTCATCGTCGACATGAAGCTGCGCACCGGCGCGAGCCACTGCGCGTGGCGATCGATCCGCGCATTGGGATCGACGGCGCGTGCCGCCTGCTCAACTGCGTTCACATCACCGCCGCGCATCTCGACATCGATCATCGCAGGCATTGGCAGATCGGGATCGAGCCCGGCATCGCCGAGCCACGGCTTGAGCAATTCGGCCAGACGGGCGCGATCGGCTTCGGATGCGCGGGTAACGCCGGGCACTTTGCCGAGCGCTGTGACCATTGCTGCGGCCTGTTGATCGCGAATCTGCGCATTGGGCTCGACAATCTGGACGGTCAGCCGCCCGGCCAATTGGCGGTCGAGCTGTGACGTCGCCGTGAACATGCCCAGCCCCAGCGCGCCGGCAAGCACAGTTAGGAACAGCATGATCGCCATGATCCACGTCATTGCGCGCGTGCGCCGACTCTCATCGAGCAAGCGGCGATCGGGCGCGTTGGGATGGAGGCTGAACTTCACGAGCCGCCCCCGGGCGGGTTGCGCAGCGCGCCGGTGGGGTCGTTCAACCGGCCCTTCTCCAGCCGCATCATGTGCGCGTTCGGGATGCGATTGAGCAGATGGAAATCGTGCGTGGCGACCACCACCGTAGTGCCGAGCCGGTTAAGCGAATCGAACAGATGGAGCAGCCGCTCGGCCATATCGGGATCGACATTGCCGGTCGGCTCGTCGGCGACGAGGATTTCGGGGCGGCCGATCACTGCGCGGGCAATGGCGATGCGCTGCTGCTCGCCACCCGAAAGCGTCGGCGGCTTGGCCTTGCCCCGATCGGTGAGCCCCACCCAGGCGAGCATCTCGCGCACCGGCGCCTCGATGTCGTTCTCATGGACCCCGGCAACGCGCAGGGGCAGGGCGATATTATCATAGGCCGAAAGATGCGGGACCAGCCGGAAATCCTGAAACACCACGCCGATACGGCGGCGAAAACCGGGCAGGCGCGAACGGGGAAGCGCGCCCGCATCCTCGCCGAACAGCCGGATCACGCCGCGCGTCGGGCGCTTGGCGAGATAGAGCATCTTGAGCAACGAGGTCTTGCCCGCGCCCGATGGTCCAGTGAGGAAATAGAAGGCGCCCGAATTGAGCGACATGGAGATGTCGGACAATGTCTCCGCGCCCGTGCCATAGCGCAGTCCGACATTCTCGAATTGCACGATGCTGGCCATGCGCCAGCCATTGCACACAGGATTGTCTTGCTCAAGCAGGCGGGCATCTTGTGGCGCCGATTCGAAGCGTCTAGAATCTGTCACGTGCCAGCTGATTTGTGGCCGGACGGGTGAGACGCTTAGATGATCCTAGAGTGTAGCGAGTGCCGTACGCGGTATCTGGTCCCCGATAGCGCCATTGGCGCGGACGGACGCACGGTGCGCTGTGCAAGCTGCAAGCATAGCTGGTTCCAGGCGCCGGTGGTCCTCGATCTGGCGACGCGCGCTTCGCCGAGCGATGGCGCGCCGATGGCATCGCCGCCGTCGCCGAGGCGAGAGCCTGCCCGCACCTTCGAAGACGCATCGGTCCACAGCGCCGCCGCACCGGCCCCCGAATATGATCCGTTCGCGCCGCAGCCCCCGTTCAAGCCGCGCCGCAATCCCGCCAAGCGCTGGACCGCAGCCGCATTCGTTGCGGGCTTTTCGATGCTGCTCGGCACGGGTGCGATCCTCTATTCGGGCGCGCCGGGCATCGCCGCGCAATTGGGTCTCGGTATCGGCACTGCGGCAGAAACGCCGCTGCGCTTCACTGACAAGAATGTCGAACTGCGCACGATGCCGAGCGGCAGCGAGTTGTTCGCGGTCTCGGGCAAGGTGGTGAACCCCACCGGCGACAAGCAGCATGTGCCCGATATCCGGGTGGAACTGCGCGATCAGCAGGATCGGCTGGTCTATTCGTGGCGGATCACCCCGCAGACGCGCGATCTCGGCCCGAAAGGCGCGATCGAATTCAACTCTGCCAAGCTCGATGTGCCGGCCAATGCGAAAGTGGTCGAGCTTAGCTTTGCGAGCGAAATCGGCGGCTGACCTGCCAGAAGCGCGCGCCGTGCAAGAGCGCGGCGGCGATCATCCCGACGCCTGAGGCAAGCACGAGTCCGTTCGCACCCCAGCCGCTATGGACGAGCCAATAGCCCATGCCGCCGGTGATCACGAAATAAGACAGGATAGAGTTTATCCCGGTGATCACCTGATCGCCGAGTGAGCGCAGCGCATAGACCAGGACGATCTGAATCCCGTCAAACAGGATGAAGGGCACCCAGAGCGGCAGCATCGAAAGCGCCAATATGTGGACTGCCTGCGTCGCCGGGAAGGCGTCAATGAGGATCGGCGCGGCAATCAGCGCGAGGAAAGCGAGACCCCCTGTGGCCGCTGCCGCCAGCATTGCGGCGATCAGCGTGCGCGGGATCGCCTGACCCGGATTACCCTCGCCAATCGCGTTGCCAACGCGCACCCCGGCCGCCGACCCCAGCCCCAGCGCGACGCCGAAGGTGAGATTGTGAACCGAGAAGACGATCGCAAAGGCATGCGCCGTGGCGTCGCCCAATTGGGTAGAGAGCGAGATCAGCACCGAGAATCCGGCAAGTTCCAGTCCTGAGGCCAAAGCCGGCATGATCCCGAAACCGAGCAATGCCAATGCGCCGAGCAACGTATCGCGGCGAAGAAGGGCACTGATGGCACGAATGCCGCGCGCGCGGGCGTCGGGCAGGGTCCAGGCCGCGCCGACCATCATCGCCGCGTTCAGCCCAGCCGCTGCCGTTGTCGCCCAGGCGGCGCCCTCCGCGCCCCAGGCGGGAAAGCCGAAATGCCCGCCGGACCAGGCATAAGCCAGCAGCGCATGAAGCGGCAGGATCGCGAGGTTGACCACCATCACGCGGCGCGGGCGGCTGACCCCTTCGAGGAAGAAAGCGGCGGCGATGTTGATCAGGGTCAGCGGAAAGCCGAGCGCGATGATCTCGACCACGCGTGCCGCACCGGGGACGATCGCCGGCGCCACGCCGATTGCGGTGAGCATCGGGAACGCGAACAGATACAGTATCGCCGCAACCGAAAGACCGATCGTGCTGGCGACCACCAGCCCCTGATGGAGCACCGCGCCGGTCTTTTCGGCCTCGCCTGCACCGTCGATGCGCGAGGCGTGGACGAGGATTCCGGTGAGCGAGCCCAGCCCGACCATGATGACGACGAACAGCAAGGTGCGACTCGCGCCGAACTGGGCGACTTGGTCGGTGCCGGTCCAGCCGAGCATCACGATGTCGGTCAGCTGGATCAGCGTCCAATTGAGGCTGGTCAGCATCACCGGCCATGCCAGCGCGAGGATGCGGCGCGTCTCGGCGGATCGGGCGGGGGTGAGTATCATGGG
>SEFZ01000030.1 GCA_004173185.1 Sphingomonadales bacterium | reverse complement strand
CTCCTTTTGGTTCTCTTAACGCAACGACCGCGCGCAAGTTGCCTGCCTCTTGCCCCCGGGTGCGTGACTGCTATAGAGCCGCGCGACCGGCGGTGCCCCTGCGGGCGTGGCGGAACTGGTAGACGCGCCAGATTTAGGTTCTGGTATCGAAAGGTGTGGGGGTTCGAGTCCCTTCGCCCGCACCAGGCACCGTCGCTCTTGATCAGCGTTTCGGCGCCGCGATCTCATTCTATTTGGAAGCCTGAAGAAATGCAGACTGTCGAGACGTTGAACGAAGGCCTCAAGCGCGCCTTCACGCTGAAGATCACCGCCAAGGATATCGATTCGAAAGTCGAAGCCGAGGTGAAGCGCGTCGCTCCGACGATCCGCATGCCCGGCTTCCGCCCCGGCAAGGTGCCCGCGAACCTGATCCGCAAGATGCACGGCGAATCGCTGGCGCAGGAAGCGCTGAACTCATCGATCCAGGAAGGCGTGCAGAAGCTGATCGCCGATCAGAAGCTGCGCCCCGCGATGCAGCCTTCGGTTAGCCTTGAGGGCGAATATGCTCCGGGTGGCGATGCCGAGATCAAGGTTGAGCTCGAAGTGCTCCCCGACGTTCCCGCCCCCTCGATCGACGGCATCAAGCTGGAGCGCCTGACCGTTCCCGCCGATGACGCCGCTGTCACCGCGCAGCTCGAGCAGCTCGCTGCGGGCCAGAAGTCGTGGGACGATGCCGGTGCGAAGCACAAGGCGAAGACCGGCGATCAGGTCACGATGGATTTCGTCGGCAAGACCGCTGACGGCGTTGCCTTTGACGGCGGCACCGGCACCGACATGGCCGTTGAAATCGGTTCGGGCCGTCTGATCCCGGGCTTCGAGGACCAGATCGTTGGCGTGAAGACCGGCGACGAGCTGACCATCAACGTGACTTTCCCCGAGGATTACGGTTCGAAGGATCTCGCCGGCAAGCCCGCGACCTTCGATCTCAAGATCACCGCAGTGAAGACCGCCGGCGAGAGCAAGATCGACGACGATTTCGCCAAGCAGCTGGGTCTCCAGAGCCTCGAGCAGCTCACGGGCCTGCTCAAGGGCCAGATCGAGCAGCAGCTCAATGGCCTGACCCGCACCCACATGAAGCGCAAGCTGCTCGATCAGCTCGCCGCTGGCCATGATTTCCCGGTGCCGCCCTCGATGGTCGACGCCGAGTTCGACCAGATCTGGCATCAGCTGCAGCACGAAGCCGAGCATGAAGCCGATGTCGATGCCGCCAAGGCTGAGCTCGAGAATGAGCGCGCCGAATATGTCGCCATCGCCGAGCGCCGCGTGCGCCTGGGCCTGCTTCTTTCCGAGATCGGCAACGCCAATGGCGTCGAAGTCAGCGCGAACGAGATGAACCAGCTGATCGCGCAGGCGGCCCAGCAGTACAGCCCGCAGGAGCGCGAGCGCTTTGTGCAGTATGTTCGTCAGGAGCCGATGGCTGCTGCCCAGCTGCGTGCGCCTTTGTTCGAAGACAAGGTCGTCGACTTCCTGTTCGACAAGGCCGAGATCAGCGACCGCGAAGTGACCCGCGAAGAGCTGGAAGCTGCGATCGAGAGCGAAGAAGGCTTCGACACCGGCACGCACACCCACGATCACGACAACCACAAGCCCAAGGGCAAAAAGGCTGCCGCGAAGAAGGACGCCGACAAGGACGAGGCAAAGGCTGACAAGCCTGCCAAGGCCAAGAAGGTCGAAGCAGCGGATGTTGAGCCCGCAGCGCCTGGCGATGAGCTGGTCGAAGCCGAGCCGGTGAAGAAGGCTGCGACGAAGAAGGCTCCTGCGGCGAAGGCCGAGGCTGCTGACGACGAGAAGCCCGCGAAGAAGGCCCCGGCCAAGAAGAAGGCCGACTAAGCCCAAACTGTGACCCCGGCCTTGTGCCGGGGTCCACAGTGCCGCAATCTAAGCGCTAGAGGCGCTAGCGTCTCCCCCAGCCGCCCGGTGAACCCCGGCACAGGGCCGGGGCGACGAATTGGGGGTATGGGTGACCGAACCGCGCATTGCAGTCCTGCTGCCCTGTTATAACGAGGAAGCGGCGATCGCGCAGACGGTTGCCGGTTTCCGCGCGGCGCTGCCCTCCGCCACTATCTACGTTTACGATAATAATAGCAGCGACGGCACGATCGAGGTGGCGCGCGCCGCTGGCGCTGTGGTCCGCACCGAGCGGATGCAGGGCAAAGGCAATGTCGTGCGGCGGATGTTCGCCGATGTGGACGCCGACATCTATGTGATGGCCGATGGCGATGCGACCTATGATCCGGACGCGGCGGCGGCGATGGTCGCCCGCGTGACCGAAGAAGGTCTCGACATGATCGTCGGGACGCGCGTGCATGAGGCGGCGGACGCCTATCGGCGCGGGCATGTGCTCGGCAATCGCATGATGACCGGCCTGCTTGCCGGGCTGTTCGGGCGAAGCTTCACCGATATTTTCTCAGGCTATCGCGTATTTTCGCGGCGCTTCGTGAAGAGCTTTCCGGTGCTTTCCGCCGGTTTCGAGATCGAGACCGAGATCAGCGTACATGCGCTGGAACTCAAGATGCCGGTGGGCGAGGCCGAGACGCGCTATTTCGCGCGGCTCGAAGGCTCGGTGTCCAAGCTCAGCACCTATAGCGACGGCTTCCGCATCGCGCGGACGATCCTGACGCTCTACCGGACCGAGCGGCCGTTGCTGTTCTACGGGCTGATCGCTGCGGCCTTCGCATTGCTGGCGATCGGGCTGAGCGTGCCCTTGATGCTCACCTTCCTAGAAACGCACACCGTGCCGCGTTTCCCGACGGCATTGCTCTCTACCGGGCTGATGATCCTGGCGTTCCTCAACCTGTTCGCCGGGCTGATCCTCGACACGGTGGTGCGGGGACGGCGCGAGATCCGGCGGCTGGCCTATCTGGGGCAGCCGGGGCCGCTGCGCTGAAAGCTGCGGGCTAGCCAGATACGAGCTAGCCCGACACCGGCAAGGCATCGCCGGGACTTTCGGCGGCCGCGCGCGTGTACGCCGTGCCGCCGGGCAAAAGCCCTTCACCGGCCTGAAACGTGGCGATGGTGCGCGCGATGCTGGCGGCGCGAAGGGCAGGGTCGCGCCGTTCGCGGGCGCGTTTTACGCGATTGGCGATCGCGATTGCCGGAAGCAGCAGCCGCGTCCAGCTTCGCGGCACGCCCAGCGCATCGGCCTGCGCATCGCCGTGCAGGCGGCGCAGCACGGCGCGGCTTAGTTCGGTCGCCATGCCTTCGCTCACCCGCAATTCGGGCGCGAGCAATTGGCCCATCGCCTCGAGCATCGCAGCGGTGAGCAATTGCGAATCGGCTCCTGGCGGCGGCTGGTTCGCGTCGATTGCGGACAGCAGCCGGGCACCCTCGGCCTGATTGGTCACGGGGCGGTACAGGCGCGGATCGATCCCCAGCAAATGCCCGGCGACCTGCCAGAGATGGTACAGGTCCTCGATCTCGTCGGCTGAGAAGGTGATGCCCAAGGTCGCCAGCGCTTCGAACGGGATATAGGTGAAATCCAGCCAGGTGCGGGCCAGTTCGATTTGGTTGATCGGCATGCCCTGCGCCGCGACGTCCCAGCCCTTGGCGAGCAAGGCGTGCCGCACCCGCGCATGGAGCAAGCGGACCTGAAGATTCTGGACGAAGCCGTCGCGGCCGGGCGTCAGCCCCTCTGGCAAAACCGTCGCGACATTCCACGCGCCGGTTTCAAGAATCCGGTGCCTCGCCATTTTGGTGAGGTTGCCGGTGCGAACCAGCACGCGAGCGATCGACGGCGCGCTGTAGGTGTGGGCGAGCGATCCCGGTCCCAATGCCAGCCCGATCCAACTGGCACCGATCGCCAGATAGGCATCCGATCCGCGCGCCATTCGCGATGCATCGGCCCAATCCGCGCTGCGCACGTCGGCGGCAAGGGCGGCGGCTGCGGGTTGGGTTTCCGGTGACGGACCTTCGCGCACCGCCCGGTCGAGCAGCCGGGCGCCTTCGACGCCCAGCCGGGCAGCCTCAGCTATCGCGGCATCGGCCAATGGATCGCCGATATTGTGCAGCGACGCGAGCAGATCGGGGAGCGGGGCAAAGGCGGGCAATGGTGAGACCTCCTGCCCCTATAATGGGCCTGTGTCGGGCGGGTTCCCCCTATTGGCTCAGGCCAGCTTCAACTCGCGCAGGCTTTGCGCCGTCGCCGCAATGGCTTCCTCGTTGCTCCGCGGCGTCCAGCCCAGCGCCTTCGCTTTTTCGTTGCTCGCCCGCCCGCGAATACCCAGCCGGGGCACCGCTTCGCGCGCCAGCGGATTGATCAGAGCCAGCGTGCGCACCAGCCAGTCGGGCAGCTGGCGTGGTACCTTGCTGCCCATATGATCGTGGAGGATCAGCGCCATCTGATGGAACGAGACGGGTTCGCCCGCGACCGCGAGATAGCGTTGACCCGCTGCATTGGGATCGGTCATCGCCCGGACCTGCAGGCTCGCCACGTCGCGGACATCGATCACGCCGAGCCACAGGTCCGGGGTTCCCGGAAGCTTGCCCGCCATCAACTGGCGGACCAGTTCGACCGAGGTGGACAGATCCTTGCCCAGCGCCGGGCCGAAAATGCCGACCGGATTGACCACCGAAAGCTCCATGCCGCCGCCCTCGGTCTCGATGAAGTTCCACGCGGCGCGCTCGGCCAGCGTCTTGGATTTCATATAGGCCTGGACGGCGGGGCCGTTCACGTCGGTCCAGTCCTGCTCGGTAAAGGCCGAACTGCGCGATCCATGACCATAGCCGATCGCGGCAAAGGAAGAGGTGAGCACCACGCGCTGGACGCCGGCATCGCGCGCGGCACGCAGCACCCGGAGCGTGCCATCGACGGCGGGGCGGATCAGATCCTGCTCATCCTTGGGCTGGCCGAGCGGGAAGGGGGAGGCGACGTGCTGGACATAGTCGCAATCCGATGCGGCTTCGGCCCAGCCCTTGTCGTTCTCCAGATCGGCGGCGGCGAAACCCAGCCGATAGGTGTCGGCACCTGCGCGCTCGAGGGTTGCGCGCACCTCGGCTTCCCGCGAGAGGCTGCGGACGGTGGTGCGGACGAGATGTCCCGCGGCGAGTAATTGGAGGATGACATGGCTTCCCACGAAGCCCGAACCGCCGGTGACCAGAACCTTGCTCATGCGTAACAATGTGCGCTGCCATGCATGGTTCGGCAAGACTTGCCCGTTAAGCGTGCCCTTTCACCGCGTTCACCCCTTGCGCGGCGCTAACCAAGCGCCGATGTACGCATTCGGGCAAAACACAATCAAAGAGATCACCCCTTATGCATCCGTATGCAGGTCAGATGACCGCCGATCCCGTCACCGGTTACCTCATTCCGACTGTCATCGAGCAGTCGAGCCGCGGCGAGCGAGCGTTCGACATTTATTCGCGCATGCTGCGCGAGCGGATCATCTTCGTCACCGGCGGCGTGGAGGACCAGATGGCGTCCTCGATCACTGCCCAGCTGCTCTTCCTCGAGTCCGAGAACCCGAAAAAGGACATCTGGCTGTATATTAATTCGCCGGGTGGCGTGGTTACCGCCGGCATGGCGATCCACGATACCATGCAGTATATCCGTCCGCGCGTCGGCACGGTCTGCATCGGTCAGGCGGCGTCGATGGGCAGCTTCCTGCTCGCGGCCGGTGAACCGGGCATGCGCGTGGCGCTCACCAATTCGCGCATCATGATCCACCAGCCCTCGGGCGGCGCACAGGGCATGGCTTCGGATATCCAGATCCAGGCCAAGGAAATCCAGCGCATCAAGGATCGGATGAACAGCCTGTACGTGAAGTACACCGGCAAGTCGCTCGAGGAGATCGAGCGGGCGATGGATCGCGACACGTTCCTCGAGGCCGACGAAGCCAAGGCTTTCGGTCTGGTCGACGAAGTATATGAGAAGCGCCCCGGCGTGGCCGAAGAAGGCTCGTCAGCAGCTTCTTAAAGCTTACGGGCTATATCCGTTTTCGGATTGCCCGAGATTTGCCCGCGTGTATCTTAGCGGGTGGCGTAGCGCGCAGACGCGCGAAGGATGGAATTGAATGACAAAGCTCAGCGGCGGTGACTCCAAGAGCACGCTTTATTGCTCGTTCTGCGGCAAGTCGCAGCACGAAGTGCGCAAGCTCATCGCCGGCCCGACGGTGTTCATCTGTGATGAGTGCGTCGAGCTGTGCAACGATATCATCCGCGAAGAGACCAAATCGGCGCTCGTCAGCAAGAAGGATGGCGGCGTGCCCACGCCGCAGGAAATCTGCGACGTGCTCGACGATTATGTGATTGGCCAGAAGCAGGCCAAGCGCGTTCTCTCGGTCGCGGTGCACAACCATTATAAGCGCCTGAATCACGGCGCGAAGGGTGCGGACGTCGAGCTCGCCAAGTCGAACATCCTGCTCGTTGGCCCCACCGGCTGCGGCAAGACGCTGCTGGCGCAGACGCTGGCGCGCATCCTCGACGTGCCGTTCACGATGGCTGACGCCACAACGCTTACCGAAGCCGGCTATGTCGGCGAGGACGTTGAGAACATCATCCTCAAGCTGCTCCAGGCTTCCGACTATAACGTCGAGCGGGCGCAGCGCGGGATCGTGTACATCGACGAGATCGACAAGATTTCGCGCAAGGCCGAGAATCCCTCGATCACCCGCGACGTTTCGGGCGAAGGCGTGCAGCAGGCGTTGCTCAAGCTTATGGAAGGCACCACCGCTTCGGTGCCTCCGCAGGGCGGGCGCAAGCATCCGCAGCAGGAATTCCTGCAGGTGGACACGACCAACATCCTGTTCATCTGCGGCGGCGCGTTCTCAGGGCTAGAAAAGATCATCGGCGATCGCCTTCAGGGCAAATCGATCGGATTTGGCGCGCATGTCGCCGGGCCGGACGAGCGCCGCACGGGCGAGCTTCTGCGTTCGACCGAGCCGGAGGATCTGCTGAAGTTCGGCCTGATCCCCGAATTCGTCGGCCGTCTGCCCGTCATCGCGACGCTGGAAGATCTGGACGTCGATGCGCTGATAAAGATCCTCACCGAGCCGAAAAACGCTCTGGTGAAGCAGTATCAGAAGCTGTTCGACATGGAGACGGTGAAGCTCGGCTTCAACGACGACGCACTGGTGGCGATCTCCAAGCGGGCAATCGAACGCAAGACCGGCGCGCGTGGCCTCCGCTCGATCCTCGAAGGCATATTGCTCGATACGATGTTCGACCTGCCCGGCATGGACGGCGTCGATGAAGTCGTGGTCGACAAGGATGTCGTCGACGGGCGCAAGGAGCCCGTGCGGGTTTACGCCAAAAAGGAAAAAGCGGGCTGATCGGCCCTCTTGTTATCCCGGCGAAAGCCGGGATCTCAGGAAATGGCGCGGCGCGCTTGCGGCCCGAGACCCCGGCTTTCGCCGGGGTGACGGCTGAGGTTTGACGCCCGCCGATCCTCTTGGCGAAGCGCATGCGCGCAGGCGCAATGTTCGCTTCTGGCATGCATTCATCTGGCTGCTGATCGGCGCGATCGTTTATGCGGTGGCGCTGGCGCTTGCGTTGCTGCTCTATCCTGATCCCAAGGACGCGCTCGCGCCCGTCGTGGGGCCTAGCCTGTATCTGACGCCTCTGTTCGGGCTGCCTTATCTGCTGGTCAGCGCGCGGCAGCGCGGCTGGTTCAGGCGGGTGGTGTATTTCACCGTCCTGCTCAGCTTTGCGCATATCGTCGCGAACGAACTCGCATGGGGCTATGGCGTGGCGACATTCCCGCTCGAGCCCGATCCGGGTGATTATCTGATCCATCTCGCCACGGGCGCGATTGGCGGCTTTGCGGGGAGCGCGCTGGCCTTTTCGCTGCTGATCTGGACGCGCCTTGCACCGCTGACCCCGACGACGCGGGCGATATCGTTTTTCGGGATCGCCGCACTCACCGCCCTGGGCGCGCTCTGTATGACCTATGGGCTGCTGATGACTGAGGCGCTGGAACAGCCAATCAAGCCCTCGCGCTTCGTCTTCTGGTACCTCTGCGTCCATTTGCCGTGGCAGGCGGTGTTCGCCTTTTTCGCGGCCTGGCTGATGCGGCTGCGCGCTAGTCCGCCACGTTGGCCGGCCATTTGATCCCGCGCAGGATCGTTGCGGTGTCAGCGCTCCTGTCAGTTGTGGCGGGCCAACTGGCGCGTACCTTGACCCACCATTTGGTGCCCGCCTTGCAGTAGAAATATAACTCCGAAAGTAGCGCCATATCTTCGGCGCTGCCGTAGGGGGAAGATAGAGAATAGAGCGCGCGATGGGCCGCGCCGGGCATCCTGCCGGCAGGCGAGGCGGCGGTGCTGGTCGACACCCGCTTGGCACCGGGATTGTTTCTCTCGATCGATCCTGCGGAGCCTTCGAACTCCTCCACGCAACTCTGATCGGGATTGTGCGCGTAAAGATAGACGGTGGCGACATTGAGCCGCTGACCTCCGCGGTGGAGCGTGTAGCCCACGCTCCAATTGTCCGGAGCATACTCCACCACTGAAAATCGAGCATATTCACCGATCTGATCGGGGAAGGCGACCTCGACGCCGGGCGGAGTCCACGGGCCGGCGGGCGGCGTAAGCCGGGTGACGCCGTTCTGCGCCATGGCACCTGCCGGGATTAGCAGCGCCGCGATGGCGATCAGCAATGTGCGAATACGAAGCATGACGTTCCCCTTTCAGCCCTTTGCGGCGCGCGCCCGCATCAGCAGCGTATAGACGATCAGCGCGATGCCAAGCCCGACGAACCAGGCCCAGGTGTAGATGCCCATCCAGAACCCGCCGAAGCTGAATACGCCAGGCGCAGCGGTGGCGAGGAAGCCGGGGAGATTGGGCAGCACGCCCGCGGCGAAGGCGATCAGCGCGGCGGGGTTCCACGCGCCATAGCGGCCATCGCTGCGATAGAGATCGGCGGTGTCGAGCTCGGTGCGGCGGATCAGCCAGTAATCGGCGATCAATATGCCCGCGATCGGCCCGAGCAGCGCCGAATAGCCCGCCAGCCACACGAAGATATAGCCGCCGGTGGAAGCGAGCAGCTTCCACGGCATGATCAGGATCGCGATGCAGGCGGTGATCATGCCGCCCGTGCGATAGCTGATCCGACGGGGGCTCAGGGACGAGAAGTCATAGGCCGAGGAGACGAGGTTCGCGGCGATGTTGCACGATACGGTATCGATGCTGATCACGACGAGGCCGAGCAATACGAGCGGCCCGGCGAAGCGGCCCGATAGCTCGACCGGGTCCCAGATCGCCTCGCCATAGATGACGACGGTGGCGCTGGTGGTGATGACGCTGGCGAGGGCGATGAGCCCCATCATCGGCGGCAGGCCGATGGTCTGGCCGATCACCTGATCGCGCTGGCTGCGGGCGAAGCGGGTAAAATCGGGGATGTTGAGCGCGAGCGTCGCCCAATAGCCGATCATCGCAGTGAGCGCGGGCCAGAAGACCAGCCAGAACTGTCCTTCCTTCGCGCCGCCCGGCACGAAGGCCGAAGGGGCGGAGAAGATCGGGCCGAGACCGCCCGCTGCATCCACCGCCCACCAGACCAAGGCGAGGCAGACGAGGATCTTGATCGGCGCGGTCCATGTCTCCAGACGGCGGATCGTCATCAGCCCCTTGCGCACGAAGAAGAGCTGGATCGTCCAGAAGACGAGGAAGGCGGCCAACTGCCCCGCTCCGATGCCGAGGAAGGGCAGGGGAGCGCCGCGCAGATCCGAGCCGAGCGCGATGCCGAGCAGGGTCAGCAGCGCCTCGCCGCCGATCCACGTCTGGATGCCATACCAGCCGCAAGCAACCAAGGCGCGGGCGAGGGCGGGAATGCGCGCGCCCATGGTGCCGAACGAAGCGCGCGCGAGCACCGCATAGGGGATGCCGTGGCGCGCGCCGGCATGGCCGATCAGCAGCATCGGGATCAGCACGATGGCGTTGCCGAGCAGCACGGTGCCCGCAGCTTGCCCCGCCGACATGCCCTGTTCGATCAGCCCGGCCGCGAGCATCCATGCCGGGACGGCGACGATCATCCCGATCCAGAGCGCAGCGTAATGATACCATGCCCAGGTCCGCTGCTCCGGCCCGGTTGGCGCGAGATCGGGATTCCAGAGTGTCTCGTCGTGCATGGCATGGCCCCCCTTGCCGGTGTGGCGGAAGCCTAAGCGGAGAATGGGGGATGGGGAAGGGCGGCGAGCCGGAAGATCAGCGCAGCCGCGCCGCGAGGAAATCGACGAATACGCGGACGCGCGCCGGCACGCTGGCACCGCCTACGAAAATGGCGTGAACGGCCTCGACGTCGCCCGGATTAAAGTCTTCGAGGATCGGCACGAGACGTCCGTTCGCCAGTTCGTCCGCCACGCTGAAGGTGCCGACCCGAGCCACGCCCACGCCCGCCATCGCCAATTGGCCCAGCGTCTCGCCATTATTCGCTTCGATATTCCCGCGTACCGACAGAGCAAAATCCTGACCGTCGCGCCGGAAGGGCCAGACCGGCTCGGCGCGGCGGAAATTGAAGTTGAGGCAATTGAAGCGGTGCAAATCCTCCGGCTCCTGCGGCGTGCCGTGCGCGGCGAGATAGTCTGGCGAGGCGACGATCATACGCCGGTTCTCGCCAAGCTTGCGCGAGGTGAGCGAACTGTCAGCCATGGGGCCGAAGCGGATTGCGACATCGGCCTGGCCTGCGGCCACGTCCACCAGCGCATCGGTGAGCGCGATATCGATCAATATGTGCGGATATAGTGCGGCGAACTCGCCGAGCAGGGGCACGATGCAGAGCCGCCCATGCGATAGCGCTGCGCTGACCCGCAGCCGCCCGCGCGGCGCGCCCTGATCGGCGATCTGCTGCTCGGCATCGTCAAGTTCGGTAAGGATGCGCCGAGCCGCCTGTAGATAGGCCTGCCCCTCCGCGGTGAGCGATAGCGCGCGCGTGGATCGTAGCAACAGCCGCACGCCAAGCCGCGCCTCGATCCGATCGATCGCGCGGCTGACAGCGGACGGACTCATATCGAGCGCGCGCCCCGCAGCGGAAAAGCTGCCGGTGCCGACGACCGCCACGAACAGTTCGAGTGCGCGCGCCCGATCGGTGCCGTTGCTCACCTTTGCGTCCATTGCACAAATCCTCCGCGTCCACGCCTGCTACCGGAGGGAGGACTACGCGTCCACCTATGCGCCGGATCATTAGATGAGTCGTGCCTCTGCGCGGCTCGAGGCAGGAAAAATCGATGAAGCTCAATCTGGGACTGCTGGCGCTGGCGGTCGGCGCATTCGGCATCGGCGTTACTGAATTCGCCCCCATGGGGCTGTTGCCGGTGATCGCCACTGACCTTGGCGTATCGATCCCAGCCGCAGGGCTGCTGATCAGCGCCTATGCGCTCGGCGTGATGATCGGCGCGCCGCTGGTGACGCTTTCCACCGGGCGCGTGCCACGGCGGACCTTGCTGATCGGTCTTGCGGGCATCTTCACGCTCGGCAATCTGCTGGCTGCCGTGTCGGACAGCTATGGCATGTTGCTGGTCGCTAGGGTGGTGACTTCGTTCAACCATGGCGCATTCTTTGGCGTCGGATCGATCGTCGCCGCTGGCCTTGTCGCGCCGGAGCGCCGGGCGAGTGCTGTCGCCGCAATGTTCATGGGGCTGACCATCGCCAATGTCGTCGGCGTACCGCTGGCGACCTGGGCGGGCGAGCATCTCGGCTGGCGCGCGTCGTTTTGGGGAATCGCTGGTCTGGGCGTGATGACGATGGTTGCGCTGCGGCTGACTTTGCCGCCCTTGCCCGCGCCGACGGGCGGCAATGCGCTGGCGGAGTTGCGGGTGCTCGGGCGCGGCAAGGTGTTGGGCGCGCTGGCGCTCACCGTGATCGGATCGAGCGCGATGTTCACCGTCTTCACCTATATCGTCCCGATCCTGCGCGACGCCACGCAAGCCTCGTTCGGCTTCATCACGGCGATGCTGGTGACCTATGGCCTTGGGCTCACCGTGGGTAATTGGCTGGGCGGCAAGTTTGCCGATCGCTCGGTCGATCGCACGCTGATCGTCACGCTTGCGTCGTTGACTGCGGTGCTGGTCGCGTTCGCGCTGTTCATGCCGCATGCCGGGGTGAGCGCGGTCCTGATCTTCCTGTGGGGCGTGGCGAGCTTTGCGTTGGTGCCGCCGCTTCAGGTTCGGGTGATGACATCGGCATCGGACGCACCGAACCTGGCATCCGCGGTGAATATCGGCGCGTTCAATCTGGGCAATGCGCTGGGTGCGGCGCTGGGCGGCGGGGTGATCGCGGTGGGGCTGGGCTATCCGGCCATCGCTTTGGCGGGCGCGGCCACGTCGGCACTGGGGTTGTTTGGCGTGCTGCTGGCGGGAAGGCCGAAGGCTCAGATCACTCCCGGCACGAACCTCTTCACGCGCGAAGCATAAGCATCATACGGAGCGCCAACTGATCGTGCAGCTTGGCTGGTCGGCTCGGGGCGAAGGCGAGCAGGCAACGCCAGCCACAAACAGAAAAGGCCGGGGCATCGAGCCCCGACCTTTTCCAACCCACCCTTTACCCCTCCCTTGGAAGGGAGGGGAGTGCGGAGGCGTCAGTTCCGCCGCAAGCGGAAGTCCTGATAGGCTTCGACATTTGCGGAGCGCTTGAGGATGCGTGCGGCGGGATCGACGATGATGTGGGTGCCCGTGGGCACCTTGATCGTTGCACTGCCGCCCGGCATCTGGACGAGCTGGACCACGCCGTTGATCGAGACTTCGACCGGGAGTGGGAAGGGCTTGTCGTTGGCGACCTTCCAGTGGAGCTTGAGCGTGTCGCCTTCGCGGGTCTGGAGCAGTTCGGGTAGCGGCGCCTGTTTCAGATAGACGTCGAAGAACCAGTTCATGTCCTTGCCCGTCACCTGATTGACGTAGCCGATATATTCGGGCGTCGAGCTGAAGCGCGGCTTGAAATTGCCCGGCTTCGGATCGGCGCGGCCATAAACGAGCAGGCGCGTGATCTCGAAGAATTTGGCGTCGCCGATCAGGTTGCGCAGCGTGTGGAGAACCCATGCGCCCTTGACGTAAATGTCCTGGCCGGGGCCGCCATTTTCGGCCTCATAGACTTCTTCCTCGGTCTTGATCTTGCCCGATACGATGGCGCCGCTGTTCGTGATCTGCTGGCGGAACTCGTCCATCATGATCGCATAGCGGGCCTCGCCCTCGCGCCAGCGGCCGTAGAGCGGCTGCATGTACTGCGCATAGCCTTCGTGCAGCCAGTAATCGTCCCAGTTTCCGGCCGACATCTGATTGCCGAACCATTCATGGCCGAGTTCGTGCTGGAAGATCTCGTCAAAGCCCGAAGGGGTCTTGCGATAATTGTTGCCGTACGCGTTGACCGTCTGGTGCTCCATGCCGAGATGCGGGGTCTCGGCAACGCCGACCTTCTCGTCATACCAAGGATATGGACCGATCACTTCCTCGTAGAAATCGAGACTGGGTGCGAATTCGGCGAACAGCCCGGCCGCCTTTTTGTCGCGGCCGGGGAGGTACCAATAGGCCATCGGGATCTTGTTGCCGAAGCGGCTCTGATAAATGCCGGTCAGCACCTTATAGGGCGCGATCTGGAGGGTGACCGAATAGGGATTGGGGCTCCGCGCGCGCCAATGCGCGGTGGTGCGGCCGTCCGCTAGCGTATCCGTCTTGATCAGCGTGCCGTTTCCGGCCGCTGTCAGCCCTGCGGGCGCGGTGATGTGGAGATCGACCATGTCGGGCTCGCCGCTCGGGAAATCGAGGCAGGGCCAGAACAGGTCGCAGCCATAGCCTTCCGAAGTGGTGGCGATCCATGGCTTGCCGTCGGGCGTTTTGCCCCAGACGATGCCGTCATCCCAGGGCGCGCGGACCGCGACGTGGGGCGTGCCGCCATAGGCGATCTTCACGACGACGGTCTGGCCAGCGCGCAACGCGCGGGCGAGCTTTACGAGCAGTCGACCTTCGGGATTGCTCCACGCGCCTGCCCTGAGCGGTTTGCCGTCAATGCTGATCGCGGTGACGGGCAAATTCTTGTCGAGATCGATCTGCAACACGGTCTGCGGCTTGGCCGTGGTGATGCTCAGCGTGGCGACACCGGCGAGTTTCTGCGTGTCCGGAAACACTTCGATCGCGAGATCGACGTGGTTGAGGTGCAGGGCCGCGCGTTCGGGCGCGATCGGGCCGCCCGATGCTTCGGTGGTCTTGGTGATCGGCGGCTCGCCCGGCTTTATCTGGGCGAGCGCCGGGGCGGCTGCGAACAGGGCGACAAGCGCCCCGCTCGCGAGGAGGCGGTGGCCCCTCAACGCCGCTGACCCGCCTGATAGGCCTGGAACGCTTCGATATCGACCGAGCGCTTGAGGATCTTGGCCCAGGGATCGACCACGACATGCGCGCCTTCGGGTGCGTCGATCGTGGCGGTGCCGCCGGTCATCGCCACGCTCTGCAGCTTGCCGCTGACTTCGACTTCGACGGGCATCGGGAAGGGCTTGTCGTTCGGCGTCTTCCAGGTGAGCGTCAGCTTGCCGCCCTCGCGGGTCTGGACCAGATCGGGCAGCGCGCCTTCGTAGAGATAGACGTCGAAGAACCATTGCAGGTCCTGACCCGAAGTCTGCTTCACAAAAGCGATGAATTCGGGCGTGGTGCGGTAAACCGGCTTGAAATTGCCCGGCTTGGGATCGATCCGGCCATAGATGGACAGGCGCAGCGCATCGAAAAATGCCTTGTCGCCGATCAGCCCGCGCAGCGTGTGCAGCATCCAGCTGCCCTTGCTGTAAATGTCGCCGCCGCGGCCATTCTTGTCCTCATAGACGTCCTCGGCGGATTGCGGCTTGCCAGCGACAATGGCGGTCTTGGCGCGGATGCCCGCGCGCGCCTGAATCAGCGCCGCCGTATAGGCGCCCTTGCCGCTGCGCCATTCGCTGTAGAGCGGCTGCATATAGGTGCCGGTGCCCTCGTGGAGCCAGAAATCGTCCCAGTTGCTGACGGTCAGCTGGTTGGCGAACCACTCATGCGCGAACTCGTGCTGGAACAGGTCGTCATAGCCCCAGACGGTCTTCTTATATTTGTTGCCATAGGCATTGATCGACTGGTGCTCCATGCCGAGGTGCGGCGTTTCGACCACGCCGAGCTTCTGATCGGCAAAGGGGTAGGGGCCGATCATCTCTTCGAAGAATTCGAGGGTGGGGGCGAATTCGGCAAACAGCCCCTTGGCTTTTGCTTCGAGGCCTTCGCCCGGCAGGTACCAGAAGTGCATCGGGATCGTGTTGCCGAAGCGGCTTTTATAGGTGCCCGAAATCTCCTCATACGGGCCGACATTGATCGCGACGCCGTAAAGCGTCGGGTTGCGCGCCTGCCAGTTCCAGGTCGTGCGGCCGTCGGGGAGCTTGTCGACACCCTTGAGCACGCCGTTCGACGGGGCCTTGAGGCCCGCAGGGACGGTGATGTGCAGGTCGATCGTGTCGGGCTCATAGGTGGGGTAATCGATGCACGGCCAGATCAGGTCGCACCCTTCCATCTGCACCGACGTGGCGACGAAGGGCTTGCCGTCGGGCGTCTTGGACCAGGTCCAGCCGCCGTCCCAGGGCGGGCGCACGGCGATATGCGGCGTGCCGCCATAGGTGATCTTCGCCACCACGGTCTTGCCGGCGGCGACAGTCTTGCCGAGCTGGATCGTCATCCGGCCTTCGGGATTGCTCCAGCTTCCCGTCTTGAGCACCTTGCCATCCACGCTCACCGCGGTGACCGGCAGATTCTTGTCGAGATCGATCACCAGCGTGTTGGTCGCGGACTTGGTGACGAAGCGGAGCGTTGCGACGCCCTTGATCGACTGCGTGTCGGGAAGCACTTCGAGCGCGACGTCCGCGTGGGCGAACTTGACCTTCTCCTGTGCCGGATCGAGTGGACCGCCCGAACTGGTGGTCTGCTTGGTCAGCGGCGGTTCGCCGGGCTTGAGCTGGGCGTAAGCGGGGGTAGTGAGCGCCACCAAAGCGGCGGCGGAAAGAAGTGCGGTGCGCATGAAAAAGCCTCCCTAGACAGGGCAAGCCTAACGGCAAGCGGCGGCGGTGTCACGGTGTCGCAAGGCGCTCAGAGGCCCGTAAAGTCCCGCAGGGGCCAGTAATCCACCGCTAACTAGATGCTGCGATTGATGCTGCGAGGGTTGCACCCATATAGTGTAGGAATCGGGTCCGGCTGGGCCCCAGGAGTATCCATGAAGCAGTCATACCCCGTCCTTCCGCTTCGCGACATCGTCGTTTTCCCGCACATGATCGTGCCGCTGTTCGTTGGCCGCGACAAATCGGTCGCCGCCCTTGAGGCCGCGATGGCCGACGACAAGGAGATTTTCCTCGTCTCGCAGCTCGATCCCGCACAGGACGATCCCAGCCGCGACGATCTGTACGATACCGGCGTCACCGCCGAAGTGCTCCAGCTGCTCAAGCTGCCGGACGGCACCGTGCGCGTGCTGGTGGGCGGCAAGGAGCGCGGCCAGCTGCAATCGCTCGACGAGAGTGGCGCATTCCTGACCGGCGAGATCGTGCCCGTAACCGAGGAGCCCGCTAAGGGCACCGAAGTCGAGGCGCTGATGCGCTCGGTGGTCGATCAGTTCGAGAATTACGCCAAGCTCAACCGCAAGCTTCCGGCCGAGACCGCCGTGCAGCTTGCCGAGCTGGAGGACGCATCGCGGCTTTCGGACGCGGTGGCGGCTAACATCGCGGTGAAGGTTGCGGACAAGCAGAGCCTGCTGGTCGAAACCAATCCCCAGAAGCGCCTTGAGATGGTGTTTGCCTTCATGGAGGGCGAGCTGGGCGTGTTGCAGGTCGAGAAGAAGATCCGCAGCCGCGTGAAGCGCCAGATGGAGAAGACTCAGCGCGAATATTATCTCAACGAGCAGCTCAAGGCGATCCAGCGCGAGCTGGGCAATGAGGGCGAGGAAGGCGATGGCGACGAAGTTGCCGAGCTGACCCAGAAGATCGCGACACTCAAGCTGAGCAAGGAAGCGCGGACCAAGGCGACTGCCGAGCTCAAGAAGCTCAAGACCATGGCGCCGATGAGCGCCGAGGCCACCGTGGTGCGCAATTATCTCGACGTGCTGCTCGGGCTTCCGTGGGGCAAGAAGTCGAAGATCAAGAAGGACATCGCCGCGGCGCAGGCGATCCTCGATGAGGATCATTATGCGCTGGAGAAGGTCAAGGACCGCATTGTCGAATATCTCGCGGTGCAGGCGCGGACCAACAAGCTGAAGGGGCCGATCCTGTGCCTCGTCGGCCCTCCCGGCGTCGGCAAGACCTCGCTTGGCAAGTCGATTGCCAAGGCGACCGGGCGCGAGTTCATCCGCCAGTCGCTGGGCGGCGTGCGCGACGAAGCCGAGATTCGCGGCCATCGCCGTACCTATATCGGCTCGCTGCCGGGCAAGATCGTGACGAACCTCAAAAAGTCGGGCGCGTCTAACCCGCTGTTCCTGCTCGATGAGATCGACAAGCTGGGCCAGGATTTCCGCGGCGATCCGGCATCGGCGCTGCTGGAGGTGCTCGATCCGGAGCAGAATTCGAAGTTCCAGGATCATTATCTGGAGATCGATATCGATCTTTCGGACGTGATGTTCGTCTGCACCGCGAACTCGCTCAACCTGCCCCAGGCATTGCTCGACCGGATGGAGATCATCCGGCTGGAGGGTTATACCGAGGACGAGAAGGTCGAGATCGCTGAGCGTCATCTGATCGACAAGCAGGTCGAAGCGCATGGGCTGAAGGACGGCGAGTTCACCCTCACCACCGAGGGCCTTCGTACGCTGATCCAGCAATATACCCGCGAAGCTGGCGTTCGCACGCTGGAGCGCGAGATTGCGCGGCTGGCGCGCAAGGTGCTGCGCCAGATCCTTGAGAAGAAGGTGAAGTCGGTCACGATCACGCCGGAAAACATCGCCGAGTTCGCGGGCGTGCAGAAATACCGCCACGGGCTTTCCGAGGAAGAGGACCAGATCGGCGCCGTCACCGGCCTCGCCTGGACCGAAGTCGGCGGCGAATTGCTGACGATCGAGAGCGTGACCGTGCAGGGCAAGGGCGCGATCAAGACCACCGGCAAGCTGGGCGACGTGATGAAGGAGAGCGTGGAGACTGCGTTCAGCTTCGTGAAGGCGCGTGCCCCGAGCTATGGAATCAAGCCGAGCCTGTTCCAGCGCAAGGACGTTCATGTCCATCTGCCCGAAGGCGCGGTGCCGAAGGATGGCCCGTCTGCGGGCGTCGGTCTGGTGACGGCGATCGTTTCGACGATGACCGGCATTCCGATCCGCCGCGATATCGCGATGACCGGCGAAGTGACGCTGCGTGGCCGCGTGCTGCCGATCGGCGGCCTGAAGGAGAAGCTGCTCGCGGCGTTGCGCGGCGGCATCAAGACCGTGCTGATCCCCGAGGAAAATGAGAAGGACCTCGCGGAAATACCTGCAAACATTCGCGAGGGTCTGGAGATCATTCCGGTCAAGCATGTCGATGAAGTGCTCAAGCTTGCGCTCACCGAGGGGCTGACGGCGATCGACTGGACCGATGCGGATGAGCTCGCGGTTCAGCCGCCTGCTGGAATCCCACCGGCGGGCGACGCGGTTCACCATTGAGGAACCTTGATTTTGCTGTGAAATAAGCGGGAAAGGCTTTGACAGGGGCAGCACCCACGTGCTGACTGAGAAATCGAGTTGCCGCAGCGACTCATCGATTTTTTACAGTCATGTCTTTGTCAGGGGGACTCCAGCAACATGAACAAGCAGGAACTGATCAGCCAGGTCGCCGATACTTCGGGGCTTGGGAAGGGTGATGCGAGCAAAGCCGTTGAGGCCGTGTTCGACGCGATTTCCGCCTCGCTGAAAAAGGGTGACGAAGTTCGCCTCGTCGGCTTCGGCACTTTCTCGGTCAGCAAGCGCAAGGCATCGACCGGGCGCAATCCGCGGACCGGCGAGGAAATGACGATCAAGGCTTCGAACCAACCCAAGTTCAAGGCCGGCAAGGGCCTGAAAGACTCGGTCAACTGATCGATTTGGGCGGGCTCAAGGGCTGGACAGCGTGATCGCTGCCGCCTAAAGGCCCGCTTCCGAATTCGCCGAAAGGCGGCTCGGGGCGCGTAGCTCAGCGGTAGAGCACACCCTTCACACGGGTGGGGTCACAGGTTCAATCCCTGTCGCGCCCACCATATAAAAGGCCCGGCAGTCGCGAGACTGGCGGGCCTTTTGGTTTTCTGCGCGCGTGTTCGCGAAGAGGGCGGCTAGGGGACGATAACGTCGAATGCCCGTGCCACGCGCATCTCGCGTTCCACCACACGGGCGGTGAGGCGCATAACGGCGGCCTGGGCCTGCTGCCAGGCGCTGTCGCCCTCGGCATTCCAGCCATCCTCGAGCATGCCGCTGCCCCAGCTTTCCGCGAGCGCCAGCGCGCGGCGGGTCGTGTTGCGCTCGACAACGGCAGAGGGGAAGGGGAGCGGGGTGCGCGGCGAGGCGAACTGGTCGCCATCGGGGCCGCGCGGGGCAAACAGCAGCGCGCCGGCTACCTTGGATACATAGTCAGCGGGCGAGAGCCGCGCCCACCAAGCGGCGGCCGAGCAGCTTTCTCCGCTGGCGATCAGCAGCACGGGCTTGTCTGCGCGGCGCACCGCTTCATCGAGCCGTGCCGCCCATAGATTGCGCTGGCTTGGGGTGTCCGCGGCATAATCGACATGGGTGTCGCCAAAACGCGGCCAGTTGAGCAGCGCCTTCCATGCGGGTGCGCGCGTGCCCGGGCCGGATGTCGTGACAATCGAGAAGAGATTCGGCGCAGGCAGAACCAATGACGTCATCGTCCGTCTCCATCACCAGCTGGGAAAATCATAGCCCGCGGAAAGATTATGGAAGGCGCGGCGCCTTGCAAAGCCCTTGCGCCCAAGGGCCGTGCGGGCGCGACGAACGTATAGTTTCCTAGCCGCTCGTAACATTATCGTCACGAGATTGACGCGGAACTTTCTCCAAACTTCCACGGTCGAGTCACGGAAGGCTCCTAGCCGGACCCTGCGGCCGCCGGGGGATAAACCGAGTCGTTCCCGCAACAAATTTCACTCGCTAACCGGCGTTTGCCGGAACGGAGACTCTATGCCTAGCTTCAAGCGCCTCAGCCTGATCCTTTTGACGAGCTGCGCGGGTCTCGCCGTGTCCGCATGTGACGGCGCCACCAGCGTCGCTTCGCCCGGAGCTGGGACCATCGTGTTCCCGACGCCTACGCCGGCCCCGACGCCCACGCCGACCCCGGTCAGCACGCCGACCCCGACCGCAAACTTCGCCGCGACCACGCAGAGCGGCGTTACGGTCACGCTCGACGAGCAGCTTGCCGTGTTCAACGCAGGCGCCGGCAACACGCTGAACGGTTCGGCTCCGCTGAACGGCTTCGCTCCGCAGGGTGGCGCAGCTACGCTCGCACCGTTCAACGCCGCGACGCTCAACCCCTTCCTGGTCTCGACCGGCTTCATCGGCGCAGTGGCGAATGCCAGCGACACGTCGTTCCGCGACTGGACCTGCAGCTCGTCGACGCTGAACTTCACCACTTCGGCGACGATCCCGGCAGCCAATAACTGCGTCAGCTCACTGGCTCGCTCGGCAGCCGCACCTGCGGCTTCGGTCTGCGTCGCTGGCACCACCGACGGTGGCACCAACAGCAACTATCGCCTCTGCCGCCTGCCGGCAGTCGTCGCCGGCACGCTGACGCTGCCGCGCGTTGATGGCGTGGTTTACCAGATCAATGGCCGCGTCGACGTTGGCGTCGATGTCGGTTCTACCGGCGCAATCGGTTCGGTTGCAACGCTCGACATCGCTCCGGGCGTTGTCCTCGCCGCCAACCCGAACGATGCCGCAAACGACTTCCTCGTCGTCAACCGCGGTTCGAAGATCAACGCAGTCGGCACCGTCGCTCAGCCGATCATCTTCACTTCGCAGCAGAACCTCAGCGCAGCAGGCACCAGCGACGCGACGCAGGGCCAGTGGGGCGGCATCATCCTCGCCGGTCGCGCGCCGATCGCCAACTGCATCAGCGGCGTCAACGATGCCGCCGGCAGCAGCACGACCTGCGAAGCAGTGGTCGAAGGCACGGGCAACGCACTGTACGGCGGCGCAGTCCCCGCTGACTCGAGCGGCACGATGCAGTATGTCCAGATCCGTTACTCGGGCACCGAAATAACGCCCGGCAACGAGCTTCAGGGCCTGACGCTTGGCGGCGCTGGTTCGGGCACGGTGCTGGATCACATCCAGGTTCACAACAGCTCGGACGATGGCGTTGAAATCTTCGGCGGCCGCTCGAACCTGAAGTATATGGCGATCACCGGCGCCGATGATGATGGCTTCGACGTTGATGTGGGCTGGCGCGGTTTCGTGCAGTTCCTGGTCGTCGCGCAGAAGACGATCGGTGCGACCAGCGACTCGTTCTCGACCGAGATCGACTCGAACGGCAGCGAAGACTTCCTGCCGCGCACCTTCGGCACCTATGCGAACTTCACCTTCATCGGCACCGCGAGCACGCCGCCCGCCACGATCCGCCTCCGCGGCGGCGCTGACTTCACCTTCGTGAACGGCATCGTGAAGACGGTTGGTCCGTGCATCAACATGGTCGCCGGTGTGGACGCCAGCGGCAAATCGACGATCCGTCCGGCCAATGCTGGCCTGCAGGATGTCGGCCCGCCGGTGTTCAACTCGGTCTACCTGGCCTGCAACGGCGCATAAAAACTGCGCGCAGACCAAACCGACGTCGCCGGAGCAGCGGACCTTCCGCAGCTCCGGCGCACGCCCAAAAAATACCCTTGCTCCGGATGGCAGCCATGAAACAGAAAATCGCTTTCGCTTCGCTTTTGATTGCGACCAGCACCTTGGTGAGCCCCGCAGCGCTTGCGCAGGTGGCGGCGCAGACTTCGCCTGCAACGCCTGCTGCCGATCCCGTGCAGGACCGTGACGCCGCTCCGGAAGTTTCGGCGCCGGGCTATGACGTGGAGGCTGGCGAAGAAATCGTCGTCCTCGGCCGCCACATACCTGATGTGGTGCGCGCAACCCCACAGGTCGTCTCGGTGCTTTCGTCCGAAGACATTGCGCGGACCGGCGAAGGCGATATCGCCGGCGCGCTGACCCGCGTGACCGGCATGAGCGTGGTCGGCAACGGCTTCGTCTTCGTTCGCGGCCTGGGCGATCGCTACTCCTCGTCGCTGCTCAACGGCTCGCCGTTGCCAAGCCCCGAGCCGCTCAAGCGCACCGTGCCGCTCGACATTTTCCCGACCAGCATCATCGGTTCGGCCCTCGTCCAGAAGACCTATTCGGCCAATTATCCGGGCGAATTCGGCGGCGGCGTGATCAACCTCACCACCCGCGCCGTGCCGCAGGAAAGCTTCTTCCAGATCGGCGGCAGCCTGACCCATGACAGCACGACGACCAACCAGTTCGGCTATGTCTATGACGGCGGCCGGCTGGACTCGCTCGGCTTCGACACCGGCGAGCGCGACGTGCCCGATTTCATCCGCAACGGTGGCCTGAACACCAATGTGTTCAATTCGCGTCAGGTGGCGCAGCTGACCAATGCCGAGACCAGCCTGGTCTTCGCCAGCAAGGACATTCCCGCGAATGTGAACGGCGAGTTCAGCGCGGGTCACTCGTTCGATCTTGGCGGTACGCGCCTCGGCCTGATCGCGTCGGCGAGCATTGGGAATAGCTTCCGCACCCGCGACGCGGTTCAGCAGGACACTGCCGATCCCAGCGGCGCCGTGCGCAGCGATTTCCGCACCGTGCTGACCGACAATCGCATCGTTACGAACGGCCTGCTCGGGCTTGGTGCCGAATTTGGCGAGCACAAGATCCGCTGGACCAATTTGTACATCCACGACACGCTGAAGCAGGCGCGGATGGGCACGGCGACGGTCTATCCGAACAGCAGCGGCAACCAGGTGCTCGAGCAGAACACCAACTGGTTCGAGCGCCAGCTCATCGACACGCAGTTGACCGGCGAATTCAAGTTCACCGATCTCTCGATCGACGTGCGCGGCAGCTATGCCAACACCAAGCGCAATGCACCGTATGAGCGCTTCTTCTCCTATCGCTTCGATCCGGTTCGCAGCGCATATGTGAACAGCCTCAACGGCCTGGGCGAATCGGCTACGGTGGCGTTCAGCGAGCTCGACGAGAATTTGTGGAGCGGCCAGGCTGACGTCAGCTATCGCTTCCCGTTCGGCACCGTTTCGGGCGGCTATTTCTACAGCGACGCGTCGCGCAATTCGACTCGCTTCGATTTCCGCTACCGCAACTTCAACGGCAGCGGCCTGACGGCTCCGGCGAGCTATCTGCGCCCGGACATGCTGCTCTCGGTAGATTCGATCATGGGCGCCTGCGTCAATCCGACGCTGGTGGTCGAGGAGCAGGGCTGTATCCGCCTGTTCAACCTCTCGAACGCGCAGGGCGCCGCGCAATATGATGCGAGCCTCCGCATCCATGCCGGCTACGGCCAGATCGAAGGCGAGATCACGAATGGCGTGCGCGCGGTCCTGGGCCTGCGGTACGAGAAGGCCAACGAGTTCGTCACGACGAACAGCGCGCTCTTCCAGGGCACCCGCCTGAACAACGGCTATTGGCTGCCGGCGGCGACGGTCACCTGGAACTTCGCCGAGGACATGCAGCTGCGCGCACACGGATCGAAGACGATCGCGCGCCCACAGTTCCGCGAACTGGCCCCGCAGGTCTATCGCGACTTCGAATCGGACCGCCTGTTCTTCGGTAACCCGGAGCTGGTCGACTCCCAGCTGCTCAACTTCGAAGGCCGCTATGAGTGGTTCTTCGGGCGCAACGAGCGCTTCACCGCGGCGGGCTTCTACAAGAAGATCGATAACCCGACCGAGCAGGTCGCGTTCTTCCCGACGCCCGATTCGCCGCTGCAGACCGGCTTCTCCTATGCGCCGAGCGCTACGCTGTGGGGCGGCGAGGCCGAAGTGCAGAAGTTCGTTCCGCTCGAGAGCTGGGGCGGGTTCTTCACCAGCCGTCGCCTGGTGCTGATCGCGAACTACACCTACACCCAGTCACGCATCAAATCGGGTTCGGAGCTGGTTCCCAGCCCGATCCAGAACGGCAGCGGCATCGCGGTGCTGGTGCCTTCCAGCCAACTGTTCCGCAACGGCGCACCGCTGACCGGCCAGTCGGATCATCTCGTCAATCTGCAGTTCGGCATTGAAGATACCGACACGCTCTCGGCGCTGACGGTGTTGTTCAACTATGCCAGCGAGCGCGTGACCAATCGGGGTGCAAACCTGCTGCCCGATATCGTTGAGACGCCGGGCATCCGCCTTGACGTGGTGGCCCGTCAGGGCTTCACGATGGCGGGCGTGGACTTCGAGATGAAGCTCGAGGGCCGTAACCTGACCGGCACCAAGTATCGCGAATATCAGCAGTTCGAGACGAACGCGGTGGAAGTTAATCGCTACCGCCTTGGCCGCACCGTCTCGCTGGGGCTGACCGCCAAGTTCTGAGGTAAACGAGCCCGGCGGCGTCTTTGAACGCCGCCGGGCGCGATCTCGTCACTGCGAAGTGATGGTCTCGTCGTTCACGATCACCTTGGTGATGCCGCAATAATCGACGGGCGTGTCATACTCGCTACCGTCGGTGAAGACGATGCGGGTGCGAATCTCGCAGCGGGTGTCCTGCGTGTCGTAGAAGCTCATGTTGAACGTGCGCGTCGGCGCGATCAGCGTCTTGATCCAGTTGCTGCTCCATTTGCCGTCGCGCTTGATCGTATAAACCGCCGAAATAGCGACGCCGCTGTGGTTCACGAGCTGGAATTTCCAGTCATTATTGTCCTGCGCCATGACTGGCGTGCAGGCGAACAGGATCGCCGCAGCGGCGAGCCGTGATATGGTCTTCATAGTTGCTTCCCCCCGAAGCGCCGGCGACCTGCGCCGCGCTCCCCCGTGCTACCGGCAAGATGCCGATATGCGAGCGGAGCCTAACCCGCACGAGATCAGCCGGATAGAGGGGGCGCTTAATAGTTGATTCGTGCGCGCCGGCCTCAGCCCCAGCGCCGTTCGCGGAACCACTGCGTGATGACGTATTTCAGGCCCGAGCGGACCTTCATCGCATGATGCAGCGTCGAGGGGTTTGGGCTGCCGTTCACCCGCAAATTGTTCCACACGATCAGCTTGCCGGTTTCGGGCTGGACGATCTTGTCGATCGCCTTGAACCGAGTCGCGCCGCCAGCTTCTACCTCGTTGCAATAGAGCATCGCGGTCCAGGTGCGCTGGCCGGCGACGCTGCAATAGCGCTCGAAATCCGCGCCTGCGGGCTCGAAATAATCGGTGTGCGCTTTGAACTCCTGCCCGACATCGTAGCGCTGGCCCTGCATCGGCTCGCCATTGGCGGGATCGAGGCCGGTTAGCGCGATGATTCGGCGCTTAAGCTCCATCACCATCGGATCGGTCGTCGCCAGATCGCAGGTCTCGCTGGTGCGGAAGGCATAATCGCCATTGGCATCGGCGATGGTGGAGGGGCGGCGCTCCGCGTCGATCTTGACCATCAGCAGCTGGCACAGCTCGGGCTCGAGAAAGTTTTTGGCGATAAACATCTCGACCTTGGGATTCGGCACGCGCTGTACGCCGGGCTGGCGCATGATGTGTTGCGCGACGGGGGAGGCGGCGGGAACCGGGCTGGAACCGAAGGTGACGGTGACGTTTTGCATCGGTGTTTCTTGCCAAAATCGACGCATCGATGCCAGCGCGGCGATAAGCAGGCCGCAACTATCTTGCGCTCCGCAATTTGCCCCGCTAAGCGGCCAACCTTCGTGGCGATCGTAGTTCAATTGGTTAGAGCGTCGGCTTGTGATGCCGGATGTTGCGGGTTCAAGTCCCGTCGGTCGCCCCACTTTCTCACAGCGTTGGATTAACCCATGCGCACCGACTGGGGTTTCCCCGATTTCGACGACCATGAGGGCGTCCATCTCTTCAGCGATACCGATTCGGGGCTGAGCGCGATCATCGCGGTACATTCGACCAATCTTGGCCCTGCAGCGGGCGGCGTGCGCTTCTGGCACTATGCCAGCTCCGACGCGGCGATCACCGATGCGCTGCGCCTGTCGCGCGGCATGAGCTACAAGAATGCGATGGCGGATCTGCCGATGGGCGGAGGCAAGGGCGTGATCCTGGCCGACAAGCCGGGCGCCGTCGTCACCAATGCGCAGCTTGAGGCATTTGGCCGAGCGGTCGAATCGCTGGTCGGCAAATATGTGACCGCCGAAGACGTCGGCATGTCCGAGGAGCGGATGAAGATCGTCGCGACGCAGACGCGCCACGTCTCGGGGCTTCCCGTGGCGGCAGGCAGCGCAGGCGGCGATCCGGGGCCGGTAACCGCGCGGGGCGTCTATCTGGGCGTCAAGGCCGCCGCACAGCGCGGTTTGGGTGCCGATACGATGGCGGGCGTGCGCGTGGCGATCCAGGGCGTCGGCTCGGTCGGTGGCGGGCTTGCCCGCTTGCTGGCGGCGGATGGCGCGAAGCTCACCCTTGCGGACGTGAATGCCGAGCGCGCCAAGGCGCTCGCGGCCGAGCTCGGCGCGGACGTTGTCGACGCGGATGCGATCCTCTCGCTCGATACCGATCTGTTCAGCCCCAATGCGCTGGGCGCGATCCTGACCGAGCAATCGATCCCGACGCTCAAGGCCAATGTCGTGGCTGGCGGTGCGAACAACCAGCTGGCGACGCGCGCCGATGGCCAGCGGCTTCAGGATGCCGGGATCCTCTACGCCCCCGATTACGTGATCAACGCGGGCGGGATCATCAACGTTGGCCTCGAATATCTGGGGCAGGGCAATATGGCCGAGGTGCAATCGCGCGTTGACCGTATCCCGGTGCGGCTTGCCCAGGTGTGGGACGAAAGCGCGCGCACCGGCGATCCCGCGAGCGAAGTCGCCGACCGAATTGCGCAGGGGCTGATCGGGCGCTGATTCGCTTGCCAGCATGAGAACGGCACCATAGCGTCCGGGCATCCGCCCTCAGACGTGTTCGGGAGTCTCATGCGCACTTTTCCCCTGATCGCCGCTTCGCTGCTGCTCTGGACCAGCCCGCTTGCGGCGCAGACCGTCGATGGCGCGGTGCTCGCCAAGCTGATCGATCAGGGCACGCTGCATTCCGAAGTGATGCAGACCGCCGAGCATCTTTCCGACACGATCGGCGCGCGGATCACCAACTCGCCGGGGATGCGCGAGGCCGAGAAATGGACGCAGGAGAAATTCCGCGGCTGGGGGCTTAGCGACGTCCGCAAGGAAGGTTTCGATTTCGGCCGGGGCTGGTGGATCGAGCGATCGAGCGTGCGGATGGTGACGCCGCGGCCGATCGATCTCACGGGGATCCCGATTGCGTGGACCCCGGCGACCAAGGGCGCGGTAAGCGCGCCGATCATTGTTGCGCCGATGAGCAGTGAAGGCGATTTCGCGGCATGGCGCGGCAAGCTTGCGGGCAAGATCGTTTTGGTCTCGCACCCGGGCACCAGCGCGGATGCCACCGAAGCGCCGTTTAAGCGGCTGAGCGATTCGGATATCGCCAAGCTCGACGTGTTCGAGCAGCCCAAATGGGATCCCGCGCAGTTTGCCGCGGCGATGAAGCGCGCGGGCTTTGAGAAGGCGCTGACCGACTTCCTCGCGGCAGAGGGCGCGCTGGCCTATGTCACGCGCTCGCGCAACGACGGCAAGCTGGTGCATGGCGAGGGCTATCAGCATTTTGTGGGCGATACGCCGACCGTGCCGGGCGTGGAGATGGCGACCGAGGATTATCGCCGGTTGGTCCGCATGGCCAAGCGCGGTGCTGCGCCGACGCTCGAGATCGAGAGCAACGTCCATTACGACGACAGCGATCCGATGGCGTACAACATCCTCGCCGACATCAAGGGCAGCGACCCGAAGGCGGGCTATGTCATGGCCGGCGCGCATCTGGATAGCTGGGCAGCAGGCGACGGCGCGGCGGATAATGGCGCGGGCTCGGCAATGGTGATGGAAGCGGCGCGGATCATCGCGGCTTCGGGCATCAAGCCCAAGCGGACCATCCGCTTCGCTCTGTGGTCGGGCGAGGAGCAGAGCCTGTATGGCAGCATCGCCTATATCGAGAAGCATCTCGCCACACGCCCGGCGCCGGAGCGCAAGCTGACCGACGACGAATTCTATTATAGCTGGGGCACCCGCTATCCGATCACGACGCTGCCCGGGCACCGCGATCTCGCCGCCTATTTCAACATGGACAATGGTTCGGGGAAGGTGCGCGGCATCTATGCCGAGAACAACATGGCGGCGATCCCGATCTTCCGCGAATGGCTCGCGCCGTTCGCATCGATGGGCGCGTCATCGGTGGTGATCCAGAAGACCGGGGGCACCGATCACCAGTTCATGCAGAGCGTGGGCATTCCCGCGTTCCAGTTCATCCAGGACCCGCTCGAATATCAGAGCCGCGTCCATCACAGCCAGCTCGACACGTTCGATCATCTGCGGGCACCCGATATGCGGCAGGGCGCGATCATCCTGGCGGCGATGCTGCTGAACGCGGCAAATGCCGACAAGCCGCTGCAGCGCATGCCGATGCCGACCCAGCCGGGCGCGGCGACGCCGTAGGAAGGGCTCCGTTCGTGCTTTCTCTTCGCTTCGTGGTTGTTCGTTGCATGATCGGATAGCGGCTATCCGCGTCGTGGATTTACGGATTCCAAAAAGCTGGTCGCAGGCTCGCGCAAACCATCGCTTACATGACAGCAACGAAATCGATTCGGAATTTCCTTGACCTGCCCACGACGCTCGCGCTCATTTCCTCGTAAGGGGAGAGCAGCATGTCGACAGTCAAGATTCCGAAGAAGGTTCAGGAGCGTCTTGTAACGAGCTTGAAGCGTTACCAGCCCATCGTACGAAAGTTAGCCGAACGCGACATTTCGGAAGCTGATACGGTTACTGTGATCAAAGATATGCTCACCGACATATTCGGTTACGACAAATATCTAGAGCTGACGAGTGAGCAACAAATACGTGGTACCTTTTGCGATCTAGCGATCAAAGTTGATGGCAAGGTGCAATATCTTGCGGAAGTAAAATCTGCAGGGACCACGCTCAACGATACGCATCTTAGGCAGGCTGTGAATTACGGAGCGCATCACGGCATCGAGTGGATTCTGCTCACGAACGCGATCACGTGGAAAATCTATCGAATCAAATTTGCGCAGCCGATCGATTGGGAAGAGGTTTACTGCTTCGACATGGGATCATTGTCCTCTCGTTCGGCCGACGATCTCGCAAAATTATTTATGCTTTGCCGGGAAAGCGTGACCGGAGATGCGCTTCAGGAATTTCACCGGCAGGCGCAGATTCTCAATCGCTACGTGATTGCCGAGTTGCTGATGGGCGACAACATGGTGGCGGCGCTTCGCAAGGAAATGCGCCGCTTGTTTGAAGGCGTTAAAACCAGCGACGAAGAACTCAGGGTGCTGCTTTCGAATGAGGTCATCAAGCGCGATACCCTGGATGGCGAGGCGCCCAAGGCGGCCAAGGCGGCAGTTAAGAGGGCGGCAGGGGCGCTGGCTAAGAAGCAGGCAGCAAAAGCTGTTTCGGCCGTCGCATAACCATCGTGGATATGTAGACCCCCTCCGAAAACCCCGCTAACCCGCAACCGTGCCTGCCCTCCATGCCCTCGCCAATCCCGCGCGCTTCCTGAAGATTGCGCGGCCGCTTACCCCGATCCTGTTCTGGCTGGGGGCGGCCTTGGCGTTGTTTGGCGGGTTTGCCGGCCTGACGATGACGCCGCCGGACTATCTCCAGAAGGAGACGGTGCGCATCCTGTATATCCATGTGCCATCCGCCTGGCTGGGGATGGGCGGCTGGAGCGGGCTTGCGGCGGCGAGCCTGATGTTCCTGATCTGGCGGCATCCGCTGTCCAACCTGGCTGCTCGGGCGATCGCCCCCGCGGGCGCGGTGTTCGCGGCACTTTGCCTGCTCACCGGATCGATCTGGGGGCGTCCGACCTGGGGAACCTGGTGGGAGTGGGACGGGCGGCTGACCAGCATGCTGCTGCTGTTCTTCGTTTATATCGCTTATATCGCGCTGGCGCGGGCCGATGCCGAGCGCGGCGGCGACGGGCGCGTGCCGGCATTATTTGGTGTGGCGGGTAGCGTGCTGCTGCCGATCATCCGCTATTCGGTGGTGTGGTGGAACACGCTGCATCAAGGGCAGAGCATCGGCCTGACCAGCTCGACGATCGACAAGACCATGATCTGGCCTTTGTATTTCACCCTGAGCGGCTTCACCTTGCTGTTCGGCGGGATCGTGCTGATGCGGATGCGGGCGATGCTGGCGACGCAGAAGGTGGAAGCACGGATGCGGCGGATGGCGAGCCAATGAATCACTGGGCATTCGTGACCGCCGCTTATGCGGTGGTGTTGATTGGCGCGGGCGGGCTGGCGATTGCCAGCTACCTCGCTATGCGGAAGGCCGAGGCCGCTGCCGACGCGATGAAGGCGAAGAAGTGAAGCCCAAACATCAACGGATGATATTGGCGTTGCTGGCGCTTGTCGCAGTGCTGGGGGCGGCCGGGCTGGCGCTGTCTGCGCTCAAGGATCAGGCGGCATTTTTCTATGCGCCGGGCGATCTGGTGGGCAAGCCGGTGCCGACGGACAAGCATGTGCGGCTGGGCGGCATGGTGCAAAAGGGCTCGATCCAGCACCAGGCCGATGGCGTTTCGATCCGCTTCGTGGTGGGCGATGGCATCTCGACCGTGCCGGTATCGTTCCGCGGCGTGACTCCGGACCTGTTCAAGGAAGATTCGGGCGTGGTCGCCGAGGGGCAGTTTCAGTCCGATGGCAGCTTCGTGGCGGACAATCTGCTGGCCAAGCATGACGAGCGCTACATGCCGCCGCAGTTGAGCGGCAACCAGCACATCACGCAGTCGCTCGAATGATCGCGGAAGCCGGACTGGCAGCCTTATGGCTCGCGGGTGCGTTCGCGATGGTTCAGCTCGCTTTGGGCTGGGGCGCGGCGCGTAGCGGCTCGGATGAGCTGATGCTGGCGCTGCGGCGAATATCGCTGGTGCAGGGCCTGCTGGCGTGCGGCGCGTTTTTGCTGCTCGTCCTGCTGTTCGTCCAGAGCGACATGTCGGTGTTGCTGGTCGCGACCAACAGCCATTCGGCCAAGCCGCTGATGTACAAGATTGCGGGCACATGGGGGAACCATGAAGGCTCGATGCTGCTCTGGGTGACGGTGCTGGCGGTGGCAGGCGCGGTCGTGGCGCTGTTCGAGAGGCAGCTGGCGCCAAAGACGCTGGCGGCGACGCTGGGCGCGCAGGCGTTTATCGGGCTCGGCTTCTATGCCTTCCTGGCGTTTGCCTCCAATCCGTTCACGCGGCTCAATCCAGCGGCACCGGAAGGACAGGGGCTCAATCCGCTGCTGCAGGACCCCGGCTTGGCCTTCCACCCGCCGACGCTCTACATCGGCTATGTCGGCCTCTCGATCGCATTCAGCTTCGCGGTCGGCGCATTGTTGATGCGCGATGTCGGGCCGGCCTTTGCGCGCGCGATGCGCCCTTGGGTGCTGACAGCGTGGATATTCCTGACCATCGGGATCACCGCAGGCTCGTATTGGGCCTATTATGAGCTGGGCTGGGGCGGCTGGTGGTTCTGGGACCCGGTGGAGAACGCATCGCTGATGCCGTGGCTGGCGGCGACCGCCTTGCTCCATTCGGTGACGGTGCTGGCGACCCGCGATGGCCTGCGCGCCTGGACGCTGATGCTGGCGCTGGTGGCGTTTGCGATGTCGATGATGGGCACGTTCCTCGTCCGCTCTGGCATCCTCGTCAGCGTCCATGCCTTTGCGGTCGATCCGACGCGGGGGTCCTTCATCCTCGCGCTGTTCGGCATCTATGTCGGCGGGGCACTGGCGCTGTTTGGTGCGCGCGTAGGCACGGTGACGCAGGGCTCGACCTTCCGCATCGTCAGCCGCGAAGGCGCGCTGGTGCTCAACAATCTGCTGCTGACCGTGATCCTCGGGCTGGTGTTTATCGGCACGCTCTATCCGATCTTCGCGCAGTCGATGGGGGTGCAGCTTTCGATCGGTGCGCCGTTCTTCGACAAGACGATCGCGCCGATCGCGCTGGTGCTCGTGCTGGCGACTGCGGCGGGGCCGCTGCTCAACTGGCGGCGCGATGTGCTCAACACGCTGCTCGGCAAGCTGGTGGTGCCGGTGGCGTTGGGCGGGCTGGGCTTCGCGGTGCTTTTCACAATGCGCTCCGATGCGCCGATAATGGCGCTGCTGGGGGTTGGCTTCGCGATCTTCCTCGGCGTGGCGAGCGTGCTGCCGCTGGTGCGCCGCAAGCTTCGCCGCACGCCGCTGCACGTATGGGGTATGGTGGTTGCGCATCTGGGCGTTGCGGTGAGCATCGCCGGGATGAGCGCGGATGCTGCGTTCAAGACCGAGCGGCTGCATGCGATGCAAGTGGGGCAGTCCACCACTGTCGGCCCGTTCCGTATCGAACTGCTCGACGTGCGCCCGGCAATTGGCCCGAACTGGTCAGCTGTTGAGGCGCGGCTGAAGGTCACGCGCGTGGGCGGCACGTCGTTTGAACTTCGCCCGCAACAGCGGTTCTTCAGCGCGCCGCCGACCAATACCAGCGAAGCCGCGATCAAGACGGTGCTCGACGGGCAGCTTTATACCGTGCTGGGTGTCGGCGATGCCGAGGGACGCTGGCAGCTGCGGCTGTGGTGGAAACCGTTCGTTACGTTGATCTGGTTCGGTGGCGGACTGATCGCGCTGGGCGGGCTGCTCGCGCTGATCGGCCGGGTGCGGCGTGAGCGCCGGGCGGAAGAGGGGCGGGACGCATGAAGCGCGTACTGATCTGGTTGCCGCTGATATTGTTCGCGTGCGTGATGGCGTTGGTGGCAGGCGGGCTGATCAAGCCGGGCGACCGCACGATCCGCTCTGCGCTGATCGACAAGCCGCTGCCGGAGATCGATCTGCCGCCGATGCTGGCGGACAAGCCGGGGATCAAGGGCGGGTTTGGCGGCAAGCCGCGCCTCGTCAACGTGTTTGCCAGCTGGTGCCTGCCGTGCATCGCCGAAGCCAAGCAACTGATGAAGCTCAAGGCGATGGGCGTGGAGATTGACGGCATCGCAACTGCGGATACGACGCCCGCGATGCAGGCCTTCCTGGCGCAGAATGGCGATCCCTATGCGCGGATCGGCGATGACCGGAACCGCAAGGCGCAATTCTCGCTGGGATCGGCGGGCGTGCCGGAGACATTCGTGGTGGATGCGCGCGGACGGATCGTGATGCAGCATATCGGCGATGTCCGCGACGAGCATCTGCCCGCATTGCTCGCGGCGCTGGAGGCAGCGAAGTGAAGCGGCTTGCTGCCCTCGCGCTCGTGCTCGCAGTGCCTGCATTCGCCGATTCTAGCCTGCCGCCGCCGACGCTGGCATACACCCAGCTCGCCGATCCTGCGAAGGAAGCGCAGGCCAAGGCGCTGATGGAGAAGCTGCGCTGCCTCGTCTGCCAAGGCCAGTCGATCGCGGATTCGGACGCCGAGATGGCGGGGGATATGCGCGCTTTGGTGCGCCAGCGGGTTCAGGCGGGCGAGACTTCCGATCAGATCGAGAAATGGCTGATCCAGCGCTATGGCGATTATGTGAGCTATGACCCGCCGCTGAGCTGGGTCACTGCGCCGCTGTGGATCGCGCCGCTGCTGCTGCTCGGGCTCGGAATATGGCTGAGCTCGCGTTTGTTCCGGAGGCGCAAGGCATGATGGGCTGGGCGATGCTGGGCGCAGTGGCGCTGGCGGCGGTGATCATGCTGGTGCTCACGCGCTTTCCGAAGCGGTTATGGACCGTGGCGGCGACGGGGCTGACTTTGGGTGCTGCGGGCTATGCGTGGCAGGGGAGCCCGACGCTGGCAGGCAGCCCGGTTTCGGCCGAGAAGCGCAAGGGCGAAGTCGATCCCAGCCTCGTGGCGCTGCGCGAGGCGATATTCGGCAAATTTGGCACCACGGTCTACACCTATGGCACCGCGGCGGAATCGATGGTTCGCGAGGGCCGTCTCGATCTGGCGACGATGGTGTGGCTGAGCGCGGTGCGGAAATATCCCGAGGATTATACTTTGTGGACCGGGCTGGGGCTGGCGCTGGCCGAGCAGGACGGCAACCAATTGTCTCCGGCCGCCAAGCTGGCGTTCGATCGGGCGCTGGCGCTCAACCCGATACATCCCGGGCCGCCCTTCTTCCTGGGGCTGGCGCTGGTGCGCGAAGGCAAATTTGCCGAGGCGCGGCCTTATTGGGCCAAGGCGGTGGATCTGGCACCCGAGAAGATCAGCTATCGCGATGAATTGCGCGTGCGGCTGTTCCTGCTGGACCGGTTTTTGGCGGAGCAGGCTGCTCAGGCCACGCAGCAGGGCCCGGGACAGGCACAGGAGCAGGCGGTGCCGCAGCCTGAAACCGCTCCCGTTCCCCAACCGTAATTTCCGTCATCCCGGATCAGGTCCGGGATGACGAAATGAGCCTCAGCTCCAGGCCTCGAACGGCAAATCCAGATCGTCGGCTACGGCCTTGAACGCGATCTTGCCCTTGTAGACGTTGAGGCCGTTGGCGAGGTGCTTGTCTCCCTTCATCGCGGCTTCGGCACCCAGATTGGCGAGGCGCAGCACGAAGGGCAGGGTGGCGTTGTTGAGCGCGAAGGCCGAGGTGCGGGCGACCGCGCCGGGCATGTTCGCCACGCAATAATGGATCACGCCATCGACTTCATAGACCGGATCGTCATGCGTGGTCGCATGGCTCGTCTCGAAGCAGCCGCCCTGATCGATCGCGATATCGACCAGCACCGAGCCGCGCATCATCGTCTTGAGCATATCCTTGGTGACCAGCTTGGGCGCGGCTGCGCCGGGGACCAGCACTGCGCCGATCACGACCTGCGACGTCCGCACCGCCTCGGCAATCGCGGCTTTGCTCGCATAAGCGGTCTTGATCTGGCTGCCGAAATGCATGTCGAGTTCGGCCAGGCGCTCATTGCTGATATCGTAGATCGTAACATCGGCGCGCTGGCCGGTGGCCATCTGCGCGGCGTTGATGCCCGAGACGCCGCCGCCGAGAATCGCGACCTTGCACGGCGCAACGCCGGGGACACCGCCGAGAAGCTCGCCACGGCCGCCCTGTTCCTTTTCAAGATAATGCGAGGCAACCTGGATCGACATGCGGCCCGCGACTTCGCTCATCGGCTTGAGCAAAGGCAGCGCGCCCGAGCTCGACGTGACCGTCTCATACGCGATGCAGGTCGCGCCCGATGCCATCAGCCCTTCGGCCTGGGGCTTGTCGGCGGCGAGATGGAGGTAGGTAAAGAGCAGATGGCGCGGCTCAAGCATGGCGATCTCGCCCGGCTGCGGCTCCTTGACCTTCACGATCATGTCGCTGCCGGCGAACACGGTGGCGGCGTCCGGCGCAATCCTGGCGCCCACCTTGATATAGGCCTCGTCATCGAAATCGATGCCCATGCCCGCCTTGGTCTCGACCAGCACGTCATGCCCTGCATGAACCAGTTCGGCGACCGATGCGGGGGTCAGGCCGACGCGATATTCGTGATTCTTGATTTCCTTGGGAACGCCAACACGCATCGGGTCTCTCCTATGGATCTGAATGCCATAGCGTATCGCGAAGGTGCTTCGCGAATCCCTGCAAACTTGTGCGTCGCAGATGGCCTTCGCGCATGGATTTCGTATATCGGGCTTATAAATCGGGAATATTGCCGAATGGACCGAATTTTCACTTCCATCCTGAAATTGCTCGCCGCCGATGCGCGGGCATCAGTGAGCGGGATCGCGGCGGATGTGGGCCTGTCGCAATCGGCCTGTACGCGGCGAATCCAGGCGCTCGAATCCTCGGGACATATTCAGGGATATGGCGCGCGACTCGGGCATCGCGAGCTGGGGTTCAAGGTGACCGCATTGGTCGACATCACGCTGGGCACGCAGAAAGAAGATGATCTCGATCGGTTCGAGCGCGCGGTCTCGGCGATCGACGGCGTGGTCGAATGCGCGCTGGTTTCGGGTGGGCAGGATTATCGGCTCAAGATCCTGGCGCGCGATCTGGATGATTATGAGCGCCTCCACCGGGAGCATCTGGGGCGTTTGCCCGGAGTGGTGACGATCAATTCGAGCTTTGTCCTGCGCGCGGTGCCGACTCGCAGCGAGGCCGACGCGTTGTTTGCCGATCGGGAGCCCCCGCAATCCGTCCCCGGATGAAAGAGGACCGTGGGAACCGCAGATTTCTGCCGTAATTCTGAGCTTAACGATCCGCGTTGCTAGGCCATGCTGCAAATGCTAACTGCGCCGGTTCCAAAGCCAGTCGAGAACCTCAGGTCACTATGGCCATTACAATCTCCGCAGCGCGACAGCCCCAGTGACAGCCGCAACCACAGAGCCAGCGCCAACCGCGCCGGTTCAACACGACGATGCTGGCCAAGGTCATCATCCAAAGGGTTCACTCCATGCGCTCGCTCTGGGCGCCGTGGGGGTCGTTTATGGCGATATCGGAACTTCACCGCTTTACGCGATGAAGGAAACGTTCGTCGGGCATCACGAACTCGCTGTCGATCTCGTCCATATCTATGGCGTGGTCAGCCTGATGTTCTGGTCGCTGCTGATCATCGTCACCGGCAAATATATCTTCCTGACGATGCGCGCGGATAACAAGGGCGAGGGCGGCAGTCTGGCGCTGCTCGCGCTGATCCAGCGCAAGACCGGCGCGGGTCCGGGCCGGTGGAGCCATGGGCTGGTGATGCTGGGCGTGCTGGCGACGGCATTGTTCTTCGGCGATTGCATGATCACTCCGGCAATCTCGGTGCTTTCTGCCGTTGAGGGTCTCGTCGTGGTGCAGGAGGGGTTCAGGCCCTTCGTGCTGCCGATCGCAGCGGCGATCCTGATCGGCCTGTTCATGATTCAGGCGCGGGGCACCGATATTCTCGGCAAGTTCTTCGGGCCGATCATGCTGGTCTATTTCTTCACGCTGGCGGGGCTGGGGCTGAACAGCGTCGTCCAGACGCCGGAAGTGCTTCAGGCGTTCAACCCGGTCTGGGGCTATTATTTCTTCGCAGCCGATCCGTGGCTGGCGTTTCTGGCGCTCGGCTCGGTGGTGCTGGCGCTGACCGGCGCTGAGGCGCTGTATGCGGACATGGGGCATTTCGGTCGCAAGCCGATCCAGCTCGCCTGGGTCGGGCTGGTGCTGCCGGCGCTGATGCTCAATTATCTGGGGCAGGGCGCGCTGATGCTGCGCGATCCCACCGCCGCCTATAATCCGTTCTTCCTGCTGGCCAGCGAAGGCTGGCGGCTGCCGCTTGTCATCCTCGCGACGATGGCAACGATCATTGCCAGCCAGGCTGTGATCACCGGCGCATTCTCGGTCTGTCAGCAGGCAGTTCAGCTTGGCCTGATGCCGCGTCTGCGGATCAACCATACGTCGGCGTCGGCGCTGGGGCAGATTTATCTGCCCGCGGTGAACTGGGCGTTGATGGTGATGGTGCTGGTGCTGGTCTTCACCTTCCGCGAATCGTCTAACCTTGCCGCGGCCTATGGCATCGCGGTGACGGGGACGATGTTCATCACCACCTGCATGTTGCTCGTGCTGGTGCGCCGCGTGTGGCATTGGCCGCGCACGGTTTCGGTGGGCGTCGTTCTGGTCTTCGCGATCTTCGACGGGGCTTATTTTGCTTCCAACGTCACCAAGATCCCCGATGGCGGCTGGGTCCCGCTGGCGGTCGGTCTGGTCGCATTCACGCTGCTCACCACCTGGGCCAAGGGACGCCAGCTGATGATCGCCCGGCTGCGCGAGAGCGCGATGCCGATTAAGATCTTCATTGAATCGGCGGCCAGCGCGGCCAGCCGCGTGTCTGGCACGGCGGTGTTCATGACCTCGACGCCCGATGGCGTACCGCATGCGCTGCTCCACAACCTCAAGCACAACAAGGTGCTGCACGAGCGCGTGATCCTGCTCACCGTGAAGATCGCCGACGAGCCCTTTGTCGAGGACGACGCCCGGATGAAGATCGAGGATCTGGGCCAGGGCTTCCACCGGATGGTCATCAAATATGGCTTCATGCAGGACGCCGACGTGCCGAGCGCTTTGAAGCAGGTCAGCGCATGCGGCGCGCAGTTCAAGATGATGGACACCAGCTTCTTCCTCGCGCGACAGACGCTGCTGCCCTCGGCCAAGCCGGGGATGGCGATCTGGCGCGAGAAGCTGTTCGCCTGGATGCTCAGGAACGCGGAAAGCGCGATGGAGTTCTTCCGCCTGCCGACCAATCGCGTGGTCGAGCTGGGGAGCCAGGTCGAGATTTGAGCGCGCCGATCATCGTGACCGCCCTGTTTGGGCGTCAGGATCAGGCCTGGTTCAACGCGCTGCGCCGCGAGCATTATCCGCCCGAGCGCAACGTGCTCGACGCGCATCTGACGCTGTTTCACCATCTGCCGCCATCGGTGGAGGATGAGCTCAAGCATCGGCTAAGCCAGGAGACCCGTGGGATACGCGCGCCCAGGGCCAAGGTGACCGGGCTGATGCATCTGGGGCGGGGCGTGGCTTATCGGATCGAGGCACCCGCGCTGGACGCGATCCGGGGCGGGCTGAGCGAAGCGTTCGCCGGGATGCTGATGCCGCAGGACGCGACGCGCTGGCGGCCGCACGTCACGATCCAGAATAAGGTGACGCCCGTTCTCGCCAAGTTTGTGCTCACCCAGCTTTCGCGGGATTTCGTGCCGCGCGAGGTCGAGATCGCCGGGTTGGCGGCATGGCATTATCGCGGCGGGCCATGGGAACCGCTTTCGCGGCACATGTTCGCTTGACGACGGAAAGCGGGCGACCTAATGCGCGCCCTCGCTTCCCTGGAAGCGGGCCTCATTGGGGCGGAGTAGCTCAGTTGGTTAGAGCACGGGAATCATAATCCTGGGGTCGGGGGTTCAAGTCCCTCCTCCGCTACCATTTCGATAGTCCGGCACTTCAGAAGTGCGGCCTTCCATCCACAGCATTGATCGTCATGATGCCCCCGAAACGAATCGGGGGCGATTTCATGGCGGCACTCAAACGGCGCGAAGTTCTTGGCGTTCTCGCGGCCATTGGTGCGGGCGGGCCGGCGGTTGCGTGGGAACTGGCGGGGCCGGTGCAGGAGCGGCTGCCCTGGGCGAAGTTTCGCAAGACCGGCGACTATCCCAAGCTGGTGAGCGCCGTGCGCACGATGAAGGCCAACACCAATGCCGCCAGCCCCGATAGCTGGCTGTTCTGGGCGAATATCCACCAGAGCCATTGCCCGCACGGGAAGGACTATTTCCTCGCCTGGCACCGGGGCTACCTCTCGCTGTTCGAGCAGCAGTTGCGCAAGGTTTCCAGATCGACCACGCTGCGGCTGCCTTATTGGGACTATTTCGCCGACGCGAAGCTGCCGGTGGAGCTGACGCAGGGCAATGCGGCGAGCAATCCGCTGTTCGAGACGCGCAAGGGCATCGAGGTAGGCAAGGCGCTTGTTTATGGCGCGTTCGGCAATGACGTCACTGCGTTTGAGCGCGGCAAGATCAAGAATTGCTTCGAGGCCAATGTCGAGCAGTTCCACAACAACGTCCACAACCTCATCGGCGGGCGGATGGCGACGATGCAATCGCCGCAGGACCTGATCTTCTGGATGCATCACGCCAATATCGATCGCCTCTGGGCGGCATGGACGCTGGCGGGGCAGGGGCGGCTGATGCCCGCGGCCGGACTGCCTTATTGGGGCGGGCAGCTCGACTATCAGACGGGCATGAGCGTCAAGCGCGCCGAAGCGATGGCACCGGAGGCATTGGGCTATCGCTATGCCGATCTGATGCTGCCGCGGCAGGAATCGGTGAATATGGAAGGTGGCGCGGGCGTGAAGCCACGGCCGCCGGTTCCGGTGGAGGCTGACGCTGCCACGGTGCCGCCGCCACCGCCGCCGGTTGCGTCTGCGCCAGCCGTGGCACCGCCGCCGCCCAGGGTCATGATGGCGCCGCCGCCCGCGGCCGCAGCGCCGCCGCCCGCCGCCGCCGCGCCGATACCGTTTCGTGGGATCTGGCTGGGGCGCGAATCGCGATCGATCCGCATGCCGATCTATCGGGGCGAGGAAATGCCGATGGCCGATCATGCGGCGCACGGCATGAGCGACGAACTCGCCGTGGTGCTCGATGCCGTGACGCTGACGAAGATGGGCGAGAGCGGGGGCTATTTCTACAAGCTCTACCTCGATCTGGATGACTTGGATTACGACGTCATTCCGCCCGAGGACCGGCTGATCGGCACGCTGGGGCCTTTCCAGATCGCGGCGGCGCTGGATCATGCCGAGAATGGCCGGGTGCGGATCGAGCTGCCTGCGGGCGATGTGATCAAGCGGGTGGCCGAGGGGCGCGACCCCGAGGAACTGGGCGTGACCTTTGTGCGGATCGATGCCGGGCGCGCGCCGGGTGGATCGGTGATCAATATCGACCGTGTCGAGTTTCGCGGTCGGCTAGGCTAAAGCCGCGATCACCCGATCGAAGAGCCAGTCCTTGTCCGATACGCTGGCGAAGCTGTGGCTGTCGCTGTCGAGCGTTTCGATCGTGATGCGGGCGCGGGCGGCTTCGAAGGCCGGGGCTTTGTACGCATCGGCGAAGGCGATGGCGGTGTTGTCGCCCTTGGCGATCAGGATCGTCGTGGGCGGGCCGCTGGCGAGCGCGGCGGCAAGGCGCGCGGCGAGCGTGTCTGGCGTTTGAGACTGTTTCTGGGCGGACTTCCTCAACCCCTTGAGGACCTTTCCGATATTCACGCCGCCACGCATCAGGCGCAGCCATTCCTTGGGGTCCTTGAGCCGTTCGGCGTAATGCGATCGGATCGCCGCGGCGGGGGGCAGATCGTCGGTGGCTTCAATCGTCCAGGGGTTTGCGAGGAGCAGCGCGTCGATCCCGGCGGAGGCGTGGAAGAAAGCAAGCGCGGTGGCGGCGTCGCAATTTCCGTAGCCGAGGATGAGGGTGACGCCGGCTTGGCGGAATGCCTTGGCGGCGGCGGCAATGTCTTCGGCAGTGGTTTCGAAGCCGCCATTCTCGCCGGTCGAATCGCCGATACCGCGGCGATCGAAGCGCAGCACCGGGTGCCCGGCTGTGGCGACACGCGCGGCGAGCAGCGCCATGCCGCGATGCGCGCCCATGCGGATTTCATTGCCGCCGGAGACGATCAGGAGCCCGGTGGTGCCCGAAGCTTCGTCGAGCGAGCCCATGAGGGTTTCGCCTGCGCAGGGGAAGTGGATCAGCTTTCGCATGCGCGTACCCATGCGGCGATGTCGTCGGCGAGGAGATTGGCGAGGACGGGATCGTTATCCGGCTCGGCGCGGCGCCATAGCGGTGCCCCGGGGACCTTGAGGTCGGCCGCCTTGGCGTCGGTTTCGTGGCGGACGATGCGCGCTTCGGCCGTGGCGGCGCCTTCCAGTTCGGCGAGCAAGGCGTCGCTCAGGCGATTGCCGGCAAAATCCTCGGACCCGGCTGCTTTGCGCAGACGGGTGAGTTCGCGGAGGAGTTCGGAGCCCTGCTGAGGCGCGAAGTGCCAGCGGCCCTTGCGCTCTCCCGCATCAAGCAATGCACCGCTGCGGATCGCAAGCGTATAGTCTCCCGCCACCTCGGCAAAGGCGGCGCGCGTATCGGCGAGGGTGGCGGCGTGGGTCGGGATCAGGCTTTCGCCTTGCCCCGGCAGGTCGGGCAGAGCGCTCGCGATGCCGCGCTCGGCCAATGCCCGAAGCAATGTCACCACGAACGTCCGCGTGCGATTGGCTTCCTCGAACAGCGGGAGCGCTGCGACTACGACCGGGCCGGAGGCGGGACCGAAGCGGAGCATTGCTTCGCGACCGCCTTCCCAGTCGTAGTGATCGATCACCCTAGCGCCTTGGTCTGGGCGAAATGGAGGAGCGCGCCGAAGGTTTCGAGCATCTCGCCGTCAACCTCGTCATCCTCGATCAATATGCCCAGCCGATCCTCAAGCTCGGTGAGGACGCCGGCGACCGCGAGCGAATCGAGTTCGGGCAAGGCACCGAACAGCGGCGTTTCCTCGCGGAACGCGGCTGCGCGCTCAGGGCTGAGACCAAGAACGTCGCGGAGAACCGCACGGACAGCATTTTCTACTTCAAGCGACCCATCGGGCTGCACTGGCTTACCCCCCTGCGATATTTTTTCGTTCCCGTAAGGGTATGCGAACCGCCTGCCAAGTATAAGGGTGACGAAATGGTGCCGCTCGATCCTTTGCCGAAGCCGCTGGATGCGCTTGCCTTGCGTGGCGAGCGCGATTCCGTGGCGCTGGAAGACCGCGCAGGCACGATGACCTATGCCGAGCTTGAGGCAGCGATTGGCGGCATGGCGCATGCGCTGTCGCGGCTGGGGCTGGCGAAGGGCGAGCGGGTGGCTACATGGCTGCCCAAGACGCGGACGGCGTGCCTGATGCCGCTGGCGGCGGTGCGGGCGGGTCTGGTGCATGTGCCGGTCAATCCGGTGCTCAAGCGCGCACAGGTGGCGCATATCCTCGCCGATAGCGGCGCGCGGGCGCTGGTATCGCAAGGCGCGCGGCTTCAGACGCTGGATGCCGGCGATGTGCCCGCCGATTGCCGGACGCTGGAGGAAGCCGATCTCGCCAGCGACGACGCGCTGCCGGTTTCGGAAGCCGATACGGATACACTGGCGGCGATCCTTTACACGTCGGGATCGACGGGGCGACCCAAGGGGGTGATGCTCTCCCATGCCAATTTATGGCTCGGTGCCATCAGCGTGGCGCATTATCTTCAGATCGAGTCTGAGGATCGCGTGCTCGGCGTTCTGCCGTTCAGCTTCGATTATGGGCAGAATCAGCTGTTTTCGACCTGGGCTGCGGGCGCGCGAATCGTGCCGCTCGATTATCTGACGGCGCGCGACGTGGTGAAAGCGGTCGAGCGCTTCAGGGCAACGACTTTGGCCGGGGTACCGCCATTGTGGGTGCAGTTGCTCGAGGCGGAATGGCCGGCGGAGACTGCGAGCAAATTGAAGCGGCTGACCAATTCCGGCGGGGCGCTGACGCGCGGCATGGTGAAGGGGCTGCGGGAGCGGTTTCCGGCAGCGCGGCTCTACCCGATGTATGGGCTGACCGAGGCGTTTCGATCGACCTATCTCGATCCCGATCTGGTCGATTCGCATCCCGATTCGATCGGGCGGGCGATCCCGTTCGCCGAGATTCTGGTTGTGGGGGCTGACGGCAAGCGCGCGGCGCAGGGCGAACTGGTCCATGCCGGGCCGCTGGTGGCGCAGGGATATTGGCAGGATGCAGAGCGGACCGCGCAGCGGTTTCGCCCGGCACCCGATTTCTCGACGAGCGGCGGCATGGCAGTGTGGTCGGGCGACACGGTGAGCGAGGATGCAGCGGGCTTGCTGCGCTTTGTTGGCCGCGACGATGAAATGATCAAATCGGCGGGTAACCGAATCAGCCCTACCGAGATCGAGGAAGCCGTGGTTTCCGGCGGCGAAGCAGCGGAGGCGGTGGCTTTTGGCGTGCCCGATGCGCGGTTGGGGCAGGCGATTATGGTGGTGGTGCGCGGCGATCCGGAGCGCGAGCATGGCTTGCGTGAGCGGCTAAGGCGCGAACTGCCGAGCTTCATGCAGCCGATGCGCTATGATTGGCGCGACGAAATGCCCCGCAATGCGAACGGCAAGCTGGATCGATCGGCGCTAAAGGCACAAATTATCGCTGACCCTGAGCTTGTCGAAAGGGCGCCACATGCCCTTCGACAGGCTCAGGCTGAGCGTGGGGAGATTTCATGAAGCCATTTGGCCCAATTCCACCCGAATTTGCGGGGCTGATGGCTCTGCCCTGGGCAGGCGAGGCGACACCGGCCTACGTCTATGATTTCGCGATCGTCGCGGCGCGGCTGAAGGCGCTGCGCAAGGCGATGCCGAAGACGCTGGATTTGCATTACGCGATCAAGGCCAACCCGCACCCCAAACTGCTCGCGGCGATTGCGCCGTTGGTGGACGGTCTCGATATCGCCTCGGTGGGCGAGATGGACAAGGCGCTTGACGTCATGACGCCGGAACTCGTGAGCTTCGCTGGGCCGGGCAAACGCGATTTTGAGCTGGAAGCCGCAATCCATTCGGGCGTGACGATCAATATCGAATCGTTCGCCGAGGCCCAGCGTGCGCTGGCGATCGGTACGCAGATCAACAAGCGCCCGCGACTGGCGGTGCGGGTCAATCCGGATTTCGAACTGCGTGGTTCGGGGATGAAGATGGGTGGCCGCGCGTCGCCCTTTGGCGTCGAAGTCGCGCATGTGCCCGATCTGGTGCAGCTGATCGTCGCGGGCGGGGCAGACTGGCGGGGCTTCCATATCTTTGCCGGCTCGCAATCGCTCGATACCCAGGCGATCATCGAGACGCAGGCGGCAACGCTGGAACTGGCCGCGCGGCTGGCCGAGCAAGCGCGGGTGGTGCCGCCGCTGGTCAATCTCGGTGGCGGGTTCGGCATCCCCTATTTTTCGGGCGACACACCGGTGGACGTGGCCGCGATCGGCAAGGCGCTGGGCAAAAAACTGAAAAAGCTGCCCGAGAGCCTTACCGGCACCCGCTTCGCGATCGAATTGGGCCGGTGGATGGTCGGCGAATCGGGCGTGTATCTGACGCAGGTGGTCGACCGAAAAGTAAGCGGCGGCGAGACTTTCCTGATCGTCGATGGCGGGCTGAACCATCACCTCGCGGCGACCGGCAATTTCGGCACCGTGGTGAAGCGCAATTATCCGGTCGCGGTGGCGCATCGGATGGCGGACGCGGCGGAGGAAGTGGTGACCATTGTCGGGCCACTCTGCACCCCGCTGGACCGTCTGGCAGACCGTGTTGCCCTGCCCATGGCGCAGGTGGGTGACGTCATAGCGATATTCGCATCGGGCGCGTATGGCGCGAGCGCTTCGCCCAGCGCATTTCTGGGACATGCCCCGGTTCGGGAAATACTGGTGAACCTGCCTTAGCATTTCCCGCAGGTTTCTGCCGAAACCGGCCAACTCCTAACCCGATGTTTACCTCTTCCTCGCATAGCTGAGCCTGACCCAGCCGGGTTTGTGGCCGAGACGTCGGTTGCTTTTGCCCCGGTTGGTGAGGAGCTCGAGCATGCGTTTTCTCTCCGTTGGCAGGGCAATTATCGCCCCTGTATTGGCCGCGGTCCTTCTCTCCGGTTGCGGAGGCGGGGGCGGTCGTCCCCAGCTGCCCGCAGCAAGCGCGGTGGCGAGCCGCGAGACGCCGAGCGAAGAATATATCATCGGCCCGATGGATCAGCTCAACATCTTCGTGTGGCGCAATGCCGAGCTTTCGACAAAGGTTCAGGTGCGCCCCGATGGCCGCATCACCGTGCCGCTGATCAACGACATGCCGGCGGTGGGCAAAACCCCCGCAATGCTCGCAGACGATCTGAAATACGCGCTTGGCGAGTATATCAAGGATCCGATCGTATCGGTGATCGTCGAGAATTTCTCGGGCACGTATAGCCAGCAGGTTCGCGTCGTCGGCGCGACCGAGAAGCCGGCTTCGATCCCGTATCGCGCCAACATGACCGCGCTCGACGCGATGATCGCCGTGGGTGGCCTGAGCGAATTCGCTTCGGGCAATCGCTCGCGGCTGGTGCGCGTCGACAAACGGACCGGGCAGCAGCGCGAATATACGGTGCGTCTGGGCGATCTGCTCAAGAATGGCGACATCAGCGCGAACGTCAGGCTTGAGCCGGGCGACGTTCTGATCATCCCGCAGAGCATGTTCTAAGGGGTCGCGGGGGAATGGGCAGCCTTTTCGACGAACTGCGCGGAGCGCTTCACGCCGTATGGATGCGGCGCTGGGTAGCACTCGCCATTGCCTGGGGCATTTGCCTAGCGGGCTGGCTGGTCGTGTCGCAGATGCCGAACAATTACGAATCGCGGGCGCGCATCTTCGTGCAGCTTCGCCAGATCCTGCCGGGTGCCGATGGCGCCAATCAGGCGGCACAGGCGCGCGACATCGATCGCGTTCGCCAGACGCTGACGTCTGCGGTGAACTTGGAAAAGGTCGTGCGCGGCACCGATCTGGCGCGCACCGTCGCCAATGATCGCGACATCGCCGATCGGATCTCGGGCCTCCAGAAATCGATCAAGTTGACCGCACAGGCCGACAATCTTTTCGAGATTTCGGTGACTGCGCCGAGCGGCAAGCTTGCCAAGCAGATCACCCAGAAGCTGATCGACATCTTTATCGAGGGTAACCTCGCCGACAATCGCGACACCAGCAGCCAATCGATGCAGTTCCTCGATGCGCAGCTCGAAACGCGCCAGAAGCAGCTTCAGGAAGCCGAGGCCAAGAAGGCCGATTTCCAGGCGCGCTATCTTGGCGCATTGCCGGGGACGGGTTCGCTGAATGATCGTATCGCAGCCGCTCGCACGCAGCTTGCCGGGGTTCAGTCTGACTTGGCCGCGGCGCAGAGCGGGCTGAGCGCAGTCAACGCACAGATGGCGGGCACGCCGGCCAATGTCTCCGGCCCCGGTAGCGGCGCGATGGCCGGTCCGGCGCGCGCACGGCTGGCGACGCTGCAAGGGCAGCTCGGCGAAGCGCGTTCGCGTGGCTTTACCGATAATCATCCCGACGTGATCGCGCTTAAGAGCCAGATCGCTCAGGCGACTGGCGCTGCGCAGCGCGAGCCGATGATGGGCGGCGGCGGCAGCTCGGCTTCGAACCCGCTCTATCTGAGCCTCAAATCGATGCAGCTCGACAAGAGCTCGCAGGTTGCAGCGTTGATGCAGCGCAAGAACCAGATCGAAGGCGATCTGGGCGCTTTGGAGGCGAAGATCGCCGGAGCGCCGGGCGTCGCGGCCGAACAGAGCCAGATCGACCGCGAATATCAGGTGCTCAAGGACCAGTATGACAAGCTTCTCGCCGATCGTGAGCAATTGAAGGTGACCAGTTCCGCCCAGAGCGTGTCGGACATGGTGAAGTTCAACGTGATCGATCCGCCGACGCAGCCGCGCAACCCGGCCGCGCCGAACCGTCCGTTGCTGCTGACCGCAGTGCTGATCGCGGCGCTGGGCGCAGGCGTGGCGGCGGCATTCGCGCTGGCCAAGCTGCGGACCACCTTCTCGACGGCGACCAAGCTGGAAAAGGCGAGCGGCATGCCGGTTATCGGTTCGATCGGCGAAGTGCTGACTTCGGCGCAAGTCGCGATGCGCCGCAAGAAGCTGACCTTGTTTGCCGGTGGGGTAGGGGCGCTTGGGCTCGCTTATGTCGGCCTGATCGGTGTCGAATTCGTCCAGCGCGGCATGGGGGCGTGATCGCATGAACGACCAGACACCGCGCCGCTACAAGGGAACGCTGCTCGAAAGGGCGGCGTCGCAATTCCATTATGCGCCGACCGGGCCGGTAACGCCTGCGGAGCCACCCGCGCAAAACCACGCGCCGGCACCAGCCTATGTGCCTGAGCCGGTATATGCGCCTCAGCCTGCGCAGCAGCCCGATGGTCCGGCGCTGCGCCGGGGCGCGGGCGAGCATGAAGCGGCGGCGAGCATCGCCGTGCCGCAGCAGCGCCCCGAAGGCCGCCGTGTGGCGCCGATCGACCGCGCCGCTCTGCGCGCAGGCGGCATGATCGTGCCCGGTAGCCAGATCACGCCGCTGGCCGAAGAATTCCGCATGGTGAAGCGCCAGCTGCTGCTGACCGCGCGCGCCGTGGCGGCCAAGGACACCGCCAAGGCCGCCGATCGCGCGCGCATGGTGCTGGTCTGCTCGGCCAATCCGGACGAGGGCAAAACCTTCTGCGCGATCAATCTGGCGCTCTCGATGGCGGCCGAGAAGGACGTGGAGATCCTGCTGGTCGACGCCGATTTCGCCAAGCCCGACATTCTCGAACGGCTCGGCATGCCGAGCGGTCCGGGCCTGCTCGATGCGCTTTCGGGCGCGGTGGCGAGCGTCGAGGACTGCATCATCGACACCGATGTGCCGCAGCTTTCGGTGCTGCCCGCAGGGGCCAAGAGCAATAGCGACACCGAGCTGCTCGCCAGCGATCGTGCCCGCGCGATCCTTGAGACCAGACCAGTGAAGGTGACCTTCGGGACACCGTGAGTGCCCTCGACGGGTGCGAGCATATCCAGCTCGTTCTCAATTCGGTCTCATTCCAGCCAGGCGGACGCCGGTTCGGAAGCTATTATGGGGAGGCGGGCAAGTGAGCCGGCTGATCATCGCAACCGTTACTCTCGCCTGCGCTGCAGGCGTGGCATCGCCCGCCGCTGCGCAGAAGGTGCGCGTGAGCCCGTATATCGAAGCGAGCCAGGTCGTCACCGCCGATCTGAGCGGCGGCTCCAGCGACGTGCTGACCTATTCGACCGTCGCGGTCGGCGTCGATGCGTCGATCCACACGCGCCGCATCGAAGTGCAGGCCAGCTACAAATATGAGCGGCGCTTCGACTATCAAAATCCGCTCGACAAGGATCAGATGCATTCAGGCCTCGCCCGCGTGAAGGCAGCGGTCGCTCCCGGCTTCAGCATCGAAGCGGGCGGCATCGCGACGCGCACCCGTTCGGATATTCGCGGCGATGCGCTGCTGACCAATCAGGGCAACAGCCGCAACTCCGCGCAGCTCTTCTCGGGCTATATCGGGCCGAACTTCGCGAGCAATATCGGGCCGATCTTCGCCAATGCGGCGTATCGCTTCGGCTACACCAAGGTTGAAGCGGCGGGCGCTACCGGCGCCGGCACCGGGCCGCGGCTCGATGCCTATGACAATTCCAAGGTCCATGTCGCGACCGCGAGCCTGGGCGTGAAATCGGGGACCGTGCTGCCGATCGGCGTGACCGTCAGCGGTTCGTATACGCGCGAGGACGCAGGCCAGCTCGACCAGCGCTATGAAGGCAAGTTCGGCCGCGGCGATGTCGTGCTGCCGATCGCACGCGGCTTCGCAGTTGCGGGCGGCGTTGGTTACGAGACGATCCAGATTAGCCAGCGCGACGCCGTGCGCGACGGGGCCAACAATCCGGTGGTCGATGGCAATGGCCGCTTCGTTACCAACAACGCTTCGCCGCGCCGCCTGGCCTATGACATTGACGGCATGTTCTGGGACGCAGGCGTGATCTGGAAGCCCAGCCGCCGCACCTTTGTCGAAGCGCGCGTGGGCAAGCGCTATGGCTCGATGAGCTATACCGGCTCGCTCAGCTATCAGATGGGTCCCGGCAGCGGCATCCAGATCGGCGTGTATGACAACGTTCAGACCTTTGGCCAGCAGGTCAACGGTTCGATCGCGACGCTGCCGACCAGCTTCGTCACCACCACCGATCCCTTTGGCAACCAATATGGCGGCTGCATCTATGGGACGACGGGCAGCGCCGCTGGCGGTTGCCTGAACAACGTCTTCGCTTCGGCGGCGACCTCGGCCTATCGCTCGCGCGGTGTGAGCGGCGTTGCAGTGCTCAATCGTGGCGGCACGCGCTTCGGCATCGGCGGCGGCTATTCGCGCCGCACCTTCATTGCGCCGACCGGCACGCCGGGCTTCAACGTCAACGGCACCTCCGACGAGAGCATCTACGCCCAACTTTTCGGATCGACCGATGTGGGCCGCAACGGCTCATTCTCGGCCAGTGCGTTTGGCAGCTATTACAACACCGATATCGGCGGCGCCGATGGCGTGATGGGTTGGGGCGCGAACACCGCTTACACGCATCGCTTCGGCCCTCTGGGCGCCACGGTTTCGGCTGGTGTATTCGGGTTCGACAACAAGAATGCCACCACCGGAGGCAGCAACACCGCCGCGCAAGCACTGCTTGGCCTGCGGTACGGGTTCTGAGGAAAGTCAGATGTACGACGATCACTACGGATTGACGGGCAGGCCCTTCCAGCTCACCCCCGATCCCAAATTCTGGTTCGACACCGCCACGCACCGCAAGGCGATGGCCTATCTCGGCTATGGCCTGAGCCAGGGCGAAGGCTTTGTCGTGATCACCGGCGATCCCGGTGTCGGCAAGACCACGTTGATGGGGCATCTGCTTGGCGAGATCGATCGCGAGCGGCTGAACGTCATCAAGATCGTATCGTCGCAATTGCGGCCCGAGGATCTGCTGCGCGTCGTATGCGGCGGGTTGGAGATCAACGCAGGCGGGATGGCGAAATCCGATATGCTTGCGGCGATCGAGCGCGGGCTGCACGGAGTCGCTCGTTCGGGCCGCCGTACCCTGCTCGTCGTGGATGAAGCACAGGCGCTGCCGATCGAAAGTCTGGAGGAGTTGCGCATGCTCTCCAACTTCCAGGCGGGCGGCTATCCGCTGCTCCAGATCTTCCTGCTCGGCCAGCCCGAATTCCGGCTCACTCTGGCCCAGCCCAGCCTAGAGCAGTTGCGCCAGCGCGTTATTGCGATGCACCATCTCGAGCCGATGGAAGCCGATGAAGTCGAACCCTATCTGATCCACCGCCTGTCGTGCGTCGGCTGGCGCGGAAAGCCGCGTTTCACCAACGACGCGGTTGCGGCGATGTATCGCTGGTCGAATGGGTCGCCGCGTTTGCTCAACCAGCTTGCCAGCCGCGTATTGCTGTTCGGCGCGGTCGAGCAGATCGAGACCTTTGGCGAGCATGAACTGACCACGGTGATCGCCGATCTGCATGGCGACACGCCGAACGGCAATTACAAGCCCGCGCCGGCCGAGCCCGAGCCGCTGGAACTGAGCCAGATCGCGCCGATGGCGATGGGTACGCCCACGCCGTCCCCTGCGCCGGATCCGATGCCGATCCGTGCTGCGGCGCCTGCGCCCGTAGCGGCTCCCGCAGCCGCGCCCTTCGCGAGCGACGACGCCGTGACGCAGCGGATCGCGCAGTTGGAGGCCCAGATCAAGGAACAGGACGAGGCGCTGCGCCGCGTGCTGACTCTGCTGGTCGACTGGGTCGAGACCAATGACGCTTCGCGCCGCCCGGATCTCTCCGCATTGCGGGGCAATGCCGCCTGATGGTCACCAACGCCCTCTCTGTCGATATCGAGGACTGGTTCCAGGTCGGCGCGTTCGAGCACACGATCTCGCGCGACGATTGGGATTCGCTCGAGCATCGCGTTGAGGCGAATACCGATGCCGTGCTCGCTTTGTTTGGCGAGAGCGGCGTGAAGGGCACGTTCTTCACGCTGGGCTGGGTGGCCGAGCGCTATCCCGCGCTGATCCGCCGCGTGGCCGATGCGGGGCACGAAGTCGCCAGCCATGGCTGGGACCATCAGCGTGTTTTCAACATGGGGCCCGAGCAGTTTCGCGCCGATCTCGCCGCCGCGAAGCAGGCGCTGGAGGATGCGAGCGGAACCAAGGTGACCGGCTATCGCGCGCCGAGCTTCTCGATCGACACGCGCACCCCCTGGGCACATGCGGTGCTGGCGGAGGAGGGCTATGCCTATTCCTCCAGCATCGCGCCGATCGCGCATGATCATTATGGCTGGCCGGATGCGCCGCGCGGGGCTTTCAAGCCGGTTGCGGGCGCGGAGCTGATCGAGATTCCGGTCACCATCGCAAAGGTTTTCGGCAAGGAGATCACTGCGGGCGGCGGCTTTTTCCGGTTGCTTCCGGGGCAGGTGACCCGCGACGCGGTGCGCGCCGCGAACGGCAATGAACGCCCGGCGGTATTCTATTTTCATCCGTGGGAAATCGATCCCGACCAGCCACGCGTGAAGAATGCACCGCTCAAGTCGCGGCTACGTCATTATGCCCGGCTAGGAGCGATGGCGGGGAAACTGAAAACCCTGATTGGCAATCATCAATGGGGACGCATGGACGCGATCGCAGCCCGCGAAGCGGAGAAGCTCGCATGAACGCGCCGATGCTGGCGCGCCCCGTGGGGCTGCGTGTCGCCGATCTGGACGATGCGATCGAGCGCGCCCGGATCGGGGTGTTCGTCCACGATCATGCTAATGGCACGCCTTTCCACCTGCCGGCCTGGAGCGTCGCGGTTGCGCGCGGCTGCGGACATAAGAACCATTATCTGCTCGCTGAGGGCGGCAACGGCCAGCTCGTTGGCGTGATGCCGCTCACCGAAGTGCATTCGTCGCTGTTCGGACGCGCATTGGTATCGGCTGCATTCGGCGTGGGCGGGGGCATTCTGGCTGACAATCCGCGTGTGGCGGCTGAGCTTGCCGCGACCGCATGGGCGCTGGCGGGCCGGCTGAGCTGCCCGGTGATGGAAGTGCGCGGCGGGCCGCTGCCGAGCCCTGAATGGGACGTGGATACCACCCGCTATATCGGCTTTGTGCGCGATCTCGCAGCAGACGATGATGCCGAATTGCTGGCTATCCCGCGCAAGCAGCGCGCCGAGGTGCGCAAGGCGCTTGAGAATGACCTGGAGGTCGTGATCGGCAATGGCGCGCGCGAACAGGCAGAGCATTATGCCGTCTATGCGCAATCGGTTCGCAACCTGGGCACGCCGGTATTCCCGAAAAGCCTGTTTTCCGAGGTTTTGAAGGAGTTTGGCAAATCCGCCGACCTGCTTATAGTCCGCCAAAACGGGGTCGCGGTGTCGAGTGTTTTGAGCCTTTACTGGAACGGAACGGTGTACCCGTATTGGGGCGGTGGCACGCGGGAAGCACGCGCGCTGCGCGCCAATGACCGGATGTATTTCGACCTGATGCGCCATGCCCGCGAGCGCGGCTGCAAGCGTTTCGATTTCGGGCGCTCGAAGACCGGCACGGGTGCTGCTGCGTTCAAGAAGAATTGGGGCTTCGAGGCCAAATCGCTGACCTATTATGAGCGCGTTGCCGAGGGCGGAAAGGCGCGCGATGCCAGCCCGGCCAATCCGAAATTCAGCCTGCAGGTGAAACTGTGGAGCAAGCTGCCGCTGCCGGTCGCCAATCTGGTCGGCCCGTGGATTTCGCGGGGGCTCGGCTAATGGGCGATATCCTGTTCCTTGCGCACCGCGTTCCGTATCCGCCCGATCGGGGCGACAAGATCCGCGGCTTCAACATCCTGAAATATCTCTCGACCAAGAAGCGCGTGCATCTGATCGCCTTTGCCGACGATCCCAAGGATCTGAAGCAGAAGAGCGGCCTTGCGAAATATACGGGCAACCGCTCGATCATCTGGCGCGCAAAATCGCAGATGAAGGCGGGTTTTCAGGCGTTGGTTTCGCATCGGCCGGTATCGCTGACGGCGTTCGACAATGATGCGCTGCGCCAGTCGGTCGACAATATCCTCGCGCGGCATGCGATCGATACGATCTTCGTATTCTCCAGCCAGATGGCGCAATATCTGCCGGCGCGGCCGCACCAGCGGGTGATCATGGATTTCGTCGACATGGATTCGGCGAAGTTCGCGGCATATGCGAAGACGTCGAAGGGGCCGATGGGCTGGATGCTGGGCCGCGAGGCGAGGCTGCTGCTCCAGCACGAAAAGGCGATTGCGGCGCGGGCCGATGCCAGCCTGTTCGTCAGCGAAGCCGAAGCTGCGCTGTTCCGTGAGCGCACCGGCGCGGACCGGGTCCATGTGGTCGAGAACGGCATCGATACCGACTTTTTCGATCCCTCGGCGGCGTTCAAGCGGATCGACGCGATGGGCTCGCTGATCGTGTTCACCGGGCAGATGGATTATCGCCCGAACGTCGAAGGCGTGACCTGGTTCGTCGAGACGATCCTGCCGCATATAAGGCTGGTGCATCCCGATGCGCGCTTCATGATCGTGGGTCGCAATCCGACCGACGCGGTGAAGGCGCTCGGCAAGCAAGCGGGTGTGACCGTGGTGGGCGAAGTCGCCGATGTGCGCGGCTGGCTCTCGCAGGCGGCCGTCGTGGTCGCGCCGCTCAAGCTGGCGCGCGGCATCCAGAACAAGGTGCTCGAGGGCATGGCGATGGCGCGGCCGGTGGTAGCGTCTGAGGCGGCTGCGACCGGCATCGATCATGGCGGCACGATCCTTGTGGGATCGACCGTGGGCGAGATTGCCGAGCATGTGACGCAATTGCTGTCCGATCGCCGCAAGGCGGCGGCGCTGGGCGAAGCGGCGCGCAAGCAGGTCATGGATCATTATAGTTGGGCGGCGCGATTGGCGCCGCTCGACGACGTGCTGGGACTGCCTTTGCGCGACGCGAAACAGAAGCACACGGCGCGGGCGACCGATGTGGTCAAGCCGCCCAAGCGGCGCAGCGCGGCATGACGGCGATGGCCCCGGCAGGCGATTTTACGCCCGCGAAGACCTTGTTCGATGCGCGATGGCAGCGCTACGCGGCGATGCTTGTGGCGGTGTGGATCGGGCTGCTCGCCATTTTCCATAACGATGCGATCGATCTTGCGACGATCTATTGGACGAACACGACCTTCGGCCATTGCCTGTTTATCGCGCCGGTCGTCTCCTGGCTGGTGTGGCAGCGGCGCAAGGAACTGGCGCTGGTTTCGCCGCAAAGCTGGTGGCCGGGGCTGGCGCTGGTCGCGGCTGGCGGGTTTGGCTGGGTGCTGGGCGATGCCGCCAGCGTCGCGCTGTTCCGCCATGCGGGGCTGGTGCTGATGATGCAGGGCGCTGTGGTGACAGTGCTCGGGCCGAATGTTGCGCGGGCACTGCTGTTTCCGCTTTGCTACATGGCGTTTCTCGTCCCGTTCGGCGATTTTCTGGAGCGGCCGCTGCAGGACATCACCACGGCGATGGTGATCCCGCTGCTCCACATCTTTGGTGTGCCGGCGATCGTGGACGGGGTGCTGATCACTACGCCCAACGGCTATTTCGAGATCGCAGAGGCCTGTTCGGGCGCAAAATTCGTGATCGCGATGATTGCTTATGGCGTGCTGGTCGCCAACGTTTGCTACCTCGATTGGGGCAAGCGCGCGGCATTTCTCGCGATGGCGATGATCGTGCCGGTGATCGCCAATGGCGTGCGCGCCTTTGCGACGATCTATGCGGCCTGGTGGACTTCGGTCGAGCAGGCCACCGGCATGGATCATATCGTTTATGGCTGGGTGTTCTTTGCGGCCGTTATGGCAGTGGTCCTGGCGATCGGCTGGAAATGGTTTGATCGCGATCCGGATGCGGCATGGTTCGATCCGACGAAATTGCAGACAATGCCTTCGCGCCGGATCGAAGCGCCCGTCGCGTCGGTGCTGGTGTTGCTGGTCGCGAGCCTGTTCCTTGGCTGGTCGAGCCTCAACGCGGCGCGTGCTGCACCTTTGCCCGATCTGGTCGAACTCCCCGAGGTACCGGGCTGGCAGCGCACGGGGCTGAGCACGCGGGCGGCATGGTTGCCCAATTACCCGGGTGCGGATCACTTCCTCGTCGGTCGCTATGCGGATGCACAGGGCAGGGCAGTGGATCTGGTCGTCGCGGTCTATGCCAACCAGCATGAGGACAAGGAGCTTGTCGGCTTCGGGATCGGCGCGATACGCGAGAATGACAAATGGGTGCGCATCGAAGGGCTGTCGCGCCCCGATGGCGGACAGGCTGTTCGCATGGTCGGCCCGGCCCGTATCGAGCGCGAGACGGTCACCTGGTTCCGGATCGGCGGGCTGCTGACCGGAAGCAACAATCGCGTGAAGCTGATGACGCTCAAGAACAAGATGCTGGGCGGCGATCAGGCGGCGGCTGCGGTGCTGGTTTCGGCCGAGCAGGATGCAGATGGCGGGGCGCACGGTGCGATCGAGGACTTCCTGCGCGCGCTGGGGCCGGTGGATGCGTTCGCCGACCGCATGACTGCGACGCGCTAGACTTGTAACTCGGCGTCATCCCGGCGAAAGCCGGGACCCAGGGTTACAGGCGGTGCCGTTCGCGGCTCTGGGTCCCGGCTTTTGCCGGGGTGACGATCTTGGTGGGGAACATCCGATACATGTGCGGCATAGCCGGTCTCTATTATCCCGCCATGGCGCGCCCGGTGGATCCGGCGCGCATTGTCCAGATGAGCGACGCGCTGACGCATCGCGGCCCCGATGGATCGGGCGTGTGGACGACTGCGGGCGTTGGGCTGGGCCATCGGCGCCTTGCGATCATCGATCTTGAGGGCGGCGTGCAGCCGATGGCGACGTCCGATCAAGGTGTGGTCGTTACCTACAATGGCGAAATCTATAATTTTCAGGAGGTCCGCGCCGAGCTGGAAAAGCTGGGCGCGCGGTTCCTGACCGATAGCGATACCGAAGTGCTGCTGCATGGCTGGCGGGCATGGGGCCCGTCGATGCTCGACCGGCTCAACGGCATGTTCGCCTTCGCATTATATGACGCCGACAAGCGCAGCCTTTTCCTCGCGCGTGACCGGTTCGGCGTGAAGCCGCTCCATTACGCCGAATTGTCGGACGGGGCGGTGGCGTTTGCTTCCGAGCTTAAGGGGTTGCTGGCGCATCCGCTGTTCCGGCGTTCGCCCGATTTCCGGGCCGTCGAGGATTATATGGGGCTGGGCTACGTGCCCGACGATGCTTCGATGCTGCAGGGCGTGAAGAAGCTGCCTGCCGGGCATTTTCTGCTGCTCGAGCGCGGCAAGCCGGTTCCCGAGCCGGTTCGCTGGTTCGACGTGGATTTCTCGAGGCGCGCGACGGGCAAGCAGAAGGATCTCGAGGCCGAGCTGATCGAGCTTATGCGGGAGGCAGTGCGCGCGCGGATGATCGCGGACGTGCCGCTGGGCGCGTTCCTTTCGGGCGGCGTCGATAGTTCGGCGGTGGTCGCGCTGATGGCAGAGGCGAGCAAGGCGGCGGTGAAGACCTGCACGATCGGCTTTGACGAAGCGGGCTATGACGAGAGTTCGCATGCGAAGCTTATCGCGGACCGATTTGCGACCTCGCATCGGTCGCGAACCGTTGCGGCGGATGATTATGCGCTGATCGATACGCTGGTCACCGCGTTCGATGAGCCCTTTGCCGATGCCTCTGCGCTGCCGACCTATCGGGTGTGCGAACTGGCGCGTGAGAAGGTGACAGTTGCCTTGTCCGGCGACGGCGCGGACGAGGCGTTTGCCGGGTATCGCCGCTATAAATTCTTCGCGGGCGAAGAGCGCATCCGTGACATGTTCTCCGAGGACATGCGCACAAAGGTGTTTGGCACGCTGGGGCGGATTTATCCCAAGGCCGATTGGGCACCGCGGATGTTTCGCGCGAAGACGACCTTCCTCGCGCTCGCCGAGAAAGGCGAATTTGCTTATCCCAAGGCCGTGGGTGTGACGGGACCGGAGCTTCGCCAGCAACTCTATAGCGACGCAGCGAAGAAGGCGCTGGGCGGGCATGTCGCCGAGCAGCGCTATACCGATGCGATGAAGCGCGCGCCTGCCCGTGATGGCCTCGATCGGGCACAATATGCCGATATCCAGCATTGGCTGCCGGGCGATATTCTCACCAAGGTGGACCGCACCAGCATGGCAGTGGGCCTTGAGGCGCGCGAACCGTTGCTCGATTACCGGCTGGTGCAATTCGCCGCGACCTTGCCACCGGAACTGCGGATCAAGGCGGGGCAGGGCAAATGGCTGATGAAGAAGGCGCTGGAGCCATATCTGCCGAGCGAGATCCTGTATCGGCCGAAGATGGGGTTCGTAACGCCGATCAGCGCATGGTTTCGCAAGGCGCTGGCCGAGGATGCGGCGGCGCTTGGCAAGTCTAAGCTGCTGGCCTCGACCGGATGGTTCGATCTGTCGGTGATCGAGAAGCTCGCTGCGGATCACAAGTCCGGCCGGGCCGAGCATGGCCGGACCTTGTGGCAGTTGCTGATGCTCGAGCGGAGCTTGGCGCGGCTGTTCGCCTAGAGCGGGCCTGCGACCGTCGTGATCGGCTCGGGCTTATCGTGCAAGATCGCCATGCCCGCGTGCAGCGTCAGTCCGACCAGCACCAGCGTCGAGAGCATGAACAAGGCGAAGCGGATCGATATCTTGTTGAAGGTCGCCTGCACGATGCTGTGGACGATGCGTATGCCGACATATGCCCAGGCAAAGCCAGCGTTGATGCCATCGCCTTGCCCGAGCAGCGCGAGCGCGAAGCACACCGCATAGAACAGGGTCGGCTGCTCCATCAGGTGGATGTAATTATGCGCGGGCCACTGCGCCTTTTCGTCGATCACACCATCCAGCCCGCCGGGCCGTCCGCCGCGCGCCAGCTTGAGGTCGATCCCGGCTTTCTTCATCGCCGGGATGCGGACGATCATCGTCCACACCAGCATGAGCAACGTCCAGGCGATCAGAGCCACCACGGGCGACAGGATTTGGCTGTGCATCGGCTTTCCCCTCCAATTTGCGCAGGAAAGCTGCAGCAATAAGTTCCGAAATGCAACGGAAGTGGCGCGGCAATAAATTTCGTTTCGTCATCATACTGTCACCAAACCCTAACCCCGCATTTACCAACGGCTCCTTAGGTCACGCACATGGTTTTCGACCCGGTAAGTTTGCGTTTCCCGAACTCGAGCGGAAGGCAAGGCATGAACGAGGCCTGCGTGGAGCAGACTGCACGATTGGCGGAGGTGATCGACATCTTCCGCGCCAGCCCGGACCTGCGGCTGCTCGCCGTAGTCGATGCGGAGCGGCGCCCGATCGGGGCGATCCAGGAAATCGATATCCGTTTCATCCTGTTCAATCCGTATGGGCATGCGCTGATGTGCAATCCGAGCTTTGGCGGATCGCTGGAGGGGGTGGTCCGGGCTTGTCCGGTTGAGGATATGGAACGCCCGCTCAGCGAATTGCTTGACGTGCATGCGGCAACGGACGTTGAGGGCCTGATCCTGACGCGCGATGGGCGCTTCCACCGCACGCTCGACAATCGCGATTTCGTGCGGCTGGCCGCCAAGCGCGAAGTAGAGATCGCGCAGACCCGCGCGGTGCGCGCAGAAGCCGTGGGCACGGCGGGGCGCAATTTTACGCAGGAAGTAAGCGGTCTCGCCGCGGTGCTCGTACAGGCCGCCGGGCGCGTGCAGGCGCTGTCGCATGGGCTCGCCGAAAGCGCTGCTACGACGCGGGCGGATTCGAATTCAGTGGCGGCCGCAGCGGGGCAGACGGTCTATGCACTTGGCGAGATCGCCGCGCGTGGCAGGAATCTGGCGGACTCAGCCGAGCAGATTGCGCGCGAATCGAGCGAGGCGCGCGAGCGGCGGATCCATGCGCAAAACCGCGTGAATGAAGCGCGCGAACGCGTCGAAATGCTCGACCAGCGCACCCGCGCGATCGACCAGATGCTCGCATTGATCGAAGAGATTGCGGGCAAGACGAATTTGCTCGCGCTCAATGCCAGCATCGAGGCGGCGCGCGCCGGCACGGCGGGGGCGGGCTTTGGCGTTGTGGCGCAGGAAGTGAAAGCGCTGGCCCAACAGACCAGCGTCGCGGCGGGGCAGATTGCCGGGCATGTCGACTCGATCCATTCGACGCTCGATTCGGTGGTACTCGGCCATGTCCATATCGAGGAGGCGATTGCCGCGATTGCAGCGATCTCGACTTCGATCGACCTTGCGGTGGAGCGCCAGCGCGACGCGACGCACACCATCGCCGCCAATGTCGAGCAATCGGTGAGCGCGGGTGACGACATTTGCAGCCGCGCAAGCCAGATCAGCGAAGGGGCCGGTGCGCTGGGTGGGCAGGCGGAAGCGCTCGAGGATTTGTCGCGCGCGCTTTCGGGTTCGGCGACGCGGCTGCACGAGCGCGCCGATGCGTTCGTGCAGCTGGTGGCGGCGGCCTAGTCTCAGCGGTGTCTGGCCGCTACCCGGCGCATTGTTTCGCCATTCGGCGCGTTAGGGCGCGATCATTCCGCGGACGAGGGCGCGCAGGGCATCGCGTACCTCGTCGGCAGCTTCGGGTCGCCAGATCGCGTTGCTAGTGAGCGTGCCGAGCAAATAGCATTGGATCGCCGAGGCCGCCTGACGCGGGTCGCAATCGGGGCGCGTTAGCCCGGCGGCGGAAAGATCGGCGATCGCGCGCTCGACGGCGGCGCGGACTCTTTCCAGATTGGCGATCACCCGATCGCGCAACCCCGCATCCGAAATGCTCGCGGCCAACATCTCCAGGCCAAAGCGGCTGTTCGCTTCGGTGAGTGCGGGGGCGATGCGCTGAAAGAAAATCGAATCGGCGAGCGCATCGACGCTGGTTGAATCGACCTGGCCCAGTTCGGTGGTGAGCAGGTCTGCGGTGGCGTGGATCAGCGCCTCTTTGCTCGGGAAGTGGCTGTAGAATGCACCCTTGCTTACCGCTGCCTGGGTGCAGACATCATCGACCGAGGTGGTCGCGAAGCCCCGCTCGAAGAAGCAGGCAATTGCTGCGCCGATGATATGGGCACGGCGTTTGGCAGCAGTGGCATCGGTAAGACGAGGCATGCGAAACTTTCAAGTTTCCGCATTCCTGCAACCCGTTTGATGCCCGCAGATTGCTGCAACCGCAGCGCACAACGGAAAAGGGCCGGCGTTTCCGCCGGCCCTTGATCGTGTCAGGCGAAGAGCTTCGCCCAGCCGCGCTTGGCGCGATCCTTCCAATGGCCGCGATGATAGGCGTCCGATGCCAGCAGCGGCATGACCGAGCCAGCTTCGGCGAAGACCATCTGCTCGATGCCGGTGTTGACCTTGCCCCACGATGCCGCCTCCTGCAGCGTCGAGGACGAGCAGGCGCCGTCGCGCACGTCTGCGACCGTGATCTGCACGGCGTACTTATGCACTTCGACGTCATCGTGGCCGAGGATTTCGGCGCAGACGACGGTGTCCTGGATGAAGTTCTTCGGCACGCCGCCGCCGATCATCAGCAGGCCCGTGGTGCCGGCTGCGATCTTGATTTCGGTGAGCTCGCGGAAGTCCGCAATTGCGTCGAGCACCATGTAGGGCTTGCCCGCCTTGGCGCGATCGACCTGATGCTTGACCAGGCCGAAACCTGCCGACGAGTCGACGAATGCCGGGCAGAAGATCGGCACGTCATGCTCGTATGCGAGCTTGACGAGGCTGTTGTCCTTCTTGCCATGCTCGACGAGGTACTTGCCCATCTCGCGGATGAAGGCGCGCGACGAATAGGGCTTGGCTTCCAACGTCTCGGCGATCTCGAAGATCGTGTGATCGACGTTCTGGAGCGCTTCCTCATCGATATAAGTGTCATAGATGCGATCGATGTAAAGCGAGCGCAGCGTGTCATCGTCGGGGATCTCAAGCGCCTGATAATGCTTGTGACCAAGGCCCTCGAAGAAATCCATGTCGACGATGGTCGCGCCGGTGGCGACGACGAGATCGACCATGTTGTTGCGGATCAGCTCGGCATAGAGATCCATGCAGCCGCCGGCCGAAGTCGAGCCTGCGATCACGAGGCAGACGGTGCAGTCCTTGTCGGCCAGCATCTCGTTATAGATCTTGGTAGCGCGGCCAAGGTCACGGCTGGTGAAGCTCATGTCTGCCATTGCATCGACGATCGGCCGCGCATCGAACGACGTGATGTCGATATGTTTGACCTGCTTCGAAAGCAGCTCCGCCTTGCGGTTGTCGTTGATCGGCGCGTTGGCGCCTGCCTGCTTGTTGAGTGTGGTGTCGGTCATGGGAATCCCCATTTTCGCAGTGCCGTCGTCATTAGGGGACGCGGAAACCCGTAAAGGGGCGGGTGCCGAAGCACCCGCCGCCCAATTTCGCTAGGACGTGGTCGTTACAGCTTTACGACGTTCGAGGACCGCGCCTGTTCCGCCATCGGCAGATAGAGCGAGGCCATCGGTTCATCATCGACGACAACAGTCTCGTCCGAGCCGAAGCCGTTGAACGCGGTCCGCATTGCCGAGCCATAGGCACCGAGCATGCCGATTTCGATATAATCGCCAGCGCGGGTGTCCGCGGGAAGCGCGAACGGACCGGCCATGTGATCGAGATCGTCGCAGGTCGGGCCGTAGAAGCTGAACTCCATGTCGCGCGTGTTCGATTCCGGCTCACGCAACAAGCGGACCGGGAAGCGCCAGCCGATATGCGCCGCATCGAAGAGAGCCCCGTAAGCGCCATCGTTGATGTACAGCTCGTCGCCACGGCGCTTTTCAACACGGACGATGATCGAGCTATATTCGGCGCAGAGCGCACGGCCCGGCTCGGCCCAGAGTTCTGCCGAATAGCTGATCGGCAGGCTCTCGAACGCGCGGTGGATCGTATCGAAATACAGCTCGAGCGGCGGAGGCTCCATGCCCGGATAGGTCGACGGGAAGCCGCCACCGACATCGACGACATCGACGGTAACCGCCGCTTCGACGATCGCCGCACGAACGCGCTCCATCGCGTTCGAATAGGCTTCCGGCGCCATCGCCTGGCTGCCGACATGGAAACAGATGCCGAGGGCATCGGCTGCCTGGCGGGCGGCCATCAGCAGATCCTTGGTCTCACCCGGCGCAACGCCGAACTTCGAGGCAAGGCTGAGCTTCGAATGATCCGACGAGACACGGATGCGGACGCACAAAGTGAGGTCTTCGGCACCACGGGTGGCGCTGACGATCTTCTCCAGCTCTTCCATGCTGTCGAGGCTGAACACGCGGACGCCGTGCTCGAAATACGCCTGATGGATCGCTTCCTCGGCCTTGACCGGGTGCATGAAACACAGGGTTGCTTCGGGCAAGGTGCGCGACACCAGACGAACCTCGGCGATCGAGGCCACGTCATAATGCGTGACGCCGCTATCCCAGAGAATCTGGAGCAGCTCGGGACTCGGATTCGCCTTCACGGCGTACATCGAGCGGCCCGGGAACTTCTCCACGAAGAAGCGGGCCGCGCGCGACGCTGCGTGCGGGCGGACGAGAGTTACCGGCTGAACCGGACCCTGCTTGGCGATTTCGACTCCGGCGACTGTACCGGAGATCGTGGGGGCAGCTAGCCCCAGCGCAATAGGATGCTGGTGCAATTCAAGGGACCTCCAAGTGGCTCTCGCCAACGGTAGAAAAAACACTGCCTTGCGGTTGGAAGTCCCATGGGGCAGCGGAAGGCGCATGTAGGATCAGTGAGTCTGCGTGTAAAGTGATTCGATGATTGGTTTTCGTGAGCGGGGATGAACTGTGACGATTGTGCGACAGCCTACCCGAGCCGGGGTCCGCGATGCGGCGGCGAAAATTGCGGCGATTTTGCCGCAAACGCCTCTGTTTACAGTGGAAATTCGCGGGGTGCCCGTTTCCTTCAAGGCAGAGTGTTTGCAGCCGATCGGCGCGTTTAAAATTCGCGGCGCATGGCATCGGCTCACTGCATTGGACCCGGTGTCGCGCGAGAAGGGCGTGGTCGCTTTTTCGTCGGGAAATCACGCGCAGGGCGTCGCCTGGGCCGCGAAGCGCCTTGGCATTCCCGCAGTGATCGTGATGCCGTCCGATGCGCCCCGGGTGAAACGCGATTCGACGATGGCGATGGGGGCCGAAGTGGTCTCGTACGACCGTATGACCGAGAACCGGCAGAAGATCGCGGCGCATCTGGCGCATGCGCGCGGCGCGGCGCTGGTGCCGTCGTTCGACGATCCCTGGATCATCGAGGGGCAGGGGAGCGCAGGCATCGAAGCGATGACCCAGATGATCGAGGCACGACTGCCCGATCCCTCGCACGTCGTCTCGCCTTGCGGCGGCGGCGGGCTGGCAGCGGGGCTGGCATTGGCGCTGCCAGACGCCGAGGTGACGATCGTGGAGCCCGAGGGCTGGGACGATATGTGTCGGAGCCTGGAGAATGGCTGGATCGAATCGGTTGGGCCGAACCCGCCCAAGACTGCCTGTGACGCATTGCAGACGCTGGAGGCTTCGCCGCTGACGTTCGACGTGCTCTCCCGCCGGGGCGCGCAGGGGGTGCGGGTGAGCGAGGCCGAGGTTCGTGCGGCGCAGCGCTGGGCAGCGGCGAAATTGCGCGTGGTGGTCGAACCCGGCGGCGCGGTGGCGCTCGCGGCGGTGCTTGCGGGCAAGGTCGAGTTGAAACCCGGGCTGCTGGTGATCCTGTCGGGCGGCAATGCCGATCCTGCGGCCTATGCCGCAGTGCTGAGCGGAGACGATTGATGGCCAGCCGGTTCGGAGGAATCATCGCCAACGCGCTGGGCGCGGTTTCCAGCGTGCTTGGGCCAGCAATCTATTATCTGTTGCTCTTCATCTATCGCCCGCGTGAACGGATGATCGGTCTCGCGGGCATCGCGGTCATCGCTGCGATCATTGCTGTATTGGTGTATTTTCTATGATGGATCCCTCGCTCCACCCGATCATGCTGAGCATCATGGTGGTCGCCATGTTCGTGCTGCTCTGGGGCGGGACACGGCTGCTCAAGACCGATCGCACCAAGGGGGTGCTGATGATCATCTGCGCAGTGGTGCTCTTCGGCAATTTGATGATCTGGACTTATTGAGGCGCGTGCCCAAATAGGCTCGCATGCTGAAATCTGCTGCTCCCGCGCATATCCTCTATGGCACGCCCGAATTCGAGGTGGTTGTCCCCGGCAGCTACGTGCTGTGCGCGGTGACGGGCCAGCGGATCGATCTCCATGACCTCAAATATTGGAGCGCCGAATTTCAGGAGGCGTATCTGAGCGCCGAACAGGCGACAGCGGCGTTTGTCGCGGGCGGCGCCAAGAACCTGCCCAATCCCTGAAGCTGCAATTTCTGCTGGCGGCGAATTGCGGGAACAGGTAGAGAACATCTGGCAATTTGGGAGAGCGGATATGAGCAAGACCGGGCGCTGTCAGTGTGGCGCTATTTCCTACGAGGTAAGCGGCGATCCGGCGCATAGCGCGGCGTGCTGGTGCGACGATTGCCGCGCGTCGGCGGGTGCCACGCCGGTGGTGTGGACGCTGTTTCCGAACGACGCGATCACGATTACGGGTACGCCGGTCAGCTATCAAAGCTCAGCCGGATCGACACGGCAGTTTTGCGGGACATGTGGGACGGGGATGTTCTTCATCAACGAGACGATCTTCCCGAACCAGACCGACATTCAGGCAGGGACGTTCGACGACAAGGACGCGTTTCCGCCACAAGTTCATATCCAGACCGCCGATGCGCCGGAATGGCTGGGCCGGCATGGCGATTTGCCGAAGTTCGAAAGATTTCCCGGGGGCTGAGTCGCGAGGGGTGCTCAGCTAAAGCCCTAACTTGGCACCCCGGCCTCGTGCCGGGGTCCACCAAGCGGCTGGGTAACCCGAAAGAGCCTCTATCCCAGCGCAATCGGCACAGTGGACCCCGGCACAAGGCCGGGGACCAAAGTAAGTTAGCGAATGGGCGAGTTCGGGTCCAAGCGCATGTCGAGATACTTGTCGACCGAGCCCATCAGCTCTTCCATCTCATGCTCGAAGAAGTGGTTCGCGCCGGGGATGGTGTCGTGGTGGATCGTGATGTGGCGCTGGGTGCGCAGCTTGTCGACGAGCTTCTGGACTGCGCCCGGCGTGACGACTTCGTCATTCTCGCCCTGAATGATGATGCCCGAGGAGGGGCAGGGCGCGAGGAAGGTGAAGTCGAACATGTTTGCCGGAGGCGCGACCGAGATGAAGCCGCGGACTTCCGGGCGGCGCATCAGCAACTGCATGCCGATCCACGCGCCAAAGCCGAATCCGGCGACCCAGGTGGTCGATGCTTCCGGGTGGAAGCTCTGGACCCAGTCGAGCGCCGAGGCTGCGTCGGAGAGTTCACCGATGCCGTTGTCGAACGTGCCCTGGCTCTTGCCGACGCCACGGAAATTGAATCGCAGCGTGGCGAAGCCGCGGCGCTGAAAGGTCTTGTAGAGCTCCTGCACGATGCGGTTGTTCATCGTGCCGCCCGCATTCGGATGCGGATGGAGGATCATCGCAACTGGCGCGCGCGGACGCGGAGCAGGAGCGAAACGGCCTTCGAGACGGCCTTCGGGGCCGGGAAAAATGACTTCGGGCAAATCGGACCTGCTGAATTTGGTGCGCGCGCAGTGGCGCGGGGAGATGGGGGCTATATAGGCAGAGACGGGTTTTGCGCAATTGGAACGAGTTTTTGGCCGACCGCATCTATCTAGATCATGCCGCGACCACCCCGATGCTGCCCCAATCGGTGGCTGCAGTGGAGGCGGGGATGCGCCATTGGGCCAATCCTTCTTCGCCCCATGCAGAGGGCCGTGCGGCCCGCGCGGCGCTGGAGGATGCGCGTGCGCGGATCGCTGCGGCCTATGGCTGGTCGCATGAGGTGGTGCTGACCGGGGGCGCGAGCGAATCGCTGCAACTGGCGCTTTCGCGCTCGATGGCGGAGCGGCGGTTGATCACTGCGGTGGAGCATGATTCGGTGCTGCGCCATGCCGAGGGCGCCAAGGTGTTGCCGGTGCTGGCGGATGGGACGCTCGATCTGGATGCGCTGCGTTCAGCGATCGCCGCACATGTGCTGCTCTGCGTGCAATGGGCGAATAGCGAGACCGGTGTGATCCAGCCGATCGAGGCGATTGCGGAGATCGTTCACGCGGCGGGCGGGACATTGCTGGTCGATGCGGCGCAGATGCCGGCGCGCGCCTCTGCGGCGGTGCTGCGTCATGCCGATCTGGTCGCGGTCTCGGCGCACAAGCGCGGCGGACCGCCCGGCATCGGCGCGCTGTTCGTCCGTGACTTTGCCACGCTGATGCCGATGGGCGGTCAGGAAAAGGGCTATCGGGCGGGCACCGAAAATTTGCCCGGGGCCTTGGGCTTCGCGGCGGCGGTTGAAGTGCCTGAGGATCTACAGGGGCCTGCGGCGCTGCGGGCGCGGCTGGAGGCGGCTTTGCCCGGCGTGGAAATGGTGGGTGCCGAAAGCGCGCGGTCGCCGCTGATCGGAGCATATCGGATGCCGGGGGTTTCCTCGGCAGCCCAGTTGATCCGCTTTGACATGGCCGGGTTCGCGGTTTCGGCGGGAAGCGCCTGTTCCTCCGGGAGCATGCGGCCGAGCCACGTGCTGAGCGCGATGGGCTGGAGCGAGCCCGCCCTGCGCGAAGTGGTCCGGGTGAGCTTCGGGCGTGGGACGACCGAGGCCGAGATCGAGAGTTTCGCGGCGCTCTGGCGCGAGATCGCTGCCGATGCGCGGGCGCGCGCGGCATGATCTATCTCGATTATCAGGCGACGACGCCACTCGCTCCGGAAGCGCTGGCGGCGATGCTGCCTTGGCTGGAAAGTCAACACGGCAATCCGCATTCGGCGCATGCGCTGGGGCGTGCTGCCAAGGCGGCGGTGGAAGTGGCGCGCGAGCAGGTCGCCGATCTGTTGCCGCGCGGCGGGGCGGTGAGCTTCACCAGTGGCGCGACCGAATCACTCAATTGGGCGATCAAAGGCACCACCGGCCCGATCGTCACGCTCGCCACCGAACATGCGGCGGTGCTTGACACCGTCGAGGCCGAGGCCCGCAAGGGGCGGCAGGTGACGATCCTGCCGGTGGGGAGCGACGGGCTGGTCGATTTTGCGGCGTTTCGCGCGGCAGTGACGCCCGGCACCGGGCTGGTCGCGGCGATGCTGGTCAATAACGAGATCGGCGTGATCCAGCCGATCGAGCAGCTGGCAGAGATCGCGCATGCGGCGGGGGCCTTGTTCCTGTGCGACGCGGTGCAGGGCTATGGTCGCGAGCGGATTCCTGACGAGTGCGATCTGATCGCGATTTCGGCGCACAAGGTGCACGGGCCGAAGGGCATAGGCGCTTTGTGGATCCGCGACGGCGTGACGCTCGAACCGCTGATGCATGGCGGCGGGCAGGAAGCGGCGGGGCGTTCGGGCACTTTGTCGCCTGCGCTCTGCGCCGGTTTCGGCGCGGCCGCAAAGCTCGCCAAGCAGCGTTTTGGCGCGGATCATGCCCATATCGGGCAGCTTTACCGCGCGGCGCTTTCTCGGATTGCAGTCGATTGGAAGCTCAACGGATCGCAGGGCGAGCGCTATCCCGGAAACCTCAATCTGCGTCGCGAGGGCCTCGATGTGGCACGATTAATGTCGGATCTGCGCGACATCGCTTTTTCGGCGGGCTCGGCCTGTGCGAGCGGATCAGGACGGACCAGCCATGTGCTGCGCGGCATCGGGATGACCGATAAGGACGCCAAATCAAGCATCCGCATCGGCTTTGGCCGGTACACGACCGAGGAGGAGCTGCTCGCGGCGCTCGATCGGATCAATTATGCCGCACGGGGGCAAAAGCCATGATCCGCGTTCGCTTCATCGGCACCGACGGCAGCGAGCGCGAGGTGATCGCCAAGGACGGCGAGCGCCTGCTCGAAGTCGCGCAGAATGACGGGCAGCCGCTGGAGGGCACGTGCGAGGGGCAGATGGCATGCTCGACTTGCCATGTGTTGATCGCGGCGGAGGATTTCGCGCGCTTGCCCCCGGCCAGCGAGGATGAGGAGGACATGCTCGATCTCGCTATCGGCGCGACACGGACCAGCCGGCTGGCGTGCCAGATTCTCCTGACGCCCGATCTGGATGGGATCACGGTGCGCATGCCCTCCGGCCACCGCGATATGCAAAACCGCTGAGGCGGAACAGCGGCGGAGGCGAGTCGTTATCGCGGGCGTGTCAAAGCCTAACCTGCGCCAAAAGCTCTATATTCTGGGTTGTCGCTTCTCCGATTGGGGCGCGAATATCGCCGGGCATCCGCTTGCGCTGATTCTTGTCATTCTCTTTTGCTTCGCCTGGTTCCTGCTGCCGCTCGGGGAAAGCGCTACGGCGGTATTGACGCTGGTGTTGTCGGTGCTGGCGATCACGCTGACCCAGATGGTGCTCAACCAGCAGAAGCGACATGAGATTGCGCTGCACATGAAGATCGATGAATTGATCCACGCGATGCGCGGCGCGCGAGACGAAGTGATGGGCATCGAGCATAAGAGCGAAGCCGAGCTGGAGGCGCTGCGCATCACTGGGGACATTGCCGAAGAGGTGCTGGAGAAGCGGCACGGCAAATCGATTTCTACCCGGATTGATTGAACGGAACTTCGTTACGGTTTCGATCATTTTAGCCGTCGCGGGCTTGGAGCTCGCGGGAGAGATGAGAATGAAAACATTAGGGCTTATTGCTGCAGCTGCCGCGGCGATGCTGTTGGCTCCGGCCGCGGCGAGCGCTGCGCCGGTTGCGACACCTGCCGGACCGGTGACTGCCGCGACGATGGCAACGACCGCTTCCGTCAGTGTTTCGGTCGATCAGAATCGCCACCGTCGCCATTATCGCAACGACCGCCGCCGCTCGTACATGCGCACGGTCTGCACGCGCAAATGGCGCAACGGCCGCAGCTATCGCACCTGCCGCAAGGTTCGCGCCTGGCGGTAACTGCTTGAAGACGGGCGTGCCACCGATGTGGCGCGCCCGCTCTTGCGTACGGGTCTAGCATCGACCATATGCGCCGCGGGAGTCGGGCGGACGTGGTCGTCGCCAACCTGGTCAGATCCGGAAGGAAGCAGCCACAACGATTTCGCCGCGGGTCGTTCCGGCTCCCACCGCGCGCTGCCGGGATTTAGCGAAGCGAAAGCGCGACGAGCAGCGCGCACGGCCGGAGGCGCCTCAAGCGTCGTCCGACGATACGGCTCTGCCGCAGCGCAATCCCCGCTCAGTAGGGGTGAGACCAGTAAATCCCCTCGCCCAGTTTCGAATATCGGCCCTCCGGCTGTGGCGCGACGCCATCGTCTATCACGACGAAATACCCCCAGCCGCCATCGAAATAGGGTTTGGTCAGGATATCCACTCCATCGATAGAGACGAATACCAATTCGGGCTTGAGGCTGGCAATCGTCTTGGGCCAAGCCTCTTTGGGCACTTGTTCGAAGTCCATCGTCGGATAGGCTTTTTGCAGGGCGCGGGCTTCGGCTTTGACCGAAGCCAATATCGCCTTGTCATATGTTGGCCACGCACAGCCCGATAGCAATGTGAGCGCGATCGCCAAGATTGCTACCTTCATCTGTCCGAAGCTATCGCATCGGCTTGAGATAGCAACGCCGAACGCCACAGGCCCTTCGACACCGCGCCGTCGCGCCGCTAGGGTGATCGCAATGTCCGATTCCCTCTTAGGCCTCGATGAACCCCAGCAGCAGCGCGATCAGGCGTATCGCGTGCTGGCGCGCAAATATCGGCCGCAAACCTTTTCCGAGCTGATCGGGCAGGATGCCATGGTCACCACGCTGGGCAACGCGATCAAACGCGACCGGCTGGCGCACGCGTTTCTGCTCACCGGGGTTCGCGGGGTCGGTAAGACGAGCACCGCGCGACTGATTGCCAAGGCGCTTAATTGCATCGGGCCGGACGGGCAAAGCGGGCCGACGATCGATCCGTGCGGCGTGTGCGAGCCCTGCGTGGCGATTGCCGAAGGGCGGCATATCGACGTGATCGAGATGGACGCCGCCAGCCATACCGGCATCGACGATATTCGCGAGATCATCGAGGCTTCGCGCTATTCGGCGGTTTCGGCGCGCTACAAGATCTACATCATCGATGAAGTCCACATGCTGTCCAAGGCCGCGTTCAACGGCCTGCTCAAGACGCTTGAGGAGCCGCCGGCGCATGTGAAATTCCTGTTCGCCACGACCGAGGTCAACAAGGTGCCCGTAACGGTGCTGTCCCGCTGCCAGCGTTTCGATCTGCGGCGGATTTCGGCCGAGGCACTGGCCGGGCATTTCGCGATGGTCTCCGAGAAGGAAGGCGTTGAGGCCGAGCCCGAGGCGCTTAACATGATTGCCCGCGCAGCCGAAGGTTCGGCACGCGACGGGCTTTCGATCCTCGATCAGGCGATTGCTCATGCGGGCATCGAGGGCGAGGGCGTGAAGGCCGATGCGGTGCGCCAGATGCTGGGGCTTTCCGATCGCGGCGCAATCCGCGAATTGTTCGGCCTGCTGCTCAGCGGCGATGCCGGCGGAGCGCTGGCGGCGCTTCGGCTGCAATATGACATGGGCGTCGATCCGCAGGCGGTGCTCAAGACGCTGCTCGAGACCGTCCACGGCGTGACATTGGTCAAGCTGGGCACCGAAGCGACGGCGGGGCAATCGGCCGAGGAAATGAAGGCGCTGGAACGCTGGGCGGCGGGGCTGAGCTTCCCGATGCTGCACCGGCTGTGGCAGTTGCTGCTCAAGGGGCATGACGAAGTCGCCCGCGCGGCACTGCCGATCGAAGCGTGCGAGATGGCGCTGTTGCGGGTGATCCATGCGTCGCAATTGCCCGATCCGGGCGATCTTGCGCGGCAGATTGCGAGCGGCGTGGTGAGTTCCGCTCCCGCTGCGCCCGCCGCGCCGAAGGAGAACGCGCTGCCGGGCAATGTGGCCGAACTGGCGGACCATCTGGAGACCAATCGGCGGCTTCAACTGGCGACGCAGGTGCGCGATTATCTGCGCCCGGTCAGCTTCAACGGCAGCGAAGCGGAATTCGGCGCGGCGCGGCAATTGCCGCATGATTTCCTGCGCGATCTCGCTGCCGCGTTGAAAGATACCACCGGCGTAAACTGGCGGTTGCGGCTTGTGGACGGCGCGAGCGAACCTACGTTGCGGGAGCAGCAGGCGTCGAACGAAGCGGCCGAGCGCGAAATCGTGCTCCGCTCGCCCGTGGTCGCCGCAGCGCTCGAAGCATTCCCAGACGCCCAGCTGATCGGCTGGACCAAAAATAACCGGAGCAATCAGGCATGAAGAGCCTCGAAGACATCATGGCGATGGCGCAGAACGTCCAGAACGAGCTGACCAAGGCGCAGGCCAATCTCGACAATATCGAGGTAGAGGGACAATCGGGCGGCGGTCTGATCAAGATCCGTTGCTCGGCCAAGGGCCGGATCATCGGCATGGACATCGATGATTCGCTGCTCAACCCGAGCGAGAAGGGAATGCTGGAGGATCTTCTGGCCGCCGCATTCAACGATGCGCGCGCCAAGGCCGATGCGGTTTCTTCGGCCGAAATGTCGAAGATGAGCAGCGGATTGCCTCTCCCGCCGGGCTTCAAACTTCCGTTCTGATTTCGGAACCATCGCGCGCGTTCCGCTGTTGCACCCGATCAATGGGAGTATTCAGATGACCGAACGTGTTACCGAACGTAGCGATGGCGTGATCACCGAGCGCGTAGTCGAGTCCGGCGGACCCGACACCGTTGTAGTCGAGCGCCGTGGCGGCGGCGGAGCCGGCCTGCTGATCGGCTTTGCGATCCTGATCCTTGTCGTGATCGGCGGGGTGTATCTGTTCAACCAGAACAATCGCGAGAACGCCAAGACCGACGCGGTTACGACAGCGGCGGACAAGGTAGGCGATGCTGCGAAGGACGTGGGCGACGCCGCGAAGGATACGGTCAAAAAGATCGAATAGTCAGCGCAGGCAGGCGTCGAGACCGTCGCCCGCGACCACGCCGATCCGGGCGTTGATCGAATTGCCGTAGCGCCGCGTGAAGCCCCTGGGGTCGATCGCGGCGCGCTTTTTGGGCAGCGGCAGGACGGCGGCGATAGCGGCGGCTTCGCGGTCACTCAGCTTCGAGGCGTCGTGCTTGAAATAGCGCATCGCACCGGCATTGACACCGTACGTGCCGATGCCGGTCTCGGCGACGTTGAGATACACTTCCATGATCCGCGGCTTGCCCCAGATATTCTCGATCAGGACGGTGAAATAGGCCTCCAGTCCTTTGCGGAAATAGCCGCCGCCCTGCCACAGAAAGACGTTCTTCGCGGTCTGCTGACTGATCGTCGAGCCACCGCGGATCAGCTTCTTTCCGGTAGCGTTGCGAGCAGCAGCCGCCGCTATCGCCTTCAGGTCGAAGCCGCGATGCTCGCAGAAGCGCGCGTCTTCGGCCGCGATCGCGGCGCGGGCCATGCTCGGATCGATACGATCGAGGCGCATCCAGCGCTTCGTCATGCCATGGCCGGCGAAGACATCGCCGACCATCGTCCAGGTGACGGGCGGGGCCACGAAGCGATAGATCACCACCATCGTGATCGAGAGCAGGATGAAGGCGAGCACCGCCTGAAGCAACCAGACGAGCAGGCGGCGCCAAAGCGGCTTGCGGCGCTTGGCAGGCTTCCCTTTTTTTGGCGCGGGTGAAGGCCGGGGTGCAGCCGCCGGCGGCATCCGCGGAGGTTGTGGCGGCGGCGCGGGGCGCTGGAAACTCGGCCCCGCCGTGCGCCGGGGAGGCGTCAGTTCTTCCAAGTCCGGAAGCGGCCGCTCGCCCAGCGGGCCTAAAGGCTCAGCAGGGGCGGGCGGTTCGTAGAGCGGCCAGGTATCGGGTGCGGCGATCTGGATCGGCGAGGACGGCTTTGTGTCATCCTCGACTTCCATGCGCAGATCGGGCTCCGGCTCGGCGCGGAGCGGGGGCGCAGGGTTCTGCGGTTGCTCGTCGCGATTGCCGTCAGCCATGAGCGCAGGATTGCCGCAGCAAGCCGTCAGCCGCAACTACGTGTTCGTACATCGATCGTGCCAAGGTGATGCGGCGGGCGCTTAGCCCGCCGTCACCAGCCGCTTTTCGCCGACAAGGCGCATCATCGCCTTTTGCAGCTTCTCGAAGGCGCGAACCTCGATCTGGCGAACACGCTCGCGGCTGACGCCATAGACCTGCGAGAGTTCCTCGAGGGTCTTGGGATCGTCGGTCAGGCGGCGTTCGGTCAGGATGTGCTTCTCGCGCTCGTTGAGATCATCCATCGCCGAGGTCAGCATCTCGTGACGAACGGTCGCTTCCTGCGCGTCGGCGACGACGGTGTCCTGCAAGGGCGCATCGTCCTGCAGCCAATCCTGCCACTGGCTCTCGCCATCCTCACGCATCGGCACGTTGAGCGAGGTATCGCCCCCCATGGCCATGCGGCGGTTCATCGACGTGACTTCATCTTCGGTCACGCCGAGATCGGTGGCGATCTTGGTGAGATGCTCGGGCGAAAGATCACCATCCTCGAACGCATCGAGCTTGGCCTTCATCCGGCGCAGGTTGAAGAACAGCTTCTTCTGCGCCGCAGTGGTGCCCATCTTCACGAGCGACCAAGAGCGGAGGATGAATTCCTGAATCGAAGCGCGGATCCACCACATCGCATAGGTGGCGAGGCGGAAGCCGCGATCGGGCTCGAACTTCTTAACGCCCTGCATCAGGCCGATATTCCCTTCGGAAATCAGCTCGCTGACGGGCAGACCATAGCCGCGATAGCCCATCGCGATCTTCGCCACGAGGCGCAGATGCGAGGTTACCAGCTGCGCTGCAGCGTCGGTGTCTCCATGCTCCTGAAAGCGCTTGGCGAGCATATATTCCTGCTCGGGTGCCAGGATCGGAAACTTCTTGATCTCGGACAGATAGCGGTTGAGGCTCTGCTCACCGCCAAGTGCGGGGATCGTCGCGGGGACATTGCTGCCATTTGCCATGATCCAAAACTCCCTTTCTTGAGCGCCGCCCGCTGGGCCAACGCGCTCCCTAATTCATACGATAAGATTAGCGTACAGTTCCTGCATATCCGCAGGCATTTCGCTATCGAAGGCCAAAGCGTGGCTTTTCACCGGGTGAATGAACCCCAGATGGGCCGCATGCAATGCCTGACGGTGGAAATTCAAAGTTTCCAACAATGCACGATGTTTATTGGAACCGCCGTAAACCGGGTCTCCCAATAGAGCGTGGCCAATTGAGGCCATGTGCACGCGGACCTGATGCGTTCTTCCCGTTTCCAGGCGACATTCGACAAGATCCGCGTTCCGAAGTTGGCGCACGCGGCTCCAATGGGTGATCGCGTGACGTCCACTTCCCTCTCGGACAACCGCAATCTTCTTGCGATTGCTTGGCGAACGCGCAAGCGATGCGTTCACCGTACCTTCGAGCGTTTTGACATGACCGTTGACGATCGCCCTGTAGCGGCGATCGATCGAGTGGAGCTTGAACTGTGCCGCAAGGCCGATATGCGCCGGATCGGTCTTGGCCGCGACCATCAGCCCCGACGTATCCTTGTCGATCCGGTGGACGATCCCCGGCCGGGCCACGCCGCCAATGCCCGAAAGGCTTCCCTGGCAATGGTGGAGCAATGCGTTGACCAACGTGCCATCGAGATTGCCAGCCGCCGGATGCACGACGAGGCCAGCGGGCTTGTCGATCACGATCAGATGCTCGTCTTCGTACACCACATTCAGCGCGATATCCTGCGCTTCGTTATGGGCGGGCGCAGGATCGGGGATGATCAGGCTATAAACCCCGCCGCCGATCGCCTTCTTCGCCGGATCGCGGACGAGCCCGTTGGGGCCAGTGACCTGACCCGTCGAGATCAGCGCCTTGATGCGTTCACGAGAGAGCGTGGGCAGGGCTTCCGCAAGCGCACGATCGAGACGCCAGCCATTGGCTGCCTCCGCGACGCGTGCTTCAATGATGGAAACCCCCGGATTCATGTTTTATCAAAGATGGCGATGCGGGTCCGAATTTCAAGGTGTGTTGCAGAACTAATCCAGCGTGCCGCCGCGGAGGCGATGCCGCGCGAGGCATGTGGGCTGCTGTTCGGCGAGGAAGGCACGATTTCGGCGGCGGAAACGGTCGCCAATGTGGCGGACGAACCCGAGCTGTATTTCGAGATCGATCCGGCGGCCTTGTTCGCGGCGCTCAGGGCCGAGCGGGCAGGGGGCGCGCGGATCGCGGGCTATTGGCACTCGCACCCGAGCGGGGACGCGCAGCCATCGGAAACCGATGCGGGGATGGCAGCGGGGGACGGCAAGCTGTGGCTGATCGCGGGCGGCGGCGAGATGACTTTGTGGAAAGCCGAGGAAGTCGAAGGACGGTTCACGCCGGTGACGATCACGCTCGGTTAAGGCGTAACGCCGATCAATGCGCCGTTCTGCGAGGCATTGAAACCTATGCCGGTGAATACCAGCCCGACTTCTTCCGCGCGCGGGCCATAGAATTGCAATTTATAGTTCCCCGACCATCCCACTGCGTTGAACTCCGAAGCGCCGGTCGCGCCATTTCCGGAGATGATGCCGTTGAGGTTGAAAGGGGTTAAACCGCCGAAATTGCCGCCGAAAAAGTCCGAGCCTGTCGGCGAGATCGTCGCGCGGACCGTTCCCGCCGCGAAATCTACCCGGATCGTGCCGCTAGTAACCGCGAAGAACAGGAGATTGGGCTCCGCGAAGTTGCCGGTCCCGGCGAAGCGATAGGTAACGCTCCCACTTGTCGGCATGCCCGACAATGGCGTGGGCGTGCCAAAGGTGAAATAGTCCAGCCGGGTGCGAGTATCGCTGCCTTGCGGCGAATTATGCTGCCAGGCGCCGTGCGCACCATAAGCGAAGGGCATCGCCGGCTTGGCGTTAGGCGCCTTGAATACTACCAGGAAATCCTGTTCGCCGCTTGCCGCAGACGAATACTCCACGCGGGGATAATAATCCGGAACACTTGCTTCGCCGACGAACTGTGAGGGGCCGAACTGCCGGGTGCGTTGTTCGTTCTGGAGCGTATAGGTTCGCGTTACCGCATCGTAGCTGACGGTCAGCGGTGAGGGCGGGGCGACAACCGATCGTTCGCTGGTAATATTGCGCGCGGCGTTGATGGTCAGGAACTGGGTCGATGCGGCGATCGCGGACATCGCGTTTGGCTTGAGCTCGCCGGTGACCGGCCCCGGTGCAGGCGTGGGAGTCGGCGTTACGGTTGGCGTCGGCGTTGGCATAATCACTGTGCCTCCGCCTCCGGTGGATCCACCGCCGCTGCAACTTGCCAAGGCGAGAGCCGAAACGAAGATGGCCTTATTTCTCAACGCGTCACTCCCTCTCCCTAATCTATCGGGAAAGACCGCGATGTAGACAATAGCGGGGTCGAACCATGATGGACCGATCCTTGGCAGGGAACGTTCCGCCCGCGCAACACGTTGGTTTGGCAGATTCAACAACAGGGAGAGTTGCCATGCTTTGGACCATCGCCGTAATCCTCGTCATCCTCTGGCTGCTGGGCTTCGCGTTCAACATCGGCGCCGGACTGATCCACATTTTGCTGGTCGTCGCGCTCGTGGTTGGGCTGATCCAGCTCTTTAGCGGACGCAAGGTGGTTTAGCGGGCAAGGCGGGGGCTCAGTCCCCCGCCGGCCCCAGATAGGCGTCGCCATAAACGGCGCGGCGGATGTCGCGGTGCAGGCTGTTCTGGAACGGCTTGGTTTGGACGAAGAACACGGCCGTGAGCTTGTTCACCGGATCGACCCAGAACAATGTGGTCGCCGCGCCATCCCAGAAATATTCGCCTAATGCGCCGCGATTCTCTTCGGGTGTCAGCGGCCTGCCGATGCGCACCGCGAAATCCATGCCGAAGCCGACATTGCCCTTGCTGGGAAGCCATTGCTTCTCGGCAACGCCCGCGTCGAGCTGGTTGGTAGACATCAGCTTCACCGTCGAGGGCTTGAGGATGCGCGCGCCATCGAGTTCGCCGCCGTTCAGCAGCATCCGGGCGAAGCGCATATAATCGTCGATCCGCGCGACTATCCCCGCGCCGCCCATCGTCATTGCGGGGCGCGGGAAGTTTCGCGCGCGCATGATCTTGTCATCCTCGCGCACCAATTTGCCGTCGGCACCGAGAATATAGGTGGCGGCGAAGCGCGGGAGATCGGCATCGCTGCGGCTCCACGCGCTGTCTTTCATGCCCAGCGGATGGAAGATATGGGCGCGGACATAGTCTTCGAGCTTCTGGCCCGAGAGCCGCTCGATCAGCAGCGCCTGCACGTCGACCGCCGCGCTATAGCGCCACTGCGTACCCGGATCGAAGATCAGCGGCACATGCGCGATGCGGTGGCCGAATTCGGTGAGATCGTTGGTGAGCGCGAGCGGATCGGCCTTGGCGAAGGCCTTTTCCGCTGCCGTCTCTCCTGCGCCATATGCGAAGCCGGCGGTGTGGCGCAGGATGTCGCGGACCGTGACCGGGCGCGCGGCGGGTCGCCAGAGCGGCTGGCCGTCCGTGCCGTTGCCGTCCTGCACCAGCATCGTCGCGAATTCGGGAAGGTAGCGCGCGAGCGGATCGTCGAGCCCGAACTTGCCCTGTTCCCATAGCTGCATCAGCGCGACTCCGGTGACCGGCTTGGTCATCGAATAGATCTGGACCAGCGTGTCGCGCTGGAAGGGGCGGGCGGCTTCGCGGTCCGCCAGGCCAGTGCTGCCGAAATAGACTTCGCGGCCATCCTTCCAGACCAATGCGGAGGCCCCGGTGGCGCGGTTGCTGGCGACCATTTCGGCGAGGGCGCGGTCTATGCGCGCCTTCTCGATGCGGAAGCTGGTGGTCGCGTCGGCACGGGTTTGGGCAATGGCGGCGGGCATCCCGCTCATCATCATCGCGGCCGCAGCCATTGGAAGCAGAAATCCTCGCATCGCTCTCCCTCTCTCGTTATTTTGTACGATGATAGCGTTGTCACCCGCTAGGTGCCAGCCCGTGCTTGCAGGGGGCGGGATGCTGCGCCAAAGAGGCTGCAACACTGGAGCAAACTCTTGAACATCAGCCCGACCGACTTCGCCAGCCTGCTTTGCTCGCGGCTCTGCCACGATTTGCTCAGCCCGGTCGGGGCGCTCAACAACGGCCTCGAACTGCTCGCCGACGAGCATGATCCGGAGATGCGCGCGCGCTGCCTGGAACTGCTCAGCGAGAGCGCTAAGGCGTCGGCCAATAAGCTGAAATTCTTCCGGCTTGCGTTCGGCGCTGCGGGTGGCTTTGGCGAGACTGTCGACACGCGCGAGGCGCAGGCCGCGATCGAGGGGCTGTTCGGCGAAAATCACCGCGTGAAGGTCGGCTGGATGATCGAAGATCCGGTGCTTCCGAAGCAGGCGATCAAGGTGCTGCTCAACCTGGCTCTGATCGGCGGCGATGCGTTGGTGCGCGGCGGCGACCTCGCGATCGGGGCCGAAATTGTCGATGGTCATATGGAGATCGTGGTGCGCGCCGATGGGCCGCGCATCGTGCTCGACCCGGAACTGCGCAGCGCGCTGGCCGGCGGCAAGGACGATCTGCCGATCACGCCGCGCGCGGCGGCGGCATATCTGGCGCATGCGCTGGTGACGCAGGGTGGCGGCGTGCTGCAGGTTTCGCCGCCGGATGCCGAAGTGCTGCTGTTCGGAGCGTCTTTCGGGGTTTGAGCTCTAAGACCATTCGTCATCCCGGACTTGCTCGGGCATGATGATTGGAGGCCAATCCTAACGCCCTTTTAACCCTCTATCCCGCACAAAGGCCCTGCAAATTTTGCTTTCGGGGCCACATGGACGACCTGCTTCAGGAATTTATCGCTGAGACCCGGGAGACGCTGGAAGCGCTTTCGGGCGAGATCGTCGCGTGGGAGGCGCACCCAAATGACAAGGGGCGGCTCGATGCGATTTTCCGCTTCGTACACACCGTAAAAGGCAGCTGCGGCTTCCTCGATCTGCCACGGCTCGCGCGACTGAGCCATGCCGCAGAGGACGTTCTGGCACAGGTGCGCTGCGGCGAGCGGGTGCCCGATACGGCATTGGTCAACGCAGTGCTCTCGATCGTCGACCGAATCGGCGAGATCGTCGAAGCGATCGATTCGGGCGACAGCCTGGACGATACCGGCGAGGATCTGCTGATCGCGGCTCTGGCCGAAGGCAGCGATACGATCGCGACCGCTATGGGCGGCCTTCCCGGACAGCGTGCTCCGGCGCGCAGCGTTCGCCTGAATGTCGATCTGCTCGATCGGATGATGTCGGGCATGTCGGACATGGTGCTGGCTCGCAACGAACTCTCGCGGCGGATGCGCGAAGGCAATATCGATCCGATGCTGGAAGCGGCGCTCGAGCGGCTTTCGCTGACGGTTGGCGAAATGCGCGACACGGTTACGCGCACCCGGATGCAGAAGATCGATGCATTGTTCTCGGCACTGCCGCGGATGGTGCGCGATACGGCGGCGGGGCTGGGGAAATCGGTTACGCTGCATATCGAAGGATCAGACGTCGAGCTCGACCGCGAGATGATCGAGATGATGCGCGACCCGCTCGTCCATATCGTTCGCAACTCGATCGATCATGGCATCGAAGGCCCGGCGGACCGCCGCATTGGCGGAAAGCGCGAAAATGGCCGGCTGCTCGTTTCGGCGCGGCAATCGGGTAACCAGATCATCATCGAGATTTCGGACGATGGTCGCGGGATCGATACCGACAAGCTGATCTCCAAACTGGTGAAGAATGGCGGCGACGAACGCCAGCTGCGAGCGCTGAGCGAGCGCGCCAAGCTCGATCTGGTTTTCGAGCCGGGGCTTTCGAGCAAGGACGAAGTTACCGAGATTTCGGGGCGCGGCGTGGGCATGGACGTGGTTCGTGCGGCGATCGAGCAGATTGGCGGGCGTGTCGAGCTGGACAGCAATCCTGGCAAGGGTCTGCGCATCGCGATCCATGTGCCGCTGACGCTGTCGATCATTTCGGCGATCGTGGTGGGTGCGGGCGGACAGCGCTTCGCGATCCCGCGCCAGTCGATCGAGGAGATCGTGAGCGACACCGCCGAAGCGATCCGGATCGACACGATCGGCGGGGCACAGGTGCTGACGCTGCGCGGACGCCGTATGCCGATGCTCAATTTGTGCAGCGTGCTGGGCATTCAGAGGCTCAAATCCGATGCGCCGCGGATGATCTCGATCGTCAGCGTGCCGGAGGGCAGCTATGCGCTGGGCGCCGACACGGTGTTCGACACTGAGGAAGTGGTGATCAAGCCGGCATCGCCCGCAGTGATGCAAAGCGGCGTCTATGCCGGGCAGACGCTGCCCGATAGCGGCCTGCCGATGCTGCTGCTCGATTGCGCCGGGCTGGCCAGCGTGGCCGGGCTCGATTTCAATCGTGACGGCCAAAAGGATTTCAACGAGGACGAAGCCGAAGCGGTCAGCCAGGGTATACCGGCATTGCTGTTCCAGGATCTGGACGGCGTGCGCCGCGCAGTGCCGCTGGCGGCAGTGGACCGGGTCGAGCAAGTCGATGCGGTCAATATCCGCTTCGCCGGGGGCCGTTTCCGCGTGACCATCGACGGGCGCATCCTGCCGCTTGCCGCGCAGGGCGAGATCGAAGGCCGCGACCGGATCAGCGTGCTGCGGCTCAAGGACGATTGCAACGAAGTCAGCTACGCGATCGACGAAGCGCTCGACATCATCACGCTGCCCGAAGAAGTGACCCCCGCGCGAGAAGCGGGGCCGGTTGCGGGCGTGGTGCTGCTCGACGGCGAACAGGTCGAGCTGCTCGATATGCTCTGGGTGTTCGACACCCATGCCGATCGCGACGGGATGGGCGATGAAGTGAAGCCGGTCTGCCTGATCCAGGGCGACGAAACCGGCTGGATGGCATCGTTCGTGCGTCCGCTCCTCGAAACATCCGGATATCGCGTGGCATTCGAACTCGCACCGGGCGAAACCGCATCCGTCGTACTCTCATCCGATGATGCCTCGCCCGATCGTGCCGAGGCCGCGCCGGTGGTGCGTTTGCGCCGCCGGCGCGTCGCTTCCGGAGCCGAAGACGAGAGCGTCTATCGCTATGATCGCGCAGGATTGATCTCGGCGCTCGAAGCCAAGACGGCGGGGAGACGCTGATGACGCACCTTTACCTTATCGCGCAGATCGCGGGCCGAGCGGTGGCGATCGATTCCGACCAGGTCGAATCGGTGGTCGATATCGGCGAGGTCACCCCGGTGCCGCGCGCGAGCCAGCATGTTCGCGGGCTGGCGGCGCTCCGCAGTCGCGTGGTGACCGTGGTCGATACGCAATCGGCGCTCGGCATGCCGGGGGTGAGCGATGCGCGCCGCGCAGTGATCACGCATGTCGATGGCCATCATTATGCGATGCTGGTCGATGCGCTCGACGATGTCGCGCCGTTCGATTTGCTGCCGATGGCACGCGGCGTCGCGCTCGACGGAGCCTGGCGCAGCGCCGGGCGGGGCGTGGTGGAGCGCGAGGGCGAGCCGATTTTGGCGATCGATCTCGCGAGCCTCGTGCCCGGCCATATGGCACTGAATTGACCGCCAAATTAACGCGAAACTCACGCCTCTCAGTGCACAGTAACAGTCCAGACACCTGGTAACCGGGGAACAGGGTAGCAAAATGAAGACTTGTCTCGTCGTCGACGACTCCAAGGTGATCCGCAAGGTCGCCCGCCACATTCTCGAAACGCTCGACTTCGAAGTGCGCGAAGCCGGGGATGGGCGTGAAGCGCTCGACGCATGCCTTGATACGCCGCCAGACGTGATCCTGCTCGATTGGAACATGCCGGTGATGAGCGGCATGGATTTCCTGCGTGCGCTCAAGGATTCCGGGCTGCCGGTGCGTCCCAAGGTCGTGTTCTGCACCACCGAAAACGGCATGGCCTATATCCGCGCCGCGATCGAAGCGGGCGCCGACGAATATGTCATGAAGCCGTTTGATCGCGAGACGCTCGAGAGCAAACTGCAGATCGTCGGCGTAGCCTGAGCCTCGGCTGAGGAGTAGCGGATATGCCGCATCCCAGTCTGGTAGACAGCAATTTCGCGGGCGCTCCGGTGATGCGCGTGCTGATCGTCGACGATTCGGTCGTCGCACGATCGGTGCTCGGTCGCATGGTAGAGGGCACGCGACGCTTTGCCGTGGCCGCTGCGTTCAGCGATGTGAGCGCAGCGCTCCGCTGGCTCGAAAAAAACCGCGTTGATGTCATCCTGCTCGATATCGAAATGCCCGGCATCGACGGGCTGACCGCGCTTCCCGACATATTGATCGCCAGCCGTGGCGCAAAGGTGATGGTGGTTTCGTCGTCGGCCGATGATGGCGCGGCGGTGAGTGTGCAGGCGCTGGCGCTCGGCGCGGCGGATACGTTGGTGAAGCCCGGAATCGGTGCGTTCGGCGGCCGCTTTGCCGAAGTGCTCGAGGAGCGCCTCTCCAAATTGTTCGAGGCACCCGAGGATATCCGGCCCAAACCGGGCGTCTATGCCGCGATCACTGCACCGCGCGATTTCGATCTGGTTGCGATCGGCGCATCGACGGGCGGCATTCACGCGCTCAGCCAGTTCCTCCGTGCGATCCCGGCAAGCTTTCAGGTGCCGATCCTCGTCACCCAGCATCTGCCGCCTTCGTTCATGGGCTATTTCGCCGCGCAGCTTGCCGTACTCGGCGGGCGTCCGTGCGAAGTGGCAACCGATTATATGCGCATCCGGCCCGGCCGGATCATCGTGGCACCCGGCGACGCGCATATGCGCGTGATTCGTATCTCGGACGGTTCGGCGATCCGGCTGACGCATGAGAAGTCGCTGAGCGGCTGCATGCCGTCGGTCGATCCGATGTTTGAGAGCGTGGCCGAGGTTTTCGGCAAGCGCGCGGTGGGCGTCGTGCTGAGCGGCATGGGGCGCGACGGATGCGAAGGCGCCGCCGACATGATCGGTGCGGGCGCGCGCGTGCTCGTGCAGGACCAGGCCAGCTCGGTCGTGTGGGGCATGCCCGGCGCAATCGCCAATGCCGGCCGCGCCAGCGCGGTGCTGCCGCCCGACGAAATCGGACGATTGGTCGCCAGCCGGGGGGGCAGGGCATGATCATACCGACCCAGTCGGCCCCGTCGCCGGCGGCAATGAACATGATCGCCGCCCTGCTCGAGCAGCGGGCGGGCCAGCAGATCGCGGCAAACCGCGCCTGGCGGATCGAGACTGCGCTAAAACCGATCCTGCGCGAGCGGGGGCTGGCCACGCTCGATGAGCTGGTCGCGCAATTGGTGGCGGCGCGAACCGGGGATCTGGGGGATCTGGTAGTGGATGCGCTGCTCAATCAGGAAACGAGCTTCTTCCGCGATGCCGCCGTGCTCGATGCAGTGGATGATGCCGTGCAGGAAATGCGCGCCGATGCAGGTGATCGCCGGCTGCGTATCTGGTCGGCCGGCTGCTCGACGGGGCAGGAACCGCTGAGCCTGGCAATGCTGTTTGCCGAGCATGGCGTGGGCAAGGGGCTTTGCGCCCCCGAAATCGTCGCGACCGATATCTCTCCCGCAGCGCTCAATCGCGCGCGTATCGGCAAATTCTCGCAGTTCGAGATTCAGCGCGGGCTGCCCGTGCGGCGGATGATGACATGGTTCGATACGAACGGCAGCGATTGGATCGCCAAGCCCGAACTGGTGCGCCGCATCCATTTCCGCCAGCATAACCTCACCGCAGACCCGGCACCTCCGGGCAAGTTCGACATCATCCTGTGCCGCAACGTGCTGCTCTATTTCTCGCCCGCGATGCGCCGTACCGTGTTCGACGTGCTTTCGAGCGCGATCCGGCCGGGCGGGCTGCTGGTGCTGGGCGCGGGCGAAACCGTGATCGGGCAGACCGAGCATTTCACCCCGAGCGAGCGTTTCCGCGGCTTTTATCGCGCGGCGATACCGTCATTGCTCACGTCGCGCGCCGCTGCGGCGGGTTGATCGCGGCACGTAACCGCCCATAATGCGGGCGTGAGCGATCTTCCGATTATCGCGGCGCCTTCGCCGAACTTCAACGAGCGCAAGCTGTCGGTGAGCATGATCGTGCTCCATTATACCGGCATGGAGAGCGGAGAGGCTGCGCTTGAGCGGCTGCGCGATCCGGTCGCGGAAGTCTCCGCGCATTATCTCGTCGAGGAAGACGGGACGATTTTCCAACTGGTCGATGAAGACAAGCGCGCCTGGCATGCCGGCCGCGCGCATTGGCGCGGAATCAAGGACGTTAATTCGGCGTCTGTCGGCATCGAGATCGTCAATCCGGGCCATGAGCATGGCTATCGCAATTTCACCGACGCCCAGATGAGCTCGATCATCCCGCTGGTGGCGGGGATCAAGGAGCGGCACGCGATCACGCGCGGCAATGTCGTCGGGCATTCGGACGTGGCGCCTGCGCGCAAGGAAGATCCGGGCGAATTGTTCAACTGGCATGCGCTGGCCCGCCTGCGGCTGGCGCTACCGCGACCGACCAAGAACCTTGTCGATCCGGGCTGGCCCGATGCGGGGTTCATGCTGGCGCTGGAGCGGTTCGGCTATGATGTGGAGGACCGCACGGCGGCGGTGACGGCGTTCCAGCGGCGCTTCCGGCCCGAGATGATCGATGGCGAAATCGACGGGGAATGCCGGTGCCTGTTGCTTGCGCTGCTGCTGCCGAAGCCGCAGGGGGACGCATGATACCTCCGTTCGCCTATGGCCTGCGGTCGAAAGCCTTCGAGCGGATATATTTCGGTATCGCCGCTCTGGGCGCAATTCTGACTGTTACGCTCCTGCTAAGGAATGGCGCGACCTTTGAAGTGCTCGGAAACGCTTTGGGGGCCGGCACATTTTTATGCTTCGGATATTTCTCAAGGCACATGCGGAAGGCGGCGGAGTTTGTGGATTGGCGCGCCGGGCGCCGGTTCGATGGCTAAGAAGCACCACCTCACCGCCACCTTCGCTGACGGCTATGTGAAGACGATCGGGCCGGTCTCGACGGCGTTCACGCATTGCTGGCGGATCGTGGCGATCCTCGCCAACGGCAAGACCGAGGTGTTCTGGGGCCACACCAAGTCGCTGGCCGAGGCGAAGAAGAAACAGGCACCGGCGGTGGAAGCCGCGAAGATGCGCGGCTGGCAGCGTTATGAATTCGAGATCGCCGAGGTGGTGGAGGCGGATCGCTAGGCGAAAATACCCGGGTTCGGGGATAGCGCTCACCGCGCCGAGGCCGGATGGCTGAGCCGAACGGCGCACCCCCGCGCTGCGGGAGCCATCATGTCCGTCCTCATCAGCCTCGCCGCATTGCCGCTCGCCTTTGCCGACCCGACGCTCGAGCAGAAGGCATTCTGCGGACACGTCTATCAGAACTTCGCGCCGATCCAGGCTGAGGTGAGCGATCGCGAAAAATACGGGGTGCTGGCGATGGGCCTGTTCATGGCCGGTCTTGGCGTCGATAACTTTTCCGCGATCAACGGCAGGGCCAAGGCTGCCTTTGAGAAAGCGCGCGTCAAGGATGGCAAGGACATGCTGCCGAAGCTGGTGGCCGAGTGCGACAAGATCGACTTCGGCGACTGACTAAGAGCAAGGGTGAAAGGGTGCGGCAAGAGCGCACCGCGCGACTGGTAACAGAAGCGGCATGGCAAACCCCACCGGGAGCAAGACCGAATAGGGACGGCACATGAGGTGTTCCGCCTCGTCGTCCGGGTTGGTTGCTTGAGGGGCGGAGCAATCCGTCCCCTAGAGGAATGGCCGCACATCGCTTTAGGGCGAGGACAGAACCCGGCTTATAGACCCTCTGGCATTTAACGAAAAAGGGGCGCGGTCCGGATGGACCGCGCCCCTTTCGCTTAGCCGAAGGCTGGCTCGGGGCGATTGACTTCGTTGAGTAGGGAGTTGGAATCGATTTCGAGCAGCGGACGGATCAGGCCGTCATGCATGCCGTAGACCCAGCCGTGCAGATATAGCGGCTGCAGTGCAATATGCGAACGTCGCATTGCAGCAATGTGTCGGAAATCGATCGCGAATGTGCCGTCACAAACGCAGCCATGTGCTTGCGCGAGATGGCATAGTCTCTATCTGGGGCGCGATGGCGCGTTCGACACGTAATACCGATTGGGGCTTTCCACGCTGGCGCGCTTATGGCGCGGACCGCGAGGCCGTGACCGTGCGGATGTGCGACCGGCATGGCTGCACCTCGCCGGGCGACCGGCCTGCGCCCAAATCGCCGAACAGCCCGGAGCGCTGGTATTTCTGCGAAGAACATGCCGGTGAATACAACCGCAACTGGAATTATTTCGAGGGCCTGACCGCCGAGGAAGCTGCCGAGCGCGAGGCAGCCGAGCGCCGCGACACCAGCGGCTATACCGAGAGCAAGGCCAATAGCTGGGCCGGGCCGGGCGATGGCAGCCGCTCGCGTGACGAGATGCGCGCGCTGGAAGTGCTCGAGCTTGAGGTCGATGCCGATTTCGAAGCGGTGCGCATGGCGTGGCGGCGGATGGCGAAATCCAACCACCCCGATATCCGGCCGGGCGATGCCGAGGCTGCCAAGCGCTTTCAGGCGATTCAGGCAGCTTATGATGTGCTCAAGGCCGCCGAAGAGGCGCGAACCTGGAAGCCCGATTGAAGACGCACGTCCGTTCGAATTGGGACCAGACGGTACTGGTTTGCGGCAAATGCTCGAAGAAATTGGGCGGCGGCTTTGGTCCGAAGGGCAAGACGCCGCTGGCCAGGGCGCTGCGCAAGCATCTCGGACTCAAAAAGGGGCGCAAAAGCTCGGCGGGGATCGTTGAGGTTCGGTGCCTGTCGGTTTGTCCGAAGAATGCGGTGACGGTGGTGGATGCCAGCAAGCCGGGCGAATGGCTGATCGTGCCTGAGGGTGCGGATCTTGATGCGCTGGCTGGCGAACTGGGGCTTTCGAGCTAACGTCAGCCCGGAACACGCCCGGGATGACGAGATTAGTTTGCGTACCGCTCTGCGGTCGCGCGGATCAGCGCGATCATGTTGGGGATGCCCTGTGTCCGGTTTGAACTGAGCTGGTTGCTCAGATCGAAGGGGGAGAGGGCACCCTCTATATCGGTCCCGAGGATTTCAGCGGGGCTGCGATCCTGCACCGTCAGCAGCACGAGAGCGATGATGCCCTTGGTGATCGCTGCGTTCGAATCCGCCAGGAAATGGAGCCGGCCATCGTCGAGGACGGTGGGATAGACCCAGACCGACGCAGAACAGCCGCGCACCAGCGTAGCGTCGGTCTTGAGCGGGTCGGGCATCGCTTCCAGCGCGCGGCCCAGATCGATCAGCAGACGATAGCGATCGTCTGCTTCGAGGAATTCATATTCGTCTTGCAAGTCGCTCAGGCTGGGCATGGGGCGGGCTATAGCGTGCCCGGGCACCAATTCCACCGTCACCCTGAACTTGTTTCAGGGTCCAAACCTCCACGGGCGGTGTCGGGGGAGGAGGGTTGGATGCTGAAACGAGTTCAGCATGACGGTCTCTTCTTCCGGTGTGGCTTAGAGATCAACGCCTGCGGCGATGGCTTCGAGCTTGCGGATGCGCTCCTTGAGATCGGCGACTTCGATGCGCGATGCGATCGAGGGGCCTGCCTGATCGGGCTGCGCGTCGCCCGCGTGGCGGTCGTGCAGTTCCTCGCGCTTGAGGGCCAGCCAGCCGCGCCATCCGGCCAGGCTCGCGGTGGTGATCATGCCGAGCCCGGCAAGGCCCGATACTGCAACCGTGATGTAGAGATTGGGATCGTTGGTCACGTCATTCCTCCCTGGACAGACGTTAGTTCTTGTCGCGCAGCGATTCGATCTCGCGGTCGAGACGGGCGCTGCTGTCATTCGTGTCGGTGATGACACGTTCGAGAACCTGGACGCGGTCCTTGAGGCCGCGGACTTCTTCCTTGAGCCGGGCATTCTCAGCGTTGCCCTTGCCCTCATCGATATGGGTCTCGTTGCCCCATTGATCCTTGCGGATCCCGTAGCGGGCCTTGAGAACGCTGCCGATGGTGACGATCACGATAATCGCGACAACCATTTCGAACGGATTCATTGCACCTAACTCCCTCTTCGTGCGCCTTGTCGGCGCTTAGTTTTTAGTTTTGCGAGGCTGCCTCGAGCCGTGCGGCACGGCGGCGGGGGCGATCGCGGGTTTCTGCGAGGGCAATACCTCCCCCGCACAGTGCTGCAAGCACTGCGAAAATGATCAACATTGAAGTATCCTTTAAGTGCGCGGCGCCCGGCGCCGTGATCTCTAGTTGAGCGGCGCGTCGCGCAGCTGTTCGATTTCATCCGCGAGGGTGAACCCGCGATCGGTGATGATCCGTTCCAGAACCTGAACCCGCTGTTCGAGCCGTTCGGTCTGCGCCGCATATTGTGCGGCCTTTTCGGCGACCATCTGTGCCTCGATCTCCATCTTGCGCTGCTGCATCGCGAGCCAGGGCTTGAAGAAAACCCCGCCGAAGATTGCGAGCAGGCCGCAGGAGATGCCGAGGATTGGAATGAGGATAGGCGAGATCATCTTATGGTCCTCTTGCTCAGCTTAGCGCAGTGCGTCGATTTCGCGGGCGGTGCGCTCGGCGGGATCGGTGGCGATCCGTTCGAGCACTGCGATCCGCTCCTCGAGCCGCGAGACCTGGCCGGTGAGCCGCTCATTCTCGCTCGACAGGAGGCCGATCTTGCGATCGCCGTCCGGGTCGGTCTTGGCGGTCATTCCCGTCCACTCATTCTCGAGCGCGTAGCCGTGCTTGGCACGGATCCAGTTGTTGACCACCCAGCCAATCGTCGAAATTGCGACCAATATGACGATGAAGACCATAATCTCGTCGTTCATGTCTCTTCTCCCTCTGCAGCCCGGCGTTTAGCGCAGGCTGTCGATCTCATCGGCGAGGCGCGTGTTGCGGCTCGTATAGTACATCTCGATGTCGGCGAGCCGGCGATCGATGTCGCGGAACTTGGAGCGGACTTCGCTGGTGGTGCGCTTTGGATTGCTCCGCACGCCCTGCCAGAACTTCTCCTCTTCCGGGCCTTCGTACAGGCCGGCGGGCTTGTTCGGGGCGAGCCAGGCGATCAGCAGATAGCCCAGCACCACCGTGCCGCTGGTCGAGAGTGCGAGGACCACCATGCCAACCCGCAGCCAGAGCGCGTCGATGCCGGTATAGTCCGCAAGACCGGCGCACACGCCCATGATCTTGCCATTCTGCTTATCGAGATAGAATTTGGTACGGCTCGACATCTCAATTCCTCCTTGAGCGGTCATATTCCTCATCGTCGCGCATGGGGCGCAGCGGGCGGAAATCGGGGTTGTCGGCGGCAATGATGCGTTCGACGGTGATCAGGCGCTCTTCGAGCTGGCGGGCGACATAATGGAGCTCATCGAGGAGCTTCTCGTCTTCGCCCGTGATCGTGCCTGCCTGCTTCCACTTGGTGATGTAGTGGAAGAGGATCCACGGCAGGCCGATGAAGAGCATCCCGCATATGATGACGGGGATCAGAAAGTCTTCCATGGGATCAGGCTCCCTTGCCGACGCGCGCCTTGAGAGCTTCGAGTTCAGCCTCGACCTTGTCGTTCGACTTCAGCTCGGCGATCTCTTCCTCAAGCGTCTTGGGGATCGAGCCCAGGCCGGCCGCTTCGGCGCGACCTTCGGCATAATCCACTCGACGATCGAGGATGTCGAAGCGCGAGAAGGCGTCCTGCATCTTCGAGCCGTTGGTCATCTCGCGCAGGCGGGTGCGGTTGTTGGCACTCTCCAGGCGGGCGACCACCGAGTTCTGGCGGGCACGGGCCTCGCGCAGCTTGGTCTGCAGCTTGTTGATGTCCTCTTCCGAAGCCTTGAGCGCTTCGTCGAGCACTGCGATTTCCGCGCCAAGCTGCTCGCACATGTCGGCGGCCTTCTGCTTTTCGACCAGAGCGGCCTTGGCAAGGTCCTCGCGGCCCTTCGACAGCGCCAGTTCGGCCTTCTCGGTCCAGCTCGACTGAAGCCCTTCGAGCTTCGAGATGTGACGGCGCATTTCCTTCTGGTCCGCGATGGTGCGGGCTGCGGAAGCGCGGACTTCGACCAGAGTCTCTTCCATCTCGAGGATGATCATGCGGATCATCTTGGCCGGGTCTTCGGCCTTGTCGAGAAGATCGGTGACGTTCGCGGCGATGATGTCGCGGGTGCGGGAGAAGATACCCATAATCAAAATACTCCTTCGTGATGGGGTCGCCGGGAGGGTCTAGGGGGAACCCTCCCGGCTGTACCGCTCGCCGGGGCTGGCGAGCGGCAGACTTCGGTTAAGCGACCAAAGGTGCCGAGACGGTGCCGGCGAGCAGCAGAACACTGCTGATCAGGGCGAACGAGACGGCGAAGACGGCGCTGCGAAACTTGTTGTTGGCGTAAGTCATTTTGTATTCCCTGAACCTTGGCCCGGATGTTCGGGCTTTTATCGTTGGCCCGCTGCCGGGCTTGCCTGATACTCAGCATAAGCCGTGCCAGTTTTAAAAAATCACGGTTTTCCGCCATTTTTGCCGTTCATAAGGGGTTCAGGTGTGTTTTAGCACTTGCCAACTATTGGGAAAATTCGCCAAGGATTTGGTATGGAGCGCACCACGCACGTCATCGGCCAATCGGCGCCGTTTCTGGAGGCGCTGGAGCGTGCTAGTCGCGCCGCTGCGCTGGATCGCCCGGTGCTGGTCATCGGCGAGCGCGGCACCGGCAAGGAATTGGTGGCCGAGCGCCTGCACCGCCTGTCGCCGCGCTGGGATCAGCCGCTTGTCGTAATGAACTGCGCGGCTTTGCCCGAGACGCTGATCGAAGCCGAATTGTTCGGGCATGAAGCGGGTGCGTTTACCGGCGCGACCAAGGCACGGGCAGGGCGTTTCGAGGAAGCGCATCGCGGCACGCTGTTTCTCGACGAGTTGGGCACGCTTTCGATGGGCGCGCAGGAAAGGCTGCTGCGCGCAGTGGAATATGGCGAGATCCACCGGATCGGTTCTTCGCGGCCGGTCCAGGTCGATGTGCGCATCGTCGCGGCGACGAACGAGCATCTTCCCGAGCGCGTCGAGAAACAGACGTTCCGCGCCGATCTTCTCGACCGGCTGAGCTTCGAAGTGGTGACGCTGCCGCCGCTTCGGCACCGCAAGGGCGACGTGCAGGTGCTGGCTGACTTTTACGGGCGGCGCATGGCTTCCGAGATCGGGATGCAGGATTGGCCGGGCTGGGGCCCGAATGCGATCGATGCGCTGGAGAATTACAGCTGGCCGGGCAATGTCCGCGAACTGCGCAACGTGGTCGAGCGCGCAGTCTATCGCTGGGAGCGCGCCGGGCCGGTGGATTCGATCGAGATCGATCCGTTCGACTCCCCGTTTCGCCCGCGGACTGGCGCTGGCGGTATGCCGGCGACGGTGGTTGCGGCGGCAGCACCCGTCGAGCATGCGCCCGCGCCGGTTCCGATGGATGGCGGCAGCGATTTCAAGACGCGAGTGAACCGCTTCGAGCGCGAACTCCTCTCCCGCGCGCTGGCCGAGCATCGCTTCAACCAGCGCTCGACTGCTGAGGCGTTGGGACTGAGCTATGACCAGTTGCGCCATGCCTTGAAGCGGCACGAACTGCTCGGGGCAGGGGGCTAAGCCCAAAGAAAGAGGCCGGAGCGTTTCCGCCCCGGCCTTTCCCCCAATCCGGTCCGCGCCGATCAATGCATGTTGGTCATGCAGAACAGCATCGGGATCGACAGCATCGTGTTGAGCCGCGAAGCCATCATCGCGGTCTTGGCGGCCTTGGCCTTCACTGCGTCTTCGGCGGGAACGATGCCCAGCGCCTTTTTCTGGTTCGGCCAGATCACGAACCACACGTTCGCTGCCATGATCAGCGCGAGATACATGCCGATGCCGATCAGGCGGCGGCTTTCCTGCAGCGTGAACGCTTCATGGGCATCGCCATTGACGGTGACGAGCGCGAGGCCGGTCAGCACGGTCGCGAGCGCGGCCCAGCGGAAGAAGAACAAGGCCTTGGGAGCGATGAACTTGCCGACGGCAGGCTTCAGCTCGGCGGGGATCGCCGGCATCGTCGGGATCTGCACGAAGTTGAAATAGTAAAGCAGGCCGATCCAGACGATCCCGAAGAATACGTGGAGCCATTGCAGCACGCCGCTCCACAGCAGTTCGGCGCCCTGTGGCATCGCCGAAAAGACGAGCCCCAGCGCCAGAATGAAGCCTACGCCGAGTACCGCGTGCAGATTGCCGAAAAACTTGTCCATGATCGTCCCCCTGAAAGTCCTGCCGGATGCTTGCCCCGCCGGCTCGAATTGTGCGCATCCTATGATCGGAATTTTCGTTTGTCACACGCAACGAAATTTGTGGGTCCGTATCGGCTTTTCGGGTCTATGCGGAGCGCAAGCCCACGCTGTGCGTTAGGGCGGCAAGATCACACACTGCACGGAGTAATCCCCATGGCTTTCGAACTTCCCCCGCTTCCTTATGCCAAGGACGCGCTGGCGCCGCACATGTCGCCCGAGACGCTCGAATTCCATCACGGCAAGCATCACAAGGCCTATGTCGACAAGACCAACGGCTTCGTTGCCGACAAGGGCCTGGGGGGTAAGTCGCTCTCCGAAGTGATCCTTCACGCCAAGGAAACGGGCGATAAGGGCCTGTTCAACAACTCGGCCCAGATCTGGAACCACAGCTTCTTCTGGCAGTGCCTGACGCCGAACTATGCCGCACCCGCCGGCAAGCTCGCCGATCTGATCACCGAAGGCTTTGGCTCGCCCGAGGAACTGGTGAAGAAGCTGGTGGCGGAATCGACCAACCATTTCTCCAACGGCTGGGGCTGGCTCGTCCTCGAAGACGGCAAGCTCAAGGTAACGTCGCTGCATGACGCCGACAGCCCGGTTGCGCACGAAGGCATGGTGCCGCTGCTGACCATCGATGTGTGGGAGCACGCATATTACATCGATTACCGCAACGCGCGGCCGAAATATCTTGAGACCGTGACCGAGAAGCTGATCAACTGGGCGTTCGTGGAGCAGAACCTCGATGGTCAGGGCGTCAGCCGCGCCGATCAGCCGGGCTGATCGCTTCGCACCGCAACAGAAAAGGGCGCCGGACCATAGGTTCGGCGCCCTTTTTCTTGTCTGAAGCTCACCCCTCCGGCGGGAGCGGCACGTCTTCGGGCGTATCGAGCTGGAGGCCGTGCTTGAGCAGCATCGGGATGTTGAGCATCGCGAAGACCAGCGTCATCGGGATCACTGCCCAGGTCTTGAAGGTCACCCACTGATCCCAGCTCAGTATCTGGCGCATGGCTTCGTTGAGGCCAGCCATCGCGAAGAAGAAGATCGTCCAGTTGATCGTCAGCAGCCGCCAGCCCTTGGCAGAGAGGCCGGGATAGGCGGTTTGCAGGAGCGTCTGGAGCAAGGGCTTGTCGGCAATCAGGCCGTAGCCGAGAATGATCGCGAACATCGAATAGACGATGGTCGGCTTGAGCTGGATGAAAATCTGGTCGTGGAAATAGAGCGTCAGCCCGCCGAACACGAGCACGAGCGCGCCCGAGATCCACAGCATCGGCGATACGTGGCGGGTCTTCCACCAGCTGAGCGCCATTGCGGCGGCCATCGCGACCATGAAGGATGCGGTGGCGGCGAAGATCTTTTCCAGCGGTGCGCCGGGCACCAGGCTGTTGACCGCGAAAAACACGATCAGCGGTCCGAAATCGATCAACATCCGGATCATCGGGGAGGCGGCGGGCTTGGTGGCGGTTTCGGTCATACTCAACTTCCGTTCGCCCTGAACTTGTCGAAGGGCCGTTCGAGATGGGTAGGGGTAAAGCAGGGCGTTCGACAAGCTCAGGCTGAGCGGGGCGCGACAAGCTCTTCCACGCCGGCGATGATCCGCGCGACCTCGTTGGCATCGAACGGGCGGAGATCGTCGACTTTCTCGCCCACGCCGATTGCATGGATCGGCAGCCCATATTTCTCGGCAGCCGCGACCAGGACGCCGCCGCGCGCAGTCCCGTCCAGCTTGGTCATCACCAGCCCGGTTACGCCCGCGACTTCCTTGAACACTTCGATCTGGCTGAGCGCGTTCTGGCCGGTGGTCGCGTCGAGAACGAGGACGACATCGTGCGGCGCTGCCGGATTCAGGCGACCGAGGACGCGGCGGATCTTGGCCAGCTCGTCCATCAGTTCGCGCTTGTTTTGCAGGCGCCCGGCAGTGTCGACGATCAGCACGTCGATGCCCGTGGCGGTGGCTTGCTTGACCGCTTCGAACACCACGCCGGCTGCGTCGCCACCCTCGGGGCCGGTGACGATCGGCACGCCAATGCGCTCGGCCCAGGTGCGCAACTGGCCGATTGCTGCGGCGCGGAAGGTGTCGCCTGCCGCGAGCATCACGCCATAATCCTGTTCGAGCAGGAGATTTGCGAGCTTGGCGATGGTGGTCGTCTTGCCGCTGCCGTTGACGCCGATGACGAGGATCACCTGCGGGCGCGGAAACGCCTCGATCTCCAGTTTTTTCGAAACGGGCTGGAGAACCTTGGCGATCTCCTCCGCCACGATCAGCCGGATGCCGAGTTCCTCGAGGTTGCGCTCGACCTGCGCTTCCTCAAGCCGTCCGCGAATGCGCGCGGCGGTGGCGGGGCCGAGATCGGATGCGATCAGCGCTTCCTCGATCTCGTCAAGCTGCGCGTCGTCGAGCCGGCCAAGGCCAAGACCGGCGAGATTGCCGATCAGTCGATCGGACGTCTTCTTGAAGCCGCCGAGAAGGCGTTCATGCCAGGAGGGGCCGCTCATGCTTCGCGCTCCATTGTCACCCCGGACTTGTTCCGGGGTCCACTAAGCAGCGAGGACTGGACAAGAGGTTCACGCTCAACGCGCAGCCGCCCGGTGGACCCCGGAACAAGTCCGGGGTGACAGGTTTGGTTTGCAGTGAGAACGCCATTTTCAACGCCGGTAATCTGAACCTCCACGATCGAACCGATCTCTTGCTTGTCGAAGCGCACTTCGGCGAAACCCGGTGTGTGGCCTCGGTCGCCGGGGCGCTCTACCAGCACTTGCTGGGTGCTGCCTATCAGGCTTTGCAGCCAATCTTCGCGCGATTGTGCCGCAGCGGTGCGCAAGCGGGCGGCGCGCGCCTTTATGATATCGTGCTCGACCTGCGGCATCTTCGCCGCCGGGGTGCCCTCGCGCGGGCTGTAGGGGAAGATATGGCCGTGGACGATATGCGCGTCCTCGATCAGCGCGAGGGTGTTGGCGAACATGTCCTCGGTCTCGGTCGGGAAGCCGGCGATCAGGTCCGCGCCGATCGCGATTTCGGGGCGTGCGGCGCGGAGCCGCTCGACCAGAGCGACGCTCTCGGCGCGGTTGTGGCGGCGCTTCATGCGCTTGAGGATCATGTCGTCGCCAGCCTGTAACGACAAATGGACGTGCGGCATGATCCGCTGTTCCTGCGTGAGCAGAGCGAACAGGCGGTCATCGATCTCGATGCCGTCCAGCGAACTGAGCCGCAGGCGTCGCAGGGCAGGGACATGGGCGAGAATGCGCTCGACCAATGCGCCGAGGCTTGGGCTGCCGGGCAAGTCGGGGCCATAGCTGGTCAGGTCCACGCCGGTGAGTACGACCTCGGCATGGCTTTCGGCGAGCATCGCGATCCGGTCGATCAGCGCGCCTGCGGGCACCGAGCGGCTGTTGCCGCGGCCAAACGGGATCGCGCAGAACGTGCAGCGATGGTCGCAGCCGTTCTGCACTTCGACGAACGCGCGGGCATGGGTCGAGAAACTGGCGGCGAGATGCGGCGCGGTTTCGCGCACCGCCATGATGTCCTGTACCTGCACCGGATCGGGCGAGCCCCAGGCAAAGGCGCTGAGCTTTTCGGCATTGCCGATCACGCGATTGACCTCGGGCATCGCCGCGAAGCTCGCCGGATCGATCTGCGCCGCGCAGCCGGTCACCACCAGTTCGGCATCGGGGCGTTCGCGCCGGGCCCGCCGGATTGCCTTGCGCGTCTGCTTGACGGCCTCATTGGTCACGGCACACGAATTAATCACCACAGTGTCGCGCTCGCCGAGCAACGCACGGATCGTTTCGCTCTCGGCGATGTTCAACCGGCAACCGAGACTGATGATATGAGGGGACGGCATTGAGCGACGATCTAGGGATGCAGGTGGCCGATGTCCACGCAAGGGCCCGCGAAGTGCTGGGCTTTTGGTTCGCGCTGACGCCCGAGCAGCATTTCGCGAAGTCGGAGCGGCTGGATGCGGAGATCAAGGAGCGCTTCGGCGCGCTGCGCGAAACGGTGCTCGCGAGCAAAGCGGCGGGATGGCGCGATGCCCCCGAGACGTTGCTCGCCGCGATCATCGTGCTCGATCAGTTCAGCCGGAATATCTTTCGCGGATCGGGCGAGGCGTTTGCCGCAGACAAGCTTGCGCAGGAAATGACGCTGGAGGCGATCGACAAGGGCTGGGACGGCGGGATGACCGGCGAACACCAGCAATTCCTGTTCATGCCGCTGATGCATGCCGAGGATGAAGGGCTGCAGGATCTGTGCATCGACAAGTTCGAAGCGCTGGGGGACAAGCAATCGCTCGATTTCGCGCACCAGCATGCTGACGCGATCATTCGCTTCGGGCGGTTTCCAACGCGGAATGCTGCTTTAGGCCGGGAATCGACCGAGCTGGAGAAGGAATATCTCAGCCAACCAGACGCTGGCTGGTAGCCGCCGGGGTCTCGACCGGTTGTTCCAGCGGCAAGGGTGCGTGTTGCTGCCGCAGCAGGCGGCGCTCGGCCAGCAAGCGGCGAACATTGATGACCGACATCGGGCGGCCATAGAGCCAGCCCTGTGACTTGGCGCATCCGAGCGCGCGCAGGCGCTCCTCGATCTCGGCAGTCTCGACGCCTTCGGCGGTGATCGGCAGGTTGAGGCTCTCACCCAGCCCGACAATGGCGTTCACGATCGCAGCGGAATCGGCATTGTCGATCAGCGACATGACGAAGCTCTTGTCGATCTTGATACGATCGAACGGCAGCGCGCGCAGGTGCGCCAGCGACGAATAGCCGGTACCGAAATCGTCGAGCGCGAGCCGGACACCCTGATTCTTGAGGCTGCCGACGATCGATTGTGCCAGCGCCAGATTATCGAACAGCGAGCTTTCGGTGATCTCGACTTCGAGACGGTTGGCCGGGAATCCGGTCTCGGTCAGCACCTTAATGATCTTCTGCGCCAGCCACGCATCGCGCAGCTGCGAAGGCGAGATGTTGATCGACAGGCTTAGCGACGGATCCCAATCGCGTGCGGCGAGAAAGGCCTGACGCATGATCGAGAGCGACAGATCCGCGATCATGCCGGTTTCCTCGGCGATCGGGATGAAGAGATCGGGCGAGATCAGCCCGCGCACCGGATGCTCCCAGCGCGCAAGCACTTCGAAGCCGTGGAGGCGGCCGGTCGACAGATCGACCTGTTGTTCGAAATAGGGGACGATCTCGCCGCGCGGGATCGCGGTGCGAAGGCCGCTTTCGAGTTCGTTGCGCACCTGAAGCTCGCGCTCCATCGAATGATCGAACCAAGCATAGCGGTTGCGGCCCGATTTCTTGGCCGAATACATCGCGATATCGGCCGAGCGCATCAGCGCATCGATGCTGGCGCAATCAAAGTCCGAACGGGCAACGCCAAGCGAGCAGGAGATGTGGAGGCGCAGGCCCTCTGCCTCGAACGGCTGGGCCATCCGGCTGACTAGCTTTTCGGCGATGCGCTCGACAAAGCTCGGCTCGGCGGGATCGAACAGGAAGCCGCACGAGAATTCGTCGCCGCCCAGCCTCGCGGTGAGCGCGATCGGCGGCATCACTGCGGCAACTTCGGCAGCGACTGCGCGGAGCAGGGCATCGCCCACCGCATGGCCGTGCATATCGTTGACCGTTTTGAAGTGATCGAGATCGAGCATCAGCATCGCCATCGCCTTGCGGCGGCGCGTGGCGCGGACGAACATCGCCGCGCCTTCTTCGGAGATCGAACGGCGATTGAGGAAACCGGTCAGCGGATCGCGAGCGGCAAGCGCATGAGCGCGTTCCTCGGCCACGGTGCGGATGCGCACTTCCTGGCTAAGCTCGGCATGCCGACGCCAGCCGAACAGGATCAGCGCAACGTTGAGCAAAAGCGCGATGACGAGGGTGCGATCGGCGGGCTCGCCGCCTTCGAAATAATGCTGGAGGGTTTTGGACAAGACCGAGCTGCCCGTACCCACGAACAGCAGAATCGCCGCGACGCTGATTGCGCCAGACAGCAGATTCGGCCGCGGGGTGCGGTCTCCGATGTTATTGCCCTCGTGATCCAGCGACATGCCGGGACACACTCCCTTTGATCGACGGGAGGGTTTGCCATGTGGAGGGTGTAGATCGCGTTAAAGCGGGAAACGCTTTGGACATGCCGCGCTGAAAGTGCCGGGCGGTTGCGTTTCACGTTTGCTGCGTTTATGTGACCGCCCATCCGTTCTCAGGAACGCGAGACGCATCAGCGCCTACGGGTGCAGGCCGGCCGACGAGGTTTCGTCCGCCGGCTCGCTTTGCGTTTGGCGCGAATGGCACGAAAACTGGAGTGATTTTGGTCTTATGTTCGAGAGTTTAAGCGATCGGTTAGGCGGCGTTTTCGAGCGCCTGCGCGGCCGTGGCGCGCTCTCTGAAACCGATGTGCGCACCGCGATGCGCGAAGTTCGAATCGCATTGCTGGAGGCCGATGTCGCGCTTCCGGTGGCGCGCGACTTCGTCGAGAAGGTGACCGAACAGGCGGTGGGCCAGAATGTGCTGCGTTCGGTTACGCCCGGGCAGCAGGTCGTAAAGATCGTCCATGACGCGCTGATCGACATGCTGGGCAGCGATACTGCCGAGCTGGAACTCGGTGTTACGCCGCCTGCCGTCATCATGCTCGTCGGTCTTCAGGGCTCGGGCAAGACCACCACCACCGCCAAGCTTGCCAAGCTCCTGAAGAAGGACGGCAAGAAGGTCATGATGGCGTCGCTCGACGTCAATCGCCCGGCCGCGCAGGAGCAGTTGGCGGTCCTCGGCACCCAGACCGAGACGATCACGCTGCCGATCGTCGCGGGCCAGCAGCCGGTTGAGATCGCACGCCGCGCGATGAGCTCGGCGAAGCTGCAGGGCTTCGACGTGCTGATGCTCGATACTGCGGGCCGTCTCCACGTCGATCAGGCTCTGATGGACGAGATGAAGGCCGTGGCGGATATCGCCACCCCGGCCGAAATCCTGCTCGTCGTCGATAGCCTGACCGGCCAGGACGCCGTCAACGTCGCCAAGAGCTTTAGCGAGCAGGTTCCGCTTACCGGCGTGATCCTGACCCGCATGGACGGCGATGCGCGCGGTGGCGCGGCGCTGTCGATGCGCGCCGTTACCGGCAAGCCGATCAAGTTCGCCGGCATGGGCGAGAAGCTCGACGCGATCGAGCCGTTCCACCCGAAGCGCGTTGCAGGCCGCATCCTGGGCATGGGCGACGTCGTCTCGCTGGTCGAAAAGGCCGCCGAGGCGATCGACGCCGACGAAGCCGAACGGATGCAGGCACGGCTGTCGAAGGGTCAGTTCGACATGAACGACCTGCGCAGCCAGCTCGCGCAGATGCGCAAGATGGGCGGCATCGGTGCGCTGGCCGGCATGATCCCGGGCATGAAGAAGGCCCAGCAGGCGATGAACAGCAGCGGGATGGACGACCGCATCCTGGTGCGCATGGACGCGATGATCACGTCGATGACGCCGAAAGAGCGCACCAAGCCCGAACTGCTCAATGCCAAGCGCAAGATCCGCATCGCCAAGGGCAGCGGCGTTACCGTTCAGGACGTCAACAAGCTGCTCAAGATGCACCAGGAAATGCAGACCGCGATGAAGCGGCTGAAGAAGATGGGTGGATTGAAGGGCATGCTGGGCATGCTCGGCAAGGGCGGCCCCGGCGGCGGCATGGGCGGCATCGGTAATGCCCTGGGCGGACCCGGAATGGGCGAGATGATGGGCAAGATGGGCGGCAATCTGCCCGGCCTGCCAGGCGGGCCAAACCTGCCCCCCGGTTTTGAAGATTTGCTGAAAAAGAAATAACTTAAACTCAAATACGAAGAAGGAATATCCCATGGCTCTCTCTATGCGTCTTTCGCGCGGTGGCTCGAAGAAGCGCCCGTATTACCGGATCGTCGTTGCCGATGCGCGCAGCCCGCGCGACGGCAAGTTCATCGAGAAGATCGGCACCTATAACCCGCTTCTCGCCAAGGATTCGGAAGACCGCATGAAGCTCGACACCGAGCGCGCTGCATATTGGCTCCAGATGGGCGCGCAGCCGACCGACCGCGTCGCTCGTTTCCTCGACGTGCTGGGCGTCAAGGAGCGTGCAGCCAAGAGCAACCCGACCAAGGGCAAGCCCGGCGAGAAGGCCGTCGAGCGCGCTGAAGAGCGTGCCGAGAAGCTGAAGGCAGCCGAGGAAGCCGCCGCAGAGGCAGCAGCCGCACCGGCACCTGAGCCCGTCGTTGAGGAAGCTCCGGCCGCTGAAGTCGAAGCCGAGCAGGCCGAGACCGTCGAAGTCGCTGCTGAAGCAGTTGAAGAAGCGACCCCGGAAGCCGCGCCTGCTGCTGAAGAAGCTCCTGCTGCCGAAGCAGTTGCTGAAGAAGCAGCACCGGCCGCTGAGGAAGCTCCGGCTGCCGACGCGACCGAGGAAAAGGCTGAGGGTTGATCCTTGGCTGTTGACCGCCCCGTCACGCTTGCCGTCGTCATTGGTGCGCACGGCGTGACGGGCGAGGTCCGTCTAAAGGTCTTCGCGGAGGACCTGTCGCCGCACAAAAGCTTCAATGGCGGTGCGCTGACGATAAAATCTCTGCGTCCCGGCAATAATGGCGCGATCACGCGCTTTGCCGAAGTGACCGACCGCAATGCGGCCGAAGCGATGCGCGGCACCGAATTGACGGTGCCGCGTTCGTCGCTGCCTCCTCTGGAGGACGGCGAATATTATCATGTCGATCTGCTGGGCCTGCCTGCGATTTCCTCGGAAGGGGATGCGCTGGGCAAGGTCATCGCCATCGACAATTACGGCGCGGGCGACGTGCTCGAGATCGAACGCCCGAGCGCGGACGACAAGCCGGGCAAGCGCTTCATGGTGCCGATGAAGCCCGAAGCAGTGCCCTCATGGGATGCCGAGCGACTGGTGATATCGGCTGACTTCGTCGAATGAGCCGCATTGCGGTTCTTTCGGACATTCACGGCAATCTGCCCGCGCTGAAAGCGGTGCTCCGCGACGCGGAGGGGCAGGGCTGCACGCAATTCTGGAATCTGGGCGATATCCTGTCGGGACCATTGTGGCCGGCTGAGACTGCCGATTTCCTGATGGCGCTGGATTGGCCGACGATTGCGGGCAATCACGAGCGGCAAGTGCTGACGCTTCCGGCCGGGAAGACAGGCGAGAGCGATGCGTTTACGCGCACCCGGCTATCGGCGCGGCATCTCGAATGGATGGCGAGTTTGCCCGCCGCGCGCACGCTGGACGGCGTGCATCTGTGCCACGGCACACCGCGCAGCGACGTTGAGCATTTCCTCGAGACGGTTGAACCGCAGGGCCTGCGCCGGGCGAGTGAGGCTGAGGTGGCCGAGCGACTGGGTGATGTAAGCGAGCGGCTGACGCTTTGCGGGCACTCGCATGTCGCCGGCCAGATGCAGCTTGGCGATGGCCGCGTTGTCGCCAACCCCGGCAGTGTCGGGTTGCAGGGCTTCGACGACGATCATCCCTTTCCCTATCGCGTCGAAAATGGCGATCCGGCGGCGCGCTATTTGGTGATCGACGATGGCATGATGACGATGCGCGCGACGGCTTACGACCACGAAGCTGCCGCCGCGAAGGCCGCCAGCGAGGGATTCCATGCCTGGGCCATGGGGCTTCGCACAGGGCGCATGACCGTTTGACATAACCAATAGGTTATAATAACCATTTGGTTATGGAAGAGTCGCTAAATCGCAAATTCGCTGCATTGGCCGACCCCACCCGGAGGGCGATCCTTGCCCGGCTGGCGCGGGGCGAGGCCAGTGTCGCCGAACTCAGCATGCCTTTCCAGATGAGCCAACCGGCGATCTCAAAGCACCTCAAGGTACTGGAGCTCGCCGGGCTGATAGAGGCGGGGCAGGCGGCCAAGGCCCGTCCGCGCCGACTGAGGCGTGAAGCCATTTCCGAGCCCGCCAAGTGGCTGGAAATGCTCGGCGGCGATTGGGACGCCAAGTTCGACCGGCTCGATGCTTTTCTTGCGAAACTCGACAATGGAGAGACAAATGTCTGACGCCCGCACCACGCCCGTGTTCACGATCCAGCGCCGTTTCAACGCACCGATCGAGCGGGTGTTCGACGCCTGGGCCGATCCCAAGCAGATGGAGCAATGGTCGGGGCCTACGGGCTCGCAGGTCACGGTGTTGAGCGGCGGGATAGCGCCCGGCGAAACGCTGCATTCGCATTACCGCGCGGCGGACGGCGCCGAGATGCATAATCTCGTCCGCTATCATGAGGTGATGCGTCCGCATCGGCTGGTCTATGATCAGAGCTTCGCCGATGCCGATGCCAACATCGTCAAGGCACCATTTTTCGACGTCTGGCCGCATGTCATGCGCACCGATGTCGACTTTGCCGAGGACGAGGGTGGCACGCGGGTCACGCTGCGCTGGACGCCGATCGGCGCCACCGCCGAGGAAGAGGCCAAGTTCGCGAGCATGATGGCATCGATGACCGGCGGCTGGACTGGCAGCTTCGACAGGCTCGTCGACTTCCTCGCTGCTTAACGCCGTATCGGTCGCTGCTCGTCGAGCATGTTGCGGATCGTGGTGGCGGCGACGCCGGCTTCGCCCATGGCGTGGCTGATCTGGTCGAGCCCTTTGGCGACATCGCCCGCCGCGAACAGCCCCGGGATCGACGTGCGTTGGTGGTCATCGACCTCAAGGCACCCGTCCTCGGCGGCGCGGGCTCCGGCCTGTACGGCGAGCTGGGAGCGAATGCGCGAGCCTAACGCCGGATACAGCGTGTCGAACGACAGGCGGCCCTTTGCAGTGTCCAGCGCGATCTTGTCGCCTTCAATCGCGTAATACCCACACGGTCCATCGACGCGCTGGATGCCGGCTGCGTCCAGATCGCCTTCGTGATCCTCCTCAATCTGGTGCTCGGCATCCGGCGCGATCAGCGTCACATCGGCGCTGTAGCCGCGCAGGAACAGCGCCTCGCGCGATCCGTGCCCGCCCGTGCCGATCACGGCGATCCTCTTGTCGGTCACTTCATAGCCATCGCAGATCGGGCAGTAACGAAGCAGCCCGCGCTGGAGTGCCTCATCGTGCAGTTCTGCGGGCATATCCGGGCGATTATTGACCACGCCAGTGGCGAGCAGCACCGCGCGGGCGCTAAGCTCGCGATCACCGACACGCACCCCGAAACCATCCTCGATCGCCCGCAGACCCGTCACCTCGGCCCCCTCGCGCACCGCGCCATACTGCTCGGCCTGCTCCAGCATCCGCGCGAGCAGATCCTTCCCAGAAATGCCTTCGGGAAACCCGGCATGGTTGTGCGTGCGCGGGATCATCGCGGCGCGGCTCGATCCGCAATCGAACATGCGGATCTTAAGATGGAAGCGCGCGAGATAGATCGCGGCGGTGAGCCCAGCGGGGCCGCCTCCGATGATGATGCAATCGTCCATCTTGCCAATCCTGCGCCCACAGCCGAAAGGCCCCCAATGGGCTTCGCCGCAACCGTTCTAACGCTTTACCCCGAGATGTTTCCCGGGCCGCTTGGCATTTCGCTCGCCGGGCGTGCGCTGAGCGAGGGGAAATGGAGCCTCGAAGCCGTCCAGATCCGCGACTTCGCGACCGATAAGCACAAGTCCGTGGATCACACACCCGCAGGCGGCGGGGCGGGGATGGTGATGCGCGCCGATGTGCTCGCCGCTGCGATCGATAGTGTCGCAGCTGGGGGCCGCCCGGTGCTGGCGATGACACCGCGCGGCAAGACGCTCAGCCAGGCCCGTGTGCGTGAACTCGCCAGCGGCCCCGGCGTCACGATCCTGTGCGGCCGGTTCGAGGGGATTGACGAGCGCGTGCTGGAAGCGCGGGACATCGAACAGGTCTCGATCGGCGACTATATCCTGTCCGGCGGCGAGATGGCTGCGCTCACCTTGCTGGATGCTTGCATTCGGTTGCTTCCCGGAGTAATGGGCGCGCCTTCTAGCGGTATGGACGAGAGCTTCGAAACGGGGCTTCTCGAATATCCGCAATATACCCGACCTGCTGAATGGGAAGGGCGCACGATCCCCGAAGTGCTGCGATCGGGGGATCATGCGAGGATCGAGGC
>SEFZ01000004.1 GCA_004173185.1 Sphingomonadales bacterium | reverse complement strand
TTCTATGCCCGGCTTCCGATTCGGTCAACACCGTTTTGTAATTTTCTGTCGCTTTTCTGAAATACTCACCCAACCCTCTGACTTCACACAACTTTTATCGCATGCGCAACCGTGAAGACCCACACACCCCACCCCCACCACCGGCGAATCGCGTCCCCTGCACAGCCTTGGGGCGTCGACACGGAGTAGCGACGGCCCGAGGCTGTCGGTCTCGCCGCCGACCTCGGCCCGCGCTCCAGCGAACCAGTGAGCGATTTCAGATCGTGCTCGTCGAGGCGCGGGATCGACCCGAGCAAATGCGGCTGCCGTAACGATGACAGCGCGACGCTTATATGCTCTGTGTGAGCGGTCGCAGAACGAGATCAAAACGGGGGCTGTTAGCGTGCAGAATCGGAATGAGCTGGAACCGGGAATTCGCGATTTCCTAGACGCGATGCGCGCCGAATGGAAAAATCACCCACCCTTTGAGACCATGTCGCTCCCCGAACAGCGCGTAGCCGCTGAGAAGGTGCGGGCGCGGTGGAGCGTTGGCGGACCCGAGATGGCCAGCACCGTCGATCGGACGTTCGATGCAGGGGCCGGCGAATTGCGGCTGCGCGCCTATATCCCTCGGGGCATCGAGCAGCCCGCACCGGCCATGGTCTACCTGCATGGCGGCGGGTTCACGCTGTTCTCGATCGACACGCATGATCGGCTGATGCGCGAATATGCCGAGCGAGGCGGCTTTGCGGTGATCGGTGTCGATTATCCGCTGTCGCCCGAGGCGAGATATCCGGAGGCGCTTAACCGGATCGAAGCGCTGATGCTGTGGCTGGAAACCCATGGCGGGGAATTGGGAATCGATCCCACGCGGCTGGCGATGGGCGGCGATTCAGCGGGGGCGAACCTGTCCTTCGCGACATTCCAGCGGCTGCGCGCGCGGGGGAAAGCTGCGCTCGTGCGCGCGATCCTCTCAAACTATGGCGCGTTTTCGGCGGCGATCTCCGACGATTCCGAAGCGCGGTTCGGCGGTCCCGGCTCGATCCTCGACCGGGCGGAGCTGGCGCAATATTTCGCGAATTATTTCAGTGCGCCGAGCGACGCGGACGATCCGTTGGCCTGCCCTTTATATGCCGATCTGGCCAGTTTCCCGCCCGTCTTCCTCGTCATTCCGGAACGGGACATCCTGACCGAGCAGAGTTTCGAGATCGAGCATCGGCTAAAAGCTGAGGGCGTGGAGACGGCGAGCAAGATCTACCCCGGCGCGACACACAGCTTTCTGGAAGCGATGTCGGTCTCGACGCTGGCCTGTGACGCAATCCAGGATGGCGCTGCGTTCGTTCGCAGCAAGCTCTGAACTCAGTCGAGCAAGCGGAAGCTTATCTCGCTGCGCAGCCCCAGCACCCATGCGCCCCCGATCGAAGGGTCGGCTGAGGGGTTTCGGATATATTGCACGCTCGGCTGGAGGGTCAGCCACGGGGCGACGCCAGTTCGATAGGTCGCTTCGATCGCGGTTTCGGAACCTGTGGAGGGGGCCGAGAGGCGATATGGGCGCGATGTAAAGGCGCTGGCGAAAGCGACACCCACTTCATCTTCCGGGCGCCCCGCGATCCAGCCGGTCATCTTGATACCTGCGCTGGCGAAGCGATCGAACATGTTGATGTCGCCATTTGCAGCGCCCAGCCGGAAGAAGGCCGCGATCTGCTTGCCCTCGCGATCAAGCAGCGGTGCCTCGCCACGCAGATAGACGCCGGCATTGCCATAAGCGCGTCCGCCATCGAGCGTTTCGAACGCCGCAGTGTAACGCCAATGGCCGACCAGCAGGCGCGCACCCAGCAGCGGGGTCTCAACTTCGCCCACCACCAGCGCACCATCGCCGCGACCGAAGCGAATAACTGTGCGTTCAGGGCGCGCGGGATCGCCGGGCACACCATCGAGGATCGCTGCACGGATGGCCCAGCCCTTGGCGGGCCTCACCTCGATCCGCGCTGCCAGCGATGTCGACGGGAATATCGAGGGGCCGCTCTGCCCCGCCTGGCTGAAATCGCTGCCGATGCCATGGGCGCTGCCCACGAACAGGCCCGAGGCATCGAGCGCATCAAATTCCGAATTGAGATCGTAAAGGCCGGCGCGCAGCGACAGGCCGGGCGTGATCGTCTGGTCGATCCACGCTTCATAAAGGCGCAGTGCGCGCGTCCCCGCTTCCAGGTTGCTGACAGCCTGCGCATCCCCGGCCAATTCCGCGATCGATGCGCCATTATTATACAGGCCGTATACGTGCACGTTGGCACCGCGCCAGCCGGCAAGCCCGCCCAGATCCGCATTGAGGACCATATCGAGATTGTCGAGATAGCGCGTCCCGCGGCGCAGGCCGCCGGAGACGTTCGACATTGTCTCCCCGGTATAGGTCACTTCGAACAGGATCGGGCTCTCGGCTTCGCCCGTCTCGCCAGCAGCATGGGTATGCACATGTGGCCGGGCAGCGCGGTCCGCTTGCGGCGCGTCTTGTACGAGAACTGTCGAGAGGAGAAGTGCGGTGCTCAGCATCAACATGGCAGCATCAGAATGAGGGAGCGATAGCAAGTGCACCAAGCATCGCCATGGTCCGGGGAGTGTACATATGGGTCATGCCCGGCGGCTCGGCCTGCGGCGCAGCCACAGCAACACGCCGACGACGACCATCGTAGCGAGCCACACACCGATCGCGATCGCGAGCAAGCGCCCGACGAGCCCGCCAAGTTCCCCGGTGTGCACCGGGAACAGCGCGCTCATAAAGGCGCGCGCGCCTTGCGCCTCGGCGATGGGAAACGTCCCACGCACCTGACCATTATTGGCATCGACCAGCACCACGCTGGCGCCATAAGCGCGGCGAATTTCGCCGGGTGCGAGCACCCGGACCCTGTAGGTCGCGTCGCCCTCTCCCGGCCAGGAAACCGCCGTCAGCGTGCTGCCGGGGATCGCACCGAGCGCAGCCTGCGCTGCGATTGAGAAACCGACCTGCCGGCCTTCGGCTGGCGGATTTGCGGGCAGCGCTACCGGCTCGGCGCCAATCAATGCGCCAAAGCCGTCCTCGAATTTGAGCAGCGTTCCGGCTGTGACCATGACCAACGCTGGCAGGATTGCCCACAGCCCAACCGCCCGATGCCATGAATATAGCCGCGCGGCGGCAGGCCCTTTGCTGACCGGCTTCAACGCGGCGCGCCAGCGCACCCCGCGGGGAAGCGCGACGATCAAGCCGAACAACAGGTTGCTGATCAGCAGCAGGCCGCTGACCGCGACGATCCAGTCGCCGGTCTTCCCAGCCGCAAGGTTGTGATGGATATCGACCAAGGTGCCGAGCAGGCTGCCCTCTTCCGGCCCCTTCTCCTGAAGTACCGTGCCGTCCCCAGCGATGCGCACCGAGCGCGAAACGCTATCAGCGTCGGCGAAGAATATCTCGTACCGGTCCGGGGAACCGGCGGTGGTCCAGAGAGAACCGAGCTTCGCGCTCGATCCCGGCGGCGCGAGGGTATCGATCCGGCGCTCGATCGCGGCGAGATCGGTGGCGCGGTGGGCGCCGGCGACCGAGGCGTCCTGCATTTCCCAATGGAACATGATCGCAATGCCGGTCGCGGCCTGGACCAGCCAGAACAGCGCGGCCGCGACGCCAAGCCAGCGATGAATCGATACGATCCGGCGGCGCCAGGACAGGCGGTTAGGCGCATTTTTTACGATCATGGCAAAGAGAGTGGGCTAGCCCGCCGGTCCGAAAAACATCCACTTTTGGGCACCTCGTGGGGACCAAGTATCACCCCCAAAAACAAGCGGCCCGGCGATCACGCCGGGCCGTTGCAGTGCCTCCGAAAGAGAGCCGCTTAGAAGTCGATAGTCGCCGATGCCTTAAAGGTGCGCGGCAGTGCCTGGACGAGATAACCACCCAGCGACGAGGACCAGAAGCTCTTGTTCGCGACGTTGTCGACGTTCAGGCGGAGCGTGATCGGTGCGCCGGCCGCCGCCACGACATAGCGCGCGCCGAGATCGAAGCGGGTCCATGCGTCGAGTTGCATCGCATTCGCCTGATCGAAATACTGCTTGCCGGTCTGCATCACGCGGCCGGTCAGCGTCACGCCCGGCAGGAACGCCATATCCCATTCGACATTCGCGTTGGCGGTATAATCGGGCACGCCGATCGCGCTCTTGCCGTCGAACGTGCCACCGTTCGTCTTGTTCTGCTTTGCGTCGGTGACGGAGAAGCCGGCTATGATGCGCAGACCGGGTGCGGGCTCGCCGTCGAGGCTGACTTCGAGACCCTTGTTGCGCTGGAAGCCGTCGAGCGTGAACAGCGTGCCGCCGGTGGTCGTCAGGTTGAACGCCTGTGGCCGATCGGTCTGGAACACCGCGAGTGAAGCGTTGAAAAGCCCCATGGCGACCTTGCCGCCCACCTCATATTGCACCGTCTTGAAGGGCGGAAATACTTCGCCGACATTGATCGTCCCAGCGCCAGCGACGGGGCCCTGGACCAGACCTTCGATCCGGTTTGCGTAGATCGAGAAGGTCTTGCTCGGCCGAACCACCAGGCCCACCACCGGAGTCGTGGCGCTTTCGTTATAGTCGCTGGTCTCCACGCCCGTGCTGTTGTTGAAACCGCGGAAATGGATGTTCTGACGGCGCAGACCCACGGTCAGCTCAACCGCCTCATCGAAAGCGCCAATCGTGTCCGACACGAAGAAGCTGGTCAGCCGCGTCTTGTTGGCAGGGAGCGGATCGGCGAGGTTGCCGGCAACGAACACGTTGAAGACGGGCAGCCCAACCTGCACCGGATTATACAAATTGGTGCCATTGGTTGCGGTGCGGCCAAAGGGTCCGAACTCATAGGCGTTGCGGTTTACATAGCGGCTGTGGGACGCGCCGATATTGATCTCGTGCGTGAACGATCCCGTTTCGAACTTGCCGCGGAGGCCGGCCTGCCCGGCTTCGTTATTGTCGTTGCGCGGGATGTTCGAACCGGTGGCGAAGGCCGCGCCGGTGGCGGAATTGTCGACGGTGAAGCCCTGATACACGCCGCGCTCGGCGGTGTCGCGAGCGCCGGCCGCAGCATAGATCATGAAGTCTTCGCTGATGTCATATTCCAGCTTGGCGATACCGAAGAGGTCGCGAAGCGTGGTATATTGCCAAGCCTGACCATAATTAAGGGCCGCTGCCTTTGGCACCTTGGGGAGCGCCGTCGCGCCGAAGGCGAGCTGGACCATCGGGCGCATATTCTCGACCTTGGCGCGCTGATAAGCGAGGTCGATCGAGGCGCGCAGGCCGCCGCTGCGATAATCGAAGCTCGCACCCAGCACCGTCGATGCGCGATACTCGTCATCGATCGCGATATCGCCCCAGCGTCCGGCACCATTGATGCGCACGCCGAACGAGTCCTCAGTTCCGAAACGGCGACCGAAATCGAATGCGCCGCCGAAATGCGAATCAGCGAGCCAGTTGGCAGTCAGGCGGTTGGTCGGACGATTGCTCGCGCGCTTGGGCTGCAGATTGACCGTGCCGCCCAACGCCGTGCCACCGGGCGCCGCGCCAAACAGAAACGCGCTGGCACCGTTGAGAATCTGGACCTGATCATAGAGTTCCGGCGAGACCAGCTGACGCGGGGTGACGCCGTACAAACCGTCGATCGCGACATCCTCGCCATATAGCTGGAAGCCACGAATCACGAACGTCTCGGATGCGTTGCCGTAGCCGAGCGTGGTGCGGACCGAGGGATCGTTCTCCAGCACCTGACCCAGCGTCAGCGACTGCTGGTTGAGGATCAGGGTTTCGCTATAGCTCTTGATCGCGAACGGCGTTTCGAGCGCGTCCTTCTCGCCGAGTGCGCCCAGCGAACCGCCGCGCACAACCTGGGTCCGGTTGGCCTTCTGCGCGGTGACGACGATGTCGCTTTCCTGCTCCTCGGCCTGCTGGGCAAGCGCCGGGCTGGCGATGAAAAATGCGGAAGCCAGCGCAAGCGCCGACAGATAGGTTCCGCGAAACGCGTGATGACGTGCGACCATGATTTTGCCCCCAAAAGTTATGTAGAAAATGGTTCCCCACCAGCGGCCCTTGTCTGCTGCAAGGTTGCTGCGATTGTCTTTGATCCGTAACCTGATCCCGGCGCTTGGGCCGAAAAACATCCAATTTGTGCACGGTCAAGGGACCAACGGCCCCTCCTCCCTGCCCCTTCCTTCCGAAGCGGTCAGCCGAACCGTTGCACCCCGCCAACGACGGTGCGCAGCACTTTCGCATCGGTCAGGTTCGAGGCCGGGATCGCGAACAAGTCACGATCGAACACCACGAAGTCGGCGAGCATCCCCACAGCGATCGCGCCAACTTTCTGTTCGGCAAAGCCGGCATAGGCACCTTCGTAGGTGTAACCGCGCAGCGCCTGCGCCAGCGTGATCCGCTGTTCGGGATACCAGCCGCCGGGATGCGCGCCGTCCAGCGTCTCGCGCACCACCGCAGCCTGCAACCCGGTAAGCGGGTCCAGCGGCGCCACGGGCCAGTCAGAGCCCAGACAGACATGCGCGCCGGATTGGACCAACGATCCCAGTGCGAAGCTGGTCTTGAGCCGCTCAGGCCCGATCCGGCGGATCGCCCAGCGTCCATCGTCGATCGCGTGATATGGCTGAAGCGAAGCGATCACGCCCTGCTTCGCGAAGCGGGAGATCGCTGCGGGTTTCAGGTGCTGGACATGCTCGACGCGAAAGCGGCGGTCGCGCTTGCCGTTTGTCGCGACGATCTGGGCCATGGTATCGAGCACCACGTCATTGGCCTCGTCGCCGATCGCATGCGCAGTGATCTGTAGCCCGCTTTTGTCGGCCGCCTGCATCCAGTTCTTAAGATCGGCCGGATCGGTAACGACGATGCCGCGGGTGCCGGGTTCGTCGAGATAGGGATCGTAAAACAGCGCGGTGCGCGAGCCGAGTGAGCCGTCGAACACGACCTTGCAGCCGCCCCAATGCACCCAATCATCGCCCCTGCCCTCTGCCGCGATCAGCGCCGCCTGACGCTCCCAGTCCTTGAGCGGCATGTAATTGCGGAAGCGGATGCTCGGCTCCCCGGCCGCGCGCAGCCGGCGTGTCGCATCGTGGGTGATCCAGTCGAGTTCGGTCGTGTGTACTTGCGTGACGCCTTTCGACAGCGCCACGTCGATGCCCTTGCGCACTGCCGCGTCGATTTGCGCGTGAGACGGCTCGCCGATCGCGCGCAACACCAGATCCTTGGCCGCGTCCTTGACGATGCCGGTCGGCTCGCCGTTCGCGTCGCGCTCGATCACACCGCCGGGAACGTCGGGCGTGTTGCGATCGATCCCGGCCAGCTTCAGGCCCAGCGAGTTGACCAGCAGCATGTGCAGATCATAGCGGATCACAGCAACCGGCGTGTCAGGCGTAACTGCATCGATCCAGCTGCGATGCGGCATGCGGCCGCCCCAGCGGTCCTGATCCCAATTGCCGCCCTGCAGCCATTCCCCCTTCGGCAGCGCCCGCGCGGCTTCCGCCACCTGCCGCGTAAACGCTTCCGGCGAGGCCGCGGTGCGCAGCGATGCCTGAGACAACATAGTCGAGGCGTTGGTGAAATGGGTGTGGCAATCGATGAAGCCCGGCGTGACGAACGCGCCCTTCAAATCGATCGTGCGCGTTCGACTGGTGGTTTTGGCGCGGACCGCCGCAGCCCCGACAGCAGCGATCCGATCGCCCCGCACGCCGATTGCGTCGGCAAAAATGGCCGGGCCCGTGCCGGTCCATATCCTCGCGTTCAACCACGCCGTGTCCAGCGCACCTTCGAAGGCGGCGAGAGCAGGTGATGCGGACATCAGTGCAGCACCCGCACCCACACCCGCACTCTGGCCGAGAAAACGGCGGCGATCGATCATCCTATTTGGCGTCCTTCGTGGGTGCAGGGTTTTCGAGGCGCCACTTGTCGAGCTTCGCCAGCCACTGCGCCGCACTGACCGGGCCATAGGCCTTGGTGTCGGTGTGCGAGGCCACCAGTTCGCGGATATAGATGAAATAAGCCGGGCCGGATGGCATGCGCAGCTCTTTGGCCTTCGCGGCCATCGCCGCTTCCTGCGCGGCAGTCGGCTTCTGGCCGGTCACCGGCTTCAGCAGCAGCACGTCCCATTCGGCGCCTTCCGAATGGAAATATAATTGAATGGGAGGCTGGCCGCCTGCCTTAGAGACTTCGTCTGCCTGGCCGATCCGGCGGACGAACTCTTCGTGCTTGCCCGGTGCCAGACGGAAGATCTCGAACCATGCTTCGGGGAACGGCGCGTCTGCCTGGGCGACGGCGACGGCCGCGTCGGAGGTGACGACAGCGGCAGCATCGGTCGCAGGCGCCGTTTGCGCGAGCGCCGGCGTCGAAACGTTGAATAGCAGCACAGCGGCCAGCGAAATCTTGGTGCGCATAATACGGTCCTCCCAGGTCAATGCAGTGATGCTCGGCGCGAATATTGGTGCGCGAAACATCCAATTATCATGACAGGAGTGGGTCCAACCGAGCGCCTCACTCGGCTGCCCTGCGCAGCGCCGCCAGCGCCATCTTCATTTCATAGTCATTGAGACTGCCAAAGCCGATCCGCAGACCGCGCGGCGCATCGTCGCGCGTCATGAAGGAGCGCGACGACGCAAAACGCAGCCCCATCGAGACCGCGCGCGCCTCCAATGCATCCAGATCGGCACGGAACTTCAGCCAGAATGCGAGGCCGCCATCGGGCATGCGATACTCGACGAGATCGCCCAGGGTGCGATCAATCTCTGCTGCAAAGCTGGTGCGGCGCTTGGCGTATATCTGCCTGACCTTGCGCGCATGACGCCGCAGCTCGCCATTCTCGATCAGCTCGGCTGCGGCGTCCTCGGTCAGCGTGTTGCCCATGCCGTCGGTCAGCGAGACCATGTGCGCCAGCGCGTCGATCACCCGGGGAGGCGCTGCGACATATCCGACACGAAGCGCCGGCAGCAGCAGTTTGGAGAGCGAGCCGACATAGATGACGTGGCTTGGCGCATAGCCCGCCATCGGCAGCAGCGGCTGCGATTGGAAGTGGAATTCATGATCGTAATCATCCTCGATGATCGCAAAGCCAAACTGGCGCGCCATATCGAGCAGCTTCAGCCGTCGCTCCGGCCGCAACGCCACCGTCGTCGGGAATTGGTGGTGGGGCGTAACGAACACAGCACGCACGGAATGCTTGCGGCAGACCGCTTCGACCTGGCCGATATCCATGCCGTCTTCATCCAATCCGACCGGGATGACCCGAGCGCCGAGCGCGCGGAATGCAGCGACGGCAGGCTCATAGGTCAGCGCCTCGACGATCACTGCATCGCCCGGACGCACCAGCACCTGTGTGGCGAGAAATATCCCGTTCTGGCTGCCGCGGGTGATGCAGATATTCTCCGCGGTGACCGGAAGGCCGCGCTGGCTCTTGAGCATCGTCGCAATGCCTTCGCGCAAGGCCGGCGAGCCGCGCGGATCGCGATACTGGAAACCATTGTCGCGCGAGGCGCGGTAAGTCGCCGAGCGATAGGCGCGCGCAAGCAATTCTGGCGGGAACAGCCGACCGTCGGGCGCACCCTCGTCCAGCTTGAGCCCCCCACCCCCCGGCAGCGCCAGCGCACGCGCCGGAGGCTCGGCGAAGCGATAATCGATCGCATCGGAGGGGGCGCTGACATCGACCCCAGTTGCACGACGGCGGACCGGCTCCGGAAGCGAGGCCGAGACCATCGTGCCGCGCGTGCCGGCGGACACCAGCCAGCCCTGAGCGATCAAATCCTCATAAGCGAGAACCACGGTCTTTCTGTTCACGCCGACCAGCGCCGCCAGCTCGCGGCTGCTGGGAAGATAGGTGCCGGAAATCAGCCGGCCGCGCTCAATGTCGCGGATCAGCGCCTGAATGATCTGCATGTAGATCGGCATGTCGCGCGAGGAATCGATTCGATCGCCAATCGTCACTTGCCATGGTCGCAGCATTGGACCCCCAAACCCCGCCGATATCTCGTATGCGGCGGTCCAGCATAACCAATTCGCGCCGCGCCGCAATCGCTGGCTTGGCCCCCTGACCTTTTACGAATTGGCGCTTGCGGGGAGACCAACGCGGCGGGCAACAACAGGGCATGCGTGGGGCTAAGTAAATATGACGGTGCACGATTCCCGGGATACCAAGGCGAGCGCCGATCCGCGTAGCCTGTTCGAACGGTTCAACCATGACGACGTCCGCGCACTGATCGCGGAATATCCGCTGGCCTGGGTCTGCGCGGGCGATCCCGGCGGCCCCGAGGCCAGCCTGTTGCCGCTGATTGGCGTATATGGCGCGGATGGCGAGCTGACCGAATTGATCGGCCATCTCGCGCGAACCAATCCACTGTATGCTGCGCTGCGCGATGATCCGCGCGCGCTGCTGCTGTTCCGCGGGCCGGCTGCCTATGTCTCTCCCGAACATGCGGGGCGGCGCGACTGGGCACCGACCTGGAACTACGCGCAGCTTGTGGTAGGCGCCGAGCTGATCTTTGACGCGGACGAAACCGAAGCTGCGCTCGACGTGCTGATCGACGCAGTCGAAAGCGAACGGAGCGATCCTTGGCATTCGGGCGAGCTTGGCGAGCGCTATCATGGCATGCTCGGCGCGATTATCGGCTTTCGCGCGCGGGTGACCGATCTGCGTGGCAAGTTTAAGCTAGGGCAGGACGAACGGCCAGAGACGCTGCAGGCGATCCTCGCCAGCCATCCCGATGCGGAGATGTGCCGGTGGATGCGCCGGTTCAACGAGGGGCGGGAATGAAAAGAGCCAAGCGCGCACGTTTGATCGTGAGACCCTTTCTGGCGGGGGCCTTGTGCCTCGCGGGTGCGCACCCGGCCGCCGCGCAGAAGGTGCCGGGGTGGCAGGAAGATCCATTCCCCAGCACCTATCGCGCACCGCCCCAGGCGGATGTGCTTATCCGCGGGGCGACGGTGCTGGATGGTGCGGGGAAGCGTATCGACGGGGGGGACGTGTTGGTTCGCGGTGGCAAGATCGTCGCGGTGGGCAAGGGATTGGCCAATCCGGGCGGGGTCCGCGAAGTGAATGCGGCGGGCCGGTGGCTCACGCCGGGGACGATCGACGTTCACAGCCACAACGGCACCTATGTGCTGCCACTCACCACGATCGACCATGCCGCTGGTGACGTTTCCGAGCTGAGCAGCCCCAACGTCGCCGACACCTGGATCGAGACCGCCACCAACCCGCAGGACGTGGCCTTTGCGCGGGCGCTGACCAACGGCGTCACCACAATCCAGATCCTGCCCGGATCGACGCCGATCTTCGCCGGGCGCTCCGTAATCGTGAAGCCCATCATGGCCCCCACGATCGCGCAGATGAAGTTCCCCGGCGCGCCGCAGGGCTTCAAGATGGCGTGCGGCGAAAACCCGAAAAGCTATGGCGCAGACGTCAACAATGAGGGGCCGACCAGCCGCCAGGGCGTGATCGCTTATATGCGCACCGCGTTCCTGGACGCCCAGGAATATAAGCGCGCCTGGGATCGCTATCGCGCGGGCACCGGCCCTGCTCCGCAACGCGATTATAAGCGGGAGGCGCTGGCGGGAATCCTGTCAGGCGACATCCGGGTCCATGTCCATTGCTATCGCGCGAACGACATGTCGGCGGTGCTGGCGGTAGCGCGCGAATTCGGATTCCGCATCGCGTCTTTCCAGCACGCGGTAGAAGCATACAAAATCCCCGAGCTGCTTCGCGACGCGGGAACCTGCGCCGCAGTGTGGAGCGATTGGTGGGGCTTCAAGATGGAAGCACTGGATGCGGTGCGCGCCAATGCCCCCTTGCTACAGCGGGCAGGCACCTGTGTGACCATGCATTCGGATTCGCCTGCCGACGGCCAGCGGCTCAACGTAAATGCGGCGGAAGCGGCAGGCGCCGGAAAGCGGATCGGGATCGATATTCCACCCGAGGAGATGATCCGCTGGACCACCAGCAACGCCGCGCGGCTGCTGGGGCTGGAGAAAAGCGTCGGCACGATCGCACCGGGCTTCGATGCCGATATCGTATTATGGTCGGGCAGCCCGTTCAGCATCTACACCAAGGCCGATCTGGTGATGATCGGTGGCGGCGTCGCTTATGACCGCACCCGCCCCGAAACCCAGCCGATTTCGGACTTCGAAATCGGGCGAAAGGCGATGCAACCATGAAGCGGCTGGCTTTCCTGATCGCGCTGGCCGTGGCCGCGCCGGCATCCGCGCAGAATCTCGCGGTGATCCATGCCGAGGCCTGGACGCTCGACGGCCCGGAACCGGTGCGCGACGCCACCATCCTGATCGAGGGCGGAAAGATCGTCTCGGTCGTGCCGGGCGGCAGCGTGCCATCGGGCGCAACGGTGATCGACGCCCGCGGCAAGCCGGTGACGGCGGGGCTGATCAACGCCGCGACCCAGCTCGGGCTGGTCGAAGTCGCATCGGCGACGGACACGGCCGATCAGGCATCGCGCGATCCGCGCGGCGGCCCGTTCGACCTCAGCATGGCGCTGAACGGCAATTCGACACTGATCGACCTCGCCCGCGCTGACGGCGTGACGCGCGCAATGATCTATCCCGGCGCCTCCCGCACCGGGCCATTGTCCGGCGAAGTGGCGATTGCGCGGCTGCGCGACGGCGCGGACATCGTCGATCGCGCGAACGTGGCGGTGTTTGGCTCGATCGGCGGCGGCGAATGGGACACGATCGGGTCGCGCGGCAGGCAGTGGCAGGCGCTGCGCAAATTGCTGACCGACGGCAGGAAGCCGCCCGAGAGCGCAGGACAGCACAAAAGGGGCAAGGGTGCACCCGAAGGGCCGCCGCGCGGACGCAATCGCGAAGATCCGATCAGCGATGTCGCCGCAGGCTTGATCCCGCTGGCGATCGTAACCCACCGCGAAACCGACATTAGACAGGCCATCGCGCTGGTCCGCGATCTGGGCATCAAGGTAATCATCGTGGGCGGGACCGAGGCATGGCGCGCCGCCGATGCGCTGGCAGCCGCGAAGATTCCGGTGATCCTAGACCCCCAGAACAATCTGCCCGGCAGCTTCGACCAGCTTGGCACGCGCCAGGACAATGTGGCGATCCTCTCCAAGGCGGGCGTACCGATCGCCTTCGGGCTGGTCGGCGGCGCGATCCACATGACCTATAATGCCGGCATGGCATTGCGCAGCGGAGCAGGCATCGCGGTCGCCAACGGGCTTCCTTATGTCGATGCGTTGCGCGCCATCACCGTCAGCCCGCTGACGATCTGGGGCGTGGGTGGCGGTGGCCTCGTGCCCGGCGGCGAGGGCGACATTGTTGTGTGGGACGGCGACCCGCTGGAACCATCGACCAATGCGCTTGCCGTGATCGTGGAAGGAAAGCCGGTCTCGATCCGGACCCGCCAGGATCTGCTCGCGGAGCGATATGCGAGAATGCGCCGATGAACGTGCTGCTGGTTGGCTGCGGCCGCATGGGCGGGGCGATGGCCCGTGGCTGGGCCGGGCATCGCATATTGGTGTTCGATCCCGTCGCGGCCTTGCCCGAAGGTGCAGAGCGCGTCGAGACGCTCGACCCTGCCCAGCTCCCCGAGGAACTGGTCGTCGTGCTCGCAGTCAAACCCCAGACGTTTCCCGGCCTTGCGCCTGCGCTGGCACCGCTCGCGCCACGCGGTGCGCTGTTCCTGTCGATCATGGCGGGCATGACGCTGAGCGGGATGAGCGCGGCGCTTGGTGGCACCCGCCGGATCGTGCGCGCCATGCCCAACACCCCGGCGGCGATCGGCCGCGGCATCACGGCGGCAGTCGCGGATGCCGATACGCAGGAAGCGGATCGCGCGACGGTGACAGCCCTCCTCAAAGCGACGGGCGCGCTGGTCTGGCTGGAGAGCGAAGGCGACCTTGATGCAGTGACTGCGCTATCGGGCAGCGGCCCTGCCTATTTCTTCCGTTTCACCGAGGCGATGGCGCGAGCGGGCACGGCCGCAGGGCTTGCCGAGGAACTGGCGATGCAACTCGCCCGCGCAACCTTTATCGGCGCGGCAGCGCTTGCCGAAGCCGAACCCGCATCGCTCGCGCTGCTGCGCGAACAGGTGACCAGCCCGGGCGGAACCACCGCCGCAGGGCTCGCCGAAATGGAAGCGATCGATGGCCTTGCCACGCAAGTGATCGCCGCAGCCGCAGCCCGCTCGCGCGCGCTTGCCGGCTGAACAACGAAAAGAGGGAAGCCATGAAAGTCATTTGTTCGCTGATCATTGCGAGCGCGCTCGCCGCCGGCACGGCCCATGCCCAGACAGCGGCGTCGGCAACAGCACCGGCACCGGCAGCGGTAACCACACCCGAACTGCTCTACACGATGGAGCAATCGGTGACGCTGCCGAGCACTGACACCGATTGGGACTATGTGAAGTTCGCGCCCGGCACGCCCTATCTTTTCATGGCCCGGCTGGCCGACGGGCTGACCGTGTTTGACGCGGACGCGAATCGCGCGGTCACCACTTTGCCGAATTCGAAGGGTGCCAATGGTCCGCTGCTGCTGCCGCAATATGACCGCGGCTATGTCGCGATGGACGATGGCTCGCTGCTCAGCTTTGCGCTCAAATCGCTCAAGGTGATCGCCCGCACCCAATTGGCGAAGGACGGCGGGCTCAACAGCGGGATGCTGGATGTCGCAACGGGCCGCATCCACTTCATCACCGGCACGCGCGCCGCCGAATCGACCTGGTTCACGCTCGATCCCACGACGGGCACGCTGCTCGGCACCACGCGCTTTCCGTTCCGCAAGATGGACGACCCCGCGACGGACGGGAAAGGAACGCTCTATGCCCCGGCGCGGCTCGACGGGATCGTCCTGAAGCTAGACGCCCGCACGCTGAAGGAGCAGGCGCGCTGGGATGTCGGCTGCAACGTTTCGAAGCTGAAGTGGCAGGCCAGCACCGCGCGGCTGATCGGCGCATGCACGGGCGACAAGCCAGCGGTGTTCGTGCTCGATCCCGCGACCGGCAAAGTCACCGCGCGGGTGACCATCGGCGGCGGACTCGACGCGCTGGTGATCGACGATGCGCGGCAGCGGATCGTGAGCAGCAATTATGACGGGTCGATGAGCGTGGTCCGCCAGGACGGCCCCGACGCATTGACGCTGCTCGGTACCGTGCGAACGCAGTTCGGCGCGAGGATGATGGACATGGATCATCGCACCGGACGGCTGTTGCTGGTCAATGCCGATTCCACGGAAAGCCCCGCTGGACCGAACGGAAAAAGCGTGACGCGCTATCACCCGGACAGCTTCCGCGTGGAGACCTGGACGCCGCGATAAGCGCGCGATCCGAAAGAGCCGGCCGAGACCAAATACAAGAAAGGGTTGCTGCGTGAACCGAGGTTTTTACAGTCTGGCGATTGCTCTGGCGGCGCTGGCGTCCACACCGGCGCACGCGCAAACCGACGGCCTGCCGCTCCAGCCGGCGCGCCACCTCGACCATGAAGTCAGCGCGGGCACTTTCGTCTCGCTGGCGGTGACGCCCGACGGCAAGACGATCGTGTTCGACTTGCTCGGCGAACTCTATGCGGTGGCTGCGCGCGGCGGCCGGGCGCAGCCGATCGCCACGGGCATGGCATTCGAGACGCAGCCGGCAATTTCGCCGGACGGCAAGTGGATCGCCTATATCAGCGACCGTTCGGGTGGCGACAATGTGTGGGTATCCAGGATCGACGGCAGCGATGCGCGGCGGATCAGCGAGGACGACGACGGCGCTATCCGCACCTCGCCCGAATGGAGCGCCGATGGGAAATCGGTCTTCGTCAGCCGCTATCGCATACGGCTCGATCATTACGAGCTTTGGCGCCACCCGCTGAGCGGCGGGGCCGGCGAACTGCTCGCGCCGATCCGCGCCACGGCGGATGCCCCGCGATCGGGCTGGATCAGCACGCTGGGGGCATCGGCATCGCGCGACGGCAAATACCTCTATTATGCGCGCCAGACCGGCGACCTTTCCTATAGCCAGCCCGTGGCCTGGACGGTGATCCGCCGCACGCTGGCGACCGGGGCGGAAACGCCCGTTATCGTTGGCGCGGGCGGGCGCAATGCGCAGGCCGAGACCTTCTTCCGCCCGGTGATTTCGCCCGACGGCACGCAGCTGGCATATGCCACGCGCGTGATGGGCAAGACCTGGCTCCGTCTGCGCAACCTGACGACGGGCGAAGACCGCCCGATGGGGGCGGCGTCGCTCGACCAGACCAATGGCGGCGCATGGATGGACCTGATCCCGCGCTACAGCTTCACGCCGGACGGCAAAGCGATCCTGATCGTTCATGAAGGGCGGATCGAGCGGCGGCCGCTGGATGGCGCGGCGACGGTCCAGATCCCCTTCACCGCGAAGCTGAACCTCGCAGTGGGGCCGAGCACGCGGATCCGCATCCGCGAAGAGACCGGGCCTGTCCGCGCCCGGCTGCCGCAAGCCACCATGCCTTCGCCCGATGGCCAGCGGGTGGCGTTTGCGGCGCTGGGCAGCATCCATGTACAGCCAGCCGGTGGTGGTGCCTCGATCCGCCTGCCGATTACCGGCGACCTGCCCGCGCAGCCGAGCTGGAGCCCCGATGGCAAGCGCATCGTCTATGTCAGCTGGAGCGAAGCGGCAGGCGGCGCGATGTGGACTATCGCCGCCGATGGTTCCGGCAAGCCGGTCCGAGTAAGCGATACGTCCGCTTTCTACACCTATCCGGTCTACGCGCCGGATGGCGAGACCATCCTCGCGGTGCGCTCGCCCGCCGCTGCGCGCCAGATCATGAACTTCGAATTTGGCCCGGTTCGGCAGAGCGAACTGATCGCCTTGCCAGCATCGGGCGGAACCGCGCGGATCGTGGCGTCGGGCCAGTTTGGAGGGCGGCCGCACTTTGTCGCGGATCGACCCGGCACCGCGTATCTGATGCGGGCCGACGGGCTCGTTGCGCTCGATCTCGCGACCGGAACGAGCGCGCGGGCAGCAAGCGTGCTGGCGCAGGGCTATTATTTCACCGAGCGGCCGGTTCCGGTCGATGACATGCGGATCAGCCCGGATGGCAAATGGATCGCCGTTCAGACCAGCGAGCAGCTGTATGTCGCGCCGGTCCCGGCGAACCCCGACGGCACCATCAACCTGACCGCGGCGGATTCTCCCGGCCGGCGCGTGACGGACATTGGCGCAGATTTTTTCGAGTGGAACGCCGATGGCAGTCTTCTCTGGTCGGTAGGTAGCTGGCTTCAGCGGCTGGAGTCCGCCACCGCACCCCTGCCCACCAGCCATGTCGATCTGGTCGCCGAGCTTCCTCGCGCCCGGCCGCAGGGCAGCCTGTTGCTGCGCGGTGCCCGGGCGCTGACGATGGCGGATGACGATCGCATCGTCGAAGATGCCGACATCCTCATCACCGGCGACCGCATTGCCGCGATCGGTCCGCGCGGAACGCTTGCCGTGCCCGTAGGCACCCCGATACGCGACGTGACCGGCAAGACCTTGATGCCCGGCTTCATCGACGATCATGACCATATCGGCAATGTGCGCCGCAACGTGCTCTCCGCCGAAGAATGGGGGCTGCGGATGCGGCTCGCCTGGGGCGTGACGACATCGCTCGACCCGTCTACGCTGGGCATCGACCAGCTTGCCTATCAGGATTTGCTTGATGCCGGGCTGATGATCGGGCCGCGTCTGCGCTCGACCGGGCCTGCATTGTTCTCCAAGGAGCGTTTCACCTCGCTCGACGACGTGCGCGCCGTGCTGCGGCGCTATCGCGATGCGTGGGGTCTGACCAACATCAAGCAATATCGCGGCGAAAGCCGCCAATTGCGCCAGTGGATCGCCATCGCCGCGCGCGAACTGGGCCTGATGCCCACGACCGAAGGCAACAACACTGCCAAGCTGATGCTGACCCAGGCGATCGACGGCTATGCAGGCAACGAGCATATCCTGCCCATCGCACCGCTCCAGCAGGATGTGATCGGGCTATTGAAGGCGATGCGCACCAGTTCGGTGCTGACGCTGGTCAACAGCTCGAGCGGCGGCGAAGCGTCGGACTTTTTCGTGACCAGATATGATCCCGCCGGTGATCCCAAAGTGCGCCGCTTCATGCCGCCCGCCGTGATCGCGCGGAAACTTTCCAACCGCACGGGCTGGACCTCGATGGAGGTGTCGCGACTGTCGGTGCTGGCAAACGACGCGGCGCACCTGGCCACGGCCGGCGCGCTGGTCGGCATTGGCTCGCATGGCGACGATCCGGGGATCGGCTATCATTATGAGCTGGAGGCGCATGCGCTGGCCATGAAGCCGATGCAGGTTCTGCACGCAGCCACCGCGGGCGCCGCCGAAACGATCGGACGGCTCGACGACCTCGGCACGCTGGAGCCGGGCAAGCTGGCCGATCTGATCGTGTTCGACACCAGCCCGCTGGACGACATTCGCAACACCCGCTCGATCCGTTTCGTGATGCGCGGTGGCCAGTTGTTCGATGCCAACACGCTGGACGAGCTGTGGCCCGTTGCGCGCACGCTGCCGCCCGCATGGTTCACTCGACCGGATGCGGCACAGCAATGGCTTCCCGCCTCGGAGGGGAAATAGCACGCGGGCCAGCCGATATGGCATCTCGAGAGGAATGAAATCCGGCTAGTTCGTGCTCATGCGGGTGTGTAGGCATCGGCAGAGAGCGCGAGAAAGACGCCATTCGTCCAGCCGAAGCCGGTCTCCGTCGGATATTCCCCGCCCCCGCCGCTGGCGCGGGCCTCGACATCATATTTTTCCAACAGACTGCCGGTCGCGGTGAAGTGGGATTGGATCATTTTCATCCAATTGCCAGCGATCTGATCGGCGAGATCATGCGCGCCATAGGCTCGCAATCCGCAGACGGCGATCCATTGCAGCGGCGCCCAGCCATTGGGCGCATCCCATTGCTGACCCGAATGCGTCGCCGTGGTTGCAAGCCCGCCTGGCCGCAGGAGCGATGCCAGCGCCGATGCAATCCGTGTTGCCTGATCCGCATGCGCCAGCCCTGCGAACAGCGGAAACGCAGCAGCGGCGGTCAGCATGCCGGTAACGCGGCCGGTATCGAGATCGAGATCGGCGTGATGCCCCGCTTCGGCGTCCCACAGGTGCGCGGAGACGGCGCGCGCGCGGGCAGCCGCATGCTCTGCAAAGGCGGCGGCGCTTTCGTCATCGCCCAGCGCCGCAGCAGCGTGTGCGATCGCGGTTTCGAGGCCGTGGAGCAGGCAGTTCAGATCGACCGGTACCAGCCGGGTGGTGCGGATCGTCGCAAGATCCTCACCATCGACGAGCCAGCGCGAACTGAAATCCCACCCGCTTTCGGCCGCCGCGCGCAGATTGCGCCACAGATCGGGCGCGGGCTGCGTGGCAAGCTTTGCCAGCGCGACGTCTTCGCGCCAGGATTCGTCGCGCGGCATCGGGCTGTCGTCCCAATAGCGATTGAGCAATGCGCCATCGGCCAACCGCACGACGCGGCGATGCTCGTCGCCGGGCGCAAGCGCATCGGCCCCGGCCATCCAGAATGCATGCTCGATGCGCATCCATGCCAGCCGCTGGCGGCGGGCGGCATCGCTATCATCCTTCGAAAGCGAGGCCATCAGGTAGAAGAAGGGCGGATGCGATCGGCTGAGATAATAAGAGCGGGTGCCGTTTGGAATATGCCCGAAGCGATCGAGCAGGCTGCCAAAGTCAGCGATCATGTCCTCGACGAGATCCTGCCTGCCGGAGCGGGCCAATCCCAGCATCGTGAAATAGCTATCCCAGTAATAGAGTTCGCGGAACCGCCCGCCCGGCACGACATAAGGGCGCGGCAGCGCGATTTCCGAACAATCGTCGTTCACGTTGGAGGTGCGTGTCAGCACGTCCCAAAGCGCGAGGATGTGACGATCGAGCGGCAGGCCGCGCGGCGCATCCGGATCGCTGGCCATTGGCAGGATGAAATTCGCTTCGACGAAATCGCGAAGCTGCTCGGCGGATGAGGGCGCGGTCGCGTGCCAGTCCGCAAGGATCGCCGCGACGGCGCGCCGGGGCTTTGCGTCCGCAAAGGTCTTCGAATCCGCGAAGATGCTGCTTTCCTGAACCGTGGCAAATAGAGCGCCGAAGCGCTCCGACGGCGATTGATGGATGGTCATGCTGCGCGGCTACGATGGATCACGACGAGGACCCCGGCGATCAACGCGGTCGGGATGAGCACGAAATAGAAAGCCAGCGCGCCCGGCAATGCCTGGAACAGCATGCCGGTGATCAGTGATCCGATCGTGCCGCCAAGCGCCGAGAAGATGACAATCAGGCCCACCATCGTCGGATGGCGGTGCCGGGGCAGGCTGCTGAGCGCCACCGAACAGATTGTGGGATAAATCGGCGCGAGGAAGAAGCCGATCAGCGGGAAGAGATAGGCGGCCAGCGGTGCATCGCTCCAGCCCGCGACGGCGCCCGGGCGGATGCCGTGGGCAAGCGGCAGGGTTGCGACCACCAGCAGCGCCGCGCCGCCGAGGCAGCCGAGCAGCACGGGCAGCCAGGACACGCGCTTCAGCACTGCCCCGGAAGCCAACCGGCCGAGCGCCAGCGCTGCCAGATAGATGCTCGACATCTGCACGCTCATCGCGGGCGTGAGGTGCAGCACCTCGGCGTTAAAAGTGGGAAGCCAGGTGCCGACGCCCTGTTCGATCAACACATAGAGGAACAGGCCCAGCAGCACCGCGACGGTTGCCGGAAGCAACGCCAGTTTCGCCATGTCGCGCCAGCCGGCGGGCGCATCCTCGGCATCCGGCTGTGCGGCGCTCTCGTCCAGCTTGACCGTGAGCCACAGCAAAGCCGCCGCAGCACAAAGTCCTGCAAGCAGCCAATAGACTCGCAGCCAGTCCTGCCCGCTCTCGTCGGCGCCGACGAAACCGCCGAAGATCCACGCCCCGGCAAGGACGCCGATCATGAACACGCCCTCGATCGTGCCGGTAATGCTGGCATGATCGGCGGGATCGCGCGCCAGCAGGCCGATGGTGGAATAGGTCGCCACCTTCGCAACGCCGAAGCCCATGCCCGTCGCCACGAACAGCAATTGCATGGTCACGAAACCGCCGGTGAAGGACGCGAGCAGGCACGACAGCCCGATGAATCCGAGCACGCCGATCAGCGCCCGGCGATAGCCGAATGCGGCAATCCGCGTTGCAAGCAGGAAGGATGCGGCGACGACCGAGAGGTCCTTGCAGGCCTCAAGCGTCGCGGCCATCGGCTTGGTCGCGCCGAAGTGCAGGATCGACTGAAGGATTACGACGCCGACGCTGTTCATCAAAATGCCGAGCAAGGCATAAGTGAGCGCCAGCGCGACAATGGTACGTCCGCGCATCAACGCTTCCCTGTGCCAAGGTTGCGACCGAAGAAGCGCGCGATGATGGCATAGGCCTCACGCGATTCAGGCATTTCGGGCCAGACGAAGAAGGCGTGCGGCAAGCCATCGAACAGATAGAGTTCGGATTTGACGCCGTCCGCGCTCAAGCGGCGATGGGCGAACGTCAGCGCGCTCGCGGCGAAATCGCGGCTTCCCGCGAGCATCAGCACGGGCGGAAATTTCGCGCGCTCGCTGGCGGAGATGAGCGGATAGGCGGCGGTGTCGCTGGCCGGAACCCCCGCCATGTACCGCGTCGGCAGGATATCGGGCAGCGGCCCGGTCGCCATGGCCGGTGTCCCCGTCAGCGGACCGGCAAGATAGACGCTGTCGCCGCTATACGGTGCCCCCGTGCCGCAAAGTGTGGCGATCGCACCGGGGCGGGGAAGCCCCTGTTGCCCGATCCAGGCGACCGATTGCGCCGTGATGACGCCGCCTGCGGAGCAGCCATAGATGCCGATATTCTCAGGGCGATATTGTTTGAGCAGCGCGCGATAGACCGCCGTGACGTCCTCGGAAGCGGCGGGGTATTTATGCTCGGGCGCCAGCCGGTAATCGACCGTGACGACCTTCACGCCCATCGTCGCCGCGATCGGAATTGCTTCGACCAGCGCGCCGCTGCCGGAACCCCACATGAACGCGCCGCCATGCACGTTGATCAGCACCCTTTTGGCGGCGGCACCGGAGGGCGCGCGCGTGGGCGTGACTATATCGACTACGACGCCGCCAAGCTGCGTTCGGGTCTCGCGCGTTGCGAAGATGCGCTTCATCTCGGCCAGGCGATCGTCGTTGAACTTGCCGTAAAAGGCGCGTTGCCGAGTGAGATCACCCTGTAGATCGGGCGCGCGTGCCTCGACCATCCGGCGCAGCACGTCGCGCGCTTCGGGGCTCAACTGGTTCGATTCGGGCAGCGAGAAGGCCGGAACGGCCTGTTGCGCGGCTGCCGGGGTTGCCAGCATCGCGAGCAGTGCGGCGAAACGTATCAGCATGCTCAATGCTCCGCTGCGGTATGGGGCGAGGTCTGGCCCGCAGCCCAGGGATCGCGGGTTTCGGCACGGAAGGCCGCGAGCTGCGCGGCCAATGCATCGCGCTCGGCCGCACGGTCGCGGCGTTCGGCCAGGTTGGTCACTTCCTGGGGATCGCGCTCCAGATCATAAAACTCGCGTGCCGGGCGCTGGAGATAGGCTGCCTGCGTCCGCTTGCCGAGGCGGATGCGCGGATCGGCGGAAATCGCCTTCCAGCTATCCGATTGTGCGACGTCCCCCGCGATCGGATAGGGCAATTGCCAGGCGAGGTTCTCGATATAGCTGCGGGTGCGCGTGCGGATCGCGCGCATGGGATAATATTGATTGATCTCGTGAAAGTCGTGGCTGGCGAAGATTGCATCCCAGCCCGGCTTCGTCCGCTCGCCCAGAAGCGGGAGCAGCGATCGGCCCGGCAATGTGTAGCTCGGCCCCGCAGCGCCGGTCCATTCGAGGATGGTCGGCGCGATATCGACCCAACTGACCATCGCGTCATTGCGCGCGCCGCCGGCATGGCCGGGCGCGTGCACGATCAGCGGCAGATGCAGGCCGGGATCGTAAAGATTGGTCTTGGCGCCCGCGAACGGACGGCCATTGTCGCTCAGGAAGATGATGAGCGTGTCTTCGGCGTGGCCGGTACGCTCGAGCGCTTCACGCACCATTCCGATCCCGTCATCGAGCCGGCTGAGCGATTGATAATATTCCGCCAGATCGGCGCGGACTTGCGGGAGATCCGGCAGATGCGACGGCACCTCGACCGTGGCCGGATCATATTTCTGATCGGTCACGCGCGGCCAGGGGCGGTCATTGCCGAAATTCACCGGCGCGCGGTGCGGATCGCTATAGCCGATCGTGACGAAGAAGGGCTGGTTCCCGATCCCGCGCAGGAACAGCTCCGCTGCGTCCGCGATCAGCGCCACATCGCGGATACCCGAACGCTCGGGCGCCAGCTCGGCATCGTAGGGGAACGCGCTTTCGGGCCGGATATGCTTCTTGCCGACCAGCGCTGTGGCATAGCCCGCTTTCTTGAGCAGCCAGGGAAGCGTCTCGATCCCGTCGCGCAGGCCCTGATTATGGACGTCATGGGCGAGCCCATACATGCCGTTCTGGTGGGTATGGAGGCCGGTATACAGCACCGCGCGGCTGGGGCTGCACGACGATACCGCGGCATAGGCCTGTTCGAACAACGTGCCTTGCGCGGCGAGTGCGTCGAGATTGGGCGTCTTCACCGCAACACCCAGGCAACCCAGATCGAGCCCCTGATCGTCGCTGACCATCAACACGACGTTGCGGCGCTTCGATCGATCCGCCCCGGCGGCAAATGCGCGCGCGGCCGGAGCAAGGCCGAGCGCGGCACCCGCCGCGACGCCGAGGACTTGCCTGCGTTTCATGCCCCAAGCTCCATGCGAATCAAGAAAAAGTCCCGCGGAGCATGGCAGCTCCGCGGGCACGGGGGGGATTAGAAACGATAGACGGCGGTCGCCTGAACCGCGCGGCCGAAATTGGACCGCGCGATCACCGATCCGCCGGTGGTGCCGACGATGCGGGCATTGCCCTCGGTCAGCGCCAGCGTGTTGGTCAGGTTGGTTCCGGTAACCTGGAATTCGATGTTACCAACCTTGATCGCCGCACCCAGATCCAGCGTGTCATAGGCTGGAAGCTTCTGAAGGTTCTGAATGTCGGAGAAGCGCGAGCCAACATGGGTGAAGGCACCGAAGACGGTGACGTCGCCGCCGCTGAACGGGACGGTGTAGCTCGGCCCGACACGCAATTGGACCGACGGCTGGCGCGGTACCTTGAAGCCGTTCTGCACGCCGCTGGCGACGCCCGCGTCGATATCGCGGAAGCGCGCGCGGAAGGCCGTGGCGTTGAAATTGATCGCAAGATTGTCGATCGGCCGCAACGCGCCTTCCAGCTCCGCGCCCCAGGTGCGCGAACCGGCAACCGAGATCACTGTGGTGATCGCGTTGGTGACCGGATTGACGACCTGCTGCGAATAGGTCTGGCCGACAAAGTCGTTGCGGAACAAGGTCAGCGAGGCATCGAGGAAGCGCTGCGAGGTCTTGAAGCCCAGTTCGTACTGCTTGACCTTCTGCACGGTGCGGAAACCGCCAAACACTTCATCGAAGGTCGGGAAACGGAAGCCTGAATTGATGCGCAGGAAGGTCGTGACCCGCGGCGTGATGTAATAGTTCGCGCCGGCGGTGTAGGAAAATTCGGTCTTCGAATATTCATATGCGCGGGTCTGGCCGTTCAGGACCGACACGGCATTGTTATAGACCGTGCGGACATTGCCATCGAGATCGACGTTCGACGCCAGGCCAACGCTGCCGCTGGTCTTGTAATGCTCGACGCGCATGCCCGCATCGATCTTCAGCGCATCGGTGACGCTCCATTCATCGGCGATGAAGCCGGCGATGTTGGTGCCATCGAAGCTGTCGCTGAAATTATTGGTCGCGAAGCCGGTGAAGCCGTTCTTGGTGATCTGTGCGCCATTGTTGAGCGTCAGATCGATCCGGCGGGCATTCGGCTCGAATGCGAGGAGCGCGTTGTTGCCCTGATGCCAGAGATCGCCGATCGAATGGGTCGCGAAATAGCTGCCGATCGTGAAATTGTGGTTCCCGAAGCGGCGGCTGATACGAAAATCGTTGGTGAAGGTTTCGACCCGCTTGTCGATCGACCAGAAGCCCGCGACGATCACAGGCTGGTTGAGATCCGAAATGGCGGTCCCGCTCGACGAGAAGCGCGCGGTTCCGCCCGTGGCCGTGCCCGCCGCGGTGACGATCGCGGGCGTCCCGTTGATCGCGTTCACTCGCCCGGTGATATAGGCGCCAAGCGTGGTCGGCGGCGCGCTGGTGAAGATCGCGCGGGTATCGGTGGTGCCCGACAAATAGCCGACCTTGTTGCTGATCTGCCAATCGCCCGGCGTGAAATCGAAGCTCGCGCCAAATTGGGTGAGGTTGATCGTGCGACCATCGGAGAAGTCGCGCGAGATCGTGCCCGGCGTGGCACCCGGCGTCGCCTCGAAGGTCAGGAGCCGCGTGTCTTCGCCGGCCAGCGCGTCCTTGCGCTGATCGAAATAGGGATAGACGTCGAGCTTGCCGTCAGCGCCCACGAGCAGCGGCGCGCCCGAGAAGAAGATGTTCGAATCCTTGACGCGGCGGCCCCAGACGGTGACCTGTCCGCGATCGAAGCGATGCGACAGCGTGCCGCTGACCTGACCGCCATCATCGGCGCGGAACTGCGAATTACGCATGCCGTCGCTGACGCGGTAGAAACCGCCGACGCTGGCATACCAACCGTCACCGATCTTGCCGCCGAGATAGCCGTCGAAGCGGTATAGACCCTCCGCCCCGACCGTGACGCGCGCGCTGCCTTCGGGCACGTCCTTGCCGGTGCGCTGGATGAAGTTCATCGTAATGCCGGGCTGGCCGTTCGACAGGATCGGGCTGGGGCCGCCGCGCAGCACTTCGACGCGCTCAACCGTGTCATCGACGCGGAACAAGCTGAAGCTTTCGATGAAGCCGAGCGTGTTGGGCGGGAACAAAGTGGTGCCGTCGAGCTGCACGGTCGAGAACTGGCCACCGCCGTTCATCGGGAAGCCGCGAACGCCGACGCGGAGACCCGCGACGCCGCCCGACGATTCAATGAAGGTGCCGGGGACGGTCTTGAGAACGTCGGCGGTGCTCAGCGGCGTGAGACGCTGGATGGCTTCTGCATCGACCGTCGTGATCGAGAAGCCGGCATCGAGCCGCTTCATGCCACCGGACGCCGTACCGGTTACGATGATGTCGTCTTCACCGTCATCGGCCACGGGCGCATTCTGGGGAGCGGCCTGTGCCGCAGAGGTCGCTGCGTCCTGAGCAAAAGCCGGCGCTGCGATTGCAATGCTAGCTACCGTCGCCAGCAATCCGAAATGCTTGATATTCATCAGAAACCCTCCCCTGTTCGCCCGGTTCGAATCCGGTTCTGGCGCGTCAGCTACCATAGGAATGACATCGATACCATAGATAAATGGTATCGATGTCATTCGTTCGTATCAAGTTTCCCGAAGCGCCAGCGTGACCGGCAATACGCGCTGTTCCTCGACGGGAACGCGATCCGGATCGAGACGGGCCAGCAGAGTCGCAGCCAGCAGCCGCCCGCCGCCTATCCAGTCCTGGCGAACGCTGGTCAGACCAGGGGTCTGTGCCGCGGCTGCAGGGGTATCGTCATAGCCGACCACGCCGATATCATGACCCGGCTCAAGGCCTGCTTCGCGGATTGCCTGCATCGCGCCGATGGCGACCAGATCGCTGCCCCCGAACACGCCGTCGCAACGAGCGCCGCTCGCAAGGACCTCCGCCATCGCCAGCCGACCGCTTTCGCTGTTGAAGTCGCAGCTTCGGGTATCCACGCAGGCGGCACTCGTCCCCTCCAGCCGCGCCACGAATCCGTCGCGGCGGTCCGCCAGCTCGGCGTGGCTGGTGTCGCCCAGAAACACGAGATGCTGGCGCCCCTGGTCGAGCAAATGCCCGGCTGCCAGCGCACCGCCCAGCCGATTGTCGCTGCCGATCACGACCGCGCCCATTTCGGCTTCGACACCATCATCCGCGCCCCAGACCGCCAGCGGCAGATTAAGCTGCGTCAGCGCGCGCACCGTGTGGTGATCGGAGCCCTGCCCCAGCACGATCACGCCGCTGGTATCATGGGTTTCCGCGCTCATCCGGGGATCGCTGGTCGTCAGCACCACGGCGAAACCGGCCGCGGCGCATTCCTGCATGATGCCGCCCAGCAGCGCGAGCGGATAGGGATCGTAGAGCGGGCGATCGTCGCGCGCCGCCATGTCGACGATCACTGAAATCCTGCGGCGCTGTTGCAGTCGCAGATCGCGCGCGGCCAGATTGACGCGGTAGCCCATCGACGCCGCCGTCTCGGTGATCCGCTGGCGAACCTCCGCCTTGACGAGATCGCTGCCGCGCAGGGCGCGTGACACGGTGATCTTTGAAACGCCCGCGGCATTGGCGACATCGGACATGGTGGCGCGGCGGGAGAGATCTGGGGTGGGCTTGCGGTCCATTTGGCCTTCTAGTCGGTGCGGAGAAAACGAAAGCAATGGAATGCGCGGGGGCAAGATGGGTTTGCGCCCGATGCATCGCGACTGTTCGAGTATCGCGACTTCGACACGCCCGTCAAACGGGTTCCGGAAAGCGAGGCACCCGCCACGGACTGGACCGATGATCGTCAGGGGGCAGGTGAAGCAATTGGGTGCGGCGGGGCGAGGCGGTCAACGGCGAAGCGCCTTCCAGCACTTTCGTAACGCGCGCGACTTTCGCTGCCTCACTTCCTTCAGGCACCCGCGGCGACCTGTGCCCGTAATAGTCCGTAGCTCTTGCGATCATCGGCTTTAGAGACCACATGCGAAGCGCTGGCGCTCTCACGCATGAGTGCCAATTCGCACATTGGCAGCGCTGGCTCCGGTTGTGAAAGCGACGCTCTCGTCGCGACCCAGCGACCGAACGGGCCAATTTCATGGCAGCCCAGCACGCTAAATTTTCGCGCGACACGCGCGATGCGATCCATGGCCTCATGGAGGCAGGATGAACTTTGGCGCGCAGACTGAACCTGATCGAAGCCGGCGTGATCGATCCTATGCCGGTGATGCGATTCGCGCTGCGGGATATCGCCGCAATCGCTCGACTGTTGCGCACTGCCAAGGCCGCCATCGTGAATGGCTTGCGCCCGCCTCCCCTTACTCAATCCACCGATAAGCAGGAACTCCCATGACCACAAACGTCCCTAGAATTGCCGTTCGTCCCTATCTCATTACTAAGGATGAGGATGGCGCTTTCCACGTTACCGTGCGCACCACCCGGTTCAATTCGCAGGGCTATCCTTTGGTTTCGAGCGAGTTGCTGAGCGATTCGTTCAAGACACAGACGGCCGCGCGCGGCTTCGTGAAGGAAAAATACCGCGCCGGAGCGGCCGACATCGCTACGAAATAGCGAGAACGGAGCCAGTTTTCGGCCCGGCCGCGATCGCGGCTTTTCGGCAAGGGCGCGATTAGCTGATGCGCTGCTGAGTCCATGCCGTGCGGGTAATTGCGCCCGTGAGGATGCGTCCGCGAAATGCGGTAGCCACCGTAACGGCACCCCTAGCATTCTGAAACACGACACGCGTGCCGCGGGGCTTGATAGCCTCGATGGCGCTGATCGTGGCGCTGTGCTTTGCCGCCATAGCGATCACCTCCGCTGGCAAGGCGTCGATATTCAGCGCGCGCGTCAACGGCCGGCCTTTCGCGCGTCCGAAAAGAGCGAAAGCTTGGGCCGCGCGCCCGAAGGTTCACGCTTGTCCGGATCGATGGCCGGGGCGGGATTGGCTAAAGCTATTCTGGTAAGTTTGAACATGCAGGACTCCACGCAGAGCGGGAGCACAAAGCATCTCTCGGTCGCATCCATGCCCGTAGAAGCGGAGCGATGCGCTGAATGTGGGCGATAGCGGATGCGAATACCAGTGCTAACCGAGTTAAGCCTTGCCTCCGCATGCCCATATCATCGCATAACACGAGGCGCGCATCGGCCGACCGATCCCATCCGACATCGTCGAGCCGTGGATGACTCACCTTCCCCTTCAGCGAACCCGCGCCCGCGATATGATCTGGCTGATCGAGAAGGTCACAACGTCTTCGAGGCCCATCCCGACGTGCGGCCCCTGCTGACGCAATGCTTCCGCAGCGAACCCGTGGCCGAGGCAGTGGAAAGGCCGGACGTGGGACGCTTTGCCCGCGCGTCGTGAGGCGTCGAGTGCTGCGCTTATATCGGGCGCGAGATCATCGGGGTCAGCTCTGTAGATAGCGATCCCGAAGCGTCACATTGCGATACTCCTGCTTGAAGATGCCCCGCTTCTGCAGGATCGGCACCACGAGATCGACAAAGTCGCTAATGCCCTTTGGTAGCTCGGCCGGCATGATGTTGAAGCCGTCGGCGGCACCGCTCTCGAACCAGTGCTGGAGTGTGTCCGCCACCTTCTCGGGGGATCCGGTCACTGCCAGATGGGTCGCCGAGGACTGGCTGGTCAATTGGCGCAGGGTGAGCCGCTGGTCGCGTGCGGTCTTGAGCATCGTTGCGCGATGATCATGCCCGTTTACGGCATCCGTGGGGATCAAATGCCAGGGAAGCTCCTGATCCAGATCGGTGCCCAGCGCCTCGCGCGGTAGGAGCAGCCAATGCGCCAGACTGTTGAGGCGCACGTCGATCGGGATCTGGTCGATCAGATAGGCAGCGCGGGCCTCCGCTTCCTCCTGGGTGCGGCCAATGATGGTGACTATGCCCGGCAGCAACTTCACCGTCTCAGGATCCCGGTCTTGCGCGATCACCGCCGCGCGCAACTCCTCCCGATAGCTTCGCGATATCTCGATATTGTTCTGCACCGTGAAGACCGCATTGGCATAGCGCGCAGCCAGGTGCGTTCCCATCGGCGAGCCGCCGGCTTGCACCAACACGGGGCGGTCCTGTGGACTCCGCGAAATGACCAGCGGGCCATCGACCCTGAAATGCGCGCCCTTATGGTCGATCGGGCGGATCTTCGTGGCGTCGGTATATACGCCGCTCTCGACGTCCGCGCAGATCGCATCGGGCTCCCAGCTTTCCCATAGCGCCAGCACGACATCGACGAATTCCTGCGCCCGGGCGTACCGCTCCTCCTTGGGAAGTGCCGCGTCGAGCGAGAAGTTTCGCGCCGCATCGTCGCCCGCCGTCACCACCACGTTCCAGCCGAACCGCCCGTTGCTGATATGATCCAGCGACATCAGCCGGCGCGCAGTATTGTAGGGCGTGTTGTAGCTGGTCGAGGCTGTCGCGATCAGCCCGATATGGCTGGTCACCGCGGCGAGATAGGACAGCACCACGATCGGATCGAGGAAGCGCGGCGGGCGGTTGATCCCTTCCGAATTCCACGAGGCAAAGTCCGCGAGAAAATAGCCGTCGAACTTTCCGCGTTCGGCAATCTGCGCGATCTCGGCAAAATGCGCGATGCTCGAATAATGCAGCGGATCGCGCTCGCCCGTGCGCCAGCCGCCATTCGAGAATCCTCCCGGCATCGGATTGAGATTCAGGATCATCTGACGCGGCACGGACATTGCGAAACTCCAATTACGGAAAGCGGGCCAACGCCTGCGGCGCGCCCGTACGCGTAAGGGCTATCGATCTCGCGCCGCAGCGGGGGATTGAAAATCTAGCCGTGCGCGAAGCAAAGGTTTCAACTCCTATCGATTTAGTGGGATATAGAGGCTCGACACGATGCTGAATGGCGAAGACCCGGCCATTCCCGATTCAGCGTCCTGAATAAAAGTCGCAATTACAAAGGGATAAAAGAGTGGGTCGTCACCTGTTAGCCGCCGCATCACTGTCTGCAATGCTTTGGCCACTGGCCGCGCACGCACAGGATTCCGAGCCAGTTTCCGAACGCGCGGAGCCGCAGGATAGCGAGATCGTCGTGGTCGGGCGCAACCGGATCAGCAACGTCGAGACGATCGCTGGCAACGCTTCCATCATCTCCGCCGATCAGGTCGAAACCGGCCGCGCAGGCAATATCGGCGATGCGCTGCGCTTTCAGCCCGGCGTCGTCGCGCAGACCGCCTCGGGGGGCGAAGCGACGCGATTGTCGATGCGCGGATCCGGCATCATCCGCAATCCATTCACCTGGGGCACCGGCATCCAGATGCTGCTCGACGGCTTGCCGATGACCACGGCGGAGGGCAGCCCGTATGAGTTTTTCGAGCCGCTCGCGAACAATCATATCGAAGTGTATCGCGGCGCCAATTCGTTCGATTATTCGCCGACCACGCAGGGCGGCGCGATCAATTATGTGCCGCATACCGGCGCAGATGCCGCCGCGCTGCTGCTGCGCGCAGAGGGCGGATCATTCGGCTATAACCGCCAACAGATCAGCTCGGGCAAGGTGATCGGCCCGGTCGATTATTATGTCTCGGCCACCCGATTCGAGATGGACGGCTTCCGCCGGCACAGCGCATCAAAGAGCAACCGCATCGTCGGCGATATCGGCATTCGCCTTTCCCCGACGCTGCAGCTGCGCACCCATGCGATCTATGCCGAGCAGGACACCCAGATGACGTCTGGCGTGACGCGCAAACGGCTTGAGAGCGATCCGCGCGCAAACAACACGACCACGGGCAATCGTCAGGCCCCGGGATCGGTGCTGATCGGATCGACGCTCGACTGGAATCTCGGCAGCGGCCAGCAGTTGAAGCTTGGCGCGGTCTATAAGGACTATGAAGTCCGCAACGTCCGCGTCGCGATCCCGGACTGGTGGGATATCGAGGATATCGGGCTTTCCGCCCGCTATAGTGCGGATCACCATCTGTTCGGCATACGCTCGAAGACCGAAGTCGCAATCCTGTATACGGCGCTGCTGCCCGGCTCGATCGACCGCAAATTCTCCGCCGATTATCGCACGCTACGCCAATATGCTTCGTTCGGAGGCGTCGATGCGACCTTCCTGATCAAGAACGATCTGGAAGCCGCCGATCGCTTGTGGATCACGACCGCGCTTGCGGCGATCAAGCAGACCCGCAGCAGCCACATCACGCTGCCCACGCGGGATTCGATCGATCAGCATTATTTCAACTGGGCGCCGCGTTTCGGTGTGCGCTACGACACTGGCAAATTCGAGCTGTTCGCCAATTATAGCCGCTCGGTCGAAGCGCCGATCTCGCACGCTCTGCCGCAGCTGACCGGCGGTCTCTATACCTACAACGCCGATATTCGCGAGCAGGTGCAGGACACTGTCGAAGCCGGCGTGCGGGGCAAGCTTGGCGGCCTGCGCTGGAGCCTTGCGGCCTATCGCACCTGGGTTCGGCGCGAGCTCCTCAACGTCCAGGTTTCGCCCGCCATTGGGTCGACCCCTGCCGTGGTCATTGCGACCAACGCAAAGTCTCCCACCATCCATCAGGGCATCGAGGCGGGCATCGAAGGCGTGCTGTGGGACAATGGCACCTTCAAGCTGAGCACCCAGCACGCGCTGAGCCTGAATGATTTCCATTATCAGCGCGAGCCGAGCTTCGGCACCAACGACCTGCCGGGCGTACCCCGGGCGCTGTATCAGGCCAATTTCCAGATCGAGCACAAGTCCGGGCTGTTCTTTGGCGCGGGCACCGAACTGCTGCTTGGCCGCTATGCGGCGGACTATGGCAATTCGATCTGGGTGAAGCCCTATCAGACGCTAGATCTGCGCGCTGGCTGGTCGAGCAAGGACAAGGGCTGGCAGCTATTCCTCGATGCGAAGAACGTGACCGACAGCCGGTACGCCGCGTTCGTGCTGCCGGTTTACGACGCCAGGGGCGTCGATAGCGCCGCCTATTTCCCCGCGCAGGGCACCAACATCACGCTCGGCCTGACCAAGGCATTTTGATCCATCGGCAGCAAGGGAGCTGGAAGCCATGATCCATCTCAATCGTCGTAAAATGCTCGTTTCCTCCGCCGTAGCGCTGCTCGCGCTCGGCGCCTGCCGCGGCAAGTCCGGCGATGCCGGGCAGATCCGCGTGGGTTATCTTCGTACCCAGGGGCCGCTTGTCGACATGGCGATCGACACCGCCGCGATCGAGCAGGGAAGCATCAAGTTGTTCCCGTTCGAGAGCGGGAACGACGTGCTTGAGGCAGTCATCGCCGGCGGCATCGACATTGGCGAAACCGGCGAGGTTCAGCCGATCTTTGCACAAAGCGCCGGGCATCAGGTGAAGGTCGTCGGCTCCACCGAGCCGGCACCCCTTACCTCGATGCTGGTGCGCGGCGATGGGCCATTGCGGCGCATCGAGGATCTGAAGGGCAAGAAGGTCTCCTTCATCGCCGGGACCAATTCGCATTGGCTGCTGATCAGCGCGCTGGAAAAGGCGGGGCTTAAACAGAGCGACATCTCACCCGTGTCGTTGGGCGGTGCCGATGGGCTGAGCGCATTGTTCAGGGGCGATATCGACGCGCTGGTGATGACCGCGCCCACGACGCAGGTCGCGCTGGCCAGAGGCGCACGGGCATTGTTCACCAATCAGGACCTGACCAACTCGGCGCTATATTATGTCGCGACGGACAAGGTGATTGGCGAGCGCCCCGAACTTCTCGAAGGATTTCTGCGCGCGCTTTCCAACCATATCCGCTGGACGGCGCAGAACCCGGATCGCTTCGTCGCGCTCGCGGTAAAGGATCTTGGCGTCACGCCCGAAGTCGCCAAGGGCTTGCTGGCGGTCCTGCCCAAGAAGCTGGTGCCGGTGGGCGATGGCGGCATCGGCGCATATAATCAGCGCATCGCCGATGCGTTCCTGACGCAGCGATTGATCCCCGCCCGTATCGAGGCAGCGCAGGGCGTCAGCGGCGTCTTTGACAAGGTGCTCGCAGCATGAGCGGCCGGGGCGACACGGTGGTTCGGATCGCGGTGCCGATCGGGCTGCTGGTGCTGTGGCAGGTGGCAGTCTCATCGGGTGTCCTTCCCGACAATTATGCCAGCTCGCCCGCCGGGGTCATCGATGCGCTGGCCAAGCTCGATAGTCGCGATCTGCTCTGGCCCTCGCTAGGCACTTCGCTCGCACGGGCGGCGCTGGGCTTCGTGATCGGCGGAGCGCTCGGCGTGTTCTTCGGGACGTTGGTCGGCCTGTCGGTTCGGGCGGAAACCGTGCTCGATGCGACGCTTCAGGCTTTCCGCGTGCTGCCCCATTTCGCGCTGATCCCGTTGCTGTTGATCTGGTTCGGGATCGGCGAAGAGCCCAAGATCGCGCTGATCGCGCTGGCGAGCTTCTTCCCGATCTACATCAATCTCTACAAGGCTATCCGCGGCATTGACCCCCGCCTGAGCGAGCTTGCCGCGATCCAGAAGCTCGACCGCTGGCAGATGCTGCGAGACATCACCTTGCCGGGCGCGCTGCCGGGCTTGCTGATCGGCGTGCGGTTCGCGCTTGCCGGGGCATGGCTGTCGCTGATCGTGGCCGAACAGTTCAACGCCCATTCGGGCATCGGCTTCGTCACGATGCAGGCGCGGCTGTTTTCGCAGATATCGACGATCGTCGCCTGCCTCTTCCTCTATGCGCTGGTCGGCATCCTGATCGATATCGGCGTCCGCCAGATCGAGCGCCGGGCGATTTCCTGGCACGCCAGTGAGCGCGCACGATGAGCGCGGTCCTGGCATTTCCGTCCCCTCGTAGGCCGGACGAAGCGGCACCTCTGGTCGATGTCCGAAACCTCCGCCGCCGCTTCGGCGACCGAGCGGTGCTCGACGGCGTTTCGCTCACCGTGGCGGCCGGCGAATTCGTCTCGATCATCGGCAAGAGCGGCTGCGGCAAATCCACGTTGCTCCGGCTGGTCGGCGGGCTCGATACCCAAAGCGACGGCGACATCCTGCGCGATCCGTCGCTCAATCTGGTCTTTCAGGATGCCCGGCTCGTGCCCTGGCGCAACGTGTGGCGCAACGTCACGCTGGGCCTGCGCGGCGATCGGCTCCTGCGTCGTGATGCCGCCCGGCGCGTGCTTGCCGAGGTTGGGCTGGAGGAACGGATCGACGACTGGCCTTCGACGCTGTCGGGTGGCGAGGCGCAGCGCGTGTCCTTTGCCCGTGCGCTGCTCGCGGAGCCGCGGCTGTTGCTGCTCGACGAGCCCTTTGGCGCGCTCGACGCTCTCACGCGCATCCGCATGCAGAATCTGATCGCACGCCTCCAGCACGACCGTGGCTTCGCCGCCTTGCTGGTCACCCACGATGTCGAGGAGGCGATCCTGCTTTCCGACCGCATCCTGGTGATGCGCGATGGCGGTATCGCGGCCGAGCATCACGTGACGCTGCCAAGACCGCGCCACCGGACCGACCCGAGCATGCTGCCGCTGAAGCAGGCGCTGCTCGCAGACCTTGGCATCGTCGATGCCTGACCTTCAGGAGACAAGAGAAGTGACCATCCGTATCTGGGCCCGGCGCAGCTCATCGAGCGCGCAAAAGGTCTATTGGACGCTCGATGAACTCGCCGTCGAGCATGAGCAGATCGATGCTGGCCGAAGCTTCGGCATCGTCGATACGCCCGAATATCTGGGCAAGAACCCCAACGGTCTGGTGCCCGTGCTCGAGACATCCGATGGGTTCGTCCTGTGGGAATCGAACGCGATCGTCCGCTATCTCGCCGCGAGCCACGGCGAAGGCACGTTCTGGCCGAGTGACCCGCGCGCCCGCGCCTCGTCGGATCGCTGGATGGACTGGGCGGACGGCACCGCCAAGGCCGCGATCAATCCGATCTTCTCCAAGCTGGTGATGGGCTGGGAGGCCTATACCGCAGCGGAGATCGACGTGCATATCGCGAAGTCCGATGCGGTGCTGCGCCGGTTCGCTGCCTGGATCGGAGGGAGACGCTATGTCGCGGGCGACACGCTCACCATCGGCGACATTCCGATTGGCATGATCCTCAATCGCTGGTTCCAGCTGCCGATCGAGCGGCCCGCATTGCCCGCGGTGGAAGCCTATTACGAGCGGCTGCGCGAGCGGCCCGCTTATGTGCGCAACGTTGTCGGGGCACCGGCGGTCATATGAGCAGCGATATAGATACGGCGGAGCTTGCTTCGCTCCTGACCCAGGCTGTGGGCAGCCTGACCTTGCGCGGGCGCGGCGACGATGCGGGCAGCCTGTTGAAAGTGGGCCGGTTCGAGGCGCGGCTGCGCGCAATTGATGCCTTGCCTGCGGGCGAGGCGCGACGGGCGCTTGCTGCCGAATTGCACCTTGATCTGGTGGCGGCTTTCCCGGCGACCCTTTCGCATAGCTTCAGCCACGCCGATGAGGATTTGCATTTGAGCTTTGAGAAGATCGGGCGCCGCTGCCTCGCTGGCGAGGCACTGGCATGAGCGCGGTGGTGCGGGTTTCCAAGGCCATCGACGCCTCGGTACGCCATATTGCTTCGGAAGCCGCCGCGATCGCAGCGGCGCACGAACTGGCCGCGCTGCTGGCCGATGGCGCCATCGCACGCGACAGGGACCAGCTCGTCCCGCGCGCGGAGATGGATGCCTTGTCGCGGTCCGGACTGCTGGCGATCACGGTTCCCGCCAGCCATGGCGGCGCCGACGTGAGCTTTGCCACGGTCGCCGAGGTTTTCCGCATCCTCTCCGCCGCCGATCCCGCAATCGGCCAGATCCCGCAGAACCACTTCGTTTGCGTCAATGTGTTGCGCGAAGCGGGTACGCCCGAACAACAAGCGTTTTTCTTCGCCGAAGTGCTGCGCGGCGCACGGTTCGGCAACGCCCAGGCTGAGCGCGGCACTGCATCGAGCATGCACATCGCCACATCCCTGAAACCAAATGAAGACGGCTTCCTGCTGAACGGCAGCAAATATTATTGCACCGGCGCGCTGACTGCCGACTGGATCCCGGTCGCGGCGCTCGATCCAGAGGATCGCTCGGTCTTCGTCTATGTGCCCCGTGAGGCCGAGGGCGTCGAAGTACTCGCCGACTGGGACCCGATCGGGCAGCGCGTGACCTTTTCGGGCACCGTGCATCTGCGCGATGTGCCGGTCACGCCTGATCTGGTCGTAGAGCAATGGCGCAGCCTTGGCGTGCCCGGGCTCAATCATGCCTTTCTCACGCTGATGCACGCCGCGATCGACGTGGGCATCGCGCGGGACGCATTTGGCGATCTGGTCCGCGAACTATGCGGGCGGACCCGTCCCCGGCACGGCGCTCGGGTAACCGCCGCCGGCGAAGACCCCTATGTCCTGGCCGATCTGGGGCGCTTCGCAGCACGGCTTGCCGCTTTGGAAGCAGGGCTTCTGACTGCGGCTGCCACACTGGACATCGCGCGTGCGGCCGGGCTGGACGCACGCAATACGGGCGAAGCGGTGGTCGCTGCTTCCGGCGTGAAGGGATTGGCCGAGGATGTCTCGATCGCAATCTCCAGCGAGCTTTTCGCGCTGCTGGGATCATCTTCGATCGAGCGTGGCCGCGCTCTGGACCGGCATTGGCGGAATGCGCGCACCCACACCGTGCACGATGCCAACCAATGGCGTTACCGGCTGGTGGGCGACTGGCGCGTCAATGGCGCAGTGCCACCGCCGCTCGGGCGTCGGCGCGAGACATGAACCCCGCTACGTCAGGACTATCATGAGGTCGCCCGGCGGTGGGGTCAGCCACCGCCAGCATTGCGCGCGCTCGATCAGCCCTGGAAGTTTGGGCAAGCCGTAGCCCGAGCCGGGCGCGGCCCCCTCACCCCTTGCGATGGCTGCGCATGGCGAAGCTCGACGTTATGCGCGAGACCCCGGGAAGCCGCGAGAGCACGTCCCGGTGGAACGTCGCATAGTCTTCCATGCGGGATATCTGCAGGAGCAGCATATAATCGCCGGCGCCGGTTAGCAGATACCATTCGCGGATCTCGGCATGTCTCCGCATCGCAGCCTCGAACCGCGCCAGATACTCCTCCGTCTGACGTTCAAGCTCGACCTGAACGATGGCCACGGTGCCTTCCTCGGGGCCGCCTGCGGAGATGATGGCGGTGTATCCGCGAAGGACCCCGGACTGCTCGAGAAGCTTGACCCGCCTAAGGCACGCAGACTCCGAAAGGCCCACCTCGCGCGCCAATGCGCTGTTGGTGATCCGCCCGTTCAGCCGCAGCTGATTGAGTATCCGTTGATCGAAGGCGTCGAGCGAGTTCACGTTTTCCTCCACCGGGTCGCAGAAACTGTCGCCCGGACCTGCAATTAGCAGGTTCTGCCGCAGATTCGGTCACAAATCCGCATCGATCGCCTGCATCATGCGGTGGGGAGAGCCGATGGCCAAGTTGCGGTATATGACATGTTGGAGTTCGCCTGAGACCGGTCTCAGCGCCCGACATGCGCGCGCCTGCGCCAAAAGCGACGTCACGATGCCAGGAGACTCACGATGCGGATAGTCGTTCTCGGAGCTGGCGTTGTCGGCATCACCGCAGCCCATTATTTGCAACGCGCGGGCCATGAGGTCGTCGTGGTCGACCGCCAAAGCGGAGCAGCGCTCGAGACGAGCTTCGCCAATGCCGGAGAAGTGTCGCCGGGCTATGCGTCGCCCTGGGCTGCCCCCGGCATACCCGCAAAGGCGATACGATGGCTGCTCATGCGCCACGCTCCGCTGATCCTTCGGCCCAAGATAGACCTCGCCATGGTGCGCTGGCTCGCCGCCATGCTGCGGAACTGCACAGAGGCCAGATACGCGCTGAACAAGAGCCGCATGGTGAAGCTGGCCGAGTTCAGCCGCGACGAACTCATGTCGCTGCGGACCGAGCTTGGCATCGACTATGACCAACGCTCGCTCGGGACGCTCCAGCTCTTCCGTACGCGCGCGCAGATCGATGGTAGCGCGAAGGACATGGCCGTCCTTCGCTCGTATGACGTGCCGTTCGAGCTGCTTGACCGGCAGGGCTGCGTCCAGGCCGAACCCGGACTCGCTGCATCGATGGACCGTTTCGAGGGCGGCCTGCGGCTCCCGAACGACGAGACCGGCGACTGCCATAAGTTCACCACGCGTCTGGCGGAGCACCTCGCAAGAACGGGCGTAGAATTTCGCTACGACACCTCGATCGAAGCGATCGAGACGTCGGGCGGGAAGGTCACGGGCGTCCGGACCGACCGGGGCATCATCACCGGGGACGCCTATCTGCTCGCGCTGGGCAGCCATTCGCCGATTTTGACGCGTGCGCTGGGGGTCCGCCTCCCCGTGTATCCCGTAAAAGGCTATTCGATCACCGTTCCGATCGCCGATCCCGCGCGCGCGCCCGTCTCGACGTTGCTGGACGAGACCTACAAGATCGCAATCACGCGGCTGGGCGACCGCATCCGGGTCGGTGGCATGGCCGAGATCTCCGGCTACGACCACTCGCTGCCGAAGCGCCGCGAAGCCACCCTGCTCCACTGCCTCAACGACCTGTTCCCCGCAGCGGCCCGCACGGAGGTGACCGGCTTCTGGTCAGGGCTTCGCCCGATGACGCCGGACGGCCCGCCGATCATCGGACGCACGCCCGTCTCCAACCTGTACCTCAACACGGGCCACGGTACCCTGGGATGGACGATGGCCTGCGGATCGGCGGCCGTGATCGCGTCCATCATCTCGGGCGAACGGCCCCAAATCGACATCGCCGGCTTGGGCCTCGACCGCTACGCCTGACTGGCAAGCAAGGAGGACCAAACGCATCGAAGCGGGTGTCATGATGCGCCAGACGGGCGGGCGGCTGGAGAGGCTCCCGACGAAGACGACGCGAACCGGGGATCCGAGGGGAGATCAGGGTCCGTCCGTGGCAGTCCCTCGCCGGTCCTCGCCCAATTGCTTGATCATGCCCTCGATCAGTTCCCCGATGGGGCCATCGCCCTCCCACGCGTAGATCGAGATCGACATCTGCCCCTCGCGACCAAACTCCCGAAATGGCCGAACAAGGCGGCCTTGAACCGCACTCACCGGCAGCACCGAAACGCCAATCCCTGCCTCGACCGCGGTCAGCACACTGCTGAGGCTGTTGCCCGTAACGGCGATATGCCAGTTGCGTCCCTCCTGCTCGAGCCGCCCGATCATCAGATCGCGGTATAGCCCGCCCGGCGGAAAGGCGACGAGCGGAAGCGGGTCGGGCGCTGCATAGCCTGGCTCCGCGCTTCCGAACCACGCCAGCGGTTCGGGCAAGCTGGCGCGCGCGCCTGGCCCTGGGGCGGACTCCTTGACCACGGCGATGTCCAGTTCGCCGGCTCGAAACCGCCTCAATATATCGCGGCTCAGGCCGGTCGTGACATCAAGCCGAACATCGCCGTTACCAGTTACAAAGCTCGCCAGCCGGCGGCTCATCGCGATGGTAATCACATCATCGGGCAGGCCGATCCGCAGTGCCGCAGTTCGCTTCGCGTCGCGCAGCGATTGCAGCGCTTCATCCTGCAACGCGAGAATCCGGCGTGCATATCCCAACAGCCTTTCTCCCGCTGCAGTGGCAACCACGGGTCGCGCGGTGCGGTCGATCAATTGCTGCGCTACTGCATTTTCGAGCCTGCTCAGATGCTGACTGACGGTCGATTGCGTCGAATGAAGCCGGGCCGCGGCATGGGTGAAACTGCCGCTTTCCACGACAGCGACAAGGGTCCGTAGCAGGCGTGGATCAAACATGGCATCATTCGATATCTCAATAACTCTCATCTGAATATCGCGTTTGAAAATCATCATGGCCGTACGCATCTCCCCTCCAAGCACGGTAAATGGAGTAGAAAATGAAGATTCTCGTGGGCTTGGCCTCGCTGCTGACCATCATTGCAGCACCTGTAAACGCGACCGAAATTTCGACTCACATCCTCGACCTTGCACGCGGCATTGGCGGACAGAATGTGCCGGTCACGCTCTCCAAGCGCAGCGCCGACGGCCAGTGGCAGCGCGTGGGCAGCGCGCATACCGACAGCAACGGACGGGTTCGCAGCTTCGGCGATGCTGCAAAGTTCACCGCGGGCGATTACCGCCTGGAATTCGATATGTCGGCATATCCGGACGCGGCTTCCAAGCCGTTCTTCCCCGAAATCGCCGTCACCTTCCGGGTGCAGGATGCGTCCAGCCACTATCATGTGCCGGTCGTGGTGAGCCCGTTCGGCTACTCCACCTATCGCGGCAACTAGGCGCGCGGCGTGGAGTTGATCGCTATGTCTTCAGGAACGACCTTATGGCTCGCGGCTGCGCTTTTGAGCGCGGCGCCGCCGACAGCTGCCCAGCACCGGCAGACGACGGTTTCATTGCCGCTGGCCAATGAACTGGCCTCTGCGACGATTGCTGCCTGCCGCGCGATCGGTCAGTCTGCCGTCGTCGCGGTCGTCGATCGCGGCGGCAATCTTATCGCGCTCCAGCGCGGTGACGACGTGGGGCCGCACAACACCATCGCTGCACAGCGCAAGGCCTTCACGGCATTATCGACCAAGACTGCCACCCGCGTGCTGGCGGAGCGCGCCGCTTCGGATCCGACTTCCCGCAATCTGACCAGCGTACCTGAATTGCTGCTGCTGGGCGGCGGGGTTCCAATCGTGTTGAATGGCGAGACAATCGGTGCGGTTGGGGTGGCCGGCGCAGGCGGCTCCCTCAACGACGAACGATGCGCGACCCAGGCCATATCGCAGTCAGCCCAGCTTCGAATCCGGCCTGGACGATAGGCTGAAGCCCCAAATCCAACCGGAAGGCTGTGGTTCAATCGCGCCTGGGTTGAGCAAGGATGCCGTACCTATAATACCCTGGAAGTAGAGAGCCGCGCCGGGCAGTGATATTGGCGGTCTCGCCGACATGGCTCCAGCCTATTACCCCGCCGCCAGCCGGCAGCCGCTTGCTAAGGCACTCGACGGGCGGCGGCGGTGGCGGCAAGGCTGTCGCCAAGGCTTGGTTGGGGAGTATGACCAGCCGCAGCGGCACCGCTTAATACGTGGGCTTGTCAGTGGCACCCTTCTGGACGGTCGTTACCCCTGCGTCGTCGGGGCACCAAGATCGAGAACGCCGTCCGCTATCTGGGCGTCGATTTCGAGGATGCACCTATTCCAGCTGAGCATACTGAAATCTGCCCCTGGAGGCTCACCGAATGGGCGGCTTTGAAGCCGGTCTGCAATCCACTCAATAGGCCTGCGCGGGCCAAGCGCTAGAAGCTGCCTTTCGATCCAAGCAAAAGACGGCCCGTTTGAAAGGAAATCACCTTCCCGCCATCGGAAACCCCGCCGTCGTGCATCTATGGTAGCAGCAGCTTATGCGGGATGAGGGAGCCGGGTTGGGACGGGATCGCGATGAGAGGCTGGCTTGGGTCGCGCGGCATGTGGTTCCGCACGAAGCGGCGTTGCGTGCGCGCTTGCTGCGCATGGTGTCTTCGGCCGATCAGGTCGATGACATTATCCAGGACGCCTATCTCAGCCTGTCCCGGCTGGAGAGCGTAGCGCACATCCGCAACGGCCGCGCCTATTTGTTCACCACCGCGCGCAGCGTCCTGCTCCAGAAACTGCGCCGCGAGCGGCTGGTCCGCATCGACAGCCTTACCGAGCTGCACTTGCTGACGCTGGAGGATGATGCGCCGGATCCGGAACGCGATGTCGGGGCCAAGCGCGAGCTCGACCGCGTTCGGCGCCTGATCGCGGCGCTGCCAGACCGGTGCCGGGAGATTTTCGAACTACGCAGGGTTCAGGGCCTGCCGCAGCGGGAGATCGCAGCGCGGCTCGACCTGCCCGAACATACGATCGAGCAGCAGGCGATACGCGGATTGAAGATAATCATGCGGGCGATTGCTGATGAGGAGCGCGAAGCGCCTTCCCGCGAAGTGATGAACGGACGAGCAGATGGTTGAACGAGACAATGATGCAGCGGCGCGCTGGGCGGTCCTGCGCGATGGCCGCACCCTGACGGATGGGGAGCAAAGCGAACTCGACGCATGGCTCGACGCCGATGCGCGGCGCGCGGGCGCGCTGTTCCGTGCCGAGGCGGTGCTTGCTTATGTAGGTCACGAACCGGGAGCCGAAGCCGCTCCCTCCGTTCACGCGCCCAAAACCCGACTTACCCGCCGCCGCATTCTCGCCGGGGGTGGGTTCGGTATCGCCGCTGCGTTGGCCGGCGTGCTCGCGGTAAACCTTTCCACCGCGCGCGAAACCTATTCCACGGCGGTCGGTGAGATCCGACGCATTCCGCTTGTCGATGGATCGACCGCGACGGTAAACACCGACAGCCTGATCAGGGTATCGATACAGCCGCAGCGCCGCGAGATTCAGCTTTCGAGCGGCGAAGTCTGGTTTGAAGTCGCGCCTGACGCGAACCGACCCTTTGTCGTCGAGGCAGGCGATGTGCGCGTCCGCGCGGTGGGCACGGCCTTTTCGGTGCGCCGTCACGCCGACGGCATCGACGTTCTGGTGACCGAGGGCACGGTGGAGGTCTGGCGGCTGGGCGATCAGCACAAGCCGGTTCGTGTCAAACAAGGTCAGCGCAGTTTCGTGGCGACCGATGCATCGGCGGTCGCCGCAATAGACGGAGCGCCAGAGATCGAGCGCGCGCTGGCTTGGCGCAGCGGCGAGCTGGCGCTCAAGGGCGAGCCGCTATCCTATGCGGTCGACGAGCTTAATCGCTATAACCGCAACAAGATCGTCATTGTCGATCCCATGCTCGGGCGCACGCCGATCGTCGGCTATTTCCGCGCCGACGATCCCACAGCTTTCGCAAATGCCGTTACGGCAATCGCGGGTGCGCGGATCGAGATGGATGGCGACACCATTCGCCTGCTCGCCGGAGGCATCTAACCGGCCAGTTTTTTCACGGATCTGTCATCGGAAAAGGATGGCCCGAGCATCTAGTATTTACAGGAGACGCACAAAGCGCTCCGGGGACATTGGGGGAGGATAGGGGATGCGATCATTTCGCGGATCACTCGTGCGTGCGCATATGTTGGCAGGCATTGCCGCAGTCGCGATCGTTAGTCCGGCACAGGCTGGAGCCGAGCGCACCCGGCATTTCGATCTTCCCGCTCAATCTGCAGAAATGGGCATTCCCGCCTTCGCCAAGCAGGCTGGCTTGCAGATTGTCGCGAATGGCGTCGCGGTGCGCGGCAAGCGCACCAATGCCGTGCGCGGGCAGCAATCGGTAGCCGTCGGGCTGCAGGCGCTGCTGGCGGGCACCGGCCTGATTGCGCGAGGCAATCCGGATGGCAAGGGCATCATCACCATCGTCGCCGCGCCGGCCACCAGCCGGATATCGCTTCCGGTCCAGGACGTTCCAGTTGCGAGCGATCCTGGCGCCGTTGCGTCACAGGATGAAGAGATCATCGTGACGGCGCAGAAGCGCGAAGAGAAGATCATCGACGTGCCGGTGGCGATCACCGCCCTGTCGGCCAAGGCGATGGATGATCGCAAGATCGAGGGGGGTTCGGAACTGCTGCGCGCCGTACCGAACGTGAACTTCTCGAAGAACAATTTCAGCACGTACAATTTCTCGATCCGCGGCGTGGGGACCAAGGCGACGTCGGCTTCGTCCGATCCTGCTGTCGCCGTCAGCTTCAACAACGCACCGCTGACGCGTAACCGCCTGTTCGAGAGCGAATTTCTGGACCTTGAGCGCGTCGAAGTGCTGCGCGGGCCACAGGGAACGCTCTATGGCCGCAATACGACGGCGGGCGTGGTCAACATGATTCCGGCGCTGCCCAAGCCTGATTTCGGCATGGATGCGAAGATCGAGGTCGGAAACTACAAGACGATGCGCGCGACGGGCATGCTCAACGTGCCGATCACCGATACGCTGGGCATCCGCGTCGCGGGGCAATGGACCAATCGCGACGGCTTTGACTATAATACGGTCACCGGTAGGCGGGTGAACGGCCGCGACCTTTATACGACCCGCGCGACCCTCGCGTGGGAGCCGAGCGACCGGTTCCGCGTCAATGCGGTGTGGCAGCATTTCAACGAAAATGACGATCGCTCACGCACCGGCAAACAATTGTGCAACCGGGACGATCCTCCGGAATCCCTCGGCACTCCTGGAAACAGCGGTTCTCAGTTCAGTCGATATCGGTTTAGCCAAGGCTGCTTGCCGACATCATTGTATGGCGACAATATGTATCAAGCCCCCAGCGGCTATACATTAGCTTATTACAACGCGGTGGCGTACGTTGTGGCCGGATATGAGTTGATCCCACCAAGAACCCGCAACCCGATATACGCGATCAAGCAACAAGACCCATGGGGAAATGTAACTATAACGAAAAATCTTCGTGAAATTTCGACGGTTTACGATCCAAAATTCCGCGCCAAAAATAACCTGTTTCAAGCAAATCTAGAATTTGAGCCGGTAGACGGCATAAAATTGGTGAGTCAAACTACGTTTACGAAGGACAGCTATTACTCAACGCAGGATTTTAATCGCGTCGATACTGGCCCTATCTTTAACGCATCGGATTTTCCAGGTGTCAGCACCCTTCGAGGCGTTGCGATTGATACCAGCCTCTACCCTGGAGTAACGCCTGGAGGAAAATTCTGTGACCCACAGTTGGGCTGTTCCGATCGTGGTCTTGCTGTTGATCTCAGTATTTCTGAAAATGAACAATGGTACCAAGAATTCCGAATTCAATCGGATTTTTCCGGATCAGTGAATTTCAATATTGGCGCAAATTACCTGAGCTTTAAAACGAACGACAAATATTATGTATTCAACAATATGTTCACGATGGTTGCTCAATATCTATATGCGGTCATCCATCCTGTAACCTCCTTGGCTTCTCCTAGAGACTGTCCGTTGGGCTTTGAGGGCGTGGAGTGTATCTACGTCGATCCCAATCCACTCACGTCTGTAAACGACCAAGGTCACAATTATTTTCTGAGCAAGAATGGCGTCAAGAGCACGTCCAAAGCGTTGTTTGGTGAGCTATATTGGCAGGCGTCCGATGACCTAAAGATCACGCTGGGCGGGCGGTATACGGACGACAGAAAAAATTCGACGCAGATTCCATCGCAGCTACTTTTAGCGGGCGGGACCCAGGGCGTTGGAATTCCAGGAGCTTCGACCGGTGGCAAGGTTAATAGCGGCTATCCGGCGGCGCCAAATATTCTTCAAAAATGGGGCGAGTTCACTGGTCGCGCGGTCGTTGACTGGAAACCCAATCTCTCCTTCACAGACGATACGCTCGTTTACCTGTCAGCGTCGCATGGATATAAGGGCGGGGGCACCAACCCACCGCGCGTTGATATCAATCCGGCGATGGTGCGCTACCAGCCACTCGAAGAAACCTTCCGGCCGGAATATGTCAACGCCTTCGAACTGGGCATCAAGAACAGCTTTGCGAACGGGCGGATGACGTTCAACGCCACGGCCTTTTATTACGATTACAAAGATTATCAGGTTTCGCAGATTGTCGACCGCATTGCGTACAACGAGAATTTCGACGCGAAATCCTATGGTCTTGAGTTCGAGGCCGCTTGGCGGCCGAGCCGCCGCTGGCGGTTCGATAGCAATGTCGGGCTGTTGCGGACCCGGCTTGGCAATGGTCAGGGGTCGATCGACGTCATGAACCGTACGGCCGGCAACCCGGATTGGGTGGTCCTCCGCCCCTGGGTCCAGACGCCGTCGAACTGCATTGCACCAAAGGTGCTGGCCGATCGCATCACTTCGCATGCAAATTATGGCACATTTGGATTCTTCGGTCTCACAGGGCTTTGCCCGGGTAGCAACCGCGTTGGCGACTTCATCCCAGAGACGGCTGGCGGTCTAAATCTCCATTCGTTCTTCGGCTTTACCTATGATCCGATGCGTCCCTATGACCCGACTAAAATCGGCCTGAACATCGCCGATGGAAGCAGCGGCGCGCCGAATTTCGCGCGCGGTTTTGAGACGGATATTTCGGGCCATGAACTGCCCAACGCGCCGCGCTTCACGTTTAACTTTGGCGCTGAGCATATGGTGCCGATCGGACCGTGGGAACTGACGCTGCGGGGCGACTATTATCGCCAGTCCGCCAGTTGGACTCGCATTTATAACACCGAATATGATCGCCTGCGCGCATGGGATAACGCCAACCTCTCGGTCACGCTCAGGCGGCCCGAGAGCGGCTTTACCGCGCAACTTTATGTGAAGAACGTCTTCAACAAAACGCCGATCACGGACGCGTTCACCAACTCGGACGATACGGGCCTGACGACCAACATCTTCACCCTTGATCCGCGCATCGTCGGTTTTTCGCTCCGCAAGAGCTTCTAGACGGCTCTCGGGCAGGTATTGGGGGGTGGCGAAAGCTGCCCCTTTTCCTTGTCCAGCGCCCTGCGTTTCCCATCGGCCTTATTTTGGCGAGCCCGAATGGAATGACCTCGAACCCCTCGGGGTTGGCTCGCCGCCCTCTTGGTGAAGCTGGCAATCGGCGCCCTCTCTTCTCGATCCTGATCCTGTGACTGCAAAATGTTCCCCACCATCCGCAGTCATAGGTCTGATCATGGACCTACCAGCGTCGTCGCTACTGGCCCAAAGGCCTTCTCGAAACGCGCTCTGCTATCGTCAGCATTCACGTGTTCCTTTTTGCCATGTGCTTAGTTCTCGCGATCCTAGGAAGACGGGTCATCGCGGTTGGGAAATCATTCTTTTGTTATTCTGGATATCAACCAGAAGCATGCGCTGATGGTGGCTCGCAGCAGGGTTCAATCCGTCCGCGACACAGCAGTTGAAGCGGCGCGCGCCGACAAATTTAGAACAGATGGCAAGACTAAAAATCTCGAGCGCGTATGATAGGCGCAGCGTAGTTCGAGCCCATTTTCTTACCCAAAGCGCCCCACGTAGGACCCAAGGCAGTGGGTCAGTTTGAAATCTTCTTGTAGAGCCCGCGCTTCTTCGGAGCTTCTTCTGCATCCGCGACCAGCTGCGCAATGTCAGCGATTTCCCAAAGCCGATCCGATACGCCAGATGCCATCGCCGGGGTGACGCGGAGCGTCTTATGGATGCGGACGAAATTATTATACATCATGTGGAGGGCGACCGCGTGCGCGTGGTTCTCGACCTTCTTTGAGAACGCATTGGTCAGCCGGGTGAAGCGGCGCATTTGCATCCGGATCGTCAAGTTCTGACGCTCGACGTAGCTGGTCGAGACGTGGGCGATATCCGGGCTACCCTCGCGACGGATTTTCTTTGATCCGGTGCTTTCGGCGGGGCTGTAGCGGCCCTGTGCGCCGATCGTCGCGCCATACATCTTCACGAGCTGCGCGTAGTCCACATCGCAACCGAACGCGCCCTCTACGGCTTCGAGATAGGCGCGGTGGCCATCGCTGGTTAGCTGTACGCGGTTGGCGAGGCGCGACGCGAGATCGTCCATGAACCACATCGCGTATTCAGCATCGCGACCGCCAACGAGATAGGATACGATCAGCTTGCTATCTGCGTCGAGCGCGGTCCACGTCCACGTATCACCAGCGCCTTCCGGTGCTTCTTTCGCGGTCGCGACGTTCTTTTGCTTGGCGTAGGTGAAAGACCAGATTTCATCGACTGGTCATTTCAAACTGACCCACTACCCAGCTTTCATAAACCGAGCGCCGGAAGCTGTCAGTCTGCTACCGGCCCAATTCCTTCCGCCAGCACCAGCTGGGTTCGCACAATATGTGCGAGGGTCAGACACGATGTCGCGCCAAGCCGAAAGGGTTATCCAACCGAACATCCAATCGCCAGCCTGCTCAAAGAGGTATAGCGTAGGTCGCGCCGAGCTCCCTTCCTAAAGCGCCCCACGTAGGACCCAAACGGCTTCCCAGCCGAACGCTCTTCCACCAGCAAGATTTGGATTTCCCTACTGAAAGGGGTGGTGCCCCATGCCCCACCCAAATGGGCACTCAGATTATTGGGAAATTTCATTCGTCCGAGCGGAGCGTGGTGCCTGACGCGTGGTGTGGCCCGTAGCAAACCCCGACGAACGCTCTGCCGAACGGCACTCGCGGGCGCCTGACACCGCCCGCGCAAGATTGATTCACGCAGCTTATTCCCTTGCCGTCGGGTCAGCCTGCCACCATCGAATGCCCATCGGATCGAGATGCGAGGAAACAAAACCACGGCGCGCGAGGTACACAAGATGTGCAAGCGCTTCTCCGGCAGCCATGCCGCGAGTGACATTGTCCTCTCTCACGCGATGGAATAGCGCCGGAAACACATCTACGGCGCGTTTTGGCGTATCAAGAAACCTGTGCAGCCGATCGAGTGCATCATCATGCCCTTCAAGAAGCGCATCGATTCGCTTATGAAGTCCGTAAAATGGTCGCCCATGCGCGGGAAGCACCAGGACATCGTCAGGGACAATCGCCTTGATCTTCCGAAGGGAGGCCATCCAATCTTCCAAAGGATTTGCGTCAGGCTCGTAGGGATAGACCGATACATTCGACGAAATCGTCGGCAGCACCTGATCTCCCGAAATCAGCAGCTTATGCTCGGGTGACCAAAGGCAGACATGCGCCGGCGAATGACCGTTGCCGATTATGCATTTCCACCGCGCGCCACCGGCCTCGATCTCGTCATTGTCCTCGATCGCGTGAAACGCCGCGGGGACCGTATGCAGCAAGGCCGCATAGGAGCCGAAGCGATCACGATAGCCGGTGATCCAGGCGTCATCCATTCCGGCAGCGCGATAGAAATCCACGGCAATGGCCGGCGGAACACCCACGTCCCGTTCGAGCATTCGCAGCGTGTAATATTCCAGGCGGCTCATCCAGAGCGTGCCTGCATGCCGCTCCGCCAGCCAGCCGAACATTCCCACATGATCGGGATGCATATGGGTTCCGATCATTCGCGATACGTGCTGCCCGGCCAGCAACCCGCTATGCACGCGCTCCCATGCCGCAAGCGTTTCGGGCGTGCGCATCCCGGAATCGACAATCGTGCAATCATCAGGACCGTCGGACATCGCCCAGATGTTCACATGCTCCAGTCGACCACCTATCGGCATTCGCAGCCAGCGCACGCCGGGCACGATTTCAGTCGCGTCTCCAGTGCCGATATCAGGCTCTCTCAGTTCGGTGTAGGAAAACGCTTTCGAGGCAGATCCCGCATCTTTAGTCTCGGTCAACTTCCAGCGCCCATCAAGAAGCCCTCATAGCCGGCGTCGGCAATTTCGTTGCAACGCCGCCGATAATTGCCGAACCCGCCGAGATAGACACCGAACCGCCGCGGTTTGCCGGGAATATTCGAACCGTCATACCAGGAACTGGCAGTGGCATAGAGCGTCCCGCCGACTGCGGCATCGACTTCGTCGCACCATGCGTCCTGCGCCACTTCGGTCGCCTCAATCCAGTCCTGCCCCTTGTCCCTCAGCGATACCAAGCAATCGACGATCCAGTCGACGCTCTGTTCGATATGGGTTGGCATATTGGCCGTCACCGAGGGACTGAGCGGCCCGGTGACGGTGAACAGGTTCGGATATCCGGCCATCCCGATCCCGAGATAGGACCGCGCACCCGCGGCCCAATTGTCGTTCAGCTTTCTGCCGCCGCGCCCGGCGATGTTCATCGCCAGAAGCGGCCCGGTAATCGCGTCGAAACCCGTCGCCAGGATCAACAGGTCCAGCGCGTGCCTCGCGGTCGAGGTACGCACTTCACCGCCAGACATGCCAGTGATCGGCGTGCTGCGAAGATCGACCAGTGTGACATTGGATCGATTGAACGTGGCGTAATAATCGTCGTCCATCGGCGGGCGCCGCGTCGCGATCGGATGGTCCGGCGTGAGCATCTCGGCCACCTTGGTATCGTGGACGAGGTGATGGATGCGATCCCGGACGAAGTCGGCAATCACCTTATTGGCTTCCTCGCTCCGCATCGAATCGGTGAAGGCGGTGAAGAAGCGCGGCCCCCCGAACGCCCAATGCTTCTCGAGGATCCGGGCGCATTCGTCCGCATCGGTTTCGAGCACAGCGGCGGTCGCCGCATCGAAGGGATTTGCACGGTTAGACGCCAGGCATCGCGCGCGGATATCCTTGTAATTCTTCTTGACCCATGCCTCGAATTCCATCTCGGTCGGGCCATTCCAGACGGGGATGACCCAGTTCGCCGTTCGCTGGAACACGACCATGCTCGCGACATGGGACGCCAATCTCGACACGACCTGCACGCCCGACGCGCCTGTGCCGATCACACCAACGCGTCTGCCGGCCAGTTGCGGTTCGTCCCGGGGCCAGGACGAGGTATTGAGGATCTCGCCCTCGAACGTATCGAGGCCCGGAATATCCGGGCGCTTGGGCTCCGACAGGCAGCCCGCGGCCGAGATGACGAACCGGGCGCTGGTGGTCAGGCCATCGCTGGTCCGCACGCGCCAGATCATCTTCTCTTCGTCCAACTCCATGGACTCCACGGAGGTGGAGAATCGATAATGTTGCCGCAACGCGAAGCGATCGGCGACATGGCTGAGATAGCGCAATATCTCGGGCTGTTCGGAATAGCGCAGGCTCCACGACCAGTCCTGCTCAAGCTCTTCGGAGAATGAATAGCTGTAATAATAGCTTTCACAGTCACAACGCGCGCCGGGATAGCGGTTCCAGAACCACACACCCCCGACATCGTCTCCCCGTTCGATCCCAAGCACATCGAAGCCGAGACGGGCGAGCTTTTCGACGGCGTAGAGGCCGGAAAACCCAGCGCCAATGACAATGACATCGACGATCTTGTCCGCAGCCGCCGACGTTTCCCGGATCGCACCTAGGCTCGTCGCATCTTCCCCCCGGCTCATGCATCGACCCCATCTGCCGGTGCACTTCGCAAGGGCGCAACGGCGCGCTGGCGGCGCAGCAGCCGGCCCGGCAGCGCTCCGGTGGCAACGCCGCTCCGATAGGTGATTTCGCCCGCCACCATCGTTGCGACAAACCCCTTCGCGCGCTGGTGCAAGCGACCGGCGCCGGTCGGCAGGTCATAGACCATCTCGGGCCGGTGCAGGCCCAGGCCGTCCATATCCACCAGGTTCAGATCGGCACGCATACCCGCTTGGATTGTGCCGCGATCATGGATGCCCACCGCGCGCGCCGTGTCCATGGTCATGAACCTGACGATCGTCTCGATCGGCAATGCGTCATCGCCCTGGGTCCAGCGGATCAGCGTATGGGTCTGCAGGCTAGCGTCGCAGACGATGCCGCAATGCGCGCCGCCATCGCCGAGGCCCAGCACGGTATCGGGATGGCGGAGCATCTCTCCGACTGCCGCTGCCGAACCATCGACATAGTTCATCACTGGCGAATAGAAGATGCTGCGTCCATCGCCCTCCGTCAGCAGGTCATAGGCATAAGCCGCCGGCGACAGGCCGTTGCGCCGGGCGACGGCATCCACGCTCTCATCAAGCGTCGGCTCGTAACTTGGCGGGTCCGCCATCAGGAATATGCTGTCGAGCCGGGCAACGGCGTGCGCCATATTCGGCGTCGAGATCGTACCGAATTCGGCCAGCAGGCGCTCCCGCGTCGCCGGCTGGCGCATCGCATGCAGCCTGTCCGCAAGATTCAGGCCGGCGATGGATTGATAGGCCGGACAGAAGGAGAAAGGATGGTAGCTAAGCTCCAGCCCAAACAGCATGCCCACCGGTCGGGTCGAGACCTGGGCAGTCATCGGCACTCCCTCGCGGTTCGCCGCCTCGACCATGGCCAGCAAATGGCGCCAGCGCTCCGGCACCGCGGGAGACTGCAGCAGCGACATCGTCGCCGGGCGCCCCGACCGTTCCAGCACGCGGCGCATCATCGCGAATTCCAGTTCGGGATCGTCGAAGTCCGAAATGAACTGGACGATGCCGGCGTCCGCTTCCTTCAAGCTGGCGGCAATGCCATCCAGTTCGACTTCCGCAGCATCATAGGACGGCGTTACGCGACCATCGCTGGAACGGTGGTTCAGGCTGCGCGATGTCGAGAAGCCAAGCGCGCCGGCTTCCACGGCCTCTCGAGCAATCTGCGCCATATGCGCGATATCCTCGGAGGTCGCCGGCTCGCGATTCAAGGCGCGATCGCCCATCACGAAGACGCGCAGCGGGGCGTGCGGAATATAAGCCGCGACATCCATGTCGTATTGGCGCGTTTCGAGCAGATCGAGATATTCGGGGAAACCCTGCCAGCTCCAGGGCAGGCCCGCGCTGATCACGACGTCAGGGATATCTTCCACGCCCTCCATCAGCTTGACCAGCCTGTCGCGATCCTGCGGCCGGCATGGCGCGAAGCCGACACCGCAATTGCCCATTACGACTGTCGTCACGCCGTGCGGCGCGGATGGTCCCAGTCGCTCGGACCAAGTCGCATGGCCGTCGTAATGGGTGTGAATATCGACGAAGCCCGGCATGATATGCAGTCCGCGGGCATCGATCTCCTCGCGACCGTTCAAATTCTCGCCAATGGCCAGGATGCGCCCCTTCGCAATCGCGATATCCGCCTCGAACGGCGCCCGGCCGGTGCCATCGACGATCAAGCCGCCGCGCACCACGATGTCGGCATTGTCAATCAAAACTTGGTCCCTTCAGTTTGTCGTCAAGCTTCGCTCACGCGCGCCCCGCTCGCACCAGCCTGCCCGGCAGCGCCCCGGTCCGTTCGCCATGACGATAGGTGATCGTGCCGCTCACGACGGTGGCAACATAGCCGTCGGCCTTCTGGCGAAGCCGCCGCCCGCCTGCAGGAAGATCGTAGACCGTATGAGGCGCGTGGAGCGTCAGGCGATCGAAATCGATCACGTTCAGATCGGCTTTCAGTCCCACCGAAAGTCTGCCGCGATCGTTCAGCCCGATCGCAACGGCGTTGTCGTGACTGAGCGCCTTGATCGCGTCGGGCAATGCAATCGCGTCGTTGCCGGCTGCGTCCCTCACCCACCGCGTCAGCAGATAAGTGGGATAGCTGGCATCGCAGATCATCCCGTAATGCGCCCCCCCATCCCCCAGGCCCAGGATCGTATTGGGGTGCCGCATCAGAGCGCCGGCTTCGTCCAGGCTGTTGTTGATGAAGTTGCCGGCGGGGGCATACAGGATGGCATTGCCGTCCCGCTCAAGCAGCATGTCGTACAGATACTCTGCTTTGCTGATGCCCTCTGCGGCTGCCAGCACTCCGGCCTCTTCGGACGCTGCCGGATCGTAGCGCGGCGGATCGCCCAGACGATAGACCGGGCGATCGATATCGACCATCCGCAGTGCGAAGGGATTGTCGCTGACCGGCTGTTCAGCAAGCAGCCGTGCCCGCACCTCTGGCCGCCGCATCTCCGCGACGCGCGCCTTGAGCGGCAGCTGGACCAGCGCTTGATAGCTCGGATTCAGGCTGAACGGATGGAAGGAGAGATCGAGGCCAAGCATCATGCCGATCGGACGCGGAAAGACTTGCGCCCGGATCGGCGATGCCTCCGCACGCGGTTCGCGCAGCAGGCTGAGATACGGCCGCCACGAAGCGTCCTGCCCATTCAGTGCGACCAGCGAGAAAGATAACGGGCGCTCGGCCCGATCCGCGATCTTTGCCATCAGAGTGAACTCCTCCACGGCATCGCCATGCACCGCAGGAACCAACTGGAAGACGCCGTTACCCGCGTGGCGCAGGCCATCGGCGAGGCCGAAGAGCTCGGCTTCGGCGGCACCTACGGTTGGTGCTATATCGCCCGCCTTGGTGCGGTGGAGGATCAGCCGCGATGTCGAGATGCCGAACCCGCCCGACCGAATCCCCTGCTCGACCAGCGCGGACATTTGCGCGATCTCTTCCGCAGTCGCGGGCTCCCGGTTCGCGCCGCGTTCTCCCATGACGAAAACCCGGATCGGCGAATGCGGCACATGCACGCCCAAGTCGATGTCGAATTCTCTCCCTTCCAAGAAATCAAGGAAGTCGTCGAAGCTTTCCCATGCCCAGGGAAGCCCCTCGGTCATCACAATCTCCGGGACGTCCTCGACGCCTTCCATCAACCGTACCAGAGTCTCGCGATCGGCTTCCCGACATGGTGCGAAACCCACGCCGCAATTTCCGCCGATCACGGTGGTGATGCCGTGCCCGGACGACGGCTGCATCCTGGATTCCCAAGTTGCCTGGCCGTCATAATGGGTGTGCAGGTCGATGAAGCCGGGGGTTACGATACAGCCGCTTGCATCGATCTCTTCGGCACCGCGCTCGGCGATCTGGCCGATCGCGGCGATCTTGCCGCTGGCGATCCCAATGTCCGCCTCGAACCCGGCTGCGCCGCTCCCGTCGAAAACCATGCCGTGGCGAACCACCAGATCATACATTGCAATCATCCTTGCTTTCATGGTGTCCGGCCGCGTCGGCGAACTGACGCGACAGCCACCGATGCGCCGCCGCGCGGGCAGCGCGCGCCACCGATGCGTCGGGTGAGAGATCGAAGCCGTGAAATGCGCCGGGGTAGACGTGAAGCTCGGTCGCCACGCCTGCTGCGAGCAGGCGCCTCGCATATTCCACACCTTCATCGGCAAACAGATCGAGCGCTCCGACCATCAGGAAGGTCGGTGGTAGCGCGGTCAGGTCGCTCGCGCGCGCCGGGGCCGCATAAGGCGAGACTTTGCCGTCGCCCGCAGGATGGCCCAGAAGCGATTCCCAACCGAAGAGATTGTCTGGCAACGTCCACACCAGCGCGCCGGCATAATCGGGGCATTTGCGGGCCACGCCGGTGCGGTCGTCGAGCATCGGATAGGTCAGGTGCTGGCCGAGGATCGCGAACTCGCCGCGATCACGCGCCAGCAGCGCCAAGGCGGCAGCTAGACCGCCGCCGGCGCTCTCGCCTTTCACAACGATCCGGAGGGGATCGATGCCCAGGCTGGCCGCCTCGCGCACGACCCATTTCAGCGCTGCATAGCAATCCTCCAAGGCGCCGGGGAAACGGGTTTCAGGCGCAAGCCGGTAGTCGACCGATACCACCACGCAATCCATGGCTGCTGCGAGTTCCGGCGCGCGCGTCTCTCCGCCATCGAGTGCGCCGACGACAAACCCGCCCGCATGGATGTGCAGCACCACGGGCAGCGAGCCGGTCGCATCGGGGCGATAGAGGAACAGACGGACATCCGGATCACCGGCGCGTCCAGGTATGAAACGCTCCTCCACCGTGACGGCGCTGGCGGCATCGGACAGGGGCGCCCGCGTTGCTGGACGCGCACGATATTCCGCCAGCGTCTCGCTGCTAAGCCGGATCGACGGCAGCATCGCGACGAGCGGCAGCAGCTCGGCATCGACAAGTGCGTGATCGGAATCGGAGAGTGCGGTACTAGAACCCGACAAAGCGCGACACCTCATGCAAGGCCGCTCGCGACGTGCGAACCTCGCAGGCCGGATGCTCTTCATCGGCGAAGCCGAGCGAGATGCCGCATAGCAAGCGACGGTCATCGGTGAGCGACAGAAGGTCGCGGACGGCTGGCGCAACGGTGGCAAGGGCTGCCTGCGGTATCGCCGCGACGCCCAGGCTCTGCGCGGCGAGCAGAAAACTGCCTATGAAGATGCCGCAATCGGCGACGCCATATACGCCCATGTCGTGATCGACCGTGACGAAGGCGACATGCGGCGCGCCGAAGAACCGGTAATTTTCCAGCATCTGCCGCTGCCGCGCCGGGAAATCCGACTTTTCGATCTGAAGATGCTTGTACAGTAATTCACCCGCGGCTCGCCGCCGATCCTGGCTCGCGCCCGCATAGCGTTCCGGGAAAGGCAAATCGGGCATGGCCGGGCCACCTGATGACGCCGTGTCGTAAATGGCCCGGCGAAGGCGTTCGGTTTCCTCGCCCGCAGTGATCACGACATGCCATGGCTGGGTATTGCACCAGGATGCCGACAACGACGCGATCGTCACGATCCGCTCAAGCGTCGCTCTCGGCACCGATTCGGGCCGGAATGCGCGACAGCTGCGCCTGGCGGATAGCAGGCCCTGCAGCAGGTCGGCCGCGCCGGTCCCGGCCGTTCCCGATGTCGCATCGTTGGGAAGTGCGGGGTCTCCGTGCGCGGCCATTGTCGTCAGAAGGCCAGGCCCAGTTCGATGCCGATCACGCGCCCCTCGTTGACGGTGCAGGCGCACGCCTTGACCCCCGGATAAGAGATCGGCGTGAACGCGGACAAGCCGAACTGATTGGTCAGGTTCCGTCCGTACGCCGTGATCGAGAACATCTTGTCGATCGATTCCCACTGGAGCTGGAGATCGAACACATCCATCGTCGGCAGCATCGGCACCGCGCCATCGCGCCGACCCGTATTATAGTCCGGGAAGAGCGAAGCATCGCGGTGCGAATAGGTCCCGCGAGCGGTGAACGCGCCGATCCGCGACTTTACCGTGCCGACGAGGCCGGCAGCATAGGTCCAGGGCGAAACGCGCGGCAATTTCTGTCGGTAATCGAAACCATCCACGACGCCATCGCTTGTGATGTCGAACAGGATGTTGGTGTATTTAGCATCCACATAGCCAAGATTGAAATTGGCACTCAGCCCCGGCACGATGCGCTGGATCAGCTCAAGTTCAAAGCCCTGCGTTGTGGCATCGGCCGTATTCACGGTCCTCGCGACGTTTGCCAGCGTAGCGCCATCAAACAACGTGATATCGCGCTGCAAACCCTTGATGTTCGTGTGGAAGACCGCGCCATTGAAACGGGTATGGCGATCGAAGAGGTCTGCCTTGAACCCGACCTCCCACGCGGTCTGCAGCTCCTCATCATACGCGCGCGGAGCGGCCAAAGCATTATAGCGGACGCTGTAGCCGCCGCTGCGCGCGGCCTTCTGCCAGCTCGCATAGAATTGCACGTCGTCGCTCGCGCGATATTGCAACCCAACCTTCGGCGTGAAACGCTTCCATGTTTCGTTCAGGTCGAACTTGTAGGTGCAGGTCGCGCGCGCCTGTGAGCAGGCTCCCGGCGTACCGGTGGTACCCGGCTGCACGATCGCTGGATTCTCGCTGGCAAGTGGCGCGATCTGGCCGCGCTTATATTCGTCATTCCAACGTCCACCGAGCTGGAGCAAGAGCCGGTCGGTCACGCTGAAATCGAGCTGCCCGAACAAGGCGAAGGTCTTTTCATGAATCTTGCCGCCCTGGGTCGAATTGATCGAAATCTGGGTGCCGATCTGGGAATAACGCTGCTCGAAATAGAAAGCGCCCAGCGTGACTCGCAGCGGGCCGAACCCGCCATTATACCGTAGTTCGCCACTATGCTGCTTCTGCTGCGTGGTCTGGCCGTTGGCATTCAGGTTCAGCGGCGTACCATCGGAATCGTTCACCGTGACACCCTTGAAATCCCGGTATCCGGCAATCAGCGCTATCTGCCCGTCCTCGCCGAACCCAACTTCCTGCGTCGCGTTAAGCGTCGCGCTCTTCCACGTCAGGTCAGTGAAGCCCCCCGTATTGATGTATACCTTGTCATATTTGTAGCCATAGGCCGGGAATAGGACCGCACCAGGCATGGCAGACGTCGCCCCTTGGTAATCCGGAGCCGTTGTCGCGGGTCCATCGCCGGTCTGATGCCCGTATTCGGTAAAGATGGTAATGTCCGTCGTCCCGTTCGCGTATCGTAACGATGGCCGCACGGAAACAACCTCGTCGCGGCCGAAATTCTTGCGGTTCAACGTCGGGTTGCTGAAATAGCCTACGTCCTTGCGCCAAAGCACTGCTACTCGACCGGATAAATCGCCGACGATCCTGCCGCCCCCCGCAGCGGCGAGACTATATTCGGGACCGCTTTCCAAGCGCGCACGGATGTTGAGATCGGCGTCCGGCCGCGGCTTGCGCCAGTTGATCAGAACCGCACCGCCGGTGACATTCTTGCCGAACAGCGTCCCCTGCGGCCCGCGCAGCACCTCGAGCCCGTCGAGATCGAAGGTATCGACCAGGATCCCGTGATTGATGCCCATATACATGCCGTTCTGGAACAAGCCGGTCGTTGGCGCCGACGACGACAGCGAGCTGTTCACGCCCAGGCCGCGAATGGTGAAGTTCGCCGTGCCCTTCATCGACCCGGGCGATTCGAAGCTCACGTTCGGGATCGAGTAAGCCACGTTCTGGATATTCGTGATCTTCAGCGCTTCGATCTGAGCGCCGTTGAATGCCGAGATCGTGACTGGCACTTTCTGAACTTCCTGCGCCCGGCTCTGCTTCGTACCGGTGACCAGAATTTCCTGCATTTCAATAGGCACGTCGGACTGAGCGTCGTCTGCTTCGGCCGCTTCCGGCTGTGCGGGAGCTTCCTGCGGATCGGCCGCCCGCGATTGCGCAAAGGCCGTTCCAGAGGTTGCGAGCGCTGTCCAGGCGGCAGTGCCAAACAATACGGCGCGGAATCCGCGACGGACGGAAAATGCCTGACTGCGTTGCATCACTTTCATGTGCTCCTCCCCAAATTGTGCGGATTCTTCCGCACCTCCGACTCGTTGGCCGATTGAACTTGGAGGAACCGTAACACGATCACCGCATTCGTCAAATTTGTTTTACGCTAACAACAAGCTGTAATGCGATTCCGCACAATCGCCAGATGTAATCGCCCATAAACTTGTTTCTATCTAATGTTTCCATTCAACAGAGTCGTTGACCGCGGGATTGTCGGGACTAAGATGCCCGGAAGATCCTTCGTGGTCGTTCCCCGGCTTCGCCTGCGCATTCGCGTCGTCGGAGAAGGTCGCAGCGATCAAGTCGACGGTCCAAACAAGACGCGTAGCGCACGAAGCGCAGACGGAGAGGATCATGCAGCAGGACGACCTGACGGAGCAGGACGGCGACGGCGCTGCCGCCGCTTCGCCCTGGACCAACCGAACCTGGCTCTACCTCAGCATCCTCGTCGTGGTCGAATTGTCGGCGGCATTCGAGACGGGCATGATCCTGCCGGCCATTCCCACCCTGATCCGACATTTCGGAGATCCGATCGGCGTCGGCTGGCTGGTCACATCCTATCTGCTGGCGTCGGCTGCCTGTGCGGCTCTTTGCGGACGGCTGGGCGACATCTTCGGCAGGAAGCTCCTGCTGGTCATCGTGCTGGTCGTGATGACCATCGGATCCCTGATTAGCGGGATGTCGGACAGTCTTTTCATGGTGATAGTCGGTCGGACGCTGCAGGGCATCGCTGGCGCTGCATTGCCGCTGTGCCTTGGCATCGCGCGCCAGATACTGCCAGCGCGCTCCGTGCCGATCGCCGTGGGTGTTCTGGCGGGCACCGCCTCCATCGGCGCCGGTAGCGGCTTCGTAATCGGCGCGATCATCGTCGATCACATCAGCTGGCAATCGCTATTCACCTACAGCGCGATGCTGTCGGCAGCGGGGACCCTGCTCGTGTTCGTCTTCATGCGACGCATTGAGACGCCCACCAAATCGGGAGGACAGACGATCGACTGGGTCGGCGGCACGCTGTTCGTGCCTGCACTCGTCGGAATATTGCTGGCGCTGACCGATGCCCTGAGGATCGGCGTGACGAGCCCCCTCAACCTGGCGATGCTGGTAGGCTCGATCATGCTGCTGATCATTTGGGTACGCTACGAACTGCGCCACCCGAACCCGCTGCTCGACATGCGGTTGTTCATGCGGCGCGAAGTCCTGCTGGCGAATGGCGCTATGGCGTTTTCGGCGCTAGGAGCGTTCCAGCTGACCCAGGTGCTGAGCATGCTGATGCAGCAACCGGCCTGGACTATGGTGGGTTTAGGAGCGACGGCCACCATGTTCGGTCTGCTCAAGATTCCGGGCTATATTGCGGGTTTCATCGGCGCTTCGGTGAACGGTATTCTCGCATCGCGGCTAAGCCCCAGAACCGCGCTGATCATCTCCGGGACCGCGCTCAGCGCGCCCATGGGCGTCATGGCATTCTATCATGGCGCCTTCTGGCCCCTGCTCTGCTTCGCCACGATCGCACAGATGGGGGTGTCGATGGTCTATGCGGGCGTCCCGAACGTTATCCTGTCGGCGGTGCCTTCGTCGAAGGCCAGCGAGTCCGCCGGGCTGGGATCGGTGGTGCGTGCGGGATTTCAGGCGATAGGCTCGCAGCTGGTCATGGTGACACTGATGAGCGCCCAGATATTCGCGCCCGATGGCTCGACGAAATTTCCGTCCGCCGGGGCATATAATCTGACCTTGGGCATGCTGTTCGCCTTTTCAGTCGCGGCGATCGTAATGAGCCTTTTGCTACCGCGGCACCGCGCAGGCGTCAGCGCGCCAGAACACGTCAAATCGGGAGTATAGCTTCGGATGCTAATCGCAACGGACCCGATGCTCGACGACGGACAAGATACATTGACCAGCGCACTGGCAAAGGCGGTGGCCCTCAGCCCCGACGGCATATTCTTCGATATCGAGGGGCATCGCCAGACCTATCGCGAGTTCGACCTCGCCACGGACCGCATGGCCAATGCGCTGGCCGCGATCGGAACGAAGGCTGGAGAGACGGTCGTGACTATCCTCGATTCCAGTGAGGATGTCCTCATCATCTGGTTCGGGACGAACAAATTGGGCGCGATCTGGGTGCCGATCAATGTCGCATATAGCGGGGACCTGCTACTGCATCAGATCCGGGAATCCGGCGCAAGGATCGTGATCTGCGACCCTGTCTATCTCGAACGCCTGGTAGCCATTGCCGACCAGCTACAGGATGTGCAGCTGATATTGTCGCGGGGCCGAGGCCCGTATCCAGCCTGCTCCATCACAATTGCTTCGTTTGATGCGCATCGGGGATCGGACACAACCCCTGTGGTGGCCGATATCCGGCCCGAAACCTTGGCTGCATTGCTGTTCACTTCGGGCACCACCGGCCCGTCCAAGGCGTGCATGATCAGCCACAATTATTTGTTGAACCAGGGCCGGCAGCAACGCCGCCTCGCGCCGCAGCAGGCCGGTGATATCGCCTGGACTTGCCTGCCCATGTTCCACCTTGCGGCACTGATGGTCGTGATGGGCGCACTGGCTACGGGCGGGCGCTTTGCGATGAGCCGCAATTTCTCGATCACGAACTTTTGGTCGGAGATTGAGCGCACCGGCGCCACCGAAGCGATGCTGCTCTCGAATATTGTGGCGCTGATCGCGACGGCGCCGGAGAGCGAAGCGGCCAAGCGGTGCTTCGGGCAATTGCGCACGGTGATCAGCGGCGTGTTCCCCGACCAGTGCCGTGCTCCCTGGATCGAGCGCTTCGGTACGCAGCGGATCGTGTCCGGCGCTTTCGGGCAGACCGAGGCGAACCGTGTCTGCTTCCGTTTCGCCGACGATTCTACGCCCACAGACTCCTGCGGCCGGCCCGCTGACGAGTTCGAGGTCAGGATCGTCGACGATCTCGACAACGAAGTGCCAGAGGGCATCACGGGCGAGATCGTGCTGCGCCCACGCAAGCCGAACGTCATGTTCTCCGGATACTGGCAGCGGCCCGAGGAAACGGTCCGCGTCTGGCGAAATCTGTGGATGCACACCGGTGATCTCGGCGCGATGCGCGACGGTGCGCTCTACTTCATGGATCGCGGCAAGGACTATCTGCGCACGCGTGGCGAGAATGTATCCAGCTTTGAGCTCGAGCGCATCTTCAGCAAGCATGCGGATATCGCCGAGGTTGCCGTCCATGCCGTCACCGCGCAGACCGACGATGACGAGATCAAAGTCACCGCGGTCCTCCGCGACGGCGCCACGCTGAGCGAGCTGCAGCTTTGCAACTGGGCAATCGAACAGCTCCCATATTTCGCAGTCCCGGTTTACTACGAGTTCCGCGAGGCGCTGTATCGCAACCCGACCGGCAAGATCCTCAAATACCGGCTGCGCGAGGAAGGCCTGACGCCGGCGACATGGAGCCGCCTGGACCACGGCATCGTGGTGCGACGCCGCTAGATTGCGCCGGCCGTCCTAAGTTGCGCGATCGTCGCATCCGCGATGCCCCAGTCCGTCAGCGCGCTCTCCGTATCCGCGCCGATTACCGGGGGAGGCGCCTGGATCGCACCCGGCGTGACCGAAAAACGCGGCGCGGGTGCGGGTTGCACTACGCCGGCCAATTCGACGAACGTTTCTCGCGCCACGTTATGCGGATGGTAGGGCGCCTCACCCATGTTCAGCACCGGCGCATAGCAGGCGTCGGTGCCGCCAAGCAGCGAGTCCCATTCGTCGCGCGAGCGGGTCACGATAAGCGCAGCCAGCTTTTCGCGTAGCATCGCCCAGCGGGCGCGGTCATGCTGCGCGTCGAAATCACTGTCGGACAGGCCGGCGAGTTCGCGGAATAATGCGTAGAATTGCGGCTCAATCGGCCCCAGCGCCACCAGCTTGCCGTCGGCCGTCGCATAGGTGCCGTAGAATGGGGCTCCCCCATCGAGCAGATTGGCCCCGCGTTGGTCGGTCCAGCGTCCTTCCGCGCGCATGCCATAGAATGGCGACATCAGCGAAGCGGCCCCATCCGTCATCGCGACATCGACAACCTGTCCCTCGCCTGACGAGCGCGCATGGAGCACGGCCGCGAGAAGCCCGAAAGCGAGGTAGAGCGCGCCCCCGCCATAGTCGCCGACCAGATTGAGTGGCGGGACCGGCGCATCCGCTGTTCCAATAGCGGAAAGGGCGCCGGAAATGGCGATATAGTTGATGTCGTGCCCTGCGGCATGCGCCCAGGGTCCATGCTGGCCCCAGCCCGTCATCCGTCCATATACAAGCTTCGGATTGCGAGTCAGCAGGACATCGGGGCCGAGACCGAGCCGTTCCATCACCCCTGGTCGAAAGCCTTCGATGATCGCATCCGCGCGCTCGATCAGCGTGATGCAGGTCTCGATCGCGGCGTGGCTCTTGAGATCAAGCGCTACGGAGCGCCGGCTCCGCTCTGATATGGCGGCCGGATTGGAGCGTCCGGCCGCGCTCTTGCGGTCGATCCGCAGGACGTCCGCGCCCAGATCGGCGAGCAGCATGCCGCAAAACGGGCCCGGGCCGATGCCGGCGAACTCGACGACCTTCAGCCCGGTCAGCGGCCCCTGCCTCAAGCGGGCTTGCTTCATTCTCCGCCCTTCATCCGCATGGCAGCCTCAATGGTCATCGAGCAGGAACACGGGAATCCAGCGTCCCGGCAGAATTTCTCGAAAATCCACGGAAACCCTGGCATCTATCGCGACATCCCCCGGGTCCGCATCGACGATATTGGACATCATCGTATACCCTTCATCCAGCTCGATGATCGCGACGACATAGGGCACATCGAAAGCTGGCGTCTGCGGGCGATGGATGATTGTGTAGCTGTATATCGACCCCTTGCCCCGTGATTCGACAAAACGGAGATCGGTGCTCTGGTCATAGGGGGAGAAGGCCTGTGGCGGAAAGATTGGCCGCGGATCATCGGCGCCGACCTGATACAGCAGCTTACGATCGGCCAGCGCATCCCAGAACGGCGCGGTGATCGCAGTAGGCTGCGGATAAGGTCGATCGGGCCGTGCGGCCTCAGACATGGAATTGCTCGTCTGGTTCGTCATCTCAATCGACACCCAATAGGACGACCCCATAGGGCCACGAAGCGAGCGCGATCCGCGCGTCTTCCACCTGGTTCGCGCTGGCTTCGCTCCAAAGCTGTCGCGAAGCCTGGCATACACGCTGCAGAATCTGCGATGCCCCCGTGTGCGAGTGCGACATGGTGCCACCGTCGGTGACCATCGGCAGCTTCCCGCCCTTTTCCAGCACGCCGGAAGTAACGAAATCGCCTCCCTCTCCCGGCTTGCAATAACCGAACTGTTCGAGCGTTCGGATGATCTCGTAGGAAAAATTGTCGTAGAGTTCGAGCACGTCGACACTCTCGCGTGCCAGCCCGGCTTGGGCGAACGCGACATCGGCCGATTTCTTGCCAAGCCGGCCCTTGCGCTCGAATGTCGGCGGATAGGTATATTCGGGGCCCCAGGATTCAAAGCCGCCACCCAGAATATTCACTGGCTTCTTGCGCAGATCCTTTGCGCGTTCGGCGCTGGTCACGATAATCGCCGCACCGCCCTCGGCCGTCATCGCGCAATCCAGCAATCGATAGGGATCGGCCACCAGGCGAGACGCCAGGATGTCTTCCTTGGTAAAGGGCCCCTTGCCGAAATATACCGCTTCGGGGTTCACATGGCCGTTGTTCCGCACGATCGCCGCCACATGTGCGGCTTGCTCGGGCGTCGTTCCATAGAGGTGCATATGGCGGCGCGACAAAAGCGCCCATTCGGCCGGCGTGTGCAGCCCCCAGACTTCGATGAACTCGTGATTTGGCCGCGTCCACGGCGCCGTCGATCCGCGTTCGGTATAGATACCGGCCTGCGCCGATGCGATCAGCACCACATTGGCCAAGCCCGCCCGAATGGCATCGGCCGCCTCGGCGACTGCATCCGGCCCCGGCAAGCGCGACCCGATCCAAAAATACTCCGCACCGAGTTGATAGGCATAGGTATCGCTGATCGGGTGGGTCGTTCGAACATTGAACCCGTCGATGTCGGCGAGGGTCAAGCCGGCATCCGCCAACGCACCGCGCGTAACTTCCACGATAACGTCCTGCGACGTCAACCCGCCCAGGCTTCTTGCCTGCCTGCTCTGATAGCTACCGACGATCCCAGCTTCTCCCTGGCGCATGCTCATGATCGAGCGGCACCGGCTGCCGCGCTTTGGCGGGCATTTTCGATCAGCCCCTGGGAGTGCGTTGGCAGAGCGAGCGTGAGTTCACCTGAAATCGCCACATCGCCGTCCGTCTTGCCGATCATGTCGAGGACGATCTTTTGCACGCCATCGGCGTCCACAGATTTGCTCTTCACCACGCCGCTGCCAATCAAGAGGTCGTCGGGATAGACCGACTTGATCATCTTGAGCGTGCGCCGCTGTTCGAACCATGCCGCACCCGCCCAGCCAAGTGCCACGCGGGAGAGAAAGGCCTGAAAGAACATTGTGTTCGCGTAGATGGTCTCGCGGCCCTGCGCCTGAGCGTAACCGGGGTTGTGATGGCCTGGGAACCAGTCACGCGTAGCGGCGACGATCCCCGAAATCTTCGTATAGCTGATCGGAAGCGCGATCTCCGTCACTGCATCGCCCACCGCGATCTCGTCGAACGATTTGCCCATTACAGCCTGATCAAGCATCGGCTTCCTCCTCCACGCGGTAGCGCAGCAATATGTTGCGCCCTTCCGCCACCAGAGCGCCCGTTTCGTCGTGCCATTCGATTTTGGTCGTGATAAAATAGCCCGGTCCAAGCGCGGTCTGTTTTTCATCGCTGACGCTCTCGAGTATTTCGGTCAGCGTCAGCCAGTCGCCGGCCCTGATTGGCCGGTGGAATGTTTCCTCTGTCCCTACGTTGATCAGCGTGTTGGCGGGCAGCGGAACGATCGCCGCGCCCATTGTCCTTTGCGCACGCGGCACCCCGGGGGGATACCAGGGCAATGTGCAAAAGGCCCCCTTCAGCATCGCGGGCGGGACGATCCGTGCGCCCCAGATCTCTTCGGACACCGCGGCGTGCCAATAGTTCGGGTTCGGATCCTCGATGATACCGCACAGCGCCATGGCGGTGCTCAGATCCATCGGCACATCAGATCTGGTGGGCCCGGTCTTGGTTCCAATCAGCTTCCGCGCATCGTCGAGCGTGCCAATGGGAAGCTGGAATGTTTGATTGAGAGATTTGCTCATGACTTCCTTCCCCGATTTCATTGACGACAACGGCGGTCCATCTTCGGTTGCGGCCTAAGCCACTTTGACGACGCCCAGATCAGACAGCTCCTGGATATCCTCAGGCGAAAACGCATGCTGGCGCAGCACCTCTGCGGTGTGTTGCCCGACACTGACAGGCGCGGCGTTCACGCACGGCTGCGCGGAGCGACCGAACCTGGCGGGGTGATTGGGCAAGCGAACCCGGCCCAGCACGGGGTGATCCACTTCCTGAACATAGTTATTGGCGCTTACCTGGTCGCTGTTCAGCGCCTCCAGGAAACTAAGCACCGGGGCGAACTTCAGCCCATGCTCGTCGACTAGAACCTCCAGCCATTCGTCCCGCGTTTTCTGCAGCATGATCGCATCGATCGTCGCATTAAGGGCTGCGGCATTTTGCAGCCGTCCCTCGATCGTGGCGAAGCGCTCGTCCTCCACCAATTCCGGAACGCCGATGGCGACGCAGAATCGCGGAAAGCACGCCGGCTCCGGATAGTTGGTGCCGACGATCCACTTGCCGTCGCTCGCCTTCAGCGTGTTGCGCAGCGGCAGGTTGCGCTCCCGCTTCCAGGCCGTATCGGCGTTCTGCTGCATCGTGCTGCTCGACACGAGATTGGTCTGGTTCAGCCACATCGCCGATCCGAGCAGGGACACATCGATCTCCTGACCGAAGCCGTGCAGCTGCCTGGCCACCAGACCGGTCAGGATTGCGTGACTGGTGGTAATGCCGGTAAACCGATCAAGCATGATGAAGGAGAGCGGCCGCGGCTCTTCTCCACCGAAATTATACATCATGCCGGACATTGCCTGACCGAGCGTATCGAAGGCCCCCCGGCCTGCCATCTCGCCCTTGGGACCGAAGCCAGTCACGTTGACCTGAATGATGCCGGGATTGATCGCCGATATGGAGGGATAATCTATACCCAGCGCGACTTTTGTTTCCTGCCTGAGATTGGTAACGAAGACATCGGCGGTCTTTAGCAGGGCGCGCAGGATATCCTGCCCCCGCGCAGTGCTCAGGTCGACGCTGATGCCCTTCTTTCCGCGATTGGACAGATCGAACAGCACGGTCCAGCTGTCGGTATCCCGGGCACCGGTCTTCAACGGGCCTGTCTTGCCGGTCAGACGCCCCTGATCTCCGGTAAGCGCCTCGATCTTGATTACTTCCGCACCAAGATCGGCCAAAGCGGCGGTCCCGCTGGGGCCGGCATGCCAGATCGCCACTTCGATTATTTTCAGTCCGGACAGGGGCCGGGCTTCGGAACCGATCCCGGGCTGCATCGCCAACATGCCGTCGTACTTGCCGCTCACGAAATCGCCCTCGCCCCACCGGTCCAGGCCAGGCCGGAGACCTCTGCGCAAATGGGGCGGACGTGAAAATATGCGCCCTTCATGCCGTCACCCTCTCCGTCATGCCGAGAGGGTCGCCACTGAGTCGCCCGCCCGCACTTTGCCTTTCGCAGTGCCTAGCACGATCGGCGCGCCTGCCAAACTTATTTTACCGAAACTAATTTCTTTTGTGGCAGCGCAATGGATTCATCTATGGCAAAAATATGCTCGTCTGCCATATCTTTGTTCACGTCGAATATATTAGGCGCACTTTGAGAGTCTGCGCAATCGGCGCTGAAGCACTCGACTGGCTAGTCGGCGACGCAGTCGACGAGTTCGTTGCCATGACACCGAATCGCGATCGGCTGGTCACCATTCCGTACGACGGCATATTCGGCAGCGCAGACCGGGCACCGCAACCGACGCGGAGCGAACATATCGCCGAAATCGGGTTGCCTGCCCTCCGCGAACGCGCGGGCGCCCACCGTCGGGTCGACGACAACACCTGGTTTTCCACCTAGCGTCCAATAGAAGATGTCACGGCTGAGTTCTGGAATCTCGCTCGGCGGTGCCCATTGCGAATAGTAAAACAGCTTCTTGTGGCCCCGAATGGCCTCCTGCCCGAGCGTGCACAGATGCGCTGCCCATTCCAGCGCTTCGGCCAGCAGTTCGTCGCCGGGCACCACCTTGTTGACGAAGCCGATCTCATAGGCGCGCTGCGCCGTAATCGGACGCGCCATCAGCGCGATTTCGGCGGCGATCGCTTTCGTCGGAAACAAGTGCGGCTCACCCGCGAACGGGGCAGCCAGGTTCCAGCGGCTTTCCGTGATCGCCAGCGTCGCGGTATCGGCGGCCAGTCGCAGGTCGCAGCGCTGCGCGATGGCCCATCCGCCTGCACACGCATGACCATTGATCGCCGCGATCATCGGCTTCCATGTCGTAATGAAATTGTGTCCGCTCTTGCCGGCCGCCTTCGGGATCGGCGCCGCGGACGCCCCCCGCTGCTCGTCGAACTCCTTCAGGTCCATGCCCGTGGAAAAGAACTTCCCGCCGCGCCCGGTCAGGACCAGGACCCACAAATCGTCATCCTCGTCGAACGATCGGATTTCCTCGTCGAGCCGCTCACGCAGCTCGCGACTGAGCGCGTTGCCCCGTTCTTCCCTATTCAGGGTGAGCAGCAAGATATGCCCGCGTTTCTCCACCAGCAGAACGTCACGTCCCGTCAGCATCAGGCAACTTCCAATTTTGTGACTTGCGGATTGGTGCCGATCCCCGCCGTCTTGCGCAGCATCGCAAAGCACAAAGCTGCACCCAGCAGCGCGACCAGCGCACCGCCCAGAAAGAACCACATGCGGTTGTCGAAATCGAACAGGCGCGAGCCCGCCCAGCCAGCAACTGCCGACCCCAGCGAGATGCTGAGATAGAATGCGGCTATGAACTGACTATAGAAACGGGGCGGTGCGAGGCGCGTGGTCACGGCGAGCCCCAGCGGATAGACGAAGATCAGCCCGAGACTGAACAGCGCTTCGAACGGCAGAAGTGCTAGTATCGACGCCCCGAATGGCGGCTGGATCGTGACCGGGACCATCGAGAGATAGGCGAGTGCGATCAGAATCAGGCCAAACGGGATCTGAAAGGCCGGGCGCGCGCGCTCGCGTCCCCGCCGCCAGAGCAATGCAAGCAATACCGACCATCCGATCGCCAGCAGTGAGTTGGCCGACTGCGCCCAAGGCGCGGGCACCAGATAGCCCGCGACGTTCCGGTCGAGGAGCTTGTCAGCATAGACCAGGATCAGGCCCGACGATGTCAACGAAAGCGCCAGCGCCACGAAGCACCCAAAAAAGATCGGCATGAACGCGATCACGCGAGCCCGTTCATCCGCGCTGATAGTGGCGCTGGTCAGCATGAAAAGGAACCATGCGACGGTCGCGGTCATGCCAATCGTCGCGACGATCCGCGACAGATTTGCCGCGTTCAGAACGCCCGCCGAGAAGCACAATAGAACGATGGTGACGATCGACAGGGATGCGCATGCCAAGAGGAGCTGCCCGCGCCGCGTCATTGGCGCCGCAGGAGGAGACGCATAGGGCGCGAGCCGCCGGCGGCGCACCAGATAATAGATCAGCCCGATCGCCATGCCGATCGCGGCCGCGCCGAACCCGTAATGGAAGCCGATATTGGCTTGGGACCATCCTGTGATGAGGGGGCCGGCAAAAGCGCCCAACGTAATGCCGGCATAGAATATCGAGAATCCCGCATCGCGCCGGCCATCACCAGCTTCATAGAGCCGGCCGACCAGCGCAGACGCGGTTGCTTTCACGCCGCCCGCTCCCAACGCCACGCATGCGCATCCGAGAGCGACACCCGATATTCCCGGCAGGATGGCAAGCAGGGTGTGGCCGACCATGATCGTGACGCCGCTCAGAAACAGCGTCCGCTCAGCGCCCAATATCCGATCTGCGACAAGAGCGCCGGCGATGCTTGCCAGATAGACCGTGCCGGCATAACCACCGACGATGCTGATCGCCTCGGGCACGGTGAAGCCCAGCCCACCTCGCTCCGGCGGATAATAGAGATACAGGATCAGGATTGCCTGCATCCCGTAGAATGAAAATCGCTCCAACGTTTCCAGGCTGATTATGTTGAGGAGGGCAGCCGGATGGCCCATCAGGGCCCGATCATCCATACCGGACGCCCTTCCCTCATTCATGGCGTCCGTGTCCATCAGCCTGACCCTCACGGCTCGGGATCAATAGGATTTCGGCAATCCCAGGACGTGCTCGCCGATATAGTTGAGCATCATCTGATTGTTGATCGGAGCGATCTGGTTGAGGCGCAGCGGCGTGAAATAGGCGATCAGATCGTTTTCCCAGGCCATGCTGCTACCACCAAAGGCCTGCATCGCGGCGTTGACCGCTTCGAACCCCGCATCGCTGGCCAGCAGCTTCGCCATGTTCGCCTCGGGAGCACAGTTCCGCCCCGCGTCATACAGATCGACGCCCTTGTCGCGCATTAGGCGAGCCGCTTCGAGATGTGCTTTTGCGTAGGCTAGGGGATGTTGAACGCCCTGATAGGATCCGATCGGAGCATCGAAAGGCGCGCGTATTTTGGCATATTCCACGCCTTTTCGCAGCACCAGTTCGCCAAGGCCGATCGACATCGACGCGACGCTCAACCGTTCCGGATTGAGCGCGTGGAACAGGCATTTGAGGCCCTTGCCTTCCTCGCCGATCAGATTCTCCGCAGGAATTACCACATCGTCGAAGAACAGCGTATATTGCTGGCTCGCCTGGTTCGTCCCCAGCTGCAGCGGTTGCGCAGTAATCCCGGCAGCCTTGGTATCCAGCATGAACATCGAAATGCCTTCGCGCCGGTCCGCAACGTCCTTGAAAGGAGTCGTGCGCGCAACGATCAGGCAGTAATCGGACTCCTTGAAGTTGGAGATCCAGGTCTTCTGCCCGTTGAGGCGGTACGAGCCATCGTCCTGCCGAGTCGCCAGCGTCGTCATCTTGAACGCGTTGGTTCCGGCATTCGGCTCGGTGATCGCAAAGCAAAGCTTCATGCTGCCGTCGAGCGTGGGCACCACGAAGCGCTGTATCTGGTCTTCAGTGCCATGCTTGAGCAGTGTCGAGCGATCCATGGCCAGGATAACAATCGCTTGCAGGCCGATACCCTCGCGGTTCAGCGTCTCCAGCAGCAGACACTGTTCACGAAGGCCGCCGCCAAGGCCGCCAAGCGCTTCCGGCACACCGAGCGCGAGCAGGCCCTGTTCCGCACAGGCATCCCACAAGGCGTAGGGAAACAAGCCTTCCCGCTGGCACTTGCGCATATAATCCAGGGAGATCTTGCTCTTCACGCCCTCGACGGCCTGAGAGATTATCGCGGCGGCGTCTTCCATATACCCTCCCGACTGACCTTGACCCTGCAGCGTTTCACGAAACCCCACGGCCTGGTTCTATTGCCTGTCCGGGTTGGCATAAGGCTCATAGCGCGTCAACTTGATTGCGTCATGCAAGTTAGTTCACCTGGCGTGGCCGATCGCGCCAATAGGGTTCCCGCAAGACGCGCTTCAGCACCTTTCCGCTCGCACCGCGCGGCAGCACGCTGACGAAATCGACTGACTTCGGCACCTTGAACGCAGCGATGCGCGCCCGCGCAAACGCCAGGAGAGCGCCGGCATCGGGATGGCTTTCCGGCTGCGGCACGACGATCGCCTTCACTGCCTCGCCCCAACGCTCGTCCGGCACCCCGATCACCGCCACTTCGGCGATATCTGGATGACATGACAGGGTGTTCTCCACTTCGGCGGGATAGATATTCTCGCCGCCGCTGACGATCATGTCCTTGATGCGATCGCACAAATACAGATAGCCATCCGCGTCGAGATAGCCGGCATCGCCCGATCGCAACCAGCCATCGGGCGCAAGCGCCGCGCGCGTCTCTTCGGGCCTGCCCCAATAGCCCGCCATCACATTGGTCGACCGGATGAGTATCTCGCCAACCTCGCCCGGCGGGCAGACCAATCCGGCGCACTCGATCCGCAGCTCCACGCCTGGATTGGCGCGACCGGCGGAGCGCAGGCGCTCGCGGTTGCCCGCCTTGTGATCCGCCGCGCAGAGATTGGTGATCGTGCCGGCCGTCTCGGTCAGCCCGTATAATTGACAGAAGTCGCAGTCGAACGCGGCCGTCGCCTCATCGAGCAAGGCTTCGGTGATCGGCGAGGCGCCGTAGAGGATGTGCCGCAGTCCGCCGCGGGCGCGCTGCGCCGCCGCTTCCGCGTCGGGGTGCTGCAGCATCAGCTGGAGCGCGGATGGGACGACGAAGATCTTGCCCACCTGACCGCCGCCCACTGCTGCCAGCGTCTGCCCCGCATCGAATTCGCGGTGGATCAGGCAGGAGACGCCGGCACGCAGCGCCGTGATGCCCCAGCCCGTTCCCCCGATATGCGCGATCGGCATATTGATCAGCGCGCGCTCGTCCGTGGCCCATTCGAACCAGTCGGCTCCGGACTCCGCCATGCGCCGCTGCCAGGCAAGCAGGTTGCGATGGGTGAGCATCACGCCCTTGGGCTGGCCGGTCGTGCCGGAGGTGTAGAGCTGGAGCACGACATCGTCGGGGCGTGCCGTGCTTGCGATGTCGCCGCCAGCGCCCTGCGCCAGCCAGCGATCGAAGGATTCGCAGCCGGGCTCGATGACCACCGCCTCTCCTTCCCATCCCAGCGCCCCGACAATCGGCAGGAATTCCGGCTCGACCAGCAGCAGTCGCGCGCCGCTGTCCTGGAGGATGGTAGCAATCTCGCCGGCGCCGAGCCGCCAGCCGACCGGCGTCATCGCCACCCCGGCATGCGCCGCGCCGAGCAGCAGTTCGAAATAGGTGTCGCTGTTCTTGCCAAGATAGGCGATCCGCGCGTCCGGCTCGAGCCGCTCGCTGCGCAATGCCCGCGCGACCTGCCCGGACCGCACCAGCAGCTTCGCATAACTGGTGACGCGATCACCATAGATCAATGCAGCGCGCTCAGGCGCCGCAGCGGCATGCGCGCGCAGCAGATCGGGCAAGGTGCCCGCTTCATCCGCCCGCTGATTCATCCGCAATGGGTCACAGTCTCTCGGTCAGCTCCGGGACGATCTTGAACAGATCGCCGACTAGGCCGATGTCGGCGACCTGGAAGATCGGGGCGTCCTCGTCCTTGTTGATCGCGATGATCGTCTTGGAGTCCTTCATGCCCGCCAGATGCTGGATCGCGCCCGAGATGCCGATCGCGATATAGACTTCGGGAGCGACGATCTTGCCGGTCTGGCCGACCTGATAGTCGTTCGGGACATAGCCCGCATCAACCGCGGCGCGCGAGGCGCCAACCGCCGCGCCGAGCTTGTCGGCAAGCGGCTCGATGATCGAGTGGAAGTTCTCGCTGTTCTGCAGCGCGCGGCCGCCCGATACGATCACCTTGGCGGCGGTCAGCTCGGGGCGGGTCGATTCGGCGATCTCCGCCGAGACGAACTTCGAGACGCCCGCATCGCTGGCGCCCGAGACTGCCTCGACCGTGCCGCTGCCGCCCGTCATCGCCGCCTTGGCGAAGGCAGTGCCGCGCACGGTGATCACCAGCTTCTTGTCGCTCGACTGTACGGTTGCAATCGCATTGCCGGCATAGATCGGACGGGTGAACGTATCGGCGCTTTCGACCGAGAGGATGTCGCTGATCTGCATCACGTCGAGCAGGGCCGCGACGCGCGGCGCGATATTCTTGCCGTTGCTGGTCGCGGGAAACAGCACCGCGTCGTGATCGGCCATCAGGCTCACGATCAGCGGCGCGACATTCTCGGCCAGGGCATGGCCCAAAGATGCGTCGTCGGCGAGATGGACCTTGCCCACGCCGGCAATGCCTGCAGCGGCATCGGCGACGGCCTTGCAGCCCGAACCGGCGACGATCAGATGGACTTCACCCAGCTGCGACGCTGCGGTGACGACAGCGAGGGTGGCGTCCTTGACGGAGGAATTGTCGTGTTCGACCCAGACGAGCGTCTTCACTTGGCGACTCCCATTTCCTTGAGCTTCGCGACGAGCGTGTCGACGTCGGGCACCTTGATGCCCGCCGACCGCCTGGCCGGCTCGACCACCTTGAGGGTCTTGAGCCGCGGCGAGACGTCGACGCCGTAATCGGCGATCGTCTTCTTCGCGACCGGCTTGGACTTGGCCTTCATGATGTTGGGCAAGGTCGCATAGCGCGGCTCGTTGAGGCGTAGGTCGGTGGTCACGATCGCGGGAGCCTTCAAATCCACGGTCTCGAGGCCGCCATCGACTTCGCGGATCACCGCGATGCGGTCGCCGCTCACTTCGATCTTCGACGCGAACGTGCCCTGCGGCCAGCCGAGCAGCGCCGCCAGCATCTGGCCGGTCTGGTTGCTGTCGTCGTCGATCGCCTGCTTGCCCAGGATCACCAGACCCGGCTGCTCCTCGTCGCACACTGCCTTGAGCAGCTTGGCGACCGCGAGCGGCTCGACCTCGTCATCGGTCGCGATCAGGATGCCGCGGTCGGCGCCCATCGCGCGCGCCGTGAGCAGCACGTCGGTCTCGGCCTTGGCCACGCCGATCGTCACCACCACCACCTCGCTCGCGGCGCCCTTTTCCTTCAGGCGCACGGCTTCCTCGATCGCGATCTCGTCGAACGGGTTCATGCTCATCTTGACGTTCGCCAGATCGACGCCCGTCCCGTCCGCTTTCACGCGGGGTTTCACATTGTAATCAAGCACCCGCTTGACCGGTACCAGCACCTTCATGCCACTCTCCAAACATTCACATCGCGTTCGCGGTTTGCAGCCGCGCAATCACATCGTCGCCCAGACCCCAATCGGCGAATATCGCAGGCGCATCGGCGCCGATCCGCGGCGGCGGCCCTTGGATAGCGCCCGGAGATGCGGAAAAGCGGGGAGCGGGCGCCGGCTGGACGACACCGTCCAGCTCCACGAAAGTGCTGCGGCCGGAGTTATGCGGGTGACCAGGCGCCTCGGCCATATCGAGCACCGGTGCATAACAGACATCGGTGCCGCCCAGCAGCGCATCCCATTCGTCGCGCGTCTTGCTGGCGATCTCCGCGGCGAGCTTGGTGCGCAGCTCGGGCCAGCGGCTATAGTCCCCCTGCGCATCGAACGCAGCGTCCGACAGCCCGGCCAGATCGCGCAGCTGCGCATAGAATTGCGGTTCGAGCGGCCCGAGCGCGATCCACTTGCCGTCTGCCGTGGCATAAGTGCCGTAGAAATGCGCGCCGCCGTCGAGATAGTTGGATTCACGCTGGTTGCGCCAGCTGCCATCCGCGAACAGTCCATAGAATCCCGCCATCAGCGAGGCCGCACCATCGGTCATGGCGGCATCCACCACCTGGCCCTGGCCGGTCGCGCGCGCATGGATGACGCCCGCCAGCAGGCCGAAGGCGAGATAGAGCGCACCGCCGCCATAATCGCCAACCAGGTTGAGCGGCGGGGCCGGCGCTTCGGCAGGGCCGATCGCGGCCAGCGCACCGGACAGCGCGATATAATTGATGTCGTGCCCGGCCGCCCGCGCCCAGGGGCCATGTTGCCCCCATCCGGTCATCCGGCCATAGACGAGTCGCGGATTGCGCGCGAGCAGCACCTCCGGCCCGAGACCGAGCCGTTCCATCACCCCGGGCCGAAACCCCTCGATGATCGCATCCGCGCGCTCAACCAGATCGAGGCACGTCTCGACCGCCGCCGGCTGTTTCAGGTCGAGGGCCACGGAGCGGCGCCCGCGCTCGGTGACCGAAGCCGGATTATACTGACCGGACGCGCCCTTGCGATCGATCCGGACAATATCGGCGCCGAGATCGGACAACAGCATGCCGCAGAATGGGCCCGGGCCGATCCCGGCGAACTCGATGATTTTGAGTCCGGCCAGCGGCCCCTGGCGGCTCACCCGATCGACTCGCTCTTGAGGCTGGCGGCGACATGGAAGCCATGCTTTTCAAGGCCCGCTACGATGCCGGCATAGCCCGCGGACTTCGCCCAGAACATCGGGCCGCCGCGATAGACGGGCCAGCCATAGCCATAGACCCAGACGACATCCACGTCGGAGGCACGCTGCGCCTTGCCCTCCTCCAGAATCAGCGCGCCTTCATTGACCATCGGGTAGAGCGTGCGCTCGATGATTTCGGTATCGCTGATTGCGCGCTTCTCGATGCCTGCCTGGGCGCGGAAATCCTCGATGATCGCGGCGACGCGCGGGCTCGGCGACGCGCGGCGCGTGTCGTCATAATCGTAGAACCCGGCCTGCTTCTTCTGGCCCCAGCGGCCCTCTGCGCACAGCGCATCGCTCAGGCTCTCGATCCGGCTCGGGTCGCGGTGCCAACCGATATCGACACCGGCAAGGTCGGCCATCTGCAGCGGCCCCATCGGCATGCCGAAATCGGTGTGCACCTTGTCTATTTGCTCGGGCGTGGCGCCTTCGAGCAGCAGCTTCATCGCCTCGGCCTGGCGCGGCGCGAGCATGCGGTTGCCGATAAAGCCGTGGCAGACACGGGCGACTACCGCGACCTTCTTGATCTTGCGGGCCAGTGCCATCACAGTCGCCAGCACGTCGTTGGCGGTCTTCGCACCGCGCACCACCTCGAGCAGCTTCATGACATTGGCCGGCGAGAAGAAGTGCATGCCGACCACGTCTTGCGGCCGCCCGGTCGCCGCGGCGATCTCGTCCACATCCAGGAAACTGGTGTTGGAGGCGAGGATCGCGCCCGGCTTGGCGATCGCGTCGAGCCGGGCGAACAGTGCCTGCTTGACCGCCATATCCTCATAGACCGCCTCGATGATGAGATCGCAATCACCAAGGTCTTCGAGCGCCAGCGTCGGCATCAGTGCGGCCATCGCGGCTTCGACCTGTTCGGGCTTGATCCGCCCCTTGGCAGCGCTCGCTTCGTAATTGCGGCGGATCATCGCGACGCCGCGATCGAGTGGCTCCTGTGCCGTCTCGACGATCGTCACCGGAATGCCGGCCGACAGGAAGGTCATGCTGACCCCCCCGCCCATCGTGCCAGCCCCGATCACACCAACCCTGGCGATCGGGCGCAGCGGCGTGTCCTTCGGAACGTCATCAATCTTGGCAGCCTGGCGCTCGGCAAAGAAGATATGGCGCTGTGCAATGGATTGGGTGCCGTCCATCAGTCTCGGGAATGTGGCGCGCTCAAAGGCAAGGCCCTCGGCGAAGCTCGCGCCCGATACCGCCATTTCAATGCAGGCGATGTTGGCGGCCGGCGCCTCGAACCCGCGGAAGCGCTTCGCATTCTCCTGACGGTACGCCTCGATCATGCCCGGCTCGGCCTTGGCGACCTTTTCCGATGCGCGCGGCGCTGACTTGCCGATCATCTCGCGGGCAAAGGCGATGGCGTCCTCCGCCAATCCATCCTCGTGCGCCAGTCGGTCGACCAGCCCGGCCTCCAACGCCTTTTGCGCCGAGATCGGATCGCCCTTCGCCACCATGTCGAGCGCCAGCGCGACGCCGGCTAGCCGGGGCAGCCGCTGCGTGCCGCCGGCGCCGGGCAACAGGCCAAGCTTCACCTCCGGCGTGCCGATCTTCGCGGACGGCACGGCGATGCGATAATGGCACCCCAGCGCCACTTCACACCCGCCGCCCAGCGCGGTGCCGTGAATGGCGGCGATCACCGGCTTGTCCGATGCTTCGATCGTGTCGATCACTTCGCCAAGCCATGGACCCTCGATCGGCTTGTCGAACTCGCTGATATCGGCGCCGGCGAAGAAGGTGCGGCCGTCGCAACGGATCACCATCGCCTTGACGCCGTCATCGGCCAACCCCTCCTGCACGCCGCGCTCCAGCCCCTGGCGCACGGCGGCGCTCAGCGCATTCACCGGCGGATTGTCCGAAATGATCACCAGCACGTCGCCATGCCGTTCGGTCCTGATGGGGCTGCTCAATGTGATTCTCCGAGTGATTTGGCGCTGCGCGGCGCGATCAGTTTTGCGTGAGGTGTTCCGCCAGCCCCGAGCCGACAAGATGGCCGTCCATGACGTGCCGCCACAGCGAATAGCCAAGGGTGGTGACCTGCCCATGCTTGCGGTTCCGCAGCGGGATATATCCGTGCTGCTCGCTGACGACATTGTGCCGCTCGCCATTGCTTAGCTTGAAGGCAGTGCGCATCCGGATCGGCTCGCGGCCGTCATCGGCATAGTCGGTCTCGATATCGAGTTCGGCGATGTCGAAGCATTGCTGGGTGCCGCGGTGAAAGGCATAGCCCTGCCCGTCCCCCGGCGCGAACAGCGCAAAGCCCTGCTCGGCGCCTAAATTGCCGGTCATGAAGACATGGTTGGTATAGCCCTGCCAGTTGCGCGGACCCCAATTATGATCGCGCCAACCAAAGCCCTGGAAGGCGATCGACTCGGCTGCGCCCAGCGCGATCGTCCCGTGCGTCTGGATGAACTGGTGGAGGCCCGAGCTACCGAAACGCTCCTTGGCGCGGGCGCGCTCCTCTTCGCTTTCCAGCGGCCGGTGATAGGCCAGATGCATCAGCGGGCTGATACCGTCATGGACCAGCGCGACGCGCAGATTTTCGCGCGGTTCAGCAAATGCCTTGCGCGGCTCGGCGAGCATCCGCGGCTCCGCCAGATGCAGCGCGCGGCCCTCGTATATGGTCGAGAAGCGCACGCCGCCCGCGATCTCGGTCTTATGCTGCCAGTCGGCGATTTCCCATCCGTCGTTGCGGCTATTCTCCGCACGCTGGAAATCGAACAGCGCCGATCCATCGGGCAGCCATATGAGAATCGTGCATTCCGAATGTTCCTCGTTCGGGCGATTGGCGACGCGGGTCAGGCCGCCGATCAGCTTGCCGGTCGCGGCATCGGTTCCGGAGAAATAGAAGAGCGAGGACTCGCTGAAGTTCTCGGCCTCTTCGATCGGATGGACATGATCGTCCGCCGCCGTGATCGGTCCGATGATCGGGATCGTCATGCCGTCTCTCCGATGCTAGCGCGCAGCTGCAGCCGCGCCTGCGCGCGCCTCGAACACCGCGCGTGACCGGCGCCGCAGCGCCATCTTGTCGATCTTGCCCGTGCCGTTCAGCGGCAGCGCGTCGATCACTGCATAATGTTTGGGCAGCTTAAAACGCGCCAGCCGAACGGCGAGGAAGGCATGCAGCTCCGCCTCGTCGCAGCTCTGGCCAGGCTCGCAGACCACGAAGGCCTTAGCGACCTCCCCCCAGCGATCGTCGGCAACGCCGATCACGGCAGCGGATTGCACCGCGGGATGCTGGCTCAGCTCATTCTCGATCTCGGCCGGGTAGATATTCTCTCCCCCGGAGATGATCATGTCCTTGATGCGATCCTTGAGAAAGACATAGCCATCCTCGTCGATATAGGCGCCGTCGCCGGTCAGATACCAACCGTCGCGAAATGCTTTCACCGTGTCCTGCGGACGCCGCCAATAGCGGTCCATCATGATGTGCGAACGGATGGCAAGCTCACCCACTTCACCGGCCGGCAGCACGTTGCCCGCGGGATCGACGATCTTGAGCGACACCCCAGGTACCGCCCGGCCGACCGACGCGGCCTTGGGCGCATCGCCGCGATGGTCCTCGGGCATCAGGCAGGTAACAAGATTGGATTCGGTCATCCCGTAAAGCTGGATGAAACCGCAGCCGAGCGTTTCCATCAACTGCTCGCGCAGCGCCTTCGGCATCGGCGCCGCGCCATACAGACAGTAGCGAACCGACGAGAGATTGGCGGACGCGAAGGACGGATGCCCGAGCATCGACTGCAGCATCGTCGGCACGCCGGGCAGCACCGGCACGCGATGCCGATCGAACAGTGCCAGGATCTTGCCCGCATCGAATTCGTGGAGGAGCACGCTGCCGCACCCGCGGATCGCGGGATAATAGTGCATGGTGATTCCGCCGAGATGGAACATCGGGTAATAGACGAGGATCTCCTCACCCGGCTTCATCCCGAAGAATTCCTCGTCCGCCCCGGCGAGGAACGCGCCGCAATTCATGAAGTAGCGATGGGTGAGCACCGCGCCCTTTGGCATGCCGGTAGTACCGCTGGTGTAAAGCTGGATCGCCGGCGTGTCGGCGTCGATCGTCAGGCCGAATGCCGCATCGCTCTGGGCATCGCGCCACGCCGTATAGGCCAGCGTGCCCGTTTGCGCATTGCCGTCGAGCAGCACCAGCGTGACGCCGGGCAAGCTCTTCGGGGCGAGGGCGAGCCGGGCCCAGCATTCGGCCGACACGAACAGGATGCCCGCCTGGCTGTCCTCGACGACTTTCAGTATCTCAGGGCTGGCCAGCCGCCAGTTGATCGGCGTGAAGATCGCCTGCGCCCAAGCGCAACCGTGCAGCAACTCCAGCACCGCGACCGACGCCTTGCCGAGCACCGCGACATGCGCGCCGGGCTCGATCCCCAGCCCTTTCAGACCATGCGCGACCTGGAGCGTGCGGCGATTGAGCTCCATCCAGCTCAGGCACTCGCCATCCTGCGTGATCGCCGGACCGTCGGGCGAGACCGCAGCGTTGCGCCGAACCACCTCGCCGAACGGTTGCGGCTCGGACCGGATCATGCCGTCGTCGATCGCATAAGGCCGGTCGCTCATGCGGCGTCCGCAAGCCGGGCGTACCGCCAGGCCGCTTCGATCGAAGGCATAATGATGCCGCGGCAGGATTCGGAAAGGTCGTTCTTGGCCGTACCGATCGCCGCGCGATGGATGTTACCGAAGCCGATCCCGGCATTGCGAAAATTGTTGAACGCGATCGCGAAGTTCAGATCGCGCCGGCTGAAGCGGAAACCGGTGCGCTCCTGATAGGTATCGACAAATTCCTCAAGCGTCGGGATGCCGAGCGCGCGGGCATCGACACCGTCGAGCGTGTAATAGCCCAGCGCTGCGCGCGTCGTCGGCATGTACCAATGCAGCAAGGTGTAAGCGAGATCGGCAAGCGGATGGCCGATCGTCGATAATTCCCAATCGAGCACGGCCAGCAGCCGCGGCGTGCCGGGCTCGAAGATCATGTTGAGCAGCGTGAAATCGCCATGCGTGAGCGCGCGCTGGTTCTCGACCAGCATATTGTCCTCGATCCAGCCGGCCAGTGCTTCGAACTCGGGCATGCGCACCGATTGCTCTTCATATTGGCGGCGCCAGAGCTTGAGCTGGCGCTCAAAATAATTGCCGGGCTTGCCGTAGTCGCCAAGGCCCAGCGCCTCGGGATCGAGCGTGTGCAGCCGGGCGAGGTTCGCATTCAGGGCATCGTAGATGGCGAAGCGATCCGCCCGCGACTGATCCGGCAGGCGATAGTCGATGAATATCTCGCCGGGCATATATTCCATCAAATAGAATTCCTGCCCGATCCGCCCGGCATCGTCGCAATAAGCGAGCGGCTGCGGCACCGGATATCCAGTATTGTGCAGCGCGCGCAGCACCCGGAATTCGCGGTGGATAGCATGCGCGCCGGGCGCGAGTGGCCCGTTCGGCTTGGAGCGCATCACCCATTGCTCGCCGCCCGCCAAGACCAGATAGGTCGGGTTCGAAGCACCGCCGGAGAATTCGCGCACGCCGACAGGTCCGGAAGCCGCGCCCAGTTCGTCATGCAGATATGCCTGCAACGCGTCGGCATCGAACCCGAAGCGCGCCTGGGCGATCGCATCAGCCATATCGATTTCAAGCGCCTCTCGAACTGCCGCCGTTACAACCGGCTTGTCATCCCCAAATGCCCCTAGGGCTGCGCATCCGTAAGATGCGCACCACACAGATTGCAGGCCGCCCCACGCGTGTCAAGTTGCTTGCGCCAAGCAATTAAATGAAGAACCGCCATATCGGTCGATCTTCGTCGCGTCAGGAGGTTGTGGCGGCAAAAAAGACGTTCCGACCGATGATCGAAAGCTGGATCTCACTGGCGCCGCCGAAGATCGTGAAGGCCCGATCCTGGAGATAGACCTGGGTCGCCATGGCCCGCGCCTGCTCCAGCGGATCTTGGAAATCATGTGCCTCGGCTAGCTGGTCCGGCGCGAAATACAGGCTTTCCGGGCCCAATATGTCGGTCACGATCTCACTGATCGACTGACGAATCTCGCTGCCGCGAAGCTTGGCGATCGATGCCCCGACGCCCAAGTCCGTGCCCGCCTGCAGCTTGGCGACCATGCCCAGCTCGACCATCTCGAACGCATCGAGATCCATGCTGATCTGGGCCAGCCGATTGGCAATCAGCGGATCGTCGAGCGCGCTATCATTGTCGGTCCGCGTGGCGCCGGCGACCTGTATCGCGCGGTGCAGCCGCTGCCGCAGGCGCGGCGCGTAGATGAATCCGCCGCGCTCATGCTCGAGCAGATATTTGGCAACCGTCCATCCGTCATTCTCCGCGCCGATCAGGTTCTCGGCGGGCACGCGGACATTGTCGAAAAAGACCTGGTTGACCTCGTGGCTGCCGTCCATCGTTCGGATCGGCTGAATGGTGATGCCCGGCAAATCCATGTCGAAGATTATGAAGCTGATCCCTTGCTGCCGCTTGGGCAGGCGCGTGGTGCGGACCAGGCAGAATATCTTGTTCGAGACGTGCGCGTGCGACGTCCAGATCTTGGTGCCGTTGAGGACATAGTCGTCGCCGTCGCGGTCCGCGCGCATCTGCAACGAAGCAAGATCGGATCCGGCGCCCGGCTCCGAATAGCCCTGGCACCAATAATCCTCACCCGACAGGATGCGCGGGATAAGCCGCGCTTTCTGCTCGTCGCTACCATAGCGCAGCAGCACCGGGGCGACCATCGCGATTCCCGCCCCCCACAAAGGCGGCGCGCCTGCCCGGGCAAGCTCGGTCTCGAAAATATAAAGCTGCGTCGGCGTCCAGCCGGTACCGCCATGTTCGACTGGGAAATTCGGCGCGGCCCAACCCCGGGCATAGAGCGCATTGTGCCAGGCACGATTGACGTCGAAATCCGAAAGGAAGCTCGCATTGATGCGTTCACGCCGCATCAGATCGGGATCGACCTGATCGAGGAATGCCCTGACCTCGCCCTGAAACGCGCGTTCGTCGCTGGAAAGCTGGAGGTGCATCAGGCAGCCACCTGCGCGCGATTGACGAGGTCGATGACCGATTGCGATCCTCGCGTCGCGCGCAGCCGTTCCGCAACCTCCTCGGCGTACTGTGTCGTCGTTCCCAGCCAGTTCTCGAACGCCATCAGCCGCTTGAAAAAGAGATGCACGACCGTCTCCTCACTCACCCCCATGCCGCCGTGAAGCTGGACCGCATTGTGCGCCACGAACCGCGCGGCCGTGCCGATCCTGGCCTTGGCGGCACCGGCCGCGGCGTGCAGCACCGCCCCATCCTCGTCGCCCGCCAGCACTGCATATAATGCGATGCCGCGCGCCTCCTCGGTGGCGATCGCCATGCGCGCGACCCGATGCTCCAGCGCCTGGTTGGCGGAGAGCTTCCGCCCGAATTGCTCGCGCGTCTCGAGATACTGCGCGGTCAGCTGCAGCAATCGCTCCATGCCGCCGACCGCGTCGTTGCAGGCGAAACCGATCGCACGATCGCGCGCCATCGCCCATGCCACGCCCACATCGCCGCGATCGACCAGATCGTCTTCGCCGACGAACACATCGGATAGCTGGAGCCGGCAGCTCTGGGCGGTTTCGATCGTCGGATACGGATTGATCGCGACGCCCCCTGCGTCGCGCCCGACACGGGCCAGCGCCAACCTGCCGCCTTCGCATGTCACCGGCACGAGGAAGGAGTCCGCGACATCGCCCCAGCGAACCAGAACCGGAGCGCCGGAAACGCGCCATCCACCATCGACTTTGCGCACATCGGCGAGTGGCGCGCCGGGGCCGCTTGCAATTGTCTGCTCGAGCAGCGGAACGGTCAGCATCTCGCCCGCGATGATCGCCGGCAGCCACTCCTCCCGCCGATTTGGCGTCGCGAGCGCGGCGATCAGCGAGATGCTGGTAACGGCCGCTTCGACAAACGGAGCCGAAGCCGCCGCCCGGCCGAGCTCGAGCGCGAGCAAGCCGATGCTGTCAGCACCCAGCTCCATCCCGCCGCTCGCTTCGGGTGCGGCAACGGCAAGCCAGCCGCCCTCGGCCAGCGCTCGCCATAGCGCGCGCCAGTCCGCCCGATCATGCCCGCTTGCAGGTGTGTAATTGGCCAGCAGCCTGGCGATGCCGTCGCGCAACAATTCCTGATCGGCAGATAGACTAAGATGCACGGGCTTTCCTTTATTCGCGGGCGGGCGCTATTTTCCCCGGCTACTTTCCGACGTAGCGGCCGGGCCGTTTCGCGGTGAACGCCGCTACCGCCTCGCGGTGATCGGCGCTCAGCATCGTCGTCGCCTGAGATTCGATTTCGTGCGCGATCGACTGTGCGAAGCTCGCTCCTTCTGCATGGACAAGGTTGCGCTTGATCAGTGCGTAAGCGAGCGGCGGACCCTCGGCATATTGGCGCGCCAGGGAGGTCGTGGCGGCGTCCAGCGCGTCGTCCTCGACCAGATGATCGACCAACCCCAGCGCCAGCGCGCGCTCCGCATCGACCGGATCGGCCGATAGCAGCAGGCGCCGGGCATGGGCAGCGCCAACTGCCTGAGTCAGCGTATACGACATGCCGAGATCCCCCGAGAGCCCGACCTTGGCGAAGGCCGTGCCGAACCGTGCCGATCGGCCCGCGATCCGCAGGTCGCAGCTCAACGAGATCGCGAGGCCCGCGCCGAACGCCGGACCATTGATGCTGGCGATGAACACCTTGCCGCTCGAACGCATCAGCTGCGGCAGGCGGTGGGTGTGCTTCAGGCTTGCTACCGTCTCTCCGCGAGACGGCACGACGCTTTCGTCAGCCATGTCCTTCACATCGCCACCCGCGCAGAACGCGCGGCCACTGCCCCCGATAACGACTACGCCGACACCCGCATCGCGATCAGCGCGATCGACTGCATCGAGCAGCCTCTCGCAAAGCTCGACGCTCAATGCATTCAAGCGGTCTGGGCGGTTCAGCCGTAGCGTCAGCACCGCACCATCGCGGCTTTCAAGCAATATCGGGTCGTTCGGATCAGGCATCTTCACAGCGTCCTTCGAGTATCAGCCGGCGTTCGCCCGCTTGGCGCCGATGAAGCCGAACAGATGCCCGGCGACATTGCGCATCTGCATCTGCTCGGTGCCTTCGGTGATGCGATAGCGGCGATAGTGGCGATAGATATGCTCGAACGGCTTGTGCCGCGAATAACCCAATCCGCCATGGACCTGGATCGCCCAGTCCGCCGCTTCGCAGCAGAAGCGGTTCGCCCAGTAATTGCACATTGACACCTTGTCGGAGAGCTTCGCCTGGACTTCGGGACCGGTCATCTGGTCCATCTCCCAGGCGGTCTTGTGGATCAGCAGCCGCAACATCTCAGCCTGGGTGGCTAGCTCGACGGTCGGGAACTGGATCCCCTGGTTGATCGCCAGCGGCTTTCCAAACGGCTTGCGCTCCATCGCATATTCGACCGCCGCATCGAGGCAGAACACACCGGCGCCGAGCGATGATGCCGCCTGGCGGATGCGGTTCTCGTTGACGAAGTGCCGGGCCAGCACCAGCCCATCGTCGAGCGGGCCGAGCAACGCATCGTCCGGAACATAGACATCCTGAAACGTCACATGCGCGTGATCGGTCGGCATGTTGAACGTCCAGTAATAGCTCTCGATCTTCACGCCCGGCGAATCCATCGGCACGATGAAGGCGGAAATTCCCTTAGCGTCACCTTGCTTGCCGCTGGTGCGGCAAAAGACGATGTCGTGGGTCGAGACATGGATCGCGGTATTCCACATCTTGGCACCGGTGATCCGCCAGCCATTGCCGTCGCGCACTGCGCGCGTCTTCATCCAGGTCGCGTCCGACCCATGATCCGGCTCGGTCAGTGCGAAAGAGGCATAGAGCGACCCGTCGAGGCTGCCGTTGATCCAGGTCTCGCGCTGGCCGGGGCGACCGAAATCGCGATACATCAGGATCTGGGGGAAATTCCCGACGATCGATTTCTCGGTCTGCGGATCATTGTGCAGCCCGATTGGCTTGTTCGCGAGATGCTCGCGGATGCAGGCCATTGCGAGATTGCCGACATCGCGGCCGCCGAACTCCTCAGGCAGCGCAAGCCGCAGCAGCCCGGCCTTGTCGGCGCGGCCTTGCATTTGCTTGAGCAGCGCCTCCCATTCGGGACGCGGCAGGCCTTCATTGTCCCAATCGGTCCGTGCATGCTCGCGGCGATGATCGAAGAAGCGGGCATTGTCGCCCTGCGCTTCGAGCGGATGAATCTCGGCGGCAATGAACGCATCGATCTCCGCGAGCAGATCCTTGATACGCGTCGGGATAGCGAAATCCATATGCCCCTCCTTTGCGATTCTCCCGACGCCGTTGCGGCGTTTGCCCGGTCGAAGGGGGAGACGCAGTCCAGATGCCATCGCAAAAATCATGTGTCAATTTGCTTGCCGCAAGCAAAATAATGATTCTATGGTCATTCGGCGGAATAAGACGGCGCGCACGGATTTTCTCCGTGGACGTGTTGCGGGGGCGCCAATTGGGAGCGGATGCGGTGCGATGAGCTATATCCTGAGCGGCGAACGCAGCATCCAGCTCGGAGACATTCGCGAGCGCGCCGCGCGGGCAGCGTCAGGTTTCCACGATCTGGGCATCGCCGCGGGCGATCGCATCGCGCTATATTTGCGCAACGATCCCGCCATGATCGAAGCGAGCATCGCCGCCGGTCTGATCGGCGCCTATCCGACGCCCGTGAACTGGCATTATGTGCCGGCCGAAGTCGATTACCTGCTGACCAATTCCGGTGCACGCGCGCTGATCGTCCATGCCGATCTACTTGCCGGCGTTAAGGCGATCCTGCCCGCCGCACTGCCGGTGCTGGTCATTCCGACGCCACCCGAAATCGTCGCGGCGTTCGGCATCGCGGATGCGCGCGCGCAAGTGCCGGACGGCTTCCCCGAATGGGATGACTGGCTCGCGCAATTCCCCGCTTATGCCGGCCCGCCAGTCGCGGCACCGGGCACGATCATCTACACGTCCGGCACGACCGGAAAGCCAAAGGGCGTGCTCCGCCAAGTGCCGAGCACCGCGCAGAAAAAGCTGGCGGCCGACGCGCTGCTGAACGCCTACCACTTCTCACCCTTTGCCGACGATCCGTCCCGCATCGTCGCGATGGTGACGTCGCCAATGTATCACACGGCGCCCAATTTCTATGGGCTGCTCGCGATCCAGTTCGGCGCGAACCTGGTGCTGCAGCCGCGGTTCGATGCGGAAGGGCTGCTGGCACTTGTCGCGCGGCACAAGGTCACGCACCTGATCATGGTCCCGATCATGTTTCATCGGCTCCTCGCTTTGCCGGAAGAGGTGAAGCGGAAATACGATCTCTCGTCGCTGCGCCAGGTCTTTCACGGCGCCGCGCCCTGCCCGCGCGCCACCAAGGAAGCGATGATCGCCTGGTGGGGCCCGATCTTCGACGAATGCTATGGATCGACCGAGGTCAGCCTGGTCACATTCTGCAATTCCAACGAATGGCTCGCCCATCCCGGCACGGTCGGCCGCACCACCCCGGATGCGGAGATCCGCATTCTCGATGCCGCGGGCAATGCGCTGCCGCCCGGGGAAATCGGTGAGATCGTCGCGCGCAATTCCAGCCTGGCAGAGTTCACCTATCACGGCGACGACGCCAAGCGCGCGGCCGCCGATCGGGACGGCTTTGTGGCGCTCGGCGATGTCGGATATTTCGATGCCGACGGCTATCTGTACCTGTGTGACCGCGTCCAGGACCTGATCATCTCGGGCGGGGCGAACATCTATCCGCTCGAGATCGAGAGCCAGCTCCACGAAATGCCCGGCGTGCGCGACTGCGCGGTGCTGGGCGTACCCGACGCGGAATATGGCGAGGCGGTCCTCGCCATCGTCGAGCGCCAGCCGGGTGTCGCCATCGACGCGGTGGATATCCGCGCATTCCTGCGGGGTCGCGTCGCCCCCTACAAGATCCCGCGCCGCATCGAATTCAGGAGCAATCTGCCGCGCGAGGATTCGGGCAAGATCTTCAAGCGCAAGTTGCGCGACGAATTCTGGGCCGGCGCGGGCCGCAAAATCTAGCGAGCGATGGCAGGAGGGATCGATGCAGGGCGCACGTTCGAGCGATATGGTGACGGCCCGATTGCCGGCCCTGTCCGATTACCTCGCGCCCCGGCTTGGCGACGATCTCCGGCAAATTGCGATCAGGGAGTTCAGCGGCGGCGCCTCGGTCCCGACCTTTCTGCTGACCACGGCCGAGCGGCAATTGGTGCTTCGGGCCCGCATCAATGACCCTCTCGGCATCGGCGCCCGCTCGCTACGCCGCGAATTTCGCGCGCTCTCCGCGCTGCACCCGACCGGCTTTCCGGTGCCCGAGCCTATGCTCTACAGCGAGGACAAGGATCTCATCGGCGCCGAATTCTACGTCATGGGCTATATCGAGGGGCGCATCTTCCCCGACTGCGCATTGCCGGAACTGTCCAACGAACAGCGCGCCGCGGTCTATGATTCGCACAACGCCACCATCGCCCGGCTGCACAGCATCGATCCCGATGCGATCGGCCTCGGCGATTTCGGGCGGCCCGGCAATTTCTTCCTGCGCCAGGTCGCCCATTGGCAGAAGGAATATGACGCGCAGAGCCGCAAGCTGCCCGAGTTCGAATGGCTGACGCGTTGGATCAGAGATAATGCGATCCAGGACGACCGGCGCGCGATCGTCCATAACGATTTCTCGCTGCTCAACACGCTGATCGATCCGCACGGCACCCAAGTGGTGGGCGTGCTCGACTGGGAAGCGGCGACGATCGGGCATCCGCTGGCGGACTTCGCATTCAACCTCACCAACTGGTTCATGCCCTCCGTCCGTGCCGATTATGGATTCTTCACGCTGGGCGGGCGCGACTATGTCGCGCTCGGCATTCCGACGATCGAGCAATATGCCGACAGCTATGCCGAACGCACCGGCTACGCCTTTTCGCGCCGCGACCTGAACTTCGCGATCGCCTTCAACTTCTTCCGGCTGGCCGGAATGACGCTCTACAATATCGCCCGCGCCGAAGACGGCTCGGCGAAGAATGAGCTGGCCGAATCCTGCAAACCCTACCTCCAGCCGTCGCTCGACTTCGCGGTCGATTTCGCCTGGCGAGCAGACAAGCCATGAGCGGGGCGTGATCCTCGCACAGTTTCATGTCACGACAGGAGAACATTGATGGAAGAATCGACAGGGACAGACCGCGAAAGCCCGCCGGGCGCGACAGAGACCCAACCGCAGGATCAGCCGGTGATCCTGCTATGCTTCCTGCGCCGCAAGCCCGGACTCAGCCCGGCCGAGTTCAAGCAATATTATGAAAGCCGGCACGCCCCACTGGTGACCAGCCTCTTTCCGCAGATTTTCCGGTATGAGCGCCTCTACCTCGACGAAGGACGCATTCAGGCGGGGGAGCCATTGGACGTGGATGTGATGACGCAGATCTGGTTCCGATCCCAGACCGAATACGATGCCTTCCTCGCCAACCGCTCGCAGGAAACCACCGACCGGATCATCGCGGATGAGGAGCAGTTCCTGGATCGGGCCAACAAGCAGATCTACCTGGTCGGCGCGCCCGAGCGCTCGCAGATACCCTGAGCGCGACCGAGCCTCAGGCGATATGCGGCTCTTCCTCGACCGGCGAGGGATAAGGCCCGAGCAGCAGCAGCAACGGCGCAACCGCGGTGATCAAGATCGCCGATCCCAGCATCGCCATCGAATAGGAACCGGTGCGATCGAAAGTCGCGCCCATCCCCAGCGAAGCGACCGCGGTGCCCACGGTGATGATCACATATTGGATGCTGTAGAGCAGGCCGAAGTGACGCACGCCGAAATAGCGGGACGTGAGATAGGCGCAGGCGTCGACTTCGGCGCCCAGCGACAATCCAAGCACGGCGAGCAGTATCAGGATGAGCAAGGTGTCGGTGGTCCCCAGCGACAGGAGGAACAGCGCCGCCGCCGGAAACAACAACGCGATCATCGTCACCAGCGGCGCCCAGGCGCGGTCCAGGGCATGCCCCATCACCAGCCGGCCGATGATCACGGTGATGCCGATGATCCCTGCCAGTCGCGCCGCCGCCAGCGGCTCGAACCCGGATGCTACCAGCATCGGAACGGTGCTCATCGCCGCGGCGGCAAGCACACCGCCCGCCACGCAGAACACGAAGGTGTTGATCGCGTAGCGCCGGCTGCGGATCGAACCCCATATCTCCGCCCGGCTGTTGCCGGCCTGCGCGGGTGTGAGCGCGACTGCAGCGCCGGTCGAGCCGGCGGGGATGAACAGCAAGGTCGTGGGCAGCGCAATCAGCGGCAGCGCCGCAAGCACCAGATAGGCACCCTGCCAGCCGAACTGAATGACAGCCCAGGTGGTGATGTAAGGCACGGTCAGCCCGGCCACGCCGGTGCCCGCCAGCGCACAGCCCAATGCGAGCCCCCGCCGCGCGGTGAAGTTAGCCGCGATCACGCGGGCGAAGGTGACCGGGAAACTGCCCGCCGCGACCACGGCCATCAGCGCGTAGAGGAAATAGAACTGGAACAGCGTCTCGACGAAAGACAGCGCGACGAAGCAGAGCGACAATCCGAGCTGCGAGCCGGCAATCAGCTTCTTCGCGCCGAAGCGGTCGACGAACCATCCGCTGGCCACGATCATCGGCGCCAGCCCGGGCAACATCACGAAGGCGACACTCATGATCTCGGCCCGGCTCCAGCCGAATGCCTCGCCGAGCGGCGGGGCCAGGCTGCCCAGCGCATAAATGGTCGAGAGCGTCGCGACGCCAAAGGCATTGCCCAGCATGGCGGAGAATACCATCGCCCCCAATTGGAAGCGGCTCTTCTCAGCGCTCATGCGATTCCCTCTTCTGCGGCCGGCTTGCCGCCGGTGTTGCGGCCAATGTGCGCCGCAACGCGCCAGTAATACAATGCCGCGATCACGAATGCGCCCGCGACGATAATCAGCGCCAGCCTGAGCCCTTGTGCGCTGGCAACCTTGCAGGCGGTGGCAACGCCACCGGCCCCAACGCAATCGGCGGAGAAGCTCTGGCCGGCATAAGCGGCGGCAGCGAAATGATCGCTGAGCATGCCCATCACCAACGGGCCAAGCCCCAAGCCGATCAGCGCCTGGGCCATGAACGCCGCGGCAACGCCGGTGGCGCGCATGCGCGGCGGGAAGCTGTTCTGGATCACGCCATAGCTCGCGCCCTGATGCATGAACGACAGCACCCCCGCGAGGAAAAGGATCGCGATCGCCACCATGCTGTTGCTCTGCGCATAGCCGAGCATGAACATTGGCCCCGTTGCCGCCAGGAAGATCGCCGGCAGCCACCCGCGCATGCGCACGTCGCGCTCCGCCGCACGATCGACCCAGATGCCGCCAACAACGGTGCCGATGCCCGATCCCAGCCCGAAAATCAGCCCAAAAGCCAGCCCGGCGCTCGCCAGATCCATGCTGAAATTGCGCAGCAGGAATGCCGTGGTGAAGCTCTGCACGCCATAAGCGGCGAAGGCGGCGATGCCCGAACCGATCACGACATTGACATAAGCGCGCTCGCGCAGCGCATGGCGGACGACTTCCCCGAACGACGGCGCCGCGCCATCCTCTATCAGTGCATCCGAATGGCCGCGCGGCGGCTCCTTGATCGTCGTCAGCAGAAGCGCGGCGAGGATGCCGGGCACCGCCAGGATCATGAAGGTCTTCTGCCAGCCGAACCGCGATGCGAGCCAGCCGCCGATCATCGTCCCCATCATGATGCCTGTCGGCACCGCCAGCGTGTACAATGCGAGGGCGGTGGCCCGGCGATTGGCCGGGAAATAGTCGCTGATGATCGAGTGCGAGGGCGGCGTGCCGCCCGCCTCGCCGATCGCGACGCCGGCACGTGCGAGCAACAGCTGGAGGTAGTTCTGGCAGAAACCGCACAGTCCGGTGACCACCGACCATGCGGTGACGGCGAAGATCACGATGTTTCGCCGGTTCCAGCGCTCGGCCAGCCGCGCGAGCGGGATGCCCATCGCGCCGTAGAGCAGGCCGAAAGCCGTGCCGCCCAGCAGCCCGACCTGCTGGTCGGTAAGCTGGAAGTCGGCCTTGATCTGCTCCTGCACGACATAGATGATCGAGCGATCGAGGAAATTGACGAAATAGACGATCGACAGAACGATCAGAACCCAGGTTCGATTGCTCAGCTGCGCCTTGCCTCCGGCCGTCATGTCTGTTCCTCGCTACGCATAACTCCCGGCCACCTGCCGGCCGGTATCGCCGATGCTATTGCAGCATCGCATTCAGCCGCCCGTTGATGATCCCCCGCGCCTCGCCGACGATCCGACCCACCAACTCGGCTACGGTCGGCACGTCATGGATCAGTCCCTGGACCATGCCGGCCGTCCAGATGCCATGCTCGACGTCGCCGCTGAGCAGCCCTTCGCGGCCGCGCGCGCCCTTGACGAGATGGGCGATCGCTTCGAACGGCTGTCCCTGCCGCTCGATCTCCACTGCCTCGATCGACACGCTGTTCTTCGCGACGCGCGCCGTATTGCGATAGCTGCGGAACATCAGCATCGTGCTGCGCTCGTCATTGACGACGATCGCCTGCTTGAAATTGTCGTGGATCGGCGCCTCGCGCGTGGCGCAGAAGCGCGTGCCCATATTGATGCCGTCGGCCCCCAGCGCCAGCGCCGCCGCCAGTCCGCGCCCATCCCCGAAACCACCGCTGGCAAGAATCGGAACGCCCAGTCTGTCCGCCGCCGCCGGGATCAGGATCAATCCCGGAATATCGTCTTCGCCGGGATGGCCGGCGCATTCGAAGCCGTCGATCGACACTGCGTCCACGCCCTTGCGCTCAGCCGACAATGCATGCCGGACACTAGTGCATTTGTGCACGATCCTGACGCCCGCGGCCTTGAAGATCTCCCATTGTTCGGCGACCATCGGCCCACCGGCTGTCTCGACGATGGTGATGCCTGCATCCACGATCGCGCGGGCATAGGCATTGTAGTCGGGCGCATTGATCGACGGAAACACCGTGAGGTTCACGCCGAAAGGTTTGGAAGTCATCTGCCGGGTGCGCGCAATCTCGGCGGCGAGCGCTTCAGGCGAAGACTGGGTCAGCGCGGTCAGGAAGCCCAAGGCGCCGGCATTGGCGACCGCCGCGACGAGTTCGGCAGTGCCGACCCATTGCATGCCGCCTTGCGCGATCGGATGCTCGATGCCAAACATCTCGGTGAAACGTGTCCGCATCGCACCTAACTCAGAGCAACGTACGGACCGTGCCGCCGTCGAGCATGATGAACTGGCCGGTGAGGAATCCCGCCTGATCGGAACAGAGATACGCGCATAGGGCACCTAACTCATCAGCGCGGCCAGCGCGGCCAGCCGGAACCGCGCGCTTGATCAGCTTGGGCTCGATCTCCTCGAATGTCTTGCCGAGCTTCTCGCCCAGCTCGGCATAGGTGCGACGATAGGAGCCCCCCTCGCCGCCGTCGATAACGCCGGTACCGATCGTGTTGAGCGTGATGCCATGTCCCGCGAGGCTGTTCGAAAGGGTCTTGCTGAGTCCCAGCGCGGCGGGCCGGCCGATATTGTGGAGCACCATCGGCAAATCGCGGTGCGGCTCCTTGCCAGCGATCGAACCCAGGGTAACGAAACGGCCCCAGCCTCGCGCCTTCATCTCGTCCACGACTTCTTGCACCGTCCAGACAAAGCCCATGACCTGGCTGGTATAGGAATCGTAGAAATCCTGGTCGGTCGACTGGTCGAATGCGTGATCGGCCGGGCCAGCATTGTTGTAGATGACGATATCCGGATGCCCGACCTTCTCGCGCACCTCGGCCATCAGCCTGGCGATCGATTCCTTGCTCATGATATCGACCGTCATCGCGGAGGCGCGATATCCCGCAGCTTCGATCTCGGCCGCGACCTTCTGCAGCGGCTCGATCGAGCGCGACGCGACCACGACATGGCATCCTTCGGCGGCAAGGCTCTGCGCGGCAGCCTTGCCCAAGCTCCGGCTTGCCCCGAACACGACCGCCGTCTTGCCTGAAATACCGAAATCCAATGCCGCCTCCCGGAGGGTGTTTCTGCACGCGAACCGCGCACGGATCGCATTCTTGTCTAAGACATCGCCGCCGGCCCCGCCGTCTCTTGGCGGGGCCGGCGCCGTCGAGGGATTCGCTCAGAACTTCTTGGTGAGCGAGATGCCGTATGTCCGCGGCTCGGTGTAGCTGGCGCCGTCGCCGTTGGCGGTCTGCGTCACCCAGCCGTAGATCACTTCGTTGGTGAGGTTGCGCCCCCAGATCGCGACCTTCAGGTCGGTCCCGGCCGGGGTGAAGGAGACCTCGCCGTTGATCTTCCAGTAAGCCGGCTGGAAGGTGCGGTTGTTCACGTCGTAGAAGAATTTCGACGAGTGGAAGACGTTGCCGTTGATCGCGAACTCGCCTGCGCCCGTTTCCACATGATAGTCCGCATTCACGCTGGCGGTGAATTTCGGCGCGCGGAACATCTGCTTGCCGCTGACATCGGCAATCGCGCTGACATTGCCGGTTCCCGTCGGCTGACCCGCACCGTTCAGGATCGGCGTGAAGATCTGCGCTGCGGGAAAGCTGGAATATTTCGCATCGAGGATCGCCACATTGCCCGACAACCGGAACTCCGGAACCGGCACAAAGGTAGCTTCGAACTCGGCGCCCCGGATGCGGCCGCGTGCCGCATTGGTCAGGACCGTCAGCGACGTGACCGCATCACGGCCCGTCAGCTGGATGTCGCTATAATCGTAATGGAATACGCTCAGGTTGGTCTGCAACGTGCGCAGCGGATTGCTCTTGATACCGATTTCATACGCGTCGAGCTTCTCCGGCCGCACCGCTATCGGTGAATTTGAAACGGTGCCGGTGTTGAAGGTGCCGCCCTTGAAGCCACGGCTGAACGACGCATAGACATTGGTATCGCCGAAATCGCGACGGAGCGAAGCGCGGAAGCTCGGCGCACGCGACGTGCTCTTCTTGTCCGATGCCTGGGCGAGCGTCGCACCGGCAGCGTTCTTCGAGATGCCGTCATAGATGCGCGTGTCGATCGTGTAGCGCGCACCGCCGAGCAGGAACCAGTTTTCCGCGAATTCCCACGTCGCCTCCCCGAACACCGAGTAAGAGCGCGTCGTCTGCATCGCGTGGATCCGCTGCACGATGCCGGCGGGATTCAGCAGGTCGATCCTTTCGAAACCGCCCTTGCCGAGAAAGGCATAGCCGCCAACGATCCAGTTGAAGGGTCCCGGCCCCTGCGAAAGCAGCCGGACTTCCTGCGAGAAATAGTCCGACTTCATATCAGCATCGATGTGCAGGATGTCGACCGGTGTATGGTCTTCGTCGGTGCGGTTGCGGCCGCGAGTGGACTGGTAGGCCGTGGTGGTCGCGAACTGCACACCGCCCAGGTCGAACGCCGTTTGCAGCGAGCCGTTGAACTGCCTGGCATTCGTGTCGTGCGGCACAGTGGGAGCAGCGGTCCAGGGCGCGGTCGTGATCAGCGCACCCGGCGTGTTCCGGGCGGCGGTGTTGCCACTATACGGATTGCGATACTCGTTCGCGGCGTCCTTCATCCGGCCATAGCTGAGCGCCAGCACGATCCGGTCACCGGCGCTGGGTTCGAACAGCAGCTTGGTCCGCACCAGATACGCCTCGCGCTCGCCGACCAGTTCGTTGCCACGGCTTACGTCGCGGATATAGCCGTCGTTGCGCGTGCCCAGTGCCGAGATGTTCATCGAGAGCTTGTCGCTCAGGCCGGTGGTCGCATAGACCTTGCCGGTGACTTCGTTGAAGCGGCCGTAGCTGAGGAATGCTGTGCCTTTCGTATCGTGGCTCGGATCCTCGGTGATGACGTTGATCAGGCCGCCGGTCGCGTTGCGGCCGAACAGCGTGCCCTGCGGGCCCCGCAGCACTTCGACGCGCTCCACGCCGACCAGATCGAGCGCGGTAGCCGCCATTTCTGGCTGGTAGACGCCATCGACATAGACCGAAACGTTGGGCTCGTCGCCGGTCGAGCTGTTGCGCGTGCCGATGCCGCGAATGAAAGGCTGATAGGCATTCGAGGCACGCGTAAGCGTGAGGCCAGGGGTGATCTGCGGCAAATCGCGCAAATTGTTGACACCCGAGCGCTCAAGGGTCCCGCCGGTCACCGCGGTGATCGAGGTAGGCACCTCCTGGAGTCGCTCTTCGCGACGGTTCGCAGTGACGATGATGTCGCCGACCGCGGAATCATCCTGCTCCGCCGCGGGGGCCGCCGGAGCTTCTTGAGCCCAGGCCGAAGCGGGCGCAACGACCATCGCCGTCCCGAGTAGCAGGCCGAACTTGCTGAATTTCATCTTTTTTCCTCCCCTTGGAGCACCGGAGTTTTTGTCTCTCGGCATGCAGCACCATTTTCGCGAAGCATCCCCTTGCAATGCGCAATTTTGCTGCACATGCGAAAGCATCCATCACCTGCAATTGGTACCTTATTTGATTACGACAAACAAGCGTTTCTTGAAAATCTCCTAAATTTTGCATAAGGATCGACAATCAGAGACGTCGAGAAGCGGCGCCGCCAGTCGCTTGCGGGAGGGAGGGCATCCGGGTACATGCTTGTTTCCCGCAATTGGGATATCGGGCACCCGAGCGAGCCCAGCCTGGGGGAAATCGTGACCACCAATAATATTTCGGACAAGAAGAAGCCTGTCCGCAAGCGCATGACTCAAGCAGAGCGCACGGCGATCTCAGACAAGCGCATGTTCCAGGCCGCGATCAAGCTGATCAACCAGCATGGCACGCACAACACCACGCTGAAGGATATCGGCGAACTCGCCGGCTATAGCCGAGGTCTCGCCAGCGCGCGTTTCGGATCGAAGCTCGAACTGCTTGATGAGGTGAGCGAGAAATTCTATACCAACTGGTCCGAACGCACCAGGCAGGTGATCGGAGACAAGCGGGGGATTGAGGCGATCATGCTGGCCTTCGATCTGGTCGGCGTGAATATCGGCGCCGACACCGATCTTGCCCGCGCAAGCTATATCGTTTCCTACGAAACTCTGGCCAGCAACCCGTCCAAGCGCGAGCGGCTGACCAAGCGCCATGAGGACCATCGTCAGCAATTCGCGGAATGGCTGCAACAGGCGATCGATCGCGGCGAGGCGAAGTCGGATCGCTCACCGCGCCAGTTCGGCATCGAAGTGAGCGCGGTGATCTTCGGCCTCGTCTATCAGTGGATCGTCGATCCCCACGCGCTGGACCTGGAGGCGGAACTGGGTGCCTACCTCCATGCTTTGCTCGACGACATCGTCGTGCCGGAGCGGCGCGGGCAATTGATCAAGGCAGCCGAGTAACGCGCGTTGGTTAGCGGACCCGCGCGGTCAGTCCGCCATCGGCAACGAGCATTGCCCCGCTGACGAACGACGCGTCGTCCGATGCCAGGAAAGCAATGATCGACGCGATTTCCTCCGGCTTGCCCGCGCGTCCGAGTGCCGAAACGCGAAAGCGTCCGGTCTCGCTCTGCATGAACGACGCGCCCATCGTCGCCGCCGACATCTCAGTATCGATCAGTCCTGGCGCGATGCAGTTCGCGCGGACGTTCTGCGCGCCATAAGTGATCGCCACTGACCGGGTCAGGTTGATGATTGCTGCCTTGGTCGCGGTGTAAGCATGGTCGGTAAGGTCGCCGCGAAAGCCGAGAATGCTTGCCAGAGTGACGATCGCACCCTTGCCCGATGCCTTGAGGTGCGGGAGCGCCTCGCGGATCAGGAACGCCGTCGCCGTCAGATTGATGTCGAGCACCCGGCCCCAGGCTTCGCGCGTAGTTTCGTGCAGCGGGCGCATGGTACCCGGCTCGACAGCGTCATAGTTGCGGCCAACCGCAGCATTGTTGACCAGCACGTCAAGCCGCCCAAACGCCGCAATGCAAGCGTCGACCACGGTCTTGGGGGCGCGCTCTTCCGACAGGTCGACAGCAACGGCGATCGCTTCAGCGCCTTCGCCACGAAGCATCGCGAGGCTTTCATCGAGGCGCGCGGCATTGCGGCCGACCAGCACGACATTGGCGCCCTCGCTGGCCAGCCGCATGGCAGCGGCGCGGCCGATGCCCGATCCCGCGCCAGTGACAATGGCGGCTCGTCCGGCAAATCGCATTATCGCTTCCCCTCTCCGCTCAGGCACTACGCCCGATGCTTCTACCTTTTATGCCCGCGCCCGGCGCGGCCATAGCGCTTCAGCTGCCGCTAGCGCGCTTTGATTGGCCCCGCCGAGCTCGCTCTGGAGCGCGCGCAGACGGAAGGTCCAGAAATGCAGCGGATTGGACAGGGTCCAGCTCTGCGCGCCATTGAACTGGTGCAGGTCCCAGACCAGTTGCGGGATCGCGCTCTGGAGCCGTGTCGCAGCCAGCGCCGCGTCGGCGGGATCGCCGCTGAAGGCTGCCTTTAGCGCCAGCCACCGCGCGCCCTGGATCAGCTCAAGGCACAAAGCGAGGCGATGCTGCACAGCCTGAAACGCGCCGACCGGCCGGCCGAACACCATGCGTTCCCTGACATACTCCAGCGTGTGGAGATGTGCCGAAGCCGCTGCCGAAACACCTTCCAGCGCGAAACCGACCTGATGCCACTGGCGCAGCACTGCGCCCGCTCCATCGTCGAGTCGCTGCATTGCAGCGAGATCCGGCAGTGCGCGCAACCGCCCATAAGGATAGCCGATGATCGTCTCGATCGGTTCGACCGTGTCGGGCCCAATTGCCATGACATAGGCCGCGCCGTCATTGCCCTCGATCAGCAGATGCTGCGCGACCGGCAGGAACCGGATCGGCCGCGCGAGCAGCTTTTCGCTGGTGATTGCAATCGGCCCGTCAAGCTCGAGACCAAGCCTGGGGAGCACGAGCATCGTCGTCGCCGCTTCGACGCAGTGCGGGAGGCGGGCGATCCGCTCGAGCACCAGCGCCGCATCGAGCGCCCCGAATCCCTCCATGCGCGCGACATCGAGAAAGCCCGCTTCGCGCAACTCCCCGGCCAGCGCCGCGTCGTAATACACAAACGTCTCGGGCAATTGCGCGCCGGCATGCCGCAAGAGCAGGGCATCGACGCCCTCGACAAGAGCCCGCTGATCGTCGGAAAGCGTGTAATCCATGTGCCTTAACCCCGCGGCAGATCGAGCATGCCCTGCGCGATCGCATTCAGCACCACTTCGTGTGCGCCGGCACCGTGACCGTTCGGCAAGGTGAAGCGGTAATAGCTTTCGATCGTGCCATCGCCGTCGCCGATTTCCGGCCCCAGAACTTCGGACAGGAAATCGAGCAGGCTGCGTCCGGAGGTGACGTTGCTCGACCGGCCGAGCTGCGCAAGTGCCGATGACGGCATGCCCCTGGCGCGCTCGTCCATCACGCTGTAGCTGATCTGGCGCGCCGCCTCGAGCTCGGCGCGAACCCGTGCGGCGAAGGCGCGGACATGCGAATCGTCGAACCGGTCCTGCGCCTGAAGCTGCGCGACGACATGGTCGAGCAGCGCCGAGCCCATATGATAAAAGGGCACGCCGATACGCTCATAAGCGATGACGAACTTGACGATCTCCCACGCTTCGCCCTCGTTGCCGAGCATCGACTCCACAGGCGCGAACACATCGCTGAAGAACACTTCATTGAGATGGCCCACCGGCACCACACCGGGATTCTCGCGCACTAGGATACCGGGAGAGTCCATCGGCAGCAGGAAGCAGGAGATATCCTTGCGGCCCTTGCCGGTGCGCGCGAGCAGGAAGATGTAGTCTGCCGACGGCGAATAGGAGGTCCAGATCTTCGACCCATTGATCCGGTAACCGCCCTCGACCGGCTCGGCGCTGGTTCGCATCGCGGCCAGATCGGTGCCGCCATGCGGCTCGCTAAAGCCCTGGCACCAGGCGACCGTGCCTTCGCGGATCGCCGGCAGATGGGCCTGCTTGATCGCTTCGGTGCCGAATCGCATGATCGACGGGCCGATCCACGACGTATTCATATATTGCGGCCCGCGCGGCTCCCATGCCGCCCAGTTTTCCTCGGTCTGGATGAAGTAATTCCACCAGTCGTCGTCGCCGCCGCCGCCATATTCGACCGGCCAATGGCGAACCAGCATCTCCTGCTCGGCAAGCTTTTGCGAGAATTGCTTGCCCATCACGGTCCGCGGACCGGTGCCGAGCCCTTCACGGATCAGCGCGTCATAGCCATCCGGCAAATTGGCGCTGATGAAATCGCGGATCGATGCGCGGAACGCATCCTGCACCGGCGACCAGGCGAACTCCATGTCCTATCCCTCCCGCTATCCAGAGCCGCTCAGCGCGGCGCCATGCGGATCGCGCCGTCGAGCCGGACATCCTCGCCGTTGAAGTAATTATTCTCGACCATGGTCAGGACGAGATGCGCATATTCGGCGGGCAAGCCCAGGCGCTTGGGGAATGGCACGCTGGCGCTCAGCGCGTCCTTCACATTGTCCGGCACGCTCTGCATCAGTGGCGTATCGAAGATGCCGGGCAGGATCGTGTTGACGCGGATACCCTCGCCCATCAGGTCGCGCGCGATGGGCAAGGTCATTCCGACCACCCCGCCTTTCGACGCGGAATAAGCGGCCTGGCCCATCTGGCCATCCTCCGCCGCGACCGATGCCGTGTTGACGATCGCCCCGCGTTGACCGTCCTCAAGCGGATCAAGCGTCAGCATGCCCGCGGCCGACTTGGCGATGCAGCGGAACGTGCCGATCAGGTTGATCTGAATGGTGCGCTCGAACACGTCGAGCGGGTAGTGCTTGATCGTACCGTCCGCCTTGTTGCGGCCGGCGGTCTTGTGGCTCCAGCCGGTGCCGGCGCAATTGACAAGTACCCGCTCCTGACCGTGCGCGGCGCGCGCCTTGGCCAGTCCCGCCTCGACGCTGTCGTCGCTGGTCACGTCGACCTGGCAGAAAAGGCCGCCAATCTCCGCCGCGACCTTCTCGCCGCGTTCGGCCTGAAGGTCGAAGATCGCGACCTTCGCACCCTGCGCGGCCAGCGCACGCGCCGTCGCTTCGCCCAGCCCGGAGGCGCCCCCGGTCACGATTGCCGAAATGCTATTGTCGATCTTCACGCTGCCAGCACCCCATCCAGGCGTTCGATGATGACGGCGGGCGCCATGCCGCCCGCGGCGCACATGGTGACCAGCCCGTAGCGGCCGCCGGTGCGCTCCAGTTCATCGAGCACCGTGCCGATCAGGATCGCGCCGGTCGCGCCGATCGGATGGCCGAGCGCGATCGAGCCGCCGTTGACGTTGACCTTGTCGCGATCGAGATCGAGATCGCGGATGAACTTCTCCGCGACGACGGCAAACGCCTCGTTGACTTCCCACAAGTCGATATCGTCCGTGGTGAGGCCGGCCTTTTCGAGCACTTTGCGCGCCGCCGGAACGGGCGCGTTCAGCATCAGCGTGGGATCATCGCCCATATTGGCCGTCGCCACGATCCGGGCGCGCGGCTTCAGGCCATGTTCGCGAACGCCGCGCTCCGATGCGATCAGCACCGCCGCCGCGCCATCGACCACGCCGGAGGAATTTCCGGCATGATGGACATGCTCGATCTCGAGATCGGGATAGCGCCGCGCGATCTGCTGGCGATAGGTCGCACCCTTGTCGTCATAGGGCCAGTCCGCCAGCGCGGTGAAGGCCGGCTTGAGCTGCGCCAAACCCTCGGCGGTGGTTTCGGGGCGCGGATATTCCTCGCGATCGAGCACCACAGCGCCATTCTCGTCGACCACCGGCACCACCGACTTGGCGAAGCGGTTCTCGTCGATCGCGATCTTGGCGCGGCGCTGACTTTCCAGTCCGAACGCGTCGAGTTCTTCGCGGCTGATGCCTTCAAGGGTCGCGATGGCGTCTCCGCACACGCCCTGGTGCGACTGCGGATGCTGCGCGTCAAGCGTCGGGTTACCGGCGCCCATTAGCGTCGGGCCGCGCCCTTCCGCAACGTCCTGGTTCATGACGTGATTGGCATAGCTCATCATTTCGGTGCCGCCGGCGATGATGATATCCTCCATCCCGCTCATCACCTGCGCCGCGGCCAGGCTGATGGTCGAAATGCCGCCGCCGCAGAAGCGATCGAGCGTCATGCCGCTGACGCGCACGTCGAAGCCGGCGTCGAGCGCCGCCATGCGGGCCAGATTGCCGCCCTGCTTGCCGCGCTGCGTCGAGGTCGACCAGATCACATCATCGATCTGCGCCGTGTCGAGATGATTGCGATCCCGGATCGCACGCAGCACCGTCGCCGCCAGCTGTTGCGGGTGCATGTGCGCCAGCGCGCCCTTGCCCAGCTTACCCACGCCGCGCGGGGTGCGCACCGCATCGATGATATATGCTTCAGCCATCGAAGATCTCCTCTCCTGCCAGGCCAATGCCGGCTCGCAGGTCATTTGCAATTGTTATTTGCTGTCGTCAAACAAATTTAGTGAGCTTGCCGGCAATATCAAGGCGAGCAGATGCGCCCGCTTGAGCAACCGGTGCGGAACCGCTTCGTCGGTCACGCCCATGCCGCCATGCACCTGGATCGCGGTTCGCGCGTTGGCCAGCGCGGCGCGATCGGCAAGATGCTTGGCTGCGGCGATATGGAAGCCCGCATCGCCCGCTCCCGCATCCAGCGCGCAGGCGGCATAATAGAGTTGCGCACGCGCCGATTCCGAACGAACCAGCGCATCGACGCACATATGCTTGATCGCCTGAAACGCCCCGATCGGCTGACCGAACTGCTCGCGTAACTTCGCATAATTGGTTGCGACCGCCACCGACCGCTCGGCGCAGCCCACTGCATAGGCCGCAGAGAGGAGGCGCAGATGGCGAATTGCTTCCCGCGGCATCATGGCATCGAGCGCCGGGTTCGCCGGCAGAAGGATCTGCCGGGTCGATGGATCGAGCGTCGGCCGATCCTCCTGCGGTGAAAACGCAGTCAGCCCGGCTTGCTCTCCGACAATCGACAATGCCACGGGCATGTCGACAGGGTCGAAAACGCGGCTCCCCAGTCCCAGCGCGACCACACCCTCGGTATCCGACCATCTGCGCGCGACAGCGGTCGCCAGTCCACCGACAGGCGCGAGGTTCCGCCCGAGTTCCGCGAACAGCACCGCCTCGGTCGCATGACTGAGGCCGACTTCCGCCATCGTCATCGAAAGCCAGCCGAGCGGATCCAGCGCGCGCAGGATCGCCCCGGCATCGGCGCGCGGCTGATCCATGCCAAGATTGTCCTCGATCCAGCGCTGCGCCGTATCGCGCAGCATGACCTGATCCTCGTCGAGCGACAGGTCCATTGCTCAGGCCCTCGCCCGCGGCAGGCCGAGGATGCGCTCGCCGATGATGTTGCGCTGAATCTGCGCAGTGCCGCCGGCGATGGTCGCGTCGAAACCTTTCAAATATTCGTAGACCGTCCCGGCGTCGCCATAGCGGAAGTCGAGAACCGCATCGCCAAGCTGCGCGACAGCGAACGCCTGAATGCGCTGGCCAAGCTCGGCCATGGCAAGGCGCGTGATCGACGATTCGGCACCGACCGCGCCGCTGCGGATCACTTCGGAAATGCCGCGATAGGTCATCGCCTGCAGCGCAGCGACTTCGGCGCGCAGCTCCGCCAATTGCCCGGCGATCCGCGCATCCGCCAACCGGCCATCGGCGCGCGCCGCTACGATCAGCGTCTCGATATCCTCGCGCTGCTTGACCTGCTCGGAGATGAAACCGGTGCCGCGCTCAAAGCCCAAGGTCGACATCGCCACCTGCCAACCATTGCCCAGTCCGCCGACGACATTGGCGAGCGGAATGCGCACATCCTCATAGAATACCTGCGCGAACTCGCCCTCGCCCGCCATGTTGCGGATCGGCCGAACCTCAATGCCGGGGCTGCGCATGTCGCAGATTACCCAGCTCAGCCCCTTGTGCCGGGTCGAGCCCGGCTCGGTGCGCAGCATGAGTTCCTGCAAATCCGCGATCTCGGCAAAGCTGGTCCAGATCTTCGATCCGTTGACGACGATCTCGTCGCCCTCGATCCGGCCGCGGGTCGAGATGCCGGCAAAGTCCGATCCCGCTCCGGGTTCGGAGAACCCTTGGCACCAGATCGTCTCGCCCTTCAGCGTGGGCGCCAGATAGCGCCGTTTCTGCTCCTCGGTACCGTGCAGGATGATCGTCGGCCCGGCATGGTTGATCCCGGCGAAGTTCGATCCGATCCACGGCGCATGCGCCTTGGCATATTCCTCCAGCCAGATAACCTGCTCGATCATCGACATGCCGCGACCGCCATATTCCTCCGGCCAGTCGATGCCGGCCCAGCCCGCGTCGAATAAGGTTCGCTGCCACGCGCGGTCGAACGCCTCTGCATCCACTGCGTCCAGCGGCCGGCGCGCATCGGGCACGTTTGCCGCCAGCCATGTGCGGCATGTCTCGCGGAAATGCTGCTCCTGCTCGGAAAAGAGGATGTCCACGAGACTTGGTGCCTATCCCTGCGCGGCCAATCCGCCGCCAGTCGAAAGCTCGCGGAAGGTCGCGGTCTTGTCGACGCGGATGTCGCCCGGCAGCCCGAGCACGCGCTCGGCGATGATGTTGCGCAATATCTCGTCCGATCCGCCCTCGATGCGAGTCGCGGGTGAGCGCAGGACCATCGCCTGAAAACTCGCAGCAGGATCGAATTCATTGCCGAACAGCGCGCCCGCCGGCCCCTGCAGATCGAGTGCGAAGGTGGCGATCTCCTGCATCATCGCGCCGGCGACGAGCTTGCCGATCGAATTCTCCGGCCCCGGCATCTCGCCCTTCGACAAGGCGCTGATCGAACGCATCGACGTATAAGCGAGGCCACGGCTGCGCGCGGCGAAATAAGCCAGTCGCGAACGCACCATCGGATCGTCCAGCGCCGGCACGTCACCCACGGTCGCCGTACGGCAGAAGTCGAGCAGTTCCTCGAACCCGGTCGGGATACCCGAGCCGATCGAGAGCCGCTCGTTCATCAAGGTGGTCAGCGCGACCTGCCAGCCCTGGCCGGGATCGCCCAGCCGCTGCGAGTCCGGTACGCGGACATCGGTGAAGAACACTTCGTTGAATTCGCTGTCGCCATTGGCTTGCTTGATCGGGCGCATCTCGACGCCGGGCGCATGCACGTCGAGGAAGAAGGCGGTCAGCCCCTTATGCTTGGGCACGTCCTGATCGGTGCGCGTTATGATCAGGCCGAAATCGGAATATTGGGCGTAGCTCGTCCAGATCTTCTGCCCGTTGATGATCCAGTCGCCCGAACCGTCCGTGGCTCGCTCGGCACGGGTGCGCACGCCGGCCAGATCCGAACCGCAACCCGGCTCGGAAAAGAGCTGGCACCAGATTTCTTCGCCAGAGACGATTGGCGGCAGATAGCGCTTCTTGTCCGCCTCACTCGCCCAGGCGAGCATGGTCGGGCCGCACATGCCCTGGCCCACGCTGAACGGGAAATGGAGCGCCGCATAGGCGCCCTCCTCCTGCCCCCAGATCACCCGCTCCATCGGGCCAAGACCGCCGCCGCCGAATTCCAGCGGCCATTGCAGGCAGGCAAAGCCGGCCTCGGCCTTCTTCTTCTGCCAATCGCGCGACAGATCGATCGTGTCGTCATACCCCTCGATGTCGCGCTGCCCGAAGCCGAGTTTGCTCAGCGGCTCTTCGAGATGCTTGGGCGCATTGGAATCGATCCAAGCGCGAACCTTGGCGCGGAAGGCCGCTTCCTGCAGCGTATCGTCGAAGTTCATCGGGCGGCTCCCTGATCATGGTTTCGCATCGCCAGCCGCTCCACCAGCCGGCTTTCCCACAGCGAAAGCGACCCTAGCGCCAGCGCCAGCGCCTGCGAGCGGCGGTAATAAAGATGGCAGTCGAATTCCCAGGTGAAGCCGACGCCGCCATGCACCTGGATATTGTTCTTCGCGCATAGCTGGAACGCATGCGTCGCCGATACGCGCGCGGTGGCCGCCGCTACCGGCAGCTCCGGCGCGTCGTTGGAGAGCGCCCAGGCCGCGAAATAGGCGTTGGAACGCGCCAGCGTGACCGCGACATACATATCGGCGAGCATATGCTTGATCGCCTGAAAGGAGCCGATCACGCGCCCGAATGCAGTGCGGCTGAGCGCATAGTCGCGGCCCATTTCCAGCGCCCGCTCGGCGCCCCCGATCTGCTCGAACGCCAGCAGCACCGCCGCGCGATCGAACACCCGCTCGATGGTCGCCCACCCGTCGCTGCCGTCCAGCGGGGTAACCGGGACGTCGGTGAACACCAGCTCCGCCAGGGGCCGCGCAGGATCAATCGTCTCGACCGCGCGGCGCTGGACGCCGGGGCCAGACAGTTCAGCGAGGAACAGGCCCACTTGGCCGTCAGCCTGCGCCGCGACGATCGCGAAATCGGCGACCGCACCGTCGGGCACGACGATCTTGCGCCCGCTCAACATGTTATCGTGCACCGCACAGGCGATGGTCGCCGACGTTACCCGTCCGGCACGCTCGGCGAAGGCAAAGGTGCCGACGGCCTCGCCCGCCGCGATCACCGGAAGCCAGCGCTGCTTCTGCTCCGCCGAGCCCGCGGCAAGCAGGAACTCGGCGGCTAGGAACACGGAAGACGATATCGGCACCGGCGCGAGGGCGCGGCCCGCCTCTTCGGCGAGCACGCACAGCTCAAGATACCCTATCCCCGCCCCGCCATATTCCTCGGGGATCGCCGCACCGAGCATGCCAAGCTGCGCCAGCTCGCTATATAGCGCGCGATCAAAAGGCTGCGCGCCATCGAGCACTGCGCGCACCGCGCCGGGCGGGCACTTTTCGGCGAAGAAGCGGCGGAGGTGATTCCGTAGCTCTTTCTGATCGTCCGAGAAGTCGAGGTCCATGTCGGGATAAGCTCCGTAACTTAGGGGATCAAAGCAACGCGCCGGTAAAGGGCGGAATCGCGCAGGCGGCGCGATATTCGGCGCGCAGGCGATCGACGAGCTCGGCGACCGGCAGGATTTCGTCGATCAGGTCGATGCTCTGCCCGGCGCTCCACAGCTCTTTCCAAGGCCGGGCATCGGGCGGCAGGTGATCGTATTTCAGGCCGTGCCCGAGCGGCTTAGGCAGATCGAACGGGTCGAGCCCGGCGCGGCGGATCGAATTGACCATCCAACTCGCAGGCACCCCCGCCACATCGCCGGTATACAGCAAATCGGACGAGCTATCGCTAACCAGCAGGTCCTTATATTCCTGCGCCACCCGCGCTTCGAGCGTGGCGATGAAGCGGGTCCCGAGATAGGCGAGATCCGCGCCGAGCACTTCAGCCGCGCGGATTCCCGCGCCATTGGCGACCGCCCCGCCCATCACGATGACGCCGTCGAAGATCGAACGCACACGCGGAATTAGCGCAAGATGACTGATCAGCCCCGAATGCCCTCCACCGCCCGCGCCGATGCAGTTGAGCCCGTCCGCCCCTGCGCGGATCGCCTTTTCGGCGAAGCGGATGCTGGTGATGTCGTGCATCACATAAGCACCCTCGCCATGCGCACGCCGAATGAACTCGCTGGGATCGCCCGCGGCGGTGATGAAGACGTTGACCCCGTAGCGGGCGCAGGTCCGGAAGGTCTCGACAATCTCCGTTTCCGGCATTCGCATATCGACACTGACTGCAATCGGACCCACCGGGCGGCCCGGATCGGCGTCACGATGCGTCTTCAGCGCCTCGGTGACTTCGCGCATCCAGCCTTCGAACTCCGCCGCGTCCCGCGCGTTCGGCCGCGGAATTCCGCCGACGAGCCCGGCCTTGCACGCCTCGCGGATCAACTCGGGCCCGGAGACCAGGAACATCGGCGCGCAGATCGCGGGCAGCGAAAGCCCGGCGCAAAGATCGGCGGCGAAAGTCATCCCTGGTCAAACTCCCCTCCGGCCAGCGAGCATTCCTCACCGCGCACGATTCTCTTCACAAGAGACCGCTAATCAACTTATTTGTCAGACGCAATCAAATTACCGTTCAATGGCCCGTGAATTCGGGAGGGCGCTTTTCGAGAAACGCCTGCACGCCCTCTTTATAATCCGAGGTGTGCACGGCGAGGCGTGCGGCCTGGCGCTCGTTCGCAAGCTGCCGAGCCCAGTCGACATCAAGCGATGCCCAGATCGCGCTGCGGATAAGCCCCAGCGAAGCCGGTCCCTTGGCAAGTGACCGGGCGATTTCCCGCGCGGTCGGCATCAACGCATCGTCAGGCACCGCGCGATTGATAAGACCCCAGTCGAGCGCGGTCTGCGCATCGAGCCGATCTCCCAGCAGCATCAGCTCCATCGCACGCGCCTTGCCGACGAGGCGCGGCAGAAGGAAAGTCGAGCCACCATCCGGGATCAGACCGACGCGGCGAAAGGCCTGAAGGAAATAAGCCGATTGCTTCGCCACGACGATATCGCCCATCAGCGCAAGTGCGCAGCCGATGCCGACCGCCGGGCCGTTGACCGCAGTCACCACCGGACACGCGCAATCGCGTATCGCCACGACCATGGGGTTATACACCGTATCCAGCCATGCGCTGGGATCCTGGATCTCGTCACCCGCGCTTTTGGCCGCGTCCGGGCTGAGATCCGCGCCCGACGAAAAGGCGCGCCCCGCGCCCGTCAACAGGATCGCACGCCACGCGCTCGCCGCACCAAAGACATGCGCCAGTTCCACCGCCATGCGCGGGTCGATCGCATTGAGCCGCTCGGGCGCTTCGAGCGTGACGGTAGCGACGCCATCCTCTTCCGCTAAGCTGATCGTCCGATAGTCCATTCGGTTTCCCACTCCATATCGCCCGCGCAAAATTAATTTGCTTGTCGCCAGCAAACTTGACACATCGACCCATGAATTGACAAGCAGTGAGTCATCGCCGGCGGGAATGCTTCGTGCGAGGCGTGCAAAATCCAGGGGAGAATGTCGGCATGGGCGAGATCGTTAGCGGCGATCGCTCGATCACGTTGCAGGATGTCGAGGAGCAGGCGGCGCGGGCGGCCACCGGCTTCCTGTCGATCGGCTTGCGCGCGGGTGATGTCATCGCTCTGTACCTGCGTAACGACTTTACCTTTTTCGAAGCGAGTTTCGCCGCGGGATTGATCGGCGCCTATCCAACGCCGGTCAATTGGCACTATGCCCCGCCCGAAGCCGATTATCTGTTTCGCGATTGTGACGCCAAGGCGATCGTCATCCATGCCGATCTGATCTCGGGTATCGCCGATGTACTGCCCCCAGGCGTACCGGTATTCGTCGTCGAGACGCCGCCGGAGATCGCGGAAGCCTATGGCATTGCCGCCGAACGGTGCCGGATCCCGCCGGGAATGACCGGATGGTCCTCCTGGCTTGCCGGCTTCGATGGATATGACGGTCCCGCACTGACCGCGCCCGGCACGATCATCTACACGTCGGGCACCACCGGCAATCCCAAGGGCGTCAAGCGGCCCCTGCCGGATCCTGCCGAGCGCGCAGCAATGGTCGGTGCCCTGTGCGATGCCTATGGCTTCAGCAAGGCGCAAAAGGCCGGCACCCCGATCACCACCGTGGTGACCGGCCCGATGTATCACACCGCGCCCAATTTCTACGGGCTGACCGCTGCTCGCGCCGGCGCCCGAGTGATCCTGCAACCGCGCTTCGATACGGAGGATTTGCTGCGTCTGGTCGAACAGGAGCGCGTGACGCACCTCCACATGGTGCCGGTGATGTTCCATCGCCTGCTCAAGCTCCCCAAAGAAGTCCGCACACGCTACGACCTTTCGTCGCTTGAGACAGCGGTACACGGCACCGCCCCCTGCCCGCCGCCAGTCAAGCGTGCGATGATCGAGTGGTGGGGTCCGATCATCGACGAATATTACGGCTCGACCGAAGTCGGCCTCGTCACCTTCTGCGATTCGAAAGAATGGCTCGCCCATCCCGGTACCGTCGGCCACGTCGTCGATCATGCCGAAGTCCGCATCATGCGCGGAAAATCGCAGACGCTGCCGGCCGGCGAGATCGGCGAAGTGGTCGCCCGGCTGCGCACGATGGGTGAGTTCACTTATCAGGGCGCCGATGGCAAGCGGGCCGCGGTGGATCGCGACGGCCTGATCGCGACGGGCGATATCGGCTATTTCGACGCGGACGGGTTTCTCTACATCTGCGACCGTTCGATCGACATGATCATTTCGGGCGGCGTGAACATCTATCCTGCCGAGATCGAGGCAGAGCTGGGCGAGATGCCGGGCGTTTCGGATTGCGCGATTTTCGGCATCCCGTCGGAGGAGTATGGCGAGCAGGTGTATGCCGTGGTCGAGCCCGAGCCGGGCCGCACGCTCTCGCCCGAGGACGTGCGCGGCTATCTTCTCGGCCGGATGGCGTCGTTCAAGGTGCCTCGGCAGGTCGAGTTCCGCACGGGCCTGCCGCGCGAAGATTCGGGCAAGATATTCAAGCGCAAGCTGCGCGAACCATTTTGGCAGGGCGTAGAGCGACGGATTTGAGGCCGCATCCGCCCGTGAATGCAGGAGAGTGACGTGATCGACGACGACGGCAGCGCAATCGCGGCGCGCGTGGAAACTTTTGTGCGCGAGACGGTCGCGCCCTTCGAGCACGACCCCCGTTGCGGCGCGCATGGGCCGGCGGACGAACTGGTGCATGAACTGCGCAGCCTCGCGCGCCAAGCGGGCGTGCTGACCCCGCACATCCTCGCCAGCGGCACGCATCTCAGCCACCGCGCGACCGCCAAGGTGCTGCGTGCCGCCGGACTGTCTCCGCTCGGTCCGCTCGCAGTCAACGTCATGGCGCCCGACGAGGGCAATATGTACCTGCTCGGCAAGGCAGCCGGCTCCGAGCTCAAGGAGCGCTTCCTCAAGCCGCTGGTCGCAGGCACCGGCCGTTCCGCTTTCTTCATGACCGAGCCGGCTGCGGAGGGCGGCGCCGGTTCGGATCCGTCGATGCTGCAGACCACCGCGCGCCGCGACGGCAATCACTGGGTGATCGACGGCCGCAAGGCGTTCATCACCGGCGCCGATGGCGCGCAGATCGGCATCGTCATGGCCAAGAGCGAGGAAGGCGCGTCGATGTTCCTCGTCGATCTGCCCGACCCCGCGATCCGGATCGAGCGGGTGCTGGACACGATCGACAGCTCGATGCCCGGCGGCCATTCGGTGGTCGCGATCGAGGGGCTGCGCGTGCCCGCGGACCAGTTGCTCGGCCAGCCCGGCGAAGGCTTCAAGCTTGCCCAGATCCGCCTCGCCCCCGCCCGGCTCACGCATTGCATGCGCTGGCTAGGTGCCTGTACCCGCGCCCATGAGATCGCAGCGGATTACGCCAATCGCCGCCATGCGTTCGGCAAGCCGCTGATCGAGCACGAGGGCGTTGGCTTCATGCTCGCCGAGAACCTCATCGACCTGAAACAGGCCGAGGTGATGATCGACTGGTGCGCCGACGTGCTGGACACGGGGGCGCTCGGAACCGTCGAAAGTTCGATGGCCAAGGTCGCAGTCAGCGAAGCGCTGATGCGCATCGCCGATCGCTGCGTCCAGGTGATGGGCGGCACGGGCGTTTCCGGCGACACCATCGTCGCCCAGGTCTTTCGCGAAGTGCGCGCCTTCCGCATCTATGATGGGCCAACCGAAGTGCACAAATGGAGCCTCGCCAAGAAGATCCGCCGCGACTGGCGCGAGGCGCAGGCATGAGCTCGGACCTTTCCGGCAAGGTCGCTCTGGTCACCGGCGCATCGACCGACGGCTTCGGCGCGCATTTCGCCCGGATACTGGCGCAGGCTGGCGCCGAGGTGATCGTTGCCGCCCGCCGCGCCGACAAATTGCAGCCCTTGGCCGAAGCGATTGGCGGCCGCGCCATCGCGCTCGACGTCGCCGATGCCGCTTCCGTGAAGGCGATGGCCGAAGCAGCCGGACCGATCGACATCCTGGTCAATAATGCCGGCATTAGCCGCCCCGGCGCAACGCTGGACCTGGACGAAGCGGATTGGGACGCGACCCTCGACACCAATCTCAAGGGCTTGTGGCTGGTCAGCCGCGCGATTGGTCGCGGGATGCGTGAACGCGGCAAGGGCGGCAGCATCGTCAACATCGCGTCGATCACCGCATTCCGCCAGACTCCGAATCTCACGGCTTACTCAGTGTCCAAGGCCGGCGTGATTCAGTTGACCAAGCAGATGGCGCTCGAACTTGCCCGCTACGGGGTCCGGGTCAACGCAATCGCCCCCGGCTATGTCCGCACCGACATCAATCGCGACTTTTTCGAGACCGAGAAGGGCGCCGAACTCATCCGCCGCATCGCGCAGCGCCGCCTCGGTGAGCTGGACGACCTGACCGGCCCGCTGCTGCTGCTCGCGTCAGACGCTTCCGCATATATGACCGGCAGTGTGTTGACGGTGGATGGCGGCCATTTGCTCAGCACCTTGTAGGATTTCCGGCCATGCAAGCTTCCGATGCGCCCGATACCGCCGCAGTCGAGGACAAGGACCGGCTCGATCTCGATCGGCTGGTCGAATGGATGTGTGCGCATGTCGCGGGGTTCGGGGGGCCGCTCGATTATGTGAAGTTCGCCGGCGGTCAGTCCAACCCGACCTATCGGCTCGACACGCCTTCGGGCAGCTATGTGCTGCGCCGCAAGCCTTTCGGCCCGCTATTGCCGTCGGCGCATGCGGTCGAGCGCGAGTATCGCGTGATCGCCGGCCTCCACCCGACCGGGTTTCCGGTGCCACGTCCCTTTGGCCTGTGCGAAGATGCAGGCGTCATCGGCTCGGCATTCTACGTCATGGAAATGGTGCAGGGGCGGACTCTGTGGGATGGCGCCCTGCCCGGAATGTCCGCGGACGAACGGCGCGTACACTATGAAGCCATGGTGGACACGCTCGCCGCGCTTCACAATGTCGATCATGTCGCCGCGGGGCTCGAGACCTATGGCAAGCCCGGCAATTATTTCGGCCGTCAGGTCGATCGCTGGACCAGGCAATACCGCCTTTCCGAAACCGAGCACATGCCCGCGATGGAGCAGCTGATCGAATGGCTGCCCGCGACGCTGCCCGAACAGACGCGCACCTCGATCGTTCATGGCGATTATCGCATCGACAATTTGATTTTTGCGCATGATGCACCAAGGGTGATCGCAACGCTGGACTGGGAGCTGTCGACCCTTGGCGATCCGCTTGCCGACCTCAGCTATTTCCTGATGAGCTGGGTGACCCAGCCCGAAGGCCGATCGGGGGTGAAAGGGATAACCGGATCTGAGACAGGCATTCCGACTCTCGATGACGTGGTGGAACGCTATTGCCGCGCCACCGGCCGCGACGGCGTCCCCGATCTCGATTGGTATTTCGCGTACAATCTGTTCCGCCTCACCGGCATCGTTCAAGGTATCAAGAAGCGCATCCAGGATGGCACCGCCTCCAGTGCCAAGGCCCAGCAGACTGCGGCCAGCGTATACCGGCTGGCGAACGCGGCCTGGGAATTCGCGGCGCGGGCCCGGGGCTGAATGGAAAGCCTGATCAACTTCCGCGACTTTGGCGGCATTTCAGCCTCCGATGGCCGCACCGTCCGCAGCGCAATGCTTTATCGCTGCGGCCATCTCAACCAGTTGTCGCCGGCCGCGGCCGAACAACTGGCGGCGCTCGACCTGACGACGATCGCCGATCTGCGCTATGCGAGCGAGCGCCACGCACAACCCTCTCTTTGGCCAGGCGACTGGGCCGAACGCGTCCTCGCCCATGATCAAGACCGCACCCACGATGCACCGCACCTCGCGATGCTGCGCGATGGCACGCTCAGCTTGGCGGCAGTCGAGCTCTTCTATGACGATTTGTATCGCACCCTGCCCTTCGCGCCGCCCTATCGCCGGCTATTCGCGCGCGCCATCGAACGCATCGCCACGCAGCCAGGCGCGACGCTCGTCCATTGCACCGCGGGCAAGGACCGAACCGGCATCTTCTGCGCGCTGCTGCTCAGCCTGCTTGGCGTGCCGCGCGATGCGATCATGGCGGATTATCTGCACTCCAGGGGCGACACCGGCTTGCGCGCGATGAAGCGAGGCATGCTGGAGCGCACGCGCGAGCGCTACGGCCACAAGCTGGATTCAGCAGCGGTCGAAGCCCTGCTCGATGTGAAGCCCGAATATCTGAGCGCAGCCTTCGAAGCGATCCTCGTTGCAGAAGGGTCGATAGAGGCCTATTTTCGCGGCGGTGGCCTGGAGTCCACAACGTTCGACCGGCTTCGCTTCAAACTGGTGGATTAGACCTTCTGGTCGCTCCAGCAACAATCGTCGATTTCGAGCGCGATTTTGAATTGCGGGGATGAACCTGGATCGTGTCCAATCTCGTCAATTTATGACATTTAGGTGAAAATGGCATAAGTTTACTTTGGCTCGAATCGACCGATGTAGAGCTATCTTGGACAATGTGTCGAAAAGTGGCCAAGCACACTTTCGATACAGGCAGGCTGACCAACCAAAACGCCTTGGTGAGCACCGCGCGCCGATCGGCGGTCGCGGCGATATGTTTTCCGAGGCGCGCGGGCCTTGGCATCCACGCGTTCGTTGGCCCCAAACCTGGCGGAAAGGGGTGGCCTACCCCTAGCCATCGCGCATTTCGCTAACTGGCCGCTGCGTCACCGCGGTCCCGCCATGCTGAGTCGCGGCAGCGCCTAGGTATCTGCGTAAAATGGTGCTGCATGCGCTGAAGGATGCGGGCCGAGCCGAATGGAAGATCGGGGACACCGTCGATGCACCCGAGGCGAAGAGCTCACCCCAAATCATGGCAACTGCCGATCAACGATGACGTTCGAGCCACGTCATCTTTTCGATTGCGGGCTGAATGGCTCCTGGCAGCTGCCGCAGCCAGACGACTTCATTTGCAATACGCTCTTGGTCGGCTTCGATCCACCAAGCCCGGCGCTCGGCCGACCACCGATAGCCTGCGGCCTTGAGCGCATCTTTACACTCGAAGGGCGCTCGCTCGGCAAAAAGCCTGTGGGTGGTGCGCCGCGCGGTTTCGACCAGTGTGGCTGCGATCGAACGGCCATCGCCCCTAGCCATAGCGAGCAGGCACGTCGTGGCCCACACATCCGCCTCAGCACGGTGGGCGTCGGGCAGAAAGAAGCCAGCCTCGGTCAGGAGGTTCGCGAGGCCGCGCCCTCCCCGCCAGCCCAGTCCTGACCAATCGACCTCGCTCATCGAGCAGGCCCAGGGATTGGCCAGCATCGGGAACCGCCTAGTCACGAACCCACGGTCAAAGCGGGCATTGTGCGCGACGATTACGTCCACATCGCTCAATGTGTGTAGGACAATTTCATCGGGAATCTTCTGCCCCAGCAGCATCGGTGATGCGATACCGGTCAGCCGTTCGATTTCCACTGGCACATCGACGCCGGGATCTTCCAGCCACGACACGGGCGCGGTGACATCGACGACATCGCCGGCATCCATGTCGATCTCCATTCGGCCGATCGCCAGTTCGATGATCCGGTCGCGCTCGGGATCGATCCCGGTGGTTTCACAATCCAGGATCCCGAGGCGGATCGTATTGCCCGGTACGGGCATCGATCGGCACCACATCTCATCGGGATGCGGCAAGCGCCGCAGGACGCGATAGTCTTCGAACTGCTCGAGGCGGCTTGCAAGCCGCTCGCCGCGGCGGTTGGGATTGAGGTAGTAGAAGGACATCGTCTGTTCCTCGAAAATGCAGACGCCCGCCGCTTGCGAAAGCGACGGGCGCAATGGTCGATCGGAATTGGTGGATCAGCTGTCGATCTGCGGACGCAGACCGGTCAGGCGGAGCCAGGCTTCTTCCGCGGTACGAATCTGGTCGCCGTTGGCGAGCCATTGCCACTGTCGCGACCCGGCGCGGCCGTTGGGGCGCCAGAACCGGGCGGTGGCCAGCAGATGGACATGGGGATTACCTGCCCAAGCACCATCCGACGACTGACGGCCATGGATCGCCCAATCCACGACCATTCCCTTGTCCACGAGATGCCGATAGGCATAGTGCTCAACCAGCCAGGTCCAGCGCTCCGGCCCACCTTCGGGCGGCAGGTCGGCGACGATATGCGTCGCCGCGATCGCGCGTTCCCCTTCTTGCGCTGCAGCCTCGTCGGCTTCCCGCCAGATGCGGTCACTGGTCTTCAGCTCAGGCGGCATCTTCCGCTGGGGATGGCACCTTCCGGAAGCCACAAGGTCGCCACGATCGACATAGGCATCGGGAACCTTGCCAAAGCGGTCGGTCCCGCTGATCCGGTTGATGTAAAGCCAGGACGCTGTCGCCGTATAATGCGTGGAATAAGGCCCCTCCTGCGACCGACTTGCGCGGCCGGCTGCGCATACCGGGCGCGCGTTGAACGGCGGGCGAAACGGCGTGCTTACCGCCTCGCGAGCACGAGGTAGCGTGATGATATCGGACATGATGTTTCCTGTATTGAGCCGCATCGCGGCGGTTCGCGCACCGCAGTTGCGGCGCGCGGAGCCGTCAGGCTCGGATCAATGCTTCAAAGCATTTTTCCACCTGCCTTATGGCTCATCCTCATCTTCAGCTGCCCTGCCCTGTCCCAGGCCACGCGGTGCATCCGCGCTTTTCCGCGCCAGCCACAAAGGTGTCCGTGTCAGCGCGAGCGGGTGATATCTTGGCTCGTCCATTCCGGCACTGGCCGTGCAGCGAGGTTCGCACGCAATGCGCTGGCGAATTCCTTTGGCCATACCGGGCGTCCGGCCGCTTGGCTGTTCTCGACGGTATCAGCCACCGCGCTCATGATGCGCGGTTCGTTTCGCCATTGATGCAGGAGGTTCTCGATCACCTCGGGAATCTTTGCAGCTACGCGCGGCAAGCCAGCCGCTGGCACCATGATGCTTTCGGGATGCTCGCCCGCATAGCGGACCAACATCAGAAGTGACTTGGTGGGGCGGCCTTGCCGGGTAAAGGGTGGAATGCGCAGGCCCGCAAGCGCTTCGACCCTCCTGACCTCCCGATACCTGGTCCCACTGGCCTGTGCTGGAGCAATGGCTGGTGAGTCGGGGCGCGGCACGGTCGTAGCCGGACGCGCTTTCGCCAACTCATGTTGCCGGTGCGCTTCGCGGATTTCGCGTTCGATCGGAAAGAGGTCGCGCGACAACCCTTCGTTTGGAAAGCGATACCAACGGTCGATGCGCCGCAGGAGCGTGGGCTCGAGATCGCCGGGCCAGAAGCGGCTGGAGGTTTTACCGAAAGCCAAGGGGCGAGCGCTTGCTTCCATGCGCAACGCGGTGATCGCGGTCTGCTGCTCTTCCCGAAGCGCAGTCAATTGCCGCTGAACATGTGCCCGTTGCAGCCATTCGTCATCGAGCTTGAACGCCCACATCACCTGTGGATCGAGTTCGAGCCACCCCGAACCGAAATCGGCCACATAGAGATCGGCTCTGCGCAGCCTTGCGATCAAATGTGTGTCTTGCTCCAGCTGCGAGGCATCGCCTCCTTGGAACGAGCGGCGAGGATTGTCCTCCAGCCATTCGCGCATGGGCAGGGTGGTGGTCAGCTCGCGAACCGGTTTCGGCACTGCCCGCCGCCGCCGATAAGCGCTGATGAACGGAGGCGGCACCTTATCCGTAGTGCCACTATCGCGGCGCTCCGCCTGGCGCGTCGGTTCGGTGGGAACTTGTGGCTTTGGAGCCGCCGCCGAGGGATCGATAGCCAGCCCCTCTTGCTGCGCTTCGCGCCAGCGCGCGAGGGCGGCGAGCATATCACGCCCCTGTCGGACAGCGGGATCGGGCGGAGCGTTGGCAGAGATGACCGATGTGGGCGTAAGCCGCTCGGCCTGCCTCTTCTCTTGATCGGGTGGCCTCAGTGTCGAGGCAGCCGCATGCGTCCCGCGCTTCGCGGAACGAACTGGCACTTGAACGGGCAGGCCTTGGCGTGATGCCGAGATCTGCGGCGAAGGCGCATGCGTTCTGGAGGCGGCGAGCGGCACAAGCCTGTGCAGTTCTGCCGGGGGACGCAACTGCTTGACAGCTGCGGGGCGCTGGCTGGACATCAGCGGTGCAGGTCGTGCCGCATCCTTGACCGAACTTTCGTGCGTGACCACCCGTGGCACCGGCAACCGTGATGCAACAAGTGGCGGCCGAGCAGTCCCGACCGCGCTGGCGGAGACGCGCTCAGCCGGCCAGTCTGGCGCTGGGATTCGAAATGCGGTGAGCCGCACAGGGCCGCTGGACAATTGACCGGCGCTCGCGTTGACCAAGCGTCGTATCGGAACATCGCCCGCACGTTCGGCCTCGTCTTGCGCAATGATGCTGTCGCGCAGCGCACTCAGCGCGGCGATCTTCTTGTCGGCATCGCGGATCTCCCGCCGAGCGGCATTGCGCGCCTGACTGACCCGGTTGCGCTCATCCGCCCAGACCTTGCCGCCACGCTGCACGATGGCGCTTCGCGCCTCGCCGAGGTGCTCGCCGGCTTCGAGGTCCAACCCACGCGCGCCATAGCCGAGTCCGGTATATCGCATATTGCGCTGGGCCCTCTCGGCGGCTTCCGACATCGAATGCGCCCACAGATGGCGAAGCATCTGCACGCCGTCGCGACCGTCGAGCTCACCGCGGACATGATCGGCGAACGACCAACAATAGGGCTCGACGCGTGCTGTCGGGCGGAAGTTGGTGAGGATGTGCGCATGAGCATTGCGTGCGTCGCCGCCATCGGGCGCGCGGTGGATCACCGCGCTGTAGGGCAGCCCCGCCGGTTCGAGCACCGTCTTGCAGAAATGCTTGAGCGCCGCGATGTTTTCGGCGTCGGAGGCATCAGCGTCGAACGCGACGATGATGCGGATCTGGATCTTGCCATTCTTACGAGTGGTGGCGTCCTCGATCGCCTGCCATGCGACGCCGATCTCGTCGAGGTCGTCGCCGATATTGGCGATGACGATCGGCTCGCCATGTTCATCGCGCAGCACCGCCTCGTCGCGCGCCTCGTATAGCCAGCGGTCCCTCGCGGCGCCGCGATAGAAGCCCGGCGACTTCCGACCGATATAGCTCTGGCTGTAGTGGACGCCGCGCATGCCCAGGTCATCGATCACCCAGGACGATGGCACCCGCGTCATTGGAATGGGCATGCGCGACGGCGATGTCGCCGCCCGTTTCACGACATCGGATGTCTGCTGCGCAGACCGGTCGGCCTTGACCCTGCCGCGTAGCGTCGCGGCGATCCGGCGGCGGTCGCGGTCGATCTCGGCGAGCTCCTGCAACAAGCGCCGTGCCGCTGCGCGATCTTCGAGATTGCGCTGGAGTTCGCCGGCCTTCTCCATGGTCGCCAGTCGACGCTTCTTGGTCGCTTCCGACCGGGCCTGACGCAGCACAATCTTGAGCTTGTCCCGGGTTGCAGGGATGCAACTGCCGTCGGCCAAGACGACGAACACTTCTATTGGGGGCGGGGGTGGGATCGGGCCGGCGGAGCCGCCCGAATTCGCGGAACGCGAATTCATTTAATGCGCCCCCCGCCTTAAAGCTGAAAACCGCTTGCTGCCCGGCTCCTGTCCGAAGCCTATTCGTCGTGCAGAGTTCCGGCCGATGTAACCGAACTGGCTCTTTTCCACGCCTGGGCCAAAGCAACAGCGTTCAGGGCCCGGCCGGGCGCGAATCATCGCTCGCTTTCGGTAAACCGGGATCGCAGGCGAAATAGCGGCAGTGAGCATGTCGTCAGCATACGACTCGTAGAGTGCGGCAACGCTGTAACCGCACCGAGATGTGCCACTTACCTAGCGATCAGCGATCCAGCGTTAACGGCTGACATTGAGCCGGAAGCTGCCAGTCTGCTTCCGGGCGTCAAGTTGGGATAGCGGACCCACCGGGCGCCTGGTTTCGAGATCGCGCGCTATCGCGAGGAGCGCCGGCCCGGCGCTCAGGCAGCTCGAAGAGGTGCCAAGTCTCGCGGCCAAGCTCAGTGATTAGGAGCGGGCGCTTCTGGCCGTTTAGCCCGACCGGCTTAGTGGTGTGACGTCGGCTGCAGCGCGCGGCGCACTGCGCCAAGCAGCGCTCCGCTGTCGACCGGCTTGCGCAGCAGTTCGGCCCGCGGGAATTGGGCTGCGATGAGCTCACGCGTCACCTCGTCAGCATAAGCGGTCACGAAAAGTACCGGGATGGCCTTCGGCTGGCAGATGGCCGCCGATGCCTCCAGCCCGTTGGTGCCTGCGCCGAGATTGAGGTCGGAAATGACCAGGCCTGGCGCCAGTTCAATCGCCGCACGGCGCGCCTCTTCGCCATCGGCGGCCATGACGATGTCGGTGAACCCCGCTTCGGACAGGAAGCTCTCTAACATCCATGCGATCATCATCTCGTCTTCGATGATCAGGACGCGCGTCTGGAGGTAGGCTGCTTCGCGCCCCGATGCCTCAGGCATTGCGAACGGAACCGGGCCCTTCTTCCGATCGACCGCAAAACGCGGAACTACAATATGGAACTGCATGGCCAGATCCTGCTCAATCCAAGTCGAATGTCACCGTGAACGCCAACCCGTCGCTCGCGTAGTCGGTAGACGCCGAACCTTTCAGATCGTGTTTAACGCTGAGCGCGATCATCTTGCTCCCGAAGCCCTGCCGATCGGGTGGCGAGACCGGCTGCCCGACGCGTTCTGCCCAGTTGAGCGTGACGCGCGCTCCAGCCACCGTCCAGGTCAAGTCGATCTCACCTTCGGGCGAGGCAAGTGCGCCATATTTGACGGCGTTGGTGAGCAGCTCATGAAGGATCATGCTGATGCTCAGGAACTGCCGGGGCGAGAGCAGCAGGTCAGGTCCGGCAATCCGGGCCCGCCGATCCTCCTCGTTGCCAAAGGTGCCGACCAGCGCATGCGCCAGATCGAGCAGGGATGCGCGCTCCCAGGTCGCGGCGCTCAGTATCTCATGGGCGCGCCCCAGCGATTGCAGCCGCCCGACAAAGGCCTCCTGGAACTGATCCAGCGATGCGGACGAGCGGGCAGTCTGGTGGGCGATGCCGGCGACCACACCGAGCAGGTTCTTCACCCGGTGGTTCAGCTCGCCGATCATCAGCTGCTGGCGCCTCTCGGCCGCACGTCGTTCGCTGATATCACGCAGGAAGCCTAGGAAGACCGGTTCGCCGGCCGACGTGGCACGCGTGATCGAAAGTTCGACCGGCAGTTCATGCCCATCGCGGTGAACCGCCTCGAGCTCGAGATGCTTGTCGAGCACCACCGCCTCGCCTGTCGCCAGAAAGCGGGTGAGCCCGGTTCATGCGCCTCGCGGAAGCGGTGCGGCACGATCAGGTCGCCCATGCGCTGTCCCACCGCTTCCTCGAATGTCCATCCGAAAGTGCGCTCCGCGACCTCGTTCCAGCCCGCGATCGTGCCGTCGAAGCGCATGACCACGACCGCGTCGAGCGCGGTCTTCAGGATGGCGGCCAGACCGACGGCATCGATGTCACGGGAAAGTGGCATGACGCCGCTCTAGCAGGACCCAGTTCTTCGCGCACTACGACATAGACACCGGAGGCTAAGATTCTTCGAAACCTGACTTTCAGCACAATAGCTTAGCTTCACACGCCATCGCGGGCGCCGTTTTGCAGAGCGCGCCGACCGTGACGCGGCAGGACCGCGAACTCCCTAGACCGCGAACATTGCGATGGCAGCAGCCGCCATCACCGCGGTGGCGATCCAGCCGAACAAACGCAGTGGCAACGACGCAGTGAATTCACCCATCGCCGACTTGCGTGAAACCACGATCATCATCGCCGCCATGATCGGCACCGCGACCACGCCATTGATCACCGCACTCCAGAACAGCGCCTTGATCGGGTCGATCGGCGACCAGTCGATCCCAATGCCGACCAGCATGGACACGACGATCACGCCGTAGAAGCCGACCGCCTCGCCCGGCTTCTTCTCAAGCCCCGTCTTCCACCCGCGCACCTCGCCGATCGCATAGGCGGTGGATCCGGCGAGCACGGGGACTGCGAGAAGCCCGGTGCCGATGATGCCGAGCGCGAACAGCAGGAACGCGAACTCGCCCGCGACCGGTTGGAGCGCCTTGGCGGCGTCGGCGGCCGTCTCGATTTCGGTTTGTCCCGACGCATGCAGCGTTGCAGCGGTGCCGATCATGATCGCGATCGCGACGAGGTTGGAAACGGCCATGCCGGCGAACGTGTCGATGCGGATACGGCCGAATTCTGCAGGCGCCTCTTCCGGGGCCTCCTCCAACGGATGCTTGGCATCGTCCTGATCGATCTCCTCCACCTCCTGGCTGCTTTGCCAAAAGAAGAGATACGGACTGATGGTTGTGCCGAAGATCGCCACGATGGTGGTGAGCGCGGTTGCGCCCGCAGTTGTCGGAAGAGTCATACCCTTGGCCACTCCCGCCCAGTCGACCTTCACCATGAAGACCAGCGCGACATAAGCGAGCAGAACCAGAGTCAGCCATTTCAGGATCGACGCATAGCGATGATAGGGGACGAACAACTGCAGAAGCAGCGACCCGACCGCGAAGGCGATGGTGAAAATATGCTCGCCTGTGCCCGTGACCAGTTCGGCGGCATCTCCCATCGCGGCCAAGTCGGCGCCGATGTTGATCGTGTTGGCGACGAACAGGGCGGCGACGAGGAGCGTCACGACCCATCGCGGCAGGATCTGCCGCATGTTCCAGGCCAGGCCGCGCCCGGTCACGCGCCCGATCCGCGCGCTGACAAGCTGGACCGCAGTCATCAGCGGATAGGTCAGGACCATCGTCCAGAGCAGCTGGAAGCCGAACTGCGCACCCGCCTGAGAATAGGTCGCGATGCCGCTGGGATCGTCGTCTGCCGCTCCGGTGATCAGGCCCGGGCCAAGCTGCTTGAGGACCGAGGTCGACGGCGCTTTGCGCTTGATTGGCATGCAGATGTCCCGAAGCAATTTGCCGGAACGCCTCGCGCCCGCCGCTGATCCTTCGCCCTAATTTGACGATTGTGCTGCGGGCCGCGCGCGCGTTGTGCCGGATTCGGTCGGAAATACGAACGCGCGGGCGGAAGGAGCTTTCGCCGGGCAATCGTCATGGTTATGGTGCAGTGCAAGATCGGGGGATCTCGTGGCGACCATTCCATCTACCAGTGACATCGACGTGCGATCGCGCACGCTCCACGCTACGGCCTTGCATTGGAGCGCCGTCCTGCTCGTCGCCGCGAGCTGGGTCAGTGCCTTCATCTTCGGGGCCTATATCCTCGCCTTCTTCGGCGGCACCGCCCTGAGCGGGACCGCCCAGCGCTGGAACGAGTCGCTGCCGGCGCTGCATGACCCAAAGACTCCGCTGGCGACGATCGCGATCGGTTCGCACTTCCTTACCGGCGGCGTTCTTCTGCTGCTCGGGCCCATCCAGCTGATCGGCGCGATCCGCCGCGCGGCGCCAGCGGTGCACCGCTGGCTCGGCCGGCTCTATGTGATTTCCGCCGGCCTCGCCGGGCTGGGCGGTCTCGGCTTCATCCTGTCGAAGGGCACGATCGGCGGACCTGTAATGAGCATGGGGTTCGGGCTCTATGGTGCCTTGATGGTGCTCGGCGCGGTCCTGACCTACGTTCACGCGCGTGCAGGCCGTGTCGAGAAGCACCGTGCCTGGGCGATCCGGCTGTTCGCGCTGACCGTCGGCTCGTGGCTCTATCGCATGGAATACGGCTTCTGGTTCCTGGTGGCCGGTCGGCTCGGACACGCCAGCGACTTCACGGGATGGTTCGACGCCATCATGGTGTTCTTCTTCTACCTCCCAAACCTTGCGGTCGCTGAGATGTTCATTCGCGCCCGCGGCACCGCGCCCGGCACACTGTTCAATATGGCAGCCGCAACGCTGCTGTTCGGCGCGAGCGCCTTCATCATCATCGCCACCTGGTCGTTCACAGCCGATTATTGGGGACCGGGAATGATCAGCGGACTTACCGGGGCTCCGCTGTAGCGAACACTTCAGACGCGGCTCTCTGTATCTTGGGAGCATTTCGCGATCGGCAAATGCCTATTTCGCATGCTAATCTATTGTAAATGGGAGGAAGCTAAACTTTCAGAACGCGTCCCTGTGAGTGCTTTCCGCCTATGTGCCCGTACAACCCCGACGAAAGCGATGATGACGCGATTCGAGAGGGCGCTCGCCTCGCGACGATCACCGATTATGAGCTTGTTGGTCAGCCACCCGAGCCCGAGTTCGACCATATCGTCGCGCTAGCCGCGTCCCTTTTCGACGTCCCGATCAGTCTCATATCGATCGTCGGGCAGGAGCATCAGGTGTTCGCAGCACGGGTGGGACTGGAGGCGGAGTCTACGACACGCGATGTGTCCTTCTGTGCCCATGCGTTGGACCGGGCGGAGCCGCTGGTCGTCGAGGATGCGTCGCTCGATCCGCGCTTTGCCGACAACCCGCTCGTTCTCGGTCCCCCTTACATCCGCTTCTACGCCGGTGCACCGCTTCGTGTCGCGTCCGGCCATGTCGTCGGAACGCTCTGCATCATCTCGCCGGAGCCCAGGGCCTTCGAGCCCGGCCGCGCCGCTCAGCTCCAGGGTCTGGCCCAGTTACTGGTTGATCGGCTTGAGTTGAGACGCAGTGAGCGGAAGCGGCAGGCGCACGAAGCCCATCTCGCCCAGCTCGCGCATTTCGATCAGCTGACCGGCCTGCCCAATCGAACCTTGTTCCATGAGGAAGCCTGTCGTCTGCTTTCCGACACAGGTGCAGCAGCGGTGCTGCTGTTCGATCTCGATGGCTTCAAGGACGTCAATGACGTGCTCGGACACGCGGTCGGTGACCGGTTGCTCGCAGCGGTCGGTGAGCGATTGCGGAACGAAGCGGGGCAGGATCACCTGCTCGCCCGGCTCGGCGGTGATGAGTTTGCCGTGCTGGTACCCGGTGTCGGCGATCCGCGCGAAGCGCAACGCATCGCCACGGAACTGCGCAATTGCTTTCGCCGCGGGTTCGCCGTCGACGGTGAGGAACTCCAGCTCGATACCAGCATCGGCATTGCTATAGCGCCTCATCACGGCACGACCATCGAGACATTGCTGATGGCCGCCGACCTCGCTTTGTATCGGGCCAAAGATCAAGGCGGCGGCCTGATCGGCTTCTTCGAGCCCCATCTGCGGCACCGGGTCGAAGCCCGGCGCCGGATGCAAGGCGAGCTTCGGCAGGCATTCGAGGCGGAGGAGTTCGTCCTTCTCTATCAGCCGCAGGTCGCGCTTTCGACCGGACGAATCGTGGGCGCCGAGGCACTATTGCGCTGGAACCATCCAGAGCATGGTCTCTTGTCGCCCGCACAGTTTCTTGACGTGCTCGATCGCATGCCGCTGGCAGCCGCGGTCGGCAGCTGGGTCCTGCGGACCGCAATCGAGCAGGCGGCGATATGGAACCGGGCGGGCACGCCGCTCAGAATGGGCGTCAATCTGTTCGCGGCGCAATTCCGCTCGGGCAATCTGCCCGAGCGCATCGCCACCAAGCTCGATCAGTACCAGTTGCCTCCCAGACTACTCGAGATCGAGCTGACCGAAACGGTTGCGGTCAAGAACAGCAACATGGTGATCGCCGCGCTCCGCGCCCTTCGCCGACAGGGCATCGGGATCGCCCTCGACGATTTCGGCACGGGCTATGCCTCGCTCAGCCTGTTAAAAGAGCTGCCGGTAACCCGGCTGAAGATCGACAAATGCTTCGTTCAAGAGATGGCCCCAGGCAGCTGCGATGCCGTCGTCGTCGATGCCATCCTCAGGATGGGCGAGAGCTTCAGGATGGATGTGATCGCCGAGGGCGTCGAGACGCCCGAACAGCAGCAGTGGCTCAGGGGCGCCGGATGCGAGGAGGCTCAGGGCTACCTGTATGGCAAGCCGATGCGGGCTGGAGAGCTCACGCGTCTGATCTCCACCGCTGCCGCAGGCGTCGCGGCATAGACCGGCGCCCATATGGCGCACCTGTGGCTGCCGCCGGCCAACGCCATGTGCGATCCGATAACCACGACGACCATTGGTGCTTCTAGATATCGCTCGCGCCCGACTCCCCACGCTTTTTTCAAGGCGTGATCGGCAACAGGTCCGGGTGCGGCCTTGGCTGATAAGGACCCGAGAACTTGGCAATTGGCGTCCGCCCGCTCATCGATCAATTCGGTGGACGTGAGTCCGCATGGCAACGAAGTCGGCCTCATGCTGGCGCGAGCACATATCAATGAATGGACTAAAGCATTGATAGAAGACGCCATATGTGGAAACTAATGGTGAATGCTGAGCGATCTAAAGCAAGCACATGAAGAGCTGCTCGGATATATTTCCGAACTCGAAGCTGTCATCGCTAAGAATGAGATCAACGCGAGCAACATCGCGCGCGTCCGTCTGCAACTAAGTAAGGCTAGCAGTCGGCGCCGCCGGATCGTGGCGGAGGCGATCCAGCGCCTGTCCGAAGGAGCAACCTCGGAGGAAACTCGCCGGTTGAATCTGCTGCGCGAAAATGACTCTGTGATTTTGGCTGCCACCTCCAGTCATGTCGGCGAGTGGAGCATCGAGGCCATCCTGGCGGATAGTGAAGGATATCGCGCCGCATCCAACGCGATGCGAAAATCGATGCGGGAGCGGATCGCGATGGAGAAAACCGTTCTCTATCCGCCGTTGGAACGCGCAGATCCCCCTCGAGGCTGACGGCCTCATCCGCGCGGACAGGGATTCACCGTCCAATGACATATCAGATGCCCCCCTCCGACATTGCCTCGACGCTTGTCGACCAGCGCGCTGATTGTGCCCAAGGCAAGGCTGGCATCGCTCAGAGCCTCGCGGGTCAGATGCCCGCCATGCGCGCGGGCAGAGCGTAGGCTTGTGATCCTGCCGATGCGGGCCGGCGGTATCTGCTCGATCGGGATGAGCGGCCTCGGAACGGCCGCGCGCTACCCGATCCGCGGGCAACCGTGACCACCCGAGCAAATCTACAGTGAAGATCGTTCAGGCGCATCGGCCGGAAAAGCTGTTCACAGTCCAAGCGTAACCACGGGAAACATACCGCGTCACACCGCCTCCTGCAGTTTCGGGCCATTTGCATAACTCAAGCGTTACAGATGCCTGATCAGGAGGCGCTATGTTCGAGATCACGGTCGATCATGAGCGGAGGCTTTTGCGGATCGTCATGCATGGATTCTGGGACACAGAAATCATGACCGCTTATTCTAAGGCCGTGCGCGAGAAATTAGGGGAGCTTCAACGCACCGTCGGATGCGGATATATTCTCATCAACATGGTCGACTACCCCATCCAATCTAAAGAGGTTGCCGAGGGCCACGCCGCGAATCTCCGCATAGTGAAGGGGCGCGGCGAGGCCAGGGTGGCGCTGGTCATGCAGAGCGCATTGTCCAAACTCCAGGCGGCACGTGTTGCCTTTGATACCGGGCACTCCACCTTCCATTCCGAAGCGGAAGCGCTCGCATGGCTGTTTCCGGAACCTCGTCCGCCAGAGTGATTGCACTGGCGGACAATTGTGTTGCCTATGCCAAAGCTATCAACTCGATATTCGGTGACAGGCCGGCTGTTCCCACGCAGCCAGCTCCCTTTTGCGAACGTTTAGTCGGATCATCCCTTGGCTTTTTTTGTTCGACCGCGAGCGTACCGCGCAGCGAATTCAAGATCCTCGTGTTCAGCGGCCTCTTCATGCAGTCGTGGGTTATATCGGCAGCTTTTTCCGTCCCGCCGCCAAAGAGATCATGATGCGTGGGCGGAGCACAGGGCGTTCGGAACCCTGCGCCGAAGGGACTGAGATCCGCCGCCGATGGACGCCCGTCGGCTGGTTATAAGGACCGAGCTATGTTGCGTTGCTGGGAACGTCGCGAGAGCGGAGAGGTTTGACAGGGACCAATGGGCATTTTCGTCCGATGGTCTGCAAGGAACTGCCATCATGTCGACGCCCGAGGATCTCAAGGACATCTACACCGACGAACTCAAGGATCTCTGGTCGGCCAACGACCAGATGAAACGCGTGCTCAAGAAGGTTGCCGGCAAGGCGAGCGATGCTGCGCTGAAGTATATGCTGACCAACTCGCAGGCCGCCATCGAAAAGCATACCGCCGTTCTCAAGGAACTGATTGCCGGACAGGGCGAAAAGGTCTCGAAAGAGCATTGCAAGGGCATGGAGGGCCTCGTCACCGAAGCAACCAAACACATTGTCGAAGAGGGGCCCAAAAAGGGAGCGCTGCTCGACGTGATCATCATCGCCCAATATCAGCGCATGACGCACTATGGCATCGCGGGCTTCGGCACCGCTGCCGCCTTTGCAAAGGCGCTCGGTCTCAAGGACGACAACAAGAAGCTGCGTGACGCGACGAAGGAAATCTACGGCGGCGACGAATATATGACCAAGCTCGCGGAAACGAGCGTCAACCTCAAAGCCGAAGCGGCCTGAGGCCTAAGGTCGCCGCGGGCGATTGAACTCGTGTCCGCCCGCGGCACGCCGATGGAATCGGCTTCGCTTCCGCTACTTTGAGCGGTCGCGCCTAAGCCAGGCGAGCATGCCCGCGGCCGCGAGTAAGGCAGCGCCTTGCGCCGTCCCGCTGCCGCGCCTCAATCGTGTCAGGCCTAGCGCCGCCACTGCCGACGAGACCAGGCCCATTTTGCCCAAGCCGCCCACGCGCGCGACAGTGGCACTGGCCTGGAGCGCCACATATTCCGTCCGAAGCCCCGGCGCGTCAGCTTGCGGTGATAGCTGATGTACTGCGTCACTGTCACTTGACGCAGGCGTCGCTGCAACATTTTGGATGTCCTCTGCCACATGATCGGCGACCCAGGCGCCGCGCCGGCCCATCGGCTCGGGTTTACCCTCGGTGGTGTCGGCGGCTGTCTGATGCTCGAACTCGGAATTGAGCTCGGCGCCGAACAACAGGATATAGCTCGAGAGATAGAGCCAGGTCAGGAGCACTATCACGGTGCCGAGCGAGCCATAGGTCGCGTTGTAGTTGCCGAAATTTGCGACGTAGATGCCGAACCCGATCGTCAGCAATAGCCAGGACAAGGCACTGAACGCCGATCCCGGCGTGAGCCACACCCAGCTAGCCTTTTCGCGCGAAGGCCCGAAGCGATAGAGCGTTGCGGCGCCCGCGGCTCCGGCGCAGGCGAGGACCAGATAGGATGCGAGCTTGGCGATAACCGCCGCCCATTTCGGCATCGGCAGCACCTCTTCGAGATAGCCCAGCGCCGCGATCGCCAACATCGCGAGCAGGGCCACCAGCACGGCGCCGCCGGTCATCGCCAGCGCGAGCAGGTTCAGACGGACGAAGCCGCGCTTCTCCTTCTCCTCATAGGCGATGTTGAGCGCGGTGACGATCGCGCCCGCACCATTTCGCGCGCCGAACAGCGCGAGGCCGAGCGCAAGCAGTAGCCCGAGCCCCTTTTTGTCCACTGATGCCCGGACGACGTTCATCAGCTGCTCGCCGATCAGCTTGGCCGCGTCGGCGGGCATCACCGAGGTAAGTTCGCGCATGTTGCGCATCACCGTCTCGGGCTCGGCAACGATTCCATAGCTCAGCACGATCGCGCCGAGCAGCGGCACAATCGCAAGGAAGCCATAGAACGCGACCCCGGCCGCGACCAGGCCGATATTGTCGTCCGAGGCTTCGCGCCATGTCCTCAGGGAAATCGCCTTCAGCGCCGCCCATGGCATCGCCAGCGGACTGGCCGCGTCCCTGCCGGAATCCGAGGGCATGCCGCCCTCAGCGCATCCGGGCGAGGATCTGGTCGAGCGGGTTGGTGCCGCTCCCGTCGCCGCCAAAGATGCTCCCGAGACCGCCCAAGCCGCCGAGTCCGCCCGAGCCGCCACCGCCGAGTATCGAGCCAAGCATGCCGCCCAGGCCGCTCCCGAAGTCCCCGCCATTGCTGCCACTCGCAGCGTTGGCGGCGAAGTGCCTGGCTACCATTGCTGCGACGATCGGCAGCATCGCCTTCAGCACAGTGCTCGAAACGCCGCTCTGCCCGGCAGCATGATCGGCGACCTGGCGACTGACATCCTTGCTCCCGAAAATATGGCCGAGGATGCCGTTGCCGCCTTCGGTATCCGGCTCGCCGATTCCGGTCGCGGCGTCGGCGACCGTGGCTAGGCCGTCCGCGTCCGCCTTTTTCTGGAAGCCGCCGAGTACCGCCGGCATCAGCGACCCCAAGGCCGACCGGGTCTGGTCGGGATTCAGTCCGAAACGCGCGCCGAGGCTCCCAACATCCATTCCGCTCGAGCCCAGTATTTCTTCCAGTCCCTGCATCTTTGCTCTCCCTTATGTCCGGTCCGAACGCACGGACAATCATAAGGGGCCCGGCGGCGCCTCGGCGAGAAGACCAAGAATGTCCTGCAACCTGCTATGCAGACTGACGCACCGGGGCGATAAGCAAGGCCGAGGAGTGACAATGCTGCGCCAGGCAACCACGACGCTGGAGTTTGCAACGAAGCGGCAGGGTTTGGTCGAAGTGACGCGTCCCATCATCGAATGGGTCGAGCAGGTCGCGATCGTCGAGGGGCTGCTTACCATCTTTTGCCGCCACACATCGGCTTCGTTGCTGATCAACGAGAATGCCGCGCCGGAAGTGCGCGAGGATCTGGAAGCCTATTTCGCGCGGATAGCGCCCGAGGATCCGACCGCCTACATGCATGACGACGAAGGCCCCGACGACATGCCGGCGCATCTGCGCACGGCGCTCACCCAGGTCCAGCTGTCGATCCCGGTAATCGATGGCAGGCTCGCCCTCGGCACTTGGCAGGGCATATATCTGTTCGAGCATCGCCGACGATCGCATCGGCGCAGCCTGGCGATCCATTTGATCGGCCAATAAGGGCAGTCCCCCGCCGTTTGACGGACCCGCGCCGATGGGCGCCCACCGCTAGCGACACACTGAAGCGGAATTTGCTCCCCGATCTCCGCTATTTCTTAGACTTTTTATCCGGTCGCTGACTGAGAGCGGAACCCGCCGCGGTCTTCGAATCCTCCCCGGTACGGTCGTCCTTGAGAACTTTAGATGCGGCTTTGCCAGCCTTAGTTCCCGTCTTCTCGTTCTTGGCCATTCCTTTGCTCCCACGCGTGGAGGCTGGCGGTCTACCGGGCATCGTGCGAATATCCCGTCATGGACGCCTCTCCGTTTAAATCATCATCACCCGAAATGCTGGCGGAAATAATCCGACAGGCGGAGGTACGACTTACCGCGCAGCTTACTACAGGCATAGCGGCGGATCAACGCGCCATGACTTTTGCCGGCTTACTACTTGCGGCGGCGGTTGTTTTATTTGGTGCGGCGCTTGCCACCACATTGCCGTCATTACGGCTGGGTCTAATCCTTAGCATTGGCGCTGGCCTGACGGCAGCCGCCAGTATGGCGATCTGGAGCGCCCAGCCTTCGGACTGGGATTATGTGGGCAACGCCCCCTCGCAGTGGCTCCAAGATGTGGCAGCAGGCAAGTCGCTTCATGAGGCAATGGCCGAAACCGCTTCATGGTATGACGAGATGATCGCGGGGAATGAGTTAGTGATCGCCTCCGCCGCGGCCACGATGCGTCGTGCCGTCTTCATCGCGGTGCTAACCACCGCACTGGGCACCATTGCTGCCGCTACATTAGCATTGCTGAATCGTTGACGGCCGCTTTCACAGCGCCTTACTGTCTCTCTGTACGACCGGAGCTGGGCGCAGTTGGTACGCTGCTTTGGGTCGTTAGCGGCCGTCCTCCTTACGGGCAATAGGAGGATAGCCGCCGGCTCATGGCCTAGTTCTCGTGCCTCAGCGACATGCCTGCTTTGAGTAAGCGAGACCAGCAGGACCGGCGCCTCGGGAACAATTGACTCGCCCAACGATTGCTGGCGAGCGAGTTTGAGACCGTTTCCGAGCTCACCAACAGGGGTCACCGCCATGAAAAAGATCATGATCGCCACCGCAGCCAGCCTTCTCACACTTTCGGCGTGCAACAATAGCCCACGTGAGCAGGCCGCCGACAATATCGAAGCCAATGCCGAGAGCGTGGCGGACAATTTCGAGGCCGCTGCCAGCAATGCGACAACCTCGGGTGCCGAGGATGCGCTCAACAACAAGGCAGCCGCGACACGCGAGCAGGGCGATAAGAAGGCCGAAGACATGCGCACCCACGATGCCGACACCAACCTTGCCAACGGCATCTGACGCGGCTGTGAACTGACAAGTCGGGCTGTTCCCACGCAGGCAGCTCGAAATGGGAAGGGCGCCCGCACATGCGGGCGCCCTTTTTGATGCGGTGAGCCGGCGCGACGCTCAGGTACGCGTGCTGTCCTGCCTGTCTCTGGGATAGTCTTCTGGCTTCACCGTCCCGACCGAGGACCGGTTTTCGACAGCCTCGGGTTCGAGGCCGCCTTCGGTTTGCTGGTCGTGGTCGAGCGTGTCCTGCGGGCGACGCGCGTCGTCCGCATCCTGATGCTCTGTCGAGATGTGGGTGTCGGTACCAGTCATCGCGCTTTCCTAGCCGGTTGCTCGATCGTGGTTGGTTCGGCCCGATTGCGTCAGGCCTTGCGGCGATCGGCGAGTTCGTTCGCGGCGGCGCGGCTGGGGCCGGCTTCCTTGATGATCGCGCGTGCCTCGGCTGCGCTGAGCCCGTGCTTGCGGGCAAAATAGGCGACTTCATAGGGCTCGCCGGCCGCGACTCGGCTGCGGTCGGCCTTGCCGCGCTTGCGTTTGTCGTCACCGCTGCGCTTTGCCTTGCTCGCCGCGCCCGGCTTGGCGATGCGGCGGCGGGCGTAGAGGATGCCGGTCACCGCAGCGGCGCCGACGCCGATCGCGGCACCTACCTGAATAGCGGTCGTCGCGATCGTGCTGCGGCGCGCAGCGGCCTCGGCCTCTGTCGCGGCTTGTGCTTCGGCTGCGGCGGTGGCCTGCTTCTGCTCTTCGGATATTGGCTCGGGGTGCAGCGGATAAGGCGAGGTTGCGGCTTCGGGCATCGGGGGCTGATGGTGGGTCATGGCTATTCCTGTGCTGGTTGGGCGTTCCAACGCGGGCAGGTCCGAACGGTTGCTTGGCCGTTCGCGAACGGGTAGTTCCCAAACGGTCGGGGCAGAGCTGCCGCCAGTCAGCGGACACTCGCGCGGGCGCACAGATCCGCTCACGCGCCACGAATGATCATGCTAGGCAAGCGCGATGAGCACGATTTCGCAATCTCTGACCCAGCGCTGGGAAACCTTGTCCAAGGCACCGGGAGCTTTTCTTCTGGCGGTGTTCGTCAATCGCGGCGGCTTCTGATGGCGACGGTGCTGGATATGGTGCGAGGGTTCGTCGAACGACTTTCCCCCCAGCCGGTGTGCGACAATTGTATAGCCGAGCGTCTGCGCTTGTCGGATACCAGCCTGGCTAACAAGAAGGTGCGCGGGCTTGCCGGAAACGGTGGATTCGAGCGCGAACAAAGCATTTGTTCGCTGTGTGGCGCTCCCCGAACCGTGACCCGCCGGCGCGCCCACTAAGTAGCAGACCATTTAGTGGGCTGATGGGCGCGGCCTAGGGTCTTGGTCCGATTATGGGCCGTTCGCGGACGGACGGTTGTTGGGAGTCGGGCTCGGTAAAGCGGACACACGAACCGTCGCCCGCCGAAAGTCGCGCAAAGTGCTAAGCGCGCTCGAAAAACTTGAGTCTGCGGTCGGAAAGTCCTCAGCCTACCTACAACCCGCCCGGCGGAGCGCCAAAGCCGCTATTCACGCAGAACAACGTTGGCTCGCGTCAACGATGCGCTCGGCCATAAAGGCCACGGTTTAGCGGTCTACTTCCACACCAAATGCGGCGGCATTAATCGCTCGAAACCCGTCGCGCTTGCTCCAGTCCATATGGCCGCCCAGCCGCTCGACCAGGGCAGCCGCGTCGGTCCGCGACAGGTTCAAGGTCCGCACCGCTTGCTCCGCGACCCGCAAATACAGGACCGGCTTCGCATCGATATGGCCGGTTGCGCGGTCGAGGATGTCGGTCAGCATCACCACCTCGACCGCCTCGATCGGCAGGGTGGACAAAAACTCCAGGGCGACCCGCATCGCTGCCGAGCAAAGGGCATCGCGGTGCATCTCGTAGCGCTTGCCCGCCGGCAGCGCCTTGAACGATGCCTTGCCCGACTTGAGCAGAGAGACACTCTCTTCGGGCATGTCCTCTAGGTCGAGCCCATCGACCACCGCGATGACGCGATCATCGACAAAGAGCGTGTCGAGCCCTTCGACCGAATAAGGTAGGCTCCCAAGTCCGCTATGCGTCTCTAGCGCGTGGACGATCGCATCTGGCGCCCCTTCGACCAGCCGCTGCGCCGCACGGATGGCATCATTCTGCCGAGCGGCGGCATCGACCCGCTCGCCATGCGCCAAATCGTCACGCGAGCGCGCAAACAGCACCCGATCCTTCATATCCTGGCGTACTTTCTCCTCGCGTTTCAGCAGCCGCGTGAACCACCCGGGCACGAAGCCATCGAGCCGAGCTTGCGCCGCAGCCTCCTCATCGTCCTGCCGCTCGGGCTCGCCGAGCAACGGCGCTGTCGCAGTCGTCAGCCAGTCGAGCCGGGTGAACGTGACCCGGTGCGCGCCGGTCAGCGCTTCGACAATCGCGTCATATTCCTCGACCGCAGCTGCCGAAGCGTTGAGCTGGGCCTGGCGATGCAGAGCTTGCTGGCGCACCACACGCTGGCGCTCCGCTTGCTTGGCGGCGCGGTCCATTGCCCGCATCGTACGGAACGCGCCGCGTGCGACCTGCCGAGACGTCACCATCGCATCCCCCCATATATTCGTTCCCCGCAATTCGCTTATAGCCGGGTGATGGCAAGCGGCCATAGCCTGGGGCGAGAATGATCCTGAACATCGCACTGCAACTGGCCGCGACCCTTTCCTTTTCAGGCACCGCGCATGTCGTTGACGGCGACACGCTGATGGTCGGTAACCAGCGCGTCCGGCTCTTGGGCGTCGATGCGCCCGAGCTCAAGCAACGCTGCGGCCCGCCGACCAACGCAACCCTCTGCGGGGTGACAGCGGCCGACTGGCTGCGCCAGCGTGTCGAAGGCCGCATTCTCAATTGCACCCAAATCGATCGCGACCGCTACGACCGCAGTGTCGCGGTGTGCCGGTTGAACGGCGTCGATATCAACGAGGCTCTGGTCCTGGCCGGCTGGGCCACTGCCTACCGCCAATATAGCCTCGCCTATGTCGGTGCCGAGACGCAGGCACGCACCGCGCGGCGCGGCATCTGGGCCTTGGGGTTCGAAGCGCCCGCCGACTATCGCCGCGAACATCGCGCCGCAACGCCCCCGCAATCGGCGCCAGATCCCAGATGCACGATCAAGGGCAATATAAACGCCAAAGGCGACCGCATCCATCATCTACTTGGATCACGCGATTATCCCAATGTCCGGATCGACCTTCGTCACGGCGAGCGCTGGTTCTGTTCCGTCAGCGACGCAAGCAAGGCAGGCTGGCGCCCGGCCCGCTAGACGCTAGCGAAGACTGCGTTCCTTAAGAATCGGCGCGGTCGCGCTGCCTGACCCGTCCGGCCCGGTTAGCGCGATCCGCTTGAGCGGCGTGGCGCCGACCGGCAGCGACCGCTCGATCGCCAGCGCGTCGCCGGCCTTGGCCAGATGATCCTGCAGAATGGACACATCGCCGCACCAGATCGTCTCGGCGTCGCGGTCGCGCGCGGAGTCCGGCCCCTGCCCGCCCGCATCGAACGCAACGGGGCGCATCTGCATCGAACCTGTAGCACCAGCCGCCGCGATCTCGACGCCATAATCGGGCCGAGCGCTGCTTCGCAGCACCAGTCGTCCGCCTTCCGCGGCACTGGTCGACATGCCTTCGCTGACGGCATAGCCAAGCGCCTGAAGACCTTTGAGGACGGCCGCCCGCCGCGCCGCGACCGCACGCGCCTTGCGCCGATCCTCAAGCGACACGCGAACCGCCGCGATACGCGCTTCCAATGCCGCCACGTCGAGCGAAGCAATTTCTCCATCCGCAACTGCCGCCTCACTCCCCGCGGCCGCCAGCTCGGCCAGCACCAGCCGCAGGTCCTCGGCCAGCACTGCCCCCCGACGCGCTTCGGTCAAGGCGCGGCCGGTTTCGACCTCGAGGCCATCGACCAGCAGATTGCGCCGCGCGACCGGCGCCGTTTCCGCCTCGGCCAGCTGCGCGCGCCATGGCAACAGAACCTCCGCATCGACCAGCATGCCCAGTTCGTCAAGCCGCACCGCGATCCGCTCGATCGCTGGATCGGCGGGAGCAAGCGGCTGCCCGGCCAGCCAATCGGCAAAAGAATTTGGTGAACCGTCACCGTCGCGCAATCTGCCTGCCAACTCGTTCGACGTCGAAGCCGAAGCGCCCGCCGCCGCATCTGCCAGCAGCGCAAAGCCTTGCGCCATCGCCTGGCTGTCGCCGCGCGCCAGCCCCGTCTCGACCAAAGGGTCGAGCGGCACATCGAGACTGCGCAGCCGCTTCAACAGACCGGCTGCCGCCAATGCCTTGCGGCGCTCGCGCGAGCGTGCCTCGGCTTGCTCGGCAAATACCTTGGCCAATCGCGTCTGGATATCGGAGCGCAGAAAGGCCTCTTCGACTGGCGCCTGCTTCTGGATATCCATCAGCCGGTCGGCCACGATCAGTGCCGCCAGCGCTTCACGGCGCTGCATGGCCGCCGCGATCGCCCCCTCGTCGACACAGTCGTTGCGCTTGCCGATCCGTTGCCATTCGGCGAGCGCTGCATCGACTCGGGCGAGATGGCCGTAGCAAATCTCCAATATCTCTTCGCGCGTAACGATGCGTACGACCTTGGGTCCGCTCATGCCAGCACGCCCATTGCTGCGATCACTGCCTGGCGCAGCCGTTCGCGCTCGCGCTCGGGCTCATGGAACCAGCGATGCGACGAGACGCGGTGGATGACCGGGATTGAACGCCGCAACACGCTCGGCCGCCACATCTCGCGGGCACGCGCAGTCTCGAGCAAACCATGGCGCGGCGGGTCGCATTCGATGCCGATGCCGTAGAGGCCGGTGCGCGGATCCTCGATCGCAAAATCAAGCCCGAACGCCCCGTCGTCATGGACATTGACCGGGGTCCAGCCAAGTCCGCGGATCTCGGCGGCGACCGCTTCCTCAAGCCCGTCGGTGCCGCCAGCCTCGCGCCCGCGGCTGCGGCGTTGCTCGGTACTCAGCCGCGCCAGCAACGCATCGGCGCCCTCGAGATCGCCGTCGGAGATGCAGCGGGCATATTCGAAATAGGCCTGGAGATAGTCGCGCGGGCTCGAGGCCTGGCGGCGGGTGGTCAGCAAGTCCGAGATGGCCCCGATCGGCATCGACGTGACCAGGATCACCTTGTGGCGGGCACGCGTGACAGCAACGTTCAACCGCCGCTCGCCGCCGGTCTGGCCGAGCACGCCGAACGAACGCCGGAACGTGCCTTGCGCATTCTTGCCGAAGGTCGAGGAGAAGATGATGATATCGCGTTCGTCGCCCTGGACGTTTTCGACATTCTTGACAAAGAACCCCATATCTTCGCCGCCTTCGACCCTGTCGCGCTCGCGCGTCAGTGCCGCCCGGAACACGGGATCGGCTTCGGCGCGGTCCTCCAGCACATCGTCGATCAGATCGGCCTGCTTGCGGTTGAAAGTGACGACGCCGATCGTCGGCGGCTTGCCCTCGCTCCTGGTCCACAGCTCGGCCAGTACATCGGCGACGCGCTCGGCTTCGGCCGGGTTGGTCTGGTCGACATAGACGCCGTCGACCCGGATCAACTCGATCGGACGCTTGCGCTTGATCTCGTCGGCGGGATGCCGCGCCGGCACACTCAGCCGGTTGACATAAAAGGCAGCGTTCGAGAACTGGATCAGCTCGCGATAGGCCGAGCGGTAATGGATCTGGAGCGTGGTCGAGGGCAATACGGTCTTGGCGAGCTGGAGCAGGTCAGGACAGTCCTTGATCTCGCGCCGGTTCCAGGTCTCCTCGACCGCGTCGCGCTGCTCCTCGGCAATATCCTCCTCGGCGGCCTGGCCTTCGAAAATCTCGGCTTCGTCATTCTCGACCCTGCTCGAGAAGAATGCGGTCGGCGGCATCTGCTTTTCATCGCCGCTGACGATCATCGTGCCGCTGCGGTAGAGCGTCGGCAGCGCGTATTCGATCGGCATCTGCGACGCTTCATCGAAGATAACCGTGTCGAACAATGCCTTGCGCAAGGGCAGCAGCCGGCTCGCGACATCGGGATTAACCAGCCAGACCGGCCGCAGCCGCATCAGCCCGAGATCGGCGCCGCGCTCAACAAATTCGCGCAGGCGCCGCGAGCGGACACCGCGCAACCGGGTGATATCCTCCCATTCGCGCATCGGCCGCAGCCCGCTGGCGTCGAGCCCATCAACCAGCAGCCGCCGGTTGAGCGCGCGCATCTGGCCATCGGCTTCGGCCAGCGACATCGCCTTGGCCTCCAGCTCGCCGGCCTCGAACAGCAAGGCGGAATCCCCTTGCTCGATACGTGCCTTCCACGCCAGGCGCGCTTCGCTGGCGATGATCCGGCGTACCGCCGCTTCCAGCGAAGCTTCATCGAGCTCCAACAGAGCACTACGAATCCGCGCAAGCTCGGCGAACACCGCCATCGCCTCTTCGCCCAATTGCGGCACGCGCGCGCGGAAGCGCTGAAAGGCAAGGACATGCGACAGCTCGGCCAGCAATGGTGCGATCCGCTCGCCATTCGACAGATTGCGCCCGATCGCGGCGCCTGCCGCCTCGATCCAGCTGTCGCCCAGCCAGGGCTCCAGCCGCGCCAGCCCGGTCCGGCTGCAAACCCGCGCACCGTGCCGGGCGAGGCCTTGGTCGATGCCCTCGATCAGATCTTCGACCGCTTGGCGGCTTGCAGCACGCGCCGTCGCCAATGCGACCCCAGGCTCCGGATAGGCTTCCAACCGCCGCACCAGGGCCTCGGCACCGGCCAATTGTCCCAGAGCGCCGCGCGCTGCGGAAACCAGCGCAAGAACCCGGACACCCGCCAGCTCGCCGGCAGGCTCGCCAATCTCAACCATCGCTTCGGCCAGCCGCGCGCGCAGTGGCCGCAGCCCGGTCTCACGGTGAAGCGCCGCACCGAACGCGGCAGCATCGCCCAGCCCTTCGCTCTTCAGGAATCCGCGCCGACGCCAGGCCGCCAGCCAGCGCAGCGGAGACAATTGCTCGAAAAAACTTGGCCGCTTCAGCAGCCAGTCCGAGGTCTCCCTCCAGCTTTCGAGATCCTCGTCCGCCAGTCCCTCGGCGACCCGCACGGGATCGTCGGGCGCATCATCGGCCGGCAACGCCAGCATCGCTCGCTCAAGCGCCTGCAACTCCGTCTGCACCGCGGTCGTACCCGGCATCCGCTCGGATGCCCCACCAAGCCGCTCCAGCCAGCGCGCCAGTCGCTCGCGCGAGATTTCGTCCAGCGCCAGCAATGCGTTGCCATGCGTCTCCGACCAGCTGCGATAGGGTTCGGGGTCGTCGATCGCCAGCGCATCGGGCGTCCGCTCGATCACCGCGGCCCGCTCCTCCTCGGCCCGACCGAACGCCGACAGATCTTCCCCGAATGTCGCGATGCTGCCGGCATCGGTCCCGAACGCGCGGGTTTCGGCAAGCACGCTGCCTTCATAGCGCGCGGGCAGCCATAGCCGCGCAGTCGGCGCGCAGACTTCCTGAAGAATCGCGATTTTGCCCGGATCGAGCGTCCCCAATAGATACCGCAACGACGGCAAAGGCGGAGTGGCACCTTCACGCGCCAGCCCGATCAGGTCGCCGATGATCAGCCGGTAGGAGAGCCCGGTCTGCTCATCGACCGCGTGGAGCGCACGGTGCTGGCCGTCGAGATCGCGTTCCAACGATTCAATCCGCGCCGCAGTCTGCTCGCGCTGCTGGCGCCAGCCCGAAGCGCCGCCCGGGCGCTGGAACAGTTCTTCCAATTGCTCGCGGACCGCCCCGATCACGGCGGTGCGGTCCTTGTTGACGTCATTGACCATGACGATCCGCTCGCCGAGCCCGGCTGCCTCAAGGCGCTTATGCACGACTTCGAGCGCTGCCTGCTTCTGGCAGACCACCAGCAAGCTACGCCCAGTGCCGATCGCGTCCGCAACCATGTTCACGATGGTCTGGCTCTTGCCGGTGCCCGGCGGTCCTTCGACCAACAATCCGCGCCCGGCCCGCCCTTCGAGCACCGCGGCTTCCTGCGAAGGATCGCTGTCGGACGTGAAGTACCGCTCACGCTCGCCGACCGATACCGGCTCGGCGCGCTCGACCTGCTCGCCGATCCGGAACGCCGTTTCGAGGCTGGTGCCCGAAGGCGGCATCGCTTTTAGCTGGCGCAGATCCTCCATCACCGCCTGGCCCAGAAAGCCCAGATGGAACAAGGCCGCTGCGCAGACGATGCGGTCGTCGCCGGGCTTGATCCGCAAATCCTTGGAGGGCAGCCCTTCCAGCGCCACGCTGCCCATCGCCGCCAGCTCGCCAAAGGCTTCAACGACTTCGGCAGCGGTCACCGAAGCCCGGCCCAGCATGTCGTTCGCGACCTCCTGCCAGCGCCGCGCGGCATCCACGCCGAGCAAGGTCTCGAACGCAGGGTTCAGCCTAACTTCCTCGCGGTCGCGGTCGAACGCCAGAGTGACGCGTCCGCGCGAGCCTACTTCGGGATGCAATTTGACCGGCCACAACAGAACCGGGGCGATGCGCGGCCGGGTCGACGCCTTGGCTTCCTGCATCACCAGAAACGGGAACCCGAGATACAGCCCATCAATGCCGGTATCGCGGCGATAGAGCGTCGCATGGGAATGCAACGTGCGGATACGGCGCTCCACGCGCGGATCCTCGGTCAGCGCAAAAGGATCGACATCGATAACTTGTTCGCCCCGCAGCAACACATGATCCAGCAGCGACGCTGCGGTCCGCCGCGGCGTATCGAGCTCGAACAAGTCGATCCGCGCCGTGGTCTTGCCGATCACCATTCGGGTCAGCGGCCCGCGCATGATCGTGCCGGTGATCCGCCGCGCATAGAAATCGAGCAAGGTCGCGACATAGGCCTGGCGCGGCGGCTGCTGCCAGCATTCGACCGGCACCGCCAGCAAGGCCAGGGCCCGGGCAAGCGGCAAGCGGCGCTCGAGCCGGAACTGGTCGCCCCATTCGTCGATGCGCTCGAACCCCGAGCGCGCAAAGCCTTCGAGGCGCAATTCGATCTCGGCATGCAGCTCGCGGCGCGGCACTGAGGTCCAGCCGAACGCTGCTTCGCGGTCGAACGCTTCCAGCCCGCTCCGCCCGGCCAGCGTCTCGGCTTCGTCGACGATCGCCTCGGCCGAGCGGAACAGGCCCGAGCCTGCGCTCAGCAACAGGATCAGGTCTTCCTCGTCGGTGATCCGCCGCTCGACAATCGCCAGCAACCCCGGATGATCGGTATCGGGCAATACCCGCCGCTTCTCGTCCCACACCGCCGCCAACCGGCTTCGCGAAGTCGACAAGACCGCGACCCGCAAAGCCGCTTCGTCCAGCTCGACATCGAGCTGACGCGCGCGGTCGCGCACCCGCACTTCACGCCGCTTCAGCCGGGCAAGCCAGACCTCGTCATCGTCGCGCTCGAGCCTGTCCGGCACCGGCCCCGAGATCAGCGCATAGCCTTCGTCCGGATGCTCAATCAGCCAGCCGGGGGTGACGATCTCGCCGCGCACGACCAGCGGCATGGACGGATTGAGCGCCTTCAGCGCCAATGCCAGCCGGATATCCTCCGACACGTCGGCAAGCGCCACAGTCGCCCTTATCTCGACCCGCAGCGACTGATGCTGCCCGGCTTCCTCAAGCCAGGTCGCCAGCTCGCCATGCAGCAGCAAGCGCAAGGCTTCGTCCCAATGCTCGGCTTCAGCCGCCGCCAGCGCGAACCGCTCCGGCCCGAACAGGCGCACGCCGCCCAAAACGATCGCGCGGCGTCCCTCGCCATCGCCGACCGGGCGCAAGGTCTCGGGCGCATCGGGCATATCGCCGGCCAGCCAGCGTTGCACCTCGGGCCAGCACCAGCGCGTGCGCCGGTCGAGCGACAAGAGGCCGCGCAGCAACACATCCAGCGATGGCTCCAGGCCTTCGGGAATCGGCGCGCCATTGGTCAGGACATGGATCAGGAACGACTGGTCGTCGGCCCCGGCAAAACATTCGCCACGCGTGGCCTGCTCCAACAAGAGCATGCCAAGGCTCCACCAGTCGCTGGCAGCCGCTACCCCGCCGGCGACGGCTTCGGGTGCGGTGTAGCGGGTGATCTCCAACGGTGAGACGATATCGAGATCATATTCCGACAGTCGGGCCGACCCGAACCCGGTGATAACCAGGTCGAGAGGATCGCGGGCCCGCACCATGATCGCGCCGGGTCGAAGATCGCGGTGCCGCAAGCCGGACTCGGACAGCGCCGCCAATGCGCCACCGACCTCGCTCAGGATCCGCGGCAGCGATGCTGCATCCAGCACCCCCAGATCGGCCAGCATGCCACCGCGCAGATCCTCGGAGACTTCATAGGCACGCTCCGCCCAGCGCCCGGTCTCCAGAATCTCCGGGACATGATCGCGATCCAGGCCGCGCAGCACTTCATAGACTTCGGGATCGGGCTCGCTGCCATTGGCATACAGGGTCAGCACCGCCTCGCGGCGATCCGTATCCCTAACCGTCTCATAGCGCTCGCGCACCGCGCTTGTGGTCGGCAAGCGCCGCAACAGCCGCCAGCCCGCCACCCGCGTCTCGGCCACAGCCTCAGACGCGCCAGCACCAGCATCACCACCGAGAAGAACCCCACCACCAACGACATCGCCGCTGTTAGCGCCGACGCCAGCACTCAAACCAACGCCAGCAACGCCCCCGGCGCCACCCACGACGCCACCGCCATCACTGACGTCAACAGCATCGCCGCCAAAGGCGACATCACCGCCGCAGACGCCACAGATCAGATCGCCAGGCTCGACCGGGTGACCATTCTCGCAAGCCAGACCCGCGACAGCCACGCCCGCAGCACGCAATCCGGTTGGCGCAACCAAGTCAACGCCATCCCCAGCCACCAAATCCGGAACCGCGACATCCGCAACCGCCGCTTCCGCAATCGGACGCCATCCATCGGAACGCATCGGCAGCGACGCGAGCGGCCAGTCGCAGACGACGCCATCGACCAAGCCTTCGCAGAAGATCTCATCGACCGCGCGAGCGGTCTCGCAATGCGGACAGAAGCGGATCATCGCACGAGGCTCCCGGCCAACACCAAAGGCTCAACAGGCACAACAACCCCAACGACGCCAGCATCGACGCTAGCACTACCAAAGCCCTCGAACCCGTCTCCAGCGCCAAAACCCATACCGGCGCCCGCACCGGCATCCAGCATCTCGGACGTCACCAGCGCATGCCCCGCCACAGCCAGCAACCGGCGCAATCGTGCCAGTTCGCCCCGCGCCGGAATACCGGCAAGCCAAGCATGGCCGTCACCATCGAACATCACGTCGAGCCGGCGATCCTCCGGCCCCGCCGCGCGCTCGTACCCGGCAAACTGCTCGCCCAAGGCAGTCAGGATGTGAAGCGGCTGATTGTCGCTACCGCGCAACGCCCGCGTCTGCGGCACTTCGGAGCGGAACGGCCCGGTGATCAAGGCATCGATCAGCCCCGGATGCTCGGCCAGCCACGGCGCGACCATTTCCCGCTCATAGCCGGTGAACACCAGCACCGACGCGTCCGACACCCCACGCCAGTGGCGTAACACCTGCGCCAGCGCTTCGCCCTGGTCGAACGGCTCGCCGCCGGAGACGGTAAGCCCATCGGACCCTGCCGCCAGGCGGCTCAGTTCCGCCAATACCTCGTCCAGAGCTACCACCCCCTCATCTGTCTCCCAGGTATCGCGCGAAATACAGCCCGGGCAGCGGATCGAGCAGCCCTGGAACCACAGCCCGACGCGGCGGCCAGGCCCCAACGCAGTCACCGGAAAATGCAGCCGCGAGATCGAGACCTGCATCATGCCCGCTCCAGCCGCAGCGACGTCACGGCGCCCGCCTCGACGGCACAAATTGTGACAGGGCCTTGCTCGCCCCGGTCGAACAAAGCGCGCGCCAGCGGATTGATGAGATGCGCTTCGATCTGATTGCGGATGCCGCGACCGCCATTGGCGAGATCGGCGGTGCATAGATGCCGCAGCGTCTCCAGCGCCTCCGGCGCGATCATGACAGCATGCCCCGCAGCGGAGGCATCCTCCAGCACCCGCGCGACCATGCTCGCGAAAATCTTCTCGGCGACTGCGGGCCGGATGAAGTCGAACACGATGATATTCTCGCCGAACCGGTTCAGGATTTCCGGCCGGTTGAGCACCAGCTTGAAATGGTTGCCGATCTCGGTCCTTACCCGCGAGCGCACTTCCTCGAACGACTGGTCCGGGGTGACGGTCGCGACCCGGCCGCCATCGGACGCGGTCGAGTAAATGCCCAGGTTCGACGTGAAGATAATCAACGCTTCGGAAAAATAGACCCGGTCACCGCGCCCCGAAGTCAGCACGCCATCGTCCAATATCTGCAGGAACTTGTCGAGAATGCGCGGATGCGCCTTTTCGATCTCGTCGAACAGGACGACGCTGAACGGCCGCTCGCGCACCGCATTGGTCAGCTCGCCGCCGACATCATAGCCGACATAGCCGGGAGGTGCTCCGATCAGGCGCTGGTCGGCATGCTCGGCACTGAACTCCGACATGTCGAAGCGGATATAAGCACCTTCGTCACCGAACAGCAGCTCCGTCACTGTCTTGGCGAGCTCGGTCTTGCCGACGCCGGTGGGCCCAGCAAGAAAGGCGATGCCGCGAGGCCGCCCGCCCCGCCGTCCGCCGCCAATGCCGGTCGCGGCGCGCTTGACGATATCGAGCATGTGGACGACCGCATGATCCTGCCCGACCACGCGGCGGCCAATAGTCTCCGCCCCATTCGCAATCCGCTCGCGCTCGATCCGCCGCCAGGCGTCCTCGGTCACCCCGACCTTGTAGCGGCGCACGGCTTCGCCGACCTCGCCGATCGGCACCTGCTCAGTCCGCGCCAGCTGAGCGACTGCGCTCAGGTCGACCAGCAGCATGCCTTCGGTCGCATCGACCAGTTCCTGTTCGGCTTCGGCCAGCAAGTCGGCCGAGGCTTCGCGCGCGCCTGGCAGTCCACGGATCAGCGACGGTGCGACGGCCTTTCGCATACCCCGATCTGGCGGTGCGATCGGCACATGGCGCAGGCGCGGATTATCGATGGTCAGCCAGTCGGGGAGATCGCCTTCCTTCTCGACCACCCAGATCACGCAGTTGAACCGGGGCGCCCGATCGGGTCCGACCGGCCTTGCTTGGGCGCTCTGGCTGAGCACCAAGGCACGCGTGAACAACTGCTGCTCGGAAGGCGACAAAGCGTCGCTGCGCACGATCATCCGCGAGGCGAAATCGACCACCAGTGCGACCGGCGGGCCCTCCAGCCCCACCAACCGGGTCAAGGCGGAGGCAAACACGTCCGGCCCGGCTGCCGCCACCCCGTCGCTGACCGTCAGCCCCAGCCGGCCAAGCAAGCCCGCAGCATCGCCGTCCTTGCCGTCGGGCCGCGCGAGCAAGGAAAACCCCGCAACCGGATCGTAACGCACGACATCGGCATAGCCGGCCTCGGCCATGGTCGCGGACAGGACATCGTCTAGGGGTGCCGCAACCGCACGGCCTTCCAGCACGCGAAGCTGGAGATCGCGAACATTGCCGGTCAGGACGAACTGGCTCTTGAGCGGAAGGAAGCGAGTAAGGTCGCGAACCCATCGCGGCCGCGGATCGTCACTCATGGCCACCAGTCCCCCTCCGCGTCCTACTGACACATAGACACGAATTGGTCAGACTAACCACCTGCCAGATTGGGTCAATCTTGACCGACCGGCTTGTCCTGCCCCAGGCGGTACTGCACAAAGCCAAATAACAATGGGGAGAGGGTCAATGAAACTTAGCTGGCTATTCGCCGCTGCGATCGCGATGCTTTACGCGGGAGCCGCCAACGCAGCCCAGATTGGATCGCAGGCAGCACTCTGCCGTGCAGCGCCCAACCCCAAGGCAAAGATCGTGGTACGGCTAGCCCCAGGCACACAGATATCCGTTATAGCAACCAAGTCGAGCTGGTCCCGCGTCGCCCGCAAGTCCGGCCCCTCCTGCTGGGTCGCGTCCAGACTAATCACCGGCGGCAGCGCCGCGTTCAGCGGCACGGGCGTCTACTCGACGACCCACAAGATCCCCGAAGCCAAAAGCAGAACAAGCTACCGCGCGCCGACATCGCTCACCACCCGGTCCAGAACCCGCCCCGCGCGCGCCACAGCCAATCCCCGGACGCGATCCAGCTTTGGTTCCAGCAGCGGCTCCTGTCCCTGCGGTAGCGGCCATATCTGCGTCGGCCCACGCGGCGGACGCTTCTGCATCACCAGCGGCGGCAACAAGCGCTACGGAATGTGAATTCCAGGTAGGCATGAAGAGACTGCAAATGGGCCGGTTCCGGACTTGCAGTTTTCAGACTCGCAAACTTGGAACCTGCCTTGTATTCACTCTGCGCTTTGACCGCAGTCACCGGGCAGGCAGGACGGGCAAAACGGGCCGCAATCGCTAGAACGGTGCCGTCACGGTCGCTATTAGGCCATCATATCGCGCCCCGCGGCCGAGTGCTTATGCGTGCTTGTGCTGAAACGGTGCAAGCCTATCGGTGTGCCGTATGTTGACAATTCACCGCGTAAACGCCATCTCCATTCGTACATGAGTGGATTACTGGTCGGTTCGGATTGCGATTCGGGCTGTCTGTGGGTCGCTCTGCGGTACGTTACGGCCGGGTAACCGGTGTTAGGTGCGTATATGCGGAGGTCGTACTGTGCAGGCGCAGGTTTGAAGCTCGTCTCAGTCCTTTGCGAAGGACTCTAAACACCCCTGCTAGACCAGCCGGTCGCAGGGCGTAGCGTTTAGATGGGTATCGCCCCGTACGCTCGATTTCCCGCTTAGCACATCCTGCAGTATGTTGCCGATCGCACCGCCATCGACGTTCATTACGTCGAAATGGAAGCCGGGATCGCTCTTCACGCCGTACACGTGATAGGCATTGAGCAAATGGAAGCCGTCCTTGCGGCTTTCCTGGCCGATCATCTGGACAGTCTTGTGAAGATGGTCCTGCTGAAAGCCGGTGTCGGCATCGAGCATATAGGCGCCGGTAATGCCGGGCTTTTTCGGATTGGCGAAATCGCCGCGATAGAGCGCCGCATGATAATCGGCGAGTATCTCCGCAAAGCGGGCGGGGTCTGCCTGTATTGCCTTGGCGATGGCATGGCCGCCAAGCCGCTGAAAATTACGGTCAGGCGCTAACGGCGCGTAGAGCGACTTGGCTCGCTGGGTGACGGCGGCCATCACGCCCTCAACGATGGGCTCGAAGCCATCGATCGCAGCCTTTAGATTCGCGGTCGCGGGGAGCTGGGGGCCGGCAAGGCGCAGGAACAGGACGCCGCGCCCGAGATGGTCGAATGCTTCGTTGAACAGTTGGTCGGCGCAGACGAAGACGACAATCTGCGGGCGGGAGCGCGCACAGGCGCTTGCAGCGGTTTTGGCGCGCTCGCAGGTGGCACGGCCTTGCTTGCCCTCGCCCGTTTCAAGCGCACAAGGCTGGTCGAGCTTGCGGCAGAAATTGGTGGCGCTGCCCTCCCCGAAGATCACGTCGTTGGCAGCGTGGACCAGCCCGCGCAGATAGGAAGCGCGCTTCTCCGCTTTGACCGGATAGGTACGGCCGATGATGCGCACCGATCCCGCCTGATAGGATTGCTGAAGCTGGGAGGCCTGGCGTTCGACACCAGGATCGTTGAAGCCGCAAAGCACGTAAAGCCGCTTAAGCGGGACCATCGGAGAGCGTCCGGCCTAGCGGGCGTCGCGAAGATGTTTGAGCACGGCGACGGGAATCGACCAGCCAGCAGCGACCGCCGGCGGCAACGCATCGACGATCGCGAGCAATTGTTCGAGCTGGCCGGAGGCGCTTCGCGGACGCGCAGCCGCACGTTCGGGCTTGGGCGCCATGATCAGCTTCGAAACCGATGCTCCGTTATCGCTCGCCCATTGCTCTATACGGTTCTGTACCTCGATGCCGTCTACCTGCGCGTCGGAGGGCGCGCCCAGAACATAATTCCCGGTAATCTCAAGCCAGTTGCCAAGCGCCGGCGGTTCAGCGGCATCGGTGAAGCCGACCCTGTCGAGGTTGAGGAAGCGGCGCTTGCCGTCGAGCGGACGAATAAACGCGGCCCAGACCGCGCGGTGGAAGCGCAGCAGCGCGCGGTCCGAAACGGCAACCAAATCCGTGCCATCGGCACCGAACGGCGCGACGAAATAGACGCCGGCCGGCTTCTCGGTGATCGCCAAGATGTCTTGGCAATAGGTCTCAACAAACGGAGCGAGGCGACGCCGCGCTCTAGGCAAAGCGATCTGCTCGCAGTCAGCCAAAGCGTTGAGATGGCGTTCGAACGGCACGCCGACCCGCTTGGCAAATTCGCCGCCGACAAAGGTCAAGCGGACCGGCGCGCCCTTGCGATCGTCAAAGGCCGCATCGACAAGGCCGGCCAAATAAATCTTGATGCTGTCGATCGAGCAAAGGTGCTCGGCTAGGTCGGATTCGGGGCTCGTCATCGGCGCAGTGGTACAAGAAGACCGCCGATGCGCAAAGCGAGACCGAGGCCAGCACTGTTGTTACCGCCTATCAATGAGAATTGTGCAAAGGAGGCGCGACTGGTCGGTGAACCAACGGCGGCTTTTAGGATCCGCCGCCGACGGGGCGAACGGCCGAAATTGGGGCGCATTCCAGACGTGCAGCTATCGCCGGAGCCGCCAGACGGCTTTTGGGCCGTGAGCCGCCTGTCCGCTAAAGGCGATGGTTGAGGAAAACAGACGTCCGCTCATCTCGACCCCAACGCAGCCACAAAGCAATCAATGATTGCGCAGGCCACGCGCATCAAAAACTCACAAAGCCTCGTTCGAGCGAAGCGAGCCGAGAAGCGATCTCCTCGGCCCGCTTGGGATCCGACGTCCTGTGGCGATCCGAGGTATTAACCAACGAGCCTGCTACAAGGTCGGACCGGCGAGTGTACAGGCTCCGGTCATTCTTGATTCTAGCCATCACGTTTCACCTAAGAACGTGCGAATATCACCGTCAGTCACGGTACGGCACATTGCCTTGATACGTCGTTCAGTGCCCGCAGCGGACTGCTTCGAACACGTGGCGTTACCCGCCGCACCAACCTCAAGCCTAACGTTTGTTCCGTTTTCGTTCTTCGTCCAGATGCGCGTCCCGTTGTTTTCTGTCAACTGCCAATCCAACTCTGGGCCCTCGATCAAGGCCAGCGCGTTCGCCACGTCGATGGCGCTCCGATATCGCTCTGTGGGGTTGACCTTGAGACACTTCTTGATCGCTGAGCGCAGTCGCGACGGCACCTGCGGCGGGAAGGTCTTCCGATCCGGAAATTTTCCGCCCGTCACACCCGCAATAAAGGCATCCTTATTGGTATACCGCCGAAACTGCCGGTTAAACTCCTCATTGCCAACGCACATCCGATAGAGCGTTAGCCCCATCTGGTAGATGTCATATGTGAGATCGAATGCGGAGTGGCCGGCCAGCACCTCTGGCGGAACCATGGGAGTGTAGAACTTGCCAGGATGGGCCACACCTCCCGTCATCTGCTTCGCTAGGCCGAAGTCCGACAGCATCGCGTCGCCTCGGTCGGACAGCAGGATATTGTCCGGCTTCACGTCGAAGTGAATAAGCCCCTTCGAATGAATGTTGTGCAGGCCACTCAAGGTTTGACAGGCCAGCGCGACGATCCGGCGCACAGTCAGATGCGCATTCTCCGAAATTAGAGGCTTAATGGAGCCCTTCGAGTAAAAGGGCATCGCGATGAACACGCTCGATGCGTCTTGGCACGCATAGTGGAGCTGGACCACATTCGGATGAGTGCTTGCGTACAGCGCGCGGGACTCGTTGAAAAAGTCGTCGGCAGAGGCGAGGCTCGCTTTTGCGATTTGCTTAATCACGATGTCGGCATTCAGTTGGAGGTCGTGGGCCGTGAACGTCCTTGAGTTCTTCCCGTCCTGACCAATCTCGGCGATTTTTTTGAAGGCGACTTGGCCAATGTCATACGGATTAAGCATGGACCGCTCCCATGGCACAAAGGATCGCTTCCCGCTCAATGCTGGAATGCTGCGACCAGTTCTCTATCCCGGGATCCTTTACCCCTGCCGTCAACGGCTTAAACTCGGTCCGGTCCATACCAAGCCGAGCGCTAATCGAGGAAATCTGCGCAACGTAGTAGGCGCAGACCGTGCTGCTGGCGAAGGCCTCCTGCACGACGCCTTCGATCTGGATCCGCTCGACGCTCATGCTCTGCGCATTGGACTCGGTCACCCGGACACCGGCCTGCGCCACTGAATACTCGCGCAGCACGTCCAAGAGATTGCTGCGGAGATATTTCAGTCCCTCCGGGACCGTGAAGGCGCCTGGAATTCTTATATCCTCAACGTTGACAACTTTCTGCGCATCGCTGTCGAATATCGCGAAGGTGAGCCCCTTCGGCTGCGCGCGAATACCGATCGTAATCATTGCGCACCGTCTCCCAGAACTCCAAGCCGATCTCCGCCGTACAGCTACTCTTCTGCGTATTACGTTATAATTTCGCTATCGAAAGAACTTAGCCGACACCGGCTATCTAGGCCGTAGACTCATAAGCGCGGAGCCACAGGCGCATTGAAGCGAGCTGGACCATAGCGAGGAAGTTCTCGGCGAGCTTGTCGTATCGAGTGGCGATGCGTCGGAAGTGCTTGAGCTTGCTGAAGAAGCGCTCGACCAGATTGCGCTCGCGATAGAGCGTCTTGCTGAAGCAGGGTTTCCATTTGCGATTGGATTTGGCCGGGATGTTGGGGACGGCGCCTTGCGCCTCGATCAGGTTGCGCAGGCCATCGGCGTCATAGGCCTTGTCGGCGAGAACGATGGTGCGCGGATCGAGCCGGTCGAGCAGGCGATACGCGGCCGGCCCGTCGTGTGCTTGGCCCGGTGTCAGGCCGAGCCTGATCGGGAGTCCTTGGGCATCGACAACCGCGTGGATCTTGGTCGTGAGCCCGCCTCGGGAGCGACCGAGACAATGATCTCGACCCCCCTTTTTGCCGTCGCAGCCTGCTGGTGCGCTCGGATGGAAGTGCTGTCGATCATCTGGATATCACCGTCGTACGCCGCGGTGATGGCGTCCATCAGCCGGTCCCATACGCCCGCTTTGCGCCACCGGACGAAGCGGTTGTAGCAAGTCGTGCGCGGGCCATAACGCTCGGGAAGATCGCGCCAGGGCGCGCCCGATCGCAGCACCCAGAAGATGCCGTTCAGCACCCGGCGATCATCCACACGCGCCACGCCCCTCGGCTTATTGGGCAACAGCGGCTCGATCACGCGCCACTCGAAATCGGTCAGATCATATCGGCTCATGCCGATCCTGAATCAGAAAAGATCCAGCGTGGGAATCCCGTTTATGGGTTCACGACCTAGCAAGGCGTTTGGGCGAATCAGAGGGACTGCGCTTTTGGTTGGCCGCAACGGGACGCCCGCGACGCGCGCGATTATTGTTCCCCGATCGTGAAAGCCTCGACGAAACCGCGACCCCTCACTTGGTCAAAGAGCTTCAGCGCCAGATCTGCCTTCGGCATCCATACCCGTCCGGCTTCAACTGCCAGCGAAACCGGAAGCACCGGGAATACACTGATCATCTTACCATCGCCGTGACGATCCTTGATGTCTCGATATACACCGCGCATGGCCTTCCGAAATGCAGCTAGGTCTTCCGGTCGCCTTACGACATCATTTCCTGGTTCGGGAATCGAGAGCGACCAAATTTCCGCGTTCGTACCGAGGACGTCACGGATGCGCACCTCATCGACCGGCCCGCTGACCGCGAGCTTCAAGGCGATCGGGCCATTCATAGCGGCCTGCGGCTCATGTACGATGAACTTCAGAGGTGCTTCGTCTTCAGCCCACCGCCAGCCCTTCGGCTCGCGGTGAAGCTGACGAACATCCGTCGCAACGATATCGCCGAGGAGCCGGCCTAGTTCGATCAATAGCGGCTGAGGTGCCAAGCCGAACACTGATAAGTGCCGGACTTCGCGCGACTCTATGCGGTCGCGGACCTTGGCCGCAAACTGGCGTCCGAGGTTCTCACGGTGGAATGCCCAATAGGCCGGCTCGTGATCCTGGATGGTGCAGCCGAGCATCTCCAAGTCGAGCGTTTGGCGGCCAGTTGCGGGGTAGCGATCCGGGAGCATAGCTATGCTCATTTGCTCATAAGCGACCGGCGACTCGTGATGACCGATATTGGCGGCATAGCGCAGTATATGAGATGCGCGATCGCCATCAATGTCAGTAGCGATTGCAATTCGACGTTCGTGGTCAGCCTTGATGGCGAGGAGCCTAGATTCCGGAAAATCACCTGCCTGATCTACGTCGATCACCTTGTGATGAATGCCGCACAGAAGCATCAGGTTGCCCGGCTCATTGCATAGCGCCGGAGACCGGACAGGATCGCCACGCGGCCCGCCGGGAATATCTGCCACGATGTGCGCGATGAATCCAAAATTGCGATCCTCCAAGCCTGAGATCAGATCGCCGGTCAGGTCCTGATTGCAGCCTGGAAACATGCAGCGCCCCGCTGCACGCGCCCAAATCGCGTTGCGAACCCGAGGAGAAACACCCTTTGTGCGAGCCATCATCCGCGCGTTCCAAAAGACCGGCGACGCCGGCGGGCTCCAACCTCGGGATGCTCACCTCCACCTTTCCAGTCGTCGGAGATAAGCCACTCCTCAAAATAGAAGAGCCACAGGGCGATCCAGGGTACGACCGTTTCGTCGAGCCGCATCCAGTCTTGCCATTCGAATGTCCGGGGTAGGTAGAGACAAAGGCGGGTCGGCTTTTGGGAATAGACATGCGGAATCGAACGGCCGTCAGCCAGAAGGACTAGGTCCGGGTCCTCGACAAAGACGCGAGGCACCAATCCCTGGTGATATTCAAGCCTCACCCGGTAGTTTCGGCTGAGCGGTGTCGGCCGCATCGAGAAATGCCAGATCAGGCCGCCGGCATGCAGCAAGCCCTCGCCTGCACACGTCGGATTATGCCGCAGATGCGCGAACTGCTGGGCAGCCGTGAGCAGGCGAGGGGCGTTCGGGATCACCGCGGCGGCGCGCCAAAGAAGGTATTGGCGCGAACCGGCACGGACGTCGCTGCGACGCTGAGGCCGGCGGTGGGTGCGAGGCCGAGCAAGCCAGTTCGCCGGGCCGTCGCCACTTCTTCATTGATGCGCCCAAACACACGATCGACCGGGGCGGCACCGAACGCGTCGCGTAGCCCCTTGTTGAGCCTGTCCATTCCCTCGATTTGGTTCAAGGCATCAAGATCCGCCGACAGTTGTCGATGCCAGGAGAAGAATGCTTCCGCTCGTTCGGGGTGCTTATTCCATTTCTCTGCGAAGTTCTCTCCGGCCGTCGTGTCGTTCCAGATGAACCACTGGCGCCGGCCGTCAACTCGGCGCTCTTCGATGAAGGCGGGCATGTGGCGCACGACTTCACAGGCGAGATCGAGTTCCGATTCATAAACCTTCGCGGCGACGCAATACTCATAGGACCAAGCCGCCAGAGTAGTGATGATAACCGAGATCGGTGCCAGGCACGGATCCAAATCGACGAAGTAGATGCCCGGTGCCGCTTGCCGATCTGCACCATCCGGCGAAGCACGCCCTTGAAGCCTGTGGCGACCGGATAGGGCTCGACATTCGCGTGGGCCCGCTTGGCGTCGTATTGGAGGGACTTGTTCAACCGGAACTGAGGCTTGAGCGCGGCACGGCGCTCGAACTCGCGCTTGTAGCCTTTCGGGTTCGATGCCTTCCAGCAGCGAAGCGCCTTGTCCGGCACCAGCTCGCCGCCATTTGAGCACTGCGCGTTGGATATCGCGGGCGTGATATCCATATGGAATTCGTTGGCATAGACTAGGCGCCAGCAGCGCGGCATTTCCTCGAGCAGCGAAGCGTAATGGCCATTCTCACGCAGACGGTCGCCAATCGCTTTTTTGAGAACGGCTGGTTCGACTGCCTCATAGGATGGACGATGGGCGACGAGGTCGACGTCATGCTCGTTGTGCCCGATCGGCTTGACGGTTGTCCCGAGCGCGGTCGAGCCCTGCAGGTAGATGTAGAGATCACGCAGCATCGACACGCCGCTGGAGGCAAGCCATCGGCCAGCAGCCTCATAGCGCTGCTGTGCAAGTTCGCGCTGAGAAGGACTGATCTCAAGTCCTCCCATCATTTCGTCGAGGATGGTTACAATCCGCGCTTTGCGGTCGAACCCTGCATGATCAAGCAACATTGGTAATCTCCGAAGGCCGATGCCGGCTCGGGAAGTGGCCCCGCAGCCGGATCCTATTACGTGGTTCAGCCGCGCGGGGGATTCGGATCGTTACCGTGGCTGTCACTGCTAGCGATGCGACCATCCCGATTGTGGACGCGCAGTTCGGTGCCCTGGTTGCGGCTTATTTCGCGCCCACGATCGACCGCCTGCGCCTTGGTGTCGAAGTGGCCGCTTGCGCGCTCCCCTCCGCCGCGTTTCACATCCCAGCCGCCAGCTGGGTTCGGCACCACATGGTGTGATTCTGGTCCTCTAGCCATTACGAATTCCTAAGAAATGCCGATACAGGTTGTATCGCTACTCCGAACAAACTGAATGTTTGATGTTCGCTTGTCAAGGCGCTAAGATACGCCTAGTCCGAACATAATCCGAACCGGAGCGAAATGACATCCGCGAACCCTCTCGGCGACCGCATTCGCAATCTACGCAAGGAAAAGGGTCTGACGCTCGATCAGCTCGCTGAGCAAAGCGGGTCGAGCAAAAGCTACATTTGGGAACTGGAGAACAAAAATCCGCCTCGACCTTCCGCCGAGAAGCTGGCGAAGATCGCCGATAGGCTCGGGACCACCATAGAATTCCTGCTTCAGGGAGAGACCTCCCAGGAAAAGGCAGCCGACGCCCATTTCTACCGCAGCTATCAAAAGATGGATGAGCCGACCAAAGCTAAGATCCGGCAGATGGTCCAGCTGTGGGGTGATGACGAGTGAGTCCTCCGCCGTCCGCTAATCGTTGGGCGGCGGACCTCACGCGAATGCTCGATCAGGTCTATGCGGGTGGCATAGGGCGGTTTCCGGTCGATGTGCCGGTAATTGCTCGCGACTTCAGTGCGCACCGGTTTGCCGGCGATGCTATTACCCTGATTAAAGGCGCAAGCCTCGGCAGATTTGACGGGGCCCTCTACCGAGCCCCTACTGGGAGATTGGGTTGGGGAATCATTTACAACGACGCGATTGCTTCAAAAGGCCGGATCAATTTCACGCTCGCCCATGAGTTCGGTCACTATCTGTTGCACCGCCTCGCGCATCCCGACGGCATAGAGTGCGGCCAGCAGGACATGGTGCGATGGGACACCGCGTATCGTGAGATCGAGCAGCAGGCGAACTGCTTCGCCGCGGGGCTGCTAATGCCACTGAACGATTTCCGAACTCAAATTCCAGCAAAGGCGCGGCCTACACTCGACGATCTCGCTGCCTGCGGCGAGCGCTACGGGGTGTCGTTGATTGCGGCAACGTTGCGCTGGATCGAATATGCCGAACGCCGGTCGATACTCGTTGTTTCGCGTGACGGCTTCATTCTGTGGGCACGCTCCAGTAAAAGCGCGCTCAAGACGGGCGCCTTTTATAGAACGGTGAATCGGGCACCTATTGAGGTTCCAACCGCTTCGCTCGCCGCAACCGCAGGCTTCGGCGGAGGGAGGCTGGTCGCCGAACATGATGAGGCCTGGTTCGGCGAGCCCTCAACCGAAGTCGCGCTTGTCTCCGACCACTATGATTTTACGATCTCGCTCGTCCATCTCGGCGACGCCGTCTGGCGTCCGTGGGACGATGCAGAGGAGGAGCCCGATACTTTTGATTTGATGCGGCGTGGCTAGAGTATGGCTCGCGCACCGAGGATTCCGGAAGGCGCGACCCGCCGAATTAGCGAAATCTGGGGCCAGCAAAGCATCCCCGTTCTGCTTCGACCGCGCAAGGAGCCCCCCTATTTGTGCGTCTCCCATATGCGGTCGACAATCGCGCCTGGCTCCAGGCGTGCGGCAGGATCAAGCCCAAAAGCGCCCGCAGCCCAAAAACCGGCAAGACCCATTGGGAAGTTCCCATGGCCTGGTTAGGGCCGCTCATTCGCCGCTGCGTTACACGATATGGTCGAGTGTACGTCATTCAGCCGCCTAATCGGGCGGAGATTTGCGCGGAATCTTGCTGGAACGCTAAACGCGATCTCTGTGAATGCTCTTGCCTCGGCACCAATCACGGCGGCGGCAAGCCTGCGGGAAATTGGAAAGAGATAAGCGAAGCCTTCGCCATCCAGTGGTCTGGTGGCGAACTTGCCTGTCGCCTGATCGTGCGCCTATCAAGGTAGCCAACGGTGCCTAGCGATTGATGCTTCAGCTGGATCAACGAACGGCGACTTTTCGGACGGGCGGAAGCGGTCTCGAATGGCGACAATTAGGGCGCTTTGCTGACCACCCGCTTCTGCGTAACCGGCCCAGCGACGTTTGGGCCGATTGCGGAGTGACGGCATTTGGCGTGCTGGCCGCGATAGCAGTCAGTAACCGTGGTGCTTGACGCGGTCAGATGCTAAGTAAGTGCCGAATGCATCGGCTCATCGCCCTTTTCGCCTGCGTGGCGGTCCTAGTCTCGCTTGCGGGCGGTTCGGTCGCGCATGCGATGGAGCCGCCCGTAGCTGCCTGCGTCGAAGCGTCGACAACGCCCGCAGCACTGGATGCCGATCATTCAGAGGGCGATTCCGATCAGGTCCCCGCTGATGCCGAAAAGGGCTACCCGCATCATCACGGCGCCTGTCACGGCCATCACGTAGCCGCACCCTTCGGCGATGCCATCGCTTTCGACTTTCAGGTCCGCGATTGCATCGCTCCAGCGCACGCCGCCGCTCGATATGTCGCCACCGGCGGCGACCCCGCCCTGAGGCCTCCGCAAGCCTGACGACCTGCCAAGCCGGGAGCTGAGAAGCTCCCGCTCGACGTCGTTCGTCAGGAGTTCATTACATGCATCGATTCATCGCGGCCATTCTGGCCGCGTCGGCCTGCGCGAGCATCGCGCAGGCGCAGACTTCGCCACCGGCCATAGCCGGCGGCTCCCTTTCGCTCGATGAGGCATTGCGCCAGGCAGGCGCCGCATCTCCAGCAACCGACATCGGCGCCGCCGGCGTGCGCGCGGCCGAGGCCAATCGCACTGTCGCGGGCCTGCGGCCTAATCCCGAGCTCTCGGTCGAGACCGAAAACGTCACCGGGACCGGACCGTATCGTGGGTTCAACCAAGCCGAGACGACAGTTGGCTTCGCCTTGCCGATCGAACTTGGCGGCAAGCGCTCCGCTCGTATCGCCGTAGCCGACGCGCGCGGCATCCGCGCACGCCTAGAAGCGGCGATCACGCTCGCCGAGCTGCGGTTACGCGTCACCCAGGCCTACATCGAAGCGGTCACGGCCGAACGGCGACTCGAAGTGGCCGGCGAACAGGCGAGGATCGCGGACGAAGGCCTGCGCGTAGCCGCAGACCGGGTGATGGTCGGCGCGTCCTCGCCGATAGACGAGCAGCGCGCAGCGGTGCTGCAGATCAACGCACGGACTGCGGTCGAACGCGCCCGACGGGAGGTCGAAACGACCCGTGGGATCCTGGCAGGGTTGCTGGGCCAATCGGTGAGCGGTTCACTGGACACCGCCTGGTTCGAACGAACGACTACATACGGCCCTGTTGCGGCCATCAACCTCGACGGGACTCTCGCGCTGGCGGCGGCGACCGCCGATCTTACCACGGCCGACGCTCAGTTGCGACTGGCACGCTCCCAGCGGATCCCCGACGTGACGCTTTCGGCTGGCACGCGGCGCTATTCAGATACCGGCGATCAAGCGGCGGTATTCGGCGTCTCGATCCCACTGCCGTTCTTCAACAACGGCAGTGCGGCCGTCAGCGTCGCGCGCGCCGAGCGGGATCAGGCGGAGGCACGCCGCCGACTGGCCACACTCGATGCCGGGCAGGCCATCGCCCGCGCGCAGGCCGACGTTGCGAACGCCGAGGCCGCTGCACGTTCGGCGAACGGGCCGGCGCTGGCGGCGGCGCTAGAAGCCGCTCGCATCGCCCGCACCGGCTACGGAGCGGGCAAGTTTAGCCAGCTCGAACTGCTCGACGCCGAGCGCACCTTGGCCGAGACGCGCGCCGCCGCCATCGACGCGCTCGCCGCATACCACGATGCCCAGGCCCGGCTGCGCAGGCTCATCAGCCCCGCACCCGTTGACCTTCAGAATTCCGGAGATCACCGATGACACGATTCAATAGCCAACTGCTCGCAGGAGCAGCCGCCATCGCGCTCGCCGCCGCTGCCGGCGGGTTCGGCATCGCCCGCCTGACCGGGAACGGGGCGACCGCGCCTGCCACCGAGGCAGCCGCAGAGCACGAAGAGGAGGGATCGACCGACACTGTGGCGATCGCGGCGGCGGCCATCAAGGACGCGGGCATCGCAACGGAAAGCGTCAGCGCAGGCGGGCTCGCGGCCGAGATCGTGAGCCAAGCCGTGGTCACTGCGTCACCAACCGGGGAGGCAATCGTGACGGCGCGTGCTGGCGGTGCCGTGACCCGCGTCCTCAAGCGCCTCGGCGATCCCGTTCGCGCCGGCGAGGCGCTCGCCATTGTGGAGAGCCGCGACGCCGCTCAAATCTCGGCGGAACGCAGCACCGCAAACGCCCGGGGCGTTCTCGCCCAGAAAGGGTTGGCGCGCGAACGCTATCTCTACCAGCAGAAGGTGTCGCCGCGCGTCGATCTCGAACGGGCCGAGGCCGAGGCGGCGGTGGCTACGGCCGAAGCCCGCCGGGCGCAAGCTGCCGCCAGTGCCGCCAAGGTCACCGGCGATGGACGCGGCGTGACGCTATCCAGCCCGATCTCGGGCCGCGTGACGTCGACGTCCGTGCGGCTTGGTGCCTTCGTTGCGCCCGAGACTGAGCTGTTTCGTATATCCGACCCCCGCCAGATTCAAATCGAGGCGGCGGTTGGCCCAGCCGATGCGTCGCGGCTGGCCCCTGGGGATCGGGCGGTCATCGAATTGTCCGAGGGACGGACGATCGAGGCGCGGGTGCGATCGGTGACCCCGACCCTCAACGGCGAGACCCGCTCGGCGACAGCCGTGATCGACGTGTCCAGCGCCGGGCTGCAACCGGGGCTCGCAGTGCGTGTGCGGCTGATGCCAAGCAGAGGCGGATCAACCACGGCGATCGTGGTGCCCGAGGAAGCGGTCCAGTCGGTGAATGGCGCCGACGTGGTGTTCGTTCGAACGACGCAGGGGTTCAAAGCAACGCCAGTGCGGACCGGACAACGCAGCGCTGGCCGTGTCGAGATCCTGTCGGGGCTCACCTCCGGCCTGACGATCGCGACTACCAACGCCTTCCTGCTCAAGGCCGAGCTCGGCAAGTCCGCCGGCGAGGAGCATTGATCCCATGATCGCCAACCTCATGGCGCTGTCGGTCCGGGCACGCTGGGCCGTCGTTGCCCTCTTCATCGCCGTCGCGGCGCTCGGCCTATGGCAGCTCACCAAGCTGCCGATCGACGCAGTGCCCGACATCACCAACAACCAGGTGCAGATCAACACCGTCGAGCGCGGGCTGTCGCCGATTGAGATCGAGAAGCGCGTGACGTTCCCGGTCGAGACCGCGCTGGCCGGCATACCGGGGCTCGAGACGACGCGCTCGCTGTCGCGAAATGGCTTCAGCCAGGTCACCGCGATCTTCAAGGATTCGACCGACCTCTACTTCGCCCGCCAGCAGGTCAGCGAACGCATCGCACAGGCGCGCGACAGTCTGCCAGGCGACGTGCAGCCACAGATCGGGCCGGTCACAACGGGCCTCGGCGAAGTCTTCATGTATGCCGTCGATTTCACCAATCCGGGCGGCAAGGGCGCGAAGATCGATGAGGGTAAACCGGGCTGGCAACGCGACGGCAGCTTCCTCACCCCCGAGGGCGACAGGCTGAGCGACGACGTATCGCGCTTGGCATATCTGCGCACCGTGCAGGACTGGATCATCCGGCCGCAGTTGCGCACCGTCCAGGGCGTCGCGGGCATCGATTCGATCGGTGGGTTCGAGAAGACCTATGTGGTCGAGCCCGATCCCACCAAGCTCAGCACCTACGGTGTGTCGTATTCGGAGCTGGCCAAGGCGCTTGAGGCCGCCAACCTGGCGGTGGGCGCCAACTACTTCAACCGTGGCGGCGAGGCCTTCCTGGTCCGCGCCGACGCGCGCATCGGCAACCTCGGAGAGATCGCCGACGCGATCATCGCGACGCGCGGCGGTGTCCCCGTCGCAGTCAAGGACGTGGCAACCGTCAAGATCGGCGGTGACCTGCGCACCGGCGCAGCCAGCATGAACGGCCACGAGGTCGTGGTCGGCACCGCGCTAATGCTAATCGGCGAGAACAGCCGCGTCGTCGCCCGCAATGTCGCCGAGAGGGTAGAGGCGGTCTCGAAGTCGCTGCCGCCAGGGATCAAGGTCACGCCGACCCTCGACCGCTCGGTCCTCGTCAACGCCACCGTCAGCACGGTCCAGAGAAACCTTATCGAGGGCGCGATCCTGGTCGCGGCCGCGCTGTTCCTGCTGCTCGGCAACTGGCGCGCCGCGCTGATCGCGGTGCTCATCATCCCGTTCTCGTTCCTGATGATGGCCACGGGCATGAACTTCTTCGGCGTGCCCGGGAACCTGATGAGCCTCGGGGCACTCGACTTCGGCCTGATCGTGGATGGTGCCGTCATCATCGTCGAGAACTGCCTGCGCAGGCTCGCCGAGCGACAGCACCGAGAGGGCCGACTGCTACAGCTGCGCGAGCGGCTGGAGGAGACGATGCGGGCTAGCCAGGAGATGATCAAGCCAACCGTCTTCGGCCAGGCCATCATCTTCCTCGCCTTCGCCCCGCTGCTGATGTTCACCGGCGTTGAGGGCAAAACCTTTTCGCCGATGGCGATCACCATCATGCTCGCGCTGGCGGCGGCGTTCATCCTGGCGCTGACGTTTGTGCCGGCGATGGTCGCCTTGCTGATCCGTGGGAAGGTGGCGGAAAAGGAAGTCTGGGTCGTCGCGAAGATCAAGGACCGCTACGCCCCGATCCTCGACAAGGCGGTCGCGCGGCCTTGGCCGTTCATCGGCGCAGGCTTCGCCTTCTTCGGCGCGGCGATCTTTGCGTTCGGCTTTCTTGGCCAGGAGTTCATCCCCCAGCTCGACGAGAAAAATGTGGCAATGGCGTCGAGCCGCGTGCCGTCTGTCTCGATGGAACAGTCGTTGATCATGCAGCGCGGCGTCGAGCGGGCCATCACCAGCCTGCCTGAAGTGGCGATGATGTTCAGCAAGACCGGAACGGCTGAGGTCGCGACCGATCCAATGCCGTCCAACATCTCGGATGGATTCGTCATCCTCAAACCGCAGGATCAGTGGCCTGCGGGCGTCAACACCAAGGAGGACGTGCTTGAGCGCATCGAGAAGGTGTCGGGTGCGCAGATCGGCAACTCCTATGAAGTCAGCCAGCCGATCCAGTTACGCTTCAACGAGCTGATCGCCGGCGTGCGCGGTGACGTCGCCATCAAACTCTACGGCGATGATCTCGACAAGATGGGCGAGGCAGCCGCGCGCATCGTCCAGCCCCTGCAATCCGTTCCGGGTGCCGCCGATGTAAAGGCCGAACAGACCACCGGCTCGCCGACGCTCGACATCCGCTTCGACCGGGCGGCCATCGCGCGATACGGGCTAACCGTCGAGGATGTCGCCGACACCGTTGCGGCGGCGATGGGCGGCCGCGAGGCCGGCCTGCTATTCGAAGGCGATCGGCGCTTCGCAGTCTCGGTCCGCGTGCCAATGGAGGCGCGGGACAATCTCGACGCCTTGCGCAACCTGCCCGTGCTTCTGCCGCAGGAAGCGGACGAGAAGCGCGGCTCGGTGCCGCTGGCGCAGGTGGCGCAGTTCCGGTTCAGCGAAGGGTTGAACCAGATCAGCCGCGAGAATGGCAAGCGCCGCATGGTGATCCAGGCCAACGTGCGTGGCCGCGATGTTGGATCGTTCGTCGCCGAGGCGCTGTCGAAGGTCGAGAAGGTGGCGCTGCCGACCGGCTCGTATCTCGAGTGGGGCGGGCAATTCCAGAACCTGCAGGCGGCGTCGGACCGGCTGGCGATCGTCGTCCCCCTGTGCTTCGCGATCATCTTCGGGCTGCTCTACATGGCGCTCGGCGGGTTCGCGCGCGCGGCGGCGGTGTTCGCGGCAGTGCCGCTGGGCCTGGCAGGCGGCGTGTTCACGCTGCTGATGACCGGCATCCCGTTCTCGGTCTCGGCGGCGGTCGGCTTCATCTGCCTCGCAGGCGTCGCGGTACTCAACGGGCTGGTCGTCATGTCCTCGATTCGCGAGCGGCTCGAGGCGGGCGTGGAGCTCGGCAGGGCAATCGTCGAAGGCACGTTCGAGCGCGTGCGGCCGGTCATCATGACCGGGTTCGTGCCGGCCATTGGCTTCGTGCCGATGGCGCTGGCGCACGGAACCGGCGCCGAGGTTCAAAAGCCGTTGGCGATGGTGGTGATCGGCGGCCTTATCGCAGCGACCATCTTGACGCTGCTGGTGCTGCCCGCCCTCGCCAAGGTCATCCTCGGCCTGGGCGAGCAACTGCGCCGCCGCCCTATTGAGAATGAGGCTGTTGGAACGAGCAATGCCACGGAGGACCCGCTGCGTGAATGACGCTTTCCCCAGGGCGGGCCACATCTGGTCTGTCGAGGATGACGTCGAGCTGCGCAGCCGCATCTCGAAGCGCCAAACGGCGGCCGCGATCGCCAAGGGCATGGGCCGGACAGTTGACGCCATTCGCGGCCGCGCCGCTGCGCTCCACATCACTTTGCCGTCATCGCAGCGGCCTTGGCGCAGTTTTCCCGAACGGGAACCAAGGGCACCGCCAACCGATGCGAGTCCTCCGACCCCGCCGGACCCTGAGACACACCGCTAAACGCTTCGCTGACCGATACGATGAAGGAAATGCCGAATGGCAAACGATCAAACCGAGCACGAGAACGAGGTCGGACACGCAGACCATGAGCATGCTCACGGAGGCCTGCTCGGGGCCAATACCGAACTCTACTTCGCGCTGATCTGCGGCGCATTGCTTGCGATCGGCTTCGCGGTCGAGAAACTGACAGCATCGGCCGAGTGGGTGCCGATCGGCTTCTATGTCGCAGCATACTTCTTCGGCGGCGTCTTTACGCTGCGAGAGGCCTTCGCATCGCTGCGCGGCGGCAAGTTCGAGATCGATACACTCATGCTGGTGGCCGCTGCCGGCGCAGCGGCGCTCGGCGCGTGGGCGGAAGGTGCGCTGCTGCTGTTCCTCTTCAGCTTCGGCCACTCGCTGGAGCACTACGCGATGGGCCGCGCGAAGCGAGCCATCGAGGCGCTCGCCGAGCTCGCGCCGCAGACGGCGCTGGTGCGACGGGACGGTGGCACTACCGAGATCCCGGTCGAGGAGCTGAAGGTCGGCGACACCGTCGTGGTGAAGCCGAACGAGCGCATACCAGCCGACGGGTTCGTTGTGGTCGGAACGTCCAGCGTCAACCAGGCACCGGTGACCGGCGAGAGTGTCCCCGTCGACAAGCAGCCCGTCGCGGATGCCGCCGCGGCGGCCGCGCAGCCCAACAAGGTGGCGAGCGAGAGCCGCATCTTCGCGGGCACGATCAACGGTTCGGGCGCGATCGAGGTGCAGGTTACGCGCCTGTCTTCGGACACGACGCTAGCGAAGGTCGTTAAGATGGTCGGCGAGGCGGAGGCGCAGAAGTCGCCGACCCAGCACTTCACCGACAGGTTCGAGCGCATCTTCGTGCCCGCGGTGCTGATCCTCGTGGTCGTGATGCTGTTCGCTTGGGTCGTCGTCGACGAGCCGTTCCGCGACAGCTTCTACCGAGCGATGGCGGTCCTGGTTGCGGCAAGCCCGTGCGCGCTCGCCATCGCCACGCCCAGCGCTGTCCTGTCCGGCGTCGCCCGCGCCGCGCGCGGTGGCGTGCTGGTCAAGGGCGGCGGTCCGCTCGAGAACCTCGGCACGCTGAGCGCGATCGCCTTCGACAAAACCGGCACGCTCACAGAGGGGCGCCCGCGCATCACGGACGTGGTCGCCGCCGATGGCGTAACCGAGGAGGAACTGCTCCGGGTGGCAGTGGCGGTCGAGGCGCTCAGCGACCATCCGCTGGCCGCAGCGATCACCAAGGACGGACGCGAGCGACTCGGTGATGCCGCGGTTCCCGCAGCGAGCGACCTACGCAGCATCACCGGGCGCGGCGTCGAGGCGACCTACGAGGGCCAGGAAGTCCATATCGGCAGCCCGAAGCTATTCGGGGAAATCAGCGGCGAGGCGCTGCCACCTGCCCTGCGCGATGCGATTTCGCGCCTTGAGGAGAGCGGTCGCACGACGATGGTCGTGCGTCTGGGCTCGCGGTATCTCGGAGCGATTGGCATGATGGACACCCCGCGCAAGGCGGCGGTGGCGACGCTGAAGCGGCTGCGCGATCTGGGCATCACCCGAATGATCATGATCTCCGGCGACAACCAGCGCGTCGCTGACGCTATTGCCAAGGAGGTCGGACTCGACGAGGCGTGGGGCGACCTGATGCCGGAGGACAAGGTTGACGCGATCAAGAAGCTGAAGGCCGAGGCGAAGGTCGCGATGGTCGGCGATGGCGTCAACGACGCGCCGGCGATGGCCAACGCCACGGTAGGCATCGCGATGGGCGCGGCCGGATCCGATGTCGCGCTCGAGACGGCGGACGTTGCGCTGATGGCCGACGACCTATCGCATCTGCCGTTTGCGGTAGGACTGAGCCGACAGACCAGCCGCATAATACGACAGAACGTCTACATCAGCTTGGGTGTCGTTGCAGCGCTGTTGCCAGCGACAATCTTCGGCCTTGGCATCGGTCCGGCGGTGCTTGCGCATGAGGGCTCGACGCTCGTGGTGGTCTTCAACGCCTTGCGGCTGCTAGCTTTCCGGGATCGCCCTGCCTAGCTCGAGTGCAGATGCGATGATGGTACCTTTCGCTTCTGGCGGACGGCCATCGCCCTGGTTTCTGCCAACATCCGGCGCCCGCTCGATCGCGCTCTGCACTCACCCGAACGGCTTACCGCCGCCTTAGGATGTCGGCTTTTGGGGGCTTCGACGTGCGCTATTAGCGTCCAATTGTGGGGCGCAATGCAGCCGGAAAATGCAGGCCCCAATCGCAGCAGTGCCCAACTTGCTCTTTTGGACACGCATTTTGATTTACGACACCTGAAAGTGGTGCATCACCAGGTTCTTTCAGTCGACCTTGAGAAGGTGTCAATTTCACCGTGGTGCGGCGGCACGCACTGTTAACACGCGGATTGTCTGGCGCGCTGCCTGTTCGCTTGCCATGCAGAAGGCGTTCAACGCAGCGGCATCGATGAACCCCAGAAGGATGGCCAAGGCGTCGCTTCGGATACCCTCGTCCGGCGCACCGAAGGCACCGACAATCGCATGAATCATAGCGCCACGTTCGAAGCGCGAGAAGGTCGCAGCACCGACCCCTGCGGAGGCGGCCGCGGCCGTGGCCGTGATATTGGCGGCCCGCCTCGCGGCCCGAACCCTCGGGCCATAACAGGGGGCGGAGGCTCGCGGAGATTCCGGCCAAGCGGGCACCAACTTTGGTAAGTCGAAGAGTTCCTCAATGGCGTGAATGAGATGCGACGACGGGACGTGCTGCCCCGCTTCGAGCCTAATGATGGTGCGACGGTCTACACCGAGTTTTGACGCCAGCTTAGTCTGCGACCAGCGCCGCGACTTGCGAATAAGTCGAATCCGGGGGCCTATCGATGCTGGAACGGCTGATCGCGGCAGGTGATGGTCCGAAGGCTTCAACACATCATGACTATGCCATGCTCAGTTTATTGTGACAAGTTTTCAATGCTGAAAATCCCGGCTCCCATAAGTCCGCCCTCGAAGCATCGGTCGCGATGCGAAGGGAAGTGGGTAAGGATCCGGAGGAAAAAATGACAAAGATCGATTTGAGCGTTGGGCGGAAGTTCGCGATTGCGACTGGCATTCTGATGACGCGCGTCTTCTCGACTAAATTGGAAACCAATCCGCGGCGCCTCATGTTTGCCTGCGGACCCGCCGCGTCTGATGCAACGTTCGCCTTGCCGAACTCGGAGCGGAGGTTCGATGTCCTGGGTCTGGGTTTCAGGCCCGGCAAAGAGTGGGAGGGGCCGTCGGAGATTTTTGTAGAGGAAATGCGGGGGGATGAACTACGCATATGGACCAACTGTCGGCTCTATGCGTCTACAGGCATCGGCCCCATCTACGTTCTCACCGACGATCCGGACGTGTCCTTCAGTTACGACGGAAACTCGCTGGTACCCTTGTTGGGCATCCCCGAGGATCATATCGAGGGGGTCCTGCGCGCAAAGACGCTTCTGCCCTTGGCGACGCGCCGCGTGCCCGACGGGATCGAGCGGCACCGGATGATGTGAAAGAGAGCCTGTTATTCGCGTCGATCACGAGCGCGGGGCGCGTCTGCATGTAGGAAGTCCGTTTCTGGGCGCTTTGCTGATCGGCTGCCAAGCCCCCCATTTCCTGCCGATTACTCGCAAGTGATCAGCCCGCCGGTCACTCAGCAAACCGCAACTGATCAAGCTCGCTGCCTAGCTCAGCCTCGGTTGCAGAAAGCAATTCCGCCCAGCGGCGGACTATGACCGGCATGAAGGTCTGGCTATCCAGCACCAGCCCTGCTCCATCCACGGCTTCGGTAATTGCCGTCGCCTGGGCCTCATCACAGATCCGAATGCTGCCAAGCGGCTCATCCCCGCGCTCGTCATGCTGACGGCGTTTGCCGAGCATCGCCAGCGCGTTGGCGCGGAATACCGCGAACGTCTTGGGCGGGATCGAGCGCCGCGCAACATAGCTCTCGGGCAACGCCTCACGTGCGCCCGCCAGAACAAACGGCGCAAGGCTTGCCCACCTCTCGGTCACGTATCGAGCTGCAAGCGCCGGCGCCATGAACGCATCCATCAGACGGACGGCGGTGGCCAGCGCCGCGAGCTCAGCAATTCCATATCGGAGTCTGCCCGCTCCGTCCTCGCCGCGCTCAGGAACGCCCAATCGTTGAAGATGCCGAACCCTGGCGTCGAACGCGGACCGTGCTTCGGGAGTGATGCCGCAAGCCTCCATCAAAACGGTGATGGCATCCGCAAACGACAGACTGGGCGAGAGAGGCTGCTGATTCGACACAGGCCTGGATGAACCACACGCAGGAATAAGCGCAAGGAAGGGTATTGTCAGATATCATATAAGGTATTATATTTTATCTGCCATGCAAGACCGTGCCTCCTTCGTCCGTGCTCCCGACACCCAGGCGGCGTCGGTCCTTCACAATGCCATCGGGCGCTTCTCGATCGAGGTTGATGTCGCATACCCACATATAATCTGTCTGATGGTAGCCGACGCGAATTCCGGCGGCACGAGCAGCATATGGGTCCGCCATTTCGGCGATCTTGCCGATCGCGACGCGGTGCTTGAGCGATTCCAGGCCGGCGCTCTCGACCTACTGTTCTTGGCCCATGTCACCATGATATTCGGGCCCGCCGCGATCACCGACGCAACCGACCGCGCGGTCAAGGCGGCACGAAAGATTCGCGATGCGCGCGCGGAGGCCGAGGAGAATCGCCAGCGCGACCATAAAGTCATCAATCTCTATGCTCTCGATACCAAGCGCGGGCACAAGCTGGAACTTCAGCGCAAGAGCGACGGACACGCGGAATGGTCGGTGCGCTACGACCGTGCCAGCGAGCGCGACCGCCTATGCGACTGGCTGCGCTGGCAGAAGGAGCGGTTCGGCGCGTTCCTTGACCACGCCGCCGAGCATGGGGCTGAGGCGCTGACCCGCATGCTCATCGACGAGATGTTCGAGACGGAAAGCCGCATCAAGAAAGTGGGGCGTGGCGCGGGCGGCATGCGCCCACTGCGCATGTGGCGGGGCGACTGATGAACGATATCACGCCTTTCAAGCCGGCACGTCCTGCGATGATCGTGGGCCGCGCATTCGACGGTGGCCCGGCTCCGCTGGGCCTGAGCGAGCCCTTCGCGCTCAATGGCGGTAACCGGTTGGGCCCAGACGGGATCGCCTTGGAGCTCATGCATCACCATCAGCCGGCGTTCCTGCGCTGGGTCACGAGTAGCTGCCAGGCGCTGATCGCAGCCGAGCGCCCGTGGTTTCGTGGAGTCCCAATTCTGGTGACCGGACCGCAAGGCGCCGGGCGCACGCATGCCGCGCGGCGGCTGGCTCACGTCGTCGGGGTGCCACACGTCTTTTTGAACCTTACCGACCCCCTGATCGCCGCCAACATCGCATCGTCCGGCCAAGTCAGCGAAGCGCTCTGGGCCTCCCCGATCACCGTCGCGATGGCCGCAAAACGCTGCGCCAACCCGACCGTCACAGTGATCGGCATCGATAAGGTCGGGGACGACGTCGCCGCCGGGCTGGTCGCGATGATCGATCCCGCAACCGGTCGCGCGTGGAGCGAAGACCGCCTTCAGACCAACATGGATTTCGGCGAAGTGACCTGGATCATTCAGTGCGATGGTTTAACCGGCGTGCCGCCGAACTTGCGCGCCTTGGCGGCGCATGTCGCGTTCAGCGAATTTCCCGCGAACATCGAGACGACTGCCGCACTGTCCATTCTGCTCGAGGTGCTCGACGATCTAGGGTTCGACGAGGCTGACCCGCTGTTCGACTGGCCCAACATAGCGCGCGGTCTTGTCCGATATCATTATCCTTCCGCCAAGCAGCTTTACGCCGGGATGGCGGACGCCGTGACCGAGCTCGCGCGAAGCGGCGCCCCTAAGTTCGATCACAACGACGATGATGATGACGTTCCCTTCTGACCTTGAGGAGATTATGATGACGATACTTGCCAGCATGTCCGCCAGCGGGCGCCGGTCGGCCGCCACGCCTTCGCACGACCCGATCCCGCCCGCCGGCGCGCGTCCGCATTTTTACTTGGTCGGCGAAGCCGAGCGATCCAATCGTGCGCCCGTCACGCCTTCCGGCCGTGTCTCGATCAGGATCAACGGGCGGTGGCACGCCATGCGCGGCCGGACCGCGACGTTCGCGCAACTGCTGCGCCTCGCTTTCCCCGACAGGCAGCTTGCCACACCCTCAGCTGCTACCGTTTCGTTTCATGGCGGCGCGGCCCTCCGGCCAAGCGGGATTCTGACTCCGGGTGACGTGATCGAGATCGCCGACGGGCTCGTCGTCAATGCGAATGCGACCTATGCCAGCTGAGTCTTCCGGCGCGATCACGCCCAGCCCCTTTGTCTACGAAGACACCGCTTCGTCCCGTGCCGGCATCGAGGAGGTATCCGCACGCTTGGCCGGTGGCAGCATCGGGATCATCGGTCTGGGCGGTACGGGCTCGGAGACGCTCGACCTGATCAGCAAGACACCGTGCGAGCGCATCGTCCTGATCGATGGCGACGTGGTCGAGCAGCATACGGCGTGGCGCGCGCCGGGCGCGATGTCGCTCGATGATATCGCCGCCGGCCTGTCCAAGGTCGAGTATTATGCCGGCGTCTATGGCAGAATGCACAAGGGCATCATCGCGCACGCCGATTATCTGGGCCCGGGCAACTTCCACCTGCTCGATGATGTCGATTTCGTGTTCGTCTGTGTCGACAGCCTTGATGCGCGCGCTTCTCTCATCCCCGAGCTCGAGGCGCGCGGACTGCCGTTTATTGATGCAGGATTAGGCCTCCGCCTGGCTGAGGGCCAGGTCATGGGCCAGGTCCGCGTCACCACCAGCACGCCGGCGATGCGCGGCCATGTTCATGAGCATTCGCGCATTCCAGTAGCGGGTGGCGACGATGACGATCTCTATCGGTCCAATGTCCAGGTGGCGGATCTCAACCGTCTCGCGGCGACGCTCGCGGTGATCCAGTATAAGCAATTGCGCGGCTTCTATGCCGACAGCGAGGCCGAATATCATTCGGTCTACGCCATCGACGGCAACACTATCATCAACGCGGATCGGCTCTAGCCAGACGACCGCGCCGTGCGATCAGTTACTTTTCCCCAGCAGGTGCTGACCCCGCGCCGCCAAGCCGTAGAGTTCGGCCACTTCGCGCGCCGTCGGGCGCCACGGAAATGCGGGATCCGCGTCCTGCGGGACGGCGGTCCATGCCTTCTCGGGGATAGGCGCCAGCGGTCCCCAAGCCGTCTCGACCTCAATGGCGATTCCATCCTGCTCGCGACGCACGTCGGCGACCGTGAATGCATATCCTGCGGCGAATGGGTGATCCACCAGCTCGGCGAGTTGCCTGCGCTCGTTGCGAGTCGGGTCTTTCAGCGCGATCAACAGTGTATCGGGCACATTCTGATGGGCTATCCTGATGATGGCGCGACGCCCCAGGACAGCGGTCGCGGGCACCCGGTGCGAGAACTCGATTCGCTCCGCTACCGCCTGCCCCGCCCGCACACGAATCTTCGCCGCCATCTGCCCCAGACCACGCCGGGCGCGTCGGGCGAGATCGCCAACGACCGGCGCCGCATCGCTTCGGTCGGTGAGCGACAAAACCTTCACCAACGCCTGCGTCGTACGGGACCATGCCAGCCATTTGCCCAGCATGTCCGGGCCGACGACCAGCCACAATGGAATGCCGGTCTCGCCCGCGGCGGCGACCATTGCGGTCGCCCGCTCATACGATATCCGGGCTTCGATAGCGGATGCCAGCTTCTCGAACGCATGCGTCTCGCCGTCATCGAGCCTGATCGTTGTGCCAGCGATCGTTATGGTGAAACGGTCGCTTTCCCCGACCAACCTAACGCTTTGGGCCTCGATCATGGCGACCATGGCCTCGGCGACAGCGCGCGGCGTATCTTCTGTTGCGCTCATTGCTCGCTGCTGCGGTCTTTCATGTCGCCCAGCAATAGCGCGGGTATCCGTGGCTTGCACATTTCTGCGTCGTTTCGCCTGAAAATCTCGCGGTTACATCGTCGATCGAGTTTTGGAACGCGACGATTTTCATCGGAGGCACCGATGAAGAACGAACGAGTACACGGAAATCACGATGCGCTTCTCGCGGCGATCGATCACGAGATAGCGCAGCATGAGCTATCCATAGCCGCAGCAAATCGACAAATCGCGGCATTGGATGCCGAGCAGGCTGCACTCGGACACCATCCCAATCACATCGCGTACCGGCACGGCGGGATTGCCGCACTTCGCGGGATGGGCGTTGCCCATATCCCCGCGCATGCCGGCTTCTATCGGCTGGGCTACGGCAAAGCGATTGCGCGGCTCGCCGATTGGCGCGAACGGCTTGACGATGACTGCCTGTTGGCCGCGCTCACCGGTGTCTGTGAGAGCGATCCGCTTCTGGAAATCACCGGACTGGCCTGGCTTGCCGACCAGAATCTTCTGAAGCGCGGCGGGAGGGATCCCTTCTGGGTCAAGCGCCCGCCTCTGGGCCTGGGGCAGCCCGCCAAGCTCCACGGCCTTGCGGCGGCGGATGCGGATGCGCATCGCGGTCTTTACACGCTCAATCCCTTCGAGTTGGCTCGCCGATTCGATGCGGTCGCCAGAGCCGCCGAAGACACGTTCGGCGATGTGCTTCCGTCCGCCATCGCCGCGGGCGGAATCGAACTCGCCGAGATCGGTGCGGCGGCAAGCGAGCAGGATGCCGCGGCCCGCTACTGGGCAAAGTGCGCGAGCTTCGAGGTGCATCAGCGCGCAAGCAGCGACCGGCGCTGGCGCTGGAAGCCTCCGCTCTCGAGACAGGGCCATCTCGCTGTCACCACCGCAAAGGTCCGAGGCGTTGCCATCCCAGCCGAGCGCACGCGCGGCCACGCGGCTAACTGGCTCGCCGACAATGGCGCCAATCCGCGCTTCCGCAAGGATTGAGCGATGTCGCGTATCACCATCACTCAGAATGGCGTCGAGAAGGTCGTCACCGACATCGCGGCGTATCACGCCGAGCGGGACGGCGTGCTCGCCGAGCTGGAGGCAATTTACGCCGATTTCGAAGAGGCCACGCTGAGTGCTTTGGACGCGCGGGAAGCCGAGATCGTCGACTTGGTCAATCGCTACAACGAGCTCACGAACCTTATCGAGCGCTTCGATAAGGCGAGTGTTCGCAGCGCCAACATCCTCGCCGGCTGGGAAATCGTGAAGCAGAACCGGGCGGAGGGTAGCGCGTGAGTACCCGCCCTGCCATCAACACGGACACGCGAGTAATTGCGGCCGGGCTGGCGGCGAACGTAGCCATCGTTCGCCCATACATCATCACCGCGACGGGACGCGCGGCGCCGAGCCAAAACGCAATCGTTCGGTCAGGTGCCTGGGCTCCATTCGCGCTGCTGCCGCATATCGATTACATCGACGACCCAGATCGCCGGCCGGGCTGCGGATTTGTGGGCGGTCGAATCTCGAGCTTCGCCCCCTCGCTCGCGCCGGACGCGATCCCAGCACAGGCTAATGTCGAGGTTGAATTGCGCGCCCTGCCTGAGAAGGGCGAAGCGATCCTTAGGGAGCTGCGTAGTCGCGCCGGCCTGTCATCGGCGCCTGGCGCGTTGTTCGCCCGCGCCGCATGGACTGATGCATTCGTTGCGACCTGGCTCGACCGGTTGCGCGAGAAGGGCGATGATGCGCAGCTCATCGTCGCGCACGCACAGGCGGCTTTGGCGCTACGCAAGGCATGGCTCGCTATCGAATGGGGCGTCGGCACCCGATTCCACGCTCCCCTCGCCAGTGCCGCTGGCATCGCCGCGGTCGGCCGCGCACTGATCGATGTTGTCGCGATGGTGGATCGCTTGGCCGCGCCGGCCCGCCAGAATCTTACCAGACCCCAACATCGTGAAGCGGCGCTTGCTGCGTTGCTGACTGCTCTCGCCCATTTCGTGCGCCATGTGCAAGCAGCAGAAGCCACCGATGATTCCTTGGTCGCGACACGCAAGCTGAGCCTCGCACTCGACTGGGCCCGTAATATTCTCGACGCCACTGGTGTGTTCGCAGTGGCCCCCGATGCCGAGCGCAAACGCTGGCAGCGCCTGACCAACATGCTGGATATCGGCAAGCTCCATGATCACGCGGGCGGCGCTGCGACGAAGCTCGATAGTTTCTCCCGAGCGCTCGAACAGTTGCAATGTGCCGATCTTGGTCACCGGCTAGAGTGTACTGGCTGGCGTCCGCACGTCCGGCGATCGCTGCTGCGGCTGTCCCTATCCGACCGTCAGGCACGTTTGACGTTGCTCAACCGCATTCGCTGCGACTTGATCTTCGCTCTCGCCGCGACCCGCCAGCTGGACCGGCTTTATCGCCTGTTCCCGTGGCTTGCGGCGATCCACGGTGCATTTCCAGGCTGCGCCGGCGGGGCTCTGGGCGCGCTCGCGTCGCTCTACGAGGCGGCGCGCGGGATGGAGATTGGCCAAGATATGGCACGGCGCCTGGCGGACATAGGTCAGCAGCCGGGTACCGTTACACGCCTCGATGTTCGCGAAGCACGGGCGGTATATGTTAATCCGCGCCATACCGTCCTGGCCGTCGGACGCAACTATGCAGCCGGCGCCGCGCTCGTCGCCCAAGTGACCAGCCATGTGATGGTCAAGGCGGCACTCCATGGAAAGAAATTTGGCGGGAAGCTTTCGCTTGACGCGGTCCGCCGAGGTCGGCTCGACTACAATGACCCCGCCGCAGTGAAGATCAAGCGAACGCGGCACGCCGTGGTCACAATCCAGCAAGCGCAGCCCGCATTTCGCGTAAATTTACAGGACGACGACCTCGTTCGTCACATGGGCCTCACACTCGTTCGACACTTCGCAGCACTGGTCTATGCAATTTGGCCGACTAGGTCGCAGCGCGAAGATTTCGCGATCCATCGAATGCTCATCCACACGGGCAAGAAGCTGCCGAAGGGCAGCGACCTTCGTCCGAAAGATATTGGGCCATGGGCAAATTCGAGCAAGTACCGCATTCATCATGAAATCGTGCGTTCCATGCTGCGCGCCATCGACTGCGCCAGCGACACCGATGACATGTGCCGGGATGCTATCCTGGATTTCGAGGCGCCCCCTGCCGACGGTCGGGAAAGTTCCCGCGCCGGGCGGCTTCGGGAAAAGCCAAGCCGCAAGACAGGCGCGTGGGAAGAACATGACGAGGGGCAATCTGCGGCGCGCGACGCTGGTCACGAGCCGACCGTATCCGATGAGCGCGGTGCGATCCTTCGTGATCTGGTTAACGATGCAGGCCGCTGGCGACCGCTTGATCCGAGGAAGCCTCAGCCTGCGCCCGAGGACGATCTGCTGGAGGATATCCTGCTCGGACGCGCGAACCTGGCACAGCTCGCACCGGTGTCCGACCTGTTCATTCCGATCCTGTGGTTCGCACCACTGATCGATCGCGACCGGTTAGCCTGGATCGCGCGCGGAATGCCCGGACAAGAGGTGGGCAACGGTAACAGACCACGTGCCGCGCGGCTCAAGAGCTGGCTCAGCGCAGTACGTCGTTGGTCCTGGGTGCCGTTTGCCAACTCGATCGTGCGCGGTCGCGACGATGTGATCGCCTGCCACCTGTTCACCGGCGTGTCGCCGGTCACCGCCGATTGGGGACATGTCAGATGAACGAAGCTACCCGCGATATGCTTAGGCGCGATCCGCTGATCTCGCTTACAACCCTGCGCTTTTTCAAGCTCGCGGGCGTTAATCCTGATCAGTTCTTGGCCGGCCTGCGGCGACGGACCTGGGGGGCACGGATGGATCTGCGAGCGGACCAGAAAAAGGCACCCAAGGTCGCTCAGTTGGTCGCCAGTTGTGGCCATGGCAACGGTTGCGGCCTGAACCACTATGTCGGATCCAACGCCTCCTATCTCCACTCCGTCACTAGAGACTTCAATTTCAGCGAATGCCATTCGCCAGAGCCCGAATTCAAGGGCACCAATCTTGCCAATCTCACCCTGCACGGACAGCAAATTCCAGAGACGGTGCTCACGGCCGTAATCGGTCGGCCGCTGACCGACCTTGTCGGTAGCGACCGAAAACAGTTTTTCCTGTCACGTCACACACGCATTCTCGCGGCGACTGCCATTGTGGAGGATCGCGGTTCGGCGCTCAAACTGGTTCTCGGTGACAAATGGATGCCGCTCAGTCGCTTTCTCAAGCTGCTTTAGCGCCGGTTACATCGTTGACGCGATTTTGCAGCCGCACAACGGAACGTCAGCAGAGGGAAAACCATGTTCACCATGTGTGACGAAATGTGGAACAGTGTCGATATCTATGGTCCGCAAGCGGAGATAGAACGCTTCAAGCGGCTGTGCATCGTCCGGGGTCCGATCAATGATTGGGAGGACAATGAACTCGCAATCGATCTTACGCGCATTCCCGGTTACGGCCGCACCGCCTGGAACTTTCGCGAGCTGGGTCCCCACGAGCACTGCATGTATTCTTTTGCGTTCGATACCGTGGCATCATTCCCCTCCGCGGAATTCGAGGAACTCGCCGAGCTCTTTCCGAAGTTGGCATTCGACTGCGAGTGCATTGCCGACGATGATCGTTCGATGGGATACGGCTGGTTCAACGTGCCACCGGGCGGCAGGGGCTTCCGCGACGATTGCAATGTCCCCAAGGGTTATTGGACGAAAGGCATCTCGAAGCGCCCGCCAGCTGCCGAGAAGCGACATGCAGCCGTCATCGCGGCGCTGAAGCAGGACCTGCTGGAAGCGACCACCCGCAGCTTGTTGGGCCGCTCCGTCAGCCAAAGGGGCCGGCTGCACTGACCGAGACGTAGCGTTCGAACCGACAGCAGCAAGATTTTTGCTGCTCTTGCCTGAAAGACGAAATGTTGGACTGCGGTTACAGTGTCGATCGCATTCCGACCGCGCATCCTCGATCCGTCAGCAATCGAGGAACTCGCCATGCAAACCACCGAACTGCCGCTCGACGCGGCCACTGCGCCCAAGCGCGGCGCCAAGACCAACTTTGTCGTCGAGCTCCTACCGTACGACCAGACAGCCGTTTCGCCAAAAAATCCCCGGTTCGGCTATATCATCACCGAGGAGAGCGTCGCGTCGCTCGTAGCCGAGCTTAAGGCAGTCGGTCAGGCGCATGACGCGATCGGCGAGCGCGGGGCAAGCGGCATGGTCGAGATCCTCGCCGGCTCGCGGCGGCGCGAGGCCATGCGCATCCTCGGCTCGCCGCTGCGCATACGCATCTATGATCGGGATGCGCTGACGCCTGAAATGGCGCTCAAGATCGCCAACCGCGAGGATCGCGGCGCGCTCGAGGTTAGCCTGTGGGACAAGTCCGCCTCCTGGGCGCGAATGCTCGACGGCAAGCTCGTCGCCAGCGAAAGCCGACTGGCGGATGCAGTGGGTGAAGACAAGTCCGCGATCAATCGCGGACTCGCGCTGCAAAAGGCCCCGGCTGCGATCCTAGATCTCGTCTCCGACAAGCGCACGATTTCGATGAACCAATGGGCATTGGTTGCGCCACTGCTCGAAGATGAGAACACGCGCGTTAGAGTTCTGGAGTGCGCAACTCTACACGCCGGCCAGACACTTGGGTTTGCCGCTTTGGCGAAGAAGCTGACAGCTGCGGCGGCCGGCAAGGACGAGATCAGGCCGACCGAGGTCAAGAACCGCCATGGCAAGGTGATCGCCACCGTCACGCCCGATCACCGCGGCGCCTTCACGATCCGCGTGAAATCCATGACCGAGCTGCATCCCAGCTACCGCATCGATCACGCCAAGCTGATCCACTCCGCGGTCATCGACTTCATCAAGGATTGGTTCGGAGAGGCCTGAACCCGAACCCGACGTGCTGAGGAGAAACTCATGCTGCTCTTTGAAACCGTGCATTTGCCGATCGGAGATGTGAAACGCTATCACGCTCCGGTCAGCAGCCCCACCTTGCTTGCGCTACCGGATACCGCCCGACCCGAGGATGCACTGGCCTGCGCCAGCTGTCCTGCGGCAAGCTGGAATTACATTGAGGACCATCTCACCTGCCACTGCGCGGCAAGGCGCTATGTATCCTGGCTGCCCAAGCAGCAGATCATCCTGCTGTGCGATGACAGGGAAGCGGCGTTGGAGGAGCAAGGCACCATCCACCCCAACGCGGCGCAGCCCGACTAAGCCTATGTCAGCAGGCGAGCGCCTTGATGATCGCGTTGCCGCGCATGCTTGATGGCGGGAAGAGGCTATGATGCGCGGTCATCGCGATCGAAAGGCGCAGGTGGCGCGCCATCAGGCGACGCTCGGCCCGCCCTACGGTCATTGTCTCGTTGGTGACGGAAGCCACACGGCTAGCAAGCAACATCTCTGAAACGCGAGCGATGCGCCAGCAATACCAGGCGCCAATACCGGTCGCGATCGCATCAACAAGCAGGATCGAAAGACGCTGAGCGGTCTTGAGCGCCGCAACTGCCAGCGCGACCAGGATAATCGCCATCATCTGAACTCTCCCTTTTTTCCCAACCTATTTTGGGTCACACCCCTCACCTGCTCCTTGTCTCTCCTATCGGTTACATCGTCGCTGTGATTTCCCGACTGCACATGCTGGTCGGTGGAAAGAATCGCTTCTCATTCCGGCAGGACCATACCTCCGTGTGGCGAGAGGGTCGCCTCACCAAGGGCGAGCAATTCTCATGTTGGCGAACGATTTGTCGTAGATCGGCTTCCGGACTCTTTCGCGCTCGAACGATCCGAGTCAGAGTGGGTGCTGACGCTCCTGAGCGCGGAGGAACTGCGCTATATTTTCGAAGGCCCGATCAATGGCGAAGACAAGGATTGAACGCGCGCTCGGCTACGTCCGCGTCTCCACACAGCGCCAGGCGGAAGGCGGCATCAGCCTCGCCAATCAGGAACAGCGTTTAACCGCGCACTACGCTCATCGCGGAGTTGATCTCGTAGATATCTATAGAGATGGCGGTCTTAGCGGCACGACTGATAATCGCCCCGGCCTCCAAGCCCTGTTCGAGCACGCGCTGGGTGCCGGCAGCGGGATCACCGAGATCGGGGTCTACAGCTTCTCGCGCCTGTTCCGAGATCATTATCTGCTAGAGCATTACCGCCGTAAGCTGAAGCGGGCCGGTATCCGTCTCGTCGCGATCACGCAGGAAGTCGGCCACGACGCCGAAGGCGACCTCGTCCGCTCGGTGCTCTCCAATTTCGACGAATATCAGTCGCGCCAGACCGCCAAGTTCACGCTCGACACGATGATGCGCAATGCCGAAGCGGGGTTCTGGAACGGCGCGGTGCCGCCGTTTGGCTACACTAGTGAGATCGCGGAGATGCGAGGGCCCAAGGCCAAGAAGCGGCTAGTGGTCGAGCCTTCCGAGGCGCTGATGGTCCAGCAGATTTTCCGCATGAAGCGCGTCGGCGTAGGCCGAGGTCCGATGGGCTATAAGAAGATCGTCTGTCACCTCAACGCCACCGGCGCGACCCTGCGGGGCCGCAAGTGGCAAGTCTCGAACATCAAGGACATCCTCAATCGATCCACTTATCGCGGCAAGCACCTTTACGGCGTCAATGACGTGCGAAACGGGGTCAAGCGACCGGAAGATGAGTGGCAGACAATAGAGGTTCCGATCATCATCCCCGAAGCCGAGTGGCTCGAGGTGCAGGCCGGCATCGCTCGTAACGCCCCGCATGTCACTCCGGCACGAATCGTCTCAAGCCCGACAATGCTCGCAGGCATCGCCAAATGCGGTCACCCCGAATGTGGTCATGCGCTCACTATCGCTACCGGCAAAGGAGGGCGCTACCGATACTATCGGTGCTCACGTCGGCTGCGGCGCGGAGAGACCGTGTGCCAAGGGACCAGCATCCGCGACGAGAAACTCGAAACGATCGTCATAGATGCCATGGCCGACCGCTTGCTCCGCCCAGAGCGGTTGCATCAACTTCTTGCGAATCTGCTCGACGATAGTTCCTCTGCCGTCCGTGAGCGGCAGGCACACTTAAAGGCGCTTCGCGCCGAACGTACTCGGGTAGACGGCGCTATCCAGAACATGTTCGACTTTATCGAACAGGGTATCGTCAGCCCTCGCGATACAGACTTCACCGCTCGACTTGCTAGCCAACGTGCCCGCCGTGCCGACCTTGAACAGGAGATTCTGCTCATCGAGCGACAACTGTCCGCCGCCGACCGGCAGGTGACGTCGGACGCGATTGATCGGCTCGGCGACGTAATCCTTGGCAAGCTGCGATCCAACGACCCCACAGCTCGACAGGGCTACGCTCGTCGGTTCATCGCCAAGGTGGTGGTAGCGCCCGACTTGATCACCATTACGGGACCTATCAAACCACTGGCTATCGCCGCCGATGGTGATCCCGATCACCGAGCACCAATGGTGCCCTCCATTGATCGGGAGTGGTGCCGCTTACAGGACTCGAACCTGTGACCCCCGCATTACGAATGCGACCAGATGTCGAGAAAACCTGACATTCCCGTAACTTTTAGCTCAAAAACGCGCACAAACCGGAATGAATTGAGATATTCGCGATACCAGCGCGATACCAGGCCGGCTTGATGCCTCGCCGGCTATTTACTCGCGCTGCGTCAGTGGAAAGCGAGACCTTGTGGAACCACTCTTATTTTCCGTCCGTGAAGCGTCCAACCGCGCTAGCCCCAGCAGTACCTGCCAACGTCGGCTAGTGCGATCAATCCGCACCGCCCCAGGGCAACGCCCTCGGCGGCACGTCCGCAACGTCGGCGAACAGGAAACGCAGATGGGCAAGCTTGCGCCGCGTCTCGTCCGCGCGAGCAGGCTGGGTCACCAATAGCGCCGTTGGCTCATGAAGGATTTGCAGCGAGAGGTTGAGCAGCACGCGCCGGTGGTCTTGCTTTCGCTCCCGCCGCTCACCGAACGGTATGATCTCTAGGTAGATCGGCGGCGCAGGGCAGTTCCGCGGGCAATTTACTGCGTATGGAAGGACACCACATCCGGGCCGGGCTCCGTCGTCAGCATCATGAAGGCCTCGCCGACCTTGGGATCGGTACGCCAGGACGGCATCCGGCGCGACGGCTGAATGCCGGATATGAGCAGACAGTTTCGGCCTGGTCTTCGAGCGCTCTACGGGCCGCATTTCGCCAATTTCTATCGTTTGCGCTAAAATCCGGCATGTCATCCGGGACAGTTTAAACAGAAGGGTTCACCATCGGCAAAGCGTAGTTCCTTCGTTCTCATCATCTTAAAAATTACGCGAGGCCCACTATTCCATCAGCTTATAATAGATCGCATCACACATAGATGCTTTGCCTGTCATTTAATCGCCGATATCCGATTCTGCACGATGATATATATTCTGGACACTGTCGAAAAATCGCTCAAGATTGATCGGGCTGCGGAACCGCGAGCAGATCGGACTAAGTAGTGAAGCAGCTTCCGTTAGAGTTCTGATCACGAAGGAGCTTGAAATGACAATCTACGTGAATCCGCCTTCTGACGTGGACAATGCGATCTTTGGATATGGCATCAATTTTCTGACGGGGCAGCGGATTGGACAGACTTGCGTGGTGGGCCTGCCTGCTCCGGTAGCTAGGACGCCTTCCGATTCGGGCGACACGATCCGCACGATCCTCGTGGAGGATAGCCAAAGCTTCTCGAATCTAATGAGCACCGTAAGCTCCCTAAGCGCATCGGGGCTCAGCTGGTCGGCTTCGGCCTCTGTCTCGTACCTGCGCGAAGCGGCCGGTGACGATACCGCAATCACCTTCACCTGGACGCGCGTCGTTCGCTCAAAGGACCGAGTTGCCGACTATACTCAAGCGAAGATCGATAGCGTCGCCTTGGCACTCCTAAAGAGTGGAGGAAGCGACGCGTTCATTGCCGCGTACGGCACACACTGCATGATCGGACTTGCCTATGGGGGTTCCTTCTCGGGCTTTACACAGCTCAAGACTGCTTCCGTAAGCCATAAGGAGCAACTCAAAGCCGATATTGGCGGCTCTGTCTCTGGCTTCGCCGTGTCGGGCTCCGTTGCGGAAAATTTCAGTGAGAGCTTGTCGGCCTCCAGCGTCGACCATTCGAGCTCACAGGATGCCGAGGTCATCGGCGCCTCACCGATCGCCTTTACCGGCCTGGACATTGCCGCGATGCAGCATGCGCTGGAAACCTTCGAGCTAACCACGAGCTCGGGCGATGTTGCCGGCGTTCCGATTGCAGCCATTTGCGTGACGTGGGACCAGTTTTCGGACATTGTGGCCGCGCTCGGCGAGAAGAACGCAGCGGACGCATTTCAATATAGTGGTGAGCAAACCATCCTGTCAGCGCTTTCCGACGAATACAGCGCGCTGAGCTATTTGAGCGGCACGGTAGCGACGCTCACTGCCCTTCCCGCCATCGTCGTCCCTGCTTATCTGCCGTCGGTCCAGAAGATTGGCACACACATAGATACGGTCCGCTCCCAAATAGCGGCGCTTGGCATGGCCGATGTGACGAAGTTGATCTCCAACGGCTACTCACCCTTGATACTATCCTCGACTGTCGCGCCGATTCTCGGCTGGGTTGGCCGAGGACAAGCGAAGGTTCAGCTCAGCTATGCGCTCGATTGGGCTTTCGGGAGCCCAAATAGTAGCCCGACGCTCACCGTCACTCCGGGCGGTGGCGAACAACACATAGGCACCTGGGACCATGTTCGGCCGGAGGGCGACGGTGAGCGGCAGCAGATGGCGCTCTATTATACCGTTGCGAACGGTTCGGGCGGCACGCCGACCTTCTCGGTTCGCATGCACTGGCATGATCCGTACGGGCCGCCGGGTGACGCCGACTATGTCTCCGAGACGGTGCCATTGGCCGCCAGCTCTCAAATAATCAGCGCGAGTGCGGCATGGCCGTCCTATCCGGCCAACTGGATCAGCATCAAGCTGGTGATGCCGGCGAACACTTGAGCTCTGCGGCTTAGGCTTAGGCTCAGGACTCATTGATTACAGCTAGAAGGTTACAGTGGCGGCGAGAGCGATGGCGGAGAAGAGACCGTCGGGCATTGATCATAGCAGGTGGCGATGCGGCGCCAGTCCTTCGGGCGACCGAACATGATCTCGATGCGGTTGCGGCTTCTGTATCGGCATTTGTCGTATTTGATGGGATCGAGACGGGATTTCTGCCCGGGAATACAGGGGTTGCTTCCCTTTTGCTAAAGGGCATCCCTGAACCAGTCGGCGTCGTAGCCGCGGTCTCCCAGCAGCCATTGCGCCTTGGGAAGATCGTCGAGCAGCGCCGCATCACCGGTATAATCGCTGATCTGGCCAGCGGTCATGACGAAGCTGAGCGGACGACCGTTTGCATCGGTGATGGCGTGAAGCTTGGCGTTCACCCCCCCTTTTGTGCGGCCGATCAGCCGCCCGAGATCCCCTTTATTAACCCGCAGGCTCGGTGCTGTGCGGTGCGCCTTTAGGTAGGTTGCGTCGATCATGACGGTCTTCGGCTCAGCCCCATTGGCAGCCAGCCCCTCCATCATGCGCAGGAAGATACCCATCTCGCCCCACCGCTTCCATCGATTGTAGAGCGTCTTTTGCGGACCATACTCCTTGGGCGCATCACACCATAGCGATTCGTTGCGATTGACGAATATGATGGGCACGCGAGGTGCTGGCCCGGTCCCCTTCCTGACACTCCCGCGTGGCTGAAGCGTCAGCCGGCCAGCGCATTGCGGCGCGCAATGGCGCCGAGCACCGCAGCGCTGGGCTTCGGCGTCCGCGCAAAGCTGGTGCGATCGACGGCGGCGAGGCCGAATTGCTGCGTGTAGCCGCTATACCATTCGAAATTGTCGACCAGCGCCCAATGGATATAGCCGAGCACCGGCACGCCCTCGGCAATTGCCTGCTGAAGTAACGCCAGCGAAGCCGGAATGAATGCCGCGCGCACGCGATCGTCGCCGGTCGCCACACCATGCTCTGTAATTAGAACCGGGAGCTTGCTCGCCGCATGAATGTAGCGCACCGCACCCGCGAGCGAGGGCGGATAAATCTCAACGCGCATCGAGCTGGTCGGCGCCCCGGCCGGCGTTTGCATTTGCCCGGTCGCGTCGATCAGCGAGCGCGTATAATTCTGGACTCCGATGAACTCGTCGTCTCGCGCGGCTTCCAACCAAGGGCCATATACTTCGGCCCGCTTCGCGTCGCGCTTGCTGTCGGGACCGACCGCCTGATCGTCGGCCACGGCCAACGCCATCCCGACCGGAAGGTCCGGTCTCGCCGACTTGATCGCCTGCCGCCCGCTTTTGTGCGCGGCGGCGAGGTTCGCGATCATCGGAGCATATTCTTCGCGGCTGAACATGAATCCGGCATCGAAGCGTTCGATGCCAAGCGCCTTTGCCGCCGCCTCGCGGTTGATCTGCCGCGCCGCGAGCACGGACGGCGGGATATGCGTCCAGGCGAGCAATGCCGGCAGATTGGGCTCGTTGAGCGTGACCGCATAGCCGATATGGTGCGCGAGATGCTTCGCCGCGCGCTCGCAGAACCGCGCGAAAAGATCGGGAGAGGCGGGATTGCGCCAGCCGCCCGCGATGGTGAACCAGCGCGGGCAGGTGAAGTGGTTGAAGGTCACGACCGGAGTGATCCCGCGTTCGCGGCACCCGCCTATCATCCGCGCATAATGATCGAGCATCGCAGCCGAGAAGCGCCCCTGCTCGGGCTCGATCCGCGCCCATTCGAGCGAGAAACGATAGGTGTTCAGGCCCATGCCGCGCACGAGATCAAGATCGGCGGGCCAGAGATCGAGGCTGTTGACCGCATCCCCCGAAGGCTCCGCAAAGGCGGCGGGGGTAATGTGCTCGAGCACCCAATAATCGCTCGACACATTGTTGCCTTCGACCTGGTGCCCGGCCGTCGACGCACCCCAGAGGAAACCGGGCGGGAAGGAAGCGGGGGCGCCGTGCGCGATGCCGACGCCGGGCGCCACCGACGCCGCGGCTAGTACCGCACCGCCTTTCAATAGCTCACGACGCTCCATCCAGCTTCTCCCGTACGTATCGATTGCCTAGGCGAATTGAACCGCCTCAAGGTCTTCCGGCCCGGCTCCCCCGCTGACGAGAGGACCGGGCCGGACGGTCTGCTAGAACTCGTATCCGACGCTGACGCCATAGGTGCGCGGCGCGGCGGAAGTGCCGTTGTCGCCCGAGTTGCTGGCGCTAAGCTGAGTGCGGTAAAATTCATCGGTAAGGTTCTTGCCCCAGACGCGGACCGAGAGATTTTCCCGCGCCCGCCAGCTCAGCGAAGCATCGATGGTCGTGTAGCCCGGCTGGGTCACGCGCTCGTCCGGCGTCGCCGCGAAGCCGCCATTGTAATAGAGGTTCCCCGCGAGCGTGAACTTGCCGATGCCGGTCTTGATGTCCCAATTGCCGCCGAGGCTGAAGGTCCATTCGGGCGTGTTCTGCAGCCGATTGCCCGATGCATCGCCGCGCAGCAGGCAATTGCCGCCCGGGCGTGCGCGATAATAGGCATCGCGTGCCGCCTGCGTGGTGACCGTCGGCGGCAGGAAGGTGCCGAGGCATGCCGTGTTGGCGACCGTTGCGCCGGTGTTGCTATCGACATAGCTGTACTGCGTCGTGCTGAACGGCGGCGCGGTCGTGGCAAGCGGATACGGGATCGAGACGATCGCATCGGTAAAGTCAGTGTAGCGTGCGTCGGTGTAGTTGAAGCCGCCGAATATCCGCACGCCATTGGCGACCTTGATCGAGACATCGCCGTCGAGACCCTTAATACGGGCACCCTTGGCGTTATACACGTTCTGGACACCGGCGACGATCTGGACGACCTGCACATTGGTCTGGTCGTAAGAATAAGCCGCGATGTTGAAACGGACGCGGCGATCGAACAGATCGGTCTTCAATCCCACTTCATAGGCGTCGACCACTTCGGGCTTGAGCACCAGGATCGGCGTCGCCTGCGGCACATAGGTGCCGCTGCGGAAGCCGCGATTATAGCTCGCATAGGCCAGCAGCTCCGGCGAGAAGCGGTGGTCGATCGAGACTTTCCACGACGGTTTTTCGAACACGCGCGAATCATTGGTGACGGCAGCGTTGCTGATCGTCGAGGTAGCGGCGGTGTAGGTCTGGTTGTTCGCGGTCAGCTTACGCTCGTCGCGGGTGTAGCGGATGCCAGCGGTGATCCGAGTCGCATCGGCGATCGAATAGCTACCCTCGACGAAGCCGGCGATTGAGTTGAGCGTGCTGGTGGCGAGGCTGTCGGTATAGTTGCCAGCGAAGAATTTGCGGGTCCATGCCGGGCGCGGCGAAACCACGCCTTCATCCCACATATAAAAGCCGCCGATCACCCACTGGAACGGGCCGCTCCCGCTTGAGATCAGGTTGATTTCCTGCGTCAGCTGCTTGTCGCTATAGTTGTTGCCGATCGCGAGCGAGGCGGTGGACAGACCATCGGGATCGAAGAAGGTGAGCAGCTTCGATTTGCGATAGGCGGTGATGCTTTTGAGCGTCACGCCGCCGAGATGTTGATCGATCGACAGTCCGACACCCCATTGGCGCGCACGCAGCACGGGATCGAAATCGGAGAAGATATCGTATTTCGGATCGCCGCCACGCGCGACAATCTGCGCAGGCACGTTCTGGCCGATCGTGTTGAGCCCGAAATTGGAGAAGGCCGGCTCGGCGGCATTGCGGCCGTTGACATCGGCTGACAGCATGATCCGCGTCGCTTCAGTCGGCTCGAACAACAGCTTGGCGCGCCCGGCCCAGCTCGTATCGTCCTTAACGTCGTTGCCGGTGATCACGTTGCTACCGAAGCCAGTGCCCCGGTTCTGGATCTGGCCGGACAGGCTGATCGCCACTTTATCGCTCAGGCCGCCCGTTACATAGGATGCGGCTTCGAAGGTATTATAATTGCCATAGCCGACCTGGCTCTTGCCGCTCCATTCAAAATCAGGGCCCTTGGTGGTGATCTGAATCAGACCGCCGGTGGCGTTGCGGCCAAACAGAGTGCCCTGAGGCCCCTTGAGCACCGCGACCTGCTCGACATCGAACAGCGACTGGAGCACGCCGAATGCAGCACTGTAATAGACGCCATCGACATAGACCGCGACCGGGTTCTCGATGCCGACGCCCTGCCCCGTTGCGCCGATGCCGCGGATACGCGGCAGGCCGAAGCCGCCGACTGCGGTGGTGACGTTCAGCGCAGGCGCCGCAGCCTTGAGGTCTTCGACCCCGGCCACACCCGACGATGTCAGATCAGCGCTGCTCAGCGCGGTGATCGCGATCGGCACGTCTTGGACGTTTTCGGCGCGCTTCTGGGCGGTAACGACGATCTCGGCATTGCCCCGCTCGGTATCGTCGGCCGTGGTGTCCGGCGCGTCCTGCGCCATTGCGGACGAGGCGAACACCGCCGCCGCACATGCGCTCGCAAGCAGAATCCTGCGAACACCTGATTGATCAGATTTCATGCCATCCCCCCTTGTCTGCCCGCCTTTGACGGAGCAATTTTTATTGAGAGGATACTAAAGGTTTTGATCGCCATCGTTCTGATTGGAATACGGCTAGAACTGATAGCTTTCCCGAACGTCAGCGCTGCCACGCGACCTGTATCGTGCCAGAGCGGGATCGCCGCTCTGGCAGCCGGTGCTTAATGCTCGCTAGGAAGATACAGCGGCATCGAATCCTCCCACTTGCTGTCGGTCACCATCCGCTTGCCCGAGCCATCCGCATTCATGACGTAAATCTGGCCATATTGCTGGAAGGTATTGTCATAGAGAGCGGCCTCGTCGCGGAAGCCGTGCTGCGATCCGCTCCACAGGATTCGCCCATCCGCCGACCACACCGCATGCCCGTCGCTCGATCCGTGATCGGTGCAGCGATAGAGTCCGGTGCCATCCGGCCTTATCGTATAGATGTCGAAATTGCCGTCCTCGCTGCGTTTGCGGGTGAAGACGATGCGCTTGCCGTCGGGCGACCAGCCGGGGAGATTGTCATACCCCTCGGTCAGCACGCGGGTCTGGCGCGTATCGAGATTGATAACGCGCAACCCCTTGCGATCGTCGGTCCACAATCGGAACACGATTTCCTTGCCGTCCGCCGAATAGCTTGGGAACCCGCAATGCTCCTTGCCGTCCGTCAGTTGCTCGGCGCCGGTGCCGTCCGCGCGGACGCGCCAGACCGCAGCATTGGCCTTGTCGCGCATGAAGAACCATGCCCCAAGGCCGAATGTGATCCATTTGCCATCAGGCGACCAGGCCGGCTGGAACGCGCCCGCAAGGCCCTGCTGCACCATCTTCTCGTCGAGCCCCCGACCGCTGCTCTCGAAAACCTTGCGCCTCTGCGAGCCGTCCGGACGCATAACCCAGATAGAGCTATTACCGGTTTGCTTGTCAGTGAAGACGATCCAACCATCGCGCGATATCTGCGGAAAGACATCGACGTGACGATATTCCCAATTCTTGTCCCAGCTGTAGAGCGGCTTGAACAGCGGTCGCGCCGGCTTGAACGAGACTTTCTCGTAGATCACCGATTTGCCATCGGGCGACCAGGTCGGCGCGCGCAGGGCGCGTTTCAGCGCCGGGCGGTCTGAGGTGTAGCCCAGCCCTTCGTTCGGGCCGTATTTCACCAGATATCCGATCTCGGAACTGCTGAGGAACTGCGGCTGGAGTTTCAGATCGGTGCCGTTGGTATGTTCTACACGATCGCCGCCGGTCGCGACATCGACCGAGACGATCTGCGAATAGGCCTTGCCGATATAGTTCGGGCGGCGCGCACCCCAGGTGGCTTCGACGGTCATCTCGTAGAACACCACCCTACGACCATCGGGCGACCATTTGGGCGAGCCGAGGCAATAACCGGGCTTGGTCGCGACCTTGCGGAAGCCGGTGCCATCGGGACGTATCACGTAGATCGAGAGCTCCTGCGTATGCTCCCAACCATGCCCACCGTCATGCCCGGTCCAGCCGGTGTTGCGATCGCTGGAGAAAGCGATCCATTTGCCGTCGGGTGACCAGGCCGGGCGGAAATAGCAATCGGGCTTGCCGTCTTCGCCGCGCGTGTCCTTCAGGCCAGTGAGCTGCCGAGTGCGCTTGGTGACGAGATCAAGCAGCCAGATGTTGGCGCGATAGCCCTTCCGGGTAGAGACGAATGCGACATAGCGCCCGTCCGGTGACACTGCGCCCGCATCATCGACCGGCGCGCCGGTTATGAGCGGCTGGATCGCGCTGCCATCCGTCTTCGCGCGAAACAGGTCGGACTGGCCGTCGCCGTTGCGCTCGGAGGTGAAGATCACCCAATCGCCGCGCCCGCTAAAGCCGCCATTATATTCGAATCGCGTGTCGACTAGCAGCTTGCGCTCGTCGCTGCCGTCGATGTTTGCGATGTGGAGTTCGGACGAGGATGGGGCGATGCGGTTCATCAGCATCACGCCCTTCTTCTTCACGGGCTTATCGCCAGCCCAAGCGGGGCTCGCCGCCAGAACGGCAGATGCACTCAACACAAACTCGCGGCGGCGCATAGTCTCACTTTCCGTTTTCGCGCGCCCACCGACAATGTGGCCATGGCCGCTAGATACGCGCCCTAATGCGGCGCGTGTCGATGCTCTTCCAATCGAAATGCCGTTTCCCCCGATCAATTCGGCGCTTGTTCTGGGGTCAGGACCCATGATTCGAGAGGCGCGATCTAATTCAAGCTCTGCAAGGAGACTGATCGTGAGCGACCTGTATTGGCTGACGGATGAGTAGATGACTCGGCTTGAACCCTTTTCCCTAGGAGCCATGGCCGAGCGAGGGTTGATCGTCGCGGTCTCCCAGCAGCCATTGCGCCTTGGGAAGATCGTCGAACAGCGCCGCATCACCGGTATAATTGCGGATCTGGCCAGCGGTCATGAAGAAGCTGAGCGGACGACCGTTTGCATCGGTGATGGCGTGAAGCTTGGTGTTCATACCCCTTTTGTGCGGCCGATCAGCCGCCCGAGATCCCCTTTTTAACTCGCAGGCTCGGCGCCGTGCGGTGCGCCTCTAGGCAGGTTGCGTCGATCATGACGGTCTTCGGCTCAGCGCCCTCGGCGGCCTTCATCGACCCGTGGTCTGCCGTGGCTCTTCGGGAAATACGGCTCAAGCCGCGCCATTTGCTAGTCCGTCAGCCAGCACAGTTCGCTCATGCTCAGTCTCCCCGCGGAGCCTGAATCAGATCACCCCTCTCACATCAATGGGTCCTGAGCCCAGGGTTGATCGGGCTTCGAGGTCCTATCACCAAAGCTGTAATTGCCGGTGGATGGGGAAAAGCTCCGTTTTGCGTACCGATTGGCACCATCCGGGTTCCTTAGGTCGACGATTTCTAGGACTTCTTCGTTGACGGGCAGTTGGGCGTTGGGACCAATCCCCTGCTGATGAAGCGTTCGCACCGTACCGACATCGACGGATGGTTTGCGGCCTTTGTAGACTCCAGCAATCTTGGCGCGCTCAATACCTTCTCGCTGTCGCTCCTTGCGAATGTCGGTCTCGAACTCGGCGATTGATGCCAACATATTGGGTGCTTAGCTGCCACTGGCGAGGATCAAGGCCGTCGGCCGCTTCGCGCCCCGAAATGGCCGTTCAGCTTGGGTCAGTGCGTTTCTGAAAGCTGCCGTTCGTCACTTATAATTCGTTGTCTGGGTGTGGATCGTCGCCCGGATACGGTCGATCGTCGAAATTCAGGGTGCGATAGTGCTCAGTGTAATGCGGCCCAATCGCGAGGTGTTCCAAATCCAGCGCCGGGTTCGGCATTGAGGTCGTGAAAATAATCTGATGGGTGAGGTGCACCTGCTTCGACAGTTCGACGATCATCTTCTGGAAATTGTAGCTGCGCACCTGCTCCATCCCCTTGTCCTCGACATTGTCCATAAGCAGGAATCGGGGGTGATAGAATTTTTCGTCAGATGCTGCTGCACCGAGCAGTGCGAGGATCACCGCATTCTTCAAAACGACGTTACTGCTCTCGGCGAAATTGAGCTTGCCATCGACAAGAATGGCATCGTCCTCAAAATCGACCGTCACCTGACGGGGATCCGCAAACTCCTCCTGGCGCTTCAGATCCTGCTTCAACAGCTCCTTGGTCATGGTTCCGACCAAACCCATTGCCTGGGTGACGCGTCCGCCACTCGCCATACGCAGCGAGTCGATGCGCGCGGTCACAACGTCGACCGATTTCTGCGCGTCATCGCGTTCAGCGATCAGCTTGGCCACCTTCTCAGCCAACTCCCGCACCGATCCGAGATAGGCGATCTGCTGTCCGATCTCGCCGATGCGCTGGTTGAGGCCCGCTAGGCGCGCCTCACGCGGTGACGCAGCGAGTTCGAACTCGGATTGGAAGGCGATGGAACGCTTGGTCATCGCCTGGCGTGCCGAACGCAGTTCCTGTCCCGTCTTCTGAAGCTCCAACTCCTTGCCCTCGAGGATCTGGCGGGATTCGCGCAGCTGCAAGCTAATGTCGAGCTTGATCTCCAGATAGCGCGCGCTCTCGCGTTCTGGATCAACGGGCTTGGTGCACACGACGCAACGTCCGCTTTCCCGCTCGCCGTCCAGGGGCTTGAGGCAGGCGGGGCAATATGCAAAGTCGATCGCACCAAGCGCGTCGGCGATCGACGAAGCGGCGTTCACTTTGCCCATCGTCTCCTCAAGATAATCGACGAAGACGTCCAAGTCGGTGATTTCGAGGCCCAGTCGTTCGCTCTGCTCCTCAAGGCGCCGCAGAGACGTGCGCTGGCCGCGCAATTCCTTCACCGCGTCGGTTCGCCGGTCCTGAAACTCCTTTTCCGCAACCTCGGGCTCGTCTTCGTCAAGATTGCCGATCTGCTCGACGAGCTGGTCTGCCTCCTTCGACAGCGCCACGATCCGCGCGCCAAGCTCGCCGGTGTTCATCGAGCCATAGTCGCTCGGGATGGCCTCCAGCAACGAGCGGAGCCGTTGTTGCCGATCCTCGAGCAGCTTGGCCGCAGTTCGAAGCTCAACCTGAGCTTCGTAAAGCGCATAACTGTTGGCGCCGAGCAGCAAGTCGCCAACCGCAGCGCGGATGTCGCGCGTGTCGAACCTTTCGAACCGGAACAGGCGCGGGGCCGGCGTACGCTGATCGGAATAGAGCAGGCGCATTATCTGGTGGGCGGTGACGTTCGACCCTTCGTCGCTCGGCGCCTCGGGAATGCCGCAGGCGCGGAAGAGCATCTGCGAGAAGCCCAGTTGCTTCTCGGTCTGCCGGCGGATCGGATAGCGTTCCCATCCCTCGAGCGGACTTTTCTCAGCGTCCTCGAGCCGGCCATAGAAGACTGTGATCGGCTCCTGCTTCGTGCCGACCCGCCGCCTGAGTGTGAGGGTCGCGGACGCCGTCTGGATCTCTGCGCGGACCTCGTCGCACTGGCGCGCGCGGTCCTTCCAGTCGTCGAACTCCCCGCCGAACACGTAGAAGATGAAGTCGGCAATAGTCGATTTGCCCGAGCCATTCTCGCCGCGGATGATATTGACGCCGAGGTGGAAGCACTCGTCGTAGACGTCGCGACCATGGGAGAGGACTTTCAGTCGCCGGAGCGCGAGCAGGCTGAAGCTCATGTGCCGGGCCTCCGCAGGCCGGTGCTCAGCCGCAATTCGCCGGGCGCGTCGGCACCGATGCGTGCGAAGGTCTCGACCAGGAACTCCACCACGCGACGCTCCGCCTGGGTCACGAACACGGTGTCGGCAATCTCCGGCAGCTTGTCGCCGCCCTCGATACGACCCTGGCGCAGGGGCTCGATCGCGACGAAGCCCTTGCCGACGATAGTCCGCAGCGCCTCCTTCTGCACCGGCTCCATCTTCACGAAAAGCATTTGCGGCGATGGATAGCTCAGGAAGCCCTTTTCCGGGCGCATGATCGAGAGTGCCTGGAACTCCCGGCGCATGTCGGAAACCATCCTAGTTTTGTGGAGCAGGCCCGGGCTCGCAAGATAGAAGTCCGAGACGTAAAGCCGCTCGGGAGTCATGTCCCGCTCGGGCCAAGCGACGATCAGCGCCAGCATGCGCCGGACGGTATCGTAGACATCAAGGTGCGGATACCAAAGCCGGACGTTCATTGTGGATCCCAGCGAATGTGGCATTGCTCGGTCAGAAAATACAAAGCCTCGACGACCTTCCTCGCCGGGACGCGTTGCTCGACGAGCTTGGTGACCACGGCGTCGATTACTTGGGTCTGGATCGCCTGCTGGATCTGAGGATCAGATGCCGCCTTGCAGATCAGTGGCAGGTAGACATGCATTTCGAACCGCTGCTGAACCTCATTGAGCAGATTGTCATTAGCCTCCTTAGCCGCCGCATGCAGACCAAGCCGGATGTAGCTCTGGGCGAACTTGTTCTGCGCCTCATTTGCGAAGGCATATTCATGCTCGCGATTGGCCGCGGTCAGTTTTTCGAGAAGGTCGCGTCGGTCGCTCGCTTTCTGAGCGAAGTCAGTGCCGTCAAACTGGAAGGGCTCGTCCGGCTGCCAATCTGTGATTGAGGGGCAGGTCTCTTCGAACTTCCTGAGCTTGCGCACCAAGCTCAGATAGACCGGTGAATTACGGTTGGCGGGTTTGCAGATCGAGATATGGTCGGCATCGACCGGAATAGGATTTACTCCTGTGACACCGGGGTTTGCACTTTCCTTGGTGACGATGATCGCTCCCTTAGTCGCAAACTTCTCGTAGAAAACGACAGTCTCGATCGGGCGTTTCGCAGCCGTCGTCTTGTACGACGCATTCAGTTCGTCCAGCTGGGGACTTCCTGCCTTCAATGTTTCGATAGTTGCCGATGTAGTCCGGGGTAGGAGGAATTTGAGCGTCGAGGCGACGCTCGAGCCACTGTGTGGAGTAGCCAAGAACGCCACGAATTTGGTGTTGCTAGCGATCGCCGACCAATCTGAATCATCAGCCTCGTTGCCGGTCCGGATAATCTGCTTGGCCAGCAGGCCACCCAAGCTATGGCAAACCAGTGCGATGGGTCGACTGCCCAGCCCCATGCCCGCCAGCTGCTCAAGCACCGCCTTCGCGCGCTCGTAGAGCGACATGGCTTGCTCAATCCACTTCGCCCACACATCTGCCGGATAGCCTAATGTGTAGACATTTGCGTTGGGTAAATCCTTGGCGAGCCAGAGCGGCCAGTAGGCGTCCGCGGGATCCTCGGTATCGCTCGTCCATGAGCCCTTGGGGTCGCCAGAGAGTCCGTGGATGAAGATGAGGTCAAATGTCCCCGAGCCGCCCGCAATTCGCTCGATTGAAAACGACATACGCCTGACAGTCAGCCCCTTAGGAACACCCCCCGGCGATCCTGTTCAGAGATGTGATAAGTGAGCCGAGGATGAATGTAAATTTCCCGACGAGATGGGTCTAGTTCATCCGATGATCTGACGCATGGTGTCTCGCCGGCAAGAAAGGAGCTTCTATCCTTCGGTAGACAGTTTTGCCCGCTGCCTCCCACGATTGCGACAATCTCTGTCGGCCAGCCGAAGGAAGGAGATTTATGATCTTGCGCGTGATTTGTGCCGGTTCAATACTCCAATAATCTGAACCCGTATGAATCGATTGGCGCCAGTGTCCACAAGTGGGCTCAACGTGGATCAGCGGCAGATGGCAGCTATCAAGCTTGCCAGGCAAAAAGCGGACTGATCTCTAGCAGCCCCAAAGCGGCCTCAGACCTTCCCAGCCTCGAATGTCCGCTACTGGGTCGCTTGCTGACAGTCCGCTTTTTAAGCCCACGCCCTTGTTTGCTCAGCGCACTTGGGAAACCTCCAGGGTGACCTGATGCGTCAATCAGCCTGAGCACTGGAGCCTAGCTAAGGCTCCCGATATGAGCTCGGCCCCCGGCGCATGGAGCACCGAGGGCCGCGGTCTTCTGGGTCGTGGCGAAGAAAAAACTTCGCCCACCAGCCATGCGGGCAACCTCTCGCGAAAAGACACTGTAGCGGGAATCAGCCATTTTTTGGCCTCGCTCCTGTAGCCGGGAAAGTTTCTGGGTTGCCCGAGACGTCTTCTCGCCTCGAGACTTATCGTGATGTATCCCAAGCCACGCTGATTTAGCGAGGCCACTGTCATGCCGGCTGCGGCACGAGTGCTACCACCAGGTCGGGAGCTATCACCGTCCACCCTCGACCAGTAATCATGTATCCGATACCACTGATGCCACGAGCAAGCGCCTCAGCCAGGTGCCTACGTTTCATGCCTGGTTTTGGACGGCGGACTCTCCCCACCGTAAACTGCGGCGGCGCCCGCCCCATGACGGCCTCATAGTGCGTGTGAAATGCGCCCGCAGCCTCATCGACACTCTCGGCAAAGACGGTCACGTCAAAACCTTCGATTGAAGTTGCTCTGTAAGCTCGCATGTAAACCACCTCTTGCTGTTGAGAGATGATCATGAGCGACGCTGCGATGGGTGTCGGGTGGCTTCGCGCGCCGGCATGGAGGCACCGATAGGGCGCTGAAACCTGTTGCAAAACATCGATCGCCGCTTACCGAGGTATGTAGAAAATTCTTGGATCGCGACGTGATTTCAGTAAAAAATCTGCAAGAAATCGAACGCCTTGAGGCGATGAGTTACTTTGCAAAACTCTATCACTGGTCTGAGCCTAATCCCTGGGCAGGATGCGCTTTCCCAAACCCTGATCCAGTACCGATCGATAATGTTACGCTGCGCGATGGCCATGTCGCAAGCCTGAGATCGCCGCTGTGGGGGCGGCCCTGTTTCGGCATTCCGACGGCTTGGCTAAGGCATGGCCATACCGCCCAAGTGTACGTAAGAGGCCGATATATGCCGTCGCGCTGCCAGGCATGTAACGCCCGGCCGGGTTGCGAGCGGGTAGCTGAGTCACGGTTGGGAGAGACTGAAGCTCTTCGGATCGCGGTTACGACGTTCAGATCGCTCGGCGGTGCTGCCGAACTAAATAAGACTGACGGCGGCAGAGCGCAGCGCGCTTTCGGAAAAGTTATCGAGGAACTCGTCGAGGTCGGTTCGAAACAGAACTGCAATGACCCACGAGCGCTCGACCGGACGCGGGAAGCGCTTGTAAGCCTCCGAGCAAAGGAAAGGATCAAAAAACGAGAGCAGCGTGAAAGGAACGACCGTAAGTACTTATCCGAAGGACATATCCCCGATGTCCTCGTCAGCCGGCTCGAGAGCGAGCGAATTTACCGAATATTGCGATACAGGAACTACAAATCGTCGAATGAAGCGCCTCGGCGTGTGAAACAGGGCGATGCGAACTTCACGGCAGATGTATGGTACACGCGCACGCTGCTACGCCTTCAGGGCCAGTCTACCGCTCCCTATACCATCGCGAAGCACATGATAGAGAGCGGCCGAGCACCTTCCTCCGGTCACGAAAGCCTACGGGACAGGATTATTTCGACGTTGGCTCGGATCGACCTATTGGAAACCAAAATTATGCCAGGTTCGTCCGATCCAGTTTGGGCTCGCTTCGACGCGAAACGCACCCTCCGAGATATTCAGGAATGCCCCCTACGAAGTCTGGCGCCTGAATTTTCGAATGATCCCTACGAATCTCCATGAGATCGCCAGCTGAGCAATCGAAGAAAAACTCCGAAACCCTAACATTTCTCGCATTTTTCTCCCTACGAAATCTATCCCTCGGTGGACCCCTTATCTTAGATAAGGGAGTCCCCGCCGAAGCGTCTCTATTCAATCGACAGAAGTTGATTGAGAAGTAGCAAAACGTCGCGGCGTTCCTAAATTTCCGGCCGCACTACTTTCTTGTCAAAGCATCGCGGAGTGCTCGGCGATCCCCGGGACCAAGACCTTCGCGTACCATGGTCGGTCGGAGCTCGCGAAGCATCTCCACCGCTTCAACCTCATGCACCGATAGCCACCGGCGTGACGCTTGTGGGTCAGCTGCGACTTCCCGCATCACCGCGCGCTGGCCTGGAGTCAGTTCATCTACCGCCCTGCCCCCGGTCAGGTCTGCCGCCAGATGAAATGTACTCCCCGCGGTATCGTGCATCCCGGTGATGAGTGCCCAGTCCACATCTGGGTGGCGTTGGTCGAGCACCGCGGCGAGGAACATCTTCGGATCTACCTCCAAAGTCGTCGCCAGGTCCTGCGCGCGATCGATTGGGATGGGCACCCTGCCCGATGCCATGTGGGAAAGTACGACTGCCTGTTTATACCCCAAGCGCTTTCCCAGTTGGCGCAGGCTTATGCCATCACGCACACTGGCCCGCTGAATGCCGGACGCCAGCATGCGCGCAGCTTGGGTATCCAAATACGGAAAATCGCCTTTTACGTCGCCCATGGAGTGTGCGTAACAAGTCGAACTAGACAAGGGTAGCTGTGTTCTATATAACACACACTGTGACCGTTTATTCAGACCTCGCCGAGAAGCTTCGAAGAGCCGCCCGAAACGGCACGCGCCTCCACCTGGACGCCGCGCACATCAAAATCCTGATGTCGCCCCGCGTGTACGGAGTCATCTCTCTCCTCGAAGCCGAAGAACTCAACGATCTATGCAGTCAGAACACCCACCCCGCCGCCAACGAAAAGCAGCCGTGCACCAGCGGCATCAGCTTGGCCCGTACTGGCTCTGGTACAGGAATGACCGCGACGATTGGTCGGTCTGCTGGTATGCCGACGGAAGCGACGGACAAGGACGTCGGACTCGCCGCAAGTCGCTTGGCATCAGCGGCGGTGACGCAGATAATCCGCCGGACGCGGCGTGTGCTGCACTAGCGGAGCACTATCAGGCGACGCTCAAACCGGTAAACGCGCCTATCGCCGAAGTGTATGTCGAGAAGATCATTGCGGATTGGCTTCTCGAGCATGCTCGACCCAATCTTGCTGACCCGGTTCGCTATGCGAACGGGGCTCGCCACTGGATAGACTTCTTCGCGCACGAGCGTGCCGCTGGTCGGCTAATCGGCCCACCCACCGTGGCGGACATCACCTCCGTTTTAGTCGAACGCTTCATCTCCTGGCGCGCAAAACAAGGTGTGAGCGGTCATACGATTTCTCGTGATACCGCGGCTCTCCGACAGCCTCTAAACTGGGCGTGGAAACGCAACATGATTGCGTCTGCTCCTTTCGTCCCCAACGTCAAAGACAAGGGCGAGCCTCGAGACCTTGTCTATTCGGTCGACCAAATCGCGGCGTTGTTGGAGGCGGCCTGGGCGCTGGAAGAGCGACACCATATTCATATGTTCGCGATGATAATGCTGAGCACGAATGCTCGCGTGGAAGCAGTGCTTGAGCTGGATAAGAATATTCAGGTTAGGGACGGCCTCATCTACTTCAACGCCCCCGGGCGTCAGCAAACCAAGAAACGCCGCTCGGTCGTGCCGATATGCCCAACGCTCAAGCCTTGGCTCGACGCGCATTCAGGGCAAGCCATCCAATGGAAAAAGCGCCGCATCGATCGTCACACCGGCGAGTCTCGGTTCGAACTGGTGTCAGCCGTCTGTATCAAAACCGCCTTCAAAAAGACGCTAATCGCGGCGGGCATCTGCGATCATGCAGTTGACGAAAAGGGAACTGAAATCTGGTTACCACCTCGCGCGAAGCTCGGCGAGACACTGGCCCGGCGTAAACTGATCGGCTTGGGATCGCCAAACACTCTCCGCCACACCACCAGCACGGAAATGCACCGGCGGGGCGTCCCCGAAGCGCAGATCGAGACAGCGGCGGGCCACCGAGGGGATACCACCAATAAGAAGCACTATCGCCACATCAGGCCCGAGTACCTCACCGAGTTTATCGACGGCGTAGAATCACTGTGGAGCGCTTACAGGACTCGAACCTGTGACCCCCGCATTACGAATGCGATGCTCTACCAGCTGAGCTAAAGCGGCCTGGTGCAAGGGCGTGTGCCCTCGAAGAGCGGCGCGCTTACCAGCAGTATCTCTGGCTGACAAGCGCTGCGAAAACATTGCACGGCCCCGCATGCTTTCCGCATCGGCTTTACGCGGCGTTTACCACATGGCGTGCACAAGAAGACAACTTGGACAAACGGGCGAAAGTCGTCCGGAGTGGAGCACGCGTATGGACATGTCTCGCGGGATTAACGATCCGCTCGGAACCGGGGGCGAAAACGAGCCCAACGAGGCCGTAACCGATCGTCCGCTGGACATCGGCAATGATGAGCGCCGCATGCACGTGCGTGCCTATAATCATTGGGTTTCGCTGCTGCATGGCCGCCCCTACCCTTCGATCGAAGATCTCGATCCCGGCAATATTTCGGATTTCGGCGCGCATTCGGTGCTGCTCGATTTCTCCAAGGGCATCGACGATCCCGCGATCCGCTTCCTCGGCAAGGCGCTGCGCGAAGAAACCGGGCTCGACGCGACGATCACGCACGTCGCCCAGGTACCCAGCCGTTCTTTGCTCTCGCGCCTGACCGACCATTATCTCCAGATCATCGCGAATCGCGCGCCGATCGGCTTCGAAGCCGAGTTCGTCGGCACGCGCGGGCACAACACCATGTATCGCGGCATCCTGATGCCCTTCTCGTCCAACGGCGAGGAGATCGACTTCATCTATGGCGTGATCAACTGGAAGGAACTGGTCGACGCGGCGACGCAGGCCAAGCTCGAAGCCGAAGTCGAGGAAGCGCGACGCACCGCGCCCTTGCCTTTGGTCTCCGCACCGGTCTGGGCGGATGGCCCGAGCGCCGGCATGGATTCGACCGACGATCTGGTGGTTTCCGATGCCCCTGCCGATTCGTCGCTCGCCGACCGCCTGATGCTCGCCCGCGAATCGGCCGCCGCCGCGCGCGCGTCGGATACGCGCAGCCGCTCGGCGCTCTACCGTGCGCTCGCCCGCAGCTATGATTTCGCGCTCGCCGCCGAAAGCGACGACAGCGCGTATGCCGAACTGCTCGAAGATGCCGGGCTGAAGGTACAGGCGCGCGCGCCGATGACGCCTGCGGTCAAGCTCGTCTTCGGCGCCGATTACGACAAGACGCGCCTTACCGAATTCGCGGCGGTGCTCAGCCACGCCAAGCGAAGCTATGTGCCCTCGGGCGGGCTCGATGCATTTCTCGATATTGCCGAGGGCGGGATCAAGGGCGTCGTCGCCGCCGAGCGCGCCTATCGCCGCCCGGCCGCCAAGCCAGACCTGTTCGCGCAGATCGCCGACGAATTGCGTGCCCGTGCGCCGATCGCCCATGTCGATCTGAGCTCGACAAGCGAGTTCGTGGTGCTGCTCGCGCGCAAGGGGAAGACGGGCCTGGATATCGTCGCCCAACTGTCCGACGCGCCGCTGACCGAGCGCACCATTCGGAAGGCCGCAGCCTGACTGGCCGCAAGGCGGTCGCCTGAAATAAAATAGTTTCCGCGGTTACGGCTTCACTAGTCTTGAAGCTGTGACTCTGCGGGAGCATAGCGCTTCCATGAAAAGCATGATGACGTCGCTGACGCGAGCGTTCGAAGCGCGGCTCCTCGAAGGGGCGCTGCCGGGAGAGTTGGAAGGCTTCAACGAAGCCGAGCGGGCGGAGGCGGCGGACTTCGTCGCGGAAACCGCTGCGATACGCGCGGCGGAGACGCCCAAGATCGAGCTGAGCACCTTCATGGCGGACGAGCGCCGCCGGATGCGGCTCGCCGTCGTCAACGACGATATGCCCTTCCTCGTCGATTCGATCGCCGCCGCGATCGGCGCACACGACATTGCGATCAAACGCATCCTCCATCCCGTGATCGCCGTTTCGCGCGACAAAGACGGCAAGCTCACCGCAATCGGCGCGGACGATTCCTCCCGCCGCGAATCAATGGTCTATATCGAGATGGATCGCGCCGATGCGCGCACCCGGCGTGAACTCGTCGCCGAGCTGGAGCGAACGCTCGATCAGGTCCGCGACGCGGTGCATGACTGGCGCGCTCTGCAAACCGCGATGGCCGCCGATGCATCGGCGGTGCCCAGCAAGGAAGGCGGCAAGCTGCTGCGCTGGTTCCACGATGGCGCGATGACGCTGCTGGGCCATGAGAATTGGGCGCTGGACGGCACGGCGAGCGACGAGCTTGGCCTGATGCGCTATAAACCGGAGACACCGTTGCTCGCTGAGGCGTCGCGCCAGGCGGCGGTCGAATATTTCCGCAAGGGCGGTGAAGCGCCACTATTGCTCAAATCCAATTCGATCTCGACCGTGCACCGCCGCGTCCCGCTCGATATCATCGTGGTGCCGATCCTGACCGGCAGCCAGATCACCGGGCTTTCGATCCATGCCGGCCTGTGGACCAGCGCCGCTTTGTTCGCCGCGCCAGACGAAGTGCCGGTGCTGCGCGAGCGGCTGGGCAAGCTGGAGCAGAAGTTCGGCTTCGATCCCAAGGGGCATACCGGCAAGGCGATGGCACATGCGCTGACCGCACTGCCGCACGATCTGACCGCCGCGTTCGACGTTGAATCGCTTGAACAGCTTGTGCTGACTTCCATGTCGGTCGCGGATCGCCCGCGTTCGAAGCTGGTGCTCGTGCGCAGCCCGCTTGGGCGGCATCTCTTCGCCTTTGTCTGGCTGCCGCGCGACGAAATCACCACCAGCCGCAACCAGGCGGTGGGATCGCTGCTCGAGGAAGCCGCCAACGCCAAGCTGATCAACTGGTCGATCGCGCTGGAAGACGGCGTGGTCGCCTTGCTGCGCTACACGCTCGACATTCGTGGCAGCGGCGTGATGCCTGACACGGCCAAGCTCAACGACCAGCTTGAACGGATGATGCGCGGCTGGGTGCCCGCGGTTGAGGCTGCGCTGGGTGAGGTGGCTGGTGCCGCGTCGACGCGCCTCGCCTTGCGCTTCGCCAACGCCTTCCCCGCCGCCTACCGCGCCACTGCGACGCCCGAGGAAGCTGCCAACGACATCCTGCGAATCGCAACGCTGGAGAATCCCGGCGACCGTTCGGTGCGTATAACCCAGGTGGCCGACAAAACCGGCGAATATCGCATCAAGCTCTATGCTCAGGGTGGCGCGCTGGCGCTGTCCGACGCAGTGCCGGTGTTCGAGAATTTCGGTTTCCGCGTGATCGAGGAAGTGCCGACCCAGCTTGCGGGCGGTGCATTCGTCCATGATTTCGAAGTCGAGGCTGCCAATCTGGCGGGCGACGTCACCACCATCGAGAATGCCGTCGCCGCCGTACTCGAAGGCAATGCCGAGAATGATCTGTTCAACCGGCTGATCGTCGAGAGCGGGATGGCGCCAGCCTCGGTCGTGCTGTTCCGCGCCTGGTTCCGCTATCTGCGCCAGACGGGCATGAATTACGGCATGGCAACCGTTGTCGATGCGCTCCGCCGCGCGCCGAAGGTCGCGGCCGCCCTGGTCGAGCGCTTCGATGCCGCGCACAATCCGGCGCGCGCGGGCAAGGATGCCGGCGCGATCGAAACCGCTGGCAAGGCTATCGACGCCGGGCTCGACGCGGTTTCCGCAATCGATGACGACCGCATCCTGCGTACGCTCCGCGGCGTGGTGCTGGCAACGCTGCGCACCAACGCCTTTGCCCCGGCGGCGAAGGAAGCGCTCGCGTTCAAGCTGGATAGCGGCAAGGTCCCCGGCCTTCCCGCCCCGCTGCCGTGGCGCGAGATCTGGGTGTACAGCCCTCGCGTCGAGGGCATCCATCTGCGCGCCGGGCCGGTCGCCCGTGGCGGCTTGCGCTGGTCCGATCGTCGCGACGATTTCCGCACCGAGATTCTCGGGCTGATGAAGGCACAGCGCGTGAAGAACGCGGTGATCGTGCCGACCGGCGCCAAGGGCGGCTTCTATCCCAAGCAGCTGCCATCGGCCGTGACGGACCGCGATGCCTGGTTTGCCGAGGGCAAGGAAAGCTACCGCATCTTCATCCGCTCCTTGTTATCGATCACCGACAATATCGTCGCGAACAAGGTGATCCATCCGGAGCATGTCGCGATCCTCGACGGCGAAGACCCCTATTTCGTGGTCGCCGCCGACAAGGGCACCGCGACCTTCTCCGACGTGGCCAACGCCATCGCCATCGAGCGTAACTTCTGGCTGGGCGATGCGTTCGCCAGCGGTGGCTCGGTCGGGTATGATCACAAAGCGATGGGCATCACCGCCAGAGGCGCCTGGGTGTCGGTCCGCCGCCACTTCCTTGAAATGGGCACCGATATTCAGTCCGAGCCGGTGACGGTCGCGGGCTGCGGCGATATGTCGGGCGACGTGTTCGGCAACGGCATGCTGCTGTCGAAAGCGATCAAGCTGGTCGCTGCCTTCGACCACCGCCACATCTTCCTCGATCCGAACCCCGATCCGGCGAAGAGCTGGGCCGAGCGCGATCGCATGTTCGTCCTCCCCCGCTCCAGCTGGGCGGATTATGATCCCAAGCTGATCTCGAAGGGCGGCGGCGTGTTTGCGCGCACCGAAAAGAGCATTCCGCTCAGCCCCGAAGTCCGCGCCATGCTCGGCGTCGATGTCGCGGAGATGGACCCGACCTCGCTGATCATCGCGATCCTCAAGATGCAGGTCGGATTGCTCTGGTTCGGTGGCATCGGAACCTACATCAAGGCCGCGAGCGAGAGCCATGGCGATGTCGGCGATCCGGCCAATGACCGCCTCCGCGTCAACGGCGAGCAGCTCCGCTGCCTCGCGGTTGGCGAAGGTGCAAATCTGGGCGTGACGCAGGCGGCGCGCATCGCGTTTGCCGCGCGTGGCGGGCGGATCAACACTGACTTCATCGACAATTCGGCGGGCGTCGATTGTTCGGACAATGAGGTCAACATCAAGATCGCGCTCAATCGCGAGATGATCGAGGGGCGCCTCGAATTCGAGGATCGCAACACGTTGCTCGCCTCGATGACCGACGATGTCGCGCATCTGGTGCTGGAGGATAACCGGCTTCAGACGCTGGCGATCTCGTTCATGGAGAATGACGGCGCAGTCTCGCTGCCATCCTATGTCCGTGTCATCGAAATCCTGGAAGGCTCCGGGCGTCTCGACCGTGCGGTTGAGGGGCTTGGCTCGAACGAGGAACTGCTCCGTCGCGCACAGGATGGCCGCGGGCTTACCCGGCCAGAACTGGCGGTGCTGCTCGCCTCGACCAAGCTGGCGCTGCAGGATGCGATCGAGCACGGCAAGCTCGGCCATGATCCAGCGCTGGAGAGCGATCTCTACGCCGCTTTCCCCAAGGCGATGCAGGAGCGCTTCGGCAAGGCGATCGAGGATCATCGCCTGCGCAACGAGATCGTTGCGACCAAGCTGGCAAACCGCGTGATCAATCGTCTCGGCGTGCTCCATCCCTTCGAGCTTGCCGAAGAGGAAGGCGCATCGATGGCCGATATCGCCGCGATGTTTGCGGTGGCCGAGCGGCTGTTCAACTTGCCGGAGATTTGGGAAGCGGTGGAGACCGCGCAGATCAGCGAAGGCGCGCGCGTCGCGTTGCTCGATGAAGTCGCGGTCGCCACGCGCGGCCAGATCGCCGATCTGCTGCGCATCGCGCGTCCGGGCGCAAGCCCCGCGAAAGTGATCGAGCGGCTCAAGCCCGGCATCGAAGCGCTCGACAAGCAGGCCAAGGCGCTGCTGCTCGACGAAGTGAAAGCGCAATCGGGCCGCATCTCGGCCAAGCTCGAAGCAGCCGGCGCATCGAGCGAGCTGGTCGCCCGCGTCATCCGCTTGTTCGAGATCGACGGCGCCGTCGGCCTTGCCGATCTCAGCGTGCGGAGCGGCATGGACGAGACGGCGCTTACCCGTGCCTTCACCTCGCTGGGGCAAGCATTGGGGCTCGATTGGGCACAGTCGATTGCGGCGCGGATCACCACCGGCGATCCGTGGGAGCGGCTGCTCATCGCGGGCCTCGCGCGCGATTTCCAGCAGATCCGCCTCGAGTTCCTCGCGCGTGACAAGAGCAAGGACCCGCAGGCGGCGGTCGATACCTGGCTGACGGAGAACAGCGCGCGTGTTGCGCAGTTCGCGGCGCTGGTCGGGCGCGCGCGGCAATCGGCGGTGCCGAACGCAGCGATGCTCGCACAAATCGCGGGACAGGCGCGGGTATTGCTGGGCCGGGAATAGCGTTTTCAAACCCCTCTCCTGCGCAAGCGGGAGAGGGCTGGCCCGCAAAGGCGGGAGAAGGACAAGAAAAGCCCCGCCGCGTTTGCAATTGCGAATCGTTCGCGTTAATGGCTGAGCCGTCCTTCCACTCCCGAGTCTAGTCGCCACCCATGGATGCATCCGCCACCACCGCGCGCAAAAAACGCAGCGCGAAAAGCTTCTGGCTGAAGCAGCTCCATACCTGGCATTGGATGAGCTCGGCGATCAGCCTGATCGGGCTGCTGCTGTTCGCGATCACCGGCTTCACGCTCAACCATGCGAGCGAGATCGAAGCTTCGCCTACGTCGGTTGAGGCCAGCGCTCAGTTGCCGGCGCCGCTGATGGCGCAGGTGAAGCCCGACGAAGCGCCCGACAGCAAGAAGCCGCTGCCCGCAGATGTCGCCAAATTCGTCGGCGAGCAGCTCAAGATGAAGCCCGCCGGCAATGCCGACTGGACCGCCGACGAAATCTATCTCGGCATGCCCCGCCCCGGCGGCGACGCCTGGATCGCGATCGATCGCGAGACGGGTGCCGTGACCAGCGAGACCGCGTCGCGCGGCTGGGTCGCGTATCTCAACGATCTCCATAAGGGCCGCAATTCGGGCACCGTGTGGAAGTGGTTCATCGATATCTTCGTGCTGGCGTGCATCGTCTTCACGCTCACCGGGCTCGTGCTGCTGTGGATGCATTCGAAGCATCGCAAGAGCACCTGGCCGCTCGTTTTCGCAGGGCTCGCCATACCGGCTGCGCTCGCCGCTTTCTTCATCCATTAAAGGATCCCGCACCATGCAGTTTCGCCTGACCGGAATCACTACCGCAGCACTGGGGAGCGCCGCATTGGGCGGCGTCGCCTTGCTGCCCGGCGCGGCCTCGGCCCAGACCCTTGATCTGTCGCTGACGATCCCGAAGATCAACGCCGCCGAATATCACAAGCCCTATGTGGCGATCTGGCTCGAAAAGACCGGCGTTCCCACCCGCACCATCGCGATCTGGTATGATTTCGATCTCAACGGCAGCGAAGGCGCGGGGACCAAATGGCTGCGTGACGTCCGTCAGTGGTGGAAGGCTTCGGGCCGTGGCATCGCCTTCCCGGCCGATGGCATCACCGGCGCGACCCGCGCGCCCGGCACCCACAAGCTCAACCTCACCGGCGGACGCGGCTCGATGCCGCAACTCCTGCCGGGAGCCTTCACACTGAAGATCGAGGCCGCCCGCGAGGCCGGTGGCCGCGAGCTCATATCCATCCCGTTCACCTGGGACGGCAAGAAAGTCGTTTCGGCGAGCGCAAAGGGCACCGGCGAACTCGGCGCCGTCTCGCTGACCATCAAGCCCTGAACCTCTGGGAGACTGACATCATGAACTTCCGCAAGCCCCTGATCGCCATCGCCGCCATGGCGATGGTCGCCGCCCCCGCCGCTTATGCGCACCGCATGTGGCTGCTCTCGTCCTCGACCAATTTGTCCGGCACCGATAATTGGGTGACCATCGACGGTGCGGTCTCGAACGAATTGTTCTTCTTCGATCATCAGCCGCTGCGCGCCGTGCCCACCGTCACCCAGCCCGACGGCACCGAAGGCAAGGTCGAGAACCACGCAGTCGGCAAGTTCCGCGCGACCTTCGACGTGCATCTCACCCAGCAGGGCACCTACCGGATCGGCGTGGTCAATGAGACCCTGTTCGGCAGCTACAAGCTGAACGGCGAGACCAAGAACCTGCCGCGCGGCACGACCAAGGCAACGCTGGCGGCGGCAATCCCCGCGGGCGCGACCGACGTGGTCACCACCGAAAGCCTCGCGCGCAACGAAATTTACGTGACGCAGGGCGCACCGACGACCACGATCTTCAAGCCCACCGGCCGTGGTCTCGAACTGGTGCCGGTGACGCACCCGACCGATCTGGTCGCGGGCGAAGAATCGACCTTCCAGTTCCTGCTCGACGGCAAGCCTGCCGCCGACGTCTATGTCACCGCAATCCCCGGTGGCATCCGCTATCGCGACAATCTCAACGACCAGCATCTGAAGACCGATGCGCAGGGCAAGGTCACGATCACCTATCCCGATCCCGGCATGTACTGGCTGACCGTCACGCCTGATCGTCCGCGTGAGGAAGGCGCTGGTGCCGCTGGTCCGCAGCGCCCCGCCGGTCCGCCGACCCGTCGCGTGAGCTTCACCACCACGCTCGAGGTGCTCGCGCCCTGAGCCTCGAACCCAGAATCGCAATACCAAGCGGCCTGTCGCCGGTGGCGTTCCACCGGCGGCAGGCCGCTGCTTTTGTGACGCCGCTCGCGGGCGAAACGATGGGCACAAGCTGGTCGGCGCGCATCGTCGGCGGCACCCCCGATCTTGCGGACAAGATCCAGGGGACGCTCGATCGCATCGTCGCCGAGATGAGCCATTGGGAGCGGAATTCGAACATCACGCGCTTCAACGCGAGCGAGCCGGGTCGCTGGCAGCCGCTGCCAAGCGATTTCGAGAGGGTGCTGCGCGCGGCACTCGACGTAGCCGAAGCGAGCGACGGTGCGTTCGATCCCGCAATGGGCACGCTCGCCGATCTCTGGGGCTTCGGCCCCGGCGGCCCCCGCCTTTTCCCCGATGACACAGCGATTGCCGAAGCGCTGGCCAGCGCTGGCGCCCGGCATATCGAGCAGGATGCGCGGCGCGCCCGCCGCCATGCGCATGCCGCGCTCGATTTCTCGGGCATCGCCAAGGGCTATGCTGTCGATGCCGTCGCCGAACGCCTGCTCGGCATGGGCCTCCGCGATTTCCTGATCGAGATCGGCGGCGAGTTGCGCGGCGAAGGGATCAAGCCCGATGGCCAGCCCTGGTGGGTCGATCTGGAGCCAGTGGCCGGCGCTGCGCTCGCTCCGATCCGCGCGGCGCTGCACGGGCTTTCGGTGGCGACCTCAGGCGATTATCGCCGCGCCTTCGTCCATGCGGGCAAAAGCTATGCCCACACGCTCGATCCGCGCACCGGGCGGCCGCTGGAAAACGGCGTGGCCTCTGTGACCGTGCTGCACCCCAAATGCATGCTGGCCGATGCATGGGCGACCGCGCTGACCGTGTTGGGGCCGGACGGGATGAAGCTGGCGGAGCGCGAGGGGCTGGCGGCGCATATGGTGGTGCGCGATGGTAGCGGCTTCAGCGAATTCCTGTCTCCAATGCTGCGCAACATGATCGACTAAGCGTCCGCCCAGCGCCGCAGCAAATTATGGTACACGCCAGTTAGCGCGATCACCGAAGCATCGTCCTGCCCCATCGTGGCCGCCGCCCCCTGCACGCCCTGATCCATCTCGAACAATATCCGCCGCGCGCTGTCGTCGCGCACCATCGACTGGATCCAGAAGAAGCTCGCCACCCGCATCCCGCGCGTCACCGCCTGAACCCGGTGGAGGCTTGATGACGGATAGAGCACTGCATGCCCCGCGGGCAGCTTGACGCTCTGCTCGCCAAACGAACCTTCGATCACCAGCTCGCCGCCATCATAGGCATCTGCATCTTCGAGGAAGACCGTCATCGAAAGATCGCTGCGAATGCGGAAGTCGCTGCCGCGCTGGATGCGGATCGCGTTATCGACATGCGTGCCGAATTCCTGACCGCCGGCGTAGCGATTGAACAGCGGCGGAAAGACCTTGAGCGGCAGCGCCGCCGCCACGAACAGTCCCGATCGACCCAGCGCATCGAGGATGATCGAGCCTGCCTCTGCATGGGCAGGCGTACCTTCGGGCAATTGCTCGTTGCGCTTGGCCATCGCCGATTGCGCGCCCGAAGTGACGTTGCCGTCCACCCATGCGGCGGCATCGATAATGCCGCGCACGCGCGAAACTTCCTCGCCCGACAACAGATCCGGGATCGCGATCAGCATCCGCGTAGCTCCGGCCAAGGTGCGGCGGCAAGGAAGGTGCGCGCCTTCTCGGTGAAAGCGGGCGTCGCTGTCTCGAAGCAGCGCGCGATCCAGTGCCGCGCCTCGTCAAACCTGCCCGCGTCGGCAAGCATCCGTGCATGGTTGAAAGCGCCGCGAAAATCGCCGCCTTCCGCCGCGCGGGCGTAGAAGTCCGCTGCCTTTGCCATGTCCTTCGCCACCACCCAGCCATCCTCATGGAAGCTGCCGATATAGTTGACCGCCTTGGCATTGCCCATTGCCGCCGCCTTCTCAAACCAGCGCAGCGCCTCGGGCCTGTCCTCGGCCACGCCCTCGCCCAAAGTCAGCGCGGTCGCATAATTATACATGCCCCATTCGAGCCCCCGTTCGGCGGCAACGCGGAAGCATTCCGCCGCGCGCACCTTGTCCACCGCAACGCCCCAGCCAAGATCGTAGCAGCGCCCAACCATATTGAGCGCCATCAGGTGTCCCTGCGCCGCCGCCTTGTTGAACCAGGCAAAACCTTCGCCTGCGCGGCCTTCATCGAGCAGCATCTGCCCAAGCACTGCCTGCGCCTCGGCCACGCCATCCTCGGCCCCGGCACGAATCAGAGCCGCCCGCTCCTCCGGCGAACCGGAGAGGCGAGCGGCTATTTGCGCAGCGTTAAGCTGATCGGTCTCGCTCAGAACTTGAACCCGATCGTGGCAAAGGCCGAGCGGCCGGGCGCGATTGCCGCATAATGCGACGTGTATGCCTGGCTGAAATAGACCTTGTCGGTGAGATTCTGCACGTTGACGCTCAGATCCACATTCGGGCTGATCGTATAGCCGATACGGGCATCGAAGCGCCAATATTCGGGAATCGTGCGCGACAGGATCTTGGTGGCGGGGTTCACCGTCACTACGCCCGCGGCAGTCTGCGTCGCGGTGCGGTTATCGGCATAGCCGCCATATTGCTTGCTCGTGTAAAATGCGCCGCCACCGAAGCTGAGGCCCTGCAGGGGCTTGATATCAGCCCAGAGCGTGAAGCTGTTCTTCGCAGTCTGCGTCGCCATGCGGCCGGTGTTGACCGACGGGACCAGCACCGTCTTGGCAGCCTGCGCGCCGACTGCGGCTGCGGTGAGCGCCGTGAAGCCACCGTCCACGATCTTGGGATCGAGATAGGTGTAGCCGCCAAACACGGTGAGCCAGCTGGTGACGTTGCCGTTGAAGCTGAATTCGATGCCGCGGATGCGGCGCTTGCCGATGAACTCTACCGTGTTGTTCGGGCCGGTCACGCGGGCATTGTCGGTGTCGGTCTGGAACGCCGCCAGCGTCAACGCGAGCTGGTTGTCGAACAGGTCGGCCTTGGCACCGACTTCATACGACTTGGTCTTCTCGACCTTGAGGCTGTCGAGCAGCGCCAGCGCCGCCGGGGTATTGGTCGTGCCGAGGGCGTTCCCCTCCTGGCCTTCGCCGAGAAGCGCATTCGGCGGAGTGGCCGCAGTTGCGTAGCTCGCATAGAGACTGGTGTTGCGGGTTGGCTTGAAGACGAGGCCCGCCTGCCAGTTGAACAGCTCGTCGCTGCGCTCCAGCGTGAAGGTCGGCGTGGTGTTGGCCAGCGCCTGCGCATAGGTCAGGCCCGGGGTCACCTTGCTGGTGAAGCGATCGAAGCGCGCGCCGAGATTGAGGATCAGCGACGGCAGCAGCGTGATCGAGTCAAAGCCGTAGATGCCGACCGTGCTGGCCTCGTTCTGCGTTTCCTCAGCAAGCAGCGTGCGCACGATCGGCGCCTGCACCGTCGAGGTGTCGCTGGCATAGTTCACCCACGCCGCATCGGGGTTCGGGTTGAACAGGCTGGTGCAATAAAAGCGGGCGATCGTCGCCGCATTGCACCGCGGGCTGACCGTGCCGCCGCTCGCCAGCGTCTCGGCGCCCGCTGCGGTGGTGAAGCCACGGCTGACAAAGGTACCGCGCCGAGCCTTTTCGTACCCAAACTCGCCACCAATGGCGAAGCTGTGCTTGATCGCGCCGGTCTCGAACGTGCCGAACAGATCGGTCTGGTTCGTCATCGAGGTCGAATAGCCATAGCGCGTGTTGGCGCGGGTCCAGACGAGGCCACCGTTCAGCACGTCGCCGCGCAGGCCGGCGGCGCCCGTGGTCGGGTTGGTGGCTGCGGTGCCGTAGACATTGCCCTGGCTGTCGTCCGGCAGCAGGAAAATATAGGCCTGATCGTTGCGCGACCAGCGCGAGGTGTTGCGCAGCGTCACGGTCCCGAAATCATGCTCGGCGCGCAGCGTTGCCTGATGCGTGGTCGCATCGCGGAAGTCGCGGCTCTTGAGGCCGTAAAATGCAGTGCGCTTCACGGTGCCGGTCGCGCCGCCAATGGTGGTGATGCGTCCGATCGCGGGGCCGGTCTCGACCTCGCCAGTGCCCGGGTGATTGCCGATCGTATAGAGGAACGGCATGCCGCTGTCGGGCAGCTCATGGCTCTCGAGATAATAATAGGCTGCGGTCAGGCGGGTATCGGTGCCCAGACCCAGCGTGATCGACGGCGCCACGCCCCAGCGCTGCGCCCAGACCGCATCGCGCCCGGCAACGTCCTGATCGTGCCACATGCCCGAAATGCGAACGCCGATATTGCTGCCAAGCTCGCGATTCACGTCGATCGTGGCGCGCTTATAGTCCGAAGTGCCGGCGCTGAGATTGGCGCGGACGAAATCCCCGGCGACCGGCAGCTTCGAGATGATGTTGATCGAGCCACCCGCGCTGCCGCGGCCGCCCAAAGTCGAATCCGAACCGCGAACGATCTGGACCTGATCGGTAGCGAAAACTTCGCGGGTCTGCGCCGCGCTATCGCGCACGCCATCCATGAAGGTCGAGCCCTGCCCATCAAAGCCGCGGATGAAAGGGCGGTCGCCGATCGGGTTGCCACCTTCCGCCGCGCCAAAGGTGATGCCGGGAACGGTGCGCAGCGCTTCGGAGAGGCTGGCCGATCCGGTCTGCTCGATCACCTGCGACGGCAGCACGACCACCGAACGCGGCGTGTTGACCAACGGCGCGGTCGTCTTGGGGCCTACCTGCTCGGTACGCGCACCCGTCACGACGATCTGGTTGCGGCCGTCCTGCGCGGCACGATCCTGATCGTCCTCAGCCTTGGCCGGCTTGTCGTCATCGCGCGGAGCGGCGTGCGCCGGCGCGGTCGCGATAAAGCCCACGGCAGCAAGGGCGAGGAATGCCGGCTTTGCGCTTGGCGACGAAGATCGAATCACTGAAAGGCCCCTTTTTGGTATTATTACGGAGCCAGCTATTGAGAAGCGTTCGCAGAGTCAACGCTAATGCGAATGGATCGCAGTTTTAGCAATATTCCTTCAGTCGGCGAGTTGATCGAGCAGCCAGGTGCGGATCGCGCTGGCAAGGTTGGGCGGATTCTCCCCCGAGATGCGGGCATGATCGATGGCCGCGACCAGCGCGTTGATCGGCAAAGCGCGCGCCTCTGCAGCGGCCTCGAGGGCATCCCAGAAGATCGGCTCAAGGCTGATCGAAGTTTGGTGGCCGGCGATGGTGACCGATCGCTTGATCGGGCCCTGAAAGCCTCCAGCGGGAGGCTCGACGTTCATTCGGTGTCGAACAGCGCCGCGAGCTGCTCGACCATCGTGCCGGCAAGCTGCTCGGCGTCCATGATCGTCACTGCACGCTGGTAATAGCGCGTCACGTCATGCCCGATCCCGATCGCGACCAGCTCGACCGGCGAGCGGCCCTCGATCCATGCGATCACCTGACGCAAATGACGTTCCAGATACGAGCCCGAGTTCACCGACAAGGTGGAATCATCCACCGGCGCACCGTCCGAGATTACCATCAGGATCTTGCGGTCCTCGGAGCGTCCGATCAGCCGGTTATGCGCCCAGAGCAGCGCCTCGCCGTCGATATTCTCCTTGAGCAGCCCCTCGCGCATCATCAGTCCGAGCGACTTCTTCGCCCGCCGCCACGGCTCATCGGCCTGCTTGTAGACGATGTGGCGCACGTCGTTGAGGCGGCCGGGCTGTGCGGGGCGACCGTCGGCCAACCATTTCTCGCGGCTCTGCCCGCCCTTCCATGCGCGGGTGGTGAAGCCGAGAATTTCGGTCTTGACCCCGACCCGCTCCAGCGTGCGCGCCATGATGTCCGCGCTGATCGCCGCGATCGAGATCGGCCGCCCGCGCATCGATCCACTATTGTCGATCAATAGCGTGACGACCGTGTCCTTGAACTCGGTGTCGCGCTCATGCTTGTAACTGAGCGACAGCATCGGATTGACGATCACGCGGGCCAGACGCGCCGCATCGAGGATGCCTTCCTCCTGATCGAAGTCCCAGCTGCGATTCTGCTGCGCCATCAGCCGACGCTGGAGCCGATTGGCGAGCTTGGTCACCGCCGACTGGAGATGGACCAATTGCTGATCGAGATAGGAGCGCAGGCGATCCAGCTCTTCGGGATCGCACAGCTCGGTCGCGGCAATCTCTTCGTCGAACTGGCGCGTGTATGGCCGGTACTCGAACTGCGGCGGCATATCGCTCCACGGGCGATTGGGGCGCGTCGGCAGCATGCCGTCCTCGCCTTCGTCACCGGGATCGCCTTCGCCCTCGTCCGTCGAGTCGGACTGTTGCTGCTCGCCATCCTCGCCCGCTTCGGAATCGCGCTGCTCGCCGCGCGCTTCCATCTGGCCTTCGCCTTCCTGGGCTTCGGCTTCGCCATCCTCGTCGCCGGGCTCGTCCTGGTCTTCGCTACCTTCGTCCTCGCCGCCGCCCTCGTCCTGATCGTCGGGGATCATGTCGCCTTCGACGAGTTCGAGATCGCGGAGCAGCTTGGCGGTGAGGTTCGCGAACGCCGCCTGATCGTCGATCGCGAGCGGCAACGCATCGAGATCGCTACCGGCGCGCTCCTCGATCCAGTCGCGCACCAGCGCCATGCCCATCGCCGCGCTGGCCGGCGCCTCGCGCCCGGTCAGCCGCTCGCGCACCATCAGCTGCACGGCAGTCGATAGCGGCACTTCCTCGCGGTTGCGGGCGCGGCTGATCGGATCGGACTTGAGCCGCATCTCCAGCGCATGATCGAGATTGCTCGCAATGCCCGCATAGCCGCGCGACCCGAGCGCCTCGACCCGCGCCGTCTCGACCGCATCGAACACCGAACGCGCCACCGGCTCGCTCGGCGCGCTTTTCAGGTGCAGCGCATTATTGTGATGCCGGAGGCGCAGCGCAAAGCTGTCGGCAAAGCCGCGCGCCTCGGCCACCTGATCGGCGGGCAGGCTGCGCGACGGCATCGGCACCTTGATCGCCTTGCCATCCTGACGCGGCGCATCGGCGGTGAAGCTCAGTTCGGCCTCGGCCTCGCCCGAAAGCGCACGCGCGGTGCCCCCGAGCACATTGCGGAGCTGATCGAGAGGAGTATCGGCGGCCATGGGTGCCTATTGAGCGGCGGCGCAGGCAATCGCAAGACCCTGTCGGCCTAGCGCCCTCGGAGCGCGCCCCACAATTTCTGCCAGCGAGACAGTGGCGGGGGCGGCTCGACGGGCTTTACCGCGCTGAACCGCTCGGTCTCATGCCCCATCCGCGAATGGATCAGGTCCTTCAAATACGCATAGTCTTCGCCGCTGATCGGACCATCGGGGTCGGCATGCCAATTGCTTTTCCAGCGCCTGGGATGGAGCGGATCGTCCCAGTCAGGCGGCGGTTCGCTCAACCCTTGGCGACTACGCTCTCGGGCAGATCCTTGCCGAACACCCGCTGATAATATTCCGCCACCTGCGCCCGCTCGGCTTCGTCGCACTTGTTGAGGAACGACAGACGGAACGCGAAGCCGACATCCTTGAAGATCAGCGCGTTCTGGGCCCAGGTGATCACGGTGCGCGGGCTCATCACGGTCGAGATATCGCCGTTGACGAAGCCCTTGCGGGTGAGATCGGCCACACGGACCATATTCTCGACCGTGGCCTTGCCCTCGGGCTGATCATATTCGCCCGACTTGGCGAGGACGATCTGCGCTTCGACTGCGGCGGGCAGATAGTTGAGCGTGACGACCACGTTCCAGCGATCCATCTGGCCCTGATTGATCTGCTGGGTGCCGTGATACAGCCCGCTGGTATCGCCGAGGCCCACCGTGTTGGCGGTGGAGAACAAGCGGAAATAGGGGTTCGGGCGGATCACGCGATTCTGATCCAGCAAAGTCAGCTTGCCCTCGGTCTCCAGCACGCGCTGGATCACGAACATCACGTCGGGGCGGCCCGCATCATATTCGTCGAACACCAACGCCGTCGGCGTCTGCAGCGCCCAGGGGAGCAGACCTTCCTTGAACTCGGTGACCTGCTTGCCGTCCTTCACCACGATCGCGTCGCGGCCGATCAGATCGATGCGGCTGATATGCGCGTCGAGGTTGATGCGGATGCATGGCCAGTTGAGGCGCGCCGCAACCTGCTCGATATGCGTCGACTTGCCGGTGCCGTGATAGCCCTGGACCATCACGCGGCGGTTGTGCGCAAAGCCCGCAAGGATCGCCAGCGTGGTGTCGCCGTCGAACACATAGGCCGGATCGAGATCGGGCACGCGCTCGTCCGCCACGCTGAACGCGGGGCATTCCATATCGATATCGATGCCAAACACATCGCGTACCGAGATCATCTTATCGGGCGCAGCGAGGATTGTGGTCTCGCGGCTATCGGGCTGGGTATTCGGAATGTCGGCCATGTCTGTATCCTGTCTTGCCCGAGCGACTAGAGGCTCCCGCACCGCACCGCAACGCCAAAGCTATGCATCCTTTTCATAGCTGCACTTTCGTGAGACCATGACGTCAGCGAAATGTTCGTCGAGAGGGAAGCGATGATCAGGCAGGTAATGGTGCTGGCGCTGGCAAGCGCATTGCTCGGCGGATGCTGGGGCCAGTCCGCCCCGCCGCCGCCGCCGGTACCCACCGATCGTCCGCGCCCCGCCACCGATCGACCCTATGAATGGATCACCGCCGAACCCGAATGCCGCGGATCGCTGTCGCGCGGCGAATGGATCGTCTGCGACAACAAGCATGTCCGCTATCTCCACCGCACGCTGGCCGAGCAATGGGCGGCCACGCGCCAGAACGCCGAACGGCGCGTGCTCGGGCTGATGCGCCGCCAGCAGGATGCACTGCTCGCCGAACGCCGCCTCTGCGAAGACACCGCCTGCGTCGCCACTGCCTATCGCCGCTATATCTCGGGTTATGCGCAGCCTGAGCCCAAGCCGAGCTGGACGCCCAAGCCACGCAAGCCGGTAAAGGCGCGGCCGCAGCGGCCGCGCGGCGAGTGGCAGAATGACTGGCGGTATGAGGATCGCCGCCCGAACCGCCCGCGTGGCGCGGAAAGTTGCGCGGCCGAAGTGGGCGGATCAGCCTCGGCCTATCTGGTCAAGCAATGCCGCACCGTGAACGGCCGCTGGGATCGTAGCTGCACCGCGGACATGACCTGTGACGATCTGCGCGCGCAGATCAAAGACGGTTGCTCGGAAAGCGACCGCAGGCCGGGTTTCTGTAACCGGCGTTAAGGCTCGCTCCTTATCCACCGTCATGATGAACCTGTTTCAGCATCGAACGCGCAACAATCCATGACGTCGCTCGTGGAGCGTTGGCCCCTGAAACAAGTTCAGGGTGACGGTTGAGTTCAAGGGGTGGAGTTCAAGGGAACGCCTCGAACCGCTAGATCTTGTCCGGCAACACAAACAGCGCCGGAAAGCGCTCGGCCAGCGCACGGTCGCCGCTGACCGTCAGCGCGCCCATATTCTCGGCATCGGCGAACGGCCGCCCGCCATATATAATCGAAGCGAGCGTCATCGGATCACTCTCGAAACGCGCATCGGCGGGCGCATCGCCGCGACGGATCGCGATCTGTTCCGGCTCCAGCACCGCGACGAAATGCTCCGCGCCCATCTCGAAACAGATCGTCCGCCCAATCAGCTCCGGTGCCCGTGCGCTCGCATACATCGTGCGGAACGACATCATCATCGACGCCGCCGACAGCGGCAGGGTCACGTCATGATCGTGGCTGCGCACTGCCCAACGGCCCAGTTCCTGGATCGCGCGCTCGCTTTCATAGCCCCAGGGGGTCAGCTCATAGATCTGCACCGAAGCAGGTGGCGGCAGTTTGCGCTTGGCAACGATCTTGGATGCCTCAAGGCCCTCCAGCCGCTGGGTAAGGATATTGGCGCTGATCCCGAGCAGATTCGCCTTCAACTCACCAAAGCGCCGCCCGCCAAACATCAGCTCGCGCACGATCAGCAGCGACCAGCGCTCCCCCACCAGTTCGAGCGCCAGCGCAGTCCCACACGCATCATCATACCAGCGGCTGCGAGGGGAATTAAAAGACTTGGTCACTTCTTTTAACTGCATGGTTGCTTTTTGTAACTCGCAGGCCGAAAAAACGCAAATAGTGATTCGCAAGAGAGGAGCAAGCCCATGGCCGATTCGCCCCAGATGATCTTCGTAAACCTGCCCGTAGCCGACGTGGCCAAGTCTACCGCATTCTATGAGGCGATCGGTCTCACCAAGGACGAGCGCTTCAGCAACGAAGTCGCCTCCGCGATGCAATTGTCGGACACGATCGTGTTCATGATCCTCAACCCGGAATTCTTCCAGACCTTCACTCCCAAGGCGATCGCCGACTCGCATGCGACCACCGAAGTGCTGATCTGCATCTCGCGCAACAGCCGCGCCGATGTGGACGCGATTGTCGAACGGGCCGCCGCAGCGGGAGGCCGGGCTGACGTGCGCCCGGTGCAGGATATGGGCTTCATGTATAGCCGTGCGTTCGAAGATCCGGACGGCCACATGTTCGAGCCGATGTTCATGGACATGGCTGCCGCAATGTCGGCCTTCCCCGAAGGCCCCGCGCACGAGCCGGCTTGAGCCGGCCGCTAAGGAGAGACAAGATGACCAGGCAGATCACCACCGTCCTCTGGTTCGATCATGTCGGCGAGGAAGCGGCGAACTTCTATGTTTCGCTGTTTCCCGACAGCCATATCGACAATGTCATCCGCTCACCGGGCGACAATCCCAGCGGCAAGGAAGGATCGGTGCTGGTCATCGACTTCACACTCGCCGGCCAGAAATATTCCGCGCTCAACGGCGGAGACAATTTCAAGCCCAATGAGAGCGTGTCCTTCATGTTCGTCACCGAGGATCAGGCCGAGACCGATCGGCTGTGGAACGCGATCGTCGGCAATGGCGGCAGCGAAAGCGTGTGCGGCTGGTGCAAGGATAAATGGGGCTTCAGCTGGCAGATCACGCCGCGCGTGCTGCTCGAATCGCTGACCAATCCTGATCGTGACGCTGCCCGCCGGGCGCATGAAGCGATGATGGAAATGAAGAAGATCGACGTCGCCAAAATAGAGGCCGCGATCAAGGGCTGAGCCAATCCCAAGGAGAGAACCGATGACCTATGTCGAAGGATTCCTGACCCCCGTCCCCACCGCCAACAAGGACGCGTATATCAAGCACGCGACGAGCGCGGTGCCGATGTTCCAGAAATTCGGTGCCACCCGCTTTATCGAAAGCTGGGGCGATGATGTGCCGGACGGCAAGCTCAACGACCTCAAAAAAGCGGTGAACCTTGAGGAAGGCGAGACCGTTTTGTTCAGCTGGATCGAATATCCGGACAAGGCTGCGCGCGACGACGCCAATGAAAAGATGATGGCGGATCCGGCGATGGCGGAGATGGGCAAGGACATGCCGTTCGACGCGAAGCGCATGATCTATTCGGGCTTCGAATCGATCGTCGATACCGGCGCTGGCGCGGCCCCCGGCTATGTCGACGGCTATGTCATCCCCGTGCCGGCCGACAAGAAGGAAGACTATCGCGCGCACGCCGAGAAGATCTCGGGGATGTTCCAGGAATTCGGCGCGCTCCGCGTGGTCGAATGTTGGGGTGACGACACGCCGGATGGCAAGATCACCGACTATAATCGCGCGACGCACAAAAAGGCCGACGAGAAGGTCGTCTATTCCTGGGTCGAATGGCCCGACAAGGCCACCCGCGATGCTGGATGGGGCAAGCTCATGGAAGACGAGCGGATGCAGAACCAGCCGGAACCTGTCTTCGACGGCAAGCGCATGATGTGGGGCGGCTTCAAGCCAATCCTCGACACCGCAGCCTAGGGGGACGGACAATGGCAAACGCACATGGCAGCTTCATCTGGTACGAATTGCTGACCCAGGACGCCGCGGCGGCCAAAGCCTTTTATGACGGCGTGGTCGGCTGGAGCATCGATGCGGAGGCCCCTCCGGGCGGCATGGATTACCGCATGATCAACGCGGCAGACGGGGCAGCCGGCGGCGTAATGCAACTCAATGCCGAAATGCTGGCGGGCGGCGCCAAGCCGGTCTGGCTCGGCTATATCGGTGTCGATGATGTCGATGCCAGTGCGCAAGCGGTGAAGGACGCAGGCGGCGCAATCCACCTCGCCCCCTTCGACATCCCCGGCGCCGGTCGCGCGGCGATGGTCGCCGATCCGCAGGGGGTGCCCTTTTACGTGATGCGCGGCGCCAGCCCCGAGCGCAGCACCGCCTATCAGCGGATGGGCATGCAGCATGTCAGCTGGAACGAATTGCTCACCCCGGACGATGCGGCGGGCCTCGCATTTTACGAAAAACTGTTCGGCATCAAGAAGGTCGGCATCATGCCGATGGGTCCGATGGGCGACTATAGCTTCATCGCAAATGGCGACTCCGGCGAAGACCCGGTCGGCGCGGTGATGCGCACGCCACCCGAAGGGCATTCGGGCTGGCTGTTCTACTTCCGCGTGCCCGATATCAACGCTGCCATCGCAAAGGTTGCGGAACTCGGCGGCAAGGTGCTCAGCGGCCCGCACGAAGTGCCCGGTGGCGAGCATGTAATCAGCGCTGTCGATCCCGAAGGCGTGTCGTTCGGCCTAGTCGCGCCCGGCAAGGCTGGCTGAGAACCAGCGATTGATTTTCCCCGGGGCAACGCTCCGGAGGAGATCATCAAGCGAATGCCGGCGAACCCTTGAGTAACTGATACGCCTCGATCACCGCCTGCAACTTGGCCTCGTGCGAACGGTCCCCGCCATTCCGGTCCGGGTGATATTGCCGCACCATATCCGAATAGCGCCGCCGCAAGGCCGTGCGGTCCGCGTCGATGTCCAGCGCCAGCACCCGCAGCGCCTCGCGGTCGCGGCCCGATAGTGGCTTGTTGTCCTTGCGCCCGGCCTGATCCTGCATCCGCTGACGGAAACGCGCGCCGATCGCGTCGAGCGGATCGGAAAAGTCGGCCCAGCGCGGCGGCCGATCCGCGCCGCCATTGCCGTTGAACGCGCGCGACTCGCGATCCCAGCCCGCCATCGGATGCTGCGCTTCGTGGATTTCGTCAGTGCTCATGCCGCGGAAGAAATTATACCCCGAATTGAATTCGCGGACATGCTCGAGGCACAGCCAGCGAAATGCCGGAGGCCCGTCGCGTCCGACACTATTGCCCTCGACCAGCGGCGCGCGAAACTCCCCCGCCTCGCCACAGCCCGGATGCGCACACAGCCGCCCGGGCGCCTCCACGCGACCGTGAAAGCGGGCATTGGGTCTATCCTTCCTGGGATGGCTATCGGCCACGCGACTCCCTCGAACAAACGCCCTATATAGTTGCAATGACCGACCTCGCTACCGCACCGCTGGCTGAAATAATCGCTGCCCGTCTCACCGCTGCACTCGATCCGTCGCACCTCGAAGTGATCAACGACAGCCACCATCACGCCGGCCATATGGGCGATGACGGCACCGGCGAATCGCACTGGACCGTCGTGGTCGAAAGCGGAGCCTTTTCGGGCGTCTCGCGCGTTCAGCGCCAGCGATTGATCAACAACGCGCTCGCCGATCTGCTCGCCAGCCGCATCCACGCACTGGCGATTCGGGCACGCGCACCGGGGGAATAAGCATGGCGTACAAGCTTTGGTACTGGGCCGAAATCCAGGGTCGGGGCGAATTCGTCCGGCTGGCGATGGAGGCTGGCGGAATCGGCTATCGCGACATGGCGCGCGAACTGGGCAGCGACGCGCTGATCGCCGACATGAAAGCGCGAACCGATCACGCGCCCTTTGCGCCACCCTATCTCGACACCGGCGATCGCGTGATCGCGCAAGTCGCCAACATCCTGCTCTATCTGGGCGACAGCCATGGCATTGCGCCGACAGACCAGACCGGCCGCCTGTGGCTCAACGAGATTCAGCTGACGATCACCGATTTCGTCGCGGAGGTGCATCAGGTGCATCACCCGGTCAGCGTCAGCGCTTATTATGCGGACCAGAAGCCGGAAGCCGCACGCATGGCGAAGGAATTCCGCGAAAAGCGCATGCCTAAATTCCTCGGCTGGTTCGAAAAGTCGGTACAGGGGCCGTGGTTGCTCGGCGAGCAATGGAGCTATGGCGACACCTCGATCTTCCAGCTGATCGAGGGGCTGCGCTATGCCTTCCCACGGCGCATGGCGGCGATCGAGCGCGATTATCCCAAGCTGGTCGCGATCCATGAAACCGTGCCGGGTCTGCGCGGCGTCTCCAATTATCTCCACAGCGACCGCCGCATCGGCTTCAACGAGCAAGGCATCTTCCGCCACTACCCGGAGCTCGACGCCGAGTGAGGCGGAATAGGATTGTTTCCAACCGCGCGATTGCCGCGTCACAAATGAGCGCTATCTTTGCGGCATGAACGAAAGCCTGATCCTTCAGACCATCGAACCCGTCACCCATGATCTGGGCGGCTTCAAGGTCCATCGCACCCTGCCCTCGCGCCCGCGCACGATGGTCGGCCCCTTCATCTTTTTCGATCAGATGGGCCCGGCCCGGCTTGAGGTCGGCACCGGCATGGACGTGCGCCCGCATCCGCACATCAATCTCGCCACGGTCACCTATCTCTATGCCGGCAAGATCGATCACCGTGACAGTGTCGGCACCTTCGCGACGATCGAGCCGGGTGCAGTCAATCTGATGACTGCGGGCAAGGGCATCGTCCATTCCGAACGCTCGCCCACGGCAGAGCGCGCAATCGGCCCCGAGCTTTCCGGCCTCCAGACCTGGCTCGCGCTCCCCGAGAAGTTTGAGGAAGTCGATCCCGCCTTCGAGCATGTCACTGCGGCCCAATTGCCGGTCATCAACGGCGACGGTGCGACCGCGCGCATCATCATGGGCGATATATGGGGCGCATCCGCCCCCACTACGACCTATGCGCAGACCATCTATGCCGACATCATGCTCGACGCAGGCGGCAGCATCCCGATCGATCCTTCTGCGGACGAACGCGCAATCTATGTCGCGACCGGCCAAGCCACGCTCGACGGCATGCGGCTCGATCCGATGACGCTCTACGTCCTGCGCCCCGGCATCACCGCAACGCTGCGCTCCGAGACCGGCGCGCGCGTGGCGCTTTGCGGCGGCGAGGCTTTCACCACGCCCCGTCATGTCTGGTGGAACTTCGTCTCGTCCAGCCGCGACCGGATCAATCAGGCCAAGGCCGATTGGAAAGCGGGCAATTTCCCCACCGTCCCAAACGACGACAAGGAATTCATTCCGATCCCGGAAGTCCCGCTGACGGTGAGCTATCCCTAAAACGCGCGCCAGCGTCTGTGCCCGCAAACGGCGCTTCGCCAGCGAGGGCGAAGCGCTGGCGACTATCCGCGACGGCGCTTTACTCCACGCCTATCGCTGCGACCGCTGCTTTTGCTACCATTTGACCAGCCGGACCAAGGGCAAGCGGGTCGCGCACGCCGAATAGGCACCCCGGCCTCGAGCCGGGGGCCATCTCGCCACCATCAGATACTGGCTCACTGTCCGCGCAAACTTGCAGCAAGGCGATCGCGCCTTTTCACTGCTCGGTCACTCTGACCAGAGACCAGTCATAGCCCATCTTGCGGACCCGATCCTGGAGCATCGCCAGCGTTTCGGCTCCCGGCTTCGCGTCTCGCGTTAACGCCCATAGATAGCGGCCCGAGGGTTCGCCGACGATCGACCATTCGTAGCGATCGCCGTGATCGAGAATCCAGTAATCGCCGTAAAAGGGCCCGAAGAACGATACCTTCAGCTTGGCGTTGGTCGCGGTGTCGACCACCTTGGCCTTGCCCACGCTGGTCTTGACCGGGTCAGCCAGGCCATTCTTGCGTCCGCTATTTACTACCCTGACCGTGCCATCGTCCTTCAGGGAATAATCGGCACTGACTGCGTCCATGTCCTTCTGGAACGATGCGTCGTAGCGAAACTGCTCGTACCAGCGGCCCATATAATCCTGGATGTTGACCGCCTTTGCCGGCTCGGGAACCCGCGCATTCCCGACCGGGCCGGGGCGCGGAATGCCCGCACAAGCCGCCAGCACCAGCGATGCACCGATCACCCCGGCGACCACACCAATCTTCTTCATCTTCTTCCCTTCGAATCAATCCATGGTGTACGCTTCGGTTCGCGGCTTGGTTGCAACAAACCGGGCTAAGCGGAGATGGAGATGGAAATGCCGGGCTTCGAACTCCAACGCATCGCCCTACCCACCGGCGTCGAGCTCGACGTCGCCATCGCGGGCGACCCGAAGAACCCGCCAATCTTCCTGCTCCACGGCTTCCCCGAATCGCACCGCACCTGGCGGCACCAGATCCCGGCGCTGGCCAAGAACCATTACGTTATCGCCCCCGATCAGCGCGGTTTCGCGCGTTCGTCAAAGCCCCAAGGCGCGGAGAATTACTCGCCCGACAAGCCGGTAAGCGATCTGCTCGCGCTCGCCGATCATCTGGGCGTAAGCGATTTCACTTTGGTCGGCCATGACTGGGGCGGCGCGATTGCGTGGATGGCGGCGCTGCAGAATCCGCAGCGCATCAAGCGGCTGATCATCATCAACGCGCCGCATCCGCTCGTGTTTCAGCGCTCGCTATATGACGATGCCGATCAGCGCGCGGCGAGCCAATACATCACCGCCTTCCGCAACCCGGACTTCGAGAAGTTCGTCGAGGGCATGGGCATTCCGCAATTCTTCGACACCAGCTTCGCCAAACATGCCGACGCCGCGATGCTCGCCCCGGAGCGCGATGCCTATATCGACGAATGGAGCCAGCCCGGTACGATGACCGGCATGCTCAACTGGTATCGCGGCAGCGCGATCATCGTCCCCGCCCCCGGCGAGACGCCCGAGCGCCCCGCATGGCTCGACGGCCCCTTCCCGCCCGTCAGCCAGCCGACGCTGGTGATCTGGGGCATGAAGGACAGCGCGTTGTTACCCGTTCAGCTGGCGGGTCTCCCCGCGCAGGTGCCCGATCTCACGCTGGTGAAGATCGAGGATGCCGGCCATTTCGTGCCCTGGGAAAAGCCCGAGCCCGTGACCCAAGCGATGCAGGCGTGGCTCGCCGAACATTGATCCTCTCCCGGTGAGAGAGGATTATCAGCGCCACCCTTCCACCCAGGCCCCATGCGCCTGCGACGCCGCGACCATCTCCGCCGGGGCGCCATCGGGCCATGTCCGCACCCACACTTCCTGCCGGTGCAGCGTCCGATCGGGCTCCATCTGCACCCATGCCAGCGGCTTCTCCGCGCTGGCCGCAGCGCCCGCGGCTTCCATCATCGCGGTGATCCGTGCCTGTGTCTCCGACGGCAGATATTGCCACACCACCGAATGCATCAGCACTCGCGTCACGCCGCCCTCCTGCGGCTCGGCCAGTCGCGCCTCCAGCCAATCGGCGGCATCGGCCTGCTCCAGCGACACCGGCTGCTCCGCGATCATCGCAATCGCCTTGGTCATCCGCGCCTGCCGCTCGGGGTTATCCGCCCACACATAGGCGCGCAGCCGATCCGCAGCGGCGGGATCGCGCACATCGATCGGTGCCTGATCGCACCCGCGCACGCTGGCGAAGCGCACCGGCACCTGCGCTGGCGGCGGCCCGCGCCATTCGGGGCGGATCGTCACCGGCGATGCCTCCGGGCCGATCAGCACGCCCCCTAGATCGAAGCGATAGCGATCGATCAGCAGGTTCAGCCCCGCGCTCGATCCGATCTCGATCACTTCCAGCGGTTGCCCCAGCCGCCGCGAAACCTCAATCAGCCCGCACATCAATGCGCCTGATCGCCCCGCTTCGTTGGTCTGGGGCGGCCCGTCGAGCCAGTGGTACAGTGCATCGTCATGCGCGATCAAAGCCGCCGAGAGCGCGGCCTTCACATCCTCGGGATCGGTCACCGCGCCCGAAAACACATCGACCAAGGCAATGCCCTTCAGCGCCAGCGAATGCAGCCCGCCCACCGTGCGCAACGGGAGCGCCGCCTTGGTCGGCTCGCTTTCCCAATCGAGCGCCCGCGCGCCCGTTCGGCTGTCACGCGAAAGGCAATCCGCCAGCGCCAGCACCACGCGTCCGGTGATCGGCGCATCCATCGCGACGCAATATTTGTTCTGAAAGCGATAGGCTTCGCGGTTGGTTTTCTCGTCTGCCATGCCCAAATCCCTTTTCGCAGCGCTTGTTGCGCCCACGCCGCCCCCCAAGTAAAGCCCCGCTCTCCATGACCGAACCGTTGATCCTCGCCGTGCCAAAAGGGCGCATTCTCGAAGAGTGCCTGCCCTTGCTTAGCGCTGTCGGCATCACCCCCGAGCCCGCCTTTGCCGATCCGGAATCGCGCGCGCTGCGCTTCAAGACCAACAGCCCGGCGATCGACCTGATCCGGGTGCGCGCGTTCGACGTCGCCACCTTCGTGGCGCACGGTGCCGCCCATCTTGGCATCGTCGGCTCGGACGTGCTGGCGGAGTTCGCTTATTCGGAGCTTTATGCCCCGGTCGATCTCGGCATCGGCCATTGCCGCATCTCGGTCGCCGAGCCCGCCGATATGGCCGAGCAGGACGATCCGCGCGGCTGGAGCCATGTGCGCATCGCCACCAAATATCCGCACATCACCCAGCGCCATTTCGAAGCGCGCGGGGTGCAGGCCGAATGCGTCAAGCTGAACGGCGCGATGGAGCTGGCCCCGGTGCTCGGCCTTGCGCCGCGCATTGTCGATCTTGTGTCCTCGGGCCGCACGCTCAAGGAAAACGGCCTGGTCGAAGTCGAAGTTATCGCCGAAGTCACTTCGCGACTGGTCGTCAATCGCGCCGCGTTCAAGATGCGCGCGGGCGAAGTCGTCCCGCTGGTCGATGCCTTCCGGCGGGCAGTCGCGTGATCCGGCTCGACGCCTCCGCCGCGAACTTCCCCGCCGCCTTCACGCACTTGGTCAACGCCCGCCGCGAAGCCGATGAGGATGTCGCGCGCAACGTGACGCACATCATCAAGCGCGTCCGCGACGAAGGCGATGCCGCCGTCCGCGATCTGACCCGCTTGTTCGACAAGCACGATCTGGATCAGGTCGGCTGGAAGATCGACCGCGCCGATTGCCTCGCCGCTTATGAAGGCCTCGCCCCGGATCTGCGCGACGCGCTCGAACTCGCAGCCGAACGCATCGCCGCCTATCACGCCAAGCAGCGCCCCGCCGACACCGACGAAGTCGATGCGCAGGGCATCCGCCTCGGCGCGCGCTGGCTGCCGGTCGATTCGGCGGGCGTCTATGTCCCCGGTGGCCGCGCGGCATATCCCAGCTCGGTGCTGATGAACGCGCTTCCGGCACGAGCAGCAGGCGTTGGTCGCCTGATCATGGTCACGCCTACCCCGAATGGCGAAGTGAACCCGCTCGTCCTCGCCGCTGCGCATCTCGCCGGTGTCGATGAGATCTGGCGGATCGGCGGCGCGCAGGCGATTGCAGCGCTTGCCTATGGGACCGACCAAATCGCTCCCGTCGACGTCATCACCGGGCCGGGCAATGCCTGGGTCGCGGAGGCCAAGCGCCAGCTTTACGGCGTGGTCGGCATCGATATGGTCGCCGGCCCCAGTGAGATCGTGGTTATTTCGGACAACAAAAACGAACCGGATTGGATTGCCGCCGATCTGCTCAGCCAAGCCGAGCACGACCCTACCAGCCAGTCGATCCTGTTCACTGACGATGCCGATTTCGCGGACAAGGTTGCCGAAGCAGTCGACCGCCAGATCGCTGGCCTCCAGACCGGCGCCACCGCGCGCGCAAGCTGGGACGCCAACGGCGCGATCATCGTCGTGCCCACCCTCGCCGATGCGATCCCATTGTGCGACCGCCTTGCTCCCGAGCATCTCGAACTCGCCTGTGACGATGCCGAAGCGTTGTTCGAGCAGGTCCGTCACGCCGGTTCGATCTTCATCGGCCGGCATACCCCGGAAGCCATTGGCGATTATGTCGCCGGGCCGAACCACGTCCTGCCCACCGGACGTCGTGCGCGTTTCGCCTCCGGCCTGTCGGTGCTCGATTTCATGAAGCGCACCAGCTTCCTGCAACTCGACCCAGCGGGCCTGGCCGCCATCGGCCCCGCAGCTGTGGCGCTGGCGCACGCCGAGGGACTGCCCGCGCACGCTAAGTCCGTCTCGATCCGTCTGGAGGCCAAATGATGCGCACGCCCGATCTCCACGATGACGGCTGGTGCCTCGAAAGCGGCCTGGAGCGCCATCTGCTCCACCCCGAAAGCTTCCCGATCCCCGATGAGGCGGAGCGCACTTCGCTCGCAGTCGGTGATTTCGCCAAGCTGACCTTCCTCGTTCAGACCGAGGATGACGAAGACCCTATCGTCGATCGCATGTGGGTCATCGTCCGCGAAGTCGCTGGCGACACCTATTTCGGCCTGCTCGATAACGAGCCGGACATCGATGAAAACGACGAATTCTGGCTGGGTACCGAAGTGCCGTTCAGCCAGGAGCACGTCATAGAAATTCAGAAGGGCGATGCGGATAGTCCCGCTTATGCCGCCCGCACCCCACTCAGGAGTTGGCCCCGTGCCTAGCCCAACCGCAAAAACCCGTTCCAAGGCCCGCTCGGCCGCGCGCCTGGCCGCCGTCCAGGCGCTGTATCAGCGCGAGATGGAGAACACGCCGATCATCAAGCTGCTCCACGAGTTTCACCAGCACCGGCTGGGCGCGACGATCGAGGACGTGGAATATGCCGATGCCGACGTGAATTTCTTCGACGATATCGTGAAGGGCGTCGACGCGCGTCTGGCCGAGATCGACACGATCATCGCGGGCAAGCTCAGTGCGGATTGGTCGCTCGATCGCCTCGACAAGCCGATGCGCCAGATCCTGCGCGCGGGCGCCTATGAGCTGATGGCGCGCAAGGACGTGCCGGTCGGCGCGGTGATCAGCGAGTATCTCGACGTGACCGACGCATTCTATGACCGTCGCGAAAAGGGCTTCGTCAACGGCCTGCTGGACGCGATCGCCAAGGAAGTGCGACAGTAAATAGCAGCGTGGGGAGGGATTCAGTGCTGGAACCTAAGCGACAGCCCTGGATGGCGCCCCTGCCGGGCTCCGACCCGCAGCGCCTTGCCGAAATCGGCGAGCAGGTCAGCGCGCGCCTCGACGCCAATCCGCGGGTCACGCGCATCAAATCGCCGCGGATCGATATGTTCGCGGTCCCCGCCTTCATCGCGCCCGCCGAATGCACCGAACTGGTCGCGCTGATCGACTCGGATGTGAAGCCGTCGACCTCGCTGCGCGTGCAAACCGGCGAGAAGACGCGGACCAGCAGCACCTGCAAGCTCCCTTCCGAACATCAGCTGGTGGCCGCCATCGATCAGCGCATTGCCGATCTGCTTGGGCTCGATCCGGGCCATGCCGAAACCCTGCAAGGCCAGCGCTATGAACCGGGCCAGCAATTCCGCACGCACAATGATTATTTCGCGTCGGGCCAATCCTTTTCGGAAGCCATCGCGAACGAAGGCGGCCAGCGCACCTGGACCGCGATGGCCTATCTCAACCGCACCGAAAAGGGCGGCGCTACCAATTTCCCGATGGTGCCGGTCGCGATCCCGCCCACGCCGGGCGTGCTGCTCGTCTGGAACAATATGGACAAAAACGGCCAGTCGAACCCCTATTCGCACCATGCCGGAACCGTCGTGGAGGCCGGTCGCAAATATGTGCTGACCAAATGGTTTCGCGAGCGCGCGTGGAACGGCTCGGAAGTCTCCGACAGCTATCGGGTGTGACCGAAGCCGAGTTCATCGCCGCCCTGCGCACCCTGCCGCTCCATCCGGGCGCGCATGGCTTGCTCGACGATAGCGCGACGCTCAGCATCGGCGGCGAAACCCTCGTCCTCACTCATGATGCCATTGCCGAGGGCGTGCATTACAAGCCCGGCACCGATCCCGCCGATATCGCGTGGAAGCTGGTCGCGGTGAACCTGTCGGATCTCGCAGCCAAGGGCGCGGAGCCCATCGGCGTGCTGATCGGCGCAACGCTGAGCGATCAGCGCTTCATCGAAGGGCTTCGAGAAATACTCGAAACCTATAATGTGCCCCTGCTCGGCGGTGACACCATCGCCGTCAGCCCCGCCGTGTTCGGCTGCACCGCCATTGGCCGTGCCCCTGTCGTCCCGATGCGCACCGGCGCAAAGCCCGGCGACAGCCTGTGGGTCACCGGTGCAATCGGCGCAGCGTATCGCGACTTCGCGACCGACGGCCCGGCCTATCTCCGCCCGCGCCCGCGCCTGAGCGAAGGCCGCGCGCTCGCTCCCCATGTCACTGCGATGATGGACGTGTCCGACGGGCTATTGCTCGATGCCAGCCGCATGGCGAGCGCCAGCAATTGCACCGCCGAGATCGGCCTCGCCGCGATCCCCTTTGCCCCCGGCACCATCGACAAACTCGCCGCCGCGACCTGGGGCGACGATTACGAACTGCTCTTCGCAGCCCCCCCAGGCTTCACGCCGCCCATACCCGCCACGCGCATCGGCAGCTTCATCGCGAGCGGCCCGGAACCGCTGTTGCTCGATGGCGCGCGCCCGCCCGAAAAGCTGGGTTACCAGCACCGCTGAAGCGCGGCTTGCGCTCAAGCAGCGCCTATGTGTACCTTTCACCCAAGCTTAGACCGGCAAACAGACCGGCGTGGCTCCGACTTTCAAAGTCTAGGGGAAGGACTCAAACCACATGACGATCGTATATATCGCCATAGTGTGCGGCCTGATCGCCGTGCTCTATGGAATTTTGACAGCTCAGCAGGTGCTCAGTGCGCCCGCGGGCAACGAGAAGATGCAGAGTATCGCCGCCGCTATTCAGGAAGGCGCAAAGGCCTATCTGGGCCGCCAGTATCTTACCATCGCAATCGTCGGTGCGATCGTCGCCGTCATCATGTTCTTCACACTAGGCACTCTCTCGACAATCTGCTTCCTGATCGGCGCAGTCCTGTCGGGTGTCGCCGGGTTCGTCGGCATGCACATCTCGGTGCGCGCCAACGTCCGCACCGCAGAGGCCGCACGCGGCTCGCTGCAGGGCGGCCTGACCCTCGCATTTCGCTCGGGCGCGATCACCGGCATGCTCGTAGCCGGCCTCGGCCTGCTCTCGATCGCCGGCATCTTCGGCTATCTGGTCCAGTTCGCAGAGCTCGATCTGGGCGAACTTGCTGATCGTCGCGAGATCATCGCCGCGCTCACCGCACTTGCGTTCGGCGCTTCGCTGATCTCGATCTTCGCGCGTCTCGGCGGTGGTATCTTCACCAAGGCCGCTGACGTCGGCGCCGATCTGGTCGGCAAGGTCGAAGCCGGAATCCCCGAGGATGATCCCCGCAACCCGGCCGTTATCGCCGATAACGTCGGCGACAATGTCGGCGACTGCGCCGGCATGGCCGCCGATCTGTTCGAAACCTATGTCGTGACGATCGGCCTCACCATGGTCTCGATCGCATTGCTGCTCGCGGGCGTCGGCCCCGAGGCACTTATGCAGCTGATGTCGCTCCCGCTGATCGTTGGTGGTGTGTGCATCATCACTTCGATCATCGGCACCTATATGGTCCGCCTCGGCGGCGGCCAGAACATCATGGGGGCGCTGTACAAGGGCTTCTGGACCTCCGCGATCCTATCGGTCCCGGCAATCTATCTGGCCACCAGCTACGCCCTTACCGGCCAGTTGATGGGCGACATGAACATCGTCGTCGGCACGCTGCCGATCGATCCCAGCGCAGTCCTTGCGGGCACCGGCGACATCGCCACCCTCACCGGCAAGGAATTCACGGGCATGAGCCTGTTCCTGTGCATGATGATCGGCCTCGCAGTCACCGGGCTCCTTGTCTGGATCACCGAATATTACACCGGCACCAACTATCGCCCGGTCAAGTCGATCGCCAAGGCATCGGAAACCGGCCACGGCACCAACGTCATCCAGGGCCTCGCCATCAGCCTTGAATCGACTGCGTTGCCAACGCTGGTGATCGTCGTCGCGGTGATCGCTTCGTTCCAGATTGCGGGCATCATCGGCGTGGCATTCGCCGCGACCTCACTGCTTGCGCAGGCAGGCATGGTCGTCGCTTTGGACGCGTATGGCCCGGTCACCGACAATGCCGGCGGCATCGCCGAAATGGCCGGCCTTCCGGACGATGTGCGGCACAAGACCGACGCACTGGACGCCGTGGGCAACACCACCAAGGCCGTGACCAAGGGCTATGCCATCGGCTCGGCCGCCCTCGCCGCTTTGGTGCTGTTCGGTGCCTATACGACCGATCTCAAGGAGTTCTTCCCGAACGTCCCGGTCGATTTCAGCCTGAACAACCCCTACGTCATCGTCGGGCTACTGCTCGGCGCATTGCTGCCTTATCTGTTCGGCGCATTCGGCATGACCGCCGTGGGCCGAGCAGCCGGTTCGGTCGTCGAAGACGTCCGTGCCCAGTTCCGCGAGAACCCCGGCATCATGGAAGGGACCAGCCGTCCCAACTATGCTCGCACGGTCGATATCGTCACCAAGGCAGCGATCAAGGAGATGATCATCCCCTCGCTGTTGCCGGTGCTGAGCCCGATCGCAGTCTACTTCATCATCACCGCGGTTGCCGGCCAGAGCGAAGGCTTTGCGGCACTCGGCGCGATGCTGCTGGGCGTGATCGTCTCGGGTCTGTTCGTGGCCATCTCGATGACCTCGGGCGGCGGCGCATGGGATAACGCTAAGAAGTATATCGAAGACGGCAATCACGGCGGCAAGGGCAGCGAAGCCCATAAGGCAGCCGTGACCGGGGACACGGTGGGCGATCCGTACAAGGACACGGCCGGCCCGGCCGTGAACCCGATGATCAAGATCACCAACATCGTCGCGCTGCTGCTGCTCGCGGCTTTGGCGGGGCACGCCGGCTGAGGCCCAGGTTGGCGCCGCAAAGCGCTGACCGCGGGTAAGCCGAACCGACCGAGACGCGGCTTTCCGCGACGGCCGACAAATGAGAACCCCGCCCGGCGCATATCCGGGCGGGGTTTTTCTTTGCATGTAAACACACCCACGCCCTGCGGCCGTGCGCCGAAGTTGAGGCCAAGATCGTCTCCCTGCGCAGCTACCCAATATGAGACGATGTCGGCAAAACATCGCATGCATTGATACCTCGCAGAAAGGTTCGTTAAGCAGTGAAAACTATGTAATAATCGAAGGAAGCCAAGGATGAGGGAAGGACAACTGTGGCGATCGCAGTTAACAACCGCGACATCGGTCCATTGCCCGTACACGGCATATTGGTTGGTTCGGGGGTCTTTGCGCTGTGCCTGATCGGCATATTGAGCAGGCCGCATTTTGATCTAGCGACGTTCTGGCCGGCAAATGCCTTCATGCTCGGCATGCTGGTGCGCTTTCCCAAAATGGCTGGGCCCTCCGCTTGGATCAGTTGTGCGGTGGGCTTTTTCATGGCCGATGCGCTGACCGGTGCCGACCCTGTGACCAACTTCATTCTGAATGGGGGAAATCTCACTGGAATCGCAGCAGGCTATTGGTTGCTGGCCAGTCTGCCTCCGGAAGACCGCATGCTGCAACGACCGGCCGCGATCTTCTATCTTCTACGCGCAGTCATTTTCGCTTCGTTCGTCACGGGGCTGAGTGGCATGGTGGCAAACCCGGTGCTTTTCGGCGGGACATCGACGCAGGGCTTTACGTTCTGGTTCGCAACCGAAGCGGTGAACTACACAGCGTTTCTGCCGATGCTCTTGACCCTGCCGGCGACAACGCGCCTCAAGCCCACCGCTGCGTGGCGATGGTTCGTCAAAATCGACCCGCGACGGACCTTGCCGTTATTGGCACTCATAGCCTCCGCGGCGGCTGCTGCGATGGTCGGCGGGCCGGGCGCAATCGCGTTTCCCGTGCCCGCTTTGTTGTGGTGTGCATTCACCTATGAACTATTTGGCACGACCTGCCTGGCTTTCGCATTCGGAGCGTGGACGCTTCTGGCGATCCGGACCGGGATCATGTCGGTGGGGGATGATTTCGAGTCGCGCGGGTTGCTGACATCGCTGCGGGTCGGCGTAACTTTCGTGGCGCTTACGCCGCTCATCGTCGGGAGCATAATGGCGGCCCGCAACGCGTTGCTGGAGCGCCTGCAGTTCCTGGCCGATCGCGATGCGATGACCGGCCTGCGCAATCGCCGCGCCTTTCTCGAAGTCGGCGCATCGGCGCTGGTGACCTCGCTGGACGATGCCAAATCGGCGGTGGTGATGATGCTCGACATCGACCATTTCAAATCGATAAACGACAGGTTCGGACATGAGGCCGGAGACCGAGTTCTTTGCGCTTTCTCCGGCATATTGGAACGCAATCTTCGTCCGCAGGATACGCTTGGCCGGATCGGCGGAGAAGAGTTCGCGATCCTGCTGCCCGATTGCAGCCTGGAGCAGGCCATTGCGGTCGCGGGGCGGATCAACGCGATATTGCGCACCACGCCTATCGCATTGGCGAGCGGCGAAACCGTCACGGTGACGGTGAGCATCGGGGTTCACATAGAGCGGGACGAACGGAACCTCGAACAGTTGCTCAAGCGCGCTGACAAGGCGCTGTACCAGGCGAAAAATAGCGGTCGCGACCGCTTCGAACTATCTCCCGAAGCTTCCCGTTAGCCCGGCGGCTAATCCAGCCCCAACAACCACCGATCCAGCCGCACCACATCCACCCGGGCCTCGGGCAGCGCCGCGTTCAGTTCGAGCCGGTGCCGCATTACCCAGCGCATACAGGCGGGCTTGCTGGCGAAGGCGGCGAAGTCGCTGCGGTTGGCGCGCATCGTGTGGCGGTCCACCAGGAACCGCGCGCCGCGCGTGCAGCCCGGCACTGCGGTCCAGTCGCGGCAGGGCGCGACGACGCTGGGCACCCAATAGGCCCGTCGGGAATCCAGAAGATCGACGTCGGCACGACGCATCCCCGTATCCTCTCCATAATGTCACAGGCAGGCGCGGCGGTTTTCCCGCCTGCGCCTGCCTGTGTCGTTACGCCAGGTCGAAGCGACCGGCGTTCATCACCTTGGTCCATGCAGCGACGAAGTCCTGCACGAACTTTTCCTCATGGCCGCTCTCGGCATAGACTTCCGCCACTGCGCGCAGTTCCGAGTTCGATCCGAAGATCAGATCGGCCCGCGAAGCGCGCCAGGTTTCGTGGCCCTCGGCGCGGTCGGTTGCGATATATTCCTCTTCGTTCGATCCATCGACCGCCTTCCACACGCTGGTCATGTCGAGCAAATTGACGAAGAAGTCGTTGGTCAGCTGGCCCGCGCGCTTGGTGAAGTGGCCATGGCCGCGCTCGCCGTGATTTGCGCCAAGGACGCGGAGCCCACCGATCAGCACAGTCATTTCCGGCACCGAAAGCCCCAGCAACGATGCGCGATCGAGCATCATTTCCTCGGTCTTCACGCTCAGCTTCTTCGGCAGATAGTTGCGGAAGGCGTCGGCCTGCGGCTCCATCACATCAAAGCTCTCGGCATCGGTCTGGGCATCGGTCGCGTCGCCACGGCCGCCGGTGAACGGTACCGCGACGCTCGATCCGGCGTCCTTGATCGCCTTTTCGAGCCCGACCACACCGCCCAGCACGATCGCATCGGCCATCGACATCGTGCCGCGCAGGCCATCGAGCGTCTCGAGCACCTTGGCCAGCATCTCCGGCTCGTTGACGTCCCAGTCCTTTTGCGGGGCCAGACGAACGCGCGCACCGTCGGTACCGCCGCGATGATCGGACTTGCGATAGGTGCCGGCCGATGCCCAGGCGGTCTTGATCAGCTGGCTGACCGTCAGGCCGCTTGCAGCGATCTTGCTTTTCACTGCCTGCACGTCGGCGTCGGAAGGCATGGTGCCGGCCGGGATCGGATCCTGCCAGATCAGGTCTTCGGCGGGGACTTCCGGCCCAAGATAGCGCGCCTTCGGCCCCATGTCGCGGTGCGTCAGCTTGAACCAAGCGCGGGCGAACGCGTCCTTGAACGCTTCATGATCGTTGCGGAACTTCTCGCTGATAACGCGGAATTCCGGATCGACCTTCAGCGCCATATCGGCGGTCGTCATCATCGTGGGAACCTTGATGTTCGCGTCCCACGCCGCCGGAGCCATATCCTCGGGCTTCTGGTTGATCGGCTGCCATTGCTGCGCCCCTGCGGGCGAGCGGACGATCTCATATTCATAATCGAGCAGCAGGCGGAAGTAGTTTGCGGTCCATTCGGTGGGCGTGTTGACCCACGAACCTTCGATGCCGCTGGTCACGGCATGTTCGCCGATGCCGCCGCTCTCATGGCTGCTGACCCAGCCAAAGCCCTGCGAAGCAATATCGCCACCTGCCGGCGATTTGCCGAGCAAAGATGCATCGCCATTGCCATGCGACTTGCCAAAGGTGTGACCGCCGGCGGTAAGCGCCACGGTTTCCTCATGGTTCATTGCCATCTTTTCGAACGTCGCCTTGATGTCGCGCGCCGACAGCAGCGGATCGGGGACGCCGCCCGGACCTTCCGGATTGACGTAGATCAGGCCCATCTGGATCGCGGCCAGCGGCCCTTCCAGGGCCTCCAGGCCCTTATCAAGATCGATGCGGGTCTGAACGCCTTCGTCGACCCATTTGTCTTCCGAACCCCAGTAGATGTCGCGCTCGGGCTCATAGACATCGGCACGGCCGCCGCCAAAGCCGAACACCGGCCCGCCCATGCTCTCGATCGCGACATTGCCGGTCAGGATGAACAGATCGGCCCAGCTGATATGCTTGCCGTATTTGCGCTTGATCGGCCACAACAGGCGCCGCGCCTTGTCGAGATTGCCATTGTCCGGCCAGCTGTTGAGCGGAGCGAAACGCTGCTGCCCGCTGCTTGCGCCACCGCGACCATCGGCGGTGCGATAGGTGCCGGCGGCGTGCCAGGCCATGCGGATGAAGAACGGGCCGTAATGCCCGTAATCGGCCGGCCACCACGGCTGGCTGTCAGTCATCAGCGCCGTTAGATCGGCCTTGAGCGCATTGTAATCGAGCCCCTTGAAAGCTTCGGCATAATCGAAATCCGCGCCCATCGGGTTCGATGCGCCATTGGGATTGAGGATTTCGGTGGCGAGCATATCGGGCCACCAGTCGCGATTGGTACGGCCGAGCAGAGCACGGACGCCGCCGTCGCCGTGAGCCACCGGGCAACCGCCGCCGCTTGAGCCAGTCTCTGCGTTCATTCTGCCAATCCTCTCGCGCTGTTATTTACACGCAGAGACTAGGCCCGGCTTTTGAAACCCGGAAACGATTAAACTCGCCCAGTAATATTCAGAAAATCGATCACCGGCGTCGAATTAACCGTCTTTGTCGATCACGCTTTCATCGCAGATCCGCGCGAGTTCGCGACGGGCAGAGTGCAGCGCCATCTGGGTGTGAACCGCCGTAAGGTTATGCTTGGCGAGGTGGCTGCCACAGCCCTGCATGCTGCCTTCCAGATCGGGGCGCTCGCCGATCGCGAGGCAGCGTTCCCAGCAGCCCGCCGCCAACGGAAGCCATTGCTCCACGGCCTGTTCGGGGTCGTCGATCGCCTCGTCGAGCAACAGATTGCCGACCATGAAGTAGAAATCGGGCGAATCCTCCCAATTGGGCATCTCGACATCGGCCAGCGCCAGCGCCTCCTGGCGCTTGCCGGTCTTGCTAAGCGCGCGCATCTGGCGAATCACCAGCCCGTGCCGCCAATTGGCTTCGGGGGCCGTCGCTTCCAGCGACTGGCCAAAGCGGATAGCCGCGCCCTCCAGATCGCCTTGCATCTCGCAATCCTTGCCGAGCTGATACAGGATATAGGGATCGCCCGGCCGTTCCTTCAGATCGGCAAGCAGCAGCGGCGCGTTGCGGTCGCGCTTGCGGGCAAGCTGGTGCTCCAGATAGCCGTCATGCCCAACCTGCAGGTTCAGGCGCAGACGCGGCAGATCGGATATCGCCTGCTCATGCACGCGCCCCTCATAGCGCACGCCGCGCGGCAGCAGCCGCGTCATCCAGTTTCGGCGCGATCCAGCTTCCGTTTCGTTCGACCCGTCCACTTCGCTATGCACGCAGATCTTGCCCATCCGGGGCCTGCCCTTGCACCATTGCCGCAAAAGGCCACCGCCGGAGAGGATCCACTCGTCGGCGTCGAGAATCAGGTTCCAATCGGCATCGGCGAGATCGAGCGCATGATTGCGCGCGACGGAGAAATCATTGGGCCAGGGCAGATGATGCACCTCGGCACCGCAATTCGCGGCAAGCATCTGCGTGCCGTCGGTCGATCCGGTATCGAGTAGCACGATACGATCGACATGCGGCCGGATGCTGTTCAGGCAGCGCTCGATGCACCGCGCCTCATCCTTTACGATGAGCACGGCGGCGATGCTCGCCCGCGGCTTTCTGTCGCGATGAAATTGCGCATGATGCTTCATTGCGGCCTGCATGCCCCCGCACATGCAAAAAATTTCTTAACCATGTCGCTTTACTTGTCGGGGCGAACGAAAGCCGCGCCGCGCAAGGAAGACACGATGATCCCGAAGCTCATGCATTTCATCTGGGTTGGCGATGAGAGCAAATGCCCGACCAATTGCATCGATACCTGGCGCGAGCTCAATCCGAGCTGGGAGTTCCTCGTCTGGGGAAATGCCGATCTGGAAGAGCAGGACTGGTTCAATCGCGATCATATGACGGCGATGTACAGCCGCGAGCTAAACGGCGTTGCCGATATGATGCGCTGGGAGATCCTGCACGCCAAGGGCGGCGTGGTGGTGGATGCAGACAGTATCGCGCTGCGCCCGCTCGACGATCACCTCCTCGATTGCGAAGCCTTTGCCTGCTGGGAAAACGAAATCGCACGGCCCGGCCTGATCGCCGCTGGCTATTTCGGCTGCGAGGCGGGCAATCCCTTTGTCGAGCAGATCATCCACGATATTCATAACGATCCCGATGTCACCCGGGCCAATGCGTGGAAAACGGTAGGCCCGCTTCGGCTGACCGAAAGCTATCGCGAACAGCGCTATTCGCCGCTGCGCATCTATCCGAGCCACTATTTCATCCCGCGCCATTTCACCGGTCAGGTCTATACGGGCAGTGATCCGATCTATGCGGATCAGCTCTGGGGCTCGACGCTGAAAGCCTATGATAATATCCACAAACTCGCGCTGGGCGCTCCCGCCGCAGAGGCCAGTGCGCCGGAGCCGGAAGGCGTGGCGCAGGCCGATATTCAGGCACCCGTCTCCGCGCTGGAGGCAATCCATGCCCCCTATTTCGTCCAGCGCGTAAACGTCAGCAACGCGTTTGAGGGCATGGGCCGCATCAAGGTCTTGCGCCAATTCTGCGAGGGCAAGCGCGTGCTCCATGTCGGCTGCGCCGATTGGCCGATCACCGATATCAACCGCTCGCTTCATCTGTTGCTCGACCGCTTCTGCGCCAAGCTCGACGGCGTCGATCCACACTCCGAAGCGCTCGAAATGCTGGCGCCGCATGTGAAGGGCCGGCTCTATTCCAGCATGAGCGAAGTGACCGACAGCTATGATATCGTGCTCGTCCCCGAAGTGATGGAGCATGTCGCCAACGTCGAAGAATTCCTGGCCGAGCTCCAGTCGGTCGACGCCGCCGAATATCTGATTTCGGTGCCCGATGCGTTCCAGTGCCGCGCCCGCCATTTCGATTATGTCGCGGATTCCGAGACCTTCGTCGAGGTCGTCCATCCGGACCATAATGTCTGGTACACGCCCTATACGTTCGCCAACACCATCCAGAAATACAGCGATCTGCACCTGGAGCAGATGTGGTTCTTCAACCGCATCTCGCTGCTCGCCCACCTTTCGAAAAAGCGCATGGCGCTGGCCGCCTGAAAGGCTCCCCTCCCTTTGCAGGGAGGGGAATTTCGCGGTCCTACAGGCTCCGCGCGATCAGCACCTTCATGATCTCGCTCGATCCGCCATAGATCCGCTGGACCCGCGCATTCCGCCACATCCGCGCGATCGGATAGTCGTTGATATAGCCATAGCCGCCATGCAGCTGGAGGCACTCATCCACCACCTGCCCCTCGGCCTCGGTCACCCATAATTTGGCGATCGCCGCGCTGGTCAGATCGAGCGTCCCGGCCAGTTGCCGCTCGACGCAATCGTTCACATAAACCCGCGCGATTTCCAGCTTGGCCTTGCACTCGGCGAGCTTGAACTGGGTGTTCTGGAAATCGAAGATACGCTGGCCAAACGCCTTGCGCTCCTTGGTATATTCGCTGGTGACTTCGATCGCCTTGTCCATCGTCACCACGCTGGAGACTGCGATCACCAGCCGCTCGCGCGGCAGCTCGGCCATCAACTGGCGGAAACCCTGCCCCTCGGTCGTGCCCAGCAGATTGTCGGCGGGCACCCACACATCATCGAAGAACAATTCGCTGGTGTCCTGCGCATCCAGCCCGATCTTGTCGAGCGCCTTGCCCCGCCGGAAGCCTTCAGCGCTTTCGGTCTCGACCACCAGCAGCGAGACGCCCTTCGCCCCCTGCTCGGGATCGGTCTTGGCGACGACGATGATGAAATCGGCGATCTGGCCATTCGAGATGAAGGTCTTGGCACCATTGATCCGATAGCCGTTGCCGTCCTTCAGCGCGGTGGTGCGGATCGACTGGAGATCGGACCCCGCCCCCGGCTCGCTCATCGCAATCGCCGCGACGCTCTCGCCCGAACACAATTTCGGCAGCCAGCGCTGCTTCTGCTCCTCTGTGCCGTGCGCCAGCACATAGGGCAGGATGATCACATTGTGCAGCGACAGCGCAAAGCCCTCGACACCGTAGCGCCCGACCTGCTCGACCAAAGTCACGTCATGCCGAAAGTCGCCCCCGGACCCGCCATATTCCGCCGGTATCGACACGCCGAGCAGCCCCGCCTCGCCCGCCTGCCGCCAGAAAGCGCGCTCGACCTGCCCCGCCTCGCGCCACTGGGCGATCCGCTCGGGCGGTGCCTCGCGCTCAAAGAACCGCGCCGCGCCGTCTGCCAGCGCCACCAGTTCGGGATCGTCACGCCAATTGGAACCAGACACCGCCAATCTCCCCTTATCGTCACCCCGGACTTGTTCCGGGGTCCAGCCGCCCGCTTTGTGCTCACGAACCAGCCGTAAGCATCTGCCGTACCGTGGACCCCGGCACAGGGGCCGGTGACGGTTATTGTCAAAATCGTCTCACCCGCGCGGCGCCATGCGGATCGCGCCGTCGAGCCGAACGTCTTCGCCGTTGAAATACGGGTTACGCAGCATCTCGAGCGCAAGGCTGGCATAATCGGCGGGATCGCCCAGCCGCTTGGGGAAGGGCACCGACGCGGCCAGCGCCTCTTTCACCTGCGGCGGCGCAGCGTTCATCAGCGGCGTATCGAAGATGCCGGGCAGGATCGTGTTGATCCGGATGCCCTCGCCCGAGAGATCGCGCGCGATCGGCAGCGTCATGCCGACAATCCCGCCCTTGGACGCCGAATAGGCCGCCTGCCCGATCTGGCCGTCCTCGGCCGCGACGCTGGCGGTGTTGACGATGGCCCCGCGCTCGCCGCCTTCCAGCGGATCGAGCGTCAGCATCCCCGCCGCCGACTTGACGATGCACCGGAAGCTGCCGACCAGATTGACCTGGATCACCCAATCGAACGCCGCCGCCGGGAATTGCTTGATCTCGCCGGTCGTCCGGTCGCGGCTGACGGTCTTATAGGCGTTGCCCACCCCCGCGCAGTTGACGAGGGTGCGCTCCTGGCCATGCGCCTCGCGCGCCTTGGCAAAGGCAGCGTCGACTTCCTCGTCCGAACGCACATCGACCTTGCAGAACACACCGCCCAGTTCAGCGGCCAGCGCCTCGCCCTTCTCGGCATTCATGTCGAACAGAGCGACCTTCGCCCCCGCCGCCGCCAATGCCCGTGCGGTTGCCGCGCCCAATCCCGATGCGCCGCCGGTGACGACTGCGGCTGTGCCCTCAAAGTTCATGTGCTTCTCTCCATTGCGGCGCCACGGGCGCGGATGCGGGTGTCTCGGAAAATCGCGGCGCAGGCGCGGGCGCCCCGCCGGCAAAGGTGCCGCGCGCGACATTGTGCGGATGGGCTGCGGCCTCATCGAAGGTCAGCACCGGCGATACGCAGGCATCGGGCGCGAAATGCGCGACCCAGTCATCCCGGCTGCGGGTCGCGAAGATCGCCGCGAACCGCTCGGTGCGCGCAGGCCATAAGCGGGGGTCCATCTGGCCATCGCCGCCCTCGTTTAGCCCCGCCACCAGCGCGGCATAGAATTGCGGCTCGATGGCCCCCACCGCGACATGTCGCCCATCGGCGCAGGCGTAGCAGCGATAGAAAGGCGCGGCCCCGCTCAGCAGGTTGGCCGACGGCCCGTCACGCCACATGCCTGCGGCCTTGAACCCCCAGCTCATGCTCGCGAGCAGCGCCGAACCATCGGTCATCGCCGCGTCGACCACCTGCCCCGGCCCGCCCATCTTCACCGCCAGCAAGGCACTCACCATGCCGAACGCGAGCAGCATCCCGCCCCCGCCGAAATCCGCGATATAATTGACCGGCACGACCGGCGGCAGGCCCGGCACCCCGATCCCGTCGAGCAGCCCCGCCACCGCGAGATAATTAAGGTCATGCCCCGGCGCGTCGCTCAGCGGGCCGTCCTGTCCCCAGCCGGTCATGCGCCCGTAAACCAGCTTGGGATTGTCGCCGAGCAGCACGTCTGGCCCGAGGCCCAGCCGCTCCATCACGCCCGGGCGAAACCCTTCGATGATCCCGTCCGCCCCCCGGCAGAGATCACGCGCCTTGGCGACGCCCTCGGCCGATTTCATGTCCAGCCCGACAGCCGTGCGCGACCGCGCCATCGCATGCGGCCCAAACACCGCGCCCGGCCGCTCGACGCGAATCACCTCCGCGCCATGATCGGCGAGCATCATCCCCGCAAACGGCCCCGGCCCGATCCCGCCAAATTCAACGATCCGGATGCCGCTCAGCGCACCCACGACCTTAAAGCGCCTCGACGATGGTCACATTGGCGATGCCGCCGCCTTCGCACATCGTCTGCAAGCCATAGCGCTTGCCGCGTTTGCGCAGCGCATGAACCAGCGTGGCCATCAGCTTGGTGCCTGAAGCGCCGAGCGGATGCCCCAGCGCAATCGCTCCGCCATTGACGTTGAGCTTCGACGGATCAGCCCCGGTGTGCTCCAGCCACGCCAGCGGCACCGGCGCAAAGGCTTCGTTGACTTCATACAAATCGATATCGCCGATCGACATGCCCGCACGCTGCAAGGCGCGATCGGTCGCGAACAAGGGCTCTTCCAGCATCACCACCGGATCGCCCGCCGTCACGGTCAGGTTGTGGATGCGCGCCAGCGGCGTCAGGCCATGCGCCTTGAGCGCCGCTTCGCTCACCACCATCACTGCCGATGCGCCGTCGCAGATCTGGCTGGCATTGCCTGCGGTGATCACCCCGCCCTCGGCCAATGTCTTGAGGTTGCCCAGCCCCTCCATGCTCGCGTCGAAGCGGATGCCTTCGTCCTGCGTGTGGAATTCGCCTTCGCCGATCTCCAGCTTTAGTATCTCGTCGGCGAAATCGCCGCGCTCTACCGCCGCCATCGCGCGCCGATGGCTCTCCAACGAATAGGCATCGAGCCGCTCGCGGTCATAGCCATATTTCTTCGCGATCATTTCCGCGCCGGTAAACTGGCTGAACCCGCGCACCCCGAAGCGATCGAGCGCCTTCTGGCTGAACGGCTTGGCGCCCACCACCGACGTTCCCATCGGCACCCGGCTCATATGCTCGACGCCCGCTGCGATCACCACGTCCTGCGTGCCCGACATCACTGCCTGCGCGGCAAACTGGATCGCCTGTTGCGAACTGCCGCATTGCCGGTCGATCGAGACGGCGGGAACGCTCTGTGGCAATGTGGAGGCCAGCACCGAATTGCGCCCGATATGCAGCGCCTGTTCGCCCGCCTGCGCCACGCATCCCATGATGACATCGTCGATTGCGGCAGGATCGATGCCCGATCGCGCGGCGATCTCGCTGAGCACCGCGCCACCCAGATCGGCAGGGTGCCAGCCCATCAACTTGCCATTCCGCCGTCCGCCAGCGGTGCGCGTTGCCGCGACGATATATGCCTCTGCCATGCCGCTCTCCCACTGCCCCTTGAATCGGGCTCAACTTACACTGATGTAAGTATCGAAGCGCTACGCGCTGCGCAAGTATTAGCCGCGCTTTCCTTTTCTCCCATCACAGAGTAAAGGCACCGCGATTTTACACAGCATACCCACACCCGAGAGGCTTATTTTTGGCGAAAGAAGAACTCCTTGAAATGCGCGGACAGGTCGTTGAGCTTTTGCCCAACGCCATGTTCCGCGTCCGGCTTGAAAATGATCATGAGATCCTGGGCCACACTGCCGGCAAGATGCGCAAGAATCGCATCCGCGTGCTGGTCGGCGACGAAGTGCTTGTCGAGCTCACGCCGTACGACCTGACCAAGGGCCGTATCACCTACCGCTTCAAATAACGGACCGCCCCGTGCGGCTCGTTCTTGCATCGACATCGCCCCGCCGACTCGATCTGCTCCAGCGGATCGGGATCGAGCCCGTGCGCATTGCTGCGCCGGATATCGACGAAGACCCACTGCCCGGCGAATTGCCGCGTCCCTATGTGCTGCGCATCGCCGCGGGCAAGGCTGCGGCGGTGGAGCGTGCCGAGGATGAGATCGTGCTGGCGGGCGATACCACCATCGCGGTCGGCCGCCGTATCCTCGCCAAGCCGACGGACGAAGCCGATCTGCGCCGCATGCTCGGCCTGCTCTGTGGCCGGCGGCATCATTGCTATTCGGCGGTCTGCGTGATCGGCACAGACGGCAAGGCGCGCACCCGCATGTCGGATACCGTGGTGGCCTTCAAGCGGCTCACGGCTGCCGAGATCGACTGGTACGTCGCCAGCGGCGAAGGCATGGGCAAAGCGGGCGGCTATGCGATCCAGGGCAAGGCCGAAGTCTTTGTGCGCTTCCTCTCCGGCAGCCATTCGGGCGTGGTCGGCCTGCCGGTGTTCGAGACGCGCGCTTTGCTGGCCAGCGCCGGTCTAGACCTTGGCTGAGTGGCTGTACGAAGCCGGGATCGGCGAGAACCGCGCGGCTCTGGTTTCGCGCGGTGTGATATGGAAAGCGCGAATCGAGCTTGAGGGCTCGGGGCCGCGCACAGGCAGCGTCGTCGAAGCCCGCATGACCGATCGCTCGACCGCGCGAATCACTTTGGCCGATGGCAGCGAGGCGCTCTGCTCGCCGCTCCCCAAGGTGACGCAGGGCGGCCGATTCCACGCGCTGATCGTCCGCGAAGCCATTCCCGAGCCCGGCCGTCCCAAATTGCCCAAGGCGGTGCCCAGCGATGCGCCCCTGAGCGAAGGCCCAAACCTGCTCGCGCGAATCACTGCCAGCGGCCTGCCTGTCCGCACGATGCGCGCGCATGAGCCCGACGCATTCGAGGAAGCCGGCTGGTCCGAGATTCTAGACGAAGCGATCACCGGCGAGATCGCCTTTGCCGGCGGCGCGCTGCGTCTCTCGCCTACCCCCGCAATGGCATTGTTCGACGTTGATGGCCCCGCCCCGCACGACGCGCTGGCCGTCGCCGCCGCAATTGCCGTCGCCCGCGCCTGCGAGCGCCACGGTATCGCCGGATCGATCGGCGTGGATTTCCCGACCCTCACCAGCAAAGCCGCGCGTACGGCCGTGGCAGAGGCAATAGACGCAGCCCTGCCCCAGCCTTTCGAGCGCACCACCGTCAACGGCTTCGGCTTTCTCCAGATCGTTCGCCGCCGCACCCGCGCCTCGCTGCCCGAGCTGCTGCGCATGGACCCGATCGGTGTCGAGACTCGCGCCGAGCTGCGCCGCGCCGAGCGCCTTCCCCCGCCGTTCCCGGCTACCTATCTTGTCAGTCAGCGCATCGCCCACCGCCTCGCGCAGCAACCGGCCTGGACCGCCGAGCTGGCCCGGCGCATGGGCGGCGCGATGCAATTCATGCCTGCCAAGGAAGCATAATGGCCAAGAATAATGGCTGCCCGATCTGCGGTCAGCCCCCCACTTCAGAGTTCAAGCCCTTCTGCAGCCGAGGCTGCAAGGACCGCGACCTGCTGCAATGGCTGGGCGAAGGATATCGCGTTCCCGGTGAGCCTGTTGACCCGGAAGCGTTTACCGGGCTGGACAGCGACCGCGACCCTGACTAAGAGCGCGCTTCCGGCGTTCGCTGGCCAGATGCCCGAGTAGCTCAGTTGGTAGAGCATGCGACTGAAAATCGCAGTGTCGGCGGTTCGAATCCGTCCTCGGGCACCATATTTTCCATACCCCCTCGATCGAGGACCAAGCGACCCGCTAAGGCGCTCGGGGCCAATCCGCTGGCCCATCGCATTCGCTTGCGGCGCAGTCGGCGATCACGCCAAAGCGATGCCCAATAGATCCTCACCTCCTTGCGAACCGAGGATCGGGAATCAGTCCCCCACAAACCCGAACGGCGTGACCCCGGTTTCGCGCTCACCTACGATCAGCCCGCGTCCTGCCGGCGGCGCGGACCGCTGCGGGCAATCCTCGCGCGTACAGGCGCGGCAGCCCAGCCCGATCGGCGTGGCTCGCGCCGCCAGATCATGGCCCCGCGCGGCGCTAAGCCCGCGCGCCTCCGCTGCCTCCAGCCCCAGCGCGACTGCGAACCGCGCCTTGACCACGCCCGCGCCCTGCGGCGTCACACAACGTGCCAGCGTCAACCAGCGCCGCCCATCTTCGGTTTCGACCAGATCGGTGACCGTCTCGTCCGCGCGCGCGAACGCGGCGAAGATATCCCATAACGGGCAAACCCCCGGCCCTTCGGCAAGCGGCGATCCGCTCGCCCCTGCATAGCGTTTGGAAACCTGCCCGGCCCGATCCACCCGCAGCATGAAAAACGGCAATCCCCGCGCACCGACGCGCTGTAGCGTCGTCAGCCGATGCGCCACCTGGCTGAAGCTCGCGCCGAAGCGCCGCTGGAGCACCTCCAGATCATAGCCCGTCGCCTCGCATGCCCGCACGAAGCGCGCATAGGGCATCATTACCGCCGCCGCGAAATAGCCGGTCAGATGGCGTCGGAAGAGCCGCTCGGCCACGCGATCCAATCCCGCGCCACGCACCAGCGCATCGATCTGCTCGCGCACTTCCCACGCCATCTGCTCGGCCAGCGCAAAGGTCCGCGCGGGCGCATCGAGCATCTCGGAAAGCTGCAACTGCCGCGCATGCATGTCGAGCCGCTTGATCGGCCCCGCCAGCACGTCGCCAGGCAACACGCGCACCGATAGCTGGTGCTTCACCCGCAGCCGCTCGGCCATCACGCCATACAGGTCCGCCCCCGCCATGCGCAGCTCGTCGGCGAGCGCTTCGGCCGCCGCATCGAGATCGGCGAAATGATTGCGCCAACGCTCGATCTCGCGCCGCACGCTGGCATGCGGATCGGGCGCATCGCCCTCTGCCGCATGCCCGCCGCCGATTCGGTCATACGCCCGCGCAAATGCCTCCGCTCCGCCTGGCGCACCGGCCAGCCACTCCTCCAATTGATGCCGGTCGATATCGAGATCGGCAAAGAGCGGATCGGCCAACCGCCGCCGCAACGCCACCGCACCGCCGCCCGGCTCGCTCGCCGTCAGCTTGCGCGGATCGAAGTCGAACACTTCTGCCAGTCGCAGGATCAGCGTCGCGGAAACCGGCCGCTGGTTGCGCTCGACCAGATTGAGATAGCTGGGAGAAACCCCCAGCGCCTCGGCCATCGCCGCCTGCGTCAGCGCCAATTGCCGCCGCAGCCGCCGCACCGAATGCCCCGCCAGCAATTTTCCCTCGGCCATAAATTCCCGCCCTTCCGTTGTGTAAATTTCTTTACAGAACAACAAGGCTGACGGGAAGACCCGCCACAGCCGGACCTGCTTTCTGATCGGGCAACCTATCTAATGACCCGGAAAAGTCGTTTCTCAAGCTACGCAAACAGTCAACTACGTGACAACAAGCAAGCAGCGTAAGAGGAGTATCGACCATGATGACCGAACCGCAGCCCAATGAGCCCCAACGGAGCCGCGCAGTCTTTTCGACCGAGGATTTCCGCCTGATCCGCGAAGCCGTCGGCACCCACCTTCAGGCGATCAAGGACCAGCCCGAGTCCGTGAAATACGCCAATCTGTTCCACCGCCTCGGCCGCGTCGGCGGCTAAGTCTGGTGGCTGAATCCCCGCAGCTGCGGGGATTCGCGGCTCCTGACGGAGCCTTTGAGTTTCCTGGGGAGGAAATGATGCCCGCCTGGAGTTCGCTTCGGGCGGGCATTTACCGTTCAAGCAGGGACGATGTGCGCGCGGAACCAGGCTGCCACAGCCTCCTCGTTAATTTCGCCAGCCGCCAGCGCGATCATCATGTGGATTGCATCGGCTTTATCGAATGCGATTTGCACTTCGTTTAGCCGCAAAAATAGGCGCGCCATCACCCAGGCAGTGCGCTTATTCCCATCGACGAAAGGATGGTTGCGCGCGACGCCGAAGGCATAGGCTGCCGCCAGCGCGCACAGGTCAACCTCACCATAAGCGAACTTGTTGCGCGGTCGCGCGACAGCGGATTCAAGCAGGCCCGCATCCTTTACCCCACTCGGGCCGCCATGTTCGGCAAGCTGGCGATCATGAACCGCCTCCGCAATATCGCTGGTCAGGAAGCGCGGGCTCACTTGGCCAGCACAGCCAAGATGTCCCGATCCTCCCGCATGATATCTTCGGCAGCCGACATCGCCTCGATGAACTCGGGATCACTGGCGGTGATACGATATCCCTTGGGATCTTCGCTGAAGAAGAGCTCGCCACCCAATCCAAGACGCAACCGCGCCAGCACTTCCTTCGGTAGGATCACGCCTACCGAATTGCCGATTTTGATGATCTTCGATGGTTTAGTCATACACTTGTTATAACATCATCCTCCGCGCTTCGCCAGCGCCGCAATCCGGGCGGCATGCTCCTCGCGCCCAAACGGAAACCGCCGATACGCCCAGGCCGCAGCGAAGCCGAGCGCGAGATAAGCGAGGAAGAAATACAGCGTCAGCCGATCGATCGCCATCGGAGCCACCGTCCCCGGCTTCGCGCCTTCGGGGAAGCCGGCGAAATGAAGGATCAGCCCCGCGCCGAAGATCCCCAGCCCACTACAGCATTTCTGCACAAAAAACGCGCCCGCGAAGAACACGCCTTCGGATCTCCTGCCCGTCCGGATCTCCGAATCCTCAACCACATCGGCCATCATCGAAGCGCCCAGCATCGTCGCCGAAACCCCGCACGCGGTGTTGAATCCAAAGATCGTCAGCAGCAACGGCAGCATCGCCGCTGAGTCCGGATCGGGAAACACACCGATCAGGCGCATCACATAGGGTGCCGAGATCAGCAGCGCCGCCGCGATCATGAAGCCCATCGCCGCGATCGGCTTGCCCACCCGCTTCGCCACGCGCGGCGCCACGAAAAAGGCGAGGGTGACCCCCATGAACAGGCTCGGCGCCAGCAAGGCGAATGCCCGCGTGTCAAACTGCCAGACGTGGAGGTAGAGATAGTTGGACAGCGCAAAGCTGATCCCCTGCGCCGAATAATAGCAGAGCCCAGCCAGCATCAGGATCGCGAAGGAGCGGTTGCGCACCGTCTGCCACAATTCGCGGAAGTGCGTGCGCATCGGCTTGCGGACGATCTCCGGGCGCGGCAGCCGCTTGATCTCGCCATGCGTGCCGAGTGCCGAGATCAGGATCGCGGCCAGCATCGCAAGCGCGCCAAACAGCGCGAAGCCCGGATAGTTTGCCGGATTTAGCTGGTCCGGCTTGCCATCCGGCCCGGCCATCAGCCACAAATAGGTGACGAACAAGGTCACCATGCCGCCCGCCCAGCCAAACAGATAGCGATAGGCAGTGATCCGCGTCCGCTCGTCATAATCGGCGGAAAGCTCGGGCGTCAGCGCTTGCGACGGCACCTCGTAGGCGGAGACCGCGGTGCGCACGAGCACCGACATTGCAAACACCCAGATCAGCTGCGCGCCCTGCGACATCTCGGGCGGGTTCCACAGCAACAGCCAGCCCACCGCGATCGGCAATGCCGACGCATACATCCAGGGGTGCCGCCGCCCCCATCGGCTGCGGGTATTGTCGGAGAAAAACCCGATCGCCGGATCGATGAACGCATCGAGGATCAGCGCGCACATGATGGCGAAACCGACCTGCGCCGATGGCAGGCCGAGCACCTGATTGTAGAAGAGCAAAAGGAAGGTCGAAAACCCGAAATCCTTCACGCCATATGCATAGGCGCCGAAACCGTAAGCGAGCGTAGATCGCTGCCCGAGTCTTCGAACCGGCGGCAAACTCCCCGCCTGTTGCACCTCGGACATCCACCTCTCCTGCTTGCTTTGGGCCAGAATGGGTGCGCCCGCCGCGCGCGTCAATCGAAAGCATTTGGAAGATCGGGTATGGCTTGTCCCGTGGCCCTTCTGCGCTATAGGCTTCGCACTTTGAACAATAAGAACGGTTGGACAGGATGGCGCTCGATCCCGAGATTTTTGAAACGCTGATCGATACGATCCGCCGCTTTGTCGCCGAACGGCTCCGTCCGTTGGAGGGCGAAGTCGAGGAAGCCGATGCGATCCCGGCGCACATCATCGCGGAGATGAAGGATCTCGGCCTGTTCGGGCTTTCGATCGCCGAGGAATATGGCGGGCTCGCTTTGACGATGCTCGAAGAATGCAAGGTCGCAGTCGAGCTGGGCCGCACCACCCCCGCCTTCCGCTCCACCTTCGGCACCAATGTCGGGATCGGCTCGCAGGGCCTCGTCATGGCAGGTACCGCCGAACAAAAGGCCGAATGGCTGCCCAAGATCGCCAGCGGCGAAGTCATCGCCAGCTTTGCGCTGACCGAGCCCGATGTCGGCTCCGACTCAGGCGCGGTGAAGACCCGCGCGGTACGCGACGGTGACGTCTATCGCCTCACCGGCACCAAACGCTTCATCACCAATGCCGACAAGGCGCATGTATTCACCGTCATGGCGCGCACCGGCGATGAGCCCGGCGGCCGCGGCGTATCCGCCTTCCTCGTTCCGCGCGATTTGCCCGGCATCAGCATCGGCGAACCCGAAAAGAAGATGGGGCAAAAGGGCGCCAAGGTGGCGGACGTCGTGTTCGACGACACGCCCGTTCCCGCCAGCCTCCGCCTCGGCGCCGAGGGCGAAGGCTTCAAGATCGCGATGCAGGTGCTCGATCGTGGGCGGTTACATATTTCGGCGGTCTGCGTCGGCGTTGCCGAGCGGCTGATCGCCGATTGCGTCGCTTATGCCAGCGAGCGCAAGCAGTTCGGCAAGCCCATTGCCGAACACCAGCTCATCCAGGCGATGCTGGCCGATTCCAAGACCGAAGCCCTTGCGGCGCGCGCGCTCGTCATGGAAACCGCCGCGCGCAAGGACGCCGGCGAGAATGTCATCATGGAATCGGCCGCCGCGAAATATTTCGCCAGCGAGATGGTCGGCCGCGTGGCGGATCGCGCGGTGCAGATCTTCGGCGGCGCAGGCTATATCGCCGATTACGGCATCGAACGGCTTTACCGCGACGTGCGGCTGTTCCGGATCTACGAAGGCACCAGCCAGATCCAGCAGCTCATCATCGCACGCGAAACACTGAAACGGGGAGGATAACCCATGGACACCAGCAAGCTATTCCGCCTCGACGGCCGCGTCGCCCTTGTCACCGGCGGATCGCGCGGCATCGGCAAGATGATCGCCGCAGGCTTCATCGCCCAGGGCGCCAAAGTCTATATCTCGGCGCGCAAGGCCGATGCCTGTGACGCAACCGCCGAAGAACTCGGCCCGAACTGCATCTCGCTGCCGATGGACGTGTCGACGGTCGAAGGCTGCAAGGCGCTCGCCGCAGCCATCGCCGAGCGCGAGCCCAAGCTCGATATCCTCGTCAACAATGCCGGCGCGGCCTGGGGCGTGCCCTTCACCGAATTCCCCGAAAGCGGCTGGGACAAGGTGATGGACCTCAACGTCAAATCGCCCTTCTTCCTCACGCAAGCGCTGCACGATCTGCTCAAGGCCGGAGCCAGCGAGAGCCAGCCCGCCAAGGTGATCAACATCACCTCGATCGACGGCCAGCGGGTCAATCCGTGGGAGACCTACAGCTATCAGGCATCGAAGGCGGCGCTGATCCACCTCACTCGCCGCATGGCCGCGCGACTGATCCAGGACCAGATCGTCGTCTCCTCGCTCGCCCCCGGTGCCTTCCCGAGCGACATGAACAAGGCCGCGCGCGATCACGCAGACGGCGTCGCCAAGCGCATCCCCGCCCAGCGCATCGGCGTCGCCGAAGACATGGCCGGCGCCGCGATCTACCTCGCATCCCGCGCAGGCGACTATGTCGTCGGCGAAACGCTCACCGTGGATGGCGGCGTGGTCAACGCCAATATGGGCGGCAGCATCGAAGGCTGATGAATTGCGTCCGATCCGAACGCTACCCGTTCGGATCGGTTGACCCCTGCGGCATTTCCCGGAACCTAGGTACCGGGGAAGTCGCGGGGGCGGATCAATGGAAGTCGAAACGGAGCAGCCTGCGCGGCCGCTGGGCGAACGCGCGGCGGATTTCTTCGACCGCGCGGAGAAGGTATATCTGCGCGTATTGCGGGCGACCGTGCTGATCATCGCGACGTTCCTGATCCTATACACGCTCTATCTCGCGATCAGCGGACTATACCGGGTCGTTCAATCTCCAGCCTCGGTGAAGGAAGCAGTGGCTAACGTCACTGCGAACGAGATCGTTGACGCGGAAGATGTCAGTGTGGAAGCAGCCGTCGCGAACAAGGCGTCTGCTGTGGATAAGGAACGCCAGAAATATTATGGCGAGTTCGTAAAGCGCTATTACGCGCTGTTTCAAAGCCGATTCGAGCCGTTCCGTCAGGCCGAAGACAAGACGCTGAGCAGCGACGAGTTCGACGACAGCTTCGTAAAGTCCGATGTACGGCTGCAAGCGGCAACCAGCGGAGAAGTGAATTTCGAGAAGGATCGCGCCGATCTGGAGGCGTTATTTGCCACGATGAGCGCGGCGGCCGCCGAACCGAAGACCGCCGAGCGGCTGAAGCGGTATAAAGCCGCGAAAAAGGTCGCCGTGAAGCGTGAAGTTCGAAAAACCCGCACCGAGTATCGCCGCGGCTGGAACAGCTACAGCACCTCTTGCGAAAACTGGTATTACTCGCCTTATGGCTGCGCCGAAAGTCGCGCAGTCGAAGTGCCCTACACCGATACCGTCACCGCGATGGAGTTCCCCCAGGGCACCCAATCTCATTCGCAAATCTTCCGCGCGATGCAGGACAAATATTTCGCGCTTCTCGATCAGCGCCGCCGTGACAACACCGCAGAGGCAGAATCCAATCGGCTAAAGATCGTCGAGGGCAACATCCAGGGCAAAATCGATCTGGGCACCGCGCTACGGATCTTTGGCGCTTTCCTGGCGCTGATGTTCTTCTTCCTGCTGATCGCGATCGAACGCCATCAGCGGCGCATCGCCGCAGTGCTACCGGATGGAGCGGACGCCGCCACCTGAAGCCTGCCGAGATCAACGGCGTTGACGCAAGCCCGGCGCTACCCGAGAACGCCGCATGGCAAAAGCAGATCGCCTCGAAGCACTGGACCTGCGGCGCGCCGAGATGGAGGTCGAATATAAAGACGCCCTGCTCGCCGCGCTGCGGGATACGGCGGCGGGCAAATGGGGCTTGTTCGATCACAATCAGGATCGCGTCACCCGCGCCAAGATCGCGCCCGTGGTCGACAACCTCACCGATCTTGGTGAGTCGATCGACGCAGCGCGCGAGAAGCTCGGGCTCGAGCCTTTCGCGCTGCACCACGAGTTTCTCGCGTCGCGGGGTAAGGTTTCATCGCATGCGGTCGGCGAACCCAAACAGGCCCGCGCCTGGTTAGACCGGCTCGAAGCCGCGACCGGCTAATACCGGATCAACGCGCTGCCGCCTGCGCACGGGCACAAGCCCGGCGCAGGTCACCCTGTTATTTTATACCAGCAAGAGGCTTTGCGTCAGCGGGCGATCCCGCCCGCCGCCAGCACCGCCAGCGTCACCAATTCGCTGGCGCTCGCGGTCATCGGCGCGATCTGCACCGATTTCTCCATGCCCAGCAGGATCGGGCCGATGGTGGAATCGCCGCCCAGCTCGCGCAGCAACTTTGCGGAGATGTTGGCGGATTGCAGACCCGGCATGATCAGCACGTTTGCCGGTCCCGAAAGCCGCGCAAACGGATATTTGGCCAGCTGCTTGGGATTGAGCGCGACGTCGGGCGACATCTCGCCTTCATATTCGAACTCAACTTCGCGGCCGTCGAGGATAGCGATGCCGCCACGAACATTCTCGAGCCACTGCCCCTCGGGGTTACCGAAGTTCGAATAGCTGAGGAATGCCACGCGCGGCGTATGCCCCATGCGGCGCGCGACATTGGCCGCGCCCTCGGCGATGTTGGCCAGTTCCTCGGCGCTGGGGCGCTCGTTGACCGTGGTGTCAGCGATAAACACCGTGTGCGTCTGGCCGACCATGATGTGCATGCCGAAAGGCGTGCGGCCGGGCTGCGGATCGATCACGCGCTTCACCTGGCGCATCGATTCGGCCCAGGTGCGCGTCACGCCGGTGATCATCGCATCGGCGTGACCGAGTTGGAGCAGCAGTGCACCAAAGATGTTGCGATCACGATTGACCATCCGCTCGGCATCGCGGCGGAGATAGCCCCGGCGCTGGAGGCGTTGGTACAGGACGTTGACCATTTCGGGCACGAGCGGCGAATTGACGCTGTTGTGCAGCTCGAACTCGTCGGGGTCGGCACCCAGCGCCCGCAGCCGCTCGCCCACGCTTTCGCGGCCGACCAGCACCGGCGTGCCATAGCCTTCGGCCTTGAAGGCGATTGCCGCGCGCAGCACGACTTCTTCCTCGGCCTCGGCGAAGATCACGCGCTTGGGATTCGCCCGCGCGCCCTCATCGGCAAGGCTCAGCACCGACGTGGTCGGGTTAAGCCGTGCGCGAAGCTCCAGGCGATATGCCGCCATATTCTCGATAGGGCGCGTCGCCACGCCCGAATCCATCGCGGCCTGTGCCACGGCGGTGGGAACGATCTCCATCAGTCGCGGATCGAACGGTGCCGGGATGATGTAATCGGGGCCGAAGACATGCTCGACGCCATAGGCCGCAGCAACTTCCTCGGGCACGCGCTGGCGCGCGAGTTCGGCCAGCGCAGTCGCGGCGGCGATCTTCATCTCATCGTTGATCGTCGTCGCACGCACGTCGAGCGCGCCGCGGAAGATGAACGGGAAGCACAGCACGTTGTTGACCTGGTTCGGATAATCCGAGCGGCCCGTGGCGATGATCACGTCGGGACGGACGCGCTTGGCTTCCGGCGGGGTGATTTCGGGATCGGGATTGGCCATCGCGAAGATGATCGGCTTGGGCGCCATCTTCACGAGCAGTTCGGCCGGCAGCGCGTTGGCGGCGGAGAGGCCGAGGAACACGTCCGCGTCGACCAGCGCTTCGGCCAGCGTGCGGCGCTCGGTCGGCACCGCATGCGCCGACTGCCACTGGTTGATGCCTTCGCGGCCCTGATAGATCACGCCGGTCCGGTCGCACATCAGCAGGTTATTCTGCGGCAGACCCAGCGCCTTGATCAGTTCGGTGCAGGCAATCGCAGCCGCACCCGCGCCGTTGACGACGACCTTGGTCGTCTTGATGTCGCGCCCGGTCAGATACAGCGCGTTGATCAGGCCAGCGGCCGCGATGATCGCGGTGCCGTGCTGATCGTCATGGAACACCGGAATGTTCATGCGCTCGCGCAGCGTCTGCTCGATCACGAAGCATTCGGGGGCCTTGATGTCCTCCAGATTGATGCCGCCAAAGCTCGGCTCCATCAGTTCGACTGCGTCGATAAAACGATCCACGTCTTCGGTCTTCAGCTCGAGATCGATCGAGTCGACATCGGCGAAGCGCTTGAAGAGAACGGCCTTGCCCTCCATCACCGGCTTGGAAGCCAGCGCGCCAAGATTGCCGAGGCCGAGGATCGCCGTGCCGTTCGAGATCACGGCAACCAAATTGCCCTTGGCGGTATAATCATAAGCAAGCGCGGGATCGGCGGCGATCGCCAGCACGGGCACCGCGACGCCGGGCGAATAAGCAAGCGCGAGGTCGCGCTGCGTCGCCATCGGCTTGGAGGCGATGATCTCAATTTTACCGGGGCGGCCTTCGCTGTGATAGAGCAGCGCCTCGCGCTCCGAAAATTGAACGCTGCTGTCTTCAGCCATTTGTGAATTTCTCCGGGAAGGTTTCGGGTCTCTTAGGGCCGCGAAGCCGAATTGGGAACCGGGGCACGCACCGCAAATAAGTCGCTCGTGCCATTGGACCATATTCTGGCGAGCCGCGGATCGGCAAAATCGGCGGGCGCGCGCGTGCCGATCAGCCAGATATAGTCCACACGGTCCACTGGCAGACGCGGCATTGTTTCGGCAATCGTGTGTCGCGAGCGCGCCGCAAACGGCTTGGCCATGTCGATGCACCGCTCGGGCCAGACGAATTCGGACGGGTCGGCATAATAGTCGTTCGACGGGCGATACCGGACCTGCAGCAATTGCGCCCCCTGTGCTGCCCAGTGTGAATTGACCCAGGCTTCGCGATAGACGCTGGCGAGGTTCGACACATGATCGAGCCGCGCCTCGCGCCAGCCGGCCAGCCCGCACTCGATTTGCGTGAGCGCCAGCACCCGGCTGCCCCGCGCAATATGGTCGATTGCTTTCATCTCGCTGTCATAGCTGGCGCCATAGCCTGCAAAGGCCGTTGTCGTGACCGCCAGCCGCACCGCGAACAGCGCGAACCCCGCGATCATCACTCCGCGCCGGAGCCCGGGCATAACCTTGCTCCAATCCTGCAACGCCAGCGCCAGCATCGCCAGCAGCGGCACAAGGCGCGAATCCACATGCGCCACGCCCGAAAGCAAGGCAGGCACGGCGACGAACAGCAATGCCAGCGCCGCGACCGCCCCTGCCTCGCGCATCTTCGCGCCTGCCCGCCAGCCGGTCACCAGCACCGCCACGGTGAGCAAAGACGTGCCGATATCGAGCAGGATATGTTGATCGCGCGCCGCCATCATCAGCCCGTCGAGCTTGCGCTCAAGCACCCAGCGCGTCGCTCCGCCGCTCGAATTGCCGAACAGCATGTAAGCGGCGGCAAAGACGCCCCCCGCCGCGAGCGGCCACACCACCCATACGGCGCGCCAATCGCCCGTCCGCCACGCCAGCCATGCTTCGCGGCCCCCGATCAGCACTATCAACAGCCCGCCACCCACGGCGTGAACCACCAGCAGCAACGGCGCGAGCGGCAGGATCAGCGCCGCGCGCAGCTTCACCCGGTCCGCCAGATGCAGCCACACGGCAAAGCCGAGCAAAGACAGCGCCGCGCCCAGCGAGAAGTTCACAAAGCCGTGCCGGAACGCGAAGCCATGAACGAACGGCAGCGCCCAGCTGATCGCATAGGCCCCGTGTCGGTTGCCCGCCCGCGCGATCAGGAACACGCCCAGCACCGTCAGCCCCGTCGTCGCCGCAACCACCGCCCACAAGGCCCCCGCCAGCCCGAACACATGCCGCAGCGCCTCGACCGCCAGATCTGCGCCCAGATTGAGCGACAGCGCCCAGCGGAAATCGAAATAGGTTCGAAGCGGGCTTTCCGGCCCCGCCGCCTGAATCGCGAAGCGCCCGAGGTGCCCCGGCAAGTCGATCAGCGGCGGGATCGCAGTGAAGAACAAGGGCAGGATCGCGGCAAAGGCGAAAAGCGCAATCGCGGGAGAGCCGAGCAACCAGAGCCGCGCGCCCGATTTTTTCGTAGCGCCATCCCCGTTCCGCATCCCCGGAGCTTATCGTTGCCAACAGTTCCTGTCACGCGCTCGCTTGGAGAATCGCCCCCGCGTGGTTAGCTGGGAACCAATGTCTTCTGCCGCCCCCACTCCGATGATGGCCCAATATCTCGCTCTCAAGGCAGAGGCCGAGGATTGCCTGCTGTTTTACCGGATGGGCGATTTCTTCGAGCTGTTCTTCGACGACGCCAGGATCGCCAGCGCCGCGCTCGATATCGCGCTCACGGCGCGCGGCGAGCATGAAGGCGAGCGCATCCCGATGTGCGGCGTGCCGGTCCATGCGATGGACGGCTATCTCGCCCGGCTGATCAAGGCCGGTCACCGCGTCGCCATCGCCAACCAGATCGAAACCCCCGAACAGGCCAAGGCGCGCGCCGGATCGAAAGCGCTCGTCGCCCGCGCGATCGTCCGCGTGGTCACGGCAGGCACGCTCACCGAGGAATCCTTGCTCGACAGCCGCGCCGCAAATTGGTGCGCAGCAATTGGCGAAGCCGGCGGCCAGGTCGCCATCGCCTGCGCCGATATTTCCACCGGCGTTTTCCACATCATCGAAACCGATAGCGGCCGCGCCGATGCCGAGATCGCGCGGCTATCGCCCGCCGAAACCATCGTCTCCGAAGCATCCGACTTCGCCGAACTCGCAACGGCGCTCCGACCCAAGATCGACTTCGAAAGCGGCAATGGCGAAGCCCGGCTCAAGCGTCTGTTCGGCGTCGCCACTTTGGATGGCTTCGGGCAATTCTCGCGCGCAGCGCTCGCCGCCGCGGGCGGCCTCGTCGCGTATCTCGATCACACCGCCAAGGGTTCGCTCCCCTTCCTGCGGCCCCCGCGCGTCAGCCGCACCGAAGCCGCCATGGCGATCGACGCCGCCACCCGCGAAAGCCTGGAACTCACCGCAACAGCAGCGGGCGCGCGCAAGGGCAGCCTGCTCGACGCCGTGGACCGCACCGTCACCGGCGCAGGCGCGCGCCTGCTCGGCGGCGACATCGCAGCGCCACTGATGGACCGCGACGCGATCAACGCCCGGCTCGATCTGGTCCAGCGCTTCCACGACGAATCGGGCCTGCGCGAAAGCGTTCGCGGGAGCCTGCGCGCGCTGCCCGATGTCGGCCGCGCGCTCGGCCGCCTGGCGGCGGGACGCGGCTCGCCGCGCGATCTCGGCCAGCTTCGCGACGGCCTCGACGGCGCATGGCGCTTGGGCGAACGCCTCGGCAAGATCGCCGAGGCGCCTTCGCTGCTCACCGAACTGGCACCGCAGCTACGCGGCCATGGCGAACTGATCGACCTGCTCAGCCGCGCGCTCGTTCCCGAGCCGCCGATCGACGCCGACAAGGGCGGCTATATCGCCGAAAACTATGACGCCGCGCTCGACGATCTGCGCGACGCAGGCGCAGGCGGCAGGCGAGCCATCGCCGCGCTGGAGGCAGAGTATAAAACCCGCACTGGCATCAACGCCCTCAAGATCCGTCATAACGGCGTGCTCGGCTATCATATCGAAGTGCCCGCGCGGAACGCCGATCCGCTGATGAAGCAGGAAAGCGGCTTTACCCACCGCCAGACATTGGCAGGCGTCGTCCGCTTCAACGCGCCCGAACTCCACGAAGTCGCGATCAAGGTGACGCAGGCCGGTGCCCACGCGCTCGCCGCCGAATCCGCGCATTTGGAGGACCTTACCGAAGCCGCGCTCGCCAGCCGAGAAAGCATCGCCGCCACCGCCGACGCGCTTGCCCGGATCGATGTCTCCGCAGCACTTGCCGAGCGCGCCGCAGAGGGCGGCTGGGCGCGGGCCACACTCGTCGATCATAGCTGCTTCGAAGTCGAAGGCGGGCGCCATCCGGTGGTCGAAGCCGCCATCGCCAAATCCGGCGGGCGCTTCGTCGCCAATGATGTTTCGCTCTCCGAAACCAACCGGCTCTGGCTGGTCACCGGCCCGAACATGGGCGGTAAATCGACCTTCCTGCGCCAGAACGCGCTGATCGCCGTGCTCGCGCAAGCGGGCAGCTATGTCCCCGCCACCAGCGCCAAGCTCGGGCTAGTCGATCGCCTGTTCAGCCGCGTCGGCGCATCGGACAATCTCGCGCGTGGCCGTTCGACCTTCATGGTCGAGATGGTCGAAACCGCCGCGATCCTCGCCCAGGCCACCGCGCGCAGCTTCGTCATCCTCGATGAAGTCGGGCGCGGCACCAGCACTTATGATGGCCTCGCCATCGCATGGGCCGTGGTCGAGGCGATCCATGAGGATAATCGCTGCCGCTGCCTGTTCGCGACGCATTATCACGAGCTGACGCGGCTGGCCGAACGCTGCGAAGCGCTCACCCTCCATCATGTCCGCGCCCGCGAATATAAGGGCGATCTCGTCCTGCTCCACGAAGTCTCCGAAGGCCCCGCCGATCGCAGCTTCGGCATCGCCGTCGCCCGGCTCGCCGGCATGCCCCCCGCCGCGCTCAAGCGCGCCAAGGCCGTGCTCGACAAGCTCGAAGCAGGCCGCGCCAAGACCGGCGGCATCGCAGCGGGCCTAGACGATCTCCCCCTCTTCGCCGCCGTAGTCGAAGCCGAGGAAGAAGCCGTCGATACGCTCCGCACCGAACTCGCCGCCATCGACGTCGACGCGCTCACCCCCCGTGACGCGCTGGAGGCGCTCTACCGGCTAAAGGGCCTCGCAGCCGAATGACCCGCGACGCGCTCATCGACCTGTTCATCCGCAAACTGCTCCGCGAAGGCAGCGGCACCCGCCGTCGCTGGCGCGCGGTGCTCGGCGAAGTAAAGCTCTACAGCATCGCCACCCATCCGCATTGCAACTGGCTGATCAGCCCCAGCGGCGATTCCTATGAGAATGCCGCAGTCGAGCGGCTGGCGGACCAGCTGCGCAGCGACCATCCGATCGTCGTCGATTGACGTCCGACCTTTCCAGCATCGTCGCCGAAATCGCGCAGGAAATGGCCGAGGCGCAGGATCGCGGCACGCCCGCCAGCTACATCCCACCCCTCGCCGCCGTCAGCGCCGAGCGCTTCGGCATCGCCGTGGTCGAAGCCGATGGCACCACGCATCTGGCGGGCGATGCCAGCACGCCCTTCTCGATCCAGTCGATCTCCAAAGTCTTCTCGCTCACCCTCGCATTGGGCGCAGTCGGCGATCAGCTGTGGGACCGGGTCGGCCGCGAACCATCGGGCAGCGCGTTCAACTCAATCGTCCAGCTCGAAACCGAACAGGGCATCCCGCGCAATCCCTTCATCAATGCCGGGGCTATCGTCGTTTCGGACGTGCTGCTCGGCCGCAGCGAGCCCCGCGAAGTCATTGCCGAGATGCTGCGCTTCGTCCGCAATCTCGCGGGCGACGATGCGATCTTCATCGACAGCCAGGTCGCCGCTGCCGAGGCGGAAACCGGCTTTCGCAACATCGCGCTCGCCAATTACATCCGCGCCTTCGGCAATCTCCATCACCCCGCCGAGCGTGTCCTTGGCGTCTATTTTCACCATTGCGCGCTCGCGATGAGCTGCCGCCAGCTGGCGCTCGCCGGGCGCTATCTGATGCACGGTGGCCGCGATCCGCAGACCGATCGCCAGATCGTCTCCGCACAGCGCGCCCGCCGGATCAACGCGCTGATGCTGATGTGCGGCCATTATGACGGCTCGGGCGAGTTCGCCTATCGCGTCGGCCTGCCCGGCAAATCGGGGGTCGGCGGCGGCATTCTCGCGGTCGCGCCGGGGATCGCCTCGATTGCCGTATGGTCGCCGGGGCTGAACACGCGCGGCAATTCGCAACTCGGCACGCTGGCGCTGGAACGGCTCGTGCAGCGCACCGGCTGGTCGATCTTCGAGCCGCGCGGTTAGAAGCTAGAGACTCCCAAACCCGCGCATGCTGGGCCTGTCGAAGCACGGGCTCAGGCGAGGATCGGTCACCGGATCTCGCGCACCGCGATCACCCGCAAATATTCCATCCGCTGCGTATCCGGCACCAGCATCTTCGCCTGCGACCAGCGCCCCGGCAGCATCACGCAAAGCTGCGGATCGATCTGCGGCCCCACCGGCCCCAATTGCACCGGCAAATCCTGGGTCACCTCATAGGTCACCACCCGATCGACCTTGGGCTTCCACGCTTCGCGCACTGCGAGATACTGGCGCACCTCGCCTGCGTCGAAGATATTGTCGAAGGTCGCAAAGCCACCCGGCTTGGTCTCGGGTTGTCCGGGCGACAGCGCCATCTGCACCCGCGTTCCGGCCGACAGCGTCCCGCTCGCGGGCACGAACCAGTCGGGCCATGCTGGCGTCTGATCGAGCAGGGAAAGATACGCCGCCGTCGCCGCCTCGTCACTAGGATAGCGCCAGCGCTGCTCGCGCCACCACGCCTTGCCCGGCGCGGACTCAATGGATTTCGCATCGCACGAAGTACCGGCCAAAACCGGCCGCGCCGGCTGCACGGCGCATCCGCTCAGGCTGGTCGCCAAAAGCCCCGCAAGCATCGCCCGCATCGCATGTCCCCCATTCCCCATACGGAGAATGACACGCCTGAAAAGGGATCGCCATCGAATCTGCGCTGCGTGGCGGCTGGGGCAAATACAGCGCGCGATTCCCCAAAACGAAGAAGGCCGCCGGAACCCTTTCAAGGATTCCGGCGACCTCCGACATGGTCAGCGGCCAGAGAGTTCCAGCCCGAGAGACCAAGCGGACCGCTTTGCTTCAGCCCGTGCCGTTGACTGGAGGAGAATACCTCCCGGCACGTAACGGATGGAGGGCTTCCATCCGTGCTTCAGCTCAGCGGTGCGTCTCCCGAACGAACTGAACCGACCCCATTGCTGAACCATGAGACATCGGATCACCTCCTTTCGCTAGTTAAAACGGCGCGTCCATCTGGACACCTGCGCACATTGAATCAGCGCGAGTCGGAGAACAAGTCTTGTATTAATTTAGTTTGCCGTCAGAATCAGAGTTTCCGGCCTGATGCGCGCCACGTCGCACCGCCGGCGCCTCGATAATCCCATCAAATAGCGGATCGTTACCCGCGGCAATCCTCGGCCACGCGCAGGATTTCGGGCCATGCCGGGACCACCAGATCGGTAGCGCCGCCGCCCTGCACCACGAAGCGCCCGCGGCTGAACCCGATCGCATCAATGATCGCGTCGCGCGGCGCCAGCTCGACCGCAGCATAAGCCGGAGCGCCCCCGGCCGGCAGCGCATCGAGCGTCTTGAGGGTGGTCGAAGTCCGGATGGTCAGCGCCCCTGCCGCATCCGAGCGCCGCGAGAGATAGAGTTTCCCGCGCGCCTTGTCACAGCGCAGCGTCAGCTCGGCATCCGCGCCCGAACGCCCATATAGCGCGATGCTCCCGCGCGGATCCTGCCGATAGACCCAGTTCCCCGGCGTCAGCGGCCAGTCCCGCCAGTCCGAACCAAGCGTCGGCGCAGGCGTCGGGCGCGGCGCAGGCGTTGGCGTAGGAGTAGGCAGCGGAGCCGGAGGCGCCGGCTGCGGCACGATCACCGGCGCAGCACAGGAAGCAAGCGCAAGCAGCGCGGTCGAAGCAAGGATGATGGAGCGCATGTCAGTCTTATGGGCGAAAGCGCAGACCGGCTCAACCGCGTCACCGCCCAAACTTCGTCTTGCTCGACTTCCCATAGCGCCCCTTGCGCGTCCCCGGCTTGCCTTCGTTGCTGCGTCCCATCAGCGGCGCCTTATGCTCGCTCGGCGGCAGGCCAAGCTCCTCCGCCTCCAGCGAACGGATCTCGTCGCGCAACCTTCCGGCCTCTTCGAACTCAAGGTTCGCCGCGGCATCGCGCATCTTCTTCTCAAGGCTCTCGATATAGGCCCGCAGATTGTGACCAACCATGTGCGGCCGGTCGGCATCGATCTCGACGGTCACCTGATCCTTCGACGCCACATGGGCGATGATGTCGCCGATATCGCGGCGGATCGTCGTTGGGGTGATGCCGTGCAGGGCGTTATATTCCTCCTGCTTGGCCCGCCGCCGGTCAGTCTCGGCAATCGCGCGCTCCATGCTGCCGGTCATTCGATCGGCATACAGGATCACGCGCCCATCCACGTTGCGCGCCGCGCGGCCGATGGTCTGGATCAGCGAGGTCTCGGAACGCAGAAAGCCTTCCTTGTCCGCATCCAGAATCGCGACCAGCCCGCATTCGGGAATATCGAGCCCCTCGCGCAGCAGGTTGATCCCGATCAGCACGTCATACACGCCCAGCCGCAAATCGCGGATCAGCTCGATCCGCTCCAGCGTCTCAGTATCCGAATGCATGTAGCGGCACTTGATGCCCGCCTCGTGCATATATTCGGTCAGATCCTCCGCCATCCGCTTGGTCAGCGTCGTCACCAGCGAACGATATCCCATCGCCGTGGTCTTGTTGCACTCCTGAATCAGGTCCTGCACCTGCTCCTCGACCGGCCTGATCTCCACCGGCGGATCGATCAGGCCCGTCGGGCGGATCACCTGCTCGGTAAACACGCCGCCGGTCTGCTCCATCTCCCAATTGCCCGGCGTGGCCGACACGTATGTCGTCTGGGGCCGCATCGCGTCCCATTCGTTGAAGCGCAAAGGCCGATTGTCGATCGCCGACGGCAACCGGAAGCCGTACTCCGCCAGCGTGATCTTGCGCTTGTGATCGCCCCGCGACATGCCGTTGATCTGGCCGATCGTCTGATGGCTCTCATCGACGAACAGCAGCGCGTTCTCGGGCAGATACTCGAACAGAGTGGGCGGCGGTTCGCCCGGCAAACGCCCGGTCAGGAACCGCGAGTAATTCTCGATCCCCGCGCATGAACCAGTCGCCGCGATCATCTCCAGATCGAAATTGGTCCTCTGCTCCAGCCGCTGCGCCTCGAGCAATTTGCCCTCGATATGCAGCTCCTTCAGCCGCTCGGTCAGCTCATGCCGGATCGCCTCGCCCGCTTGCTTCAGCGTCGGCCCCGGCGTCACATAATGCGAGTTCGCAAACACGCGGACATAATCGAGGCTCGCCACCTTTGATCCGGTCAGCGGATCAAACTCGATGATCTCCTCCACATCGTCGCCAAAGAACGAGATGCGCCACGCGCTATCCTCATAATGCGACGGGAAAATCTCCAGCGTATCGCCGCGCACCCGGAAATTGCCGCGCTGAAACGCCGCATCGTTGCGCTTATACTGCAGCGCGACCAGCTTGCGGATGATCTCGCGCTGATCGACCGTCTGACCTTTTTTCAGGTCAAAGATCATCGCCGAATAGGTTTCGACCGATCCGATGCCATACAGGCACGAGACCGAAGCCACGATGATCACATCGTCACGCTCGAGCAGCGAACGCGTCGCCGAATGCCGCATCCGATCGATCGCTTCGTTCACCGAGCTTTCCTTCTCGATGTACGTGTCGGAGCGCGGCACATAGGCCTCGGGCTGGTAATAATCGTAATAGCTGACGAAGAACTCGACGGCATTGTCCGGGAAGAACGACTTCATCTCGCCGTACAATTGCGCCGCAAGAATCTTGTTCGGCGCCAGGATCAGCGCAGGCCGCTGCGTCGCCTCGATCACCTGCGCCACCGTATAGGTTTTGCCCGAGCCGGTAACGCCGAGCAGCACCTGATCCCGCTCCCCGGCATGCACCGCCGCCACCATCTCCTTGATAGCCGCCGGCTGATCGCCCGAGGGCGTGTAATCGCTGACGATCTTAAAGGGCCGCCCGCCCTCCAGCTTATCGGGACGATTGGGCCGATGCGGGACAAAGCTCTGCCCGGTTTCGGGCTCGTCGAGATTGGTGCGAATCTGGATGGCCATCATGCACCGATATGGGAAGTGCTAAGACCGGCTGCAATCGACAGCCTCATGGGCGTATTAAAGATCAAGGCTTCCACTCGACCGCCCCATCCGGCGGCGGATAAACAACCGGCTTGTCGCCATACCGTGCACGCAATGCAGCTTGCCGTCGCCCTCTATCGTAAACCTCGACCCCCACCTCTTCAGAATATTTGAATGAAACTTCGAAACTGCCGTCATTGATGTCGTATTCCATCACCGTCCAGCGCTTTTCCTTCGGAACTGAATGCCAGATATCGAACAGCAGATTGGAAGCATCCAATGCATCGGCATCGAGGTATCGAACGGCCTTCCCACCATCCTTGAATACGCTTGCGCGGACCCAACCCTCGGCAATTTCGACGTAAAGAAAGATACCATCGGGATCACCGTCTGCGATCTCAACCAGCATTTGTCCCAACTCGTTCATGAGCGGGCCCAGTTTATCGAGGCTATCGTTTTCCATCAGATCTCCTCGTGGATTCGTTCGCGAACTTCTCTTTCTGCTTTTCGCCGGCGACATACCAAGTGACGAGGATGCTGTCTGGTCGCTGGGAAGTGCCGACATAGATAGATCCGCGACTCTGCATATTGCCCCCGGATTATCAGGTGACACAAATTGCAGAACAAATGAAGAACAATCTGACGAGAGCGCCGCCTCCTCACGCCTGGACATGTCCGCGATGGCGCTCGGCCAGTCGCCGGGACAGGCAAATCACGCCCATCGCACGTATTGACAATGTGTATACATGCCATATGTTAATTCCATGGCGGAAGCTCGCACCCTGGCTGAAAAACGAGGCGCCTTTGCGGGTGAATCCTCACCCGCGACCGAGCCCAAGGGCAGCATTAATCTGCGGATCGAAACCCAGACCCGCCAGCTTATCGACGAAGCAGCAGCAATCCTCGGCAAGACCCGCACCGAATTCATGATCGATAGCGCCCGGGCACTCGCGATCGACGTTCTGCTCGATCAGCGCCTGTTTGTTCTCGATGCGGCTCGGTACGATGCGTTCGTTCAGGCGCTCGACAATCCCCCGGCGCCTGGCCCCAAGCTCCGCGCGCTATTACGGCGAGCGCCCGCTTAGGAGGCGTGACGCTCCGATGCATCCAATTGCGCAATGAAATTATCCGCACCGGTCCCGCTCACGGCTGCGCATGATCTCGCGGCCTTCGATTGCGGCGTGTCTGCACTGAACGATTGGCTGAAGCACCGCGCGCTTAAGAACGAGAGCCGGTTTTCGCGGACCTATGTGGTTTGCGATGAAAACCGGGTGGTGGCCTATTTCTGCATTTCCGCGGGCGCCGTAGAGCGCGAGGCTGCTCCGGGAAAAGTCCGCCGCAATGCACCCAACTCCATCCCCGTCTCGGTGATCGGTCGGCTTGCGGTTAGCCAAGCCTATGCGGGCCGCGGACTGGGGGCAGATCTATTGTCCGATGCGCTACGCAGGATTGCCGTCGCGTCGCAAAGCATCGGAATAAGCGCAGTATTGGTGCAAGCGAAGGACGAGAGCGCCAAGCGCTTCTACTTGGCCTGTGCCGAGTTCATCGAACACCCTGCGGACACCCGCACCTTGTTCTTGCCGATCGAAACGGTGATCGCCGCTTTCAGCTAATGGCCTCGCGTCGGGAGCGGCCCACGCCGCTCCCGAGCATCATCCCTTACAACCCATCAACACTCTTCGAAACCAGCACGTTCACCGCGACACGGCGGTTCTGCGCCTTGCCCTCGGGCGTGTCGTTGCTCGCCAGCGGATCGGACGTGGCCATGCCCGTGGGGGTCAGCATCCGGTAAGGTTTCCAGCCGCATTTCTGCTGCAGGAAGTTCATCACCCGCCCGGCGCGCTTGTCGCTAAGCTCCTGATTGATATCCTCGTTTCCGGTCGAGTCGGTATAGCCGACCACCAGGAGCAGGGCATTGTCCATGCCCTCGGCCGATGCGGCCGCGCTGCACAGTTCGGCCTTGGCTTCAGCGGAGATGTCCGCCTTGCCGGTGTCGAAATGCACGTTGGTCGTGCCCTTGATATTATATTTGTCGATATCGCCCAGGCGGCCGCGCAGCCCTTCGGTGGCGGCGGTCTGCTCTTCAAAGCCCTGCGCGGTGCCGGCGCGGATCATCGATGCGGTCTTCAGATCGTTCTTGCGGAAGCTGATCTGGCTCGCGAGCAGGTCGCCGCCCGGCTGGCCATCGGCATATTGCAGCGTCTTGACGGTAACCGGCAGGCCGTTGAGCAGCGAATCCGTCGCCAGCTTGCTGCGGCTGCCAAAGATGCCACTGCCTGCCCGGATGCGCGTGGCATCGTTGACGGCGACGATCACGCCACGGCCATCGGCGGTCGTGACCTTGATGCGGTCGCCATTGCGCGCGGAGATAACGCCTTTGACCTCGGGGCCTTCGGTCATCGCGGCGGCGTCGTACACCGGCGCGCCGGTTACGACGATATTGCTATCCTGTGGGGTCTGCTGGGCCGAAGCGGTGCCGGCTGCGGAAAGCGCGAGAGCGCCAAGGACCAGGCCAAGTGCTGGCCGCGTCGAAATGATTTGCATACGCAACTCCAAATTCACCCGCCCCGGCTGGATCACGGCCTGTTCGGATCAACCTGTCTGGCAGATGAACGATGCGGGCAAAGGGCCGGGAAGTGCGGACCATTGGTGCGCGTCACGCGGCGAACCGATGCTGCCCCGCTGGTTGCAATGTAGGATTTCGCCTGCTTGGATCGGCCGGCGTCGCATGCTTTCCGGCTGCGTCGCTTTAATGAAACCGTCGCTTTGAAAACCATCTTGGTCACCGCGAACATTAGGGAACATTCGCGAGCTGAACTCGGCGCGTGGCCTAAACTTCACCTGAACTTCCGCGCCGCCTGCAACCCATGCAATTGCCTACCCGCCAAATATCGTCTGTAGAGGGTGCAAATCTTTGAGAGGGATTCTGACATGCGCAATCTGGTGCTGATCGTGGGGCTGGGCGTGGCTGTGGCAGGCTGCAACAAGGGGCCGACGACCGAAGAGACTGCGCGGGCGACCGGCGATATCCGGCTTGAGAATGTCTCCGCCGAGGAAGTGATGAAGCAGGCCGCGGCGGCGCAGGACAAGAACAAGATTCAGCCCGGCGAATGGGAAAACACGCTTCAGATCCTCGCGGTCGAGATGCCCGGCGCGCCCGAAGCGCTGCGCAAGCAGATCGAGGCGGAGGCCAAGAAGCCGCCGGAGACCAAGAAGGAATGCAAGAAGGCCGAAGACGCCAAGGCGATCGACTTCTCGCAGATGGGCGCCGTTACCAAGGGCTGCACCTTCTCAAAATATGTTCAGGCCAATGGCAAGATCGACGCGGACATGGCGTGCAACGGCCCGTTCGGCCCGGTCAGCATGCAGATCGCCGGCACCCAGACCGCGACTGCCTATGACGTGACGATGACCCAGTTGCAGACCGCTCCCGGCGCGTCGGCCCAATCGAAGCTGACCGTGCGCGCAAGCGGGAAGCGGCTTGGCGAATGCAAGAGCTGAGAATGCAAGAGCTGGGGCGGCTCAGCGCCGCTTCGAAAGCCCGATCAGCGGCCTGAACCAGCCGATCCGCCCGCCGATCGCGTAAACCGTGACGCAGGCCGCAGCGGTGCCGGCCAGCAGCAGCGCGAACTCGACAAAGGGGTTCAGGTCGAGCGGGATCGTATACCAGGCGATCAGCACGATCGCGGTGTGGTGAACGATGTAAAAGGGGAAGACTGCCTCGGCGAGCGGCTTGCGCCATTTGTGGTCGCGGTTCCAGAAACGCTCGGCGACGTGGAACAGCAACAGGATCATCCCCCATGACATGGCGATGCGGCATGCCCGGTCGAGCGCCATGATCGCATGCGGCGGTATCGCGCTGCCCTGCCAGATCATCTCGGTCACAACGATCGGGATGCCCGCCAGCGCCGCCATTGCCAGTGCGGGCTTCCACAGCCGGTGGATCTCCCGCCAAAGCCGCGGCGCTCCGGCAAGGGCAAAGCCGAACAGGAACACCGGCACGAACTGGGCATGTCCCGCCCAGTCGCGCAGCAGCCCCTGCCGCTCGGGCACGACGAACAGCAAAGCGAGCCGCATCACGACCAAAGCCGCGACCGGCACCCACAGCAACCGCCTGCCCTCGGTCAGCCAGTCCGCGGCGCGCTGCATCCCGGCCAATATGTGCGCCCCGCGCCACGCCAGCACGCCCGCCAGCGCAAAGCTGTACGCCGCCAGATAGGCGACGAACCACAGATGCTCCCAGCTCGGGAACTCACGCCCGTAAAACTCGCCCGCGCGCCAATAATCCACGGTCCAGAAGTGGAGATAGCCATGCGGATATCCGCTCTCCATCACGCGCACCCACATCTCGAGCGGGACGATGGCTACCATCCCGAACGCGAGCGGCACCAGCAGTCGCTTGGCGCGCGAACGGCCGAAATCGCCCGGTCCGCCGGATTGCTCATAGAGTTTCCGCGAAGCATAGCCCGAAACCGCGAAGAGCAAGGGCAGCCGCCACGGCGTGAGCAACGCCATCGGCGGCACCAGCGCGGCATAGCTGCGCGGCGTATGGATCACCCAGTCCCATGGGGCGAAGACCATCGCGACATGATAGACGATCAGCAGCGCGAAAGCAGCGATCCGCAGCCAGTCCATCCCGTAATGGCGTTGGCTGGTGCGCAGGGATGCAGCAAAAGCCGGGTCATGCTGCAATGTGGTATACGCCTCGATAAGCCTGCGGGGCTTCGCGCTTGCCACAATCCGCCTTAGCAACGCGTAAAGACCACGCCCCCTTCACACTTTCGCAACAGCGCGCGCCGCATGAAGTAGCGGAAGTAAACGGGACGTATTTTGCATGACGGTCAATCCGCTCACCGAGTTTCTCTCCGCCAACGCCCCGGCACCCTCCAGCCGTTCGCAGATCGACGCGATCCTCGATGCGGTGCGCCACCATCTCGGCATGGAGATCGCATTTGCCTCGCGCTTTGTCGGGGATCGGCGGCAGTTCACGCATATCGTGGCGGATATCCCGCTGCCGCTCGGCCCGGGCGATTCCGAGCCGCTCGAAGACACGTTCTGCCACCACATCCTCGAAGGGCGCCTGCCCGCGCTGATTCACAACGCCGCCGATCATCCGCTGGCAATGACGCTGCCGATCGCGCCGGTGCTCCCCGTTGGCGCGCATGTGAACGTGCCGCTCAAGCTCAAGGACGGCAGCGTCTATGGCACCTTCTGCTGCCTGAGCCGCACGTCGGACTATTCGCTCAACGAACGCGATCTGAGCACCTTGCGCGCCTTTGCCGATCTCGCCGTCGAGCAGATCGAATTGCAGCGCGATGCCGAGAAGGTCCGCGCACTGCTCATCGAGAACGTCACGGGCGCGATCGCCGCCGGTCTCCCGACCATCGTTCTTCAGCCGATCCACCGCCTGGACACCGGCCGCAGTGCCGGGTGCGAGGCGCTCGCGCGATTCGCCGATGCCAGCAGCCGCCCGCCGAGCGACTGGTTCAACGAAGCCTTCGAAGTCGGGCTCGGCGTCGATCTGGAACTGGCGGCTATCGCCAATGCGCTGGCCGCGATGCCTTATGTCCCGGCCGATCACTATATCTCGATCAACGTATCGCCCGAATCGGTGCTGTCCGGCCGTCTTGAGTCCCTGCTCGAATCGATTCCGCGCGCCGGTCTCGTCCTCGAGCTTACCGAACATGCCCGAGTCGATGATTACCGCGCACTCCGCACCGCGCTCGATGGCTTGCGCCGATATGCCCGGATCGCGATTGACGATGTGGGCGCGGGCTATTCGAGCCTTCGCCACATCATCGCGCTAGAGCCCGACATTCTGAAGCTCGACATGAGTTTGACCCGCGATGTTCACACCGATCCGGCGCGCCGCGCGCTGGCCGGCGCGATGGTGAATTTCGCATCGCGGATAGGCGCGTCGATCGTCGCCGAGGGGATCGAATGCGCCGAGGAAGCCGCTGTGCTTGGCGATCTGGGCGTCACCTATGGCCAGGGCTATCTGTTCAGCCGCCCGATGCCTCTTGTTGCAGCGCAGCAACACATGCTCGGGGAAACGCACGCCCATCCGCAGGTTTCGCGCGCACTCGCACCGACACCGCGCCGCGTTGCCTAACTAAGCCTCGGCAAAAGCTCGACAAGATTCGGACAGGCCGAGTTGCACGCTCGTCGCTAAGCTCTAGCGGCCGGCTCGCGATTCACTTATATGCACATCCATGTCAGTACGCCCGTGGCGCGATATCGCGCGCCGTCCCAGCCGCCAGATCATGGTAGGTAACGTCCCCGTTGGCGGCGATGCCCCCGTGACGGTGCAGACGATGACCAACACCCTCACATCCGATGCCAAAGCGACGATCGACCAGATCCGCCGCTGCGAGGACGCCGGGGTCGATATCATCCGCGTGTCGTGCCCCGATGTGGAATCGACCGCGGCGCTGAAGCAGATCGTCCGCGCCAGTCGCGTGCCGATCGTTGCCGATATCCATTTCCATTATAAGCGCGCGCTCGAAGCCGCCGATGCAGGCGCTGCGTGCCTGCGTATCAATCCGGGCAATATCGGCTCGGCCGAGCGGGTGAAGGAAGTCGTCAACGCGGCCAAGGCCAATGGCTGCGCGATCCGCATCGGCGTGAACGGTGGCAGCCTCGAAAAGGATCTGCTCGAAAAATATGGCGAGCCCTGCCCCGAGGCACTGGTCGAATCGGCGCTCGATCACATCAAATTGCTTCAGGACCACGACTTTCACGAGTTCAAGGTCGCGGTGAAGGCCAGCGATCTGTTCCTCGCGGTCGCCGCATATCAGCAGCTCGCGGAGCAAGTCGATTGCCCGCTCCATCTCGGCATTACCGAGGCCGGTGGGTTCGTGGGCGGTACGGTAAAATCCGCAATCGGGATCGGCAGCCTGCTTTGGTTTGGAATCGGCGACACAATCCGCGTCAGCCTGTCCGCCGAGCCCGAGGAAGAAGTCCGCGTTGGCTTCGAGATTCTGAAGGCTCTCGGGATTCGCAATCGTGGCGTTCGTGTGGTTTCCTGTCCCAGCTGCGCACGTCAGGGATTTGACGTGATTCGCACAGTGCAGGCGCTGGAGGAACGGCTCCAACATATCCGCACGCCGATGTCGCTGTCGGTGTTGGGATGCGTCGTCAACGGGCCCGGCGAGGCTCGAGAAACCGATATAGGAATAACTGGAGGGGGTGCTGGAAAGCACATGGTCTATCTGTCGGGGGTTACCGACCATCATATTCAGGACGACGGAATGATTGATCACATCGTGAAATTGGTGGAATCCAAAGCTGCCGAGCTTGAGGCTGCGAACAACCTTGTCGTCGAGGCGGCAGAATGATCGCCCTCCTCGCACTCGCGCTCGCCATGCCGGAAGACGTGCCCGTGGTTACCCCGGCCGTGACCGATGCGCTCGCCACCTTCGGCCAGATCGCCCGCACTCAGGCTGAGGAAGGCGCCACCAGCGTCTTCGCCTCTGCCGGCTGCGGCAATGGCTGGACTTCCTATGCGCTGCAATGGCAGCGGCCGAACGACAAGACGCCGCGCCGCTGGGGTCCGCCGGCAAAGGCTCCCAAGGCCGATGCGCCGCTTCCCGACGCAAGCATCATCGCGGCGACGGGTGACCTGTGCGACAGCTTCGATACCGAATTGACCGGCGACCAGTATTTCGAGGTCGATTGGTCGCTGAAGGACGGCGTTGTCATCACCAAGGTCGAGCCGGTGAAGGATCTGAACACCGCGAGCTGGGACAATGACGCCCAGCAGCACACGGTGGCGTTCTTCGGCGGTCAGGCGACGCCAGTCCCGCGCAAGCGGCGTTAAAGCACCGCGAAAGCGGCGTTAAGCTCCGCGTCCTGAAGGCCGGGGCATCCGCTTGTCGCGGTGCCTCGGCTTCCGGCGTTGTAATCCGCCCGGCATCCGGCCAAGGCGCTTGGCATGACTGCGCCGCGCCCCACTCCGCTTCCCGTCGCCTTCGCGGCGGGCGCGCTCGGCATCGCGCTGTTCTCGGGCATGGACGCGGTAATGAAGGGGATGACGCTCGCAATGGGCGTCTACAATGCGATGCTGTGGCGCTTCGCTGCCATCTTCGTGATGACCGCCATCCTCTATTTCGCGCAGCGACCGAAGATGCCGGGCCGCGATGCGCTGCGCTTTCACGTGATCCGCGGGATGGTCACGGTGGTGATGGCGCTGCTCTTCTTCTGGGGTCTGGCCCGCGTGCCGATGGCTCAGGCGATCGCGCTTTGCTACATCGCGCCCCTGCTCGCGCTCGGCCTCGCCGCTCTGCTGCTCAAGGAAAAGGTCGGCCGTGAAGTGATCGGCCCGTCGCTGCTCGCAATCGCAGGCGTCGCGGTGATCCTGCTCGGCCAGTCGCGCTCGCAAATGGGTGACGAAGCGCTGCTCGGCACGATCGCGATCATCGGCTCGGCGGTCTGCTATTCGTACAACATAATCCTGATGCGCCAGCAGGCCCTTGTCGCCGGCCCCGCCGAGATCAGCTTCTTCCAGAGCCTGATCGTCGGCGGTTTCCTGCTGCTCGCAGCGCCCTGGCTGGCGGCGCTTCCTCCTACCGATCAGGTCGCCCCGATCCTGTTAGCGGCAGCGCTCGCCACCGGATCGCTGTGGCTCATGTCCTGGGCATATGCCCGCGCCGAAGCCAATTATCTCGCACCCACTGAATATACCTCATTCGTCTGGGCGGCTTTGTTCGGCTGGCTGGTGTTCGGCGAGCATGTCCCGCCCTATACGCTGGCGGGTGCAGCGTTGATCGTCACCGCCTGCGTGCTGGCCGCGCGGCGCAAGCCCGGGCTGGTCGCCCATGATACGGAGGCAGCATTGCCATGATTACGATTCGCCCGGCGACGCCCGCCGATGTTCCCCAGATCATGATCTTCGTGAAGGAACTAGCCGATTTTGAGCGCGAGGCCGACAAGGTCGTCGCGACCGAGGCATTGCTCCATCAGGCGATGTTTGGAGACGATCGTCCCGCAGCCGAGGCCGTGATCGCCGAGATCGATGGCAAGCCCGTCGGGATGGCGCTGTTCTTCCACAATTTCTCGACCTGGACCGGATGGCGCGGGCTCTATCTGGAAGATCTCTACGTCACCCCCGAAGCACGCGGCGCTGGCGTCGGCACTGCCTTGCTCAAGCATCTCGCCGGCATCGCAGTCGATCGCGGCTGCACCCGCTTCGAATGGGCAGTGCTCAACTGGAACACCGCTGCGATCGATTTCTACCGCGCGATGGGCGCGGTCCCGATGGACGATTGGACCGTCAACCGCGTCACCGGAGAAGCGCTGGCCCGGCTCGCCGGGCGCGGCTGATGGCCTTTGATCGCGGGCTGGTTGATTGGACCATCGAGGCCTGCGAGCCGATAGGCAGCGTGACGATGCGCCACATGATGGGCTGCGCGATGCTCTATCTCGACGGGATCGTGTTCGGGCTCGTCGATGAGAGCGACATCTGGCTCAAGGCCGATGCGACAAGCAACGCGGCATGGGACGAAGCCGGCTGCGAGCGCTTCACCTTCACCGGCAGCGACGGCAAGACCGAGAGTCTCAACTACCGCCGCGGCCCTGCCGACATTTATGACGATGCGGATGCGATGCGCGAATGGGCCGGGGTTGCGGTCGCCGCCGGGCTAAGGGGCGCGGCGAAGAAGAAGCCGAAGAAGCGCCCGTCGACAAGCTCAGGGTGAGCGGATTTTCGGCCCGCTTATCCTGACACCACTCATCCTGACACCGCTCATCCTGAGCTTGTCGAAGGATCAGGCCTAACCGCCCCCCAGCACGTTGATCGAGAACGCGATCACGCCAAGGTTGAAGACGAACGCCGCGAGGCAATGCAGCGTCACCACGCGCCGCAGCCGCCCCTGCGTCACTTCCACATCGCTGGTCTGGAAGGTCATCCCCAGGCAGAAAGCGAAGTAGATGAAGTCCCAATAATCGGGCTCCTTGGTCGCAGGAAAGCTAAGTCCGCCCGCATCCTTGCCCTGCACCGCGCTGTAAAACAGATGCGCATAATGCAGCGTGTAAATCGTGTTGCTGAAGGTCCAGCACAAAACGAGCGTGCCGAGGATCAGCGGCAGCGACCACCAATCTCCCGCGGCCTTTTGCATCAGTTCGCTCGCCACGGCCGCCAGCACGACCAGCGATACCGCCAGCGTAATCAGCAGCATCAACACGCGATTGGCATCGTTGCGCTTCGCCGATTCGCGCATCGCATCCGATTCATGGCTCAGCATCGGAAGGCACGAGAGCAGGAAGACCAGAGCTCCCGCATCGAACCCTATCATCGCGCCGTAGCGCAGCCCCAGCGGCGGGATGGCAAGCGCTGCCCCCAGCGCCGTCACCGCGATAAACAACAGGAAGCGGGGAGGAGCGATCCGGTTGCCGATGCCCCCGGTCTTCCTCACGCGGCCTCGCGCGTCACAAAGTCGGGCCGTACCGCGCCGATCAGCGCCACCACCAGCAGCGCGCCCCAGGCATAAGTGTGCCCCTTCATCATCCCCGGCGCATAAGGGTCATTGAACAGGAAATAGAGCGAAGCCAGCCCACCCGCGAGCAACAGCCCCGAAGCGATCTTGGCGAGCAACGGCCCGCGCCACAGCAAGGCCGCGAGCAATATCTCGCCCACCCCCAGCAATGCGAATTTGGGTCGCACCGTCCAGAACAGCGCGTCGTACAGCAACGGCGTCCCCGGCATCGCGCCCAGGATCTTGAACAGCACCGCCCCTTCGATCTCGTCGAAAGTGCCGGCTGCCATGAAGATGCTCATCGTGATGAGCGCCAGCAACAGCCCCGAGCGCCGGAGCGCGAACGCCCCGAGCGCCAGGAACACGGTATAGGCCGGAATGAAGGCCAGCAGATCGAGCCACAAAGCCTCGCGCTGCGCCTTAACCAGCGTGCTGGTGCACGGCTCGCTGCCGAAGAGCGACCAGAGTTGCTCGGCTGATCGCACCAGTTCGAATGCGATCACCGGCCCCGCGCCGCCGCTCGGCCCACAGGCCACCAGCCCCGGCACGCGCCCGAACATCGAGGAGACGACCAGAGTGGCCGCCCCCGCAATCGCCGTCGCGCGCCAGGCAGTCGCCGGGTTCAGGCGGCCGCCTTCGCCGCCTTGGCTGCTTCGACCGCCTCAAGCACGATGCGCTTGGCTTCCTCGGCATCGCCCCACTCGCCGATCCGCACCCACTTTTCGGATTCGAGATCCTTATAGTGTTTGAAGAAATGCTCGATCTGCTGGAGCACGATCGACGGCAGATCGCCGCGCTCGCCCACGTCGGTGTAATACGGGAAGGTCGAATCGATCGGCACGCAGATCAGCTTCTCGTCGCCGCCGGCTTCGTCTTCCAGCTTGAGCACGCCGATCGGGCGCGCGCGCACGACGCAGCCCGGGATGAAGGGCGAGCGCGAGATCACCAGCGCATCGAGCGGATCGCCATCGGGCGAAAGCGTATGCGGCACGAAGCCGTAATTCGCCGGATAGCGCATCGGCGTGTGCAGGATGCGATCGACGAACAAGGCGCCCGAAGCCTTGTCGAACTCATATTTCACCGGCTCGCCGCCAGTCGGTACTTCGATGATCACATTGAGGCTGTTCGGAACGTCATCCCCGGTGGGGATCATATCGATGCGCATGTTCTACCCTGTTCAAATATTCGCGCTCCGCCTCATTTAGGCGTGAGCAACTTGTCGAGACCGGCCTCTCCTTCGCCGATCTTTTCGAGGTGCGGATAGCGCAGGCCCCCGTGATAGTCGATGGAGACTTCGCGATACCGATCGCCGCTTTTCAGCAGCAGCTTGATCGGGTCCTTGCTATCCTTCGCCGCGACCACTGCGGCCTTTAGCCGGTCATTGGTATGGCCGCGCCCATTCACCGCGATGATCTCGTCGCCAAGGTCCATGCCCGCCTTGAACGCAGGGCCGTCCCACATAATTTGGCTGATCCCGGTCGCGCTCATCGACAGCCCCAGCGAATACATCAGGTCCAGCCCGGTCTTGGACGCGGTCTTGTTTGGCTTGTCGGTGTAGACCAGCTTGTAGCCGTTACGCTCGAAACCCGCGAGCGGGGCATGGTCCGCCGGCTTGCTGACCTGCTCGTCGAGCAGGCTGCGCCAGTCATAGGGAACGATCCCGTTGAGCGTGCGGACGATATCGTCGATCGTGAAGGGCAAGGTGCCGTAATCGCCGTCGCGCATGCCATAGAAAGCGCGATCGTAATCGTCGATCGATTTGGTGCCGCCGCTCTTCTCGCGCAGGATCGAATCGACGTTCATCCACGTAATCAGCCCATCGACATAATAGTCCTCGGAGCGCTGGTAGCTCAGCCAGCCCTTGGCACCGCGCGCCGTGATGATCGGATCGTTGGTGGTATCGAGCATCGCGCGCCATTTGCGCCCCGGCCGGGTATCCTGCAGCGCGGCATAGCTCGCCAGCACCTCCAGCGTGTCTTCCTTGGTCATCAGCCCGGCGCGCGCGCCGAGAACATAGCCGATGAACTGGTCATGCCCCTCATAAGCCCACAGCATCGAGTTGCGCATGGGCTGGCGGAAGTCCGCAGTGATCTGATCCGCGCCACGGCGATATTTGCCCACCCAGCTATGCGCATATTCGTGCGCGAGCAGGTTACGCGAAGTGTTCTGATCGTCCCATTTGGCGAAATAGCCGAGACCGACGCCGTTCTCCGAGCTGCGGCTATGCTCCACGCCGATACCGCCCATCTCGGCGGTGATCGCGAACAGGAATTCATAACGGTCATAATGCTCCGCGCCGAACAGCTTGATCGCCTGCGTCACGAGATTGCGATGCTTCTCGATCTGCTCGGGCTTCGCGTCCAGTTCCTCGGGGCTGTCAGCAAAGACGTTGAGGTCCACGCGCTCACCAAGGTTGAACTCCCGGTAATAGCGCCCCGCGAACACCGGCGAATCGACCAGCACTTCGTAATCGACCTTGTCATAGGTGTAGGTCGATCCGTCCTTCTTCGCGGGAATCGCCGAAGCCGCGCTCCAGCCTTCGGGATAGGTCGCGGTCGCCACCACCGGAATGCGGCGGGTGTAATAGCCCGCCGGATACAGGCTCAGCGAATACCATTGCAGGTTCATCATCGCGGGCGCCATCACGATGCGGCCCTGATCGGATTTGGTCGCCGAAAGGAACTCGAACTCCACGTCGAGCGCCTTCGCGCCCTTGGGCACAGTCACGTGAAATGCGAACACGTCCACCGGATCGCGCTTCCATTCCAGCCGCTCGCCATTTGCCATGATCTGCAGGCCGGCCAGCTTCTCGATCTCGCCGCGGGGGCCGTGCTTGCCGGGGATCCACTTCGGATAGAGCAGCACCATATGCCCGCTCTTCGCGACCGGGATGCTCTGCTTCACGCGGAAGATGCCCTGCTGAACGTTGGTCGCATCGACATGCACCGCCATCGTGCCCGGATAGGCCACATCGCGCGGCTTCGGGATCGTATCGGTGAAGGGCACCGGCTGCGGCGCGCTATTGGTTACAGGGCTTTGGGCCAGCGCAGGGGCAGTGGTGGCAAGCAAAACAGCGATGGAAAGCGCACGGATCATTTGGAAGTCGCCTCAACCGAAAAATCAGGGATGACGGGCACATAGGCCCAGCGATTGCCGCCAGTAAAGCACCGCGCGATGCGCAACCCTTCACGGCTCGCTAACCATTGCGGCCTAGATATTTCGGCCATGTATCACGATCCCGCACTGGCAGAAGCTGCGGCCAAGGCCGACCCCCGCCCCAAATCGGCGGTGAGCACCGGCGTCGGCTTTGCCGGACTCGCCGGCATGACCGCATGGCTGATCTTCGCGCATGTCTATCATCTCGATGGACCCTATGCGGCTTTGGTAAATGTCGCTGCCTGTGCGGTGCCGATGGTGCTGTGGTCGATCTTCGTCGACAAGGTGCATCGCAATCCCTCGACCGGCATCGACTGGAACAATGTCCGCCCATGGCGTGAGACGCTCGATACTTCGGTCACCAAGCTTACCGGGCTTTGGCTCACCTGGGGCGGGATCGCCGCGATCTACATGATCTTCCGCGTCTGGTCCGATACGCGCTTTGCCAATTTCCCCTTCGCGATGTGGTGCTTCGAAATGGTCGCGCCCGCATTGTTCGTGCTGTCGATCCCCTATGTCCTCTGGCTGGACCGCCGCATGGTCGAGCCGCGCGACGGCGCGTGGCATATGGGCGCATGGCTGATGGGCGTGGAGGGCGCTGAAAAACAAGCGATCTACAATCATCTGCGCAGCTGGGCGGTGAAGGGCTTCTTCCTCGCCTTCATGCTCTCGATCGTGCCGCCCGGCTTCGGCGATTTCGTCGCTTGGAAAACCGACGCGCTGCTCCAGAACCCGGTCGCCCTGGCGAATTACTGCATCACCTTCATGTTCGTGATCGACGTGGCGTTCGCAACGGCGGGGTACATCCTCACCTTCCGCCCGCTCGACTCGCATATCCGCACCGCCAATCCCTATGCGGCCGGCTGGACCGCGGCGCTTATCTGCTACCCGCCTTTCCTGCTAATGGGCGAAGGCGGCCCGCTCGATTATCATCCCGGCAGCGCCGACTGGACCTATTGGTACGCCGGGCATCCGTGGATCCTGGCCGTAACCGGCGTGATCCTGGTCTCGCTCACCGCGATCTATGCCTGGGCGACCATCGCGTTCGGCATCCGCTTCTCGAACCTCACGCATCGCGGCATCCTCACCCACGGGCCGTACGCGTTCAGTCGCCACCCGGCCTATCTCTCGAAAAACCTGTTCTGGTGGCTGTCGACCCTGCCCTTCCTCGCGACGAGCAGCTGGACCGATGCGGTGCGCAACACTGCGGTGATGGCCTGCGTCAGCGGCGTCTATTATTGGCGCGCACGCACCGAAGAGCGCCATCTCGGCATGGACCCGCATTATCAGGAATACAGCGCCTGGATGACGCGCAGGGGCCTGATCCCGCGCTTCTTTGCGCGGGCGGGCGGATTATTTCGGGGAAAGTGAGGGTCCGGCGCGGAGCCTAGCTGCCCACCGCACGTTGCGGGGGCCATGAAACTCTCGATCCGCGCGCACCTCGAATATAGTTTCGCCGAACCGACAGACGTGCTGCTTCAGGTCGAAGCAGCGGCGATCCCCGAGCAATGGATCGAATCCGCCAATCTCCAGGTCTCCCCCCGCGAGCATTTCGCTCGTGTCGCTGCGCATGACACGATCGGCGATCGCATCTGGCTGCGCGCCGATGGCCCGCTCACCGTCGCCTATGAAGCCACGGTCTCGATCAACCGGCTCCTCACCGATTGCCGCAATCTGCCGCGCATCGAGCCGCGCTTCCTGCCAGGCGAGACAATCCAGTATCTGTTCGGCTCGCGTTATTGCCCGTCCGATCAGTTCCAGACCTTCGTCGATGCCGAGTTTGGCGGGATGGATGGCGGTCACCGCGTGCTGGCGATGCGCGACTGGATCGAGAACAACTTCAGCTACGTCCCCGGCGTCAGCAATGCCGAGACGACTGCGGTCGACACTTTCGTCCGCCGCGAGGGCATCTGCCGCGATTACGCGCATGTGCTGATCACGCTCGTCCGCGCCGCCGGCATCCCCGCGCGCATCGCCAGCGTCTATGCGCTCGGCGTAGACCCGCCCGATTTCCACGCAGTCGCCGAAGTCTTTCTCGGTGGCGAATGGCATCTGGTCGACGCGACCGGCATGGCGGAGGAAGCCGCGATGGCGAAGATCGGCGTCGGCCGCGATGCCGCCGACGTCTCCTTCCTCACCGCCTATGGGATGGCGGAAATGATCTCGCAGTCAGTATGGGTTGAGGAAGTTAGAACTTAGCCTCGTCATACACGCGCGAAATATCGCCGTGCCACTCGCCAGCATAACGATCGAGCAACAGCTGCGCCGGCACCTTGCCCGTGCGCACGATTTCGCGCAGCGGATCTAGGAAGCCGCTCTCATTATCGCCCGACGAATTGAGCCGCCCGCGCGCGTTCAGCCCCGCCGCCGAGATATCGAGCACCTGCCCCGCAATGTCGCGCAGCTTGCCACCACCCGGCAGCGGCGCGTCCAGAGCGAGCTTGGGCACCGAATCGCGCAGCGTCTGCCGCTCGGCCATGTCCCAACCCTTGACCAGATCCCATGCGGCATCCAGCGCGCCCTGATCGTACAAAAGCCCGACCCAGAATGCCGGCAGCGCACAGATCCGCCCCCAGCGGCCGCCATCGGCTCCGCGCATTTCGAGGAAAGTCTTCAGCCGCACTTCGGGGAAGGCAGTGGAGAGGTGATCCGCCCAATCGTCCATCGTCGGCTTCTCGCCGGGAAGGACCGACAATTCGCCCTTGAGGAAGTCGCGAAAGCTCAGCCCCGAGGCGTCGATATATTTGCCGTCGCGGTAGACAAAGTACATCGGCACATCGAGCGCATAATCGGCATAGCGCTCATAGCCGAAGCCATCTTCGAACACGAAAGGCAGCATGCCCGTGCGCTGCGGATCGGTGTCCGACCAGATATGGCTCCGATAGGAGAGCATGCCGTTGGGCTTGCCCTCCAGGAACGGCGAATTGGCGAAGAGCGCAGTCGCCAGCGGCTGCAGCGCCAGCCCGACGCGAAACTTCTTCGCCATATCGGCTTCGGATGCGTAATCGAGGTTCACCTGGATCGTGCAGGTGCGCAGCATCATGTCGAGGCCCATCGTGCCGACGCGCGGCATGTGGCGCAACATGATCTCATAGCGGCCCTTGGGCATGATCGGCAGCTCGGCGCGGGTCTTGTCGTGCCACATGCCAAGGCCGAGAAAGCCGATCCCCAGCTTGTCGCCCACGGCCTTTACCTGCTCCAGATGCCGCCCGGTTTCAGCGCAAGTCTCGTGCAGATTGTCGAGCGGCGCGCCCGAAAGCTCGAACTGCCCGGCAGGCTCAAGGCTGATCGCCCCGTCCGGCCCCGAAAGCGCGATGATGTTCTCGCCCTCGTAAACCGGCTTCCAGCCAAATTCGGTCAGCCCGATCAGCAGCGCATGGATGCCGCCCGGCTCTTCATACGAAGGCGCGCGGTGATCCGGCGTTTTCCAATAGACGAATTTCTCGTGCTCGGTGCCGATCTTCCAGCGATCCACCGGCTTTTCGCCCTTGGCGAAATAGCCGATCAACTGGTCCCGGCTCTCGATGACCGGTGCGTTGCTGTTCGAAACGGTCTTCGTGCTCATCTGCGCCCCTTACTCGTGCGCGAGATGGGAAGCCAGTGGTCCCGCTACCAGTCCCCCGCTGCACCCATCCACAGCGAAATCGCCGCCGCCGCCGCAGTTTCGGCGCGCAGGATGCGTGGGCCGAGTGCAATGCCAACCGCCTGAGGATGCGCGCGGATGGCCTCGCGCTCTTCCGAGTCGAACCCGCCTTCGGGGCCGATCAGGATCGCAGCAGGTCCAGGCCGCGCGCGCATCGCCTCCTGCGCGGGCGCGCCGCCGGTCTCATCGGCAAAGAATATCGTCCGCCCCTCGGGCCAGTCGCGCAGCAATGCCGGGAGCTTCACCGGCTCGATGATGCTCGGCAAGGCGGTTCGCCCGCATTGCTCCGCCGCTTCGATCATATTGGCGCGCAGCCGATCGAGATTGAGTCGATCGACCACCGTGCGCCGCGTGATGACCGGCACCAGCCGATCGGCACCCAGCTCGCATGCTTTCTCGACCAGCCAGTCGACCGGCCCCTTCTTGATCGGCGCGAAGACCAGCCACAAATCGGGCACGGCTTCGCGGGGGCGCAGCATCTCGGTCACGTCCAGCGTCACGTCGCGCTTGCCGACGCTCGCAGCCACGCCCAGCCATTCGCCGGTCTTGTCGTCGAATAATTTGACTGGATCGCCGATTTTCATCCGCATCACCTGCACAAGGTAATGCGCCTGCGGACCGTCGATCCTCAGATGTCCGGGGGCGAGTTCGCTCTCGACGAACAGCCGGGGAGTCGATTGCGGTGGCCAGGCGGGGGTAGCGGGCATCCCGCCGCTCTACCCGCCCGTCACCCGCGAACCAAGCCTCAGCGCACGCGCCCGCGCTCGTCGGGCAAATTGGGCAATTCGCTCTTCTCGATCCGTCCGTCCTTGTTCGCGTCGAGCAGGTCGAACCGCGTTTCCGCAGCCTTGGCAAACTCTCGCGAATCGACGCCGCGATTGAAATTGCGGTCGGCCACCGAAATCGGCTGGCGGTATTCGAGATAGCTGAAGCGCCCCGCACCTTGCCGAAGGGGGGCCTTGCTGGGCTTTCTGGCGACCTGCACCGGGCCACCTTCGCCGCCGCCAGGCCCGACCTGGGTATCCCCGGCGCGCCAGCCCTGCCGTTCGGCCTTCGTCGTCACGCGGATCTCGGGAAGGAGGACAGTCTCGTAATGCTCGATATCCTGCGGATCGATCTCGCCGTCCTTGCGCATATCGAGCACGGCGAAGAACCGCGCGGCATCCGCGGTCATTTCCTCAAGCGTCAGCACGCCATCATGATTGGTGTCTGCGCCATCGAACCATAAGTCGTGCGGCTCGGGTCCGCGAAACGGTTCGCCCATCGGGCTGACGAACAGCGGGCCGCGCGGCGTGTCCTGCGCCACGGCCGGGCTGGTCATCCCGCCAAGGATCATCGCTCCCAGGATCACCGCACGCATATCGTCACTCCACTCAAAATCGGTTGGCACCCATAGCCTGCTTTTTATGCCTGAATGTTGCGGACGCTCAGCGGATCCGGTGCCAGTGCTGCGTCTTGCAGATCAGCCCGAGCAGCGTGCAACCCGAAACCCGCATCAATATCGGGCTGAGCTGAGTCACCGTGCCCGATGCAGTGGTGTTGATATCGGGGATGAACACCTTGCCGCGCCACGTCGCGTCGCCGCTCACCTTCAAGTCGCGGAGCAGGGTGCTGCCAACCAGCGGCTTGCCGCTGCCCTTAAGCGCATCCTTGCGCTGCTGGTCCGCGGCCCAGATGACTTTGCCGCAGATCTCCGTGCCGCAATGCTGCAGGCGCAGGTGGACATTATTGTTCGTGTTGCGCCATTCGCCCAGGATTCCCTGCGCGGGGGCCGGTGATGCCGCTCCGAGCAGAAGAGGCGCGGCGAGCAGGCTGAGCAGACGAATCAACATAGCATCCTATCTTTGGCTTGCTCGCGAGATCGGGAGCCATCGTGCCGTTTCAAGGGCGTAATCATGGCGGGATGTGGCTGAACGTCAGCTTGCCGTCGTACCGCACGAGGAGATAGGGCAGTGAAATGACTGATTCCATGGCCGTTCCAGACACCGAATATCGTGGCCTCATGGGCATGTTGCCCGCCGCCGCCCGGCCCTATGCACTGCTCGCACGCTTCGATCGACCGATCGGCTGGTGGCTGCTCTTCTGGCCCGGAGCATGCGCGTTGGCGCTATCGGGCAATGCGTGGGCGCGCTGGGATCTGCTCTTGTGGTTCTTGCTCGGCAGCATCGCGATGCGTGGGGCCGGCTGCGTCTATAATGATATTATCGATCGCGACCTAGATCGGCAGGTGGCGCGCACCCGCAGCCGCCCGCTCGCCAGCGGCGCGGTCAGCGTCAAATCGGCATGGATCTGGCTGGGTGCATTGTGCCTGATCGGGCTGGTCGTTTTGCTCCAGCTTACCCCGCTGACGGCAGGCGTGGCGCTCGCCAGCCTCGCGCTGGTTGCCGGCTACCCCTTCATGAAGCGGATCACCTGGTGGCCGCAGGCATGGCTGGGCATGGTGTTCTCCTGGGCGGCATTGGTCGCCTGGGCTGAAGCGCCGGATATGGCCTGGGCGCCCGGCCTGTTACTCTATGCCGGCAGCATCTTCTGGGTGATCGGATATGACACGATCTATGCACTGCAGGATGTCGAGGACGATGCGCTGGTCGGCGTCCGCTCCTCGGCCCGTGCGCTGGGCAAGGGAGTAAGACCTGGAGTTGCGCTGTTATACGCGATCGCGCTGGCATTCTGGGTCGCTGCGATCTGGCAGCTCCGCCCCGATCTGCTCGCGCTCGCCACCCTGATCCCCATCGCTCTCCATTTGATCTGGCAGGTCGTCACCCTCTCCCCGGCGGATGGCCAAAACACGCTCGCCCGCTTCCGCAGCAACCGCAATGCCGGGCTTCTATTGTTCGCCGCCTGCTTCGTCGTCGGGCAAACTCTGTGATGGCACTTTGACCTTCTCGGGCCGCATCCCTAGATCGCCAAGATGCTGACTACCCAACAGGCCTGTGATCGCGCCGCCGATATCGTTGCGCGCGCAAAAACGGCTGGCGCAGATGCCGCCGATGCCGTCTTCGCTGCCGATCGCGCGCTCTCGGTCTCGGTCCGCATGGGTGCGCTCGAAGATGTCGAGCGCTCCGAGAGCGAGGAACTGGGCTTGCGCGTCTTCGTCGGGCGCCGCTCGGCCAGTGTTTCCACTTCCGATCTGAGCAACGCCGCGCTCGACACGCTTGTCGAACGCGCGCTCGCAATGGCCAAGGAAGCCCCCGAAGACCAATGGGCTGGCCTCGCCCCTCAGGATCGTCTGCTCCACGGCAATCCGCCTTTGCTCGATCTCGATGATGGCGCGAACGACTCGCCGGAAGCGCTCAAGACCCGCGCGCTCGCAGCAGAGGATGCCGCCCGCGCCGTCCCCGGCGTCACCAACAGCGAAGGCGGCGGCGCCAGCGCCTCGCGCGCGGTGATGGCCATCGCCACCAGCCATGGTTTCGCCAATGGCTATGCCCAGACCAGCCATGGCCTTTCGGCCAGCGTCCTTGCGGGCACCGGCAGCGACATGGAGCGCGACTATGCGCATCATTCGTCGCGCCACGCCGCGACGCTCGAAGCCCCCGACGCGATCGGCCGCCTTGCTGGCGAGCGCGCCGTCGCCCGGCTGAACCCTGCACGAATCGCCAGCGGCGCGATGCCGGTGATATTCGATCGTCGCGTCTCCTCGGGCATGCTCGGCCATTTGCTCGGCGCGATTGCGGGCGCAGCAATCACGCGGAAAACCAGCTTCTTGCTCGATGCGCTCGGCACCCAGATCTTCGACAAGGGCGTGACGATCTGCGACGATCCGCATCGCCCACGCGGTCTGCGCTCGCGCCCGTTCGATGGCGAAGGCCTGCCGGTTCAACCGATCAAGCTGGTCGATCACGGCATGCTGGAAACCTGGCTGCTCGATAGCGCCTCTGCCCGCCAACTCGGCCTTGAAGCCACCGGCCACGCCTCGCGCGGCATCGGCGGCGCGCCGGGTGTCGCGCCCAGCAACTTATATATGCAGGCCGGCCATATCCCGCCCCAAACGCTGATCGCCGAGATCGAATATGGCATCCTCGTCACCGAACTGATCGGCCAGGGCGTCAATGGCATCACCGGCGATTACAGCCGCGGTGCCGCGGGCTATCTGATCGAGAAGGGCGAGATCACGCGGCCCGTCTCTGAAATCACCATCGCCTCGAACCTCGAGGATATGTTCCGCGCGCTCACCCCCGCAAACGATCTGGAATTCCGCTACGGGATCAACGCACCCACGCTGCGCATCGACGGGATGACCATCGCCGGTGAGTGATCTGGCCCAGCAGATCGCGGCCATCGCCGCCGAAGCCGGCAAGCTGGCGATCGATCGCTGGGAGACTGACTTCAAGCGCTGGGAAAAAGTGCCGGGTAGCCCGGTCTGCGAAGTCGATCTCGAAGTCGATGCCTTGCTGCGCCAGCGTCTGAGCGCGCTGATCCCCGAAGCAGGCTGGTTGTCCGAGGAAACCGTGGACAACACCGACCGGCTGAGCAGCCGCCGCCTCTGGGTCGTCGATCCGATCGACGGCACCCGCGACTATATTCGTGCCCGCCCCGGCTGGGCAGTCTCGATCGCGCTGGTCGAGGATGGCCTGCCCCTGATCGGTGTGCTGGATGCCCCTGCCCGCCACGAGAAATGGATCGCCGAAGCCGGCAAGGGAGCGTGGCGCAACGCAGAGCGTTTGCGCGCGGGCAACCGCACCCAGCTTGCCGGAGCCCGCGTCCCCGCCGATCAATTGCCCAAGGTCGATTCCGATCTCGAAATGGTCGCCAAGCCCAATTCGATCGCGCTGCGCATCGCGATGGTCGCCGCGAACGAAGCCGATCTGCTCGCCTCGATCCGCTGGGGCCATGAATGGGATGTCGCCGCCGCTGTCCTGATCGCCAGCGAAGCCGGCGCCACCGTTAGCGACGCGCTAGGCCGGCCCCTCGCGTTCAACACGCCCGCCGCCGAAGCTTTTGGCGTCCTCGCCACCGTCCCCGGCCTCCACGCCGCCGCCGTCGAGCGCCTCGCCGAACGCGCCGCCACCGGAATCAAGCGCTAGAGCGCAGGCACCTTCCAAGCGGGCATGCCAAGGCGCTTGCGCATATCCTGAATGCTCGCAGTGATCCGCGTGCGATACGATCCCTCGCCCTCCTCAGCCTGCGCATATTCCCAAACGTCATCGAGCAGCCAGCCGGTCTTGCCGCCGCGAACGAACATCATCCGCAGCGCCGGGCCGTCGCTGTCTAAGCCTTCCATCGGCGGAAAAGTGATAACCGCTTCGGCGCGCTGCGCATCGGGATGGGTGATCGCGACGTCGATCTTCGCCCAGTCCAGCCCGAACGCGTCCTGACACTGGCAGAACAGATCATAATCGTCACCGCACGCGCCCATCGAGCTGTCCGCGCCTTCCTTGGCGTCGATGCGCTTGGCAGTCGCCGCGCATTCGGCTTCGGTCGCGTTGAACCGCGCGCTCGCCGGGATTTTCGGGCGCGGTGCCGTCTCGCTATCGAGATAGCTGCGATACGAAGCGCGGATCAGTTTATCGAGCGCCGCATCGCCAGAGGCCTGCGCAAATGCGGGTGTCGCGACGACAAGCGCGAGCAGCGCCGCCAACAGAGGCTTCATTCGCCATCGCCCTGATATTTGATCTGCAGGTAGCGCCCGCGCGTCGCGAGCAGATCGAGATCGCCCTGCGCCAGCTGGGTGCTCATCTCGGCGATCTCGTCGTCGATCAATTGCAGCCCCTGCGCCAGTTGCTGATCGGGGGTCAGTCCACCGCGCTCGACCCGGCGCAGCGGCTCGGGCACGCGGGCATAGCCTTTGACCAGCTCGGGCAATTGCTCGCCGATCAGCTTGCGCACTTCGAACGCTGCCGGAGATTGCTCGTCCAGTTCCGCCAGCTGCGGCGCGATAATCTCCAGCTTCACGCCGATCGAATCGACCAGCCCCTGCACCGGCGCAGGCAAAGCCGGGCGCTGTGCATCGAGCCAATGCTCGGTCGTCTTGGGCAAAGCCTTGAGCGACACCTGCGCCAGTTGCTCGGCCTCGGGTGCGGAGCCCGCGGGCAACACCGCAAACAGCAATGTCGCCGCGATCAGCAACACGCCCACCAGAAACGCGCCCATGATCCCGAGCGGCGCCACTGCCAGCGCAAATATGATTGCACCAATGAGGATCGCCCCGTCGGCCATCGCGATCCGCCCGACCCGGCGCACCACTTCGCTCTCGCGCCGCCGCCGCATCCGCTGCTCGGCGGGCGTGGAGGGGCGCTGCGCGCGGGTGCGCTCGATCAGTTCGTTCGCACGGGCACTCAGGCGATCGACATCGGTCATCGGGGCTTACATCGCCTCCAGCTTGAAGGTCTCGGCCGAGCCGCCAACCTGGTTCTGCGCCGCGCCTTCGGCCCGCGCGATATAGCCCTTCGACTTCTCGACTTCGTTCGAAAGCGTCGTGACCGTGGTCTTCATGCTGTCGAGCGCCTTGAGCTTGAACGTGTCGATCGCATCCATCGTGTCATAGATATTCTGGAAGGCGCGCTGGAGCGTCTCGACCGGAATGGTCGACGAAGCCGCCTGCTCATGGATCGCCGCCGACTGGCTCTTGAGCAACTGACCGGTCGAATCGATCAGCCCGGCAGTCGTGGTATTGAGCGCAGTCACCTGATCGAGCACGAGCTTCTGGTTGGTCAGCGCCTGCGCCACCGTCACCGCGGTGCGCAACGCCGAAACCGTCGTCGTGGACGCGCGATCGACGCCCTTCACCAGCTCGACATTGTTCTTCTTGACCAGATCCAGCGCCAGATAGCCCTGCACCGTCACGGCCATCTGGGTCAGCAGATCCTGCGTGCGCTGGCGAACGTAGAAGAGCGCGGTTTCCTTGATCGCCTTGGCCTTGGCCGGATCGCTATGCTCCAGCTCAAGCGCCTTGGCCTCGAGCTTCTCGTCCATTGCCTTGGAGAGATAGATCATCTGCTCCAGCCGGCCCATCGCGTTCCACAAATTGGTCCGCTCGGTATCGATCGCGGCATTGTCCATCAGCAGCTCGTCCTTGCCGTTGGACAGGGACTTTAGGATGCCGTTGATGTGGCTCTGCGACGATTGATATTTGCGGAAATATTGCGTCAGCCCGCCACCGCCGAAAAGCTTGGCGAAGAACCCGTCATTGCCGCCGATCAGCTTGCCGTTCTTGCTCGGATCGAGGCCTTCGACCGTCTTGCGCAGCGCCAGCAAATCCGCACCCACGCCATCGCTGCCCATCGCCTTGATCGGGCGATCGAGGAACCGGTTCGATTGCCCTGCCGCCTCGCGGATTTCGCGCTGGCCCATCGCCGCGATCGCATCGACGCGCTTGCCGAATTCGGGCGAGTTCACATCCTGCGCGATCAGATCGTCGATAAAGGTATCGACCCGCGTCTCGAGCTCGGTCTTCTTGCCTTCGTCGACCGGCACCAGCCCCATCGCCTTGGCGGGCGCAACCACCTGCACCGGCTCGGGCGGGGTCAGCACCAGATCCTGTTCGGCCGTGATCGTCTCGGTCGCCATCGTCTCATTCTCCAAAGCTGTCCGTCCTCAATAGGCATAATGCCCAGACGTTCCAACTGTGTTGCCCATATAGGACACTCGTAAGACTTCGACAACAGCGCCAATACCCTGTTTGCGGTCTTTGCGCGGGACACATCCGGTGCCAATCTGCGCACGACTGCAGGAAAGCGGAGAGCGTGCGGATGGCGTGCCAGATGATATTGCGAGCCGGGGTCGCTTTTTTCGCGCTGGCAGCCGCCAGCCCTGCTTTCGCCCAATGCTCGATGCCGCCCGAACTGGTCGCGCGCATCTGCAACGATCCCGCCCTAGCCAAGCTCGACGCGCAGCTGGTCGAAAAGGAAAAGGCCGTGCAGGCGATCACCCATCGCCCCACCACCTGGGCGGCCCGCGCTCGCAGCTTCCGCGCCAATATCGCGGTCGAGAAGGATTTCGACGGCAAATTGATCGATGCCGCGACGCTCGCCAGCCACATTACCGATCGGATGGCTGCGCTCGACGGCGAACTCCAGCGCGCCGCCGCGATTCTGCCCGCCACCGGCGAGGCCGCAATTCTGGGCGAGATCTGCCTGTCCAAATGGCTGGTGCTGGATTGCAAGGTGCCCGCGGCCGGCATCCTGCGCGGGGCAGACGGCACGCGAATCCTCTATCAGTTGCTCGCGGGCTCTTCCGAGGAAGACGGCATCGGCATGGGCGTGATGCTGTGGGATGTCACGCGCGCAGGCGCTCCCCGCCCGATCGGCTCGATGTTCGAAGGCGTGGTGATGGAAAATCCCCGCTTCGATTCCGAACGCCAATTGCTCTGGGTCACGGGCCGCACGACCGGCACCGCCGATGGCAATGCCGACATCCTCTATCAAAAACAGGCGGGCAAATGGGTCGAGATCGATCTGGAGAGCTGGCAGAATGACCTCGCCAGGCGTTTGCCCGAGGGCGTGGGTGCCTGGCACGGCGTCGATTACGACCTGACCGGCCTCTTCGCCGAAACCGAACTCTGGAAAGACAATGACGCCAATTGCTGCGCCACCGGCGGCCGCGCCACCCTCGATTTCGAGATCGTCGGCAACACGCTCACGCTCAAGGCCATCTCCGCCCAGATCGGCGGCCCAGACACTGCATGGAAGGATTTCTGATGCGCCATGCTCTCCTTGTGGCAGTCGCTTTGAGCCTGCCAGGCCTAGCCCATGCCCAGATACTCGATGCCCCGAAATGCCCGATCGACAAGGCAACTTATGCGCTCAAGGGGTCTCCCGAATTCACCGCAGGCTTTGGCACGCGCAAGCATCCGATGGCGATCTCCAACCTGATGTTCTGGGTCCAGACCCCCAAGCGCCGCTTCTGGTTCGAATTCCAGTCGCCCAATGGCTATGGCGGCACCTGGATCACCCCCGCACCCAGCCTGATACTGCTCGACGCCGAGGCAGAACGCGAAGACGATCAGAAGCCCGCGCCCGAAATCGCCGCATGGGAGGCATCGACGAAGGAATCACGCGTCGAGAACGATCCGCTCCAGAACATCACCTTCGACGCCTTCAGCCCCGACCTCGCATCGTTCGAAGGCCCGCCGCAATCGGACGACCCCGCCCCGGCACGCATCTTCATGCGCGGATTGGGCCAGGCGCTCTGGTACAGCTGGAAATGGGCTGCGGCGGGCGATGCCCAGGCCGAACAGGAATCGATCCCCACCGCAATGTGGGAACCATCAGGCTGCGCGAAATGACGTGCTAGCGCGCCGCCTTCAGCGCATTGCCCCACCAGGTCAGCTCGTCAAAGCCGTGGCCAAGCCAGCGCAAATCCTTGTCGTCGCCGGTGAAAACCCCGTCCTTCACCTTGCTCCACACGCCCATGATGTGAACCGAGCCCTCAAGCGCCGCCAATTGCAGTTCGCGCGCCACACAGGTCAGCAGCTCGATCGAGCGCGCCGCGCCATTGCCGCCATAGCCCACAAAAGTGACCGGCTTGCGGTTCCACTCGCCATAAACATAGTCGAGCGCGTTCTTGAGGACTGCGGGCGGCCCGTGATTATATTCGGGGCAGATCAGGATATAGCCATCGGCCGACGCGACCTTCTCGGCCCAGCGCTGCTGGAGCGGATCCTGATAATTCCCCTTCGCCGGCGCATCGCGGAATGCGTAAAAAGGCAGATCCCAGTCCTTGAGGTCAACCAGCTCGCAATCCAGCGATTCGCGGGTCTCCGCTTGCTCGACGACCCAGCGCCCCACAGGCTCGGCCATGCGCCCTTCGCGAACGCTGCCAAGAATCACGAGAATCTTCAGTTTGTCGGCCATGTGTCTCATCCTAATGCGGCTTGGTCTTCCCGCAACGCACAATTTCGGTTATGGGGCCGCGCAAACCGCACTCAAGCGGTATCCAGGATATCCTATGAACCTACGCAACGTGGCGATCATCGCACACGTCGATCATGGCAAAACCACGCTCGTCGACCAACTCTTCCGCCAGTCCGGCACCTTCCGCGACAACCAGCGCATCGAAGAGCGCGCCATGGATTCGAATGATCTCGAAAAAGAGCGCGGGATCACGATCCTCGCCAAGGCCACTTCGGTCGAGTGGGAAGGCACCCGCATCAACATCGTCGATACGCCCGGCCACGCCGATTTCGGCGGCGAAGTTGAGCGCATCCTCTCGATGGTCGACGGCGTGATCCTGCTGGTCGATGCGTCGGAAGGCGCAATGCCGCAGACCAAGTTCGTGACCGGCAAGGCGCTGAAGCTCGGCCTCAAGCCGATCGTCGTCGTCAACAAGGTCGATCGTCCCGACGAGCGCATCCAGGAAGTGCTCGACGAAGTGTTCGACCTGTTCGTCAGCCTCGAAGCGACCGACGAGCAGCTCGATTTCCCCGTGCTCTACGCATCGGGCCGCAACGGCTATGCAAACGAGACTCCGGATAAGCGCGAAGGCACGCTGAACCCGCTGTTCCAGAAGATCGTCGATCACGTGCCGGCACCTTCGGCCGATCCGGATGGTCCGTTCAAGTTCCTCGTGACCTTGCTGGATCGCGATAACTTCCTTGGCCGCATCCTTACCGGTCTGGTTTTCTCGGGCTCGGTCAAGACCAACCAGGCGATCCATGCGCTCGATAATGACGGCAAGATCGTCGAGACCGGCCGTGCGTCCAAGATCCTGACCTTCCGCGGTCTTGAGCGCGTGCCGACCGATGAAGCCAATGCCGGCGACATCATCTCGATCGCCGGTCTGACCACCGCGACCGTGTCGAACACGATCTGCGACCCGAGCGTCACCGAGCCGCTGCACGCCCAGCCGATCGATCCGCCCACGCTGTCGATGCGTTTCGCAGTGAACGATTCGCCGATGGCCGGCCGCGAAGGCACGAAGGTCACCAGCCGCATGATCCGCGATCGTCTGGCCCGCGAAGCCGAATCGAACGTCGCGATCAAGGTCACCGAGAGCAGCGACAAGGACAGCTTCGAAGTCGCTGGCCGCGGCGAGCTTCAGCTCGGCGTGCTCATCGAGACGATGCGCCGCGAAGGCTTCGAGCTTGGCATCAGCCGCCCGCGCGTGCTGTTTGGCGAAGACGAGAATGGCGGCAAGACCGAGCCGTACGAAACCGTCATCATCGACGTCGATGAGGAATATTCGGGCACGGTCGTCGAGAAGATGGCGATCCGCAAGGCAGAGCTTACCGACATGCGCCCCTCGGGCGGCGGCAAGACCCGCATCACCTTCTCGGCGCCCAGCCGCGGGATGATCGGCTATCATGGCGAGTTCCTGTCGGACACCCGCGGTACCGGCATCATGAACCGCCTGTTCGAGAAATATGGCCCCCACAAGGGCAAGATCGAAGGCCGCAAGAACGGCGTTCTGATCTCGAACGGCAATGGCGAAGCCAATAACTATGCACTCGGACCGCTCGAAGAGCGCGGCATCCTGTTCGTCGCCCATGGCGAATCGCTGTACGAGGGCATGATCGTCGGCGAGAACGCCAAGCCGGATGACCTTGAGGTCAACCCGATGAAGACCAAGGCGCTGACCAACTTCCGCGCCTCGGGCGGCAAGGACGATCAGGTTCGCCTGACCCCGCCAAAGCGCGCCACGCTCGAGCAGGCAATTGCCTATATCGACGATGACGAGCTGGTCGAAGTCACGCCGAAGTCGATCCGTCTGCGCAAGCGCCACCTTGATGCCAACGAACGCAAAAAGGCATCGCGCGCAAAGATCACTGCCTGATCCATAACAAATGAAAGGGGCCGGATTTCCGGCCCCTTTTTTTGCGCCTCAATCAAACTGGTGTTACCGACGCAGCAATGCGCTTCACACTTCGCCTTTTACTGACGCTCAGCCTGATCTGGTGCGGCCTGCATATCGCTGAGCCCGCACAAGCGAGCGCAGCGCATGCCGATCAGAGCGAAGTCGCCAAATTGCTCGAGGCCGATTGCGGCGCAGAGCGCGGCGAACCGGCGCAGCATGCGCACCATCATCACTGCCCCGTCGCTGGTGATCCGGCGCGCGATACCAGCGATCTGCACCGCCTCTCGCTAACCACCGCGCCCTTCGCTCCGCTGGCGGCGACGCTCCACTCGCTCAGCCGAGCACCGCCGCTCCAGCCGCCCCTCGCCTGATTCGACGCCATTGCGTGTGCCCAGCGGCACGCGCCTCGTTCGTTCGAATCAGGATTTGAATCATGAAAATACAACATGCGCTCGGCCTCCTCGCGGGGGCCGGCCTGCTCATGCCGCATTCGGCATGGGCCCAGACTGAAGCAACCACGCCCCCCGTCGAGCAGGAAGCAGGCGAAGACGAGATCATCGTCCAGGCGACTCGATCGGGCCGCCGCGTCCAGGACGAGCCCGTCCGCGTCGAAGTCCTCGGCCGCGAAGAGATTGAGGAAAAGATCCTCATGCGCCCGGGTAACATCGCGCTGATCCTCAGCGAGACCGGGGGCCTGCGCGTTCAGGTCACTGCGCCCGCGCTCGGCGCCGCCAATATCCGCGTACAGGGCATGGACGGGCGCTTCACGCAATTGCTCGCCGATGGCCTGCCGCTTTATGGCGGTCAGGCATCCTCGCTGGGACTGCTTCAGATCCCGCCAACCGATCTGGGGCAAGTCGAAGTGATAAAGGGTGCGGCATCCGCGCTCTATGGCCCCTCGGCGCTCGGCGGGGTGATCAACCTCGTTTCGCGCCGCCCGCGCAGCGAAGCCGAAGGCGAATTGCTGCTTAACGCAACCTCGCGCGGCGGTCAGGACGTGACCGCTTATCTGGCCACGCCGTTTGGCGACGGGCTATCCAGCTCGATCACCGGCGGGCATCACCGCCAGTCGAAACAGGATCTCGACAGCGACGGCTGGATCGACACGCCCGGCTACACCCGCTGGATCGTCCGCCCTCGCCTGTTCTGGGAAAATGCGGACGGTGCGAAAATCTACGCGACTGCAGGTGCGATGACCGAGCAGCGTACCGGCGGAACGCTGCCCGGACGTATCACTCCGGCGGGCACCGCATTCCGCCAGACGCAGGATACCGAACGGCTGGATGCCGGGCTGGTCGCGGAAGCACCGCTAAACGACACTGTCACCGCGCATTTCCGCAGTTCGGCGATGACGCAGGATCATCGTCACGGCTTCGGCACGGTCACCGAGCGCGACCGGCACACTACTTTGTTCGCCGAGGCCTCGCTGTCGGGCAAGCTAGGAACGACATCGTGGATCGGCGGCCTGGCTTATCAGCAAGACAGCTTCCGCTCGCGGACCTTTCCGGCGTTCGACTATACCTATCGCGTGCCCGGCATCTTCGCGCAGGTAGAGCATGATCTCACCGGCCGGCTCACTTTCGCGGGCAGCGCCCGGCTCGATCTGCACGACATTTACGGCACCCAGTTCAGCCCGCGGCTGTCGCTGCTCTACCGCGCGGGGCCATGGTCGGTCCGCGCATCGGGCGGGCGCGGCTTCTATGCGCCCACGCCGTTCGTGGAAGAGATCGAAGCGGCCGGGCTCTCACGGCTCGCGCCTCTGGCCGGACTGAAGGCCGAAACGGCGACCACCGCCTCGATCGACATCGGCTATGCGCGCGGCCCGGTGGAAGCCAATGTCACCTTCTTCGGATCGAATATCGACGATGGCACCGAGCTTGTTGCAATCGCGCCGGATCGCGTGCGGCTGGTCAATCTGCCGGGGCAATCGCGCATTCGCGGCACCGAACTGCTGCTGCGACATCGCTGGGGCAGCTTCGTGGTGACGGGCAGCTATGTCTATGTCGATGCGTCCGAGCCCAATCCGTTGGGCGGGCGCAGGGTCGCGCCGCTGACCCCCCGGCACGGCGGCGGCATGGTCGCGATGTGGGAAGAGCATGACAAGGGCCGGATCGGGCTGGAGCTCTATTACACCGGCAAGCAGCAGCTCGAAGACAACCCCTATCGCACCACCAGCCGCCCCTATTTCGATCTGGGTCTTCTGGCGGAAGTCGTGGTCGGCAAGGCGCGCATCTTCGTCAATGCCGAGAATATCCTCGACGTCCGCCAGACACGCTACGATCGCCTGCTTCGCCCAAGCAGGGCAGCAGACGGGCGCTGGACGGTAGACGCCTGGGCACCCCTCGACGGCTTTGTAGTCAATGCCGGCGTCCGCTTGCGGTTCGGCGGCGAATAGAAAACGGAACGGGCGCGCCGCATTCCGGCGCGCCCTTTTCTTGGCGCTTTCGCATGCTTAGCTGCGCACATGATACTCGCGCTGCTACTGGCCCTTGCAGGCTCGCAGGACGTCCCCGCCCGCGCGGTGGAGGGCACCAATGTCGCCAAGCCCGCGCAAGACGCGGACGGCACCCAGCGCTGGTCGCTCATGCCCGAAACCTGCAAGCGCGATGACGGCGAGATCATGGTGTGCGGCACCAACGTGGCGGATACCAGCGTCCCTCGCCTGCCGCTGCCCGGCGAGCGCGGCCCGCCCGATCGGCCGATGCCCAGCAACCCGGATATCAGCGGCAGCGGCGCGCTCGCGGCATCCGCCCCACCCTGCGCCACGCTCTCACAGGGCTGCGCCACGGGCATGGACATTTTCGGCGGCGGCACCTTCCTCGTCCGCGCGATCGGCAAGATCATCGACAATGACAGCTGCTGCGAAGAGCCCGGCGAGGCGACCAATATCGGGCTGTTGATCCGCGACACGGCAAAGGCGGTGAAGAAGGTCGGCCGCAAGAAACCCGACAAATCGAACCGCGTGCCGATCCTCCTCGACGATCCGGCGCTGCCAGCGACTGGAGCGACGGCTGCTCCCACACCCTGATCCAGCCATGCCAACGACGCGCTTGGCGGTTGCGAGTGACACCGGTCTCCGATAGCCCGGGTGAAAGGGAGTGGATCGATGCGCAGGACGTTGCTGGCGGCTTTGACTTTGGCGATCACGCCGTTCGCGGCACAGGGTCAAACTGCTCAGGCCCAAACCAGCCCCGCCGGAGACGGAATCCTCCCCCGCCCGCCCGCAGCCCCGATCAAGCCCTCCAAGATCATCCTCGTCGGCGATTCGACTACGCAGGTGCTGTCCGGCTGGGGCGGCAGCTTCTGCGCAAGGCACCTCACTTCGTCCGCCGCGTGCGTAAACCTCGCCCGTGGTGGCCGCAGCACCTACAGCTATATCGCCGAGGGTAGCTGGGCGCTCGCACTCGGCGAGATGAAGACCCCCGGCTATGTCAAAACCTGGGTGCTCATCCAGTTCGGCCATAACGACCAGCCCGGAAAGCCCGGTCGCTCGACCGAACTCGCCAGCGAATTTCCGGCGTTGCTGAAGCGCTATGTCGCAGAGGCGCGCGCTGCCGGTGCCGAGCCGGTGTTGCTGACCCCGCTCACCCGCCGCCAGTTCAAGGCTGGGAAGCTGACCCGCGATCTCGATCCCTGGGCGGCTGCGATCCGCAAGGTCGCCGCAGAGATGCAGGTGCCGTTGGTCGACCTCTACCAGCGCAGCGCCGATCTGGTCGAAGCGATGGGCCCCTCGATAGCCAATACCTTCGCCGAGATGCCGCCTTCATCCGAAGTCGCCGCGGCCGCGCTGACCGGCACCACCATCGCCTCTCGGCCCACGCCCGCCAGCGCTGCCGCGCCAGCCCAAAACACACCAGCCCAGGATAACGCCGCCGCCGAGCCGCTCGGTCAGTCCAAGCAGGCGTTCGATTACACCCATCTCGGCCCGGTCGGCGCAGACTTCTTCGCCAAGATCGTCACCGACGAACTCGCGATAGCGGTCCCCGCGATGCGCCGGCTGCTGGTGCCCTAAGCGTTTCGGCCTTCGAGGCGGAGCAGCAATTCCTTCGCCGCCAGCCCGCCCGCGAAGCCGGTAAGCGCGCCGGTAGCGCCTATTACGCGGTGGCACGGTGCGATGATCGAGATCGGATTGCGCCCGTTTGCGGCGCCCACGGCGCGCGAAGCCTTGGGCCGGCCGATCTGCTGCGCGATCTCGCCATAGCTGCGTGTCTCGCCGAACGGGATCGTCAGCAGCGCGGCCCAGACCGACTTCTGGAAATCGGTGCCGCGAAAATCGAGCGGCACATCGAACCGGGTGAGCGATCCGGCGAAATAGGCCGCGATCTGCCGCTCGGCTTCGATCAGGATTGCATGGCTATTATCTTCGGCAATCGGGCCAAGCTTCACCCGGCCCGGCCGGTCATTTTCCCAGAGGATCGCCACCAGCCCTGTGTCGCTGGCGACGAGCGTGAGTTCGCCAACCGGCGAAGGCATGTTGGTACAAGCGAGGGTCATATCGGCTCCTTCCGCCCGGATATGCCTCAGCGGTCCGCCACTGGCTTCCCGCCGCTTGCGCTCAATGTCCCGCCATCTCGAGCAACACTTTCCACTCGGCCTCGCGCACAGGCGTCACCGATAGTCGCGACTGGCGCAACACTTCGATCTCGGCGAGCCGTGGCTCGGCCTTGATGGCTGCCAGCGGCACCGGCTTTTTGAGCTTCTCAATCGGATCGACCCGCACGCTCGCCCATTTGCCGTCATCGCCATCGGGCTGCCAAGCGCGCGTGATTTCCATCACGCCAACAGCGGCCTTATCGGTGTTCGAATGGTAGAAGATCGCCCGGTCGCCCGGCTCCATCTCCTTCAGGAAATTGCGCGCGGTGTAATTGCGCACGCCATTCCATTCGGTGCCGCCGTCGCGGATCAGATCGTCCCAGCTATAGGCATCGGGTTCGGAGCGGAGGAGCCAGTATCGCATGGGAAGGGCGGTTACCGATCTGGACGCCGGATGAACACTCAGTTCCGCAGGGGTTCAGACGCTTTTGGCTAAAAACGCATCCTCAGCCTGCGACTCGCGTTGATGAGAGATCGGGTCAGGGCATGGAATTGGAATGAGGAGGAAAGTCATGGCCAATCTTATGAAGAAAGCCGTTCTGGGCGTTACCCTGGGTGCTAGCGTCCTCGTTGCCGCCGCTCCCGCAGACGCGCAGCGCTATCGCGGCCACCATCGCGACCGCGACAATGGCGGCGCGGCCATCGTTGCCGGTATCGCCGGCATCGCCATTGGCGCGGCGCTCGCGAACGATAATCGCTACGATTATGACCGCCGCTACTATCGCGAGCGCGGTTATTATCCTACCGATGGCTATTACTACCGCGAGAATTATCGCCGCCATCGCGGGTACAACAACTGCACCGTGCGCCGCCAATATGACCCGTATCTGGGCCGCAGCGTGCGCGTCCGTTACTGCCGCTAAGGCGTAACGCCACACGCAAGGACGGGGCGCGAAGCTACAGGCTTCGCGCCCCTTCTTTTTGCAGGCACACTGTTTCCATGTCCGGAACCGATTCGCAGTCGCAACGACTGGATCCCGCCGATCCCTATCTGCGCGAGGCGCAGACTTTTCCGGTGCTCGCCCCCGAAATGGCGAGTCGCGTCGCAGCTTTCGGCGATGAAGAAGACTTTGCCGCCGGGACAACGCTGTTTAGCCGCGGCGACCGCAACGTCGATTTCTTCCTCTGCCTGAATGGTGGAGTCGAGATCATCGACATCGAAGCCGATGGGCAGGAGCATGTCGTCCATCTCCACGTCCCCGGCCAGTTCACTGGTGAGCTCGATCTGTTCAACGATCGCTCGATCCTCGTCACCGGCCGCGCGCGGACGGACACGCGGGTGCTCCGCGTCTCGCGCACCGCATTCCGCCGGATGATCGCCGCCGAACCCGATATCGGCGAGATCGTGATGCGCGCCTTCATCCTGCGCCGCGTAGGCCTCATGCTGCACGGCGAGGCGGGCGTCGCGCTGATCGGCCCGGCGCACGGCGCGGACACGTCGCGAATCGAAACCTTCCTCTCGCGCAACGGCCTGCCGCATCGCCGGATCGATACCGAGCTGGATGCAGATGCCGGCGGCTTCCTCGAATGCTTCCGACTGACCGAGGCAGACCTGCCGGTAGTCGTCACCGAGGGGCAGGCGCTGCGCAACCCGAGCAACGCGGCAGTGGCCGATGCGCTCGGGCTGACGGTTACGCTCGATCCAGATCACGTACACGATCTGGCGGTGGTCGGCGGCGGCCCCGCCGGGCTGGCAGCAGCAGTCTATGGCGCATCCGAAGGTCTCGACACGATCGTCATCGAAGCGATCGCGCCGGGCGGGCAGGCAGGCACCAGCTCGAAGATCGAGAATTACCTGGGCTTCCCCACCGGGATTTCGGGGCAGGCGCTTGCCGGTCGCGCGCAGGTGCAGGCGCAAAAGTTCGGCGCAAGGCTGCTGATCTCACGCTCCGCCGCCCAGATCGATTGCGATCAGACACCGTATCGGATCGCGCTGGACGACGGCGTGACGATCCAGGCTCGCGCAGTCGTGGTCGCCACCGGCGCGCGCTACCGCAAGCTCGATCTGCCGCTTTATGCCGAACTGGAAGGCAACGGCATCTATTACGCCGCAACCGCGATGGAAGCAGGTTTGTGCGCGGCGCAGGAAGCCGTGGTCGTCGGCGGCGGCAATTCGGCGGGACAGGCCGCGATCTTCCTCGCGCGCACTGCCGGGCATGTTCACATCCTCGTGCGCGGCGAAGGGTTGGCGGCGACCATGTCCAAATATCTGATCGAGCGAATCGAAGCATCGGAGCGCATCACGCTGCACCCCTTCACCGAGATCACCGAACTCGAAGGCGACGGACATCTGCGCCAGATCACCTGGACGCATCGCAAGACCAAAAAGAGCGAGCGCCGCGAAGTCGGCGGGCTCTTCGTGATGATCGGCGCGCAGCCCAATACCGATTGGCTGGGCGACTGCCTCGAGCTCGACGAGCGCGGCTTCGTGGTCACCGGATGGGGTGATTCGCCCTATGCCGCATCCAAGCGCGGCATCTTCGCGGTGGGCGATGTCCGCTCGGGATCGATCAAGCGCGTCGCCTCTGGCGTGGGCGAAGGGTCGGTCGTGGTGGCCGCGATCCACCGTTATCTTGAACCCGGCACTGAATAAGGGCTAAGGGCGCGGAATGAGCGACACTCCTCCCGACCGGCTCTCGGTCAACCAGAACAGCCCCTTTTTCGACCAGCCGACGCTGGAGCGAGGAATCGGCATTCGTTTCAAGGGCAATGAGCGCCGCGACGTCGAGGAATATTCGATCTCCGAAGGCTGGATCAAAGTCGCGCTCGGCAACAAGGTCGATCGCCGCGGCCAGCCGCTGACGGTCACGCTCAAGGGCCCGGTCGAGGCATGGTTCGAGCGCCCGGCCGAGGGTGAAGCCGAAGCAGAAGCGGCTCCCGAAACCGAGTAACCCGCTTGCCCGCCGGCGAAACCCGGCTACGCTTCCCGTAAATCACGGGAGCTACGGTATATGAGCGGGCTGCAACTCAATCGTCGTCAGGCATTGGCCTTCTCGATGGGCGGCTTCGTCGCGGCCGGGCTCCCGGCGATGGCGTTTGCCGCAGAGCAAGCAGCAGCCGATCCCGCGATCGACGATGTCGTCGCGCGGTTCATGGCCGCATTCGATACGCCCGGCATTGCGGTCGCGGTGATCCGCCCGGGCAAGCCAACCTATCTCAAGGGCTATGGCGTGCAGACGCTTGGCAAACCCGCTGCCGTTGACGTCCACACCCGCTTCGGCATTGCCTCCAATTCGAAGAGCTTCACCGCCGCCGCGCTCGCCTTGCTGGTCGAAGAGGGCAAGGTCGGCTGGGAAGACCTCGTCACCAAGCACCTTCCCGAATTCAAGATGCACGATCCACGCGTCACCGAGCTGATGACGGTGCGCGATCTGCTCGTCCATAATAGCGGTCTGGCGCTGGGCGCGGGCGATCTGATGCAATGGCCGGGGACCGATCGGCCCGCCAGCGATGCGCTCAGAGGGCTGCCGTTTCTCGCCGCCGAGCGCGGTTTCCGCACCGGCTATGCCTATGACAATATCCTCTATGTCGTCGCCGGCATCCTGATCGAGCGGGTCTCGGGCAAGCCATGGTCGCAGTTCGTCAGCGAGCGGCTGCTGACGCCGCTGGGCATGGCGGACGCAGTGCCGGCACGACGCTTCCTGAAGGGCGGCAATGTCGCGGGGCGTCACGGCCGGCTCGGGCCGCCGCTGCGCGGAATGGGCTCGATGGAAGTGATGCAGGCCGACGAAGGCCCGATGACCGACGCTGCCGGCGGGATCAACGCCAGCGTGACCGACATCGCCAAATGGTTCGAAATGCAACTGGCCGGTGGCAAATTGCCCGATGGCAAGGCGCTGCTGAGCCCGGCGCAGGCAGCGGAGCTATGGAAGCCCCAGACGATCGTCGGCTCCTCCAACGGGCCACTCGACACCTGGCCCGCACGCGGCGTGACCCAAACCTATGCTCTGGGCTGGTTCGTGCAGGATTATCGCGGCGAACGGCTGATCCATCATTCGGGCGGCCTCACCGGACAGGTGACGCAGACGGCGATGCTGCCCGGGCGCAAGGCGGCGGTGGCGGTGTTCTCAAATACCGAGGACGGTGTCGCTGGCGGCATCCGCAACGCGCTGCTGGACCTCTGCATCGGCGCACCGGCGTTCGACTGGGTCGCAGCGGTGCAGGCGCGGGTGAAGGCCGGGGACGAAGCTGCGCTCAAGGAACTGGGCGGCGGGCTGGATACGCCTCCTGCCGGCACCGCCAGCCTGCCGCTAGACGCCTATGCCGGGCGCTATCGCGATCCCTGGTATGGCGACGTGATCGTCAGCAAACGCGGCAAGGGACTCTATATCGATTTCGAACCAACCGCCGTGTTCAAGAGCAAGCTTGAACCCTGGGGCACCGACACGTTCCGCACCCGCTTTCCCAAGGGCGCGGGGGAGGATGCGGTGGTCAAGTTCGCTGTCGCGGACGGCAAGGTCACCGGCATCAGCATGAAGGCGCTCTCACCGCTGGCGGACTTCAGCTATGATTTCCAGCATCTGGCGTTCGTGCCGGTACGGTAGAAATCGGCATGGCCCCGCGCGAATGTTCCCCAATGTTCGCAGTGACCATGGGGTTCGTTGCGCCAGTGATTTCAAAGAGCGGACGGCAAGCCGACTGGTGCAGCCAAGCAGGCGAAATCCTATTTTGCAAGCCATCGCGCTGCTCGCACGCGGAAGGGTGGCCCCCGGCACAAGGCCGAGGGACCGGATAGCTTATTGCCGCCTAGCCTAGTGAACGAAGCGCGCGACCACGTCGCGATACGAACGGCTGACCTTCACGCTCGCGCCCGAATCGAGCACGAGGAAGCATTCGCCATTGGTGTGCGGCTTGACCTGCTTGACCAGATCGAGATTGACGATGGTCGAGCGATGCACCCGCTGGAAGCGGCGCGGATCGAGGCGCTTTTCGAGATCCTTCATCGTCTCGCGCAGGATCAGCGTGTTGTCGCCCGTGTAGATGCACATATAATCGCCCGCGGCATCGATGCGCTCGATCGTATCAACATCCACGCGGAAAATCTGACCGCGATCCTTGATGTTGATGAGCTTCTCAAAGCGGTTCGATGCCATTTCGCCATTATCGGCAGCCGCCATCTCGTCGGCCGCATCGGGCGCGACTTCGGCGAGCACTTCCTTGAGCTTCTCGACTTCCTCGACGCCGCGCTTCTCGGTCAGGCGCTGGCGCACCCGCTCGATCGTATCGGCAAGGCGAGCAGGCTCGACCGGCTTCATCAGATAATCCATCGCCTGCGCTTCGAAAGCGCGGATCGCGTGGTCGCTATAGGCAGTTACGAACACGAAAAGCGGTGGTTCGACTTCCATCAGCCCCTGGACGACCGAGAAGCCATCGAAACCGGGCATCTGGATGTCGAGGAAGACTAGGTCGGGCTTGTGGGTCTTGATCGCGCGAATGGCTTCGCGGCCATTCGAGCATTTATCGATGATCTCGACGTCTTCATGCTCCTGAAGACGTAATTCCAGGCCCTGGATGGCCAACGGTTCATCGTCGACCAGAATGGTACGTATGGTCATGCGGCCTCTCGGTTCGGTTCCTCAATCTGGAACGGTATCTCGATCTCAACGCTGAACCCCTGCCCCGGGTTCGAATGCGAATCGAAACGGTGGTCAGCCCCGAAGGACTGCGCCAGCCGTTCCTTTATATTGGCGAGCCCCACGCCGGTTGAAAGGGTCGGCCTCGGTTGACGTTCGATCAATCCGGGTCCGGTGTCGGATACGCTGATCTGCACCCGTTCTCCGGCGAGCCGAGCCGAAACGGTAATATCGGCGCCGTCTTCCTGCGGCGTCACGGCATATTTGATGGCGTTTTCGACCAGCGGCTGGAGCAACAGCGATGGCAATCGCGCATTGGCGACGCGCGGATCGATATCGAAATGCGGGCGCAGGCGCTGCTCGAAGCGCATCTTCTCAATTTCGAGATAAAGCTGGAGCGTTTCGACCTCCTGCGCGAGCGTCACCTGCGCAGTCGGCTCATTGGCGAGCGTATAGCGCAGGAAAGAGGAAAGCCGGCTGAGCATCACGTTCGCCCGCTCGGTCTGCTTGAGCAGCACCAGCGTCGAGATCGAATTGAGCGTGTTGAACAGGAAATGCGGATTGAGCTGATAGCGCAGCATCGCCAATTGGGCATGGCTCGCCTGGCTCTCCAGCGCCTGCATCTGATCGATCTGCTGCTCGACGATCAGATAGAAATTGATGCCGAAATAGAGCGCGGACCAGCCCGCGAGCACGGTGAAGCACAAAAAGAGCTGGGCGATCACCAGCGGCCAGCTGATCCCCGGCTCGGCAAGCTTGATGAAGCTGAAGGTGAAGGCCGCGAGCACCGCGTAGATCAACGTCGCGACCGCCAGCGTGGCGAGCGTCAGCGGGATGCCGGTGATGCGGCTCAATCGCCGGTAATAGCCATAGAGCGTCGAGAGCAGCAGCGTGAGGCAATAGCCGACGATCGATTCGATGATCGGAACGATGATGCGCTCGACCGTGACATCGTTTGAAATCGACGACACCGTGCGCAGCAGCAGATAGCCGCTCCACCCCGCAGCCTGAAGAATCCAGAAGGCGCGCGCTTTGTCCTCGAAGAACGGGCGCGAGAGCAGGCTGGGATCGCTGATAGGCGCCGGCATCAAGCGCCGCGCGGAATGGACTGGGTTCGCCACACTTGCCCTCTAACACCGCTGGGAAGGTGCCGCAAAGAGGCATAGACTGCCTAAAAACAGGAGAGGCCCGATGCAGGACAATATCGAGGGCGGGGGCGAGCGCGCCAAATTCACGGCAATGACCGAGGGAACGCAGGAAGACTGGAGCATCATCGGCGGCCAGTTCATGGGCTATGCCGGGGGACTGGCAGACCGGGTGCTGACCCATTTGCGGCTATTGGACGGGGACTTTGGCGGCTTCCCGATCGACCGGTTGCAGCACTCGCTCCAGACCGCGACCCGCGCGCACCGCGATGGCCGGGCTGAGGATTATGTCGTGATGGCGCTGCTCCACGATATTGGCGACACGCTGGGCAGCTATAACCATCCGGATATCGCGGCCGCGATCCTCAGGCCCTTTGTCAGCGAAGAGCTGCACTGGATCTGCGAGAAGCATGGCGCATTTCAGGGCTATTATTTCTTCCACTATCTCGGGCTCGACCGCGAGGCGCGGGAAGCGTTTCGCGGGCATCCGCATTTCGAGGCGTGCCGCGAATTTTGCGAGAAATACGATCAGGCGGCGTTCGAACCGGCTTATGCCAGCGAGCCCCTTGCGTTCTTCGAGCCGATGGTTCGCCGCATATTCGCCCGCCCGATCAACTCGATTTACGCCAAGGCTGCCGCCTGATCCCTTATCCCGCGCACAAAAGAAAACCGCCGCCCCATCGCTGGGGCGGCGGCTTCTTTTTGCCGATTGGCTGTGGAGCTTAGAAGCCCACCACCAGCGAACCCATGACAGTGCGCGGATAGCCGATCTGGGTGAACGGTGCCGAGCCCGAGTAACCGGTGAGAACACCAGCCGTGCTGTAGGTCGGGCCCTGGTTGAACGCCGGGTTGCCGCTGTTGATGCCGCCAACCCAATATTCGTCGAACAGGTTGAGCACGTTCATCTGGATGTACGTGTTCTTGTTCAGACCAGCCCACTCCATGCCGAGACGCACGTTGGCGTTAACCAGCGTGTAGGCAGGTGCCTTGTTCGGATAGATGATCGTGGTCAGGCCGTTACGGATCGGCTCGTTGGTGTCGTAGATGTAGCGCGGACCGGTGCGCTTCGCATCGATGCCGAACGAGACTTCGCCGAGATCGAGCGTCGCGCCGCCACCGAAGGTGTAGACAGGAACGTTCGATTCACGCTTGCCTGCGGTCGGAGCGTAGATCGGCGTGCCGACCGGGCCAAGCAGACCTGCGGCAGTGGTGCGGCCGATCTGCACGTTGTTGACGATCTCCGACTTCAGGTACGAACCGAAGGCGTAGAGGCTCAGCATGCGAACCGGCTGGAACGCGATGCTGCCGTCGAAGCCATAACGCTTCACCTTGCCGAGGTTGCGATACAGCGAACGCTCGGTCTCAGGATCGAAACCCGACGACAGACGATCGGTGTAGTTGGTGTACCACACGGTTGCCTGCGCCTGGACCTTCGACGAGCGATAACGCAGGCCGGTGTCGAAATTGTCGGTCTTCTCGGGCTTCGGCTTCGCCTGCTCGACCGAGAAGGGATAGTAGAAGCTGTTGTAGAGGTTGTCGGTGCCCGGCACCTGCAGACCCATCGAGAAGCTACCGAACATCGAGATCGTGGGCGAGAGGTCCGCGACATAACCGAAGCTCGGCAGGAGCTTCTTGTAGTTCAGCACGCGCTTCTGCGCACCCTGGGTCGGGAAAGCAGCGATCGTGCCGGTAGCAGCCTGGGTCGGGTTCGCAGCGATATAAGCAGCGACCTGAGCCGGCGTGCCGCACTCGACGAAGCCCGTTACGCTCGACGTGGCGCAATAGTTGGTCAGGTTGCGGCGCATGAACGGAAGCGCGAGGCCAGCGTTCACCCGCAGCGTGTCTTCGAAGAACGCGCCGTTATACTCGACTGCGAACTTGTGCAGGATCGCGAACGACAGACGGTTACGCTTCTGCAGGATGTCGCCGTTGCGATCAGCGAGGCCGTTATTCACTGCGAACGGATCGGTGGGCTTGCCATCGAGCGTCAGCATGTTGGTCTCACCGGTCTGACGGTGACGTGCACGGTCATAGGTGTAAGCGACGCGGATGCTCGAGCTCTCGTTCAGATCGTAACGCAGCGACGAGATCAGGCCGATGCGGTGCGTCTGGGTCTGGCTCGGTGCGAGCACGCGGACCGTATCGAGCGTATCGCCGTCACCGTTGAGATCGCGACCGAAATACGGCGTGCCACCCCAATAACCGGGAAGGCAGTTCACCGTGGCCGAGTTCGCCGTGGTGTTGCAGTTGGCGTTGTTGGGAACACCACCACCGGCGGTGGCCGGATTGATGTCGCGCTGCGCTTCCTGAGCGACTGCGGTGCCGCCGCCATTTGCCTTCACATACTGGTAGCTCGGATCGACCGCGAGGACGAGGCCGTCAGCCAAGGTGAGACGCGAAGCAAGGCGGACGTTGCCGGTGTTCGACGGGTTCATACGCTGATCGAAGATCGAGCCGCACGAATTTGCCAGATCGGCAACACCGGGACGCGCCACGGTGTTAACGGTGCACGGTGCGATGTTGTAGCGGCGCACATCGCCATCGAGACCCGGGAAACGGTCGGTCGAGTTGGGACCAACAGCGCGGCCACCGGCGGTGTCGATGCGCAGCGGCACCGATGCCTGGAAGTTGTTGCGGTTCTCGTTGTAGTGACCCGAGACCGAGATGAAATCGCCATTCGAGCCGATCGGCTGATAGATTTTGCCGTTATACTGCTGCTTCTCGATGAGGCCGTAATTGTTGAACGGCGAGTCGTTCCGCGCCGTGCTGCCCGAGATATATGCGCGGGTACCGAACGAGGTGAACTCGCCGGTGTCGACAACGCCGAAGACGCGGAAGAAGCCGAAGTCGCCGACCGAGCCGACCAGCTTCACGCCGAAATCCTGCAGCGGCTGGCGGGTACGATAGTTAACGGTCGAACCGGTTGCGCCTGCGGTCGGGCTGTCGATGTCGGTCGAGCCGAGGTTGACGTTGACCTGCTGGATCAGCTCCGGATCGATCTGCTGGTTCGAATAGATCGCATAGTTGCCCGAGTCGTTCAGCGGAACGCCGTCAAAGGTCTGGCTGATGCGGGTCGAATCGAAGCCGCGGATGCTCATCGTGCCGCCCGACGAACCATAAGGATCGCTGTTCTGGAAGCTGACGCCCGGAAGCTGGTTGATCAGTTCGTTGACCGTCTGGCCCGGCGCCTGGCGCTGGATGAACTCGGCGGTGAGGACGCCGCGAGCCTTGGAGGTGTCAGGAACGACGATACCGTTGACGCCGTCGCTGAGACGGGTGCCGGTAACGACGATCTCTTCGCTCGCTTCGGCGTCGATCGTGCCGGTCGACTGCGCGAAGGCGCTCGCCGGAATCATCAGCGCGGCAAAAGCCACGCCTGCAAAAAGCTTGGTGCGCATTTGGTAGTCCCCTTAGGTGCTCTGGTGCACGAAAACGCGGTATAAACGCGGTGCGGTTTCACCGTCTCGCCGCCCATGAAACCCATTTATGACAGTGGCGTGGCAGTCAATCCGACTCTCGTGGGTAGCCATAGCTAACTAGCGATTCGGTTTTGCTGCGTTGCAAAAAAGCATCACTGATTAACCTTTGGCCGCAGCGACGATCTCGGCCCAATCCCCTTCAGAAATAACGCGAATTTCCAGTTCGGCAGCCTTTTTCAGCTTCGATCCGGCGCCGGGTCCGGCAATGACCAGATCGGTCTTGGCAGAGACCGATCCCGCGACTCGCGCGCCGAGCGACTCAGCCTGCGCCTTGGCCTCGTCACGGCTCAGCGATTCCAGGCTGCCGGTGAAGACGAGAGTGAAACCCGTGACTTGCGACGCGCGCGACTCGACAATGAAGGGCGGCGGGCTGACCGCGCGCAACAGATCATCCCATAGCTGCACATTGTGCGGCTCGTGAAAGAACGAACCCAGCGCCGCGAGCACTATTGGCCCTACGCCTTCGATGGTGGCGAACTGAGCGAGCGCATCCGCATCGCCCTCGCGCGCCGCCTGTGCAGCATTGCGCAATGCGGGCAGCGTCTGGAAGCGTTTCATCAGGTCGCGCGCGGTGATCTGACCGACATGGCGAATACCGAGCCCGAACAGCAGCCGCGCGGCATCGGGCGTGCGCTTCGCCTCGATAGCGGCGAGCAGCGCATCGACCGATTTTTCCTTCCAGCCCTCGCGGCCCAGCAGTTCCTCGCGATGCTCCGCGAGCGCAAAAATGTCCGCGGGTTCGGCGATCCAGCCGAGATCAAGAAACTCGATCAGCGTCTTCTCGCCCAGCCCCTCGATATCCAGCGCGCCACGGCTGACGAAATGCTTGAGCCGTTCGAGCCGCTGGGCGGGGCAGATCAGCCCGCCGGTGCAGCGGACATCGACCTCGCCTTCCTCCGCCACCGCTTCGGAATCGCAGCGCGGGCAGCGCGTGGGAAAGACATAGGGCTCGCGCGGTTCGTCACGCGTCAGATTCTCGACGATCTGCGGGATCACATCGCCCGCGCGCTGGAGGATAACGCGGTCACCGGGGCGGACGCCCAGACGCGCAATCTCATCGGCATTGTGCAGCGTCGCGTTGCGCACAACGACGCCCCCCACGGTGACGGGTTCGAGCTTGGCGACAGGCGTCAGCTTGCCGGTGCGGCCGACCTGAATCTCGATATCGTTGAGGATGGTCTCGGCGCGCTCGGCGGGGAATTTGTGCGCGATCGCCCAGCGTGGCGCGCGACCGACAAAGCCGAGCCGCGCCTGCCAATCGAGCCGATCGAGCTTATAGACCACGCCATCGATATCGAAGGGCAGATCGGCCCGCTGTTTCTCGATTTCGCGATATTGCGCCAGCGCGGCATCGAGATCGCCGAGCACCAGCAGATCGGAGAGCGGGAAGCCCCAGCCCCTGATCCGCTGCATCGCGTCGAACTGGCCGCCCGATGGCTCCTCGGAGACTTCGCCCCAGCCCCAGGCGAGGAAGCGCAGCGGCCGTGTGGCAGTGACGCTCGCATCCTTTTGGCGGAGCGATCCGGCGGCGGCGTTGCGCGGATTGGCGAACTGGCGCGCTTCCTTGCCCGATGCTTCGGCCTCGGCAAGCAGCCGCGCGTTCAGATCGGTGAAGTCGCGCTTCGCCATATAGACTTCGCCGCGCACCTCGAACACCGCGGGGGCATCCGCGATGGTATCCGGAATATCGCCGATCGTGCGCACATTCGCGGTCACGTCTTCGCCGACCTGCCCGTCGCCACGCGTGAGCGCGCGAACCAGCACACCCTTCTCATACCGCAGCGAGCAGGAAAGCCCGTCGATCTTGGGTTCGGCGGTGAGCGCAATCGGTTCTTCCGCGCCCAGATTGAGGAAGCGCCGCACGCGGCCGAGGAAATCGCTGACGTCCTCGTCGGCAAAAGCATTGTCGAGGCTGAACATCGGCCGTGCATGCGCCACCTTGGCGAGATGCCCGGCCGGCGCGGCACCGACCAGCTTGGACGGCGAATCGGCGCGGACCAGATCGGGGAACGCTGCCTCGATCGCGCTGTTGCGCCGCATCAATGCGTCATAATCGGCGTCGCTGATCTCCGGCGCGTCGTCGGTGTGATAGAGTCGGTTATGATGCGCGATCTCGGCGGCCAGCGCCTCGAGTTCGGCGGCGGCGGCATCGGGGGTTTCAGGCAGCGCGGCGGTCATGTCGCGGGACTAGGTTAGGGCGGCCTGCGGGATCAAGCTTGATCGCAACCGCGCATACCGCGACAAGACGCGATGCGCTTCGTTCGGGCCGGTGGGGCCATCCTGCTCTGGGCGGTGATCGTCCTGTGCCTCGCCGTGACGGTGGCGCCGCATTTCCTAGACCGCGTTTACTATCGCGGACCGGTGAGCGGCCATTTCGACGGATCGCATTTCTTCAATCCCGATGGCGATGACGACCGGCTGAAGACGACCGGCACGAGCAGCCGGGCGGGATTTATTTGGCGGCAGATATTCGGCGAACCCGACAAGCCGGTCTGGCCCGAAAAGGTCGAGGTGCTGCGCAGCAAACCGCCCGCGCGCGTCGAGGGCGGGCGGATGCTCGCCACCTGGGTGGGCCATGCGACGATGCTGGTGCAGGCGGACGGAGTGAACATCCTGACCGATCCGGTCTGGAGCAAGCATGCCGGGCCGTTTGGCATGGGGCCGCGGCGAGTGACCGAGCCTGGCATCGCCTTTGAGGATCTGCCCAGGATCGACATCGTGCTGATCAGCCACAATCATTATGATCATATGGATCTCGCCACGCTCAAGCGGCTGTGGGAACGCGATCACCCCATGATTGTCACCAGCCTCGGCAATGACAGCATCATCCGTCAGGCCGGCATCGAGAGCCATGCGCTCGATTGGCGCGAAGCGGTGACGCTCAACGATTCGGGTCCGCAACGGGAATATGACGTACCGCGATGCGATCCCGCCGGTGGCTGCCCCGGCGATCGCGCGACCGTCCATGTCACCCGCAGCCATCATTGGGACAGCCGCTGGTTCACCGATCGCAATCGCGCGCTCTGGTCGAGCTTCGTGGTGGCGCTGCCGGGCGGCAATTTCTTCTTCGCGGGCGATACCGGATATGGCGACGGGCAATGGCCAGCCGAAGCCGCAGCGCTCGGCCCGATCCGTCTGGCGGCGATCCCGATCGGCGCATTTCGCTTCGAAGCCGGGCAGATGTCCAGCGGCAGCCATATCGGTCCGCGTGAAGCGATCCGCGTGTGGGACGGTCTCGGCCGCCCGTTTGCGATGCCGATCCATTGGGGCACGTTCCGGCTTTCCTGGGAAGGCTATCAGACGCCACCCGATATGCTGCGAGCGATGCTCGGCTGCGCGCGCGCCGATGGCGGGCGGTTCGCGCCGACGCGAATCGGGCAGGCGGTGGAAGTGCCCGCTTTGGGGGCGGCACCGCCCGCGCCCGACTTTGCCGGGCTCGACGCTTGCGCCCGTACCGGGCGATTCGACGGCTTTCGTTGAACTGCGCACCCGCTATTCTCGCGAAAACGGAGAGGGAGGACAGGATGCGCGTCTCGATGATTTTACGGCTGCTGGCAGTGGCAGGCTGTGCGATGGCAATGACTCCGGCGGCGCAGGCGCAGGGCCTGTTCGGCGACGCCCTGACCGGAAAGAAGCTCGCCGCCGCGATCAAGAAGGCAGATGCCGAACCGCTCGGTTCCGAGAAGAATCCGGTGCGCGTCAGCATGCCCGCTGGTCAACGCGCCTATTTGTCTCGCCTGCGCTGCGCCAATGGCTCGCGTCCGGCATTCGAGCGCGGCGGCAGCACCGGGATCGGCCCGTTTGGCAACATTCTCGATGTCTATGGCGTCCGCTGCGCAGGCGCGGAGGAAGTGAGCATCTATATGGACATGTATCATGCGGAGGCCGAAACCCGCGCCGTTCCGGGTTTCACCATCGAATAGTCCGCGGCCCGTCTCAATTCGGCAAAGCCTCCCGATTCGGTCCGTTGCGATAGCTCCGCGTTAGGTATATTTCGGCTCCGGGGCTGGGGAGCTTTGGAAACGTGAACGACCGCGCCATGCGCGCACCGCGCATTTACGAAATGTCGATCGACCGCGCCGGGCTAGCGCTCGCTGCGGGCAGCATGCTGGCGGGCGGAATCGTGCTCGGGCTGCTGGCGCTCGGCGGACAGCGCGATCCGCTCACGCTGACCAGCGGCTGGATGATCGGCACGCTGTTTTCCGGCATCGCGCTTACCGCAGTCGGAGGCCCCTTGTGGCTGGTCATGCACGTCGCAGGCTTGCGCAAGCCGCACCATGCGGCGTTGGTCGGCGCGGTCACGGCGATGGCAATCTTCGTCGGCGCACAAACCTATGGCTTCGGCATCTTCCAGATGCCGCCGATGGACAATGGCGCATGGATCTATCGCTGGCTGAGTGCGCTCGCCTCCAGCGCGGTGCTTGCGCTGATCGCGGCTTTGATCGGCCTGGTGATGTGGCGCGTGGCGTATCGTCGCCAGACCTGAACGCCCTGCCCGGCTGGCAAGCGCGGAACCATCTGCTAGGGAAATGCATCATCCCATTGGAGTGCCTTGATGCGCCTTGTTCCCTTGCTGCTTGGAGCCTTGTTGATGCCGCTGTCCGCGAATGCCCAGGATTCTTCAGTGCAAAAGCCACGCTGGACCCTCGTGATCCATGGCGGCGCCGGGATCATCGAGAAGAACAAGATCAAGCCAGAGCAGGAAGCCGGGGTCCGTGCGGGGCTGGAAGCAGCACTCGCGGCGGGATCGAAGGTGCTCGAAGCGGGCGGCGATGCGCTCGATGCGGTACAGGCGGCGGTGCAGATTCTAGAAGACGATCCGCTCTTCAACGCGGGCCGGGGCGCAGTGTTCACCTGGGACGGGCATAACGAACTCGACGCTGCGATCATGGACGGCGCGACGCGCAAGGCCGGCGCAATCGCGGGCAGCACCACGACGCGGCACCCGATCGCGCTGGCGCGCAAGGTGATGGAAGAGAGCCCGCACGTCCTGCTCTCGGGCGCAGGCGCCGATCAATTCTCGCGCGAACAGGGGCTGGAGCAGGTCGAGAACAGCTGGTTCGCGACGCCCAACCGCCGCGAACAGCTTGAGAAGATGAAGACGAACAGCAAGCTCGGCTGGTTCGATGTCGATCTGAAATACGGCACTGTCGGCGCAGTCGCGCTTGATTCGAAGGGCCATGTCGCGGCTGCCACCTCGACCGGCGGGCTCACCGGCAAGCGCTGGGGCCGGATCGGCGATTCGCCGCTGATCGGCGCAGGCACCTATGCCGACGACCGCGCCTGTGCGGTTTCCGCGACCGGCGCGGGCGAGTTCTTCATTCGCGAAGGCGTTGCCCATGAAATCTGCGCGCGCGTGCGCTTCAAGGGCGAGAGCCTGAAAGCCGCAGCCGATACGGTGATGGCCGAAACGAAGGATCTTGGCGGCACCGGCGGCGTGATCGTCACCGGCCCCACGGGCGAAATGGCGTGGAGCTTCAACACCCCCGGCATGTATCGCGGCCGCGCGTCCTCCACGGGCGAGCGCGTCGTGGCATTTTACGGAGACGATAAGTGAAACGGGCTCTGGTTCTTTTCGCTGCGCTGATCGGCTTCGCATCGCCCGCCCACGCATATTGGGAATGGGGCCATGAGACGGTGGCCAGCATCGCCTATCGCAACGTGACGCCGCAGGTGCGCGCCTCGATCGATCGGCTGCTCAAGAATTCGGCGCTGCTGGAGACTGCGGGCTGCCCGGCCAGGACCATCGAGCAGGCCAGCGTATGGGCCGATTGCATCAAGAAGCTCGGGCCGCGCTTCAGTTATGCCTCTAACTGGCACTATCAGAACGTGAACATCTGCAAGCCGTTCGACATCAAGAACAATTGCCCGGACGGCAATTGCGTGTCGGCGCAGATCGATCGCGACGTGAAGCTGCTGAAAGATCATGGCGTGCCGCAGCGCGAGCGGATCATGGCGCTGGCGTTTGTCGTCCATTTCGTCGGCGATCTGCACCAGCCGCTCCATGCCGGCGACCATGCCGATCTGGGCGGCAATCGCGCGCGCAGCAATTACGGCTTTTACTCGACCGAACGGCTCAACCTGCACACCATCTGGGACGGCCATCTCGCCGAGCGCGCGATCTCGACTCAGCCATCCCTGGTGCGCATCTATTCGGCGGAGGAGCGCGCGAACCTTTGGGGTGGCACCACCGAAGACTGGAGCCGCGACAGCTGGCAGGTGGCGCGTGATTTCGCTTACGCCAGTGCGTTCGGCGGCGATGCCTGCGCGGCCAATGCGCCGACACGCGGGACACTGACGCCCGAGACGATCGACAAACTGGTCGAGCCGGCGCGGCAGCAGATCGTGAAGGGTGGGCTGAGGCTGGCGCGCTTGCTCGACGAGGCGCTTAGCTAGGAATTGTCATAGCCGTCGCTCAGCGGTCGCCGCGGCCCCAGCGAAATGCCCAGCCACCATCGGTCTTCGCCCAGCAAAGCGCGATGAACGCCACGACCACGGGCACGAGCAGCGCCAGCCAGACCGGCGAGCGGTGCTCGGCAAGGTAGCCGATCATCGCGGCGATGACGACGAAGCCGAGCGTCGCGGCCCAGCCCTGCCACGTCGCCGGCGTGGCGCCCCAGCCAAAGGTCTTGGGCGCGAACCAATAGCCGGGGCGCACGCTGGCGGGGCTGCGTAGTTTATCCCGTTTCATGATTCATTCTCCGTCAGCTTCGGGGGGCGGCCGCGCCTGGCGCGCACTGGATCGCTGAGCTTCACACCGCGCTTGCCGAGCGCCTCACGAAGCAGGCATTCGACCTGCGCGTTGACGCTCCGCAGATCGCTCGCCGCCGCGCGCTCGATCGCCGCGTACAGTGCGGGATCGAGGCGCAGCGGAAACGCCTTTTTGGGGGGAGCGGACACCTAACCAGCCTTATTGGTACAACGAGCCTGCGTTGACGATCGGCTGGGTGTCGCGCTCGCCGCACAGCACCACCATCAGGTTCGAAACCATCGCCGCGCGGCGCTCGTCATCGAGCTCGACGACGTTCTTTTCCGAAAGCAGCGCCAGCGCCATTTCGACCATGCCAACCGCGCCTTCGACAAGCGTGGTGCGTGCCGCGACCACGGCCTGCGCCTGTTGGCGGCGGAGCATCGCGCCTGCGATCTCCTGCGCATAAGCGAGGTGGGTGAAGCCGCATTCGTCGACTGTGATGCCCGCCACCGTGAGCCGGGCGATCAGTTCGGCGCGCAGTTCGCTGCCCACCTGATCGTGATTGCCGCGCAACGTCACTTCCTGATGCTCGAAATCGTCATAGGGATAGCGCGAGCCGATGGTGCGCACCGCGGCTTCGATCTGGACGTTCACGAACGCCTTATAATCATCGACGTCGAACAAAGCCTGCGCCGTATCGGTCACGCGCCAAACCACCTGCGCCGCCATTTCGATCGGGTTGCCGCGCAGATCGTTGACCTTGATCCGTTCCGAAATGATGTTGTTGGCGCGCGCCGAGACTTTCTTCTTGATCATCCACGGCCAGGTCCAGCGCAGCCCCGTGGTGCGATCGGTGCCCTTATAATCGCCGAACAAGGTGATCACGACGGCCTGGTTGGGCTGAAGCAGGTAAAAGCCGCACGATACGAACAGGAAGACGATGATCGCGGCGCAGAACCACGCGACGATGGCGAGATCGGGCAGGCGATCGATCTGGCTGAACGCAGCGAGGCCGACAGCCACCGAAAGCAACAACAGAACCAGCATGCCATAGCCACTTGCGGTGCTCGCGGATGTCTCCCGACTTTGCGTCAGCGCATTGGATGTCGAACGAGCGTCGGTCATCATTTCCTCCCGATAATTATGATATCGTATTTATATCGATTCGGGAGGCCGCGCAAGCGACAAAGAAAAGGCCGCCGGAGCGAATGCTCCAGCGGCCCTTAATTCTGAAAGGCGAATGCCTCAGCTGATGACGATGGTCACCGCGCGGCGGTTCTGCGCCCAGCTCGAATCGTCCGAACCCATCGCGGCCGGGCGTTCCTTGCCATAGCTGATCGTGTTGATCTGGTTCGCGGGGATGCCGCGCGCTGCGAGATAGTTCTTCGCGGCGTTGGCACGGCGATCGCCGAGTGCGAGGTTATATTCGCGGGTGCCGCGCTCGTCGCAATGGCCTTCGATGGTGATGCGCACGCCGGGATGCGCGACGAGCCAGCGTGCCTGGCTGTCGAGGATCGCGCGGGCTTCGGGATCGATGTCATATTGATCGAACGAGAAGTGAACCGTGTTGCTCGAGACTTCGCGCTTGAACTGGTCGTTGAGCGCGCTCGACTGCTCTTCGCCCGAGCTGTTGTCCGTGCCGCTATTGTCCGTGATCGGGCCCGGGGGCACGTCGGTGATGCGCTTCTTGGTGCAACCTGCGGTTGCGATTAGCGCCAGACCCAGCACCACGCTGGTCATCACTTTTGCCATCGTTCTTTCCTCCATTTTCACGAACATTACCCCTTTTGGGGCATCAAATCACCACTACCGTAACGATTTATGGACGAATCGGTCCCCAACTGGGATCGGACCCGTCCAGCGGGGTGGGAATCTTGCGCGCATTGACCCCCGTCAGATCGACCGACCAAAGGTCTGGACGCCCCGAACCCTGGGCGGCGCGGAAGAACATCAGCACGCGACCATTGGGAGACCAGGACGGGCCTTCATCGCCCCAGCTATTGGTCAAAAGCTTCTCGCCACCGCCACCGGGGGACATCACGCCGATGCGGAATGCACCACCGCCAAAGCGCGTAAAGGCAACCAGATCGCCGCGCGGGCTCCATGCGGGCGTGGCATAACGCCCGCCGCCAAAGCTGATCCGCTTCTGATCGCCGCCATCGGCATTCATCACATAAAGCTGCTGGGTGCCGCCGCGATCGCTTTCGAACACGATCTTCGAGCCATCGGGCGAATAGCTGCCGCCCGTATCGATGCCCGGCGAATTGGTCAGCCGGCGCGGCGTGCCGCCCGAAGCCGGTACGGTGTAAAGATCGGTGTTGCCCGCCACCGCCATCGAGAACAGCACGTTTTGACCATTGGGCGAGAAGCGCGGCGCGAAGGTCAGGCTGGCATTATCCACCAGCAGCCGCGTGGCGCGCGAACCGACATCATAGATGCGGATCGACGGCCGCTTATTCTCATAGCTCATATAGACGACCTGGTTCTGCTTCGGCGAAAGCCGGGGAGTCAGAACGATCGACTGGCCATTGGTGATGAAGCGGTGATTGGCGCCATCCTGATCCATCATCGCGAGCTGCTTGCGGCGGCGATTCTTCGGGCCTTGCTCCGCCACATAGACGAGCTGGCTGTCGAAATAGGGGCCTTCGCCGGTAAGCCGCGTATAGACCGCATCCGCGCATTTATGCGCGGCGCGGCGCCAGTCGCCGGGCGAGACGACAAAGCCTTCGCGCACCAATTCGCTCTGGAGCGCGATGTCGTAAAGGTAGCAGCCGACCGTGATCGAGCCATTGCCGTTGGCGCGGACATAGCCCTGGACCAGCGCCTGTGCCGAGCGCGTGCTCCAGTTGGCGTAATTGGGCGCGGCCACTTCGCCATACGCAATGCGCCCGGCCGCGTCGGGGCCGAGGGTCTTGAACAGGCCGGTGTTGCGCAGATCGTCATCGATCACCTTGGCGAGTTGCACGCCGAGGCTGTCGGTCGATCCTGCTGCCGTGGCGCTCACCTGCGACGTGCCGAACGCGGGAATCGCGATGACCATGTCCTGCGCGGCCTGATTGGTGACATCGACACGCAGCACCGATTCCTGATCGGGATCCTGCGGAGTCGCGCTCTGCGGCAGAATGAGCGGCGCCGCCGGTACGTCCTGCGCATGCGCCACGGCGATTACGCTGATCGACAGCAGCAAGCTGGCGCTGATTCGCATGGCCTTCATTTTCACAACCCCTCGTACAATGTCGGTGCGATCGTCTTCCACGCTTCGTAAAATTGCGCGGGAAGCTTGAATGGAGCCGCGAGCTTCACTGCGCGGATGGCGCGCTCGCGGTGCAGCGCTGCCTGGGCGCTATTGCCGTCGGTAACGCCGGTCTGGGTGACGCGCGGTTCGCCCGCGATCGAGCCGTCCTCATTCAGCCGCACCTGAACGGTGGTGCGCAGCTTGTCCGAATCGGCGCCGCTGGGTGGCGACCAGCGCGGCTTGATCTGGCGCAGAATCTCGGCGGCCAGCGCCGATTTGACCTGAGGGCCGATCGCGGCTGCCGGTGGCGTGGTCGATTTGCTCGGGCTCGCTTTGTCGGTCAGCCCGCTGACGATGCCATCCAGCCGACCGGTGGGCGCGGCATTGCGGTTGGGCGCAGGCTTGGCGGGTGCCGGGGCGCTGGTCGGCTTGGTCGGTTTAGCGGGCTTGGCATCCGGCGCGGGCGCGGGTGCTGGCTTGGGCGGAGCAGGTTGCGGCTTCGGTGCAGGCTCAGCCTTCTCAACGGGCGTCGGCGGTGCACTATCGGGCTCGATCGGCGCTTCGATCGGCGAAAGCTTGGCGGCAGGCTCTTCCATCGTCGGCACCGGCGACGTGCTGGTCAGTCCGACATCGTCGACAATCGCAACTTCGATCGGCGTCGCTTCAAGCTTCACCGGATTGGGGGTGGCAAGGAAGCCGACCGACAACAGGCCAAACAGGGCCGCATGCCCTGCAATGGCTATTGTCAGTCCGAAACCCTCACCGCGATCCATCAGGGCTGCCCCGTCGCGATGGTCACGAGCGAGACGCGGTTGAGGCCCGCGCGGTTGAGTTCGCCCATCACCTTCATGACCTTGCCATACCCCAGCCCCTCATCGGCGCGCAGGAAGATGGCGGCAGGCTTGCCGTCAGGGCCGGGCGCACCCGCGATGATCGCGAGGCGGGCGGGCAGCGCAGCATCGTCGACGACCTCGTTATTGACGAAAACCTTGCCGCTATCGTCGATCGCGATCTGGATCGGCTCCAATTCCTGATCGAGCGCCTTGGCCCGGCTCTCAGGCAGGTTCACCGGCACGCCCGCGGTCAGCAGCGGTGCGGTTACCATGAAGATGATCAACAGCACGAGCATCACGTCGACCAATGGCGTAACGTTGATGTCCGCCATCGGCGCGCGGCGGCCGCGGCTTTTGCCCGAAGGGAGGTGCATCCCCACCGATCAGCTCTCCATTTCCAGGCGACGGCTGAGCGTCGCGTGGAAGCCATCGGCAAAGCGGTTCAGCCGCTGCTCGACGCGGTTGATGCCGTGCGAATAGCGATTGTACGCGATCAGCGCCGGGATGGCCGCGAACAGGCCGATTGCGGTGGCGAACAGCGCCTCGGCGATGCCGGGGGCCACAACCGCGAGCGACGAGCTCTGCTCCTTGGCGATGTTGGTGAAGCTGCGCATGATGCCCCAGACCGTGCCGAACAGGCCGACGAACGGCGCGGACGACGCCACGGTGGCGAGGAAGTTCAGCCGATCGGCAAGGCGATCGATTTCCTGCGCGATCGTCGCGCCCATCGCGGTGCCGAGGCGTTCACGGGTGCCTTCGCGATCGATGGCCTTGCCCGCAGTCGAGCGCCGCCATTCGGTGACGCCTGCCGAAAAGACGCGGCTGATCGGCTGGTCGCGGCCCGCTACGCGGCGATGGAACTCATCGATATCATCGGCTTCGCGATATTCGGCTTCGAACTTGTCGATCGCCTTTCTCACGCCGCCGATCTTGAAGCCGAAGCTGAAGATGATCGCCCAGGTCCACAGGCTTGCCAGCAACAGGCCCGCCATCACGGCGCGCACGATCCAGTCCGCCTGAAGGAACAGGCCGACCGGTGACATGGTCGAGGCGTCGGTGCTCAGGAATTCCACTTTTACTCGTTCCCCTTCCAGATCAACGGTTCGAACGCGCGCGCCCATGCGACAGGCTGACGACGCGGGCGACCGTTCGGAGCGACAAAAGCCGCTTCGACATCCGCTTCGGTCAGTATTTCAGCCCCGCGCATTACTCGTTGATGAATATCCACTGATGCGGCGCGAAGCCGCTTGAGACGGCTGATGACCGTCAGTTCATCCCCGAGCCGTGCCGGGGCGCGATACCGGATCGCCAGATTGCTGATTGCATAAGCGCCTTCGCCCGCTTCCTGCACCGCGCGCTGGTCTATCCCGACGGCGAGCAGCATATCCGAACGGGCGCGTTCCATGAACCGCAGATAATTGGCGTGATAGACCACACCGGTCAGGTCAGTGTCCTCGAAATAGACACGCAGGACGAAATGATGCTCCTGGCCCTCGATACGGCCGACAGGTGGCAAGGCGTCCATAGCCATGGCCCTAACCCAGCGCCTCCGGTGGGGGAACCCCTAAGCCCCCCACTTGGTCAGTCGAACAGCCCGTCCTGCGCGGTGGCTGGCGGATCGAGGCCCAGATGCTTCCATGCCGCGGGGTTCAGGCAGCGGCCTCGCGCCGTGCGGGCGATCATGCCGATCTGGATCAGATAGGGCTCGATCACTTCCTCGATCGTGTCACGCGGTTCGCTGAGCCCCGCCGCCAGCGTCTCCACGCCGACAGGTCCGCCTTTGTAGATATCGGCGATCATGCCGAGATAGCGGCGATCCATGCTGTCGAGGCCGAGCCGGTCGACTTCGAGCCGGGTGAGTGCCGAATCGGCTACCTTGGCATGCACGGTTTGCTCGCCCGCCACGGTGGCGAAGTCGCGGACCCGGCGAAGCAGGCGGCCGGCGATACGCGGCGTGCCACGCGAGCGCTTGGCGATCTCATGCGCGCCATCGGCGGCGACATGGAGATCGAGCAATTGCGCGGCGCGGGTCACGACCCTCTCCAGCTCATCGACGGTGTAGAATTGCAGGCGCACCGGAATGCCGAAACGATCGCGCAGTGGTTGGGTGAGCAAACCCTGTCGCGTGGTGGCGCCCACCAAGGTGAAGCGCGGCAGATCGATGCGCACGCTGCGCGCGGACGGCCCCTCGCCGATCATCAGATCGAGCGCGCGATCTTCCATCGCCGGATAGAGAACTTCCTCGACCGCGGGATTCAGCCGGTGGATCTCGTCGATGAACAGCACATCGCCATCTTCGAGATTGGTGAGCAACGCCGCGAGATCGCCTGCCTTGGCGATGACAGGCCCGGAAGTCGCACGGAAGCCCACACCCATTTCACGCGCGACGATCTGGGCCAGCGTGGTCTTGCCGAGCCCCGGCGGGCCGAAGAAGAGGACGTGATCCAGCGCCTCGCCGCGCGATTTCGCGGCCTGGATAAACACGCGCAGATTCTCGCGCGCGCCCTTCTGCCCGACGAATTCGTCGAGCGATTTGGGCCGCAGCGCTGCGTCGACATCCTCGGGCTTGCGCGCGGGGGTCAGGATGCGGTCGGAGTCAGTCATCGCAATCCATCACCAGCACCAATTGCCACGGTTTCCGAACCAGACCACGCCTGCCAACTCTCGTAGCCACTGGAATTGCTCAGAACATCGAGGGTTACGTCGTTTGAAAATTCGAATTTGAGATCCGAAGTCAGAGCATCGAACTCGAATGAGATACAGGTCCCTGATCCGACGATGGCATTTGCCCGTTCCTCCGCATCGATCGGAGCTGGAAGCCCGAACTTATGACCGTCATCCTCATTGGTGATTATAACGCCAGTCTGATTTCGCAGCCGGCAAAGCACGCCCACACCGATTGAAAAATTACCGCCGAAATGAAACTGCCAGTCACTCTCATGTCGAGTGATGCGCACCGCCTGGCCCACAACGGCGTCCCGTATCACTTTCCAGGCGTCGCTCACTGAAATGTCCACGACAGCGCCGCCGTCCGCCCAAAGTACGCAATTCGCCGTATGCGGGGTGACCCGGATGCGGGTTCGCACGGATGCGGCAGGTAAAGAGCTGAACACCCTGCTCGCGGCAAGGATGCGCCATGAACACCGCCATCCTCTCCCAGCTTTACGTTCACCAGTCCGAGGTGAAGTCCGCCATGGCCGCGAAGCGGGCGCTGCTCGCGGCGGAAACCATGGACACGATGGCGACGGCGAATGCGCGCTGGCGGCTTACCCGGATGCTGACCGGCTATCAGGTGTTCAAGCACCAGCGCATCTTCGATCCGCTCTCGCGCCACGGCACCCCGCGCGACTCCGATGCGGCGAAGCAGATGAAGATTGGTTGCGTAGCGATGAACCAGACGTTCCGAACTTATCTCGCGCGCTGGACCGCAAGCGGGATCGAGGGGCACGAGGCCGAATATCGCCGTGATGCGCGCGCGATACTGGCGATGATCGACCGGCACATATTGAGCGAGCGCCGCACCATCGAAATGCTGCTGACGTCGGACCGACAGGCGGCCTGAAGCGCCCCTCACCTCCCCGGCTTTCACTTCCCCGGCCCTCACTTCGCTGCCTTGCGCAACGCGAGGCGGACCAGAGCATCCAGCGTCGCGGCCGCGCCCAGTTCGTCATTCGCCGCCGCCACCGCGCTAGATGCTTCGGCAGGTTTGAAGCCCAGATTGAGCAAGGCCGACACCGCGTCCGCCGCTGCGCCACCCTTGGGCGCCGCCGCCCCTGCCCCGCCCAGCGCCACGCCGCCGGCCTTGTCCTTCAATTCATTGACGATGCGCTGAGCCAGCTTTGGCCCCACGCCATTGGCCCGCGCGATCATCGCGCTATCGGCGCGGGCGACGGCGGTCTGCACTTCTTCAGGGCTGAGGATCGAGAGGATCGCCAGCGCAACCTTCGCGCCAACGCCCTGCACGCTGGTCAGCAACCGGAACCAGTCGCGCTCAGCGGCCGAGGCGAAGCCCATCAGGCGCATCGAACCCTCGCTGACCAGCATCTCGGTATGGATCGTCACGAGATTGTCGATCGCGCCCAGCGCATCGAGGGTGCGGGCAGATGCACCAACGAGATAGCCGACGCCATTCACGTCGATCACCGCGTGATCCGCGCCGATAGCGGCGAGCCGGCCTTTGAGATGCGCTATCATACCGCGGCGCGGAGGTTCACACGAAGTTTACGCCCCAGCGCTGGTTTTGCGCCGGCGCCCGATCGCCTGCCGTGGAAAGATATATGTACCCGCATCGCGGGGAACCTAACAGGAACATAGCATCGTAGGAAAGCGAAAAGCGCCTAGTTCTGCGTCGCGCAGGCAGTGCTCCACGCATCGACGAGCGGGACGCCGTTCGCCCGACGGTTTTCCTCCAGGCTGAAATAGACGGCCGGTGCGCCGCTATTGTCCGCGCGCAGCTCGCCGACAGCGCCGGCGCAAAAGCCCGAGGTGAAGCGGATGCGATTGCCCGAGACGGTATAGGCGCCGCTTGCGTTGCGCGTGCGATAGGTGCCGCCGCCAAGCGTGAGCGAGACCATCGAGGAAGGACGGCTTTCGTAGCGCGCGAGATCGCCGGCGGCCTTGCCCCAGCGCAGCGTGCCGCTGAACTCGCCGTTGAATGCGCGGTCCCTGTCGAAATAGCCGTCGATCGTGCCCGGGCCGAACCGGGTGGGGCTGCATTTTCCGCGAAGCTCGAAGCGGTTGCGGCCATTCTCACCGCGCAGGATGCAATTGCCGTTCTCGTAATAGGCGTTCTTGAGCGTGACCGACATCGGCTTGCCGCCGAGCACCATCTCCATCGTTCCGGCGAAAGCCTCGCCGACGAGCGTGGCGCTGAGCTTCCAGGTGCCGCTATTGCCGTCATGATCGTTGAGCACGCCCTCGCCGCTGACCGGGCCGGCATTGGGGCTGACCTGCGCGGCCGCGGGGGCGGCCAGTACAAGCATGGCGGCGGTGGCGATCAGGCGCATGAACCTCTCCCTTTGCGAGCAGGTTATGGCGCGCGGGTGAGACACGCAAGATCAGCCCATGCGCCGCGCACTCGCCATATGGTGGGCATGGCAGATCGCCACCGCGAGGGCATCGGCGGCATCGGGGCCATCGATCTTCACGCCCGGCAGCAGGCGCGAGACCATCGCATGAACCTGCGCCTTTTCGGCGGCACCCGTGCCGACCACCGATTTCTTGACGAGCCGCGCGGCATATTCGCCAACGTCCAGCCCCGCCCGCGCTACGGCGCAGATCACGACGCCGCGGGCCTGACCGAGCTTGAGCGTGGATTGCGGATTGGAATTAACGAACACTTCCTCGCACGCCGCTGCTTCCGGCGCGTGATCGACGATGAGCGCGCTCAGCATCGCATCGAGATGCGCGAGGCGGCGCGGCAGCGGCGCGGCGGTGTCGGTCTTCAGCCGGCCATTGGCGATATGGCTCAAGCGATTGCCCTCGGCGCGGATCAACCCCCAGCCGGTGGTGCCCAACCCGGGATCAAGGCCGAGAATCAGCATCGCCGCAACCCGCGATCAAAAGAACCGGTCGAAGCGCGGATCCTCGTCGGTAAGCTTCGCGCGGTCATCCGTGATCGCAGAGGCACGCTCCGGCACGGTCACCGACCACGCCTCCATCCGGACGGCGCGGCCCTTGCATTCGAGCTGAGTCACATCGCTGTTACCATGCGCGACAAGGATTCCCGAGAAGCGCTTGCCCGGCACGTCGGAATATTGGCCAGCTTCCTGATCGAAGATGACATAATCATAGCCGTTCGCCGTGAACCGCAGGCTATCCTGATAGAGCGCGCCACCGCGCGCGCCGCCGATATGAATATTGCTCCAATCGGCGTCGCTTTTGATGTCGATTGCGGGACGGCCCACCGGCCCGAACCGGTAGCTGATCGACTTGGCAGACATGCACGCGCTGCCCACCGATTTGCCGAAGCGGCATGAGTAAACGACGGTCTCGCCGGCCTTGCACTGGGTGCCTGCCGGGATGGCCGGCGCGGTCGCCGGAACCGGCGACGCGCCCAGCAAGGTCAGCGGTAACAGAGCAAGAACAGGATGGCGGCGATACACGTTGTTTCCCCTCAAGTCGCGTAACACCAATGCCTTAGCCCAGTTTCTCCATCACGTCGTCGGCGATCTCGTAATTGCCCCAGACGGTCTGGACGTCGTCGTCATCGTCGAGCACGTCGAGCAGCTTGAGCAAGGTGCCGGCATCGCCCTCGTCGACATCGACCATCGTCTGCGGCTTCCATGCCAGCTTGGCGCTTTCGGCCTCGCCCAGCACCGGCTCGAGCGCCTTGGCGACTTCGTGCAGGCTGCCCTGATCGGTCCAGATTTCGTGGCCGTCTTCGCTTGAGGTCACGTCCTCGGCGCCAGCTTCCAGAGCTGCTTCGAAAACCTTGTCGCCATCACCGACCTTGGCCGGATAGGTGATCAGTCCCATGCGATCGAAAGCGTGGCTCACCGAGCCCGGTGCGCCGAGATTGCCGCCATTCTTGGCGATCGCGGTGCGCACGTTGGTCACGGTGCGGTTGCGATTGTCGGTCAGCGTCTCGACGATGAGGGACACGCCACCGGGGCCGAATGCCTCGTAGCGGATCTCTTCGTAATTCTCGCCTTCGCCCTTGGTCGCCTTGTCGATCGCCCGGGTGATATTGTCCTTGGGCATCGACTGCGCCTTGGCGGCGTTGACCGCCGCGCGCAGGCGCGGGTTCATGTCGGGATCGGGCATGCCCATCTTGGCCGCGACGGTGATTTCGCGGCTGAGCTTTGAGAACATGCCCGAGCGCTTCTTATCCTGCGCCCCCTTGCGGTGCATGATGTTCTTGAATTTCGAATGGCCTGCCATGGGATCCTCTCTGCCCGCGCGTCTTAATGCAGCCCGAGCGCGTTGCGATAGGTCTCGAGCAGCGCGTCTGCTTCGTCGCGGTGATGCTTTTCCATCTTACGAAGACGAACGATATGCCGCATCGTCTTTGCGTCAAAGCCCGTCGACTTGGCTTCGCCATAGACGTCCTTGATGTCGTCGGCGATGCCCTTCTTCTCTTCTTCGAGCCGCTCGATGCGCTCGATGAACAGGCGCAATTGATCGGCGGAAACAGAGTCGGACATGCAAGGGCTCCTGATGGGATGAAGCGGGGGCGATAGAGACTGGCGGCGCGCGCCTCAACCCTAATCCGTTTTACCCTAGTGATTGGGTTGAGTCATCGAAGGCGGATCGCTGGCCGGAAAGCTCTCATCAAGCGCTTCGTCCAAAGCTTCGTCATTCTTGCGCATGCTCGCTTCCATGCGGGCAAGTTGCTCTTCGCTTGCCTCACCTTGGTGCTTCGCCTTCCATTCGCTGAACGGCATGTCGTAGATGATCTGCCGCGCTTCATCCTTAGAAAGCTGGCCATCAGCCTCTGCCACCCAATCGGCCAGGCAATTGCGGCAAAAGCCGGCCAGGCCCATCAGATCGATATTCTCCGCATCCTTACGGTGGCGCAAATGGCGCACGAGACGGCGGAATGCCTTGGCTGCTGTGACGTCGTCGAGCCGGTCAAGATCGTCCATGATGCGCTCCGTGGTTGATATGATAATATTTGGGGCTAGAGGCTGACGCGCACAAGCCAATGCCGAAAAGGCGAGGATGACAGCGATGACCAAGGCCATTAGCCCACGCTCGCGCAAGGTTCGCATCCTCGCGACCCTCGGCCCCGTGAGCTCGACTCCCGAAATGATCGAGAAATTGTTTGATGCGGGCGCCGACGCGTTTCGCATCAACATGAGCCATGGCGATCAGCAATCGAAGGTGGCCGTATTCGAAGCGATTCGCGGGCTTGAGAAGAAGCTCGGGCGCCCCAGCACGATCCTTGCCGATCTTCAGGGTCCGAAACTGCGCGTCGGCAAGTTCGCCGAGGGCAAGGTCATGCTGATGACCGGCCATGAATTCATCCTCGACCGCGACCCGACCCCGGGCGACGCGACGCGCGTCGAACTGCCGCACCGCGAGATTTTCGAGGCGGCGCATGCCGATGCGCGGCTGCTGCTCGACGATGGCAAGCTCGTGCTGCGCGTGATCAGCGCCCAGCCCGATCGGCTGACCTGCCTGGTTGAAGTCGGCGGCGCGCTATCGAACAATAAGGGGCTGAACGTTCCGGACATGGTGCTGCCGATGGCCGCGCTGACCGAGAAGGATCGCAGCGACCTCGCCTTCGCGGTCGAGATGGGGGCGGACTGGATCGCGCTCTCGTTCGTCCAGCGGCCCGAGGATCTGATGGAAGCGCGGCGGCTGATCGGCGGCAAGGCGGCGCTGCTCGCCAAGATCGAGAAGCCATCGGCCATCGCCCGGCTAGAGGAAATCATCGAGCAGTGTGACGGCGTAATGGTCGCGCGCGGCGATCTCGGCGTCGAACTGCCGCCACAGACCGTGCCGCCGATGCAGAAGCGGATCGTGGAGACCGCGCGCCGCATGGGCCGCCCGGTGATCGTGGCGACGCAGATGCTCGAATCGATGATCGAGAGCCCCTCGCCAACGCGCGCCGAAGTCTCGGACGTCGCAACCGCAGTCTATGACGGCGCGGACGCGATCATGCTTTCGGCCGAGAGCGCGGCGGGCAAATGGCCGATCGAATCGGTCGCAATGATGAACTCGATCGCCGATGCCGTGGAGCGTGACCCGACGCATGGCGACCGCGTCCATTTCACGATCACGCGGCCCGATCCCACCACCGCCGATGCCTTGTCCGAAGCCGCGAAGAACATCGCGGCGACGGTCTCCGCCTCGGCGATTCTCTGCTTCACCACGTCGGGGTCGACTGCACGGCGGATCGCCCGCGAGCGGCCTTCGGTGCCGATCATGGTGCTGACCCCCAAGCTCGAGACCGCGCGGCGGCTGGGGCTGCTCTGGGGCGTGCATGCGGTCCACACCCGCGACATCGATTCGTTCGAAGAGATGGTCGCCAAGTCGAAGCGGATGGCGATGCGCCATCATATCGCGACAGCGGGCGACCGGCTGATCCTGTGCGCCGGCGTGCCCTTTCGCACCCCCGGATCGACCAACGTGCTCCACGTCGTCACGCTCGTGGGCGACGAACTCAAAACCTATAAGGGCGAGGCCGAGGGCTGAAACGCAAAAGGCGCCGGACAGGATACCCTGCCGGCGCCTTTTTGATCTGCCTTGCGGCCGTCAGCTTAGGGGCTGTCGGGCGACTGCGTGCTGAGCACGACCACACCACCGATAATGCCGGCAACCGCAGTGATTGCGATCCACGACGGGATCACCGGCACCTGCTTGGACGACTTCGACGACTTGGTCGTAGCGCGCAGCGACAGCTTCGAAGCGTCACCGGCCAGAGCAACGGTCGGCGCAGCGACGAGGGCGAAGGTAGCAGCGCCGATCATGGCACCTCGGATGAGCTTCATCGAAAATCTCCAACCAAATAAGGCATCAACGCCTGCCGACACATCGGCACACTCGCATCCTAGTGCAGCCATTTGTTACGGGAATACGAAATTCCGCCACAGTGGGGTGGAATCGGCGCAATGCGGGTCAAGCGTTGCCGCAATGCAACATATTCACGCTTAAACCGGGAAACCAAGCGTCCGCAGATCGGCGCGAAGCGGCTCCGCGCCGGTGAAACGAATCGCCTGCATGCCGATTCGTTCAGCACCTTCGACGTTCGCCTGATTGTCATCGATGAACACCGCATCCGGACCTTCGAGGCCGAAGCGATCGAGCGCGAGCCGGTAAATCGCGGCGTCGGGCTTCACCAGCTTCTCGTCGCCGGAGACCACGATGTCGCGGAAACGGCCGAAAATATCCTGATGCCCGGGGGCCCAGGCACGCCAGAACTCACCCGAGAAATTGGTGATGGCGAACAGCGGTACGCGTGCCGCATCGAGCTCCGCGACGAGTTCGGCCATGCCGGGAATCGCATCACCGATGCTCTCGTTAAAGCGCGGACCCCAGGCGCGAATCAGCGCCTCGTGCTGCGGGAAGCGCGCAATAAGCTCCGCCGAAGTCTCCGCAAACGGGCGACCGGCGTCATGCTGGAAATGCCATTCCTGCGTGACAACATCGCGCAGAAAAGCATCGAGCGCCGACGGATCACGCGGTTATCGCGGTGACGCCCCTTGAGCGACTTCAATGAATTCACGATCTTCATGACCGATTCGCTTCTCGAATATTGGTGTCTGGAAAAGAGGGGGTCGCCTAGAGGTGGAACCGTATCAAGTCAAGGCACGGAAGCCCGAAAACCGAGTTGGGAACCGACTCGCCGTGACTCTTGTTACATGCCCGATGAGCCGTTGCGCTCGCGAAACCATGGAGAAGCCCGTGACCAAGCCGCTCACTCTTGCTTTGCTTGCCGGCGCCGCCCTGCTCGGCGGTTGCACCGCCTCCACGCGCGGCGGGCCGATCGACGTGACGCGCTATCATCTCGGCCAGCCGCTGACCGAACGCACCACCGTGGCGATCGAGCCAATCGCTGCAGACGCGACAAACAGCCCCGAATATCAGCTTTATGCCGATGCCGTGCGAATCGAGCTGGAGAAGATGGGCTACGTCAAAGGCGGCGTGGACATGCAATCGGGCTATATCGCCGCGGTTGGCTTCAAGCGCACGCCAGCCGGAAGCTATCGCGAAGCACCGCCGGTCTCGATCGGCATCGGCGGCGGCAGCTATGGCGGTGGACGGCGCGGTGGCGGCGTGGGCCTCGGTGGCGGACTTTCGTTCGGGGTCGGCGGCAAGACCAAGAATATCTACGTCTCCGAACTCTCGGTCCAGTTGCGCCGCCGCAGCGACAATTCCACCTTGTGGGAAGGCCGCGCGATCACCCAATCGGCCGGCGATCAGCCCACCGAAACAGCCGGACGGCTCGCAAGCGCGCTCTTCAAGGGCTTCCCCGGCGAGTCGGGGGTGACTATCACGGTGAAATGAGCATCCAGATCAACGCTGCTTTCGACAGCGGCAACATCCGCGTGAAGACCATCGACGGCGACCGGGCCGATCTCGAAATCGTCGTCGATCATCTCTCCGATTTCTTTCAATGGTTTCACTTTCGGGTGAGCGGCGCGAAGGGCCGGACGGTCACCTTCCGCATCCTGAATGCCGGAGGCTCTGCCTATCCCGATGGCTGGCCGGGCTATAGCACCCGCGTCTCGACGGACCGTGAGGCATGGAAGCTGGCCGAGACCAGCTATGCAGATGGCGTATTGCGCTTCACCCACCGATTCGACAGCGACATCGCCTGGTTCGCCTATTTCGCACCCTATTCGATGGAGCGGCATCACGATCTGGTCAGCCGCATCGCGCTGATGCCGGGCGTATCGCACCGCGAGCTTGGCGCGACGCTCGATGGCCAGTCGATCGACGTGCTGAGCATGGGCAAAGGCGAAAAGCAGGTGTGGATCTATGCCCGCCAGCATCCCGGCGAAAGCATGGCCGAATATTGGGCCGAGGGCGCGCTGGAGTTCCTGACCTCGGGCAACGCCACCGCGACGGCGCTGCGCGAAAAGGCGACCTTCCACATCGTCCCCAACATGAACCCGGACGGCTCACGTCGCGGCCATCTGCGCACCAATGCGGCGGGCGTGAACCTCAACCGCGAATGGCATGCGCCGACGATGGAGAAGAGCCCGGAGGTGCTGCTCGTCCGCAATGCCATGGACGAGACCGGCTGCGCCTTTGCGATGGACATTCATGGCGACGAAGCGATCCCCGCCAATTTCCTCGCGGGCTTCGAAGGGATTGCACGCTGGACCGACGAAATGGGCGAGAAATTCTACGAATATGGCCGCCGCCTTGCGAAGCAGACCCCCGACTTCCAGACCGAGCTGGGCTATAGCAAGGCCGCGCCGGGCACCGCCAATCTCTCCATGTCGACCAACCAGCTCGCCCAGCGTTTCGGCGCGATCTCGATGACGCTGGAGATGCCGTTCAAGGATCATGACGCGAACCCCGACAAGGATTTCGCGTGGAGCCCGGAGCGGTGCAAGACGCTGGCGCATGCCTGCCTTGAGACGCTCGCCAGCATGATCGACGAGATCTGAGTGGAAATTCGCGAGGGCGGGCTTGATGACCCGCAAGTGATCGACCTGCTCACCCTGCACGCGCAGGGCATGCTGGCCAATTCGCCTGCGGAAAGCTGTCACTTCCTCGACCTCTCGGGATTGAAGACGCCCGACATCAGCTTCTGGTCGGCGTGGAAGGGCGACGCGCTGACCGGCATCGGCGCGCTCAAACAGATCGACGCCGCACAGGGCGAAATCAAATCTATGCGCACCGCGCCGGGACTGCTGCGCAGCGGCACGGGCGCGGCGATCCTCTCGCATATCCTGAGCGCCGCGCGCGCCCGCGGGATCAAGCGACTGAGCCTTGAGACGGGATCGGGCGAGGCGTTTGAGCCAGCCATCGCGCTGTACCGCAAATTCGGCTTCACCGATTGCGGCGCGTTTGGCGATTATCCGGCGAACGATCCGTTCAGCCGCTTCATGACGCGCGTGTTGTAATATCCGTCTTCCCTTTGGGAAGACGGAGAGGGAGCGAGCGCCGAAGGTGCGGAAGTTTCTCTTGCAAGCGCCACAGCAAACTCCGCGCATCCTGAGCTTGTCGAAGGGCCTGCTTTCTCTCTACAGGCACGCCAAACGCTCGCAACAGTCCGGAGCCGCACATGCCCACGCTCGTCCTGATCCGCCACGGCCAATCGGCCTGGAACCTCGAAAACCGCTTCACCGGATGGTGGGACGTCAATCTGACCGATCAGGGGATCGAAGAGGCCAAGGCCGCGGGCAAGCTGCTCGCCGACAAGGGCTTCGATTTCGATCAATGCTATACCAGCCTGCAGACCCGCGCGATCAAGACGCTCAACCTCGCGCTTGAGGAAATGGGCCGGTTGTGGTTGCCGGTCGAGAAGGACTGGGCGCTCAACGAGCGGCATTATGGCGGGCTGACCGGCCTCAACAAGGCCGAGACCGCGAAGATTCACGGCGACGAACAGGTCCATATCTGGCGCCGCGCCTTCGATATCGCGCCGCCGCTGGGTGCCGAAGATAGCGAGTTCGATCTCGCCAAGGACCGCCGCTATGCCGGCATCAAGATCCCGCAGACCGAGAGCCTGAAAGACACGATCGCCCGCGTTCAGCCGTATTGGGAAGCAAAGATCGCCCCCGATCTGAAGGCCGGCAAGCGCGTCATCGTCTCGGCGCACGGCAATTCACTGCGTGCCTTGGTCAAGCATCTCTCGAACATCGCCGACAATGATATCGTCAGCCTGGAGATCCCGACCGGCCAGCCGATCGTCTTCGAACTCGACGATAATCTGGCGGCGACCGACCGCTATTATCTGTCCGAACGCTGATTTCGCCTCTAGGAACCGCGCATGACCAACCCTGTCGTCGGCATCATCATGGGCAGCACTTCCGATTGGGAGACAATGCGCCATGCCGCAAAGGTCTTGGGCGAACTGGGCGTCGCGCATGAGACCAAGGTCGTCTCCGCGCATCGCACCCCGCAGCGGCTCTATGATTACGCCACCAGCGCAGCGGATCGCGGCCTGAAAGTCGTGATCGCGGGCGCGGGCGGTGCGGCGCACCTGCCCGGCATGGCGGCGTCGATGACGCATTTGCCGGTGCTCGGCGTGCCGGTGGAGTCCAAGGCGCTGAAGGGCATGGATAGCCTGCTCTCGATCGCGCAGATGCCGGGCGGCATTCCGGTGGGCACGCTGGCGATCGGCAAGCCGGGCGCGATCAATGCGGGGCTGCTGGCAGCGGCGATCCTCGCGACTTCGGATGAAGCGCTCGCGACCCGCCTCAAGGACTGGCGCGCGGCGCAGACCGATAACGTGGCGACTGACCCCGAATGAGCGCGTTGCCTCCCGGATCGACGATCGGCATCCTCGGCGGCGGGCAGCTCGGCCGGATGCTGGCGAGCGCGGCGGCACAATTGGGCTACCGCACCCACATCCTCGCCCCCGATGCCGAAAGCGTCGCGGCGCAGACTGCGTCCAGCTTCACCCGCGCCGATTATCACAGCCGCATCGTCCTCGATGAGATGGCGGCGCAGGCCGATGTCGTGACCTATGAGTTCGAGAATATCGCGCTCGGCCCGGTCGAATATCTCAGCGGCAAGCTGCCGGTGCGGCCCGGCCCCAAGAGCCTCGAGATCGCGCAGGACCGGGCGCGCGAAAAGGCGTTCGTCGGGGATCTGGGCGGGCGCACTGCACCCTGGGCATTGGTCGAAACGCTCGACCAGCTAAAGGCCGCCATCGCCGAAATCGGCGCACCCGCGATCCTCAAGACGCTGCGGCTCGGCTATGACGGCAAGGGTCAGGTGCGCATCATGCACGCCAGCGAAGCCGAAGCCGCATGGGCCGATATCGGCGAGCGCCCGGCGATCCTCGAAGGCTTTGTCGAGTTCAGCCACGAATTCTCGATCATCACGGTGCGCGGCGTCGATGGGTCGCTGGCGAGCTACCCGCCGCCCTGGAACGAGCATAAGGACGGCATCCTGGCCCGTTCGACTGTGCCCGCCCCGCACGAGATCGCGATCCACTGGGCGCAGGCCGCGGCACTCTCCGCTCGGGTCGCCGAAGCGCTCGATCATGTCGGGGTGCTGACGCTCGAATTCTTCGCCACGCCCGATGGTCCGGTGTTCAACGAAATGGCACCGCGCGTGCACAATTCGGGGCATTGGACGATCGAAGGCGCGGAATGCTCGCAGTTCGAAAACCATATCCGCGCGATCTGCGGGCTTCCGCTGGGTTCGACCGGGCTGACGGGCACGCAAATCGAGATGCTCAACCTGATCGGCGATGAAGGCGACGCCTGGGCGGAATTCCTCGCCGAACCGGGCACGCATCTGCACCTCTACGGCAAGGGCAATGCCCGGCCGGGCCGCAAGATGGGGCATTTGACGCGGGTGAAGCGGGGCTGAGCGTCATCCCGACGAAAGTCGGGATTACAGCGCGACAGAAAAAGGGCCCGCCTGCCCTGCGGCAAGCGAGCCCCAAATCTCAACGCTGCGAAATTTTACGCGCGCGTGCCGGTCAGCGGGAATGCGCCAAACGCGCCCGCGGTCACGGTGCCGGTCATCGCGTCGCCATCGACGGTCACGTCGCCAGTCAGCGTCATCGGCATCGGCACGGTGATGTCGATCGAGAAGGTCAGGCGATCGCCATCGACCTTGCCGTCCTTCACTTCGGTATTGCCCATCGAGCCCGAGAAGCTGCCGGTGAAGCTGTCACCGCTTGAGCTGACCGTCAGCACTGCCGTCTGGTCGCCCATCGGGGTCTTCGCCACAGTGTTCCAGCTGCCGTCTACATTCGCCATTTCATCTCTCCTTGGAATTGCTGCGCAACAACTCGGCACGCGGACCGCGCCTGTCAAGCGGTGGTCTTGGCGGCCGCAGCGGCAAAGCCAGCGTTCCGCAGCGTCAAGCATCCGCGATATTTTTGCATGCTTTGCGGGTTGCGGATTTTGCATTAGCCTTTGTGGTTTCCGACTTCGCTGTGGAGCTTGTTTCGAATGCGCCTGTCCCTCCTTCTCTCCGCGGCTTCGCTCGCCCTTGCTCCTGCAGCCTTCGCCCAGACCGCGGCACCAACAACATCTGGCGAGCCCGTGTTCAGCGCCGATGAAGTGCGTGCGACCATCACCTTCCTGGCGGACGATCTGCTCGAGGGCCGCAATGCCGGCACGCGCGGCTTCGATGTGGCGGCGCGCTATGTCGCGACCCGGTTTGGAGCGCTCGGCCTCAAGCCCGGCGGCACCGATGGCAGTTGGTATCAGCAGGTGCCCTTCGCCGAATATTCGCTCGACGAAACCAAGCCGGCCTATGTCACGGTCGGGGGCAAGAAATTCCTCAACGGCGCCGAAGTGCTGCTGTCGGCCAGCCCGCGTTATGGCTCGACCGAGCAAGCGGTGAGCGGCAACGCGGTGTTCGTCGGCTATGGCCTGGACGCGGACTATGCGGGCATCGACGTGACCGGCAAAATCGCGGTGACGCTGATCGGCACGCCCAAGGGGATGACGCCGGATCAGGTCAAGGCCGCAGGCGGTAGCGACAGGGGCAAGAATGCCGGCAAGCATGGCGCAATCGGCGTGCTCTATCTGATCACCCCGGATAATCTGAAAGGCACGTTCCCCTGGGCGCAGGCGATGGGCTATTTCGGGCGCAAGCAGACCAACTGGCTGAGCCCGGCCGGCGCACCGGGCGGCGAGGAGACCGGCATCCAGATCGGCGCTTATGTGAACGGCGCAGCAGCCACGGCATTGTTCGAAGGCGCACCGATGAGCGCCGCGCAAGTCTATGCCGCTGTCGATCAGCCGGGCGCAATCAAGAGCTTCGCGCTCAAGCCCAAGGTCACCACTGCGCGGACGAGCAAGGTCCGCAATTTCTCCAGCCCCAATGTCATCGGGCTGTTGCCCGGATCGGACCCCACGCTCGCCGCCGAATATGTCGTACTCTCCGCGCATCTCGATCATGAGGGCGTCGATCCCAAGCTGACCGGCGACCAGATTTATAACGGCGCGATGGACAATGCGGCGGGCGTGGCGACGATGATCGAGGCCGCACGCGCCTTCAAGCAGAGCGGCAAGGCACCGAAGCGTTCGATCCTGTTCGTCGCGCTGACTGCCGAGGAAGACGGGCTGCTCGGCTCGGACTATCTCGCCCGCTATCCCGTCACCGGCACGGGCAAGGTGGTGGCGGACGTCAATCTCGACATGCCGATCCTGCTGTACGACTTTCAGGATGTCGTCGCGTTCGGCGCCGAGCATTCGACGCTCGGCCCGATCGTCGAGGCGGCTGGCGCCAAGATGGGCGTGACGCTTTCGCCCGATCCCATGCCCCAGGAGCAGCTCTTCGTCCGCTCGGATCACTACAGCTTCGTCAAGCAGGGCGTGCCCTCGGTCTTCCTCGTCACCGGCTTCAAAAATGGCGGCGAGAAGATCTTCAAGGACTTCCTGGCGACCAATTATCACAAGGTCTCGGATCAGGTGACCTTGCCGTTCGACTGGGCCGCCGGCGCCAAGTTCGCGCGGATGAACTATCTGATCGCGCGCGAGATCGCCGACGCCAAGGAAGCGCCGCTCTGGTATGAAGGCAACACCTATGGCGATCGCTACGCCAAGGACGCGCCCAAGGCGAAGCGTCCGGCGACCGGGATTGGCGCTCCGACGCCGCCAGCACCGGCACCCGCGGCGAAATAGTCCATCACCCCGGCGAGAGCCGGGGTCTCAGGCCGCAAGCGCGCGCTTGGCCCACGGGATCCCGGCTTTCGCCGGGATAGCGATTACGGCCGGTAACTCCGCGTCACATGCGCGTTCAGCTCGGCAGGATCGAACCACACCGGCTTGAGCTTGTGCTGCACGAATAGCTGCGCCTGATCGGCATAATGCGGCGAATCCGGCCGCGTGGTCGCCGAGCCATAAGGCTGGATCGATTCCGAGCGGATCTTGCCCGCTTTGTCCCAGGTCATGAACATCACGAAGCTGTCGCCATGCTTGATCGCGAGGCGGCCGTCGGGAAGCTCGTCATAGCTGGTCGATGCCCGCAGCGAATCCGGGCCACCGTCGAGCGGCAGATCGACCTTGCCCTGCTGCAACCGGATGAACTCGCCCAGCGGGATATCGAGCTTGCCGAAATGCTTCTGCAAATAGCCCGCCGCCTCGGCCAGCACAGCGCGCGGATCGGGCTTGGGCTTGCGCTCATAATGCCAGCGATTGGGCACCCGCATGATCGAGAAGGCCAGCGAATCCGCAGGCCCCTTCCCATCCCAGTTAAAGTCCCAATGGCTGAGCAGTTCGCGCGCTTCGGTGAGCAATTTGTCGCCCTTGGGATCGACCGCCATCAGTTCCTTGAACCACGCATATAGGAAGCTGTACTGGCTCACCCCGGTATCGAACTTGATGCGATACAGATCCTCCGCCGAGATCGAAGGATCCGCCCCCATAAGCTCCAGCGAGCGCGTGCCGCGATTGGTGGTGTCCATCTCGATGCCGAGCAGAGGCGACCAGTCTTCGATCTTGAGTTCGGACCCCGCGCCCGCCGCCTGGAAAGGCGAATTATTGGCGTTGATCAGGAAGCCCGAGGCCGGATTGACGTTTCGCGGCACCATCGCCCACGGCACCGTGCCCGCCTGATAATTGGCCGAAGTGTCGCCCGCTAGAACCGTCTTGTAATCGAAGCCCGGCTTTCGGTTCGGGAAATTGGCGTTGTAGAAATGCGCGATATTGCCCGCCGCATCGCCATAGATAAAGTTGGTGCCGGGGATCGCGTGCTGCGCCAGCGCCTTTTGCCATTGCTCGAAATTCTGCGCGCGATTGAGCCGGTAATATTCCTCGACCATGCCCATCTGGTCACGCCCGCCATAGTTGATCGCGAAGGCACCTTCCTTGTTGATCAGCACCGGCCCCTGCACCGCGCGATAGACCGTCTTCGGCACTGGCAGCACGAACGGTCCCCACAGCTTGACCGGCAGCCAGACGCGCTGTGCCTCCAGCGGCTTCCACTGGCCATCATAGCGATATTCGGTTCCCGCCGCATTGAGCACCAGCTTGTAGAGATCGACCATGTCCGGCCGGTTGACCGTGTTGGTCCAGCCGAGATGCTCGTTATGCCCCAGCAAAGGATAAGGCGCGCCGGGGAAGGTCGCGCCCGCGAAATTCCAGCCCTGTTGCGAATGGACGACCAGCTCGTACCAGGCCGCAGCACCGCGCCAGCCCTGATGCGCGTTCGAGACCAAGCGGGTGAAGCCATCCGCCGATCGCTTGGGCGCGACGGCAAAGGCGTTCGAGCCATTCTCCGCTGCGTTCGGCCCCAGCGGCGTAACGTTGGGCGCCTCCGGCGCGTCGGGCTTATCGAAGCCCTTCTCAAGCGGCAGCGGCTTGTCGCCCGATAGCGCGCCGAGTACGCCCTCCAGCCCGAAGAAGAAGGGCGAGCGCACAACAAAGCCGACCGCGACATCGCGGCCATCGACCGGGAAAAGTTTGGAGAGCTTGACCTCCTCCGGATGCCGCTCGGCATAGAGGTTCAGCCCCGTTGCATAGGCATCGAGCAGCGCACGGATGTCCGCCGGCTGCTTCATATAATCGCGTTCGACCGTCGCGCGCGCACCAAGCAGGTGAACCACGAAATCGGTCTGCGCGCCCGCCTGGCCGTTGATTGCGCCAAGCCGGGTGCGGGTCATCGCCAGCACTTCCTGCAGCGTCTCGAAATCATCCTCGGCATGCGCGTAAGCAATGCCGTACGACACATCAGGATCGGTCTTGCCGAAGATGTGCGGCACGCCGAAATTATCGCGCTTGATGATCGCGTCATATTTGTGCGCTGGCGGCGGCGCGACGCGCTGGGCGAGCAAAGGCTCCCAGGTGGCAAGCGCGATCGCGATGACGACGAGCAACAGCCCAAGGCCAATCGCGATCCGTTTGACGATCCGCATTCCAGCTTCCTCCCCGGCCACTGGATTCGCGGCTCAGGCCATCAGCTTACACGTGGCGCTTGTACCGAACAGACCAAATTGTCGTACCAGAAGAGGAACTGTGAACCGCTTCAGTCTCTTACGGCTTAGCACCCTGCGAGGTGGGGCCTCTGAACAGGTTCGGAGTAGTAGGAACGCTTAGCCGGTTTGCATCCCAGCCAGCACGAGCGCAGATAACGTACCGATCATCGCGCACCCCTCTTGTGTTGCCCAAATACAACACCATCTGTCTGGCACAGTCTTACAGGGAATCCCATGAATCTCGAAAAGTTCACCGACCGCGCCAAGGGCTTTCTCCAGTCGGCGCAGACCGTTGCGATCCGGATGAGCCACCAGCGGATCGCGACTGAGCATCTGCTCAAGGCGCTGCTCGAGGATGAGCAGGGCATGGCGTCCGGGCTGATCGCAGCGGCTGACGGCGACGCCAAGCGCGCGCTTTCCGAAACCGATGCGGCACTCGCCAAGATCCCCGCTGTCTCGGGCGGCGGCGCGCAGCAATCGCCGGGGCTCGATAATGATCTGGTGCGCCTGCTCGATCAGGCCGAGCAGGTCGCGGCCAAGGCGGGCGACAGCTTCGTCACCGTCGAGCGGCTGCTGCTCGCGCTGACGCTTGCCGCAACGACGACCGCGGGCAAGGCGCTGGCCGCCGCGGGCGTGACGCCGAACAATCTCAACGCCGCGATCGAGAAACTGCGCAACGGCCGCACCGCCGACACAGCGGGTGCCGAGGATCGTTACGACGCGCTCAAGAAGTTCGCCCGCGACCTGACTGCGGACGCGCGCGCGGGCAAGCTCGACCCGGTGATCGGCCGCGACGAGGAAATCCGCCGCACGATCCAGATTCTCGCCCGCCGCACCAAGAACAATCCCGTCCTGATCGGCGAACCCGGCGTCGGCAAGACCGCCATCGCCGAGGGCCTCGCGCTGCGCATCGTCAATGGCGACGTGCCCGATGGCATCCGCGACCGCACCTTGATGTCGCTCGACATGGGCTCGCTCATCGCGGGCGCAAAATATCGTGGCGAATTCGAAGAGCGGCTGAAGGGCGTGCTCGACGAAGTGAAGGCCGGCGAAGGCCATATCATCCTGTTCATCGATGAGATGCACACGCTGATCGGCGCGGGAAAAGGCGAAGGCGCGATGGACGCGGGCAATCTGCTCAAGCCCGCATTGGCGCGCGGCGAGCTGCATTGCATCGGCGCGACCACGCTCGATGAGTATCGCAAGCATGTCGAAAAGGACCCCGCGCTCCAGCGGCGCTTCCAGCCGGTGTTCGTCGGCGAACCGACCGTGGAAGACACGATCTCGATTCTGCGCGGGCTGAAGGATCGCTACGAAGCGCATCATCACGGCGTACGCATCGCAGACGGCGCGATCGTTGCCGCCGCCACGCTATCGAACCGTTACATCACCGATCGCTTCCTGCCCGACAAGGCGATCGACCTGATGGACGAGGCGGCATCGCGCATCCGCATGGAAGTCGAATCCAAGCCCGAAGAACTTGAGAAGCTCGATCGCAAGATCATTCAGCTCAAGATCGAGGAAATGGCGCTCGCCAAGGAAAGCGACGCCGCGTCGAAGGACCGGCTTGCCGATCTGCGCGCCGAACTGGCCGATATCGAGCATCAATCGGCGGACATGACCACGCGCTGGCTGACCGAGAAGGACAAGACCAACACCGAGGCCAAGCTGAAGGAGCAGATCGAAGCTACCCGGATCGAGGTGGAGCAAGCCCAGCGCAGTGGCGATCTCGCGAAGATGGCCGAGCTCAGCTACGGCAAGCTGCCCGCGCTCGAAAAGCAGTTGGTCGAAATCCAGGCCGCGACGCAGGACGTGATGGTCCGCAAGGAAGTCACCGCCGAGGATATCGCCGCCGTGGTCGCCCGCTGGACCGGCATTCCCGTCGACAAGATGCTTGAGGGCGAGCGCGAGAAATTGCTCAACATGGAAGCCGCTTTGGGCAAGCGCGTAATCGGCCAGTCCGACGCGGTGAAAGCCGTGGCCACGGCAGTGCGCCGTTCGCGCGCGGGCCTTCAGGACCCGAACCGCCCGCTCGGCTCGTTCCTGTTCCTCGGGCCAACCGGCGTCGGCAAGACCGAACTGACCAAGGCGCTCGCCGAGTTCCTGTTCGACGACAGCAGCGCGATGGTCCGCATCGACATGAGCGAGTTCATGGAGAAGCATTCGGTCGCCCGTCTGCTCGGCGCCCCTCCCGGCTATGTCGGCTATGAGGAAGGCGGCGTGCTGACCGAAGCCGTGCGGCGGCGGCCCTATCAGGTCGTGCTGTTCGACGAGGTCGAGAAAGCGCATCCGGATGTGTTCAACGTGCTGCTCCAGGTGCTCGATGACGGGCGGCTGACCGACGGTCAGGGCCGCACGGTCGATTTCTCGAACACGATCATCATCCTCACCTCAAACCTCGGCAGCCAATATCTGGCGAACCTGGGCGAAGGCGAGAGCCCCGACAGCGTTGAGCAACAGGTGATGGAGATCGTCCGCGCGCATTTCCGCCCCGAATTCCTCAACCGGCTGGACGAGATCATCCTGTTCCACCGGCTGGCGGCCGAACACATGGCGCCGATCGTGGATATTCAGGTCGCCCGGCTGGCCAAGCTGCTCGCGGATCGCAAGATCCATATCGAGCTGAGCGACGCCGCAAAGGCGTGGCTGGGGCGTGTCGGCTATGATCCGGTCTATGGCGCGCGGCCATTGAAGCGCGCGGTCCAGCGCTATCTGCAGGACCCGCTCGCCGACAAGATCCTGCGCGGCGACGTGCGCGATGGATCGACTGTGGCGGTGGATGAGGGCGATGGCGGGCTGAAGCTGCAAGTCGCCTGAGCGGCGGTTTTGCCAAAACGCGCGGGGGCATTACAGGGGGAGACATGGCAAGCTCCCCCAAGTCTCTCACGCTTCAGGCAATCGACGCACTTCAGGCGGGCGACCGCAGGCAAGCGGCGCATCTCCTTGAAACCGAGCTGCGTCGCGGTGCCGCGAGCGGGGAAAGCTGGCGCAGCGTTGCGCGACTTGCGGCGCATATCGGCGAGATCGAACTGTCCTTGGCCGCGTCGCAGCGCGTTGCGCGCACCGCACCCCTCAGCCCCGAGCGGCTGCTATATTATTGGGGCGAACTCGCCACCTATGGCCGCACGCAGATTGCGCTCGATGAGATCGATCGGCTGCCCGCAGGGCCGCGTAACCATCCCGGCATCATGCATTTTCTGGGAACGATCGCCGGCCAGCGCGGCGATTTCGTCCAGGCTGAGGACTATTATCGCCGTGCGCTGAAAGCAGTGCCGATGATGCCGCAGACCTGGTTCGCGCTGGCGATGATAAAGACCTTCACGCCCGGCGATGCCGATCTGGCAGCGATGGAAAAGCATCGCGCGGCATTCACCAGGGGCGCCGATGGCGAACTGGCAGCACGCTTCCTCTACGGTCTTGCCAAGGCCTATTATGATTGCGGCGATTATGATCGCGCATTCGCCAACTATGACGAGGGTGCAGCATTGCGCCGGCGTGTCGAGCAATTCGATCCTGCCGAGCTAACTGCCCAGGTTGATCAGATCATCGCGACATTCACGCCCGAGGCACTGGCCAAGCTAAAGCCATCGGGCGCGCGCGAATCGCGTGCACTGATCGTCAACGGGCTCCCCCGTTCGGGCACCACCCTGGTCGAACAGATCTTGGTCAGTCATTCACGCGTTGCCGAGGGCGGCGAGGTCAATGCGATGCAGCCCGCACTGATCCCGACCGAAGACTATACGCTCGCCGGTGCGCATCGCTTCGAAGACAAGGTCTTGGGCTCCGAGGACCCCTGGGGCGCACTTGCGCACGATTATCACCGGACGCTCGGCATGTGGTTTGGCGACGAGGGGCTGATCGTCGACAAGACACTGAGCCAGTCGCGCCTGATGGGGCTGCTGCTCCACACGCTGCCGACTGCGCCCATCATCTGGATGCGGCGTGATCCCGAGGATACCGCCCTTTCGGCCTTTCGCAGTTTCTTCACTGCGGGCATACCGTGGAGCTGGTCGTTCGCCGATATCGGCCACGTCTTCCGCGAGGAAGACCGGCTTTTCGCGCATTGGACCGAGCATTTCGGAGAGCGGATCCTGCCGGTGCGCTATGAGGATCTCGTGCGTGAACCCGCGCAATGGATCCCGACCATTCTTGCACGATGCGGGCTTCCCGACGAGCCGCAGGTCCATCAGCCGCACACCGCCAAACGCGATGTTCGCACCGCGAGCGTGCAGCAGGTTCGCGCGCCAATCGCGATCGATCGGATCGGCAGCGCCGCCGCGATCGCGCCGTATATGGACGCCTTCCGCGCAACCTATTTCAAATAGCGGCAGAGCCGCTTCGCGGCTTCCAACTCTTCTGAAATCGTAGCGAACCGCGGCCCGCGTTTTGCCTTTGCGCGACGCGCCATCTGCACAGCAGCGCGCTATGCTTCACGGACAAAAAAAGAGGCGGGCCAAAGCCCGCCTCTCTCTTTCTTTGGTCGGTTCCGATCAGATCAGAACGCGATGTCCAGACCCAGACGCACGTAACGCGGCGCCTGATAGGACGATGCGATACCGTAGTTCGGGTTGTTGACCAGAATGTCCAGCTCGCCAATTTCGCTACGACCCTGGATCGACTGCGAATTGAGGAGGTTGAACACGTCTGCGCGCAGCGTGACGGTCTGATCACCGAACACGACGTTGTAGCGAGCCGACAGATCGATCGAGGAGAACCACTCAGTCGACTGAGCCGTACCGCGCGGCGAAAGCTTACCCTGGCAATAGTGCGAAGCCGCACCATAGGCATTGCCGAAGTCCGAGTAAGCCGGGCCGGTCGGATCGAAGTAGTTCGGGTTCGGGTTGAAGCCGAAGCAGCTCAGCGGACGCTCCGATTCAACACGGACGCTGGTGCCCACGATGAAATCATCAGTCAGAGCATATGCGCCCTGAAGCTTGATGCGATGCGTACGATCGTTCGGCAGGCGGCCATAGGCACCCTGCACGAAACCGGGCTGATCGAAATCCTGCGTGATGCCGGAATCGTCCTGCTCGAAATCGGACTGCACGAAGCCTTCCGAGTTACCCTTGCTCTTCGACCAGGTGTAGCTGCCGTTCAGGCTCCACTTGCCGTCCCACTTGCGGTTGAACGTGAATTCAACAGCGTCATAGGTGCGCTTCGCCTTCGGATACTTGAGGTCATCAGCCGAAATGGTGACCGTACGGCCATCCTTGCCGGCCAGAGCGAAAGTCGCTGCGCTGCCCGGGTTCAGAATCACGTACTGGTGGAAACCAGTCCAGGTGGCAGCACAACCAGCGATGCCGTTCTTGGTGCAGTAAGCCAGAACAGCGGCATCGACGGCGACGTCTTCAGCGCTGACGTCCATGTTACGATGGGTGTAGTTCAGACCCAGGGTAACATCACCGAACTCGTGCTCGTAACCAACAATCCACTCGGTTTCGCGAGTAGCCTTGAGGGTCGACGAAAGGCTCGCATTGGTCGGCTTAACGGTACCGTCGCCGGTCACGTTGCAGTTCCGGCCGCTCGAGAACGGGGTCAGGCCCTGCGGAATCATAGTCGGGCAAGGTGCCTGATATGCCGCGAGGGTCGTGATCTGCGTTCCGAGGTTCGGCAGGCCGTTCGCGAGGAAGCCATTATAGTTGTAACGCTCGCGGACGTAGATTTCCGGGCTCGCCTGACGGAACGCCGTGTTGCTGGCGACCGGCAGGAAGTAGCGGCCGAACGAACCGTAGACGCGACCGGTCTCACCTTCCCAGAGGTCATAGCTGGCCGCAACCCGCGGTGCATAGTTCTCGTCGAGGGTGATGTACGGCGTGCCGCCCGGCTTATCGAGGCTGAAGTCGTCGCGACGCAGGCCGAGGTTGACGGTCAGTCGATCGCCCAACTTCCACTCGTCCTGAATGTAGAACGCCTTGTTCTGAGCGGAGAAGGTGCCGCCGCCGTTGAAGTAGTTGACTTCAACAACGTTGCCAGCGCGCAGGATCAGCGAGGCACCGGCGCCGCCGAAGTTCGCATTGACTGCTGCCGGGCGCAGGAAGCCCAGACGGGTCAGATCTGCCGCACCGTTACGTACCGAAACGTGGTTCAGATCGTTGTTTTCAACGTCGAAACCAGCACGGATGTGGTGGTCGCCGAGAAGGTTGAAGAACAAATCGACGTCACCACGGAAGAACTCGCGCTCGGTGGTGTACGGGAAGTCACGGCTCGCGTTCGGCTGACCCGTGAACAAGCCGGCCTGCGGGACACCCGCCGGATCGGTCGAAGTCGTGGCTAGGCCGGTAGTGCGGTTGATGAAGCCGCCCGAACCGTTCTGGAAGAAGAACGTGCTCGAGCCCGCATCAACACCGATCTGCTCGAAATTGTCGCGAACCTTACCATAGGCACCCGAAACCGTCAGCCAGTCGGCGAAGGTGCCGGTGTACTGGCCCACGAAGTTGAAGCCGCCGGCCTTGTTCTTGACCTGGCTGGTCGAAGCGCCAAGCGTCGGGACACCGAGGGTGCTTGCAATCGGAGCAGCGCCATTCTCGAGATAAGAGAACGTGGTCGCAGTTTCGGTGTTGCGGGTATCGAAGCCGGTGAACTCGAGGTGATGGCCGTCGATCGGATATGCGTCGATCTTGAACGCATAGAACGGGTCGTTGTTGACGCGCTCAGTGCCCAGACGGGTTGTGCGGCTGTTACGCAGCGATTCCGAACGGCGGAATTCAGCCAGACCATATACGAACAGGCGATCGCGGATAACCGGGCCGCCGGCTTCGATGATTGCCGAATAGCTCTTGGTGCGATCGAACGCGCGGTTGGTGACCTGGGTCTCAACGCCAGCCGCCGTACGGTTGTACAGGTTCTTCGAGTTCGAACGGAAAGCGTCCGGCTCGTAGTTCAGGTGGATACCTGCAGTGAAATCGTTGCTGCCCGACTTCGAAACAGCGTTGATGATGCCGCCGGTTGCGCGACCGAATTCAGCCGAATAGCCGCCCGACTTCACTTCGACCGAACGATAGAACTCGAACGGCACGCGAGCCGAACCGAGATAGTTATCGAAGTTCGTCGTGTTCAGACCGTTGATGTAATAAGCGTTCTCAGCGACCGACGAACCGCCGATCGAAGCGAGATTGCCGAAGCCATCGTCGCCGAGCGAAGTGCCCGGAGCGAGCAGGATGACCGAGGTCAGATCGCGGTTGATCGGGTTGGTCTTGACGAACTGCTGCAGATCGACGGTCAGGCCGGTAACCGAACCGCCCGTGCTGGACGCTGCGGCTGCACCGGTGACGACGATTTCTTCGGCACCGAGTGCGATGTCGAGCGAAGCGGTCTGCGACGCGAGAACCGAAACGCCCTCAGCGCGCCATCCGGGAACGCCATCTGCGGTCACTGCGACGTCATACGCGCCTGGGGCCAGGCCTGCGAAACGGAAAGCGCCGCTGCTCGAGGTGGTTGCGGTGCGGGTGAAGCCCTGGCCGCGCGACGTGATCGTGACGGTCGCGCCGCCGACCGATTCACCGGTCTCGTTGGTCACGGTGCCCGAAAGCGCGCCCGAGGTGTAGTCCTGCGCGGCGGCCGGAGCTGCAAACGCAACAGCGCCGACGCTGGCGCCGATCAGCGCCAGAGCCTGCATCGCCGTACCTGCGCGCAGCTTCAAGATGTGATTGCTCTTCATAAATTCCCTCGCTTTTCCGGAGATGCATTGACTGCGCTCCGGTGTGTCTCCCCGCTTCATCCGATGTACGCATGGCATACCTCAGGCAAAGCTTGGGTCGATGGATGAAGATGGAGGCGGGCGCTGTAAACCCTGCGTTCAGATTGCTGCGCCCGCTTTTAGGGTACCTGTATCTAAAATGACACAATACCGCGCATTTTGTTGCGTCAAAGCCGCCGGAATCGTTAGTTTATGTTGCAGCGCGAGAGAAGCTCGAATGACTATTCAGCTACAGGCATCGGCCCGGCAAGTAAAAGCGGGTCAATCCGGGCATCGCGCCACTTGAGACTCCAGTGAAGGTGCGGCCCGGTGGCGCGCCCGCTCATCCCCACCGCGCCAATCGGCTGGCCGCGGCGAACATGTTCGCCCACGCGCACGCTGATCTTCGACAAATGCATGAACGCGCTGTTGAGCCCGCCGCCATGATCCACCATCAGCAGATTGCCTTCGAGCGTGAAGGGCTTGGCGGCGGCCAGCACGACAACTCCGTCTGCGGGCGCGAGTATTGTCGTGCCAGTGGGCCGGGCAATGTCGATGCCCGAATGATAGGAGCCAGGCTCACCTGCATAGATTCGCTGCGAACCAAACAGCGTGGAGATGCGGCCGGTCACCGGCCACAGCATCGTCTGACGCCAGCCGAGCGAATCGCTTTGCATCCGCCGCGCGGCAACGATCTGCGCGAGTTCGGGGGCGCGGAGCCGCTCGAATTCCGGGCGCGGAACCGGATATTTGGGCAAGGTATTAAGCCGCGAAATATCCCAGGCGCGCGGCGCGATTTTGAGCTCGCGGCGGACCTGCTGGCCATTATCCAGCGTCGCAACGAGCGTGGCAGCGGGGCCGGCGTCACGATCGAATGCGATCAGGAAGCGGCGATCGGGCGCGATCGGCACCGGGGCGCCGTTGAGCGTGAGCAACGTCGATCCCTTGGGAGCCGTGCCGAGCACCGCTCCGCCCTGAATCAGCGGCCCCTCAAGTGCAAAGCGCGCAGCCGGATCGGACTGCGGCGCAGCGGGCAGCGAAGCGCGCGCGAAACTGTCTGCAGCGCCTGCGGTGGGCAGTTGAACGCAGGTGCCGAGCAATACCCAGACGGCGGCGACGGCGGGAAGGCGAGCAGCGAGACCCATCAGCCGTGCATCGCTTTGGTGGCGAGCTCGGCGCTGGCATAGGGCTCCTGGCGCGCAACGCTCCAATATCGCAGCGCGTCGAGCTGGATCCGCTCGCCGCTCCCTGCGCAGACGACATGATCGCCGGGCACCAGCACGCGGAAGGTGCTGGCCATATAATGCAACCGCGCCGGGCGGCTGTTCGACATCAACATGCTATTCTCCCGCCCTTCACAACAGGCTCGGCTGTTCGGGCTTTTCCGACGCATATGCCTTGCCGCCCGGCCGCTCAACCTTCGCATCTACCGCGCCATCGATGAACCGGAGCGTTACTGCGCCGGCCGCGCGCGCTGCATCGGCAGTGCCGATCACCTTGCCGGATGCGCGCGCCTCGACCCAGGCATAGCCGCGCTCGAGCGGGCGATTGGGGTGCACGAGAGCGAGATGGCGGCCCGCCGCGTCGAGTTTCTGGCGCGCAGCATCGAGGCGCTGGCCAAGGATCGCGGGGCGAAGCGCACCGGTCGAGCGATCGAGCTGGCCGCGTGCCAGCGTGACCCGCCGCTCCAATGCGCGATCGAGACGCCCGCCAAGGTCGTCCATCTTCTGGCGCTGGGGTCCCAGCAGCGCATCGCGCCGGGGAAGCACGCGGACCAGAGCGCTCAGTCGCTCGGTGGCGCGCTCATGATAGCGGCGCGCGCAGCGTTCGGTGCGCAGCGCGAGGGTGGCGATCGTGTTGGCGACTTCGGCGCGTACCGGCACTGCCATTTCGGCGGCAGCAGTCGGCGTCGGCGCGCGCAGATCGGCCGCGAAATCGGAGAGGCTGGTGTCGGTCTCATGCCCCACCGCCGAGATCAGCGGAATCGAACAGGCGGCAATCGCGCGAACCACGACTTCCTCGTTGAACGCCCAAAGATCCTCGATGGAGCCGCCGCCGCGCGCAACGATGATCAGGTCCGGGCGCTTGACCGGACCATCCACCGGCAGCGCATCAAAGCCCCGGATCGCCGCAGCGACTTCGGCCGCCGCGCCGTCGCCCTGCACCTTTACGGGCCAGACGATCACGTGGCTGGGGAAGCGATCCGCAAGCCGATGCAGTATGTCCTTGATCACCGCGCCGGTGGGCGAGGTAACCACGCCGATGGTGCGCGGCATATAGGGAAGCGGCTTTTTGCGTTCGCGGTCGAACAGCCCTTCGGCGGCGAGGCTGGCCTTGAGTTTCTCGAACAAAGCCATCAGCGCGCCTTCGCCCGCCAGCTCCATCCGCTCGATCACGATCTGATATTTGGAGCGGCCGGGATAGGTGGTTAGCTTGCCCGTCGCGATCACCTCAAGTCCGTCCTGTGGGCTGAACGGGATTGCCGATGCCGCCCCGCGCCAGATCACCCCGTCGATCACGGCGTCGGCATCCTTGAGCGTCAGATAGGCATGGCCCGAGGCCGCGCGTTTCCACCCCGAAATCTCGCCGCGAATGCGGACATGGCCGAATTCACCTTCGACCATCCGCTTGAGCTTTGACGATAGTTCGCTGACGCTCATCGCGGCTGCGTTGTCGCCGGGCGTCTCCTCGGCTAACAGCCGCCCAAGTCCATTCTCAGAAACACTATCGTCAAAAAAGGGGTCGGCCATGAACGTCCTGTTGCTTGGGTCGGGAGGCCGTGAACATGCGCTCGCATGGAAGCTCGCGCAATCGCCGGCGCTTGAAAAGCTATGGGCGGCGCCCGGAAATCCGGGAATAGCCGAGCATGCAGAGCTGGCGGATATTGCGGTAAGCGATCATCGCTCGATCATCGATTTCTGCCTGCGCCACTCGGTCAATTTCGTGGTGATCGGCCCCGAAGCTCCGTTGGTCGCCGGGCTTGGCGACAACCTGCGCACGATGGGAATCGGCGTATTCGGGCCAAACAAGGCCGCCGCACAACTGGAGGGCTCGAAGAGCTTCACCAAGGATCTGTGCGCGCGTGAGAACATCCCCACCGCAGCCTTCGCCAAGGCCGAATCGAAGGAGGGCGCGCTTGCCGCGCTGGATGATTTCGGCATCCCGGTGGTGATCAAGGCCGATGGGCTTGCGGCGGGCAAGGGCGTGACCGTGGCGATGTCGCGCGAAGAGGCCGAGGAAGCGATTCTGGCGATCTTCGAGGATGCCGGCGCAAGCGTGGTTATCGAGGAATTCCTCGAAGGCGAGGAAGCCAGCCTGTTCATCCTCACCGATGGTGAGACGATCCTGTCGTTCGGATCGGCGCAGGATCACAAGCGCGTCGGCGACGGCGATGTCGGCCCGAACACCGGCGGCATGGGCGCTTACAGCCCCGCGCCCGTGCTCACGCCTGCGCTTGAGGCACTGGCGATCGACACTATCGTGCGGCCAACGGTCGAAGCGATGGCGCGAATGGGCTCGCCTTATTCGGGCGTGCTCTACGCCGGGCTGATGCTCACCGCCGAGGGGCCGAAGCTGATCGAATATAATGCGCGCTTCGGGGACCCCGAATGCCAGGTGCTGATGCTGCGGCTTGAGGATGATCTGCTCGAATGGATGGTCGCCACCGCGCGGGGCGAACTCGCGGGCCGCGCGCCACCGCGTTTCTCGGCAGGCAGCGCACTGACCGTCGTGATGGCAGCGAATGGCTATCCCGGCACGCCGGAGAGCGGCGGCACTATCCGTGGCATCCCCAAGGCAGAGGCTGGCGGCGCGCAAGTGTTCCAGGCCGGCACGCGGATGGACGGCGAAGTGCTGGTCGCGAGCGGCGGGCGCGTGCTGAACGTCACGGCAGCGGGCAGGAATGTCCGTGAGGCGCAGGCCGCAGCGTACAAGGCGGTGGATGCCGTCGAATTTCCGACCGGCTTCTTCCGCCGCGATATCGGCTGGCGCGAAATCCAGCGCGAGAAGCTTTAGGCGAGCGCCGCGCATTCCTTCCTCTGCACCCCGGACTTGCTCGGTGCTTATCCTCGAGCAAGCTCCGCGCTGTTCCCCTGCGCACGCAGGGCCCCAGGGTTACAAATGGCTCGTTTCGTGGCCGCGGCCTCCCGCTTTCGCAGGAGCACTTCGTCCAACGGTCAGCTTGACGTCCAGATGATACAAGATAACATATCTGTTCATCGGAGGGTCATCACGGCTGCGTGACATTCCCCCGGCACATTAGGCCAGACACTTTTGGGGAGAGTGATATGTCGCGTTCCAGCTTGCTGCTCGGTTGCTCCGCTTTTTTCCTCACGTCCGCTGCCCCGCCGCCGCCGCCCGATGCGCCGCGCGGTGTCAGCCAGGATCGCGGATCGCCGGTGCATTGCATGCGCCGCACGCAGGATGATTATCGCAGGAACGTAGCGCTCGCCGCGCCTTCTCCGATGTATGTCCCGCCCCCTTCCCCTCCGGCTCCGCCGCCGCCCGTGATGTCCGCGCCGGTTCCGATGCCGACATCCGCACCGGCACTTGCTCGCGCGTCGGGCATCGTCGCTTCGGGCAGTCCCATCGGGGGCAAGCGAACACCCGAATATGGCTCGCGCGAAAATACCGAGCGCTATGATGGCAAGGCCGTCGCATCCATCCTCGCGGTCGTCGATCAGCCGGTCTCCACCTTCTCGGTCGATGTCGATACCGGCGCTTATGCCAATGTCCGGCGGATGCTGACCGCGGCGCGCGACGTGCCCGGCGATGCGGTGCGCACCGAGGAGATGATCAACTATTTCCGCTACGATTATCCGCGCCCAACCGATCGGGAAGCGCCATTCAGCGTCACCACTGACGTCTCGACCACCCCGTGGAACGCAGAGACGCGGCTGATGCGGATCGGGCTGCGCGGCTATGACGTAGACGCAAGCGGACGACCGCCCGCCAACCTCGTTTTCCTTGTCGATGTCTCCGGATCGATGAACGAGGATTCGAAGCTTCCGCTGGTCAAGAAATCGCTCTCGATGCTCGCCGATCGGATTGGCCCGAAGGATCGCGTCTCGATCGTCGCTTATTCGGGGACGGTCGCGACCGTGCTCGATCCGACTTCGAACAAGAAATACATCCGTCAGGCGATCGACTGTCTCTATGCCGAAGGGTCCACTGCGGGCGGTGACGCGATGAAGATGGCCTACAGCATCGCCCGCGCCAATTTCATCAAAGGCGGCGTAAACCGCATCCTGATGGCCACCGATGGCGACTTCAACGTCGGCGTCAGCGACAACAAGACGCTGATCGATATGGTCAAGCGCGAGCGCGACAGCGGCATCACGCTCACCACGCTCGGCTTTGGCGCGGGAAATTACAACGAAGCGATGATGGAGCAGGTGGCCGACGCCGGAAACGGCAATTACGCCTATATCGACAGCGCGATGGAAGCGCAGAAGGTGCTTGAGGACGAGCTTTCCTCGACCTTGCTGACCATCGCCAGCGACGTGAAAGTCCAGGTCGAGTTCAATCCCGCCCAGGTGAAGCAATATCGCCTGATCGGCTATGAGAACCGCGCGCTGGCCGAAGAGGATTTCGCCAATGACAGCGTCGACGCAGGCGATATCGGCGCAGGGCATCAGGTGACGGCTTTGTACGAGATCGTTCCCGTGCACAGCGCCGGCTGGATCCCCGAACGGCGCTACGAGAAACCGCCCCAGCCGGTCGCCGGGATCAGCGGCGGCGAGTTCGCGCATGTCCGCCTTCGCTACAAGCTGCCGGGCGAGAATGCTTCTCGTCTGATCGCACGGCCGCTATATGCGAACCTGCTCCGCAACGCGGGCGCGCCGCAGGGCGACATGGCCTTCGTCACCGCCGTCGCGGCATTCGGGCAGAAGTTGCGCGGGGACAAATATCTGAACGGCTATGGCTATGCCCAGATCGGCGCACTCGCCCCTCCATCGAGCAATTACTGGCGCAGCGAGTTTGTCCGGCTGGTCCGCTTGGCCGAATCGGGACAGGGTGCGCGCGAAGGACGCGATTGACCCCTTCGATTAGGGGTTTGCTTGCCGCCACCCGGCGCTATGCAGAATGCAGGGATTCGCAACTGTATTTAGCGCCGGGTGACGCACATGAACGACCAGATTCAACAGCTTTTGGCCAATGCTCCGTCTTGGGCACGCGAGCCTGCCGTCCAGATCGGCGTGGGCGTAGTCGTCGCGCTCCTGCTGCTCTTGTTGCTCAGCCGCGTATTCCGCGGCCGCCCCGTCCGTGAAGAGGACTATGTCGAGACCGTGCCGGTGGAGGATTTCCCGCCCGTCGTTCGGCCGATCACGCCGCCGCCGGTAACTCCGCCGCCCCCGCCGATCGCCGACGACACGGTGATCGTGCCCCCCGTGTTCGCGGTTACGCCTGAGCCTGAGGTAGTGCCTGAGCCGGTGGTTGCACCCGAGCCCGCGCCCGAACCATTGGCCTTCATCGCACCGGAACCGGAGCCCGTGGTTGAGCCGGTCGCCTTCGTCGCGCCTCAACCCGAGCCCGTGGCGGAAGCTATTGTTGCGCCAGAGCCGGAACCAGAAGCTGTGGCCGCGCCGGAACCCGAACCGGTGGTCCCCGAACCCGCAGCCTATGTCGCACCAGAGCCTGAACCAGAACCGGCGCCCGTAGTTGCGCCAGAGCCCGGGCCTCTCCCGGAGCCCGTCGCCTATATATCGCCTGGGCCTGGGCCTGGGCCTGCGCCTGCGCCCGCACCAATTGCCTATGTTCCGCCCTACCCCGAGCCCGAGCCGGAACCCGTAGTCGACGAAGCGCCCGAACCCGCGCCGCTGGCCGACGAACCTATTGCGGCCGCAGCACCGTTCGATGCCTCGCCTGCCTCGATCGCGGCTGATGTTCCTGCGCCCGCCCCAGAACCGGTAGCCGCGCCCGAGCCCGCTCCCGTTGCGACCCGCGACGAACTGACCCGCATGAAGGGCGTCGGCCCGCGTCTGGGGGATCGGCTCAACAGTGTCGGCATCACCAGCTTCGCCCAGATTGCAGCGCTGACGCCCGAAGAGGCCGAGGTGCTCGACGCCAAGCTTGGTGACTTCCAGGGCCGCATGCACCGCGACCGCTGGATCGAGCAGGCTGGTTATCTGGCCAAGGGCGATATCGACGGCTTCGAAGCGACCTTCGGGAAGCTCTGAGGCGGGAAGCTCTGAGGGGCCTTAGGCCTCGTCGCGCTTGGTGATCTGGCTCACCAGCAGCTTGTCGATCTTGCGCCCGTCGAGATCGACGATCTCGAAGCGCCAGCCCTGTTCGCTGAAGGTCTCGCCCTCTTGCGGAAGGCGCTTGAGCACTGCGAGCGCGAGACCGGCGACGGTCGCGTAATCGCGGTCCTCAGGCAGATCTAGACCGAGCCGCTCGGCAAGCGCGTCGGCAGGCATCGCGCCCGAGACCAGCATCGAGCCGTCTTCGCGGATCACGACATTGGGGTTGTCGCCCGGATCGCTGTCCGACGCGAACTCGCCCGCGATAGCCGCGAGCAGATTGGCCGGGGTCACGATGCCTTCGAAATGGCCATACTCGTCATGGACGAGACCCATAGGCACGTCAGCGCGCCGGAGCGCTCCGAGCGCATCCATCGCATCGACCTGATCGGGAAGGACAGGCGCCGGGCGCATCAGCTTGCGCAGATCGAGCGGCTCGCCGCGGAACAAGGCGGCCACGATGTCACGCGACTGGACCACGCCGATCACGCCATCGACCGAGCCTTCGGCGACCGGCAGGCGGGTATGCGGCGTTGCGAGCAGCGCCTCACGGATACCGGCGGGATCAAGATCGACATCGAGCCAATCGACTTCGGTGCGCGGAGTCATCACTTCGCGGACCGGGCGATCGGCCAAGCGGACCACGCCCGAGATGATCGAACGCTCATGCTCCTCGATCACGCCCGATTTGCTCGCTTCGGCGACGATCAAATGAAGCTCTTCGGCAGTGACGCGGTTTTCCGATTCGCGGTTCAGGCCGACCAGGCGGAAGACCAGCGCGCTCGACTGATCGAGCACCCACACGATCGGCGCAGTGATCCGGCTGAGCCACTGCATCGGCACCGCCATGAAGGCCGCGATCGGCTCGGGTGAGCGCAATGCGAACTGCTTGGGCACGAGTTCGCCGACGATCAGCGAGGCATAGGTGGTGAGCGCGATGACGATGAAGAAGCCGAGCGTGGCTGCGGTCTCGGCAGGCACACCCAGCATTTCCAGCCGCTGCGCGGTCGGCGTGCCGAGGCTGGAGCCCGAATAGGCGCCCGCGACGATGCCGATCAGCGTGATGCCGATCTGGACGGTCGAGAGGAACTTGCCGGGATCGGACGCCAGTTCGATGGCGGCCTTCGCGCCTCGCTTGCCGACCCTCGCCAGCGCCTCCATCCGCGCCGGACGCGCAGAGACGATTGCGAGCTCCGACATAGCGAAGACTCCGTTCACGGCGATCAATACGAGAATGATCGCGACATCGATCCAGGGGAAGGGTGCGCTCATGGTGCGCTGCCCTCATATCCGCACTCGGCTGCGTTTCACAACCGGAACGTGCAGAGAATGTCGCTAACCGCGCCTTTCCCGAAAGAAATCGCGGAGCAAAGCGCCCGCTTCCCCCTCTCCGATGCCCGGATAGACTTCGGGGCGGTGGTGGCAGGTCGGCTGGGTGAAGAAGCGGGCCCCGTGCTCGACAGCGCCGCCCTTGGGGTCGCTGGCGCCATAATAAAGCCGGGCGATACGGGCATGGGCGATGGCGCCCGCACACATCGCGCAGGGCTCCAGCGTAACCCACAGGTCGCAATCCTCAAGCCGATCCCGGCCGAGAATCGCGGCGGCTTCGCGAATCGCCCGGATCTCGGCATGCGCGGTGGGGTCGTGGAGCGTGCGCGGGGCATTGGCGGCGGTGGCGATCACCTGCCCCTTGTGGATGAGCACCGCGCCCACGGGGACTTCGCCCGCTTCCGCCGCAACGCGGGCAGCGTCGAGCGCCAGGCGCATCGGTTCGGGAAGCGGGAACATGGGGGTTGCGTAGCAACCTACCCTGCTTTCGTCACCCCGGCGCAAGGCCGCCTTGCTGAAAGCCTTTAGGTAGTGGCTGGTTCGACAGGCGCGGGCATAACGGGACTATTCCGCAGCACCGTCCACAGCGCGAAAACCGCCCCGGGCACAAAGGCCAGCACCGTCAGCCCACAGGTGATGAGAAAGTCGCGCCCCGGGCCACGGTGCAGGTAAACGCCGAGCGGCGGCAACAATGCCGCCGCTGCGATGCGGCCCGGGCTCGCGGTCATATTATTTGGCGGCAGGCGTCGGGCTCGCACCCGGGGCCTGCTTCACTTCGATCGTGGGCAAGGTCACCGTAGTATCCTTCATCTCAACCGTCGGCAGCGTAACCGACTTATTGGTCGTTCCGATCCCTACCGTGCCCGTTTCAGCCTGAATCGTGGGCAGCTTGCCGCCCTTCATATCGAAAGCGACGCTGGGCATCGCGCCCGAGCTCGCCTGGGTAATCTTGAGCATGCCGAGTGACATGAGCACCACGACGGCAATCGCAATCAGACCGATCAGCACCAAAAGTCCGCGCATCTTCATTTCTCCCCTGAAAATTGAATCGCTTGCGTAATTAACGCGCATCAACCACGAGGGTTGCGTCCGCACAAGGCTTTCCTTGGGCGAATCGGTTGACGCTCCGTCCCATAGCGGGTATCGGCGCCACCTTTCCGGCAACAGCCAAGAATCAGGATTTATTGCGATGTCGCGCATTTGCGAGCTGACCGGCAAGGGCCGGATGGTGGGTAACAATGTTTCCCACGCCAACAACAAGACCAAGCGCACGTTTCTGCCGAACCTGCAGAATGTTACGCTGATCAGCGATTCTCTGGGTCGCAGCGTTCGCCTCCGCGTTTCGACGCACGGCCTGCGTTCGGTTGAGCATAATGGCGGCCTCGACAACTGGCTGCTCAAGACCAGCGACGACGACCTCTCGCTTCGCGCCCGCCGCCTGAAGCGCGATGTGCGCAAGGCAGCAGTCGCCGAGAAGGCCGCCTAAACTTTCCTTTTGAGGAAAAGCGTTCAGCCCGTTCTCCCTGAGGAGAGCGGGTTTTTCGCGTTGTCCGGCTTCCAAAGCTTCTCCCGGTGAGAAGAAGGGAGATCTGGTTACAAATCCAGCCGGAACTTGAGCAGCAGCGATTGCTCCCAGAATTGCTGATTGTCGTCGGAGGCCATCCAGAGGATCGTGTCCTCGCCTTCGCGCGTCACGGCTAGCGCTTCGAAATTGTCATGGAGCAAGGGCGCTTCGAAATGCGCTATCTCGCGGCCCTCGACCGCGGCACCGGGTCGAATCGTGCTTGGATCGACAAGCGTGAGCTTGGCGGTGAACAGGTCGGACACGGAAAAGCGGCGGTTGAGCACGATCAGCCGACCATCGGGAAGCTCGGTCATCTCGCTGGGATCGAAACCGGCGGGGGGAACATAGGTGAAGCGGAAGCCGTGATCGGGCGCTTCGGTGGGGTCGCCGGCAAACATCAATGCTGTTCGCCCGGTTTTTGCCAGCGTCCCGCGCGGCCGCGACGTTTCGCTAATCACGATGAAGCGTCCGTCGCGCAGCCGCACCATGGATTCGGGGCCGCCATTGTCCGACCAGTCGCGCATCGCTGCGGGGCGCACAAAGCGATCGGGGCGCGTCAAAGCTGCGTCATAGCGCCAGATCGCATTGGATTGCTCGAAGCCTAGCCATATCCGGCCCGTGGCGGGATCGGCCGTTAGCGACTCCACATCGCGATCGAGCTTGTAATGGCCCGTGCCGGGGCCGAGCGTGACATCGGCGAAGCTGGCGTCGGAGAGGCGGAAATTACCGTCCATGCGGAAGCGCACGATATTGCCGGCATCGCTGACCAGCAGGAAGCGATCCCCCGCCACCTGCATCGCCGAGAAACCACCAAAGGCCCAGTCGGGGCTGCGTAGCCGCACGCCGCCAAGATAGGTGAGCGCCCCGACTTTCACGCGCGCGGGGCTGCGCGAATCGAGCGGGACCGGCGTTGCGGTGATCCGGGCCTTGGGTCCGAGCAACTCGCGCTGGCTCGCATCCGAAGCACCGACGCCAAGCCACAGGATAATCGCAAAGACAGAGAGCAGGCGCAACATTGCGCCCCTCATAGCCGTTCGCGCGGTCGCGGCCAGCGGAAGATCAACCAGATGAATGCCTGCTAACTATCCCGTTCAGCTAAGCGTCAATGGAACCCGGCTAGGTGCCCGGAGGTTGTTGCGTAACGATCCCCTCGCGTAGCGTATCGAGGGTTGGGGGCCGGCTCCTTGTGAGCCGGCCCCCTTCGTTTTTCAGCCCGCCTTCTGGCCGCCGGTGTTGACGCCCATCGACTGGAGATATTTCTTCACGTTGCGGGCGGCCTGGCGGAGGCGCTGCTCATTCTCGACCATCGCGATGCGGACAAAGCCCTCACCATTTTCGCCATAGCCAACCCCCGGCGCGACAGCGACCTTGGCATGGCTGAGCAACTGCTTCGAGAATTCGAGGCTCCCGAGATGCGCCAGCGCAGGCGGCAGCGGCGCCCAGGCAAACATGCTTGCGGGCGGCGAGGGAATTTCCCAGCCGGCGCGACCAAAGCTCTCGACCAGCACGTCGCGGCGCTTGTGATAGAGTTCGCGGTTCTTCTCAACGATATCCTGCGGGCCGTTGAGTGCAGCACATGCCGCCGCCTGGATCGGCGTGAACGCGCCGTAATCGAGATACGACTTCACCCGCGTCATCGCCGCGATCAGCGTCTTGTTGCCGACCGCAAAGCCCATCCGCCAGCCTGCCATCGAATAGGTCTTGGAAAGCGAAGTGAATTCGATCGCGACATCCATCGCGCCGGGCACCTGGAGGATCGAGACGGTGGGCTTCCCGTCATAATAAAGCTCGGAATAAGCGAGATCGGAGATGATCCAGACCTTATTCTCCTTCGCCCAAGCGACGAGGCGCTCGTAGAAAGTGATGTCGACCGTCTCTGCCGTGGGGTTTGACGGGTAATTGACCACGAGGATCGACGGGCGCGGCACCGTGAAGGCAATGGCGCGCTCAAGGCTCTCGAAATAGGCATCGTCTGGCGTGGTCGGCACCGCGCGGATCGTCGCCCCCGCAAGGATGAAGCCGAACGTGTGGATCGGGTAGCTCGGGTTCGGCGCGAGCACGACATCGCCAGGGGCAGTGATCGCGGTGGCGAGGCTGGCAAGCCCCTCCTTCGATCCCATCGTCACCACGACTTCGGTCTCGGGATCCACATCCACCCCGAAGCGGCGGCCATAATAATTGGCCTGCGCGCGGCGGAGCCCCGGAATCCCCTTGGACTGCGAATAGCCATGCGCATCGGGCTTTTGCGCGACTTCGACCAGTTTCTCGATCACATGCGCCGGCGGCGGCAGATCGGGATTGCCCATGCCGAGATCGATAATGTCCTCTCCCGCCGCTCGCGCCGCGGCCCGCATGCCGTTCACTTCGGCGATGACATAAGGCGGCAGTCGCTTCATGCGGTAGAATTCTTCGGACATTTCCTCGTCTCGTGATTTGAAAGGGCGGCACGTCTGTGTACCGTGCTAGAGCCATTAGGACATAAGCGCCTGCGGTGGAAAGCAGTTACGCTTTGGGTGCCCAAGGAGAGGATTGATGCCGGAATCGCCGACGCCCCCACCAAAGCTAGAAGATCTGCAGCATTGGACCTGGGTGCTCGGCAAGGCGCAGCAGATGATGCTGGAGCAAGGCCTGGACGTGATGCAGCAGGCGCCTGCGAATCCGGCATTGAACCCGGCGCTCGGCGCGATGCTCGATCCGAGCGCGGCGATGCGCGCCACCGCCAATTTCTGGGCCGACACGATGCAATTGTGGCAGCGCTTCCTCGATCCCGCCCATGCCCAGCCGTTCGAGGAAACGCCCGAACAGGCGCGCGACAAGCGCTTCAAGGCACCGCAATGGCGCGAGGAGCCGGTGTTCGATTTCCTGCGCCAAAGCTATTTCATGATCGCGGATCACATGCTGAAGGGCGTTGATGCGCTCGACGGCGTCGATCCGAAGCAAAAGGATCAGATCCGCTTCGCCACCAAGGGCTTTATCGACGCGATCAGCCCCAGCAATTTTCCCGCGACCAACCCGCTGGTTCTGGAAAAGATCGTCGAGACCAAGGGCGAGAGCCTGCTCAAGGGCCTCCAGCACATGATGGCCGATCTGCAAAAGGGTCAGATGACGCAGACCGCAGAGGGCGCGTTTGAGCTGGGCCGCAATCTGGCGATGACGCCGGGCAAGGTGGTCAAGCGCACCGATCTCTATGAGCTGATCCAATATTCGCCGACGACCGAGAGCGTCTACAAGACTCCGCTGATCATCTTCCCGCCCTGGATCAACCGCTTCTACATTCTCGACCTCAACCCTGAGAAGAGCTTCATCGCCTGGGCAGTGGCGCAGGGGCTGACGGTGTTTGTCGTCTCGTGGAAATCGGCCGACGCCAGCATGAAGGATGTGCGCTGGGACGATTATATCGAAGGCGGACAGATCGACGCGATCGACACGGTGCGCGCATTGCTCGGGGTCGAGGCCGTCCACACGATCGGCTATTGCGTGGCGGGCACGACGCTGGCGGCGACGCTAGCGGTGCTGGCGGCGCGCGGCGAGAAAGAGAAGGTCGCATCCGCCACCTTCTTCACTGCGCAGGTCGATTTCTCCGAGGCCGGCGAGCTTCTGCATTTCATCACCGAAGACCAGCTCGAAATAATCAATGGGCTGAGCAGCGATGGCTTCCTCGACGGGCGCTATATGGCGACGACGTTCAACCTGCTGCGCGGGCGCGACCTGATCTGGAACTATGTCACCAACAATTATCTGATGGGTCAGGATTACGCGCCGTTCGATCTGCTCCACTGGAATTCGGATGTGACCAACCTGCCCGCAGGCTGGCACATGGATTATCTGAAAGACCTCTACCGCGACAATAAGCTGGTGCAGGCGGGTGCCCTGGCAATCGGGGGCACGCCGATCGATCTCTCCAAGGTGACGGTGCCGACCTATATTCAGGCGGGCAGCGAGGATCATATCGCGCCCGCGGCCAGCGTCTGGAAGCTCACCCACCATTTCAAGGGACCGATCAAATTCGTTCTGGCGGGCTCCGGCCATATCGCCGGGGTGGTCAATCCGCCCTCGGCCGGAAAATACCAATATTGGACGAATGACGGGAACGCGGAAACGCTCAGCGAGTTTGTTGCAGGAGCGAAAGAGACCAAGGGCAGCTGGTGGCCCGACTGGATCGAGTGGATAGAAGCGCTGGACGCCGCCAAAATACCCGCAAAGGGCGCGCGCTTACCCGGAAAAGGCAAGCTGAAGCCGCTGGGCGACGCCCCCGGCAGTTATGTCCGATCCCGCTAAAACCCACGGGTTCCGTAGGGTAATACACTTTTGTTGCACTGCACAATAAAACCCTTGCAACACCGCACGACCCTGCATATATGCCGCATTGCAGCAATCACGCAGGGAACCGTCATATGGCAAGCAAGGGTCCGAAGAACGGCACGGTGAAAACCGCCGCTTCCAAGCCCGTCGCGCCCGCCAAACCGGCAGCGCCCAAGGCAGTCGTTGCTGCGCCCAAGGCTGAGAAGCCCGTCCCGGCCGCTCCCGTCGCACCGCTTGTCGCGGTCGCCGAGACGCTGCCTGAGCCGGTCCCGGTCGTGGAAGCAGCACCGCAGGAAGTCATCGCAGTAACCGTTGAAACCGCCAAGACCGTCGAAGCAGCGATCGAGCCCGTTCAGGAAGCCGTCGCCGAAATCGCCGCTCCGGCAGCACAGAAAGTTGAAACCATGATCGAAGCAAACACCGCAAAGGCCCAGGCCATGTTCGCCGACTTCAACGATCGCACCAAGGCGGCTGTTGAGAAGTCGACCAAGCTGATCGAAGAAGCCAACGAGTTCGCGAAGGGCAATGCCGAAGCGATCGTCGAATCGGGCAAGATCGCAGCCAAGGGCCTCGAGACCCTCGGCCAGGACGCCGCTGAGTATAGCCGCAAGTCGTTCGAAACCGCGACCGCGACGCTCAAGACCCTCGCCACCATCAAGTCGCCAACCGATCTGTTCAAGATCCAGAGCGACTTCTTCCGCACCGCGTTCGACTCGTATGTCGCCGAAGCGTCGAAGAACACCGAAGCCATGTTCAAGCTGGCCGGCGACGCCGCTCAGCCGCTGTCGACCCGCTTCGCGCTCGCAGCCGAGAAGGTGAAGGTCGCGGCCTAAGCCGTAGCGACGATATTAAGGGAGAGAGGGCGGTCATCCGAAAGGGTGGCCGTCCTTTTTCTTTGCTTAAATCCTTCTCCGTCAGAAGCGGAAGCGGAATTGCGCACCACCCTTGCCCTTCCCTCCCGGAACCCATATTTTCGAGCGCAATGCAGCACATTACCGATTTCCCGATCCGCATGGCCGAAGACGGCGATGACGACCGCCCCAGCGATGACCCTTCGGTGGGCCTCGCGACGCGGACTCGCACGCGCACCAAGCAGCCCGCGCCCTATCGCGTGCTGATGCTCAACGACGATTATACCCCGATGGAGTTCGTCGTTCTGGTGCTCCAGCGCTTCTTCAAGATGGATATGGAGGCCGCCACCCGGGTGATGCTCGCAGTGCATCAGCGCGGCGTGGGCGTGTGCGGCGTCTTCACCTACGAGGTCGCCGAGACCAAAGTGACTCAGGTGATGGACTTCGCCCGGCAGAACCAGCACCCGCTGCAATGCACGATGGAAAAAGCCTGAGGGCGAAGGCCCAAGGCCACAACAGGCCGTTTCGGACCGACCTACGGATTACACCGGAGCGCAAACATCTCTGCACTTTTGGTACGATACTGGGGTTCCTGAGACCGGGGGGTAGTAAGGAACGGCGCCGGGCGGCGCAGATCTCCCTCTTCCCGCCGCCCGGACGCCCCTCGATAGGTTCGGCTAGGGTTGGGGCAGCCAGGCCAAATTGAGCCCCTCATACCGATTGACGTAGTTCGCAGCGCGGCCAAGCGCGCGTTCGTCGAGCAACGTCACGCGGCCGCTTTCGCGCGCGATCATCTTCTCTTCCTCGAGCTGGCGCAGCATCCGGTTGACGTGCACCGCCGTGAGGCCGGTCGCATCGCCAACTTCCTCCTGAGTGAGCCCCAAAGCGAAGACATTGATGATATTCTTGTCGGTGGCGCGCAGGCGATTGCGCAATTCCAACAACAACGCCGCAACCCGCGCCTTGGCGCTGGTACGCCCCAACGCGGCCAGGCGATCGGTCAATGCGACGCGCTCGATCTGCGAATAGACGAGCACCATCGCGGCAAGGCGCGGATGTTCGACCATCATATCGGAAAGCGCGGCGCGATCGAACGGACTGACCACGCAATCGGAAAGCGCCGCCAGCGTTTCGGGCGCTTCGCGATAAATCGATGAGGAGATGCCGAGCATATCGCCCGGGAAAAGGAAGCGGAGAATCTGCCGACTGCCATCGTCGAGCAGCACATAGCTCATCATCAATCCCTTGCGGAGAATGAAGAGCTCGTTGCACGCCTCATTCTCACGCTGCAGCACCGCCCCGCGACGCACCTGTCGCTGGCGTTCCTCCAATTTTTCGAGCGCTGCCCGTTCGATTTCCGTCAGATCGACCAGCTCGCTCAACACTTCGGCAAAACAACTACCGGACACGCGTTCGCTTCTCCCCCGGAAACCCATGAAGCAGTGCCTTTGAATCAATGCATTAAAGTCGATCAAGCAGAGCAAATTGCGCCACGCTTGCGCGAACCCAGCCAGGAGCTAGAAGCTCGCAATGGACAGAATTCTCATCCGTGGCGGAAACCGCCTCTCAGGCCAGATCCCGATCTCCGGCGCGAAGAACGCCGCACTCACTTTGATGCCGTGTGCCCTCCTGACTGACGAACCCCTGACTCTGCGTAACCTGCCTCGTTTGGCAGATGTTGACAGCTTCGGACATCTACTGAACGAATTGGGCGCATCGACCGCGATCGAAGGCACGCGCCCGAGCGATTTCGGCCGGGTGATGACGATGCGCGCGGGCCGGCTGACCTCGACGGTTGCGCCCTATGACATCGTCCGCAAGATGCGCGCTTCGATCCTCGTGCTCGGCCCGCTGCTTGGCCGCGCAGGCGAAGCGACCGTATCGCTGCCGGGCGGCTGCGCGATCGGCAACCGCCCGATCGACCTGCATCTGAAGGCGCTGGAAGCGATCGGCGCAGAGATCGAAGTCGCAGCCGGCTATGTGAAGGCCAGCGCGCCCAACGGTGGCCGGCTTTCGGGCGGGCGCTATCGCTTCCCCGTCGTATCGGTCGGCGCGACCGAGAATGTGTTGATGGCGGCCGTGATGGCAAAGGGCACCACCGTGCTCGAAAACGCCGCGCGCGAGCCGGAGATTGTCGATCTGTGCAATCTGCTCGTCGCGATGGGCGCGGCAATCGACGGCATCGGCACCGAAACGCTGACGATCGAAGGCAAGGATCGCCTCCACGGCGCAACCTATAAGGTAATGCCCGATCGGATCGAAGCGGGCAGCTATGCCTGTGCCGCGGCGATCACGGGCGGCGATGTCGAGCTGGTCGGAGCTTCGGCGGAAGACATGCGCGCAACGCTGGATGCGCTGGTCGAGGCCGGTGTGACGGTTGAAGAAAAGGCCAGCGGGGTTCGCATCGCCGCCAATGGCCCGCTCAAGCCGCTGACGCTGAGCACCGCCCCCTTCCCCGGCTTCGCCACCGATATGCAGGCGCAGTTCATGGCGATGCAATGCAAGGCCGAGGGCGCGAGCGTCTTCACCGAGACGATCTTCGAGAACCGCTACATGCACGTGCCCGAGCTGGCGCGGATGGGCGCGAGCATCGAAGTCCATGGCCGCACCGCAGTGGTGCGCGGCGTCGAGAAGCTGACCGGTGCGCCGGTGATGGCAACCGATCTTCGCGCATCGATGAGCCTGATCATCGCCGGGCTGATGGCCGATGGCGAGACACAGGTGAACCGCGTCTATCACCTCGATCGCGGCTATGAGCGGCTCGAGGAAAAGCTCCAGGCTGTCGGCGCCGATATCGAGCGCGTCGGCGACGGCTGACCAGCACCGTCGCAATTTGGTCGCGTAGCCGATCTGCCTGATGCGCCTTCGTGTATTATTTCATTAATACACGAAGGGATATGCCATGAGGACATTACTGACTGCGCTGGCGCTCGTCGCGGCACCGGCAGCGGCGCAAACCGCGCCCACCCCAGCGTCTGCATGGGACCCAGCGCCGTGGGTCGCGGATCTGGAGCAGTATCGCCAAACGATGCTGACCAAATACGCCAATCTCGAATGGCTGACCGGCGAGCGCGAACTGCCGATCGACCGCGCATTCGATGCCGCAAAGGGCGCGATCGCGAAGGCGGGCAGCGATGCCGAAGCGCGGCGGCTGCTCGATCGGATGACGATGCAGATCGGCGACGGACACGTTAAATTGCGTTGGCCTACCGTCGGCGGTGGCACTGCTGGGCCTGCGGGTCCCAAGGCCGCAAACTGCGGCGCGCTCGGCTATACTGCGCGTTCTTCGCGTGTCGGCACCGCCGCTTCTCTGCCGGGGTATCGCAAGGTCGAGGGCGGACCTTTCCCCGCCGGTCTGGTCGAAAGCAATGGCACAAGGCTGGGCGTGGTGCGGATCGGCGTGTTTGATCCGCATGGCTATCCGGCGTTGTGCGAGGCGGCACTCGCGGCGATTAGCCTGCCCGCAGGCGCGGGATGCGACGATGCATGCCAGGATCAGATTCTCACCCGCTCCTACCGCGCAATGACTTCGGGACTGGCGGACACGCTGGCGCGGCTCAAGGCCGAGGGCGCACAGGTTTTGCTGCTCGACATCTCCGACAATGGCGGCGGCTCCGAATGGGCCGAAGCGGCAGCGCGGACGCTGAGCGCGCGAACGCTGACTTCGGCGAAGACCGGCTTTGTGCGGGGTGAACATTGGGCGAAGATCTGGGGCGGCACTGCCGAGCGATTGCGCGGGCATGCGGGCAAGGCGAAGGGCGCGGAGCGGGCGCAATTGCTGGCTTGGGCAAGCCAAGCCGAAGCAGCGAAGCGCGAAGCGCTGTCGCCCTGTGATCCGGCCACCGGCTGCACGCGGCTTGCCCGCGCAGGCTATGCGACCGGGCTGGTCGGCAACGCTCCAGCGGGCGCGTTTGACGGCAAGCCATGGGCCAATGACGTGTTCACGATCGCCCAGCATCCGTACAAGCAGGGCGCATGGGACGGCCCGCTGATCCTGCTCGTCGACAACGAGACCTGGTCCGCTGCCGAGCAAGTCGCGGCGATGCTCAGCGACAACAAGGCAGCTGTGGTGATGGGCACGCGCACCGGCGGCGCGGGCTGCGGCTATAGCTGGGGCGGATCGCCGACCATGCTGAGCAATTCCGGCGCAACGCTCGAAGTGCCCGATTGCGTGCGGTTCCGCGCCGACGGTTCCAACGAAGTGCGCGGGGTAATCCCCGATATACTGACCGGTGTGCGCGCCAATGACGGGACGAAGCTGCGGGCTGAACTTACCGCCGCCAAATTGGGCGAAGCCGTGGCGCGCGCTCGCGCATTATATGCGGCTCAGCGATAGGGGCTCATCGAAAAGGGCCGCGCGGCTTTGCCCGTGGCCCATTGCTTGTTGGGCTTGGCCTGCATCGTGAAGCGCAACTCGCCGCCTGCCGCGATCTCCTCGTGACGCAGATAGGAACGCGTCAGCGGCTTCCCGTTGAGCGTCACCGCGCCGACATAGGAGTTCGCATCGGATAGCTGGTCCGCAAGGATCGTAAAGCGCTTGCCATTGGGCAGCGTCAGCGCGGTGCGGTTCAGGAACGGGCGACCGATCGCATATTCGTTCGAGCCGGGCGCGACGGGGTAGAAACCCATCGCGGTGAACATGAACCACGCCGACATCTGGCCCAGGTCGTCATTGCCCGACAGACCTTGTGGCGTGGGCTTATACTGGCTCTCGACGATCTGCTTGAGGCGCTCCTGTGTGCGCCATGGTTGCCCGGCATAGCCATAGAGATAGGCGACGTGGTGGCTCGGTTCGTTGCCATGGATATATTGGCCGATCAGCCCGGCGATATCCTCGGCATGGCTATAATCCACCTTCGAATTGTCGAAATCGAACATCGCATCGAGCTTCTTCACCGCCGCCGCATCGCCGCCGAGCAGCGCGAACATGCCCGCCTGATCCTGGGGCACGAACCAGGAATATTGCCAGGCATTGCCCTCGGTATAGTCCGATCCATAGTTGATCGCGGTGGGATCGAAGGGGGTGCGGAAGGTCCCGTCGGATTTGCGCGCGCGGAGAAAACCGGTCGGCTTGTCGAAGCTGTTGCGCCAATAGCCCGCGCGCTTTTCGAAGGTCACCGCGACATCGCTTTTGCCCATCGCCTTGGCCATCCGGGCGATGGTCCAGTCGTCATAGGCATATTCGACGGTCTTCGACGCCGCCTCCGGCTCCTTGTCGATCGGAGCATAACCAAGCTTCATATAGTGATCGAGGCCGCCATAAGGACCATAGGTCGCGCTCGCGACCATCGCATCGAGCGCGGCATTTTCATCGAACCCGCGCAGCCCCTTGAGATATGCGTCGGCGATCACCGGCACGGCATGATAGCCGATCATCGTCCAGGTTTCGCGGCCATGATATTGCCAGACCGGCAGGATGCCGAACGGGCTCGCTTTCTGGCTGGCCAGAAGCGACTGGACGAAGTCCAGATTGCGCCGGTTGGGCTGGGTGAGCAGCAGCAAGGGGTGTTCGGCGCGGAACGTGTCCCACAGCGAAAAGGTCGAGTGAAAGGTAAAGCCCTCGGCCTGATGCACCTGATCGTCCGGCCCGCGATAGCGGCCATCGGCATCGCCGAAGACGCTCGGGGCGATCATCGAATGATAGAGCGCGGTCGCGGCCATCTTCTTCATCGGCGCGGGCGCTTCGATCTCGATTGCCGACAGCGTCTTGGTCCAATCGGTGCGGCTTTTGGCGCGGATCGCATCGAAATCGCCGGGTTCGCTGTCTAGATTGGCGATGGCGCCATCTTCATCGACGCTGGAGATCGCAACCTTGATTTCGATCGCCTTGTCGAGCGGGCCGAAATCGAGCTGCGCGACCAGCGACCGCCCCATCAACTGATCGGGATTGTCCGCGCCGCGGCTCGGCCCCTGAAAGCCGCGATACGGCACCTTGCCTTCGCGATCGAGAAAGGCGTGGCCGGTCAGCGGCGCATTGGGGCGGATCGCGAAATAGAGTTTCCGCGCAGGTGCCCAGCCGCGCGTCTCGCGGGATCCCGTAATGGTGCCGTCGGCGCGAATGCGGATTGAGGACCAGAGGATCTTGCCGGGATAGTCATAGAGCGAACTGCGCAGATCGAGGATCAGCGAGGCAGGCCTGCCCGCCGCAAAGGCATAACGCTGGACGCCGACGCGGGTGCTCGCGGTCATCTCGGCGCGTACACCCGGCTTTTCGAGCGTCACCGCATAATAACCGGGCTGGGCCTGCTCGGTAGCGTGGCTGAACGGCGAGCGATAGGCATCGGGCTCCAGCTTGGTGCCCGGGCCGATTGGCATGATCAGGAAATCGCCCAGATCGGAATGCCCCGCGCCCGAGAAATGGGTCATCGAGAAGCCCTGGATCGTCGTGTCTTCGTAGCGATAGCCCGCCGCATGGCTGTAGCATTTGCGGATCTCGCAGGTCGCGTCGGTATCCGGGCTGAGCTGGATCATCCCGAACGGCGCGACGGCTCCGGGAAACGTATGCCCCTCCCCGCCCGTGCCGATGAACGGATCGACGGCCTCATAGGTCGTCTGCGCCGCGAGTGGCGGGGCGGCGAACAGGCCGAGGATGAGAGCAGCGCGGCGCAGGGTCTGGATCATGCAAAGAGTAGAGCATGCGCGCACCCGCTTGAGCAAACCCCGTTGGCGCCGCGGTCAAGTTAGCGCTACCCTTGGTGAACAAATGATCAAAGCGGGGGCGGATCGAATGGCGGGAATACTGGCCGATCGACGCGGCATTTGGGCATTCGCGTTCGGCTGCGTGTGCGTCACCATCGGCGTGATCCTGCATATCCCGATGTTCTGGATGGGCCGCGACATGCATTTCATGCTCGCGGGCATGGCGATGGGCTGGGACATGATGCTCGGCATGGCACTAATCATCGGCGGCTCCGCTATTGCCGCTTATGGCCTGCTCCCGCGTGACGTTGCCGCGCAGCGCGCCGCGAGCGCGGGGATCGTCGTTGCCGCCCCGGAAGACGCGCCGCTGGGGCGGGCGCATTGGGGGCTGATGATCGTGCTGATCGTCGCGCTCATCATCGATACGATGAAGCCCGCCGCGCTTGGCTTCACGATCGACGGGATGAAGCACGAATATATGGTCGATCAGGCGGTCGCCTCGCTCGTGCCCTTCTTCGCGCTGATCGGAACGATGACCGGATCGGTGATCTGGGGCGTGCTCGCCGATATCTATGGGCGCAAGGCGACGATCCTGCTCTCGGCGGTGATGTTCGTCGGCACGTCGATCTGCGGGGCGATGCCGTCGCTATATTGGAACATCGGCATGTGCTTCATGATGGGGCTGGCCGCCGGTGGCATGCTGCCGGTTACCTACGCACTACTCGCCGAGATGATGCCGAACAGGCATCGCGGCTGGAGCCTCGTGCTGGTCGGCGGCCTTGGCGCGGGCGGTGGTTATCTCGCCGCCAGTGCTGCTGCGACCTATCTCGTGCCATTGCTAAGCTGGCGGATATTGTGGCTGCTCAACCTGCCGACGGGGCTTGCGCTGATATTCCTCGGCGCGTTCATTCCCGAGAGCGCCAAGTTCCTGCTCGCGCACGGCCGCGGGCTGGAGGCGCAAGCGGTGATGGCCAAGTTCGGCGCGGTGGCAAGCAAGGTGGTGGAGCCCCCGACCCCGGCGGCGAAAGCGGGCCACAAGGCGCTCACCGGCATGCATCTTTATGGCAAGCTCACCGCGCTTTCGATCACGGCGCTCGCCTGGGGCTTCGTCAATTTCGGGTTGCTGCTCTGGCTGCCGGCGCATCTGCGCGATCAGGGCTATGCGCTCGAAGTCGCCAACGGATTGCTCGCAAAATCGGCGCTGATCGCCATCCCGATGGCCTTTGCCTGCGCGCTTATCTACTCGCTGTGGAGCACGAAATGGTCGCTGGTTTCGGCGATCGGGATTCTGGCGCTCGGGCTGATCGGCGTGCTCCGGCTCGAACTGTTCGGCGGCGGCGACCCGGTATTGCCCTTCGCGCTGCTGATCGTCGGGCTGAACGGAATCATCGCGATCGTATTGCCTTACACTGCCGAGAGCTTCCCGCTGCGCGTGCGCGGCCGGGCGACCGGCTGGATCGCGGCCTGCACCAAGGGCGGCGGCGTGATCGCGCAGGGCCTCTCGATCACCAAGCTGGTGCCGCCGATCGGGATCGTCGCGGGCGTGGTGGTGGTGCCGGTGGTGTTGGCGCTCGTGCTGGTCGCATGGTTCGGGCGCGAGACGCGCGGCGGCGATCTGCGGCTGCTGGACGAACCGCCCGTCTAAGGAATCGCCCTGATCCAAATTAGTACGCGGCTCCCAGGCGGAACTGCACATGGCTTTGCCGGTTGGGCGACTCCGGACAGGAGAGAGAAGCCCATGGCGACCCGCGCCCCCGATCTTACGCCCGATTACACCAACGATATCGGCTCCCAGTTTCAGAAGGACAGCTTCCAGCGCGGCCTTGCGCATTGGAACCGCGAGCGGCTGATGCCTGCGTTCCCGAGCGACGGATGGCAGCACCGTTTCGAGCGCGATGTGAAGATGCAGCGACTGGAAAGCGGATTCCTCGAAGAATTACGCCATGACGTGATCGCGGAGGCCGCCGAGGCACCGACCGATGCCGACGGGTTTATCGCGTGGTTCGAGGAATTGAAGGCGACGGGCCCGGGTCAGGGCGATCCGCTTTTCCCGTGGCTTGCCGAATCGGCGGACAAGGAAGCGCTTCGCTGGTTCTTCGAGCAGGAAGCAGCGGGCGAAGCGGGATTCGACGATCTGGTGGCGATGACGCAGGTGAAACTGCCGGTGGAGCCCAAGCTCGAGCTAGCCCGCAATTACTGGGACGAAATGGGGCATGGCACGGCCAAGGGCATGCACGGGCCGATGCTCGATGCTCTGGTCGCGACGCTGCAAGTTACACCGGTGATCGAGAACACCGTTTGGGAGAGCCTGGCGCTGGCCAATGCGATGACCGCGATGGCAGTGAATCGGCGCTATGCCTGGCATTCGTTGGGCGCGCTCGGCGTGATCGAACTGACTGCCCCGGGTCGTGCGGCCTTGGTCGCGGATGGCCTCAGGCGCGTGGGACTGAGTGCCAAGGAAGCGCGCTATTTCTCGGTGCACGCGGTGCTCGACGTGAAGCACAGCATCGACTGGAACCGAAACGCCATCCGCCCGGCGGTCGAGGAAGATCCGCGCCGCGCCACTGCGATGGCTGAGGGTGCGCTGATTCGGCTGCGCTGCGGCGAGCGATGCTTCGAGGCGTATCGCGCGCATTTGTGGTCCTAGAAACGAAAACGGCCCGCTTCCCCTAAGGGAAACGGGCCGAATATCCGAGCCGAAGCTCCAGAGCCTTAGAGGGCCTGGAGGTTCACAGCCGAGGACTTGCCACGGTTGTCGGTCTCGATTTCGTACGACACGGCCTGATCGCTGTGCAGCGTGGTCAGACCTGCGCGCTCGACAGCGCTGATGTGGACGAAGCTGTCATTGCCGCCGCCATCGGGCGCAATGAAGCCATAGCCCTTATCGGCGCTGAAGAATTTTACTTTGCCGGTAGGCATGGGAATGTTCCTTTCACGAAACATGGAGATTCCACTACGCAACGTGCGCAACAGAGCCAGGAAGCGAGAAATGGAAAGGGTCGGCCTGGGGCCTCGAATTCCGTCACAGGCGACGATAGCGGGCGTCATATGGGCGCAAGCCGCCCGAAAAGCAATGCAGTGTCTACTCGGCCGCAACCGGCTCGCGGCGTTTCTCGCGCCGTTCGGCGTCTACGGCTTCCTTGGCCCATGCGTCAGCAGCGCGCAAAGCGACTGCGCGGGTGTTATCCAGAGTCGCCGCAGCGGCCAGCGCACGATGATGGGCTTCCTGTTTGCGGCACATTTGCGAAGTGGGATTCATGCGCATCCTTCCGGGAGCGTAGCGTTCGAGCCGGGAGGCCAACACTCTGACCCCAGGGTGGAGCAGCTAACGCTATATAGGGTGTGAGCCGAAAAATGACAGTGCTTCTCCCGCGCGATGATGCAGGTTAGCTTTGCGCCGATGAAAATCGTGCTTCTCGCATTGCCTTTGCTGTTCGTCGCGATCCCCGACGAAATGCCGATCCCCGCAAACGCGCCCGGCCGGGTGAGCGCGGATAACCGCTTCGGATGGCCGGGCGGCTATTTCGAAGGGCGGTTCAAAGGGAGCGCCGTAACGGTGCGCGTCGATACCGGCGGCGAGCCGTTGCGGCTGCTGGTCGATGGGATCGTGCGCGCCACCCTGGTCGAGCCGGGCGAAAGCCAGTTCACCGTCTCGGGTCTGGCGAAGGGCGAACATGCGGTGCGGCTGGAGAAAGTGACCGAGAGCCAATCGGGCGGGCCGCGCTTTCTGGGATTCTACACCAAGGGCATTGCCATAAAGGCGCAAGCCCGCGCGCGGCAGATTGAGTTCATCGGGGATTCGCACACCGTTGGCTATGGCAACACATCGCCGGTGCGCGAATGCGACGGCGCCAAGGTCCGCGCGACGACCGATACGCAATTGGCGTTCGGCCCGCTCGCGGCGAAGGCGCTGGATGCCGATTACCGGGTGATTGCCTATTCCGGATATGGCGTGGTGCGCAATTATGCGGGCAAGATGCCGGGCGAGAACCTGCCGTTTCTGTATCCACGGGCGGTGCCCGGCGACGCCGCATTGATGGTCGCGGACAGCAAATGGCAGCCGCGAGTGATCGTGATCAATCTGGGCACCAATGATTTCTCGACAGCGCTCAAGCCCGGCGAGGCATGGAAGGACGCGGATGCGCTGCATACGGATTACCGCGCAAAATATGTGACCTTCATTCGGTCGCTAAAGGCCGCACAACCACAAGCGAAGTTCGTGCTGATGGCGGCTGCGAACTTCGCCCCCGATGTGGCGGATGTCGCGGCGCAGACCGGTGCGACGATGCTGCGCGTGCCGACGCTTGAGGTGACGGGATGCAATTGGCACCCGTCACTCAAGGATCATCGCGAGATGGCGGCGCTGGTCGAGACGGCGGTGGCGCCGCTCTTCTAATTCCTCCCCCGGAGGGGGAGGTGGCATGCGCAGCATGACGGAGGGGTAGTTTCCGCAAGCGATAGGCCATCGCCTGTGGAGAATACCCCTCCACTTCGTGGTCCCCCTCCCCCTCCGGGGGAGGATTAAAGGGAATTAGACGGCGTTCAGCGCTTCCGTGAAATCGGCTATCAGATCGTCGGCATCTTCCACGCCGATCGATATGCGCACCAGATTATCGGTGATGCCAAGCGCCTGTTTGCGCTCCTCCGGAACCGACAGATGCGTCATCGCCGCAGGTGCGGAGGCCAGCGTCTCGGTGCCGCCCAGCGACACGGCGAGCTTGGCGATCTTGAGCGCGTCGAGGAAAGCAAACGCCTCTTTCTCCCCGCCCTTGAGATAGAGCGAGAAGGTCGATCCCGCGCCCAGGCAGTGGCGGCGATAGATATCGGCCTGACGCGCATCGCCCTGCTCCTCGAGGAAGCCGAGATAGCCGACGCGCTCGACCTTGGGATGGCCGTTTAGGAAGTTGCAGACCTTCACGGCATTCTCGCCCGCGCGACTCATCCGCAACTCCAGCGTCTCAAGGCTGCGCATCAGCATCCACGCGGTGTTGGGATCGCAGATCGTGCCGATCGTGTTGCGCATCAACCGGATGGTGTTGATGTGCTCCTTCGAACCCAGCACGCCGCCCGCGACGAGATCAGAATGACCGCCTGCATATTTGGTGAGGCTGTAGACGACGATGTCTGCGCCCTGCTTCATCGGCTGTGCCCAGATCGGGCCGAGGAAAGTGTTGTCGATGGCGATCGGCGGCTTGTTGTCGCCGGTAAAGATGGCGTCGCGGCTGGCGGCGACGGCTTCGACATCGACGAGTGCATTGGTCGGGTTGGCGGGCGATTCGAGATAGATCAATGCCACGTCGCCGCTGGCCTTCGCCTGCTCCAGCACCGCGTCGATCTCCTCGCGGGTCGCGCCGGCGGGGAAGTCGAGCCATTTGACCCCGAAGCGCCCGAGGATGCGGCCGATCAGCGTTTCGGTCGCGGCATAAAGCGGCCCGGAATGGACGATCGTATCGCCCGGCTTGGTCATCGACAGGAACAAAGTCGCGATGGCCGACATGCCGCTGGAGAACGCAAGCGCGTCCTCGGCCTCTTCCCAGATGGCGAGGCGGTCTTCGAGGATTTCCTGATTCGGGCCGTTGAAGCGCGAATAGACAAGGCCGTCTGCGCCGCCCGGACGCTTGCCGGTAACGCCTTCGAAGTGGCGCTTGCCCGCTGCCGCGTTCGGAAACACGAAGGTCGAGGTCAGGAAGATCGGGGGTTTCAGCGATCCTTCGGAAAGCATCGGATCATAGCCATGGCCCATCATCATCGTGCTGGGGCGAAGCTTTCGGTTACCGACCTTCTCGACGCTCGCCTTCGGGCTACGGCGCACGGTGCCGCTTAGTTCGACTTCGGTTTCGTCGGTCATCTCAGGCTCTCCGGAAATATATCGTATCTTCTGTAACCAACTCGCGATGCTTTGCGAGCGCAATCTGGCGACTAGGCGAACGCCCCTTTGCGCGATTATGCTCCTGCGAAACCATGGGGGGATCTATGTCGATCATATTGGCCGTCATCGTCGCATTACAGACCATGCCGGGGTATCCGGCCCCCACGCTCGAACGATGGGAAGTCATCTTCCAGGACCCGCGTGCAATGGTCGCTTTTGATCCGGAGAATTTGAAAAAATCAGGCCCGCAGCTACGGGTTCTCTCCCGCGCGCGCGTTGCCGAACCGCTCGCCGGTGCGGCGACGATCGTCATGGACTATCTATATCACTGCACCGAAAAGACGGCCCAGCTGCAAGGCTTTGACACCTACGATGCTTCGGGGAAATTCATCGACACGCAGAAGATTGCGTTGAAGGATTCCCCGATCGAGCAGGTCGGCCCGGATTCGCCGAATGCGGCAATCCTCAAGCGCTTTTGCTGAGCGCTTAGGCCGGAGCGAGGCCGATCAGGCTGATCTGTCGGCCATAATCGCTTTCGCTGCGGTGCGTGGCGCGGCGGAAGCTGTAGAAGCGAGCCTCCTGCGCATACGTGTCCTCGCCCAGCGTTTCGACCGTGCGGATACCGGCGGCGGCGAGGCGGCTGGCGACATAGGCTTCGAGATCGAACTGGTGATGGCCCAGCTTGCCGTCGGCGAAGAAGCGCTCGTTCGCCGGATCCGCTTCGGCGAAGCGGTGGAAGAAGCTCTGGTCCACTTCATAGCTGGCGCGGGCAATGCAGGGGCCGACGGCAGCGACGATGCGTTCGCGCTGGGCACCCAGGGTTTCCATGAGCGCAATGGTCGAATCGGTGACGCCGCCCAGCGCGCCTTTCCAGCCGGCATGCGCTGCGCCGACCACACCGGCTTCGCGATCCGCGAAGAGGATCGGGGCGCAGTCGGCGGTCAGAATGCCGATGACCAGGCCGGGTGTGTTCGAGACCAGCGCATCGGCATGCGGGCGCTCGTCGAACGGCGCGGTGGCGATCACGGCCTCGGCGGAATGGACCTGGAAGATCGTGGCGAGCTTGCCGCCGGGCAGCACGGCCTCTGCCGCGCGGCGGCGGTTCTCGGCGATGGCATCGGCATCGTCCTGCGATCCGAGACCGACATTCAGTCCGGCATGCACCCCCGTCGAGACGCCACCGCGTCGACCGAGAAAGCCGTGCGGAACACCTGTCAGCGCGCGGGCGCGATTGACCTCGACCTGATCTGAAACCGAACTCACAGCACCAGCCGCATCAGGAGATCCTCATCGGCATGATTGCCGACCATGAATTTATACGACCCCTGCTCCTCAAAGCCGTAGCGCTCGTAGAGACGCTTGGCGCGGTGGTTGTCGCTATAGACCGTCAGCCAGACTTCCTCTGCGTCGCGTGCGCGCGCCTGTTCGATTGCCCATGTCATCATGGCCTGCGCCACGCCTTTGCCCTTGGCGCGCTCATGGAGATAAAGCTGGCGCAACTCCATCGCGCGGGCCTCGGTCTTGGCGGGAAGCTGCAGATCGCTGATCTTGCAGAAGCCAGCCACGCCTTCGTCATCGACCGCGAGGCGGAAGCGCAGATCGGGCTGCGCTAATTCCTCCGCCCATGCCTCAGGCGTGAATTGGTCGAAAAAGGCGGCTTCGTCTTCGGGCGCATAAAGGTGCCCAAAAGTCTGGTCGAAGCTCTCGCGAAACAGCGCGTCGATTGCGGGAATGTCGGCAAGGGTGCCGTCGCGATAGATCATGCGAAGCCCGCCGGAATGGGCCAGCCGGGTGCGGTGAGCGCGATCACTTTGAACAACTCCCCCATCTGCTCGGGATCGATCAGACGATCGCGGTCGAGCGCCAATTGCTCGGTCCGCTCCGGCGCGGCTGCGGCCAGTGCGTCGGTCCGCGCGGCGATGCCGAGCGCCGAGAGAAACGCGCCTTGCGTGACGGGTCCGTGGACGATCAGCCCCTCGAATTCGGCAGCCTCTTTCAAGGTCGCGAAATCGACATGCGCAGTGAGGTCGGCCTCGCCCGGCATGTCGAACGGATTGGCATATGCATGGCCCTTCACCGCCTGCAGCGTGTCGCCGATAGCGGGGCCTTCATAGCCATAGTCGATGATCAGCGCCGCGCCGCCCTGTTCGAGCAGCCGCGCCGCCAGCCCGCGCAGGATCGCCACGCTGGCCGGTGACGTTTCCAGCACCGAGCCGGGATCGGCATGGAGCAGGTGCTTCGGAATGATCATGTCAAAGCTGCGGTCGCCGGAGATCGGCAGGAACAGCGTATCCTGACAGGCGACCAGCCGCTCGCGCCAGCCTTCGCCGGTCGCGATCAACTGGCGGATCGGCAGCGCGTCGAAGAATTCATTGGCGACGACCAGCAGCGGCGCATCGTCGTGCAGGCCAATCAGATCGAGGTGGAATTCCGCGTTCGGAACGCATTCGGCCTGCGCCGCACGCAGCACCGGGCTGTTCTCGACCAGATCGACCGGCGGAGTGAGACCCGCCTTTGCCATTGCGCGCAGCGCATCGGCGGCAAGCGTGCCCCGCCCCGGCCCAAGCTCGACATAGCGCACCGCCGGCTTGCCCGCGCGATCCCACATATCGGCCAGCCACAGCCCGATCAGCTCGCCGAACATCTGGCTGATTTCGGGCGCAGTGGTGAAATCGCCGCGCGCGCCCAGCGGATCGCGGGTGCCGTAATAATGCGCGTTCGCCGCCCCCATGAACTGCGACAAGGGGATCGGCCCGCCCAGCGTGATCGCGCGCGACAGCCGTTCCGGCAGCAGCGGTTCTGCGGCGTTCACCGCGCGCTCCTGCGGCGCGGCTTCGAGGGGATTATTGTCAGTCATGCGCGGTCAGGCCACGCTCTGCGAACCCGCGATCGGCTCGATCCGCTCGCGGCGGCCCTTGGCGGTGACGATCAGATAGATGCCGCCCGCGATCATCGGAATGCACAGCCACTGGCCCATATGGAGCCCGGTCATGTCGACCAGCCAGACGAGCTGGCGATCGGGCTCGCGGAAGAATTCGACGAAGAAGCGGAACGCGCCATAGCCGAGCAGGAAGATGCCGGTGAGCTTGCCCGGATCGTAGCGCGCCTTGGTGCGCCAGAAGAAGAACCACAGGATCGCGAACAGCACGATGCCTTCCAGGCCCGCTTCGTAAAGCTGGCTGGGGTGGCGCGCGGGATCGATCTGGCCAGCGGCGACGCTGTTTGGGAAGACGATACCCCAGGAAACATTGGTCGCCTTGCCCCAGAGCTCGCCGTTCACGAAATTCGCCAGCCGCCCGAAAAACAGCCCGAACGGCACGACGCAAGCGACGTAATCGTGGATGCGCAGCCAGTTCAGCCCGTTCTTGCGCGCGAACAGGACGATCGCGACCGTGACGCCGAGCACGCCCCCATGGAACGACATGCCGCCATCCCACAGGCTGATCGCCTTGAGCGGAGTGCCGAGCATTTCGGGGGCGTAAAACAGGATATAGCCGATCCGCCCGCCCAAAATGATGCCGAGCGTCGCGTAGAAAACCAGATCGTCGGCATGCGCCTTGGTCATCGGCGCGCCCGGCTCGCGGAGCAGCCGGCCCATATACCACCAGCCGATCAGGATGCCCGCGATATAAGCGAGCGAATACCATTTGATCGTGAAGAAGCCGAGATCGAGCGCGACCTTGCTCAGGCCCAGATTCTCGAAGCGGATATGGTCAGCCGAGGCGACGGCGAGGGTCAGGAGATCGGTCATCCATTTCGCGATAGAGCAGCTGTGTTGCAAACCCAATAGGGCTTGGCGGAACATCACTCCCCTCCCTGTCAGGGAAGGGAATAAAGGAGGTGGGTGGCGTCCCGGCTTTGGTCGCGATAGAGCATAGCGCGATGGCGCTCGACCTTCCCAAGCTCGACCTTTCGAAGCTCAAAAAGCCCGACCGGCGCACGCTGCTGATCGGCGGCGGCGTGGGCGCGGGATTGGTGGTCGCGTGGGGCCTGTGGCCGCGCACCTATCTGCCCAACCTTACGGCGGCCCCGGGCGAAAGCCTGTTCGGCGCATGGCTCAAGATCGGCACCGATGGGCATATCGTCGTGGCGGTGCCGCAATGCGAGGAAGGGCAAGGCGTGTTCACCGCCATGCCGCAGATCATCGCCGACGAACTGGGCGCGGACTGGAAGATGGTGGGCGTCGAGCCGGCCCCGCTCAATCCGCTTTATGCCAATCCGCTTGCCGCAGCGTCCTTGTTCGAACTGGCATTGGGCAGCCTGCCGCAGCAATTGCAGCGCACCCATGCGGCGCGCACGGGTCTGATGCTCACCGGCTGCTCGACTTCGATCCGCAATTTCGAGGGCCAATTGCGCGAAGCGGGCGCGGCAGCGCGGGTGCTGTTGTGCAAAGCCGCCGCAGCGCGCTGGAACACCGATTGGCAATCGTGCGGCACCGCGGGCGGTTTCGTGATCCATGGCAATCAGAAGCTCGGCTTTGGCGAACTGGCAGGCGAAGCGGCGGACGAGAGCCTGCCCAGCGACGTGCCGCTCCGATCGGGCGAGACCAACCGGCTCTATGGCCAGAGCCTCCCCCGGCTCGATGCGCCCGCCAAGGTCGATGGCAGCGTCAATTACGCCGCAGATATCCGCTTGCCCAACATGGTCTTCGCTTCGATCCGCCAGGGACCGACCGGCGAGACCGAATTGGTCAAGCTCGATCGCGATGCGGCCAACAAGGTGCCGGGCATGCTGACGGTGATCACCACCCGTCAATGGGTGGCCGCGGTCGCCGAGACGTGGTGGGCGGCGGAGCGCGCGATCGATGCTATGCGGCCGCGCTTCAAGACGCCCGAGGCTGTCGTGAATTCAGACACGATCGAAACGGCGCTCAGCACTGCGTTTGACGGCGAAGGCGCGCGCATCGCCGACGCAGGCGATCTGCTCACGGACTTCAAAGGCGCGAAGCTGGTGCAGGCCGAATATCGCGTCGGGCTGGCGCTGCACGCGCCGCTCGAGCCGATGACCTGCACCGCCAGCTATGCCGATGGCCGGCTGACGCTCTGGCTGCCCACTCAGGCTCCCGGGCTCGCCCGCGCCGCTGCTGCGCGGGCCGCCGGGATAAGCGAGGCCAGCGTGTTCATCCATGCGACGATGGCGGGCGGATCGTTCGGCGCCAAGCTGGAGCATGAAGTCGCAGCGCAGGCAGCGTTGCTGGCGGTCAAGATCCGCCGTCCGGTGCAGCTCACCTGGCCGCGCGGCGAAGACTTTCGCCACGATCGCTATCGCCCCGCAGCCGCAGGACGCCTCTCGGCCAAGCTCGACGGCAAAGGGCGCGTGACCGGCTGGCTCGCCAAGATCGCCGCGCCCGAGACCGGGCGGGAACTCGCCAAGCGGCTGCTGGGCGGCGATGCCATCGTCACCGCGTCGCTGGGTATATCCGGCACCGGCGATCCTTCGGCAATTGCGGGCGCGACCCCGCCTTATGCGATCCCCAATCTGGGCGTGGATCATCATCCGGCCGCGATTGGCGTGCCGACCGGCTATTGGCGCTCGGGCGCGCATAGCTACACCGCCTTTTTCACCGAGAGCTTCATCGACGAGCTGGCGCATGTGGCCGAGCAGGACGCGCTGACTTTTCGCATGGCGATGCTGGGCAATGAGCCACGCCTCGCCCGCTGCCTCCAGATGGCGGCGCAGATCGGGGGATGGCAGGGCGGCCAGCCCGGCAGCGGGCAAGGCATCGCCTGTCACATGTTTCGTGGCTCCTACATCGCCGTGATGGCCGAGGCCCGGCTTGTCGGGCGGCAGGTCAAGGTCGAGCGGCTGGTCGCGGCGGTCGATTGCGGGCGCGTGGTCAATCCCGATATCGTCAAGCAGCAGATCGAGGGCGGGCTGATCTTCGGCATGGCCGCAGCGATCGGCGCATCGACTGGCTTCACCGAGAATGTCGCCGAGGTGCGCGAGCTTACGGAACTGAACTTGCCGACGCTGGCGACTTGCCCGGACATTACCGTGGAGATCATCGCCAGCGGCGGCGATCCGGGCGGGGTCAGCGAATTGGCGGTGCCGCCGGTCGCCCCTGCCATCGCCAATGCGCTACAGGCGGCAAGCGGCGTGCGCTTTCGCCGCCTGCCTTTGTTATCGGACATCGAATGAACTCGCCCCCTGATCACCCCGCAATCTTCCCCGAGAAGGTGGGTATCCTGCTCGTCAATCTGGGGACGCCCGATGCGCCGGATGCCAAATCGGTGCGGCGCTATTTGGCCCAGTTTCTCTCCGACCGCCGCGTGGTCGAGATTCCGCCGCTGATCTGGCAACCGATCCTGCGCGGCGCAGTGCTCACCACCCGGCCGAAAAAGTCGGCGCATGCCTATGCCCAGGTGTGGAGCAAGGACGGATCGCCGCTCGCCGCGATTACCAAGGCGCAGCGAAAGGCGCTCGAAGATGCGTTCGGTGAGAATGTCTCGGTCGAATATGCGATGCGCTATGGCCAGCCCGACATCCATAGCCGGATCGTCTCGCTCAAAACCTATGGCTGCACCCGCATCCTGATCGCGCCGCTGTATCCGCAATATTGCGCGGCGACGACGGCGACCGCGAATGACGCGGCATTCGCTTCGCTGGCCAAGATGCGCTGGCAGCCGGCGATCCGCACGCTGCCGCCATATTATGACGATCCGGCCTATATCGCCGCGCTCAAGACTTCGGTGGAAGCCGGCCTTGCCGCGCTCGATTTCGAGCCGGACGCGATCGTCGCCAGCTTTCACGGCATGCCGCAGCGGACGCTGGAGCTGGGCGATCCCTATCATTGCCACTGCCAGAAGACTGCGCGACTGCTGAGCGAAGCCCTGAAAGAGACATTGGCGGGCCGCGAACTGACCATCGCATTTCAGTCCCGCTTCGGCCGCGCCAAGTGGCTGGAGCCTGCGACCGATACCGTACTTGCATCGCTGCCAGGCAAGGGCATGAAGAAGGTTGCGATCCTGGCCCCCGGCTTCTCGGCCGATTGCCTCGAAACGCTCGAAGAACTCGCGATACGGGGCCGCGACACCTTCATCTCAAGCGGCGGCACCGATTTCGCTTATCTGCCCTGCTTGAACGATAGTGCGACGGGCGTGGATATGCTGCGCAGCATTTTGCAGCGGGAGCTTGAAGGCTGGGTCTCGCCCCTATAGCGTCACCACAAATTCGGGAGAGAGATTCTTATGGCACGCGTAGCGATCGTAACCGGCGGAACCCGCGGCATTGGCGAGGCGATCAGCGTCGCGCTCAAGGAAGCCGGGATGACCGTCGCGGCGAATTATGCCGGCAATGACGAACGCGCGCAGGCATTCACCGAGCGCACCGGCATCAAGGCCTTCAAATGGGATGTCGCCGACTATGACGCATGCCAGGCCGGCTGCGCGCAGGTCGCGGAGGAACTCGGGCCGGTCGACGTCATCGTGAACAACGCCGGCATCACGCGCGACGGCACGATCCTGAAGATGACCTACCAGATGTGGAAAGAGGTCATGGACACCAATCTTGGCGGTTGCTTCAACATGGCCAAGGCCGTCTTCCCCGGCATGCGCGACCGCAAATGGGGCCGCATCGTCAATATCGGATCGATCAACGGGCAGGCCGGCCAATACGGGCAGGTAAATTATGCTGCGGCAAAGTCCGGCATCCACGGCTTCACCAAGGCGCTGGCGCAGGAAGGCGCGCGCGCCGGGGTAACGGTCAACGCGATCGCGCCGGGCTATATCGATACCGACATGGTCGCCGCGGTGCCGGCCGACGTGCTGGAGAAGATCGTCGCCAAAATCCCGGTCGGGCGCCTCGGTCAGGCGAACGAGATCGCGCGGACGGTGGCGTTCCTGTGTTCGGACGATGCCGGGTTCATCACCGGATCGACGCTGTCGGTGAATGGCGGGCAGCATATGTATTGACCGTTGCAGGCGCGGCCACGTCCGCGCCGTTGCGCCAAGCGCAGCAACGGCGCGGACGGCGGGTCGGCGCAGGCCGATCCCGTCCGGCGGCGGCTTTGCCGTCGCGCCCTTCCTTCAATGCGACTTGCACGACAACGCCCCCTCCCCCATTCGGCACCCCATGACACGCCCCGGCTTCGCCTTTTCCACCAGCTTCCGCGTCCGCTATTCCGAGATTGACGGGCAGAAGATCGTCTTCAACTCGCGCTATCTCGAATATGCCGACATCGCGCTCACCGAATTCTGGCGCTGGGCCAATCTCGCCGATATCGGCCCCGACTGGCTCGACGCCGATTTCAACATCGTCCGCGCGACCCTCGATTATAAACGCTCGTTCCTGTTCGACGACATGGTTCAGGCATGGGTGCGTATCGGCCGCGTCGGCAATTCGAGCCTGACGATGCAGATCGAACTTTGCCATGCCGAAACCGGCGAACTCCACGCCAGCATCGAAATGATCAGCGCCCATGTCGATCTGGCGGCGCGCAAGTCGAAGCCGATTCCGGACAGTGTCCGCGAACGCCTGGAGCAGTTGAAGGGCTAGCTATTCGGCAGCTTCGGCGGCCGCGAGATCCTCGGGCAGCGCCCAGTTCAGATCGCCCTTTGTCAGCACCCGGCCGTCATGGCTTAGCACCTCGACCTGACGGACCTGCTGGCCGTCACGCGTATCGACCAAAATCGGCGATGCGGGCACGCCAGTCTCCCAGCGCTCGCCCCATTGCCGCAGCGCAACCATGGTGGGGAGCAACGCATAGCCCTTGTCCGTCAGGCAATATTCCACTTTGCGGCGATCGTCTGCGCAAGGCTGGCGCGCGAGGATGCCGTGATCGACAAGACGCGCAAGCCGATTGGCCAGGATGTTTCGCGCGATGCCGAGTTCGGACTGAAATTCCTCGAAATGGTGGAGTCCGTTGAACGAACCGCGCAGGATCAGGAACGACCAGCGCTCGCCCATCGCCTCCAAAGCGGCCGGAAGGCTGCACAGCGCCGAGAGGTCTTCTCGCAATTTGTTCGCACCCATAGATTTTCACATACCTTAAATCCCGCGCTTGCGGAACGGGATTGCATTTTGCGTCGCAACAAACGTTTCTGCTTGCAACTTACCCTTGTGTCAATTAGGTCGTGATTCGCAACCTAGTTGCAAGCGAAAATCCCCAGGAGGACCTTTTCATGAACCGTTTTCTTGCCGTTGCGGCAGCAGCCGCGGCTACGCTGGCGCTTACCCCCGCCACAGGCTTCGCACAGGGCGCCGTACGCGGCTATTATTCGGCCACGCCGGCGACTGCGACCGATAAGACCAAGATCGTCAGCCGCTCAACCGTGTGGAAGTGCGGCGAAGGCGTTTGCGTCGCCGCCAAGGCCGATGCGCGTGACACGATCGTGTGCGAACTGGTTGCCCGCGAAGTCGGCACGCTGACCGCTTTCCGCGCCAATGGCAGCGATTTTGACGCGGCGGCACTGGCAAAGTGCAACAGCAAGGCGCGTTGATCTCGGAAAAGCATTGCAATGCAGCAGCACAGGACCCCAATTAGGTCCTGTGCTGCGGCAATATGAACTAGTTGATCGGGTCCTTTCGTACGACCCAGGCGCCGACGAGGCGCTGCTCAACCGCGCCTATGTGTTCTCGGTGAACGCGCATGGCAGCCAGAAGCGCGCATCGGGCGACCCCTATTTCAGCCACCCGATCGAAGTCGCCGGCATTCTGACCGACTTGCATCTCGACGCTGAGACGATCGCCACCGCGATCCTCCACGATACGATCGAAGATACCGTCGCCACCCTGCCCGAGATCGAGAAGCGCTTTGGCGCGAACGTCGCGCGCATGGTCGACGGGGTTACCAAGCTTTCCAAGATCGAAGCGCAGACCGAGAGCGAGCGCGCCGCCGAAAATCTCCGCAAATTCCTGCTGGCGATGTCCGACGATATCCGCGTGCTGCTGGTCAAGCTGGCGGATCGGCTGCACAATATGCGCACGCTCCATCACATCAAGAGCGAGGACAAGCGCCGCCGCATCGCGCGCGAGACGATGGACATCTATGCGCCGCTCGCCGAGCGGATCGGCATGTATGAGTTCATGAAGGAGATGCAGACGCTCGCCTTCCGCGAACTTGAGCCCGAAGCCTATGCGTCGATCACCAAGCGGCTGGAGAACCTGAAGATCGAAGGCGAGGATCGCATCGCCAAAATCGCTTCGGGGTTGAAGCTTCTATTGGACCGCGGCGGGATCGAAGCCGAAGTGACCGGGCGCGAGAAACATCCCTATTCGATCTGGAAGAAGATGTCCGAGCGGCACGTGTCGCTGGAACAGCTCAGCGACATCATGGCGTTTCGCGCGACCGTGAATACCGAGGAGGAATGCTATCGCGCGTTGGGGGTGATCCATCGGCGCTGGCAGATGGTGCCGGGGCGGTTCAAGGATTACATCTCGACGCCGAAGCGCAACGGCTATCGCTCGCTGCACACATCGGTGATCCATGCCGAGAATATGCGCGTCGAAATCCAGATCCGCACCGCGGACATGCACGCACAGGCCGAATATGGCCTCGCCGCGCACTGGGCATATAAGCAGGACGCGGTACGCCCCGATACGCAGGTCAGCTGGATCCGCGACCTGATCGAAATCCTCGACCAGGCCGACAGCCCCGAAGAGCTGCTCGAACATACCCGCATGGCGATGTATCAGGACCGGATCTTCGCTTTCTCTCCCAAGGGCGAGCTGATCCAGCTGCCCAAGGGCGCGACGCCGATCGACTTCGCTTACGCAGTGCATTCGAACATCGGCGATCAGGCGGTGGGCGCCAAGATCAACGGCCAGGTCGTGCCGCTGCGCACCGAGATCCAGCAGGGCGATCAGGTGCAGATCCTGCGATCCAAGGCGCAGGAGCCGCAGGCCAATTGGCTGAACTTCGCAATCACCGGCAAGGCGCGCGCGGCGATCCGCCGCCACATCCGCCACAAGGAGCGCGACGAAACCGCGCGGCTGGGGCGCAAACTCTATGACGAAATCGTCGAGCGGCTGCCAACGCCGGTGGGCGAAAGCGCGCTCAAGGACGCGTTGAAGCGGCTCAAGCTGCCCGATTCAGCCGCGCTGATGGAAGCGATTGCCCGCCGCAAGCTGACCGATGCGCAGGTAATGGAAGCAGTGATGCCGGGCTCGGCCACCGGCGACGAACACGAGCATCCGCCGCAGCAGCACGCCATCGAGATCAAGGGTCTGACGCCGGGCATGGCGTTCAATTTCGCGGTCGATTGCCGGCCGATCCCGGGCGACCGCATCGTCGGGGTGCGCCGCGCCGGGCTGCCGATCGAAGTCCATGCCATCGAATGCCTGCATCTGGCGGAGAGCGACGAGGAAGACTGGATCGATCTGACCTGGGGCGACAAGGCCGATGGCGGCATTGCGCGGATCGAAGTGACGCTCAAGAACGAGCCCGGCGCGCTGGGCGCGATCGCCGCAGTGATCGGCCAGCACAAGGCAAACATTCTGGGCATCCGCATGGATAATCGCGACACGACCTTCCACACCGACACGATCGAGCTGGAAGTGCGCAACGCATCGCATTTGATGCGGTTGCTGGCGGCGCTGAGGGCGGCGGATGTGGTGAGTTCGGCGGAGCGAGCTTGAGGGGTCGCTGACTGCGTACTGAGTGGACAAGGCGAAAGTGCCGCTTTGCGCCCTACAGCCACTAAATTCATGGCGATGGTGCCCGATCCTAAAAGCTGTCGCTCATTCATCTATCAAGCGACGTCCGCTATTGGGTGGGAAGCTGCCTGTCTGCAATTGAGCGATAGCACGCCTTCAGCGTCGCCGATTCGACCTGGGCAAACAGCGGTGCCGGGTGACTTGCCTCCTAGGTCGCGATCAGCCCGTGCGCTCGCAGGCGGGCAAGGACGAGATTTAGCTGGGTGATTTGCCTCGGCGGCGTCGGTCGCGTTGACCACAGCTGCGCCCTGTGGCCCGACGACCTGATTCGCGCCGACGTAGTAACCGCCACTCGCCGCGACGATGGGTGCCGTGATCCCGTGCGATGCGCTTAGGAACGTGCCGCCCCAGCTCCAGTTTGCAGCAGGTGCTGATGCGCCGGAGCCGAAGAACACGGCGCTGCCCTGAACCGCGACACGCGGATACGCCTCGGCACCGTAGCGGACCGCGAAAGCGATCTCACTCGAATATGCATGGCTGGCATTCAAGCTTCCACTCGTGCTGTAGAAGGTGCGATTGGACGACCGGTCTTGATAACCGGCATAACCTACCCCGGGGGTTGCGCCCGTGGTTCCGTTTGTTGCCCAGCGGCGGGGATCGTCGATGTAGTTGCCTGGTCCTGCGATGCTGCCAGCCGATCCGACCGTTAGAAAACCGGTGACGTCCCGCTTAACGAAGGGAGCATAACTGCCATCGGGCATGAGCGGTATGTCGCCATAGGATGCTTGCTGCCACCCATCGATCACGACATTGGCATGCAGTCCTTGCCCAGTTAAAAACCTACCGGTGCTGTTCGTACTCCAGGTCAACCCCTTCACTTGCATCGACGAGCCTTCCAGCACTTCGATGCAGGGGATCGAATTGATCCGCCCACTCCCCGCACCGATCTCAATACGAAACTCGACTGCGTAGTAGGAGATGCTCTCCACGACGATATGTGAACCGGCGGTGTTGTACTGCACGCTGGGCGAATAATCCCATATCATGCTGTTCGAGGGCCCGATCCATGCGCCCGCCAAACAACCCTGTTCGAACCGGTCGTAAAACCGCAGGTCGGTGCAAGGATTGTAGACGCCGGTCGGGACCTCGTCGGTCCAGGCGGTCACCGCTTCCTCACGCCCCCGTCCGACATACGAACTGTAATCGCAGTCGATGACCTTTAGGCCATGCACGGCGGATTGCTGATACCCGCGAAACACAATTGGAAATGACATCTGAGTCACGGTGTAGGTGCCGGTCGCCTTGACCACCGGCTTGTCGAGCTTCAATTTGCCATAGGTCGCGTCCATCGCGCCGGCATTGATGACCTTCTTGTCCACGACCATGAACGCCCAGACATTCCCCTCGGGAGTTTTCAGGCCAACATCTAGAACATCTCCCTCCTTAACCTTGGTGTATTGCGCTGGCGTCAGGCCGATGAAGCGGCTGTTGTTGGCGACGCTTGCACCGGTGAGCGAATAGCCGCCGCGAAAACCATAAAAGATGCCGCCTTGAATGTCAGTATGGGAGACTGTGCGGACTTCAACGAGCGTCCCTGACTTGTCATTTGCGAAGAAGGTCGGCAATTCCCAACGGCCAAAATCGCTCCCGTAAGTCTCCATAAACCCATCGGGGAGGCTCCCGCCGTTGCCGCCCCCCAGCCCGCCAGGCGTGGGGAAGATCTGCGAGCCGCCATCGGTCCACAAGATACGAATGTTGTCGGCCAGCGGAACGATACAGCATCCGCTCATCAAGACCGAACAGCCCGGCGGCAGCGGCGGCATGTCTCGCCCGATGGCGTAGATACGCCCGCGCTCCCCATTAAGTGGCGGTCCGCAAAATGCCAGCTTGGTCAGGGCATCCTGATCGTTCCCGTCATTAATTAGACGCGTATATTCGTCGCGCAGCTTGTTAATTGACGCTTCGAATGCATCGCTATCATCCTGCCCATCGGTTAGTCCCTCGAACGGAACCGTATCGCCTGCCGCCCCCTGTGCCATCACCGACATGACCCGCAAACGATTCAGCAACGCTGTTTGCGCATCGCCCTCGGTTGTGCGGATGCTCGCCGCACTCTGTCTGACCCATGCGCCAACGCTCAAGGCAGTGCTGTCCGCCTCAATGATATTGAGATCGTCGCCTTGACCGGTGAAATTTCCGACAGTCCAATAAAAGAGGCCAGCCGGAAGTGTGGAATTCTCGGACAGATTGACCGACTGGTCCAAGATCGAAGCCTGTTTGATTTCCGCCAGCGTGAAGCACGTTATCAGTTCGGGCATACTACATCCTGCTCCCCCGTTGCCAACGACGGGTACGGTCTAATGCTATCAGTAATTCTCCATGTCGACATTATAGAGGTTCGCGCCAGCACTTCGCGATCGATGATGCCGTGCCATGCGGCCATCGCCGAACTAGCCGCCTGGCGAGAATGGGACCGCGCGGCGCTGCGCCCGTTGTGGACGCACGCAGACGCGGCTCTGGCGGAGGCGGCGAAGGGTATCGTTAAATGGCTGCTGCTTTAGCTGGTCGAACGTCCGACATTGGGTCGTAAGCTTGCCATCCGAGTGACCCTTCGCAGGAACGGCAGGTTCTGCGAGTTCGCTCCCAAAACCCGACAGTCCGCAATCGGCCCAACACCGGCCAAACATAGAGATGATCGACTGTCCGCATGTGCCCCCACCAACCCTTGCAATGTAGGATTTCGCCTGCTTGGCTAAGCCGGTCGGCACTGCCGCTGCTCTTTGAAATCGTCGGCCTCGGAACACCCATGGTCAGTGCGAACATTAGGGAACATTCGCGCCGTAAAGCCCGCGCGTTGGCCTGACCTCGCCTGAGCCTCCATGCCCCGCAACGGATCGCGATAGTGTCAATCTGGTGTCGACTTAGACGCCCAAACGAGAAAGGGCGGCCCGCAAGCCGCCCCTCCCCTTTATCGAAAATGCGCAGGTTCAGCCCCCGGCCGCCTTGGTCGCCTGATCCATCAGCGCCTTGGCGGTCTTGATCGCATCGGCTTCGCTGATCTTGCCCGCCTGCACTTCATCGGCGATTTCCAGTACGCGGCCGCTGATCACGGTGCCGTGATCGGCTTCCTCGGTGATACGGATACCGTTCTTGGCGGCGCCGATCCGGTCCCATTCGGCGCGGATCGCGGCCCAATAGCCCTTGGTCGCGGCCCAATAATCGTCGGCGAACTTGGTGTCGAAACCGTCGAACTTGGCATAGCTGTTGAGCACATATTCGGAGACGATCGGCTCGAGCTTGCCGCCCGCGCCTTCGCCGATCTTGATATTGTCCTGCCAGTGGATCCAGCCCGCCGGGCTGATCTGGTGGCGGTTTACACCGAGATAGCGATCATAATCGGGACCGCGGATCGCGTCGCGGCGGGCGAGCGGACGCCAGCTCTGGTTCGATTCCCAGCGGCGCAGCCCGCCGACATCTTCCCATTTGCCCCAGCCGCCATAACGCGGGCTGTCATCGACCTGGTACACGGTCTGCGACCAGACGCCCTTGCGCTCGGCGGGCGAAAGCTTGGTCCATTCCCAGCGATCGCGATCGGCATACGTGAGCACCCTGGCGGGCTCATATTCCCAATCCTGCCGCCAATGCTTGATCACCATCTTCTTGCCCTCGCCCATATCGACGACGAGGAGATGCTGGAGGCGGATGATCTTGCCCGTATCCTCGATCACGCGAACCACTTCGTGGCCGCCCGAAACCTTGACCGGAATAGGCGTGTAATCGGCGCGCCACGGCGTCGATTCCTGCATGTCGAACTTGACCTTATAGTTGCCGGCCATCGCGAGGATGTCAGAACGGTCCGCGGCAAAGGCTGGCGTGCCAGCGGTCTGGGCGTGCGCGGGCACCACAATCGCGGCCGGTGCGGCCAGCAGAAGCAATGCCGCCGGCACCGCTCCCCAAAGCTTGAGCGTCATCTTGTTTCGTCCTTAATGCGAATCAGAAGCGATAGCTGACAGAGACACTGCCATTGCGGCCGGGCTGCGTATAGGCGTCCTTGATCGCCGAACTGCTGGCGAGCCCGCGAACATCGTTCCACCAGGCATATTTGCGATCGAAGATGTTGAAGATACCCGCGCGCACCGTCACCCCTTCCGTGAGCCGGAAATAGGCGGTGGCATCGAGGATCATGAACGCGCCGGGTGCGTAGCAGGCTGTGGTGCATACGCCGGTGGTGCGGTTGCTTTCCTTTTGCGCGCTATAGGTCGCGATCAGCTGGCCGCCGAAGCGCCCCGCCGGATCGCGATAGCCGCCGCCGAACACCAGCTTGGTCGGCTCGATGGTCGAAAGCGGCGTGCGCACGCCTGTCGGCCCGATGCCGTCGCCCGTGGCATAGGAAAGCGCGACTTGCCCCGTGAAGCCATTCGGGCTGCGCGCTTCGATCTTGGCTTCCGCACCCTTCACTTCGACGCGGTTGACGTTGACGAACTGGAAGACCAGCGGACTTGCCGTGGTGCCGATGCCCGCCACCACTTCCTGCGAGATGAAGTCGTCATAATCGGCCTTGAACGCCGTGATGCTGGCGCTCACCGCATCGCCATTATAGCGCAGGCCGCCTTCGAAGCTCTCGCTCGTCTCGGGCCTCAGGTCCGGGTTCGGGCGCGACGTGTATCCGAACGCCAGATTCTCGAAGAACTGGTTCACCTGGCTCGGCTCGGGCGCCTTGAAGCCGCGCGCGTAATTGCCGAACAAGCGGAAATCGCCGCCCAGCTTCACCACCGCGCCGAATTTGGGCGAGACTCGCGAGCCGCTGCTGCCCGAAATGGGCATGGTGGCCGGGAGCAAGGCATCGCGCTTGGGCGACAGATCATAGGAGTCGAAGCGCAGTGCCGGGTAGAGCGTGACCGGCCCGATCGCGATTTCATCGGCGATGAATGCGCCGGCGAGCGTGTAATCGGTGTTTGGGAACGCGCGGCTCGGGAAGACATCGGGGGGCGTTGGCACGGTGCCGCTGCGCATACCCTCCTGCCGGGTCTGGCTGACATCGCCGCCGATCACCAGGCGGTGTGCCAGCGGACCGGTGTCGAAGCCGGCGCGTATCTCGGCGGAAGCGCCAAATACGCGGTTCTCGAAGGTGTTGAGGCGCTCGCGATCGGCCGCCGGGGTGCGGTCCTCGTCGGTGAACTGGCGGTCCTCCGCATCCTGCCAATAGGCGCTCAAACGCCAGTAATCGATCGCGCCTTCGCCGGTCCAGGTCCAGTCGGCCGCGACACGCGCGCGCTTGCCGGTGTCGCGGGCGCGGAGCAGATCGATCGTGGCGCTGCGGCCAGTCAGCACATCAGTGCTCAGGAACGTGTCGAGATATTCGCCGGTCAGGCGCAGTTTGTGCCCGCCCGTTTCCCAGGTGAAGCGGCCAAGAAAGGCGTTCGAGTGGCCATCCTGCGGATTGGCGATCGTGCGCGTCGCGCCGGTCCCGCCGACAACGCCCTTATTCTCAAGCTCGTTATAATCGCGGCGCGTATAAGCGACCATCGCGGCGATATCGCCGGTGCGGCCCGCGAGGATCGCCGTCTCCGCGAACTCATTGTCCGACGAGCTATAGGCTGCGCGGACGACGCCGCCGATCGACTTGCCGCCGGTCAGGAAATCGCTCGGATCGCTGGTGATGAAGCTGACCGCGCCCGACAGGCCGTCACTGCCATATAGCGCCGATGCCGGACCGCGCAGGATCTCGACCGACTTTACCAACCCTAGATCGACATAGTCGCCGCGTCCCACCGATTGCGCGCCAAAGCCGAAGCCATCGGGCACGCGAACACCATCCACCTGGATCAGCACCCGATTGCCGCCAATGCCGCGAACGATGAAGCCTTCATTTCCTGCACGTCCGGTGGTGCCAGCCGCCGCGCCGAAGCGCGTGGGCGAACGCGGTACGGTGACGCCGGGCTCGTAGCGGACAAGGTCCTTGATGTCGGTGACGAGTTCGTCGGCGATCCGCTTTTCGTCGATCACGGTGACCGTGGCGGGGGCATCGGCGACCGCGATCGGCTGGCGAGTCGCGGTGACCGTGATCCAGTGATCGCTCGGGGCGGCATAGGCCACCGTCTCTGCCTCGACGCTCGGCACGGCATCCTGCGCGAATGCCGGCGTTGCCGCCGCGCATGCCACGAGACTGATCCCCGCCACCAATTGGCACTTCATTTCAAACCCTTTCGCTATTGCGACTAACTCGCATTAGCACGACCCTTACGGTTGCAATCGGGGCGGGTCAACCCCGAGCGATGAAGCCGCTTGACTCACTCTGCGATGCAGAGTAATAACTCTGTTATTCAGAGTATCTGCCAAACAGAGTGAATGGAGGACGATATGAAAGGGATGATTTCAATCGCAGCGCTGGCGCTTTGCACCGCCACGGTCCCGGCAACGATCTCGACGGGGCAGACCGCCCCGCAGGCTGTGGCGGCAACGGGCGTGACGGTGCGCGACAACGGATTGGTCGCAACCTGGTATCCGCCCGCGAGCGGCAAGCGCGGCCCGGCGATCCTTGTGTTGGGCGGCTCGGAAGGCGGCGAAGGCGGTGGCAAGAAGCTTGGGGAAGCGCTGTCCAGGCAAGGCTATGGCGTGCTCGCTCTGGCATATTTCAAGGCCGAGGGACTGCCCGAACAATTGCAGGAAGTGCAGCTAGAATATTTTGGCAAAAGCGTGGCTTGGCTACAGGCCAACCCGCTCGTCGATGCCCAGCATATCGGGCTGTACGGCATCTCCAAGGGCGGCGAGGCGGCGCTGCTGATCGCGTCGCGGGAGCCGGCGATCCACGCAGTCGTCGCGGTCGTGCCAAGCTCGGTGGTGTGGCAGGGGATCAACTTCGCCAATTACACCGATGTGAAATCGACCTTCAGCCTGAATGGCCGGCCGGTGCCTTACCTCGCTTACGATACCAGTGCGCCGTTCACGTCGATCCTCGATTTGTACGCGCGCAGCCTGAAGTTTGCGGACGAACATCCCGACTCCATCATACCCGTCGAGAAGATCAACGGACCGGTGCTGTTGCTTTCGGGCAAGAGCGACGCGCTGTGGCCCTCAGCGGCGATGGGAGATCAGGTGATCGCACGCCTCGATGCCAAGGGCTTCAAGCATGCCCACACGCATATCGCCTATGCGGACGCAGGCCATGGCGGCATGTCTCCGTCCGATGGTTCGGGCAACAATTCGGGCGCGGCCAATATGGGCGGCACCGACGCCGGAAACGGCTTTGCACGCGCCGATAGCTGGGCCAGAGTCGCGGCATTCTTCAAGGCAAGCATCGGAGCGCCGAAATGATCGACCGGGACGATGCCGCGAGCGCGCTCGCTTCGATCGATAGCGCGCGTGAGCGCTCGGGCGAATTGCGCCGCTATGCTCATGCCGGCGACAAGCTGATCGGCTGGGGGCTGGTGTGGCTGATATGTAATCTCTGCACCCAGCTGATCCCGGTCTGGGGAGCCAAAAGCTGGCTGATCGGAGTGCCCATCGGCATCATCTGGTCTATGATGGGGCCGGGGCTTGGCGGTGGCGCGGGCAAGGGCACGGGGCGCTATGCGCTGATGGCGCTGGCGATCTTCGGCTTCTTCGCGGCGATCATGGCAGTCGCGGGCGTCCGCGATCAGCTTCAGGCGAACGCGATCGTCTCACTCACCGTGGCGACGGTCTATATCGTCGTCGGCATCTGGAGCGGGCCGCGCTTTGCGTGGATCGGGCTGGCGCTCGCGGCTTTGGTGCTGTTCGGCTGGTTTGGCGATCCCAGCCATCTCTATTTGTGGCTGGCGCTGGGCGGCGGCGGTGCGCTGATCGTCAGCGGATTGTGGTTGCGCCGGGCATGAGCGACGCGATCCCCGATGAAGTCGTCCACCAGACGACTCGCCTGCGCATCCTCGCCGCGCTCGACGCCGAGCCGGATTCGAAACCGCTCGATTTCTCGCGGCTCAAGGGCGTGACCGAGGCAACCGACGGCAATCTCGGCGCGCACCTCGCGACGCTGGAAAAGGCCGGTTATGTGTCGATCGAGAAGGAACCGGCGGGCAAGCGCTTCCGCACACTCGTCTCGCTCACCGACACTGGCCGGGCAGCGTTCCTGGCGCACCTCGCTTTCCTCAAATCGATCGTCGCGGGCCGCTGAGCGGTTGCTCGACGCCAGACTGCAACAGCGCTAAGGCTCGGTCATGAAGAGGCCCGCGCTTTCCGTTGTCATCCCCTGCTATAATGAAGAGGCGTGCCTCGAGATGCTGCACAGCCGCGTCTCGGCGGCGGCCAAGGCGGCGGTGGGCGAGGATTATGAGATCGTCCTGATCAACGACGGCTCGCGCGATGCGAGCTGGCAAGTGATGCAGCGGCTGTCGCTCACCGATCCGCGCCTCGTCGCGATCAACCTCTCGCGCAACCATGGCCACCAGCTTGCGCTGACCGCCGGGCTCGATCTGTGCGCGGGCAAGCAGATTCTGATCATCGACGCCGACCTGCAGGATCCGCCCGAATTGCTGACCGATATGCGCGCTGCGATGAAATCGCAGGGGGCCGATGTCGTCTATGCCGTGCGCCGCAAGCGCGATGGCGAGAGCCTGTTCAAAAAGGCGACCGCCGCAGTCTTTTACCGGATGCTCGACCGGATCACCGACACGCCGATCCCGCTCGATACCGGCGATTTCCGCCTGATGAGCCGCCGCGCGCTCGATGCGTTTCTGTCGCTCCCCGAACAGGCGCGTTTCATCCGTGGCATGGTCGCCTGGGTCGGCTTCAAACAGGTGCCCTTCCCCTATGACCGGCACGAGCGGGTCGCGGGAGAGACTCATTATCCGCTCTCGAAAATGCTGCGCCTCGCCTTCGATGCGATCACCGGCTTTTCGACTGCGCCGCTGCGCTTCGCCAGCCATGCAGGTCTCGTTCTGACCGGAGCATCGGTGCTGCTGATCTTTTACATCCTCGCGGGCTGGCTGTTCGGCCACGCCATCGCCGGCTGGACATCGCTGATGCTGGTCATGGTGATACTCGGCGCGGTGCAGATGTTCGTGCTCGGCATGATCGGCGAATATCTGGGGCGGCTATACGTCGAATCGAAGAAGCGGCCGATCTATCTTGTCGCCGATGTCACCGGCCCGGTGATGGGCCATGCGCGGCTGGGCTATCGATTCGAGGATTCGGATGAAGCCCGCGCCTTCGCTGAGGATTCGGCGCGCGAAGGCGCATAGAATTCGGGGCCGGGACCGCGAATGTTCCCTAATGTTCGCACTGACCAAGGGCGTTTCCGGACCGGCGATTTCAAAGAGCGCGCGGCACTGCCGACCGGTTCGGTCGAGCAGACGAAATCCTACATTACAAGCGGTTTGGGACAAGCGGCTTGGGCGAGCAGTTAGGCTTTCGACGCCAGCACGATGATCGACAGGCCGGGCGGCAAAGGCACGCGACCGACCAGATGCCGCTCTAGCCCGAATATCTTCTCGAACACCGTATTGAGCAGCTTTGGCGGCGGCGAATCGTCGCTGTCGTCCTTGCCCATCAGCTTGCCCGCGAAACGCGCGGCGACGGCTACCGGGAAGAGTAGGGAATTGAACCAGCCGAGCTTGCGATGCTTCAGGCCCGCTGCATCGAGCGCGGCGATCAGCGTCTTCTTCGAATAGCGGCGCTTATGGTGGTTCACCACATCGTGTGCGCTCCACATCCATTGATGCGCAGGCACGGTGATCAGGATCTGGCCGCCGGGCTTGAGTGCCAAGGCCATCGCCTTGAGCGCCGCCACATCATCCTCGACATGCTCAACCACATCGAGCACCGCGACGAGATCGTAGCTGCCGGGTTGCACGCCATCGAGTTCGGGCAAAGGCGACGAGCCGACCTTCTTGCCGAGCCGTTCGCTCGCCTTGGCCGCAGCAGTCTCATCGATCTCGATCGCGTCGATTTCGCCGAATTGCGCGAGCATCGGGAGGTTATGCCCGGTGCCGCAGCCAATCTCGAGGATGCGCGCATCCTTGGGCACGCCACCCCAGCGCGTCAGATAGTCTGACAAGATCTCGCGGCGCGCGCGATACCACCAATGGGTGGTGTCATGGGCGGCCATACGATCATAAACGACGCGATCCATATCAGCCAAAAACCCAAATGCGGTTGAGTGCGAACGTGACCAACGGCGTCACGAACAATATCGGAATCAACGGCCACCACCATGGCCCGGCGAGCACGGCATCATCGGTGAGCAGCCATACCCAGAAGGTGTTTACCGCAAGGCTGACCAGCGACACCACAAAGAAACGCCAGGTCGTCTGCGATGCTTGCGCGCCGTGACCCTTGAAGCTCCATTTGCTGTGCAGGATATAGCCCGCGCCCATCGCGACCAGATAGCCTGCGAAATTGGCGACCTGCTCCGACGTGATCTTGAAACCCGCGAGCGGCGAATAGACGGCGGTGTACAAGGCTGTCGCCAGACCGCCGGCAATGCCGAAGCGCACGAGCTGGCCGAGCATCCCGCTCTCCCGCATCGTCTCAATTCGTCGAAGTAACGCCGTCACTATTGCTTGCCCCCGAAGTGCTCGCCGCCCTAATGCGGCGGGACTGGCTAGGGAAGCGATTTTGAAGCTCGGAGCACTACGCGATTTCCGCATCGACGATGAACTGAGCCGCCATTGGTGGCGCTGGATGCTGGTATTCTGGGCCTGTGTCGTCGCGTGGTTCCTGATCAATCGCCAGCCCAACATCTATTGGCTGATGCTCGGTGACACCGACGATAATATGCGGCTGATGCAGGTTCGCGCCTGGATGGCGGGCCAGAACTGGTATGATCTGCGCAATTATCGGCTCGATCCCGCAATGGGCGGATTCGATATCCATTGGTCACGATTGCCCGATCTGCCGATCGCCGGTCTGATCCTGATCCTGAAACCCTTTCTCGGCCTGCGCGCGGAAAACTGGGCCGTCGGGATCGCGCCGTTGCTGCCGCTGGCAGTGACGATGACCGGGCTGACGCTCACCGTCCGCCGCCTGATCGCGCCCTATAGCTGGCCGCTGGCGATGGTGATCCTGATGGGCTGCACCTCGACGATGACGATGTATGCACCGCTGCGCATCGATCATCATGGCTGGCAGCTTGCCGCCCTCGCAATGACCGTGGCGGGCCTAGCCGATCCGCGCCGCGCGCGTGGCGGGGCGACCGTGGGCATTTCCAGCGCATTCTCGCTCACCATCGGGCTGGAGATGCTGCCATATTGCGCGATGGCGGGCGCGATCATCGCGATGCGCAGGATCTGGGAAGCCGCCGAAGCGCGGCGGATGATGGTCTATGGCCTGACGCTCGCAGGCGGATCGGCGCTGGGCTTCGCGCTATTTGCGTCCAACGCCAATCAGGTTCTGCGCTGCGATGCGCTGACGCCGGTATGGCTGTCCGTAATGGTCGCGGCGGGGACGTTGCTGTTCCTGATCGGGCGGCTGAACCCGTCGAACCGTTATGTACGGCTGGCGCTTGGCGCGGCGGCGGGCGGCGCAATCGTCGCGGGCTTTGCCTATTTCTTCCCGCAATGCCTGGGCCGCCCCGAACAGGTTTCGGACGAGCTGGCAAATACCTGGCTCAACAATGTCCGCGAAGCGCGGCCGATCTATAAGCACAGCCTCAAGACCGCTTTCCCCATCGCCGTATTGCCGGTGATCGGGATCATCGGTGCGCTGGTGGCAACCTGGCGCGCGCGCCGGACCGAAGCCGTAGTCGGCTGGGCGGCGATCGCCTTGTTCACTACCTTCGCAGGCGCGATGCTGTTGTGGCAGGTGCGCGCCGGCCCCGCTGCGCAGATGCTGAGCGTGCCGGGGGCGTGTGCGCTCGCCTGGGTGGTGGTGCCGTGGTTCCTGCGGCGGGGATCGATTTTCCTGCGCGTGTTCGGATCGGTTGCGGCTTTCCTGGTCGTCTCGGGGCTCTTCGCAGGGTTCGTGCTGCCGTATCTGCCGAGCGGGACGAAGACCGGCGGCGGGACTGACAAGGTTGCGCGGGCCAACAGCGCCTGTGGACGCTTGACCACGCTGCGTCCGCTCAACGCGATCCCGCGCGCGACGATGTTCACCCATGTCGATCTGGGGCCACGACTGATCGTGGTGACCAACCATAATGCCATCGCCGGGCCCTATCATCGCAACGGCAACGCGATCCTCGACGTGCATCGCGCCTTTACCGGCACGCCCGATGCCGCGCGCACGATCATGGCGACGCACAAGGCGGAGTATCTGCTGGTTTGCCCGGACATGTCGGAGACGACATTGTACCGCGCGCGGGCGCCCAAGGGCTTCTATTCGACGCTGATGAAGGGCGAGGTGCCGAACTGGCTGACGCCGGTTGCGCTGCCGACAGGTTCGCCGTTCAAGCTGTGGAAGATCAGTGCCCAGTCACCGCAGGCACCGCCACCAGCGAAGCCCTGATCCCGTCGATCACGAACTGAGTCGCGAGCGCACCGAGCAGCACGCCCAATAGCCGCGAGATCACCGCTTCGATCTTGGCGCCGACCAGTCGCATGAGCGGCCCGGCCGCGAGCAATGCCCCGAGCGTGAGCAACAGGATCGCGACCATTGCGCCGAGCACCGCGACATTGCTTTCCCACCCGGTATTCTGGCTCATCAGCAGCATCACCGACGCGATCGAGCCCGGCCCGGCGATCATCGGCATCGCCATCGGGAAGATCGAGATATCGGGGACTTCGCTGGCCTTGAGCTTCTCGGCCCGGTCCTCGCGGCGCTCGGTACGCTTCTCGAACACCATCTCCAGCGCGATCAGGAACAGCATGATCCCGCCCGCAATCTTGAACGCATTCAGACTGATGCCGAGCGCGCGCAGCAGCGCCTCACCAAACAGCGCGAAACCGAACAGGATCAGCGCGGCGACCAGAATCGCGCGGATCGCCATTGCCCGGCGATGCGCGGCATTGGTCTGCGTGGTGAGCCCCGCGAAGATCGGTGCGCAGCCGGGGGGATCGATCACCACGAAGAAGGTGATGAAGCTGGAGATGAAGAGTTCGAGCATCAGATCGCATTCTTATCGAGCGGCACCCCGGCATTGCGGTGTGCGGCGACCAGGGTGTTGCGCAGCAGGACGGCGATGGTCATCGGCCCTACCCCGCCCGGCACCGGCGTGACTGCGCTGGCGACCGACATTGCACCTTCGAAATCGACATCACCGACCAATTTGCCGTCAACGCGGTTGATGCCCACGTCGATCACCACCGCGCCGGGCTTGAGCCATTCGCCCTTGACGAAAAGCGGGATGCCGACTGCGGCGACGACGATATCGGCGTGACGCAGATGGCGCGGCAGATCGCGGGTGCGCGAATGGGCGATGGTAACGGTGCAGCTCGCTTTGGTGAGCAAGGCCGCCATCGGCTTGCCGACGATGTTCGAGCGGCCGATTACCACGGCGTCGAGGCCGGACAGATCGCCCAGGCGATCCTGCAGCAGCATCAGGCAGCCGAGCGGGGTGCAGGGTACGAAGCCGTTCAGTCCGGTCGCCAGGCGCCCGGCATTGACCGGGTGGAAGCCATCGACATCCTTGTCGGGGCTGATCCGGGTGAGCACGGCCTGTTCGTTGATATGCTTGGGCAAGGGCAATTGGACGAGGATGCCGTCCACCGCGGGATCGGCGTTGAGCTGGTCGACCAAAGCAATCAGCGCGTCCTGCGTCGCATCGGCCGACAGGCGATGCTCGAAACTTTCCATTCCCGCCTCGCGGGTCGCCTTGCCCTTTGAGCGGACATAGACTGCGGACGCCGGGTCTTCGCCGACGAGCACCACCGCCAGGCCGGGCGCGCGCCCTGCTTGCGGGGTAAATACCGCTGCGAGTTCGCCAACGCGTGCGCGCAATCCGGCCGCGAAGGCCTTTCCATCGATGATTTCTGCCGTCATGCGGCGAGCCTTATAGGCTGCGCGCAATATCTGCCAGCGTTGTGGGATCGCCGGCGATGCGCAATCGCTTGAGCCGGGATGTGTCGCCCGCGATCAACGTGACGGTGCGCTTTGCCGTGCCGAACGTCTTGGCGACGAGCGCGACCAAGGCTTGGTTCGCCGCACCCTCGACCGGAGGAGCCGCCAGCCGTGCGGCGAAATGTTCGGGCGTGCCCGCCGCAAACGCATCGCGCGATGCGCGCGGCGTTACGCGGACCGCGATCTCGATACCGTCAGGAGTTTCGCGCCAAGCCTCAGAGGCTGGCATTGGCCAACTGTTGCAGCAGGCCGCTGATCACGATGTTTCGCAGCACGAACAGGATCAGCAGCACGGCGATCGGCGTGAGATCGAGCGGGCCGGTATCGGGCATGATCCGCCGCACCGGATTATAGACCGGCTGGGTGATCCGCTCGAGCGCGTTCCACAGCGAGCGGACAATTTCATTATAGGTGCTGATGACGTTGAACCCGATCAGCCACGACATGATCGCATGCGCGACGATGACGAAGGTGAGGATCATCAGCGCGAAATCGACGATTTCGAGCAGCATTTTGAGCATGGGGATCAAGATCGTCTCCGCGACACCGGTTTAGCGAGAATATAGGGAAAGCCGGGCCGCTGCCAAGCTCAGGCGTGGACCAGCGTACCGGCGCCCTGCCGCGTGAATATCTCGAGCAGCATCGCATGCGGCACGCGCCCGTCGAGAATGACCGCTGCATCCACCCCGGCTTGCACTGCGTTTACGCAGGTCTCGACCTTGGGGATCATGCCGCCCGAAATCGTGCCGTCCGCCTTCAATGCTTCGATCCGCGCGGGATCGAGATCGGTCTGCAGCACACCCGCTTTATCGAGCACGCCCGCCACATCGGTGAGCAGGAAGAAGCGCGAAGCGCCGCACGCGCTGGCAATCGCGCCGGCCATCGTATCGGCGTTGATGTTATAGGTCTGGCCGTCGGCGCCGAGCGCTACGGGCGCGATCACGGGAATGAAATTCTCCCGCGCCAGCGCATAGAGGATCGTCGGATCGACCGAGATCGGATCGCCGACAAAGCCCAGATCGACATGGCGCTCGATGCCCGAATTGGGATCCGGCTCGGTGCGGCTGATCTTCTCGGCCAGCACCAGCCCGGCATCCTTGCCCGAAATGCCCACCGCGCGGCCGCCGGCCTCAGCGATCCAGGCGACGATTTCCTTGTTGATCTTGCCCGCCAGAACCATTTCCGCGACTTCGGCGGTGGCGGCGTCCGTGACGCGAAGCCCGCCGATGAATTCCGATTCGACGCCGAGCCGCTTGAGCATCGCGCCGATCTGCGGCCCGCCGCCATGCACGACGATCGGATTGATGCCGACTGCCTTGAGCAGAACCACATCCTCGGCAAAGTCACGCGCGAGTTCGGGATCGCCCATTGCGTGCCCGCCATATTTCACGACGAAGGTCTTGCCGGCATAGCGCTGCAGATAAGGCAGAGCCTCGGTGAGGGTTTCCGCCTTGGCGAGCAGCGCGGGATCGGGTGCGTTGGTCATGCGCGGCCCTTTAAGGGTCGTTACGCGCTACGTCCATCAAGTGCGCGGCCAATTGCGATCAGCACATAGATGAGCAGAGGCACCAGCAGGATCGACAGCACCACCTTGGCGAGCATCTGGCCGACGAGCAGCTCGCCGATCGGGAACACGCCGTAAAATGCGATGGTGACGAAGATCAGCGTGTCCGTGATCTGGCTGAGCACGCTGGCGACAGCCGAGCGCAGCCACAGGAACCCGCCGCCGTTGCGTTTCAGCGCGCTGAAGATCGTGACGTTGAGGATCTGCGAGATGCCATAGGCCACAATCCCGCCCAGCCAGATGCGCCAGGTTGCGCCAAGGATATATTGGACCGCCGCCAGCGATTCAGGCTGCATCCCCGATGCGGCCGGAAGCGCATGGACCAGCCATGACAGCACCACCGACGTCAGCAGCGGCACGAAACCCCAAACCACCAGCTTCTTGGCAACATCCGGCCCGTGCAGTTCGGCGACCGCGCTCGATACCGAGACGAGCAGCAGGAACGCAAAGATCCCCGCCTCGACCGCAAGCGGCCCGGTGCCCAGCCAATTGCCGATCTCCGAAAGCGGCCCCAGCGAAACCTGTTTATTGCCGAGCACGCCCGCGATGCAGACCATGCCGCCGTAAAAGATCGAAAGAGCGAAGAGCGACCGGGAGATCGCGGGAGGGTTCGTTGCCATCGCGCAGACGCTAACGCGAATATCGCGCGCCGCAAGCCCCGGCTGTTGCGTGGGGCCGGAGTTCGGCGAAACCCTTGTTCGGCCAAACCCTTGCGTTCAGCCCGCCGCCACGCCAAGCTTCCCGGATTCCCGCGCCGTGCGGGCGCATCCGGGGGCCTTGCATGTTGAAATCGGCAGTTCTTGCCTTGTTATTCGTGGCGGCGCCCGCGCATGCCGATGACTGGTATTATGTCGATGCCTCCGACGATCTCTCGAATATCTCGTTCATCGACAAGGACAGCATCAAGCCCAACGCCGCCGGCAATCTGCTGGGCGCCATGTATTCGGTGCTTTCGGAGGAAGAGGATGGCGTGGTCGCTTATCGATTCCTCCTCGAAGTTGATTGCAAGGCGAACAAGTCGCGCCTGACCGCCGCCGAGCTGTTCGATGCCAAAATGGTCTCGGACGGGGTGAGCGACATGGCCGGGGAATGGGAGACGGTCGCCGCCGGCACCCAGGGCGGCGCCATTTCCGGCTTCATCTGCGCCAAGGGCGTGGGTAATCAGCCTTCCGTCGGCAGTGCGCTGCCATTCGCCAAAGGCCGGGCGATGCTTACTGAAATGCGGACCAAGGGATCGACCAAATGAACCAGTTCCCGATCGGCATTTTCGGCATCCTGGTGATCCTCGGGATCGCCTTCCTGCTTTCCACCAACAAGCGCGGGATCAAGTTGCGCGTCGTTGGCGCGGCTTTCCTGCTGCAAGCGGGCATCGCGTTCATCGTGCTGCGCACCAGCTGGGGCGTGGCCGCGATCCAGGGGCTTTCTAGCGGCGTGACGGCGCTGCTCGGCTATGCCCATGCCGGCACGGCCTTCCTGTTTGGCCCACTCGCCCAGCCCGAGCTTGGCGGCAACAGCTTCGCGATTGCGGCGCTGCCGGTGATCATCTTCTTCGCGGCGCTGGTGTCGATCCTCTACCACCTTGGCATCATGCAGTTCCTGATCCGCTGGATCGGCGGCGCGATCGAGAAGGTTGTCGGCACCTCCAAGGTCGAATCGCTGTGTTCGGCGGCCAACATCTTCGTCGGCCAGAGCGAATCGCCGCTGGTGATCCGGCCCTATCTGGCGCGGCTCACCCCTTCGCAGCTATTCGCGGTGATGACCGTGGGCATGGCCGGCGTCGCGGGGACGATCCTTGCGGCCTATGCCAGCCTGCTCGGGCCACAGTCCTTGCCCTATCTGCTCGCGGCTTCGTTCATGGCGGCTCCCGGCGGGCTGCTGATGGCGAAGATCATCATGCCCGACGATATCGAGCCCAGGGACGGCGAGCTTCCGCTCGAGCCCGTCCCCGAGGACGAAGTGATCCGCGCAGTCGAGGTGGAAGTCGAAGAGGAAGAGCGCGCCGCCAACCTCATCATGGCGGCGGCGAGCGGCGCATCCACCGGCGTGAAGATCGCGGTTGCGGTCGGCGCGATGGTGCTGGCGTTCGTGGCGCTCGTTGCGCTCGCCAACGGCCTGCTCGGCGGCCTGGGCAATTGGATCGTCGCCTATTCGGGCACGTTCGGTCCCGGCTTCCAAAGCTGGGCGCAGACCTATCTGACCGATCTGAGCTTCCAGCGGATCATCGGCGCAGTGTTTGCACCGGTCATGTATTTGCTCGGCATCTCGTGGAACGAAGCGGTCTCGGCCGGCGGTTTGTTTGGCACCAAATTGGTGCTCAATGAGTTCGTCGCGTTCATCGATCTCGGCACGATGAAGGATCTGGCGCCGCGCACCGTGGCAATCATCACCTTTGCATTGTGTGGCTTCGCGAACTTCAGTTCGATCGCAATTCAGATGGCGGCGACGGGAAGTCTTGCCCCCAACCAGCGCCCGATGATCGCCAAGCTTGGTATTCGCGCGCTGATCGCGGGCAGTCTGGCCAACCTGATGTCCGCAGCATTGGCGGGACTATTACTACCATAATGGTCGCATCTCGCCGAATTTAAGATTTGATCAATTTGATTTGCATTAACCCGGTTCGCAGGAGGGGAGTATTGCGGGCGGGAGTCCGCGCCACACGATAGGAATGTGTGTCGATGGACCACCGATTGCTGCTGCCGCCCCCCGAAACCGGGCCATTTGAGCGGCTGCGCGAATGCCTGCGATCCGCGTATTCAGACGATGCGTCCGACCGGGTGCCGTTTGATTGGAGCACGCAAACCATTGCGCCCGCGCAAACCGCAGCGGGCGACCCGGAGCTGGCTTACGATCGCCGCGCCGATCAGCGTTCCAAAATGTCGGTATACCGCTCCGCGCGATTACGCTGGAAAGGCCGGGAGGGCTTGTGCCTGATCCGAAATCTCTCCCCCACCGGCATGATGTGCCGCTCGCATGCCCGACCGGCCAAGGACGACCGCATCGAAGTGGAGATGCGCTCGGGCGATTGCGTCGCCGGTTTGGTGATGTGGGCCAAGGACGGACTGTTCGGCGTGCGCTTCGACCATGCCGTTGACGTCGCGACGTTGCTCAATACGCGATCGCCAGGCCAGGGTCAGGTACAGCGTATGCCGCGCTTGGCGGCAACCTGTACGGCGACGCTCGTGACCGACGAGGGTTCGCAGAACATCGGCTTGCTCGACATCTCGCAAGGTGGCGCCAAGATCGAGGCAATCGGATTGCGCGAGGACCATGTCGTCACGCTGGCGGTTCCGGGGCTCGACATGCGGCGCGGGGTAGTCCGATGGGCGCAGGACAGCCGCGCCGGCATCGCCTTTTACCACCCACTGCCGTTCGAGGCGCTGGCCCGCTGGGCTGTCGAGCGGCCGCTGAACTAACCGGGCTGTTACTGGCCCAAAGCTGCCTTTGCGATCTGGTCGTCTTCGGCTGCGCTCGCGCCGGACACGCCGATCGCGCCGACGATTCTGCCATCGATGAGGATCGGGATGCCGCCCGCGATGGGCAGCGAATCGGAATTGGCGAGAGTCACGGTGCGGCCCGCGAGCGTCTTCTGCTCCATCACGCTGGTCGCGAGGCGATAGCGCGCGGATGTCTCCGCCTTTTTCTGGGCGACGTAGATCGAGCCATATTGCGTGTCGTCCATCTTGGCGAAGGCGACCAATTCCCCCGAAGGCTCGACGATCGCGATCGCCATGCGGAAGCCGCGCGCCTTGGCGGCCCGAATCGCCTTGTCGATGAAATAGCCGGCGCGTTCGAGCGTGATCGGCGCACCATAAGCTGGTGCTGGCGCAGGGGCGGGAGCGGGAGCGGGAGCATTTTGGGCCAATGCCGGCACGGGCAGCACCAGCATCAGCGCCGCCAACGAAAACCCCTTCATATGCACCTCCCCTGCTCGGCCAATCCCTATCGAGTCGGAACCGGTTCCGCGCCGGTATAATCATAAAAGCCGCGCTTGGTCTTGCGGCCATACCAGCCGGCTTCGACATATTTCACCAGCACGGGGGCCGGGCGGAACTTGGGATCGCCGGTGCCCTCGAAGAGCACGCGGGTGATCTCGAGGCAGGTATCGAGACCGATAAAGTCGGCGAGCGCGAACGGCCCCATCGGGTGATTAAGGCCAAGCTGGATCGCCGCATCGATATCCGGGATCGTCGCCACGCCCTCTCCCAGCGCGAAACAGGCTTCGTTGAGCATCGGCATCAGCACGCGATTGACGATGAAGCCCGGCGCGTCGTTCGCATGGACGATGCGCTTGCCGAGCGACTGGCCGTATTGCTCGACCGCGGCGACGGTGGCGTCTGACGTGGCGAGGCCGCGGATCAGCTCGATCAGGCCCATCACCGGCACCGGATTGAAGAAGTGGACGCCCATGAAGCGCGCGGGATCGGGAGCCGCCTGTGCCAGCCGCGTGATCGGGATCGACGAGGTATTGCTGGCGAGGATCGCCGTGTCGCTCAGCACCTTGCCGACCGTCTCGAAGATCTGGCGCTTGATGGCCTCGCGCTCGGTCGCGGCTTCGATGACGAGATCGCAGGGAGCGAAGGCATCGGTGCCGCCGACGCATTCCACATTGCCGAGCGCCGCATCCATATCGGCCTGGGTGATCTTTTCCTTTTCCACCGCACGGGCGAGCTGCTTGGCGATGCCGGCCTTACCGGCCTCGGCGCGCGCGACGTCCATGTCCGACAGCAATACGCGATACCCGGCCTGCGCCGAAACCTGCGCTATCCCTGCGCCCATCTGCCCCGCACCGATCACGCCAACCGTCTTCATTGCTGCTCTCCTGTTCGCCCGGCCCCTACCCCCGCAAGGCGCTTTCGGCTAGAGTACGGCCATGCTTTCCTTGCTCCTTGCCTTTGCCGCCTTCGCCCAACCAGAGGCGCGGGTCCTCGACGATTGGGCGGTCGCCTGTGACAATGCGAGACGCTGCGAAGCGACCGCGCTTCAGGCGCCCGAACAACTTGGCGATGTGCCGAGCCAGGTCTTGCTCACCCGCGATGGCACTGGCCTGAGCATCGCGATCGATCCGGCGGAACTGGTCACAGGAGCCGTGACGCTGCTGATCGACGGCAAGCAGGTGGCGAGCGGCACGATTGCGGAGAATTACCGGGTGAGCGGCGCGCCCGCCGAGGCGCTGGCCAAGGCGATGGCGGCGGGCAAATGGCTCGAACTGCGCAACGGCGACCAGATGCTGGCGAAGATCTCGCTCGCCGGGTTTGGCGGGACCATGGCTTATATCGCGACCGAGCAGCGCGGCGGGATGGTGGCGCTGCCGAGCGTTCCGGCGCTGCGGACGGCCAGCGGCGAAGCGGCAACCCCGACCCGGGCATTGATCGGCGAACTGGCCGCGCTGGGCGAATGCGAGATTTCGACCCCGGACGGGTTGTCGGTCGAGCGCTACAAGCTCGACGCCGCGACGACCTTGGTGCTGATCCCGTGCGGGGCCGGCGGGTATAATTTCAACGCTGCGGCATTTGTGTTGCGCGGGGGCAAGGGCGCTCCGGCGGAGTTCGATGTCGCGCCCGACTGGATGGAGGGCGACGCACCGGGCGTGCTGACCAATTCCTCCTTTTCGACCGCCGACGGCATGGTGCTGACCAGCTCACAAAAGGGCCGGGGAATTGGAGATTGCGGCAGTTCGCAAAGCTGGGTGTGGGACGGCAGCCGCTTCAGGATGATCGAAGCGCGGGTGCTGGGCGAATGCCGGGGATCGGTGAACTGGCTTACCGTGTTTCGCGCCACGCCCGCCTGGCGCTAATTTCAAAGCGCGTGCGAGCGGGTTAGGGTGCCCGGCGGAGCGTCTGGGCTTCGCAGAGGATCAGCGCGAAGGCGTCATCGGGGTCGGTCCATTCGCGGATCGGGGTCCAGCCACCGGCGCGGAGCAGCATGCGGGCACCATTGGGGCCGTATTTATGGCTATTTTCGGTGTGGATCGTCTCGCCCGCCTTCATCGCGAAGGTCCGCCCTTCGACGGTAAACTCCACATCTTCGACGGCTTCCAGATGCATTTCGATGCGGGCGGCATCGGCGTTCCAGATTGCGCGGTGGCGGAAGGCGGAGAGCGGGATCGTGCCGGACAGTTCGCGGTTGATCCGCTCGAGCAGGTTCATGTTGAACGCCGCGGTGACGCCCTGCGCATCGTCATAGGCCGGGACCAGCACGTCAGGCGATTTGACGCGGTCCATCCCGATCAGCAGGCGCGCGCCCTCGCCCAGCCAGTCGCGCATCGCACGGAGCAGATCGACCGCGTGGAACGCCTGCATATTGCCGATGGTCGAGCCGGGGAAAAAGCCGAGCTTGGGCAGGCTCGCGACTTCATCGGGCAAGGGCACGGGGCGCAGGAAATCGGCTTCGACCGGATAGACCGGCAGACCGGGGAAATCGGCCGAAAGCTCACGCGCCGACTGACGGAGGAAATCGCCGGAAATATCGATGGGGACATAAGCGGCAGGCTCGATCGCGCGCAGCAGGATCGGCGTCTTGGTCGAGGAGCCCGAGCCGAATTCGACCACCGCCGCGTTGGGCGCGGCGAGCGCGTCCAGCTCGGGGCTGATCTGTTCGAGCAAAGCGGTTTCGGTGCGGGTGGGGTAATATTCGGGGAGATCGGTGATCTTCTCGAACAATTCCGAACCGGCGCGATCATAGAACCAGCGCGCGGGGATAGCGCGCGGGGTGAGCGACAGGCCTGTCAGCACATCGGCGCGGAAATGGGGGTCGCCGAGACTGGCTTGGCCGTCTTCGGGTTCTTGCTTCAGCATCAGAGGTCTTTCGCCAAGCGCACGCCGGTGAATTGCCAGCGCTGATGGGGGTAAAAGAAGTTGCGGTAGCTGGCGCGGACATGGCCGCGCGGCGTGGCGCAGGAGCCGCCGCGCAGGATGCTCTGGCTGCTCATGAACTTGCCATTATATTCGCCGACCGCACCCGCAGCGGTCTTGAAGCCGGGATAGGGCCGATAGGCGCTGCCGGTCCATTCCCAGACATCGCCGAAAAATGCCGGGCCTTCGGCAGAGGGACGCGGTTCGATCGCACCGGCGGCATCGAGTTGGTTCCCGCTATCGGGATCATAAGCGGCGGCGGCGGCTTCCCATTCGAACTCGGTGGGCAAGCGCGCACCGGCCCAGCTGGCATAGGCGTCTGCTTCGTAGAAGCTGATATGGGTGACCGGGGCGGCAGGATCGAGCGGGCGGCGGCCGTCGAGGCCAAAGCGGGTCCAGCTTCCGCGTTCCTGCTTCCAGTAAAGCGGGGCCTCGATCTTCTCGGCCTGCACCCATGCCCAGCCATCGGACAGCCAGTGGCGCGCTTCGCTGTAGCCGCCATCGGCGATGAAGGCGGCCCATTCGCCGTTCGTGATCGTGCGATCGGCAATGGCGTGGGGGGCGAGCAACGTCGAGTGCCGCGGGCCCTCGCAATCGAAGGTGAAGTTGGCGCCTGCCTCCCCGATTTCGACGATTCCGCCCACATGTTCGATCCAGCCGATCGGGCCGGGCATCGCGACTGGCACCTTGGGCGCGCCGTCCCAGATTGCGGGCTCGAGCGGGTTCACCGAGAAATGATGGAGAATATCGGTGAGCAGCAATTCCTGATGCTGCTGTTCGTGATTGATGCCGAGGGTGACGAGGGCGGCGACCTCTGGCGCGAGGCTAGGCAATGCGGCGAGCAATGCTTCATCGACTGCGCGGCGATAGGCCATGATCTCGTCCAGCGACGGCCGCGAGAGCAGCCCACGCGAGGGTCGCGCATGGCGCGCGCCTTCGGCTTCGTAATAGCTGTTGAACAGGAACGGGAAGCGCGCGTCGTGGATCGCATAGCCCGGCACATGATCGCGCAGGATGAAGGTTTCGAAAAACCATGTCGTATGCGCGAGATGCCATTTGGCGGGCGAGGCATCGTCCATAGACTGGATCGTGGCATCGGCATCCGACAAGGGCGCGACCAGATCGGCGCTGAGCGAACGCGTGCGCGAGAAGCTTTCGGCAAGTGCCGAACTGCTTTGAGCCTCGCGTTCCGTTCGCATTATGTTCTCCTAACGGCGCATGCCGTGCAGATCAAGCGACACGCGAAACCAGATTAGCGTGATGCCCCCGGGACCCACAGAACGTCTCCGGCACCCTGTTGGTTCACCGCGCGCGCGGCGACGAACAGGAAGTCGGAAAGGCGATTGAGATATGCAAGGGGTTGCAGCTCGGCTCCGGCGGCGACCGCAGCGCGCTCGGCCCGGCGGGTGATCGCGCGGGCGAGATGGAGCGCGGCGGCGCCCGCTGCCCCTGCGGGGAGGATGAAGCTGGTCAGCGGGCCGAGCGCGGCGTTCATATGATCGATGCGCTCCTCGAGCCAATCGACCTGACTGGGAACGATGCGCAGGCCGCCTTCGATGCTGAGCGGGGTGGCGAGATCGGCACCGAGATCGAACAGATCATTCTGGATGCGCGCCAGCGTGTGATCGAAATCGTCGCCAGCGAAATAGGTGCGCGCGATGCCGATCGCGCTGTTCGCTTCGTCGACATCGCCGATGGCGGCCATCAGCGGCGCGGATTTGGCGATGCGCGAGCCATCGACAAGGCCGGTGGTGCCATCGTCGCCGGTGCGGGTGTAGATCTTGTTGAGCTTTACCATGCGGGGCTTCTATCGTGCCCGGCGGGCGGGCGGAAGCAGGCGTTATTGGCTATTTCAGGAGAGCACATGACGATCACCATTACCGGTTTCGCGGCTTCGCCCGATCAGGGCCGGGGGCTGGCGCGCGACATGCGGGTGCGCTGGGCGCTCGAGGAAGTGGGGCAGCCTTACGCGGTGCGCTCGCTTTCGTTCGCCGAGATGAAGGAGCCCGAGCATCTCACGCAGCAGCCGTTCGGGCAGATACCAACCTATGCCGAAGGCGATCTCGTGCTGTTCGAGACCGGCGCGATCGTGCTGCATATCGCCGAGCGCTTCGGCGGGTTGCTGCCCGAGGATGCGGATGCACGGGCACGCGCGATTTCGTGGATGTTCGCCGCAGCCAGCGACATCGAGCCGCTGACCACCGATCGCGACGTCAACCGCTTCTTCGAGAAGGACAAGCCCTGGCAAGCCGAACGCTCGGAGATGATCCAGAGCCGCATCCGCACCCGGCTGGGCCAGCTATCGCGGCGACTGGGCGATTCGGCGTGGCTCGACGGCGATTTCAGCGCCGGCGATCTGATGATGGTGGACGTGCTGCGGCGCTTGACCGGCTCGGGAATATTGGCCGAGCTTCCGAACCTTGCCGCTTATGTCGCGCGGGCCGAGGCCCGGCCGGCGTTCAGTCGCGCATTTGCCGCGCAGAAGGCAAGATTCGAGGAGTCGCAGGCATGATCCTCCCAATCCTGACCGTGTGGGATACGCGCGAACGCAATACCGACGGCACCGGCGGCAATACGCTTGCCTTCCCGCAGCGCCGAACCGCCTATTTGGCCGACAGGGTCATCAGGATGATCGCGATCACGATGACCGCCACACCCTGAAGCAGGATTCGCTGCATCATCAGCTTGTTCGATTTGAGCGCGCGCTCGCTGGGGCCTTCGCCCTCGAGATCGGAAGTCGTGGTGCCGGCCATGTTGACGAGGCCACGGATCAGCACGACCCCGACCGAGATGACGAGGGCGAACAGCACGAAGGAGAGGAAGAGCATCATCCAGATTGCTTACGCCTTTGCGGACGCGATTCCAACCGGGAGCTCACCGCGGCGCAATTGATCGGCAAGCGCGCGGCCGTCCACGCCGGAAAGCCGCATGGCTTCGAGCGAGGGCGCGTTGTGACGCTTGGCGAGGCGGCTGCCGTCAGGGCCAGTGAGCAAGGGGTGGTGGCGGTATTCGGGGGTGGGGAGATCGAGCAGCGCCTGCAGAAGCCGGTGGATATGGGTGGCGTGGAAGAGATCGGTGCCGCGAATGATGTGGGTGACGTGCTGGGCTGCGTCGTCGATCGTGACGGCGAGGTGATAAGACGCGGGGGCGTCCTTTCGGGCCAGGACGACATCGCCTTGCGCTGCCGGATCGGCGTGGACCCAACCGGCGGAGGCATCGTGCCACCATAACCCGTCAATCAAGGTAAGCGCCTTGTCCATATCGAGCCGCCAGCAATGGGGTTTGCGCAGGTCCGGCGCTTCGAGGCCTCGGCAAGTGCCCGGATAGACTGCGCCTTCGGGCCCGTGCGGGGCGGTGGCACTCGCGGCGATGTCGGCTCGGGTGCAGAAGCACGGGTATAGCAGGCCCATGGACCGGAGCCGATCGAGCGCCGCTTCGTAGAGCGGCAGGCGCCGGGATTGAAACACGACTTCCCCGTCCCAGCCCAGCCCAAGCCATTCGAGATCGGCGCGGATCGCGGCGACATGCTCGGGGCGCGATCGGGTGCCGTCGATATCCTCGATGCGCAGCAGAAAGCGGCCGCCCGATTGCCGCGCAAAATCATGGCTGAGGATCGCCGACCATGCATGGCCCAGGTGCAGCCGCCCGGTGGGGCTCGGCGCGAATCTGGTCACAATTTCCGTCACAGCGACCCTTGACCGCGAGTCACGGCCTGTGCAGTCTCGTGAATGTCATGCTTCGCTGGCAGACGCGAAGCGCGCAAACGAGCGAAGGGGGACGCATGTATCATCCCGATTTGATCCGCCATCTGGATGGTTGTCCTGCGCTTGTCCTCAATGCCGATTACACGCCGCTCAGCTATTATCCACTTAGCGTGTGGCCGTGGCAGACCGCGGTCAAGGCACTGTTCCTCGACCGGGTCGATGTGGTCAGTTTTTACGAACGCGAGGTACGAAGTCCCAGCGCGGTGCTGAAGCTGCCTTCGGTCATCGCGCTCAAGCAATTCGTCCGGCCCTCGCAATTCCCCGCTTTCACACGGTTCAATCTGTTCCTTCGCGACAAATTCGCCTGCCAATATTGCGGCACGCACCGCGACCTTACCTTCGACCATGTCATTCCCCGCGCCCAAGGGGGCCGCACCACCTGGGAAAATGTCGCCACCGCCTGTGCGCCGTGCAATTTGAAAAAGGGGGGACGCACCCCGAGGCAGGCGAGCATGCCGCTCCATCTTGAACCGATCCGCCCGACAAGCTGGCAGTTGCAGGAACATGGCCGGCGCTTCCCGCCGAACCATCTGCACGAGACTTGGCGCGACTGGCTCTATTGGGATGTCGAGCTCGAGGCTTGAATTTCATCCTGTCTTATTATACTAACACACTATGGCTGCGTGCTTTTCACTGACTGCTCTGACCGGTAGTAAAGTCTGAATGGCGCGCGACTCCGGACCTCATGAAGTGCGCTTCCCGCTCCGGCGTCAGGCTGAGGCCGAGCCGGAAACGCCTGCACCTGCGCCCACGCCACCCAAGCCCGAGACCAAAATCTGGCGGCCCAAGCCGGCCAAGCCCGAGCCGCTGGAGCTGAGCGGCGGGATGCCGCCGCCACGCCCGAGCACTACAGGCGGCGACACGATCTTCGAGCGCGCGCGGCGCGCGGTGCTGACG
>SEFZ01000029.1 GCA_004173185.1 Sphingomonadales bacterium | reverse complement strand
CCGCCGCTTCCTGCGCACGGCGCAGTTTCGCAGCGGCGACCATCTTCATCGCCTTGGTGATCTTCTGGGTCGATTTGACCGAGTTGATCCGGACCTTGAGTGCCTTGAGAGAGGCCATTTTCTACCTTGCCGCACGAGACCCCGGCCGAAGCCGGGGTGACGGGTTAGTGTTTACGCGAAAGTCTTCGCGAACGAGTCGAGCGCAGCCTTGAGCTGTGCGCGCACATCGTCCTTGAGGTCTTTGCTCTCGCGGATCGCGGTGAGCACGCCGGTGTGGTTGGCGCGCATATCGGCCAGCATCGCGGCCTCGTAACGCACCACGTCCGAAGCGGCGATGGTGTCGAGATAGCCCTGCGTACCGGCGAAGATCGACACGGTCTGCTCTTCGAACGGCAGCGGCGAGAACTGAGCCTGCTTGAGCAGCTCGGTCAGGCGCGCACCGCGGTTCAGCAGCTTCTGGGTCGAAGCATCGAGATCCGAGCCGAACTGCGCGAACGCAGCCATTTCGCGATACTGGGCGAGCTCGAGCTTGATCGAGCCGGCGACCTTCTTCATCGCCTTGGTCTGCGCGGCAGAACCCACGCGCGACACCGACAGACCCACGTTAATTGCAGGACGGATGCCCGCGAAGAACAGGTCGGTCTCAAGGAAGATCTGGCCGTCGGTGATCGAGATCACGTTGGTCGGGATGTACGCCGAAACGTCGCCCGCCTGGGTTTCGATGATCGGCAGTGCCGTCAGCGAACCGCCGCCATTTGCGTCCGACATCTTTGCAGCGCGCTCAAGCAGGCGGCTGTGGAGATAGAACACGTCGCCGGGATATGCTTCGCGGCCCGGAGGACGACGCAGCAGCAGCGACATCTGACGATAGGCAACTGCCTGCTTCGAAAGATCGTCGAACACGATCAGGGCGTGCATGCCGTTGTCGCGGAAATACTCGCCCATCGCAGCGCCGGTATAGGGTGCGAGGAACTGCATCGGAGCGGGCTCCGAAGCGGTTGCGGCGATGACGATGGAATATTCCATCGCGCCATTCTCTTCGAGCGTCTTCACGAGCTGTGCGACGGTCGAGCGCTTCTGGCCGACCGCGACATAGACGCAATACAGCTTCTTCGACTCATCCGTGCCGGCGTTGACCGTCTTCTGGTTGAGGAAGGTGTCGATCGCGACAGCCGACTTGCCGGTCTGACGATCGCCGATGATCAGTTCGCGCTGGCCACGGCCGACGGGCACGAGCGCGTCAATTGCCTTGAGGCCGGTCTGCATCGGCTCGGACACCGACTGGCGCGGGATGATGCCCGGAGCCTTTACTTCGACGCGCGAGCGCTTCTCGGCGACAATCGGGCCCTTGCCGTCGATCGGATTGCCGAGGCCATCGACTACGCGGCCGAGCAGGCCCTTGCCGACGGGAACGTCGACGATGGTGCCGGTGCGCTTGACGGTGTCACCTTCGCGGATTTCCGAATCGGTGCCGAAAATCACGACGCCGACGTTATCGGCCTCGAGGTTGAGCGCCATGCCCTGAATGCCGTTGGCGAATTCGACCATCTCGCCGGCCTGGACATTGTCCAGCCCGTGGATGCGCGCGATGCCGTCACCGACGCTGAGCACCTGGCCGGTCTCCGAGACCTGAGCCTCGGTGCCGAAATTGGCGATCTGGTCCTTGATGACCTTCGAGATTTCTGCGGCGCGGATATCCATTGTCTTAGCCTTCAGCCTTTCATCGCGTGAGCGAGAGAATTCAAACGAGTCTTGATCGACGAATCGATCATCTGGCTACCGATCTTCACGACCAGACCGCCAAGGAGCGAGGGATCGACCGAGAGATCGACCGAAACGTCACGGCCGACGCGGGTGCGCAGCTGAGCCTTCAGCGCTTCGACCTGATCGGTGGTGAGGGGGTGCGCCGAGACGACCTGTGCGCTGGTCTCACCGCGATGATTGGCGGCGAGGGCGCGGAAGGCCCGGATGATCGCGGGAAGCTGGCTCAGCCGGCGATTGTCCGCGAGGACACCCAGGAACTTCGTGGTGGTCGCATCGAGCTTGAGGCTCACCGCAACAGCACCGACTGCTCGGGCAGCCGCACCACGCGCGACGAGCGGGCTCGCCGTCAGCGCCTTGAAGTCAGCCGATTCGGCAAGCGCCTGGCTGACGGTGCCAAGGCTGGCTTCCACCACGGGCAATGTTTTCGATTCGCGAGCCAGTTCGAATAGAGCGGTCGCATAGCGTCCGCTTAGACTGGCCTGAATACCGCCGGAATTCTCCACGCGATCGAGTTCCTCCTGGAGGGGTCTGAATGTCGCCCCATATGAAAAAGGGGCACGCCGTGAGGCAGCCCCGATGGGTCGCGGCGCGGTTAGCATCGCGTGTGCTGCGATGCAACCCGAGTCGGGCCAAGAGAGCGAAACTGGCGCGATCCGGACGCTCTGGACATTGCGCATCCGAAATGTTCACTGCGCAGTATAACCAGACGGGGGCGAACCGATGGCGAATCTGAAGACATGGATGGCGGCGGCTCTGGCCGTGGCAACGAGCGCGGGTGTGGCGGAAGCCGAGACGCTGAGCATGACGGGCGAATTTGCCGCGCCGTATCGCGACGCGAGCCTGCTCGGGTCGCTCGCGCTCGGGCGAATCGAGGGGCAGGATGGCCCGGCGCTGGCCAATGCGATCGAGCGCTATCTGAGCAACACGCATTTCGAGCTGATGGGCGGGCGCGGCGCGCGGCGCGATGCTGACGGTACGCTTTCGGGCGGGATCACCGGCGGATCGGAGGAGACGCCGTTCACGCGCAAGGAGAAGAAGTGCACGTCCAAGGACAAGGACGGCAAGTGCATCAAGGAAGAGGAAGTCGAGGTCCGCTGCCGCCGCCGGGTGATCAATCTGAACGTCAGCCTGCGCATCGTGCGCGGATCGGACGGGCGAATCGTCTATTCGGAGCAGAAGCCGTTCCGCCACGAAGCAAGCTGGTGCCAGGGGCAGAGCGCGGGCCAGACGGTCGAGGAAATCATCGGCGGGGGAATCGAGCAGATCGCGCGCAGCGTTCGCTTCGACATCGCGCCGGAGGTCCGCACCTATTCGATCCGCGTGCGCGAGGGCACCAAGGGGATGAGCAAGGAGGCGGCCAAGCGCTTCAAGGATCTGATCAAGCTCACCAAGCGCGATGCGCGCGGGGCGTGCGCGGGCTGGGACGCGATGCGTGACGCGGCAGGGCATCCGTCGCTGGTGTTCAACCAGGGGCTCTGCGCCGAACAACGCGGCGATTATGCACGGGCGCTGGCATTATACGGAGACGCATCGCGTGCGGGCGCGACCGAGGGGCGGGAAGGTATGGAGCGCGCGAATCGGCTGATCGCGGGCCGCGAGGATGCGGCGGTGCGCAAGCGGCGGCGGAACTGAATGCGGGATACCTTCCTCTAGGTATGTCGGCGTTCCAGACGTTCGGGCAGCATCGGGCCAAATCGTGAGGAGCCCGGTGCATGTTCGAGTTTTTGTTGCTGTTTTCGGCTGCGGTATCCGCGGCGCCGCAGGATAGCTGCCCCAATGTAAGGGTCAGTTCGCAATCCACCGAGCACGGCAAGGCAGTCTATTGGATCGAGTTTTCCGGCGGCGATCCCAAGGTGCAGCCAAGCTTCAAATGGTTGATATCGGCAGGCCGGATCGAGGGTGGCCAGGGTTCGCCTTCGATCAACGTGGCGGCCAAGCCGGGGGAGATCGTGACGGCGACGGTGGATGTCGGCGGCTATGCCAATTGCTGGGTGAGCAACAGCAGCAGCGAGCAGATCAACAGCAGCGCGCCCGAGCCGGTCGCCAAGCCTGTCGTAAAGCCAGCGGCAAAGCCCAAGCCCAAACCGCGCACGGCCCCCAAGAAGCGCAACTGAGCGCGGGTTGAGAGCAGGCAAAGAAAAAGGCCGGGGAGACAAACCCCCGGCCTTTTCGCTGCTTGTTGGACGGTTAGCGCTTAGCGCGGACGTCCGCCGCCGCCATTGCCGGCCGGACGAGCCGGACGCGCCTGGAACTTGCTCTTCGGGCGCGCATAATTGCGGGGTGCATCACCGCGCGGCGCATCCGAACGAGGTGCTGCATCGCGGCGCTCGAAATTGCCGCCTTCTCGACGGGGTTCACCCTGTGCAGGGCGGCGATCGCCACCCGGCTGGGCGCTGCGCTGGCCGTGGCCGCCATCACGACGCGGCTGATCGCCACGCGCGGGATTGGCGCGGGGACCACGCTGCGAAGCATGCTGCATCGCGCGACCATTGCGGCCGTTCGATTCGTCGCGGCTGATCGGCATCGGCGAGCGGCTCGACTTGATCTTGTTCGATTCGCCGATGAAACCCTCGGGCAGCGGCACGACGGTCAGCTTCTGACGCGTGAGCTTTTCGATATCGCGCAGATATGGCTTCTCATCGTCAGCGCAGAAACTGATCGCGAGGCCGGTGGCACCTGCGCGCGCCGTGCGGCCGATGCGGTGGACATATTGATCCGGCACGTTCGGCAGTTCGAAGTTGAAGACGTGGCTGACGCCCGACACGTCGATGCCGCGTGCTGCGATATCGGTGGCGATCAGGAACTTGACCTTGCCGGCCTTGAACTCGCCGAGCGCGCGCTCACGCTGTGGCTGCGACTTGTTGCCGTGGATCGCGTTCGACGCGACGCCGCTGCCCGCGAGCAGCTTCACGACGCGGTCGGCACCGTGCTTGGTGCGGGTAAAGATCAGCGCGCGATCGATCGACGGATCGCGCAGCATGATGGTGAGGAGCGACTGCTTCTCGGCCTGCTGCACGTGGGTGACACGCTGCTCGACACGCTCGGCGGTCGTGGCTTCGGGCGTGACCTTCACTTCGACGGGGTTCTTGATGAACTGGCCGGCGAGCTCGCGGATCGTCTTCGGCATGGTGGCCGAGAAGAACAAAGTCTGACGCTTGGACGGCAGCTCACGCACGATGCGCTTGAGGGCGTGGATGAAGCCCAGATCCATCATCTGATCGGCTTCGTCGAGCACGAGGATCTCGATGCCGAGCATGATCGCATAATGCTGATCGAGCAGATCGACGAGACGGCCCGGCGTGGCGACGAGGATGTCGACGCCGCGCGCCAGGTCGGTCTTGTTCTTGTGAACCGAGGTGCCGCCGAAGCAGGTCATCACGCTGAGGCGCGTGCCCTTGGAATAGCTGCGGGCGCTTTCGGCGATCTGGCTGGCGAGCTCACGGGTCGGCGCGAGGACGAGCATGCGGCAGCCGCGCGGCTGGGGGCGCTGGCCGCTGGCGACGAGGCGATCGATCGACGGCGCCATGAACGCAGCGGTCTTGCCAGTGCCGGTCTGCGCGATGCCGAGCAGATCGCGACCCTCGAGCAGCGACGGGATCGACTGTTCCTGGATCGGAGTCGCTTCGGTGTAGCCCTTCGCGGCAAGCGCGGAGAGAACGGCCTCAGAGAGACCGAGATGCTTGAACTGCATTATGTAACCTTATGAATCGGCAGCGCGCACAGCAAAAGGCGCACGCGCGGCGGTGTCAAAAATGACAACCCGCGTGATTAGGGAAGCCGGGAAATGGGACCGAGACAGAGCCGGAGTGCCATTCCAAGAATGGTCGCTCCATCACGCTGCATGATGCCTCGATGGTGGCGCATGTGGCAGCGAGGCTTGGATTTGTCAAGGTCTGACGCCTGCGACGGCCACGGTCGCGCATGCAAGGACTCGTTAACGAACGAAGCATAGCGTGACCTGGTCCCTCGTACAGGACAGCAGATGCTTGTCACCAAACTCGAGATCCTCGGCGATATCGACCGGCGCGGCGCGATCCGCTTCGACGCGGACAGCCCCAGCACGCTGCGCGTGCCCGACGGCAATCCGATCGACGTGACGGTGGAGGATTTCTCGCAGACCGGCTTCCGCTTCACCGCCGCGGTCGACCTGCCGATCGGCACGCTGGTGTCGCTCGGGCTTTCGGGCGCGGGATCGCGGGCGGCGCGGATCGTGCGCCAGAACCGGAACAGCTATGGCTGCACGTTCATGGTCGCGCTGAGCGACGCGGATATCGCGCGGGCGTTCAAGGGGCAGGAGCGCGTGCTCGCCGATCTTTCGTCGAAGCTCGATACGCGCTTTCGCCAGGCGGAGGAAGCGCGAGTGCGGCGCGCGGAGGCGGCACTTTTGTCGCAGAGCGAAGGGCGGCTGGCGCGGTTGTTGCGGTTGTTGCGCAGGCTTCGGTGGCGGGGCTGACGATTTAGCTGGTGGGGTCCGCTGCGTATTCGCGCTCGCGATATTCGAACCAGTCGAAATCGGCGGGGTGCGCCATGCCGCTCATGTCCTGACAGGCGACTCCCACGAACGCGCCGGTGAAGTTGGGCTGGCCGGGCGCGCTGGCTTCGTCGGAGAGGATCGAAGCGTCGAACTGTTCGGGGAGCCATTGCCAGTCGCGGCCCTCCAGCCGCCAACCGAAGCGCAGGCGTTCGTAATCGACTTCGCAGCGCAGCTCGATGCGGCCTTCGGGGATTGGGATCGGCGTGGTGAAGGCATCGGCCTGCGGGCTGTCGGGCAAGGCGGACATCACGCGGAGGTGGCGGCCGATCTCGTCGTCATGGGTGAGGTGGAGATAATGGAATTTGGCGCTGTTGTAATATGCGACGAGGCCCGCGGCTTGCTGGAAATGCCGGGGGGCGAATTCCATCATCGTGCTGGCCGAATAGCAGAAGCTCTGCTGGCGGCGCGCGACCAGCGACTGGGTGAAGATGCTGCCAATGGTCTCGCGACCGTAGAGGCGGAGATGACCGGGGCGGGCAGTGAGGCTGAAGATCGCATCCGGCTCGGGGGTGCGGAGCCATTGCAGATCGATCGGCAGATCGGGGCTGTCGAATTCATCGCGCTGGTGCGTGTCGGCGTGGGGCACGGCTTCGACCACGGGCAAGCCCTGTCCGTCGAGTGTGTAGAGCCAGTCATCGTCGGCCCAGCGCATCTGCTGGAGCGCAGTTTCGCGGCCCATCACGCAGCGGCCGCGATTGGGGAGCGGGCGGCCGCAGAGATAGGCGAGATAGGGCGTGCCATCGGGAGCCTCGACCAGATCGGCATGGCCGGCGCGCTGGAGCGGGGCATCGGGGCGGGTGCGGCTGCTCAGGATATAGGTGTCGGGGTGGAGCTCGTAGGGGCCGGTCAGGTTGCGCGAGCGCGCCATGGTTACGGCGTGGTTCCAGCCGGTGCCGCCCTCGGCGGTGATGAGGTAATAATAGCCGCCCCGCTGATAGAGGTGCGGGGCTTCGGTGAGGCCCAAGGCCGTGCCGGGGAAGATGTTGACGCGCTCGCCGATCAGCTTTTGCTCGGATGGGCTATATTCCTGGAGGACGATGCCCGCGAAGCGGTTGCGGCCGGGGCGGTGGTCCCAGAGTTGGTTGACGAACCACTTGCGACCATCGGCATCGTGAAACAGCGAAGGATCGAAGCCCGAGCTGTTCATATGGATCGGATCGGACCAGTCGCCATCGATCGTATCGCAGGTGACCATGTAATTGTGGAAGTCGCGGAGACTCGCGCCCGATGCGCCGCCGGTGGTGGTGCGGCCATAGCGCTTCACATCGGTGTAGATCAGATGGAAGCGCTCGCCATCGTGGGACAGGCAGGGCGCCCAGACGCCGCAACTGTCCGGATCGCCGCGCATGTCGAGTTGCGCGGCACGGTTCAGGGGCCGTGCGATCAGCGTCCAGTTTTCCAAATCGCGGCTGTGGTGGATCTGGACGCCGGGAAACCACTCAAAGGTCGAGGTGGCGATATAATAATCCTCGCCGACGCGCAGGATCGACGGATCGGGATTGAAACCGGGCAGGATGGGATTGCGGATCATGCAGTCTTCCGGGTGCGGGCGCGAAATTCGATGGCGACGCCGAGGATGAGGAGCAGCAGGCCGAAGCCGAAGCCGACATAGCCAGCGACCCCGACGGTGCCGATGCCGACGCTGCCGAGATAGATCGCAGTCGCCCCGCCGAGCAGCATCGGGATGATGCCGCTCTCGCGCTCGGGCTTGCCGCCGGGCTTTACCACCAGGGTCCAGAGAATCGCGGCGGCGATGAGATCGAACACTGCCAGCGCGATGAAGAAGGGCGTGTAGCCGATCTGGGTGACGAGTGCGCCGATCAGCAGCGTGAAGATCATCACGCCGAGATTGGCCATGGTGCCCGCCATGCCCGCGACGGTGCCCATCTCGTTCTTGCGGAACAGATCGGTGGCGAGGGTGATGCAGGTCACCGAGAGCGTCTGGTGCGCAAAGGCGCCGATGCTGAGCAAGGCGACGGCCATATAGGGGCTGGTGACGCTGCCGACGAAGAGCATGCTGGTCATCAGCACCGCGCCAAAGGTGAAGGTCCAGCGGCGCGCATCGATCAATGCGATCCCGCGCCGCTCAAGCCAGACAACGATGAACGGCCCGAACAGGCAGCCGAGATCGGCGGCGATGAAGGGCAGGATGACCGCGATGGCCAGTTCCTTGAGATCGAAGCCGCGGACTTCGCTGAGATAGAGCGGGAGCCAGAAGGTGAGGGTCGCCCAGGTCGGGTCCGCGAGGAAGCGGGGGAGGGCAATGCCCCAGAAATTGCGGCGGCCGAGCAGCGAGAGCACGGCAGGCTTCTCGCCGGTGGCCTGGATATGGGCTTCCTGGCCCGACTGGATCAGCGCGAGTTCTTCGGGCGCGAGTTCGGGATGGTTTTCGGGCGAGCGATAATAACGCAGCCAGAGCAATACCCAGAGCAGGGCCAGCACGGCGGCGACATAGAAGGCCGCGCGCCAATCCCACCAGACGATCGAGATTGCCACGAGCGGCCCGGCGAGCGCGATGCCCGCCGATGCGCCGAGATTATAGATGCCGCCGGCAAAGCCGCGCTCCTTGGCGGGGAACCACTCCGAGACGACCTTGAGCCCGAGCGTGTGCGAGGTGCCTTCGGCGAAACCGAGCAGGCCGCGCAGTGCCGCGAGGCCCTGCCAGTTCACTACCCAGCCATGCGCGGCGATCAGCACGGCCCATGCGGTGGCGAAGATCGCCATGCCGGTGCGCAGGCCGATGCGATCGAGGATGTAGCCGACGATGGGCTGCATCATGATGAAGCCCTGAAACACGCCGGTGACCCAGCTATATTGCTCCTTGGTCATCGGGACATCGGCCTTGAAGGCGTCTGTGGCGACGGCGACGCCCAGGGTCTGGCGCACGAGATAGTTGATGATCGTGCCGAGCATCACGATGGCGATGATCCACCAGCGGAGTGCCCGCGTGCGTTGCCAGAAGGTCATGGGCTATTCTCTCCCCTCGGGCGTCGTAGCGTCCGTTAGCGCTAACGGTGACGCGAAGTGGCGCGAAGGGCAAGGGGGTATTTGTAGGAGTTAAGGGCTTTTCGCTGCTCGTCACCCGGCCTTATGCCGGGGCCACCACGCGGCTTAGCAGTGGCTCTGAGCCTCTTGCCTAGCGCGGTCGGCACGGTGGACTCCGGCACGAGGCCGGGGTGACGGGTTGGGGGGGGCTGTCGGGTTTGAACGCAAAGTGCGGGATGTGACGCGGCGGCGGTGCGGCTATATCCAGCATATGAGCAGCGAACCCATCACCGACGACATCGCCTGGGGCGCCTTTGCGGCGCGCGACCGGGCATATGATGGGCGAGTGATCGGGGCGGTGACCACGACGCGGATCTATTGCAAGCCGAGCTGTCCGGCGCGGCGGCCCAAGCGGGAGCATGTGGTCTTCTATGTTGATGCCGAGGCCGCGCGGGCGGCGGGGTATCGCGCTTGCTTGCGCTGCAAGCCGGACGAGGTTGGGCGTGACCGGGTGGCGGTAGCGCGCGCGGTGGCGTTGATCGAAGCCGCGGAGGAGAGCGTTTCGCTAGAGGATGTCGCGGCGGCGGTTGGCTATGCGCCGCATCATTTTCACCGGCTGTTCAAGCGCGCGACCGGCGTGACCCCGGCGGCCTATGCTCGTGGCATCAAGGCGCGGCGCGCGGCGCGGGCTCTCGCCAGCGACGAGAGCGTGACTGGTGCGATCTACGAGGCCGGATATTCCGCGCCGAGCCGCTTTTACGAGACCGCCAACGCCCGGCTGGGAATGACACCGAGCGTGTGGAAGCGCGGCGGGGCGGGGGTGACGATCCGCTGGACCGTGGCCGAGACCAGCCTGGGTCCACTGCTGATCGCGGCGACCGACAAGGGATTGTGCCGGGTGGCGTTCGATGAGGATTCGTTCGGTCTGGCGCAGCGTTTTCCGGCGGCGGAGATCGTGGGCGGCGGGGCCGCATTGGCGGCGCTGGCAGCGCGGGTGGTGTCTGAGGTCGAATCGCCCGGGCGGGATACCGATCTGCCGATCGATGTGCAGGGCACGGCGTTTCAGGAAGCGGTGTGGAATGCGCTGCGGGCGATCCCGGCTGGCGAGACGCTGAGCTATGCACAATTGGCGGCGGCGGCGGGCAATCCGCAAGCGGTGCGCGCGGCGGGTACGGCGTGCGGGACCAATCCGGTGGCGGTGGTGGTGCCGTGCCACCGCGTCCAGCGCGCGGACGGGAGCGTGGGTGGCTATGCCTGGGGGGCGGATCGCAAGCGGGCTTTGCTCAAGCGCGAGAGCTCGGACTAAGCTCTCGAAAACCGGGGGGACGGGAAGGTTATTTGACGGCCGGTGCGGGAGCCGTGGTCGCGGGCGGGCCTTCGGGTGCAGCCGAGCAGCGATAGACCAGCTTCTCATTATACACCGCAGGCAGCGCCGTGCGGATCGATTGCTGCTGGGTTGCCAGTTCGGCGCGCTTGGCCTGATCGGGCGAACAGGTCTTGAGCGGGACGCCTTTGCGCAGGCTACGCGCCTTGGTCATCTGCTCGGACGAGAGCAGATAGCGGGTGTGGGTATAGGTGCTCGTGCCCGGATCATAATCGAGCACCGAGACGGTCTGCTCCTGATCGGGGACGAGGATACGCTGCCAATGCGTGCCCGCTTCGGCATATTGGGTGCGGCCGTTGATGCAGCCGTCTTCGCCAAGATCGAGATCGACCGTGTCCGTCGCAGTGACGGTGACGCGGCTGCGCTCGGGCACGAGGGTGCAGACCATGCGGCCCTGCACAGCGTCTCCGGAGAGCGCGGCACCAGCGGCCTTGGGCACCGGCATCACTGTCGATTCGTCGAAGCCCGGGCGGCTGAAGAACAGAGCGATCGCGCCGACCATCAAGATGCCGCCGCCCGCCGCGACCCAGATCGCCTCACGCTGGCGTTCGCGGGAGAGCAACAGCCCTGCGCCGCCCAGCGCAAGCGCGCCCAGGACGAGCATCAGCGCGGCGCCTGCCATGTAATTCTCGCGGGTCGATTCGCTGCGTGCCCGTGCCTGAGCGACAGCGTCTGCGCGGGCGGATTCGTTCTTCGCGGCGTGGCTACGGGCGAGCGCATCGGCTTCGGCGCGCGCCTTTTCATCGGCAGTGCGCTCTTGCGCCATCTGCTCTTCGACGCTGGTGCATGGCACCGCGACCTGACCCATCGGCTGCTTGGCTTCGGTGAGGAAGGCGGCAAGCTCCTTGCCCGAAATGGCGAAGGCGAAGGTCGCGTCGCCTTCATCGGCGCGGGTGATCGCGGAGTTCACGCCGAGCACGCGACCGCAGCGATCGAGCAACGGCCCGCCCGAATTGCCACGCGCGATATTGGCGGTGTGGAGCAGGACGCTGGTGCCCTGCAATGCACGCATGCCCGCGAACCCGCCCTGCGAGCGGACCGGCGATTGCGGCTTGATGAAATCGGCGGCGGAGCGCGCAGTGGCGATATCCACATTGCCGGGATAGCCGAGCGCGAACAGCGCTTCGCCATCGCTCGGCGAGCCGGTGTAGAGCGTGAGCGCGGGCAAGCGGACGCCGGTAAATTCGATCAGCGCGAGATCGCGATCCTTGTCGATCCGGATCAGCTTGCCCTGAAAGCTCTTATCGCCTTCGCTAGGCACCACGCCGATCACGACATTATCGGGATAGCGCGAGGCAAGCTCGACCACATGGGCGTTGGTGACGATCCGGTTCGGGCTGACCGCGAAGCCGCTGCCATGGCCGAAGCCGACGACTTCGTCGCCGACCACCGCGATGGTGACGATGCGCACGACGCCGCGGCCCGAAGCCGAAATATCGTCCGCGCGAGCAGGCGCGATAAGGCCTGCGAACAGGGTCAGCAGCAGGAATAGACGAATCAGCATCGGTACAAGCGGCTCCACTCCGCATGCCTGACCTCTCGGCGAAATCGCCGCCCGGTTCAAGGCGGCGTTCGCGCCTTAGCGGCGACGACCTTCCGCCGGTGGCTCGTCATTCTCGTTCGAACCCGCCGTGCCGCCGAGCGCCTTGCGCGCGCCGGGCAGGTCGCCCTTGTCGATCAGCGCGATCGCCGCGTCCGCGGTCTCACCTGCCTTGGCATTGTGGGGATCGAAAGCGAGCGGGCGCAGGATCGATTTGGCCTCTGCGGCTGCACCGTCGTCGATCAGCTGGATGGCGGCAGCGATGCGGATGCTGCGGACCTGCGGCGCGACGGCAACTGCGTGATACAATGCCTGTTTGGCGGGCTGGTTGAGCGGAATGTTCGAATCGCCGAAGCTGCGGTAAAACAATATCAGCAACTGGCCGTCGTCCGGATTGAGGCGCTTGCCATCGGCCAGCACCTTGCGGATCGCGGCCCAGCGCGGGGCGCTGCTGTCCTTGTCGGCCTTGGCGCGGGCAGTCATCGCCATCGCTTTATAGGCGTAACCACCGGCCAGCTTGGGATCGGCGGCGATGATCCGGTCGGCCGCGGCTTCTGCTGCGGCGAAATCCTTCGCATCATAGGCAGTCTGTGCGAGCACGCGCTGGACGACGGGATCGTTCGGATAGGGCGTGGCGGCTGCCTTGGCGCGGGCATAGAGATCGGGCGCGGTCTTGGGATCGACGCGGCCCTGCGATTCCATGCGGATCGCCATCGTCGCAGCTTCGCCCGGCGTCAGCGCGCGGACCGTGACTGCGCCGATCTTGAGATCGGACGCCGGCATCACATTTGCCTTGAGGCCGGTGCCGCGGCGGTACCGGATGATGTCAGCGCCGAGCTTGTCCATATTGCCGAACGCATCGGTGGCCGCATCGCCCAGCGACTTGCCGCTGTTAATCGCCGCGATATACGCGCCGATCTGGTTCTGGCGATCGGGCGAGAAGGTGAGCAAATGGGTCATCAGCCAGCCGCCGGTGGCGAAGATGCGCTCGCCCGGCTCTTCGCGCTGCAAAGACAGCATCTTGATGATCGGTTCGCGGTCCGCCGGGTTCAGCGAACGCATGCGCGCGCCCAGTTCGCGACCGAGCACGATCGATCCATCGGGACGGAACTCAGTCGTGCCGTGAAACTCGGCCAGACCTTCCTGAAGCCAGCCCGGAACCGCGACATTCGGCCAGACTATTGAATAGATATGGTGGGTGTATCCGTGGAACAGCGCGTGGCGCGTCGCGTCAGGATCGTTGCTGGCGCGCGGCACGAATGCCATCGAGCCGCTTTCGGTGGCGCGATATGGCGGGCCACCGGCCACCTTCGTCACATCGCCGACCGAAGGGAGGATGAACAGCGTCACCTTGTTGATCATACCTGCTGCCGGATCGGGCAGATTGCGCAGGAGACGGACGCCGCGATCGAAGCGTTCGAGTTCTTCGGCGTAATTGCGCAGCCAGGCTTCATCGCCCTCGGCATAGATCACGAAATGATCGCTGGTCGCCTGGCGCCACTGGGCGTTTGCGGAGAGCGGTATCAACAGAAAAGCGAGAATCGACAACAAGTTGCGCATTAGGGTCCCCCGGCGAATCGCGGGAAACTAGAGGCCAATTCGAGCACAGTCACGCGGGACTTTTACTGTCCTCGTCATCGGGTGCTTCGGGCTTTCCGCTGAGATCTGCGAGCGCGGCTTCGATCTTGCCTTCGTCGATCAGCGCGATCAGCTTTTGCGCGCGTGCCGCCAGTGCAGGCGAGTGGGGTTGATAGGCGAGCGGCGCGAGCAGCTGGCGCGCGACCACTTTGTTTCCTTGGCGCAGGAACATCGTAGTGGCGAGCAGGCGCAGGCCGCGATCATGTGGTGCCAGTTCCATCGCGCGGGACAGGCCCTGCCTGGCCGCTTCGATCGGCGCTTCGCCCGCATCACCGAAGCTCAGATAATAGCGGATCAGCGGCCGGGGATTATCGGGATCGAGCCGGTTCGCGGTGATGATGAGCTTGCGGATCGCTTCCCAGCGTGCCTTATCCCGGTCGCCCGATTTGCGCGCCGCGAGGGTGCGGGCCTGCGACTTGTGGAGCCAGGCATCGAGCGCCTTCGGATCGGCGGCAATGGCGCGATCGGCGGCGGCTTCGGCACCGGGATAGTCGCTTGCATCGAGTGCTGCGCCGGCGAGGATGATCTGCACGGCCGGATCGTTCGGGAATGGCGCGGCGGCCTTTCGGGCATCGGCATAGAGATCAGGCACGTCCTTTGGCCCAACGCCGACCCTGGAGCGGATGCGGACCTTCATCATCGCCGCTTCGCCCGGGCCCAGCACGCGGATCGCCGGTTCGCCAACCGCGAGCGATGCGCCGATCAGCCGGCTGATGCGGAACTTGCCGAGCTTGTAGCGCTCCAACTCCTTGTCGAGCGTGCGCAGATCGCCGAACGCGCCAGTGGCGGCATCGATCGGCTTGGAGCCCGCGTTGATCGCAGCGATATATTTGCCAAGCTGGCCTGCGCGCGCGGGCTGGCCGATCGTCAGATAATGGGTGAGCAGCCAGCCTCGACCATACATGGCGTCACGCTGCTCAGGGCTCAGCTTTAGCGTGTCGGCGATCATCAGCTTTTCGATAGGCAGCATGTTGCCGCGCATGATGCCGATGCCGCGATAGAGCGGCGGCTCGCCAAAGGTGATGCCACCATCCTTGCCGAACACTGCCGTTGCATGAAACTCGGCAAACCCCTCGACGAACCAGGCGGGGAAGGCCGAATGCGGGGCGACCGAGAACATGAAATGGTGACCATATTCATGGAGCAGGATCGCGAGCGGGCCGAGCGCGATATCGCTGCTCGCCCCCGAGGCGCGCGGCACAACCGCCATCGATCCGCCTGCGCGGGCGATATAGAAGCCAGCCACCTGACGGTCGCCGATCAGCGCTTTCACGTCATCGGTATCGTCGACAACATAGATGGTGACGCGGCCCGATGTGCCGAGCACGTCATCCTTGGCACCGCGCAGCGCGCGCAGGCCCTTGTCGAAGCGCTCGAGATTGGTGGCGAATTCGCGCAGCCGCTCGGGCCCCTGCTGCGAATAGATCACGAAATGCGGGGTGCTGGCCTCACGCCACTGCGCCTGCGCGGCGAGCGGCATCAGCAACGCGAGCAGCGTCAGGAACAGGCGGCGCATGTGAAGAATCCCCTTTTGCAGGGACGATGCTAATTCGGGCTAGCGCGTTGCGATAGCGCCGAATTGGGCCGATCAGACGAAGCTGTACGGATCGACATCCACCGCGACGCGGACCTTCGGCCCCCAGCTCAAACCGCCCAGCCATTCGCGGATCATATCCTGCACATCGAAGGCGCGGCGGGCATGGACGAGCAGGCGAAACCGGTGCCGCCCACGCAGCATCGCCAGTGGGGCCGGGGCGGGGCCGTAGACATGCATCTCGTCGCGCTGAGGCGCGGTGCGGCCGATCATCCGGGCGATTTCCTCGGCTGCGGCGCGGTCTTCGGACGAGACGATGATCGCGGCGTAGCGGCCATAAGGCGGAGCACCGGCATCGCGGCGCGCTTCGGTCTCGGCAGCGTAGAAGTTTTCGGCATCGCCCGAGACTAGCGCGCGCATGACCTGGGCATCGGGGGCGTGGGTCTGGATATAGACGGTGCCGGGTTTCTCGCCGCGACCGGCGCGACCCGAAACCTGCATGATCTGCTGGAAGGTGCGTTCGGACGCGCGCAGATCGCCGCCGTCGAGCCCGAGATCGGCATCGACCACGCCGACGAGCGTGAGATTGGGGAAATGATAGCCCTTGGTCACCAATTGGGTGCCGATGACGATGTCGATCTCGCCATGTTCCATCCTGCTGACGAACTCGGCGGCGCGGGCGGGAGACCAGATCGTGTCTGAGGTGACGACGGCGGTGCGCGCATCGGGGAAGAGTGCTGCGACTTCATCGGCGATGCGCTCGACGCCGGGGCCGCAGGCGACCAATGTTTCCTCCGATTTGCACTCGGGGCAGATTTCGGGGGTCTGCTCGGTATGGCCGCAATGGTGACATGAGAGGCGGCGGATGAGCCGATGCTCGACCATCCACGCGGTGCAGTTCGGGCATTGGAAGCGGTGGCCGCAATGGCGGCATAGGGTGAGTGGGGCATAGCCGCGGCGATTGAGGAACAGGAGCGACTGTTCGCCTCTCGCGAGGGTTTCCTCCAGCGCTTTGACGAGGCGCGGCGCGAGCCAGCGGCCACGCTCGGGCGGCTCCTGGATCAAGTCGATCGCTTCGATATGCGGCATTTCGGCCTTGCCGTACCGGCCGGGCAGCTTGAGTTCCTCATAGCGGCCAAGCTCGACCTGATGGCGGGTTTCGATCGCCGGGGTGGCGCTGGCGAGGACGACCGGGCAGCCCTCGAAGAAACCGCGCATCACCGCGACGTCGCGCGCGTGATAATGGACGCCTTCTTCCTGCTTGAAGCTGGTCTCATGCGCTTCATCGACGATGATCAGCCCGAGGTTCGGATAAGGCAGGAACAATGCCGAGCGGGCGCCGACCGTGACCATTGCTTCGCCGCTGGCGATGGCGCGCCATGCGCGGCGGCGCTGCGAGGCGCGCAGGCCGGAGTGCCAGGCGATGGGCTCGCAGCCGAAGCGCTTGGCGAAGCGGGTGAGGAACGGTTCGGTCAGCGCGATTTCGGGGAGGAGGACGAGCGTTTGCTTGCCCGATGCCAGCGCGGCGGCGACGGCTTCGAAATAGACTTCGGTCTTGCCCGAGCCGGTGACCCCGTCGAGCAGGAAGGTCTGGAACGCCTCGGCCCCGACCGACTGGCGCAGGATGCTGGAGACATCCGCCTGTTCGGGGGAGAGATCGGGCGGACCGAAATGCGGATCGGGCATCGGATAGGGGCTGTCGGTATCGACCACCACCGCCTCGATCGCGCCAATCTTCACGAGGCCGCGGATCACGGCTTCCGACACGTCGGCGATGGTGGCGAGTTCGCGGACCAGCCCCTGGCGGTCGCCGATGCGCTCCAATGCCTGTTCGCGCTGGGGAGTCAGGCGATCGGGGACGATGCCGGTCGCGCGATATTCGGTGATCGTCGGCGCGGCATCGAATGCCGCCGAGGTGCGCAGCGCCATCGCCAGCACCGCGACCGGCGGGCTGAGATAATAATTGGCGGTCCATTCGACCAAGCGGCGGACGGGCGCGGGGATCGGCGGCGCATCCGATACGCCGAGCAAAGGCCGCAGGCGATTGTCGCCGACCTCGGCATCCGAAGGCATGCGATCCGCTTCCCACACCACCCCGGCAAGCTGGCGCGGGCCCAAGGGCGCGACGACGATCGAGCCCGGCTCGACATGCATGCCGGCGGGCACGCGATAGTCGAGCGGACCGAGCGCGGAATTCATGACGAGGACGCGGGCACGAGTCATTGCCGCCTCATATGGGGATTTGTTGCGGAAGCGGAATCCCGTATCGTCGGCACGAGGAGATTCCGCCATGTTGCTCGCTGCTGCCCTGCTGCTCGTTCAGACTGCGCCTGCCCAGACTGCGCCTGCCCAGAGCACACCTGCCCATATGGCGGTGCCCAAGCCAGCCTGTGCGGCGACCGACGCCAATCTGTCTGCCGCGCTGGCGGGGTGGACGGCGCCCGGCGAGGCGTTTGGCGTGGGCAAGGCAGTCATGCTGGACGTGACGGCGGGAAGCACGGGAATCGGATTCCGCATAGAAACGGCGGGCGACTATGGCATCGCGCTCGATCAGGCGGGTTGGATCGATGTCGCCAAGGCGGGCGCGAGCGCGCCGCTCAAATCGGTCGCGCACGGGCATGGACCGGAATGTTCGAGCATTCGCAAGATCGTGCGTTTCACGCTCGAGCCGGGGGTTTACCGCGTGGCGCTGACCAATTTGAAGACGGCCAAGGCCAAGGTGATGCTCGTCGCGCCCTAATCGCCGGTGCCGCTGAAGCTGGCGACGTTGAACGTGAGGGTGAAGGTTAGGGCATGGTCCATCTGGTCGCGGCGTCCGCCGCGTCCGAAGCGATATTGATTGAGATAGCCCACTTCGCCGCGCACCTTGCCGGTGATCGGCAGCGAGAGGCCCACCGCGTTGCGCATCCGCTCATATCCACCGCGTTGACCCCAGCTGGTGCTGTTGACGTTGAAGTAATGCTCCTGCGTCGCGAATATCTTGAGGCCGGAATCGTTGATCGGGGCATCGAAGCCCAGGCGCGGACGCACGCGCACACCGATCCCGCCACCCTGGCTGTTAAAACGCTGCTCGACGCGCAGCCGCGCGGAAAAGCCTTTTCCGAGTGGCACCAGCACCATCTGCCGCAGCCGCTCTTCATTGGGCAAGGCAACGCCAAGGTCCCAATCCTCGACATGGCGATAGCCGGCCGAAAGCTCGATGCCGCTTTTAGTCGTGTGGGTGAAAAGCACGCCCAGCTCGGCATGCGAAAAGCCCTCAGCCGCATTGCTGAACCGGCCGATTCCCTCGAGCGTGACTTTTTCATTTTCGCCGATCCCGACGGTGCCGTTGGTCTGGAGCCATAGCTGCTCGTCCACCTGCTGCGCGGCGGCGGGGGTGGCGATCAGGGCAAGCGGGACAAGGTATCGAAACATTTCACGCTCCTAAACCAGATCGCACGGTTTTTGTTGCGAAAATGTTTCGGAACATTTAGAGAACGCGCCGACTCGAAAAACAGGAGGCGATCCATGTTCTTGAGCGTAACCGCGCTGGCGTTGGCCGCGCAGCCCTGTGCGAAACCCGTGGCGCTGCCGCGTGAACTCTCCGGCTGGACGCGTGCTGGCGAGGGGCTCGACACCCGGCATGCAACCTTGATCACCCCGCGCGACGGGCGAATCGAGACGCGGGTGGCGATTCGCAAGGCAGGGATATTCGGCATCGCGATCGATCGCGATGGCTGGATCGATGTCGCTCCGTCGCGCCGAATGCGGCTAAGGATGGTGTCGCAGAATCGCGGCCCGCGCTGTTCGGGTATCCGCAAGATCGTTCGCTATCGGCTGCAGCCCGGCACTTATACGGTCACGGTGGCCAAGCTGGAGGACAAGCCGACACGAATGATGCTCGTGCGCGGTTTGCCCGCATCCCGCTAAGTCGCTAGGCGGTGCCGATCACATCGAGAGGCCCGTTCCCATGAAGTTCTTCGCCGACACCGCCGACACCGCCGACATTCGCGACCTGGCCGAAACCGGGCTCCTCGACGGCGTCACCACCAATCCGTCGCTGATCCACAAATCGGGCCGCGATTTCCTGGAAGTGGTGAAGGAGATTTGCGGGATCGTGGAAGGGCCGGTCTCGGCTGAGGTCGTTGCGCTCGATCATGCGACGATGATGAAGGAAGCCGAGATCCTGCGGAAGATCGCCGACAATGTCGCGGTCAAGGTGCCGCTGACGATCGATGGCCTCAAGACCTGCAAGGCGCTGACCGAGGACGGCACGATGGTCAATGTGACTTTGTGTTTCTCGGCGAATCAGGCGCTGCTCGCGGCCAAGGCGGGCGCGACCTTCGTTTCGCCGTTCGTGGGCCGGCACGACGATAACGGGTTCGACGGGATGGACCTGATCGAGGACATCCGCACGATCTACGACAATTATAATTTCGCCACCGAGATCCTCGTCGCCAGCGTGCGCCACCCGGTTCATGTGCTCCAGGCCGCCAAGATCGGCGCCGATGTCATGACCGCTCCGCCCGCGGTGATCCGCCAGTTGGTCAAGCATGTGCTGACCGACAAGGGCATCGAAGGCTTTATGGCTGATTGGGCCAAGACGGGTCAGAAGATCGGGTAAAAAGACCATATCCTCCCCCGGAGGGGGAGGGGGAACAGCGAAGCTGGTGGAGGGGTAGTTTCCACAGGCGATGATCCATCGTTTGTGGAAACTACCCCTCCGTCATGCTGCGCATGAGTGCGAGGTCAAACATGCGGGGCATGTTTGACCTCGCACTCTCCCCCTCCGGGGGAGGATTGGGTAAGGTCCGCCGGTGAGCCAGCCATTGCCCCTTCTCTACGCGCAACACCTTGCCCGCGATCGGCGGCGGTCTGCGCACACCGTGCGGGCCTATGAGTCGACAGCGATCCGGCTGGTGGCGTTTCTGCAATCGCATTGGGGCGGGGAGGTCACGCGCGAGGCGCTGGCCGGGATCACTGCCGCCGATTTGCGGGCATTCCTGGCGCAGCGGCGCGGGGACGGGATCGGCAATGCCTCCGCCGCGCGGGAATTGTCGGCGGTGCGCGGGTTCCTGAAGTTTGTAGGCGAAGACGGCGCCGAGCTTCCGCGCTTGCGGGGGCCGCGGGTAAAGAAGGGCGTGCCGCGACCGATTGCGCCGCATGAGGCCGTCGCGCTGGCCGAACTGGCATCCGAAGAGGCCAGCGAGCCGTGGATCGCGGCGCGGGATTGGGCGGTGTTGCTGTTGCTCTATGGCGCGGGGCTGCGCATCGGCGAGGCAGTGGGCCTGGCCGGTTCGATACTGCCGCTGGGGAAAACCCTTCGGGTGACGGGCAAGCGCGGCAAGACGCGGATCGTGCCGCTGCTGCCGCAGGTTCGCGAGGCGATCGAAGCCTATGCCGCCGCCAATCCCTGGGCGATCTCAGGCGATGCGCCGCTCTTTCGCGGCGCCAAAGGCGGGCCGCTTCCGCCCGGCGCGATCCGCAAAGCAGTGCGCTCGGCGCGGGTGTCGCTGGGGCTTTCCGAGCGTACCACCCCGCATGCGCTGCGCCACAGTTTCGCGACGCATTTGCTGGGGCGCGGGGCCGATCTGCGCGCGCTGCAGGAATTGCTTGGCCATGCCAGCCTGAGTTCGACGCAGATCTACACGGCGGTCGATGCCGCGCATCTGCTCGATGTGTATCGGAACGCGCACCCCCGGGCGTGACGCGCGCGGGATTTCGATGTAAGTTCGTAACAATGCACGACTTTGCCGATGATATCGCCCGCGTCCAGCACGTCCCCGAGATCGAAGCGATGCTCGCGGAAGTGTGTGAATTGACGGGCATGGGCTTCGCCGCCGTGGCGCGGGTGACGGCGGACCGCTGGATCGCCTGTCAATTGCTCGACCGGATCGAATTCGGCCTGCACCCCGGCGATGAACTCAAGGTCAAGACCACGATCTGCAACGAGATCCGTGACAGCGGGATCTGCGTCTATATCGATCAGGTGAGCCTCGACGAGCAGTGGCGCCAGCACCACACGCCGGCGATGTATGGCTTTGAGAGCTATATCTCGATCCCGATCATCCTCGACGATGGCAGCTTCTTCGGCACGCTGTGCGCGATCGATCCGAAACCGCGCACCGGGCTTGCCGGTGTGGTGGGGCGGATGGAGGAAATCGCGGCGACGATCGCGCGCGAACTCGATCGGCTTACGCCCGCGGCTTCCAAGTAAATACGCGCCACAGATAGGCGATGACGAGTATCACGACGATGCCGGTCACGATCGGCCCGACCCATTGCTCGATCGTATCGAAGCTGGTGCCAAGCCAATATCCCACGCCGACCAGGATCGCGTTCCATACCAGGCTGCCGCCGGTGGTGTAGATCACGAAGGTCCAGAACGGCATCCGCATCAGCCCGGCCGGAATCGAGATCACGGTGCGGCCGATCGGCATGAACCGGAACACGAAGACAGTGATCCCGCCATGTTTGAGGAAGAATTCGTGCATCTTCTCGATGTCGCGCCATTCCATCGTCAGCCACCGGCCCCAGCGATCGACGAGCGGGCGCAGCCGCTCATAGCCAAAGCGGCGCCCGATCTCGAACCAGAACAAATTGCCGATGATGCAGCCGGAAGTGCCGACCAGCACCAGCGCCAGAAAATCGAACCTGCCCTGCGCCGCGGCGATTCCCGCCACGCCCATGATCACTTCGGAGGGGACCGGCGGGATCACATTTTCCAGCACCATCAGCAGGAAGATGCCGAAATACCCCCAGGCAAGCCAATCAACCATCTAGCCTGGCTCAGCCAGCCATCGCGGCGACGCGGGCTTCGCCAACCCGCCTTTCAATCGCCGCCCAGATCACTGCGCCGGTATCGGTGCCATTGAAGCGGTCGATCGCGACGATCCCGGTGGGGGAGGTGACGTTGATCTCGGTGAGCCATTCGCCGCCGATCACGTCGATGCCGACGAACAGGAGTCCGCGCTTCTTGAGTTCCGGCCCGAGGACGTCGCAGATTTCCTGCTCGCGGGCGGTCAATTCGGTCTTGGTCGCCGATCCGCCGACCGCGAGGTTCGAGCGGATTTCGCCTTCGCCGGGAATGCGGTTGATCGCGCCGGCGACCACGCCATCGACCAATACGATGCGCTTGTCGCCCTCGGCCACGCTGGGCAGGAATGCCTGCACCATGTGCGGCTCGCGCCACGCGGTGTTGAACACTTCGATCAGCGCCGACAGGTTGGCGCCGTCGCTGCCGACCTTGAAGATCGCCTTGCCGCCATTGCCGTGGAGCGGCTTGATGACGATTTCGCCATGTTCGGCAAGGAAGGCGCGCGCTTCGTCGAGGCTGCGAGTGATCAGCGTTGGCGGCATGAAGCGCGCATAATCAAGGACGAAGACCTTCTCCGGCGCGTTGCGCACGTTGGCGGGGTCGTTGACCACCAAAGTCTTGTCGGCGATCCGCTCAAGCAGGTGCGTCGCGGTGATATAGCCGAGATCGAAGGGGGGATCCTGGCGCATCAGCACGACATCGGCTTCCTCGCCGAGATCGAGGTTCACCGGTTCGCCGAAGCTGAAATGATCGCCCTCGACCCGCTGCACCGTCACCGGATGCGCCTTGGCCCAGACGCGTCCATCGCGGTAATTGAGGTCCTCGGCGGCGTAATGGAACAGACTATGCCCGCGCGCCTGCGCCGAGAGCATCAGCGCAAAGGTCGAATCGCCCGCGATGTTGATCGCATCCAACGGGTCCATCTGCACGGCGACGGTAAGCGGCATCATTTGCTCCTCATGGAGCCTCGCGGGTGACTTAGTCAACTAAATCACCCTATCCAGGCGTTCTCGATATGGCGAGGGAGGGCGCGGGGAGCAATGAGGATAACGTCGACGCGGATATCATCGCCCGGCCCGGCGTAACGCGGCATCAGCACTTCGGCGGCGCGGGCGACGCGCGCGAGGCGGCGTTCGTCGATGGCGAAGTCGAGGCCTTGCTGGGTTGATCTGGTTTTGACCTCTACGAACGCAACGAGGTTGCCCTTGCGGACCACCAGATCGACTTCGCCAGCCGGCGTGCGCACGCGGCGGTCGAGGATTTTCCAGCCCTTGAGCCACAGCCACCATGCGGCGCGGCGCTCTCCGTCGCGACCGCTCAGTTCGGCGGCGCGGCGGTCTCTCATTCGGCCTTCATCTCCATCGCTCGGGCGTAGAGCTCCCTGCGATCGAGCCCGAACTTTTTGGCGACTTCGCCCGCCGCCTTGGACACCGGCAGCCGGGTGAGCGCCTCCACCAGCGCGGCATCGGCATCTTCGGCGCTGGCGGGTGGGGCTTCGCCGGGCGGGGCGATGACGATGACGATCTCGCCCTTCGGCGGGGCGTCGGCGTAGCGTTCTGACAATTGGGTCAGCGATCCGGTTACGCATTCCTCGAATCGCTTGGTGATCTCCCGGGCGACTGCGGCTTCGCGATCGCCAAGCCCTTCGGCGAGTGCGGCAAGGCAGGCGGAAAGCCTTGGCCCCGATTCGTAGAGCACCAGCGTCGCGCGCACCGCCGCGATTTCGGCGATCGATTCGGCGCGGGCCTGTTGCTTGCTCGGGAGGAAACCCAGGAACAGGAAGCGATCGGTCGGCAATCCGGCGAGCGTCAGCGCGGCGACTGCGGCGCAGGGGCCGGGAATCGTCACCACGGCATGCCCGGCTGCGCGGGCATCGCGGACCAGCTTGAAACCGGGGTCCGAGATCAACGGCGTGCCTGCGTCGGACACCAACGCCACGACTTCGCTGCCCATCCGCGCGATCAGGCCGGGGCGCACGGCATCGGCGTTATGATCGTGATAGGGCGTCATTTTTCCCTTCGCGCCCAGGTGCCGAAAAAGGCCCGCTGTCACACGGCTGTCCTCGACAGCAACCACATCCGCGTTCAGGAGTATCTGAGACGCGCGTGGAGAAAGATCGCCGAGATTGCCGATAGGCGTGGCGACGATGTAGAGGCCGGGCGCAAGTAAAGAGTTCATCGGGGAGAGTCATGGCAGACCGCGCAGCAAATCCGCAACGGAAGCTTTCGGGAATGTTCCGTTTGGCGGCGCTCGGGATGACGGCATTGCTCGCCGCATGCTCGACCGGACCGCGCATCATTCCGGAGGCAGAGCGCCCGCCGGTGATAGAAGCGCCGCGCCCGGTTGCCCCGCGCCCGATCACGCCGGGCCTGCCACAAGATACCGCGCGGCATCGCGTCGCGCTGCTCGTGCCGCTCACCGGCGCCAATGCGGGCGTGGGCGCTTCGCTCTCGAATGCGACTCAGCTGGCGATCCTCGATACCAAGAGCGATACCCTGCGCATCACGACCTATGACACCGCAGCCGGCGGTGCCGCCAATGCCGCGAGCCGCGCGATTGCCGATGGCAACACCTTGATTTTGGGGCCTTTGCTCGCCGAGGACGCGCGCGAGGTTGCGCCAATTGCGCGCCGTGCCCGCGTGCCGGTGCTGAGCTTTTCGAACGATACCAGCGTGGCGGGGGGCGGCACCTATCTGCTCGGCTATTCGCCTGCCCAGTCGATCGAGCGCGTGGTTGCCTATGCCAAGACCAACGGCATTACCGAGTTTGCCGGGCTGATCCCAACCGGCCTGTATGGCGAACGCGCATCGACGGCGATGCTGCGCGCGGTGGAAGATGTCGGCGGCCGGGTCGTGGTGATGGAGACGTTCGACAGCCGCCCCGGCTCGATGACCAGCGCGATCACCAAGCTGGGCCGTGCGCCCTATCAGGCAGTGCTGATCGCCGGTTCGGGCGGCAGCGCGGTCGCGGCGGTGCCGGTGATTCGGCGCTCGCCGGGCGGCAAGACCGCGCGCATCCTTGGCACCGAGTTGTGGAACACCGATTCGGGCATTGGCGCGAACGCGATGCTCAACGGGGCTTGGTTCGCCAGCGTGCCGGACAATTATTACCGCACTTATGCGACCAAATACCGCACCCGCTTTGGCGCGGCACCCTATCGGATGTCTACGCTGGGCTATGACGCGGTGCTGCTGACGATCCGTATCGCGCGCGACTGGCGGCCGGGTACGCCGTTCCCCGAAGCACGACTGACCGAACGCGACGGCTTTGCCGGGCTGGACGGCGCATTCCGCTTCGGCCGCGACGGCGTGGCGGAGCGAGCGCTGGAGGTGCAGGAAGTCCGCGCCGGGCAGACCGTGACGGTATCGGTCGCGCCGGCGAACTTCCGGGCGAACTAGTCCGGAAGCGCCTCGACGAAGGCGGTGACCACCGCCGCCGAATTGCCGGCGGCCAGTCCCATGAAGGTTAGCATCTGGTTTGGCCCGGCATCGCCGCCGGCCAGATCGGATACGCTGCGAAAGGCGAGGAACGGCACGCGATTGGCCCAGGCGACCTGGGCCACCGCGGCGCTTTCCATATCGACCACCGTCGCGGCGAAGGTTGCGGCGAGATAGTCGCGATAGGCGGCGTTATCGACAAAGGCCGATCCGCTCATTCCGGTGCCGCCGGGCACGATGATCGGCGTGTGATCGAGACAATGCGGCGGATCGCCGGGCAGGCAGCGCTCAAGCGGCACGTCCAGCTTTTCGGCGATGGCCAGCAGTTCGGGATCGACCGGGAACCAGCGGCGCTCGGCGACCGGCTCGCCCGCACGGCCGATAAGCACGTCACGCGGGAACATCGCGCCATAGCCGGGCAAATCGGTGCCGCCGGGAATGCCGATGGGCGGGGCGAAGCCGCCCGGGATTTCGCGCGCGAAGGCGAATTCCATGTTCTGACCCCAGCGCGCCGGCACGCTGACATCGCCGACGCGCAGCGCCGGATCGACGCCGCCTGCGATGCCGGAAAAGACGATCCGGCGTATCGGATGGCGATCAAGCAGCGCCTGGGTGTTCATCGCGGCATTGACCATCGAGATGCCGCTCAGCATCAGCGCAACCGGCTTGCCCGCCAGCGTGCCGAGCACGAGCGGCGTGCCGTTTATCTCCAGCGTCTCGGGATCGGCGAGCCGATGCGCCAGCGCGTCCCATTCGGGCGGGAAGGCCGTGAGGATCGCGCTGCGCATCTGCGTCACGCCATATCGTCGAGGCCGTCGAGATACCGCTCGGCATCGAGCGCGGCCTGACATCCGGTTGCGGCGCTGGTCACGGCCTGGCGATAGATCTGATCCTGCACGTCGCCGGCGGCGAACACGCCGGTGATGCTGGTCTCGGTCTGCTGATGCCCGCGGCCGCCATGGGTGACGATATAGCCGTGATCCATCTCGAGCTGGCCCGTGAACAGATCGGTATTGGGCTTGTGGCCGATCGCGATGAAGACGCCGTGGAGCTCGACATCATCGGTGGCGCCGGTCTCGACGCTCTTGAGGCGCATGCCGGTAACGCCGCTGGCATCGCCGAGCACTTCATCGAGCGTGGTGTTCCAGCGCACGGTAATTTTGCCGGCCTTCACCTTCTCGGCGACCTTGTCCTGCAGGATCTTCTCGCCGCGGAATTTGTCGCGGCGGTGGACCATGGTGACGTGGCTGGCGATGTTGGAGAGGTACAACGCCTCTTCCAGCGCGGTGTTGCCGCCGCCGACGACGGCCACCGGCTTGTTGCGATAGAAGAAGCCGTCGCAGGTCGCGCAGGCCGAGACGCCCTTGCCCATGAAGCCATGTTCGGATTCGAGGCCGAGATACATTGCCGAGGCACCCGTGCAGATGATCAGCGCGTCGCAGGTATAGGTATCGGCATCGCCGATCAGCGTGAACGGCTTGGTATCGAGCTTCGCGGTGTGGATATGATCATGGATCATCTCGGTGCCGAAGCGCTCGGCATGCTGCTGGAAACGCTGCATCAGCTCAGGCCCCTGTACGCCCATCGCATCGGCCGGCCAGTTATCGACATCGGTGGTGGTCATCAGCTGGCCGCCATGCGCGATGCCCGCGATCAGCACGGGCTTCAGATTGGCGCGCGCGGCATAGACGGCGGCGGTGTAACCGGCCGGACCGGAGCCGAGGATGAGCAACTGGACGTGACGCATTTGAATGATCTGCCTGGTGGGATGCGGAGCGAAGGCCCCTTCGATTCGGGGAGAAGGTAGTGACCGGCCGGGGGCGCAACAACCCGCTGGGGCGTGTGGGTGGCGGTAATCCACAGAAGAAAGCGTGTCCGCTGGTGCGCGTCTGCCGTTGACGCTTCGCGGGTGCTTGTGGCAGTGGGCACGCGGCTCGCGGGTATAGTACAATGGTAGTACAGCAGCCTTCCAAGCTGAATACACGGGTTCGATTCCCGTTACCCGCTCCATTTTTCTTCCGGCTTGCGAGGCCTGCGCTCGGTAGCGCGACCAGCAACCCGTGTTTTTCTGTGTGGCGCTCCGCCCAGCCGGGCGCGCGTGGTTCGATTTCCTCCGTGCGGTGACCCTAGGCCGATGACCCCGCTCGCTCTTTATGTGCATTGGCCGTTCTGCGTGTCCAAATGCCCCTATTGCGACTTTAACAGCCATGTTCGCGAGAGCGTGGATCAGGAAGCGTGGCGCGCGGCGATGCTGGCCGATCTGGCGCATGAAGCGGCGGCACTGCCGGGGCGGAAGCTGGGCTCGATCTTCTTTGGCGGAGGCACGCCTTCGCTGATGCCGCCCGAGACGGTCGCGGCGGTGATCGATGCAGCGGAGCAGGCATGGGGCTTTGAGCCGGGCGTCGAGATCACGCTGGAGGCCAATCCCTCCTCGGTGGAGGCGGCGCGCTTTGCCGATCTGACGGCGGCGGGGGTTAACCGGGTTTCGCTGGGCTTGCAGGCGCTGGACGACGCGGCTTTGCGTTTCCTTGGCCGCGCGCATGACGTGCAGGAAGGGCTGGGCGCGCTCGATACCGCGCAGAAGCATTTCGCGCGGGTGAGCTTCGATCTGATTTACGCGCGGCCGGAGCAGACTCAGGCGCAATGGGAGACCGAACTGACGCGTGCGCTCTCGTTCGGCACCGAGCATCTCTCGCTCTACCAGCTGACCATCGAGGCGGGGACGCGCTTCGCCACCTTGTTCGAAAAGGGCGAGCTGGCGGAATATGATCCCGATACCGCCGCCGATCTGTTCGAAGCGACCCGCGCGATCACCGCTGCGGCAGGGTTGCCGGCATATGAAATCTCGAACCATGCCCGGCCGGGTGCCGAGAGCCGCCACAACCTGACCTATTGGCGTTATGGCGATTATGCGGGGATCGGTCCCGGTGCGCATGGCCGTCGCACGGGCATGGCGACGGTGCGCCACAAAAAGCCCGAAAACTGGATGGGTGCGGTCGAGCGCAACGGCCATGGCGCGCAGACCGAGGAATTGCTGCCCAAGAACGACCGCGGGGTCGAGGCGCTGCTGATGGGCTTGCGACTGGCCGAGGGCGTCGATCTGACCCGCATTCCCGATGCGCCGCTGGATGCAAAGGCGCTGGATCGCGTGATGGCGCTTGGGCTGATCGTTCGCGAAGGCACGCGGCTGCGGGTCACCGATGCGGGGATGCCAGTGCTGGAAGCCATCCTGCGTGAGATCGTGCTGGCTTAGCCTATTTCGTCGATCCAGCCGGGGAGTTCGGCGAGGCTGGCGAGTTGGCGGAAGCGGGCATGCACCGGCGCGTCGGCGGCTTCGTGCGCCCAGGCCTTTTCCTGTGGCACAAACGCTGCCCACGCTCCCGCTGCCAGCGCGGGCAAGATATCCGAGCGCATCGAATCGCCTGCCATCACTGCCTGTTCGGGCAGCACATTGTGCGCGGCGAAGACGCGGGTGAAGGTCTCGGAATTCTTGTCGCTGACGATCTCTATTCCTGAGAAGCGGTCGCCCAGCCCGGAGGCAGCGAGCTTGCTTTCCTGATGCAGCAGATCGCCCTTGGTGATGAGCACCAGCGGCGCGTGATCGGCCAAGGCTTCGAGCGTTTCCTCGATCCCGTCGAGCAGTTCGACCGGATGCGCGAGCAACTGGCGGCCCGCGGCGAGGATTTCGGGGATGGCATTGCGGGGCAGGGCGTCGCCGCAGATTTCGATGGCCGCTTCGATCATCGAAAGCATGAAGCCCTTTGCGCCATAGCCATAGACCGGCAGGTTGCGCGTCTCGATTGTCTCGACCCGGGCGCGCACCGCATCGGCCTCCGCAAAGGGCGCGAGCATCCGGTGCAGCGCCTGCTCGGCCACGTCGAAATGGCGCATATTGTGCCAGAGCGTGTCGTCGGCATCGAGGCAGATCAAGCGTATCGGCATGAAGCGGGCTTTACCGCGCACAAACCGAAAGCCCAAGCCATCAGACGGTGGCGTTCCAGACGCTGAGCATGACCAGCAGCGGGAACGTCGCGAGCGTGATGGTCAGGAAATTCCTGAGCATGATGTTTCTCCGGAGAGAGGGGAAAGAGGCGGCGCCGGTTTTGGCGCCGCCCCAGGGGTTTCGAGCCGGGGGAGGACTCAGAAGCGGTAACCGACGCCGACCAGTGCCTGATGACGCGACACGTCATTGCCGTAATCGGTGTAGCGATACTCGGCCTTGGCGTAGATCTTGTCGGTGATCATGTGCTCGACGCCGGCGCCGACGCGCCAGCCGTCTTCGTTGCTGCGTACGTCGGTCGTGGTCGTGCCGGTGGTGCCGACGATCGTCGCGAGGGCACGGTATTGGCTGTTGGCATAGCCGCCCTTGGCATAGAGGAAGGTCTTGTCGCCGACCTTGGCGCCCGCGCGGAGCGATACGCCCAGATCGCGACCGGTGGTGATGCGATAGCTGCCCGCGCCTGACGAGTAGCGATTGTCGCCAGAGACGAGGAAGCCGGCATCGGCCTCGACACCAACGCGCACGGTGCTGCCCAATGCGATGTCGTAACCGACCGCGCCGCCGATGCGGACGCCGCTCAGGCTGTTGGGGGTCGCGGCCACGCCGTCATCGGCGTTGGTCGAATCATAACCGGCATTCACTTCGACGCGGGGGCCGGTGAAGTCCTGCGCGCTCGCCTGCTGGGCGAACGAAAGCGCCGAGACGGTGGCGAGTAGGAAAAGAATAGTACGCATTTGGGATACTCCCTGGATGTTGTCCCGGTCGGTGCCGGGGGCTTGTCGGCGGCCGCAAGTGACCGTCTGCAGCTCAATTAGGCGGCGTTTTCAGGGAAGGAACGCGCCCGGCGACCGGGGCGACGAAGCTGCGGCGAAGGCGATCTCGCGGCGGGACGAAGCGACGAACATGCCGGGTTTTCAGAGAGTTGTGCGCCGGAAACCGAAGCGGCCACCCGGACGGGGGGTCCGAGTGGCCGCGAGTGGGCGCAGTCTTCTAGGGGGCGACTGTCACCCTACGCCGCCAAGGCCGGGGGGGGTGGCTGGGCGGCGTGACACCGCTATGCAGCGGATTGACCCGTAAGTCCGTAGCAGTGCGACTAGGGTGCGACCAAGTAGTTCTTTACAATTTTAGTCGGTGGCGCACTTCGCTCCAGTGACGCGGGCCGACGCGGACGACCGCTCCGGACTTCATCTCAAGCGCCATATGCCGCCCAATCGCGCTGACGCGCTGCACCGATGCGGGACGCACGAAAGCCGAGCGATGGACGCGGATCATGTGCTGGGGATCGAGACCGTCCTCAAGCGCGGCCATGGTCACGCGGATCATGTGGCTGCGCTCCGGGGTGTGGAGCAGGGCATAGTCCTTGGCGGCTTCGATCCACTCGATCGTATCGACCGGCACGCGGATCTGGCCGCGCGTCGTGGGGATCCAGAATTCCTCGTGATAATCGCCGCGCAAGGCAGAGGCTTCATGCTCGTCCTCATCGTCGTCCGGATCGGTGGGGGCCAGAATCATCGGCGCTTCGGCGAGGGCGGTGAGGCGGCGGAGGACCGAACGGATGCGCGCGAGCAGTTCGCGCGGCTCGAACGGCTTCATGATGTAATCATCGGCACCAAGCTCGAGGCCGACGACACGGTCGATCACGTCGCGGCGGGCAGTGAGCATGACGATTCCGATATTGCCATATCTGGCGCGCAGGCGGCGGGCGATGCTGAAACCGTCTTCGTCGGGCATCGTAACGTCGAGCACGACCAATGCCGGCACTCGGCGCAGCAGCAGCGCATCGAGATCGGCACCGCCGGCGGCCTCGCCAACTTCGACACCCTGCTCGCGCAGATAGGCAGCGATCGGCTCGCGCAGATCCTCTTCGTCGTCGACCATGACAATATAAGGCGGCGGGGTCTGTTGGTCGCTATGCGACATGGGGGCGCTGGTCATGCGAGGTCCATCTGCTGGAGAAACCGATGCACGGCATCGGGCATGAAGGGTTTTTCGAGAACGGGGCGGTCCATCGCTTCGAGGAAGCGCGCCGCATTGGCACCCAGCGTGTCGCCGGTGGCGAAGGCCATGCGGCCTTCGAGATCCGGGCGGATGTCCTTGAGCCAGGCGTGAAGCTGTGGCCCGTCCATGCCCGGCATGCGCAGATCGCTGACGATCAGATCGTATTGCCCTCTGAGCAGCCGCTTCTGCGCCTGTACGCCGCCGACCGCGACATCGCAGGTGAAGCCTTCGATCGAGAGAAAATCGGCGAGCGATTCGGCGATCTCCAATTCGTCGTCGACGACGAGCGCGCGGCGCGCGGGACCTTCGGTGCTTACGCGGGCGGGTGCCTGTAGCTCTGGGGCACCCTGAGCGGGATCGACCGGCAGGGTCAGCCGGAAATGCGCGCCACGCTCGGCGGGCAGCAGTTCGAGCTTGCCGCCATGCGCTTCGGCCAGTCCCTGAGAAAAGGACAAGCCGACGCCGGTACCCTCGCCCTGCGGCTTGGTGGTGTAAAACGGCTCGAAGATGCGGCGGCGCATATCGTCGGGCACGCCGGGGCCATTGTCGATCACGTCGAGGATCACAGTGCCCGCGGTCTCGCCCTCTGCGGTGCGCAGCGTGAGCTTGCGTTCGGACTTGGCGGTGTCGCCCATCGCCTGCTGTGCGTTGACCAGCAGATTGATGATGATCTGGTGGAGCTGATCCGAATCCGCCGAGATCGTCGGCAAGGTGACCGCAAGCTCGCGCTTCGCCACGATTCCGTCGGTGCGCAGGCCATATTCGGCGAGGTCATAGGCAGCCATTGCGACGGCGTTGAGATTGACCGGCTCGCGCTCGGGGCGCTTTTGCCGCGCCATCGCCAGAAAAGTCTGGACGATGCGGGCGCAGCGATCGGCCGCCTTGCGGATCTTCTGGGCGCGCTCGGCGAGTTCGCCGCCCTGGCTCTGGCGCTCCATCATCACGGCTTGGGCGACGACGATCGATAGCGGGTTGTTGAGCTCATGGCTGACGCCCGCGAGCAGCGATCCGAGCGCCGAGAGCTTCTCGGTCTGGTAAAGCGTCTCGCGCGAACGGGCGAGCGCAGCTTCGGCGCGCTTGCGTTCGGTCAGATCGAGGGTGAACCCGCCGGTGCGCGCGACGCCTGCGCCGGTGATCGGGAAGACCATCGAGAGCACATAGCTGTCGTCACCCAATATCTCGCCGATCGCGACTTCGGCGCTGGCGACTTCGCCGGCCAGCGCCAGCGCTTCGAGCCGCTTGACCTCGGCAGCGATGCGGGGCGGAAAGACTTCATCGGCGTTCGCGCCCTGAACTTCCTCGCGCATGCGGCCGACGCCGCGAGCGAATTCCGGATTGACGCGGACGTAGCGGCCATCGGCGTCCTTCAGATGCATCGCGACCGGCGCGTTTTCGAGGAAGGCCGAAAGCTGCGCTTCGCTTTCGGCCAGCCGCTCCTCCGAATGCGCGCGTTCGAGCACTGCGAGAGTGCGGTCGGCCAGTTCGCGGACCAGATCGACTTCGCCGTCGCTCCAGCGGCGCGGGGTGCTGCTCTGCACCGAGAGCACGCCGACAATCTCGCCGCCGCGCATCATCGGCAGGGTCAGCACGGCATGGATGCTGAGGCGGTCGAACAGGGGCTTGTTGGTCTCATCGAAGCGCGGATCGTGGGCGGTATCGTCCACGCGCACCGGCAGTCCGCTCGAATGCGACTCCGCCAGTTTCGCGCCGAGCACGGCCAGCGGATAGCGCTCATTGGTCGCGCTCAGCACGCCATCGGTCCATTCCTGCAGGACGCAGAGTTCCTGCCCGCGATTGGTCGTCTCGGCAAAATTGGTGCGCATCAAGCCGAGATGCTCGCCAAGCGCCGCGAGCGTCTCGCCAAGGATTTCGCGGGCATTGGTCCGCGCGTTGATCCGGTCGTTCCATGCGATCAGGAACGCCTGATTGCGCTCGCGCTCCTGCAATGCCGCCTCGGCCTGGGCGCGCTCCAGCGTGACCCAGGCGCGCTCGGCAATGTCGCGCATCAGCTGGAGTTCGCCTGGCTGCCAATGGCGGGGGTTCTTGTCGTGAACCGAGAGGATCGAGCGCATCTGGCCGTCCTGCACGAGCGGCACGCTGATAAAGGCGCGGATGCTGGTCGCGGCATAGCGCTCGGCAGCGGCGGCATCGACGCGCGGATCGCCGATCACATCGTCGTAACAGACGAGATCGCCGCTCACCCATTCCTTGTCGACCGAGGCGCTGATGCTGCCCAGCGTGATGCGGGCACCCAGATTGCTGTTCACCCCGTTGCGCCATTCGCCCGCGACGGTGAACACGCGGCCTTCGGCATCGCTCTCCGAATAAGTCGCGCGGGTGATGCCGAGATGCTGGCCGAGCCATTCGAGCGTGGTGGCGATGATCGCCTGCGGACTGGTTTCGCGGCGAACCTTGTCGCTCCAAGCGATCAGGAAGGTCTGATTGCGCTCGCGCTCCTGCAGCGCGGTCTGGACGCGCGCCCGCTCCAGCGCGACCCAGGTGCGCTCGGCGATATCCCGCATGAGTTGGATTTCGCTTTCGTGCCACACCCGTGGGCTGCTCTGCTGGATCGACAGCGCCGAACGCATGGCACCACGTTGCACCAGCGGCACCGATACAAACGCCGCGATCTGGGCGTCGCGATAGCGCTCCTGCGCCAGCTGCTCGAGCCGATCGTCGCTTGCGACATCGTCGTAGCGGATGATTTCGCCGACGCTCCAGTCACGATCCACCGCCGCGCCGACATTTTCGAGGAAGAAGCTGTTGCCGCGGATCGACGAGACTGCACCGTCGCGCCATTCGCCGGTGACGGTGAAGCGCCGGCCGGTCATGTCGCATTCGGCATAGGTGGTGCGGGTCGCGCCGAGATGGTTGGCCAGCCATTGAAGCGTGGTGCCCATGATCGCTTCGGGGCTGGTTTCGCCGCGGATGCGATCGCTCCAGTCGATCAGAAATGCCTGATGCCGCTCGCGTTCGGCCAGTTCGGCCTGAGCACGGGCACGCTCCAGCGAGACCCAGCTACGCTCGGCAATATCGCGAAGCAGCTGGATTTCGCTGTCGCGCCAGTGCCGCACTTCCTTATGCTGGACCGAAAGCGCGGATCGCACCCGGCCATTCTCGATCAGCGGGATGCTGACGAACGCCTGGATCTGGGCCGCGAGATAGGCGGGGACATATTCGGCCCCGACGCGCGGATCGCTTGCGACATCGTCATACCGCACGATCGCGCCGGCGATCCATTCTCGCTCGACCGTCTCGCCCACATCGTCGAGCGAGAATTGGGTGTCTGCGATGCTGACGACTTCCGGCTCGCGCCATTCGCCGAGGATCGAGAAGAGCCGCCCGCTGGCATCGCTTTCCGAATAGGTTGCGCGGGTGACGCTCAGATGCCGCCCGAGCCAATCGAGCGTCACGGTCATGATCGCGCTCGGGCTGGTCTCGCCGCGCACCCGATCGCTCCAGTCGATGACGAATGCCTGATGCCGTTCGCGTTCCTGCAGCGCCGATTCGGCGCGGGCGCGGGCGAGCGCTGCCCACACGCGCTCGGCGAGTTCCTCGGCCAGTTCGATCTCGTCTTCGGTCCACCGCCGCGTGACCGTATCGAGCAAGGCGATCATCGCGACCGGCTTTCCCTCCCGGACGATCGGCACGTTGATGCTGGAGCGCACGCCCATCAGATCGGCCGCCCTTTGCACGGGATCGTCGGCGGGACGCCCCAGCGTGCGATTGTCATCGACAATGCGGCTCTCGGCCCATGAATAGCTTGCAGCCAGCGTTCTGAACGCGGTGATCAGGCTGAAGCGGATGGCGGGATGGGCCTGCTCAACCCCGTCATGCGCATGAAAGGCGTCGAGCGTTTCCGGGATTCCGTCGGTCGTGTCGCCGTAGAGGAAATGCGGGATGCCCATATATTCGACGAGCAATTGGGCGAGGACACCGAGAATCGCGGCGCGATCGGTGAGCTCGCGTGATCGGTCATGGAAAGCGCGCAGCACCGCTTGCCGCCGATCATGCGCGTGCTTGTCGCTCAGATCGATCTGAACGCCGCACCACCGCACCACTGCGCCATTGGTATCGCGGATCGGCACGGCGCGACTGATATAAGGGCGGTAGATGCCATCGCGCCCGCGCATGCGCAGGTGCGCCGCTGCCATCTCGCCGCTGTGCCGCATTTTGTCCCACAGCTCGAGCGTTTGCCGCAGGTCTTCGGGATGCATTACACCGCTCAGATCACCCTGCGCCGCGCTCGTCCCGTCGAACATGTCGTGCCACTGCTGATTCGCCCAGAATAGCTGGCCCTTGTCATCGCCGATCCAGCACAGGCCGGGCAGGTTCTCGGCCAGATGGCGGAACTGCTCTTCGCTCTCGCGCAGCTTTTCGATAAGCCTCAGGTGATCGAGCATCGCCCGGGTGCGCGCGGCGGTATATTCGATCAGCGAAACGTCTTCCGCGCTCCAGTGGCGAACCTTATCGTCATTGACCGAGAAGATTGCGTGCAGGCCGTTCTCGCCGAGCAGCGGCACCGTGACGAAGGCGCGGGTGCCGGTCGCCTCCAGGAACGCGCGCTCTTCGCCGAGCGATTCGACCTGATAGCTGTCGTCGGCGATCAGCGTCGCGCCGGTCGCATATGCGCGGATCATCGCCGATTCGAGGAAGATCGGATGACGCCCGGCAAGGCTGGTTACGCCTTTACGCGTCCAATCGAGCGGGATGTGGAGTGTCTCGGCGGCCAGCTGGAACTCGCCATAGATGACGCGCGATGCGCCTAGATACTCGCCGAGCGCCTGCGCCGTGTGGCTCAGCAGCATTTGCGGATCGCTTTGGGTGGCGTGAAGATCCGAGAGCCAGAGCTTGAGCGCTTCGGCAGATGCGAACTTTGGAATGATCGTGCCGGTGCGGTCGTGCATCTTTGCATGCCCCCTCAAGCGCTCACTTCTACCGTGAAGTCGTTTCGGTGCTAATAGGTGGTTTGCAGCCCCGGTCGCGGGAAGCTGCACTTTCGTCGCAGCTTCGTCGCATTCGTCGCAAGCGGGCACCCTAACCATATGGAATCGCGCACGCTCTCGGGATGGAAAGCGTATCCGCCAGCTCCGGCACGAGTGTCGTTGGCAAGGGCAATCACGATCTGGCAGTCGGCTGCTTCGCGTCGATCTGCCGCGACCGGCTGGCGGACGAGCTGCTCGAATTTTCGCGCGTGTGCCCGGCGGTGGACATTGGCGTGCACGAGATGGGCCGCGGTGGCCTGCTCGCGGCGCTGCGGACCGGGAGCCTGTCGCTTGCGGTACTGCCTGGCGAGGACGAGCCTGGCACACGATCGGTGGAGGTGTGGCACGATCATGTGATGATCGCTGTTCCCAAGGGCCATGCGCTGACCCGCGAAGCCGTGGTGATCCCTTCGGATCTAAGCGACTATCCGCTGCTCGTCTCGCGTCAGACCTATGGCAGCGACATGCATCGCTTCCTTGCCCGGATGATCCTGCCGGCGGGCGCGGCGATCGATACCAATATCGTCGACGTCGGCCCCGCTCGCCTGATCGATCGGGTTGCTGCGGGCGCGGGGGTCACGCTGATTTGCGAGAGCCACATCGCGCATCTTGCTGCCGATGTTGTGGTGATGCCGGTGTTCGCCAGCGGCGCGCGCTTCCCGGTGCGCGCATATTGGACCGATGCCGAGCCCGAATGGCCGCTTTCCGCGCTGATCTCCAGCCTCACGCGCAGCTAAGGCACTGGCATTCGCGCCCGGTTCCGGGCAATCAAGCGCCATGCAAACCGAACCGAAAGCGCCGCTGATCGTAGGCCTTGGCGGCACCGTAGCCGTCGCCAGCTCTTCAGAGCGGATCACGCGCAAGATCCTTGAAGCCTGTGAGCAGCGTGGCGCGCGGACCCGGCTGTTCGCGGGACCCGAACTGGATTTCCCGACCTATGGCACCAGCGACGATCGCTGCGACAATGCCCGCGACCTGGTCGCGGCGCTGCGTGAGGCGGGCGGGGTGGTGATCGTCTCGCCGGGCTATCACGGCACGATATCGGGGATGCTCAAGAACGCGCTCGATTATGTGCAGGACATGGCGAAGGACGAGCGGCCGTATCTTGACGGGCGTGCCGTGGGCCTCGCCGCCGTTGCCGCTGGATGGCAGGCGACGGGGAGCACGCTGGCGACCCTGCGCGCCATCGCCCACGCGCTGCGCGGCTGGCCGACACCGCTGGGCGTGACGATCAATTCGCTCAACCCGGTCTTCGATACCGACGGGCATTTCGCCGATGCGGCGGTGCAGGGGCAGGTTGCGGCGATGGCCGATCAACTGATGGAATTCGCCAAGATGCGTGCGCTGGCGCGGGAGCATGCCGGCAAATGAGCCTGCGCTCGCTGCTGTTCGTCCCCGGCGACCGGCCGGAGCGTTTTGCCAAGGCCGAAGCGAGCGGTGCCGATGCGCTGATCCTCGATCTCGAAGATTCGGTTTCGCCCGAGAAGAAGCCCGAGGCGCGGGCGGCGGTGGCCGAATGGCTGGCGAAGGCGCGGGGTACGCCGTGCTTCGTGCGGATCAATCCGATCGATGGCGACTATGCCCTAGCCGATTTTGCGGCAGCGCGGGGTGCGGATGGCATCATGTTGCCCAAGGCCGAGGGCGCGGATTCGGTGCGGGCATTGTTGGCGATGGGCGCGTGCCCGCCGATCCTGCCGATCGCGACCGAAACGCCAGCGGCGGTGTTCACGCTCGGCAGCTATGCCGAGGTTGCAGGCCATTTGATGGGCCTGACCTGGGGCGCGGAGGACTTGCCCGCCGCGATTGGCGCGGCTTCGTCGCGCGAGGAGAATGGCAGTTACACGCCGCCCTATCAGATGGTCCGGGCGCTCACCCTGTTCGGGGCGCATGCTGCCGGGGTCGCGGCGATCGAGACGGTCTATCCCAACATCGCCGATACAGAGGGCCTCGCGGCCTATGTCGCGCGCGGACGTCGCGATGGTTTCACCGGCATGATGGCGATCCATCCGGCGCAGGTGGCGGCGATCAACGCTGGTTTCACGCCGAGCGAAGCCGAGATCGAGCATGCTCGCGCAGTGATCCAGGCCTTTGCCGACAATCCCGGCGCGGGGGCGCTGAAGCTTGGCGGCAAGATGATCGATCAGCCGCATCTGAAGCAGGCCAGGGCGCTGCTGGCGCGCGCGTCGATCGCCTAACAATTCTACTGCGTTGCAGGTCTGCGCGAACCTGCTAGTACCCCCGCCCCAATGGCACGTATCGAAACGCCCAAGCGCATCCGGGGTACCCAGGACATTTTCGGCGAGGAACAGCGGCGGTTTGCCGCGGTCCTCGACGCATTTGATCGTGCGCGCCGACTTTATTGCTTCCAGCGGGTGGAAATTCCCGTGTTCGAAGCCACCGGCGTGTTCGCGCGCTCGATGGGCGAGACTTCGGATGTCGTCTCGAAAGAGATGTACACGTTCGAGGATAAGGGCGGCGATCTGATCACGCTGCGCCCCGAGTTCACCGCAGGCGTTTGCCGCGCGTTCATCACCGAAGGCTGGCAGCAGCACGCGCCGATGAAGCTGGTCACCAGCGGGCCGGTGTTTCGCTATGAGCGGCCGCAAAAGGGGCGGTTCCGGCAATTTCACCAGCTCGACGCCGAGATTATTGGCGCGGCGGAGCCTGCTGCCGATGTCGAGCTGCTGGTGCTGGCCGATCAGTTGCTGCGCGATCTGGGCATTTCCGAGGGCGTGACGCTCCAGCTGAATACGCTGGGCGATGCCGAGACGCGCGATGCGTGGCGCGAGGCATTGGTGGCGCATTTCGAGAAGCATCGTGAGGAACTGTCCGAGGACAGCGTGACGCGGCTGGAAAAGAATCCGCTGCGGATTCTGGATTCGAAGGACCCGCGCGACCGGCCGATTGCCGATAGCGCGCCGGGGATCGACGAGTTTCTGACCGAGGAGGCGGCCGCTTTCTTCAAGGCGGTGACCGACGGGCTGGATGCGGCGGGCGTTGCGTGGACGCGCAATGACCGGCTGGTTCGGGGCTTGGACTATTACCGGCACACCGCGTTTGAGTTTGTCACCGATCGGCTGGGGGCGCAGGGGACCGTGCTTGCGGGCGGGCGCTATGATGGACTGATCGGTTCGCTGGGCGGGCCGGAAACGGCGGGCGTGGGCTGGGCTGCTGGTGTCGAGCGGCTGGCCATGCTGATCGATGAGCCATTGGCTGAGGGCCTGCAGGTTGCAATTGTCGTCGAAGCGGCTGGGCGTGAGAGCGCTGCGACCAAGCTGCTCGCCGACCTGCGCCGCGCGGGTATTCGGACCGAGTTGTTCGCCACGGGCAGCCCGAAGAAGCGGTATGAGCGCGCGCTCAAGGCGGGTCCCGCGATGACGGTTTCGTTCCAGGAGACGGGTACCAATGCGCGCGTTCTGCGTGCCGATGGCGTCGATGCTGATCTGGTCACGGGATTGATCGCGCGATGAGCATCCGCCCCGACCGGATAGCTGCGATCGAAGCGCGGCGCGATGAGCTTCAGGCGCTGATGGCGACGGGCGATTTGCCCGGCGACAAGTTCGTCGCGGTATCCAAGGAATATGCTGAGCTGGAGCCGGTCGCGAAGGCGGCCGCCGAGGTTCGGCGGTTGCGGGCCGAGCATGATGTGCTGGTCGGCATGGAGGCCGAGGGTGATGCCGAACTGCGCGAGATGGCGCGCGAGGAAATCGATGCGCTGCGCCTGACCATTCCGCAGGCCGAGCGGGCACTGGCGCTTTCGCTGCTGCCGCGCGACGCTGCCGACGAGCGCGCCGCGATGCTTGAAATTCGCGCGGGCACCGGGGGCGATGAAGCTGCGCTCTTCGCGGGCGATCTGTTTCGCATGTACCAGAAATATGCCGAATCGCAGGGCTGGAAGGTCGAATTGATCTCGTCCTCGGCGTCTGAGGCGGGCGGGTTCAAGGAAGCGATTGCCTCGGTTGAGGGCAAGGGCGTTTTCGCGAAGCTCAAGTTCGAGAGCGGGGTTCACCGCGTTCAGCGCGTGCCCGCGACCGAGACGCAGGGGCGCATCCACACCTCTGCCGCCACCGTCGCGGTGCTGCCCGAGGCCGAGGAAGTCGATATCAAAATCGACGACAAGGACCTGCGGATCGACATTTATCGCTCGTCGGGGCCGGGCGGACAATCGGTCAACACGACCGACAGCGCCGTGCGCATCGTCCATATCCCGACCGGGCTGGTCGTGATCCAGCAGGACGAGAAATCGCAGCACAAGAACAAAGCCAAGGCGATGAAGGTGCTGCGCACCCGCCTGTATGAGCAGGAACGCGAGCGGCTCCATGCCGAGCGGGCGGGCGCGCGGAAATCCATGGTGGGTTCGGGCGACCGTTCGGAGCGCATCCGCACCTATAATTTCCCGCAGGGCCGCGTGACCGATCACCGGATCAATCTGACGCTGCACCGCCTGCCCGAGATCGTGGCGGGGGAGATGGACGATTTGATCGGCGCGCTGATCTCGCAGGATGAGGCGGACCGGCTGGCGCAGCTGGATTCATGATCCGCGCGGCGCTTGCGGCCGCGACCCAGCGACTGAGTGACGTAAGCGAGAGCCCCCGTCTCGATGCCGAACTGCTGATGGCGCATGCTTTGGGCGTTGAGCGCAATGCGATGCTGCTCAGCCATCTCGATGCCAAGGTACCCGAAGGTTTCGAGGCGCTGGTCGAGCGGCGGCTCGCGCATGAGCCGATTGCCTACATCACTGGTACGCGCGCTTTTTGGACCATCGATCTGTTCGTTGGGCCGGGCGTGCTGATCCCGCGTCCGGATAGCGAGACGCTGATCGAAGCGGCAGTGGAGCATTTCGCGAGGCACGCGCCGACGCGGATACTCGATCTGGGCACCGGGCCGGGCACGTTGCTGCTCGCGGCGCTCGACCAATGGCCGGATGCGACGGGCCTCGGCGTCGATGCTTCGGAGGTTGCGCTCGATTATGCGCGGCGGAATGCCGAGATCGCGGGGAATCGCGCTGCGTTCCGGCTGGGCGACTGGGCGCAGGGCGTGACCGAGGTCTTCGATCTGATCCTGTGCAACCCGCCTTATATCGGCACGTCCGAGGAAATCGGCGAAGATGTGCGCCGGCATGAGCCGCATGCCGCATTGTTTGCGGGGCATGACGGGCTTGAGGATTATCGCCGGATCGTTCCCGAGCTTCGCCGGCTGCTTGCGCCCGATGGTACGGCGGTGCTTGAGATCGGCTGGACTCAGGCCGAAGCGGTCTCGGCGCTTGCTCTGGATCAAGGGTTTTCGGTCACCGTGCGAAACGATCTCGGCGGCCGTCCCAGAGCGGTGCTGCTCACTTGATTTTGCGCATCCCAAGCCCATATTTGTGCTTGGAGTTCGGTGTTGCACCCGCTAAGACAGCGGCGGGGCAGGGTAGCTTTCTCAAACAAAGCCACTGAACAAATGAGCGGTGAAACGCTCAGCTCCGATCCATAGTCATGTGCGCTGCTGCAGTCCGGCAGCCATGGCACGCGAATGCGCCAGGTGAGGCGTCTTTGCACAGGTAACTTGCATCCGGGACCCAAGATGGACCGACGGACAGCTTAGTAAAGACAGGACAGACAGACCTTGATGAACAATCGTCAGGCTAATAACGGCCGCCGTCGTGGCCGTGGTGGTCAGCAGCGTCCCGGTGGCGGCAATTCCGGCCAACAGGGCAATGGCAACCGCATCGACAATCGCGCACGTGGCAATGCCGCGCAGCTGCTCGAGAAATACAAGACCCTCGCCGCCGATGCGCAGCGCCAGGGCGATCGCGTGAACGCTGAATATTATCTCCAGTTCGCGGATCATTATTTCCGCGTGCTGAGCGAGACGCGCGCACGCTTCGAAGAGCAGAATCCCAACGCCCGCCGTCCGCAGGAAGCGAATGACGACGATGGCGACGACTTCGATTTCGAAGGCGATGGCAATCGCAGCAGCGGCGGCGACGAGCAGCCGCGCGAAGAACGCCAGCAGCGCGAATATCGCGAACCCCGCGAAGCGCGTGGCGACGATCGTGGAAATCGCGACGCCGTTCGTGAAGACCGGGGGGTTCGTGAAGAGCGTGGGCCTCGCGAAGAGCGTGGGCCTCGTGAAGAACGTGGCGCCCGCGAAGACCGCGAGCCGCGCCGCAACGGCCGTTCCAACGGCAACGGCTATGCGAGCGTCCAAAGCAACGAAGGCGAGCCCGGCACGCAGGAGAATTTTGGCGAAGCGCGCGCTGAGCGTCCCGAACGTCAGGAGCGCCCCGCGCGTGCCGAGCGTCCGGAACGTGCAGAGCGTCCGCAGCGCGCAGAGCGTTCGGAAACTGCCGAGCGGCCACAGCGTGCTGAGCGTTCTGAGACTGCCGAGCGCCCGCAGCGCACCGAGCGTTCGGATACCGCCGAACGTCCCCGTCGCGCCGCGCGTCCGCGCCGTGAAGAGGCAGTGGCCGAGGGTGATCATGGCATCGACGTAGCAGTGCTCCCGCCGGCATTCGGCACCGACCTTTCGGTCGAAGCCGCAGCCGAGCCCGAGAAGAAGCCCCGCCGCCGCCGCGTTCGCGCCGACGATGCAGAGGCTACGGGCGCCTGATAATATCCGGGGGGCCTAGCCCTTCGCTGACGAACTGCTAGCATCCTCTCCGATACCCATCGGGGAGGATGTTATGCGTTTAGCGGCACTCGTTCTGACGGCTTTGCCGGTCGCAGCTCAGGCCCAGACGGCGGCGGTTCCCGATCCGAATGCGAGTGCGCAGGGCGATGTATCGGTCACCATCTATCAGACTGGCCAGTCGCTGGTGCAGGACGTTCGCGAGCTCAATCTCGCGAGCGGGCGTACGCGGCAGGAATTCCCCGACGTCTCCGCGCAGATCCGCTCGGAGACCGTAACGCTCTCCGGTCCGGGCATCGGCATTATCGAGCAGAATTTCGATTACGACCTGCTCTCTCCGGACAAGCTGATGGAGAAAGCGGTTGGCTCGGTCGTGACGATCGTGCGGACCAATCCGGCGACCGGCGCGGAAGTGCGCGAGCAGGCCAAGGTGCTGGCGGCCAATGGCGGCATCGTGCTGCAGATCGGCAGCCGCATCGAAGTGTTGCGCGACGATGGCCTGCCGGTGCGGGTGATCTTCGACAAGGTGCCCGAAAATCTGCGCGCGCGGCCGACTTTGTCGGTGACGATCCAGACGGCGAAGGCCGGGCGCGTGCCCGCGACGCTGACCTATCTGACGCCGGGGCTGGGCTGGACCAGCGACTATGTGATGCTGTTCGACGAAGCCAAGGGCGCGATCGACATGCAGGGCTGGGTGACGCTGACCAACACTACCGGCACCAATTATCGTAACGCCGATGTGCTGCTGGTCGCGGGGAATCCCAATCGCGGCGGCGGTGGCTTGTCGCGGATGGGTGGATCGACGATCGAACAGGCGGGGATCGAAAGCGGATCGCGCGAGCGGCTGGGCGACTATTATCTCTATCCGCTGAGCGAGCGCACGACGATCGCCAATGCGCAGCAGAAGCAGGTCAGCTTCCTCGACGTGAAAGGCGCAGCCGCGCGCAAGACCTATGAGTGGAGCAATGGCTGGCTCGCTACCCAAAACGATCCGCGCAGTGCCTCGACGGTGCTGAAATTCTCGACCTCTAAGGAAGGCGGGCTGGGCGATCAGCTGCCTTCGGGCACGATCCGCGTGTATATGCGCGATGCGCGGGGCGATCCGCAGTTTATCGGCGAGAGCCGCGTCGATGCGGCGCCGATGGGATCGGCGATGTCGATCCGGACCGGCGAAGCGTTTGACGTGAAAGGCACTGCCATAGTGGTCGATCGCAAGCGGCTGTCATCGACGCGCTGGCGGACTTCAATGCGCTATGACTTCACCAACGCACGGCCCGAGCCGGTGACGATCGATCTCGCGCAGAGCGGACTTTGGGGTGACGTGCAACTGATCGAGCAGAGCATCGAGGGCACGCGCGTTTCCGCCGATCGGATGGAGTGGAAGGTGCCGGTGCCTGCCAATGGCAAGGCATCGGTGAGCGTGGTGTTCGACACGCGCTACTGAGCGATGCACCGCTTTCTCCTTTCCCTCATTTTGCTCGCTGCGGCCTGGCCAGCGGCGGCGCAGCCTCTGGTCGAGTCCGATCGGATCGATGCGACATCGGTGACGCTGTACCGCGATCCGGGCCGGGGCGAGGGAGCGATCCCGGCGCGCGGCTGGCCCGGCGGCTATGCGCTGGTGACCGAGACGCGCACGATCACGCTGCCGGCGGGCGCTTCGGTGATCCGCTTTGTCGGTGTGTCGGAAGGGATGATGCCCGAGACCGCGATCGTCACGGGCCTTCCACGACAGGTGGGCGAGAAGAACCGCGATGCGCGCTTGCTGTCCCCCGCGGCGCTGATCGACGCCTATCTCAAGCGGCGCGTATATATACGTCGCACCAGCCGCGCGACCGGCAAGGTCACCGAAGGCGAGGCGATCATCCAGTCGGGGCCGGGGGGCGGCGTATTGCTGACCACCGCCGATGGCGTCGACGCGCTGGGTTGCTCGGGATTGCCCGAGACACTGACATATCCGGGGGTTCCTGCGGATCTCTCCGCCAAGCCGACGCTTTCGGTGAGCACCAATAGCGCAACCGCGACGACGGTGACGGTGCAGCTATCCTATCTGGCGCAGGGGTTTGACTGGTCGGCCAACTATGTCGCGAACGTCGCCGAGGATGGCGAGAGCCTGGAGTTGTTCGCGTGGCTGACCGTGGCGAATGGCGGGAGCCAGGGCTTTGCGGGGGCGCGGACCAGTGCGGTGGCGGGCGCACCGAACAAGGAAGCGGCGGCGCGCTTGCCCAGCGGGCCTGCGGCCGAACTGTATCTGCAATGCTGGCCGATGGACAATACCAGCACGCATCCGCGCTGGGGCATCGAATCCGAGCCGACGCCGATGCCCGCGCCGATGATGGCAATGGCCTCGGAAGATATTGTGGTGACCGGCCAGAGAGCTTCTCTGGAACGTGCGCGGACGGCTTCGCCGGTTGCGGGGATGGTGGCGCAGCAGGAGGAACTGGGCGATCTCAAGCTCTACCGGATTCCCGAGCCGGTGACGGTCGCGGCGCAGAGCCGCAAGCAGGTAGCGATGCTGATGCGCGACAAGGTGAAGTTCGCGCGGGTCTATACCGGGGAATTCAACCAGTTTGCCGTGCCCGAAAGCGCGCCCTCTACGCGGGTGCTGCGGATGGAAAATCGTGAGGCCGGCGGTCTGGGGCTGCCATTGCCCGCAGGCGGGGTCGCAGTGTTCGAGCGGGCGGGCGAGCAGTCTTTGCTGGTGGGCGAGAGCGAACTGGCCGATCGGGCGATCGGCGAGGAAGTCGAGTTCGAGACCGGCGAGAGCAGCGACGTTCGCTACACGATTATCTCGCGGGCGCGCGCCGGCAACCGCCAGCCCTTCGAGATTCAGGTCAGTAATGCGCGATCGACGCCCGAGACCTTTGAGATGCCGATACCGTACAAGCTGACGGGCGGGCCGAAGCTGATCGAGCGCAAGGGCGTGAAGATCTGGCGGGTGACCGTGCCCGCGAACGGCAAGGCGGTCATCAAGTTTGCGCTCAAACTCGAGCTTTAGTCAGTTTCGTCCTTGAGCGGTTCGATGACCTGTTCGTCATGCCCGCTGCCCGAGCTGAGGAACACCAACCCCATCAGCGCGGCCGTCATCATGATCGTGAAGAAGGTGCCGAGCACGGTGGTGATGGCGACGTGGATGCCCATCCAGCCGAGCGACCACCACATCAGCCCGACCGCGATGGCGCTGGCCAAGGCGGCAACTGCGGCCATCCACCACAGGATCTTCTTGAAGCGTGCCCATGCGAAGGCGGCGTAGCGGGGATTGTCCAGCGTCTTTTCATTCTCTTCCATGGTTTTGCAATTGGACCCGATTCATGGGAGAAACAACCGCCTGAGACCCATCATGAAGGAGTCCGAAGCGATGACCATCGCGGCAATTCTGGGGGGGAAAGGGCACGAAGTAGTGTCTATCGCGCCCACAAGCAGCGTCGCCGAAGCCGTGCAATTACTGGGCGGGCGAAGGATCGGCGCAGTGCCGGTGATCGACGGCACCGCAGTACTCGGCATATTTTCCGAACGGGACGTGATCCACTGCCTGGAGCGGGACGGGGCCGCGGCACTCGATCGGCGCGTCTCCGACGTGATGACCTCGCCGGCGATCACGGTCAGCCCGGACGAATCGATCCTCGGCGCGCTGGCGCTGATGTCGCGGCGGCGGATCCGGCATTTGCCGGTGGTCGAAGGCGGCATATGCGTCGGCTTCGTCTCGATCGGCGATCTGGTGAAATACCGTATCGACCGGATCGAATCCGAAGCCGAGGCAATGCGCAGTTATATACAGTCGGCGTGAATCCGGTGATGGATGTCGTCCGGACGCGGTTGGCGGCTAACTTAGCTGCGGCGTTTGCGGACCATGTCGACCACTTCGTCGAGCGTTCCGCGCGCGAAGATCGTGAGCCATGCGCCATACGCCACAGCACCCGTGCAGGTGAGGAAAGCCAAGCGGGGGAGCGGGCCCATCGGCGGCAGGACGTTGCCGATCAGCGTGACGATCAGCGCCATTGCTACCGCCGCGAGCGCAGGTGGCGTGATCGCATCGACCAGATCGCGCAGGCGAACACCGATCACTGGCAAGGTCCGCCAGGTCGAGATGCCGAGATAGAGCGGATAGGCGCAGAACCACGCGGCGACGAGCCCGAACAGGCCCCAATGCACCCCGACCAAGAAAGCGGCAGGCAGCAGGATCGCGCCGACAATCCCGTTTTGCGCACCGATGCCCGGGCGGCCGCAGGCATCGGTCGCAGGAGCGTAGAGCGTCTGGAGCGTCATCATCGGCATGGCGAGCGCGAGCCAATGGACGATCGGCGCGGCTTCGATCCATTTGGGGCCAAGCACGACTTCGACCAAGGGGCCAGCGGTTGCGGCGAGGCCGAGATAGAAGGGGAGCGCGACGACCATGATGATCCGCGCTGACTTTACAAAGGCGCCTGCCACCGCTGCCTTGTCATCCTTCAGCCGCGCATAGGCAGTGAAGGCGACTTCGTTGAGCGGCGGCACGAACTTCGACACGAAAATCTGGGTGAGGAACAGGCTGGTCGTATAGATGCCGAGCGTGTGGGGATCGAACAGGCGGCCGGCGATGAACACATCGGCCTGGCTCTGCACGAACCAGAAGATCTGGCCGAATGCCATCACGCCGCCATAGCGGGCTATGTCGCTTGCGCCGCGAAAGTCGAAGCTCGGCCACATCAGCGAATTGGCTGCCCAGGTCATGCCGATCGCGCGGGTGACAAAGAGGACCACGGGCGCGAGCACCAGTGTCCATACGCCCATGCCGCTATAGGCTCCGGCCAATGCGGCGCTTGCGCCGGCGATGCCGGAGATGAAGTTCACCTTTGCCTGCTTCTTGAAGTCCATCGCGCGGGCGAGCCTGGCGTAGGGCAAAGCGATGAACGGCGTTGCTATATAGAGCAGCGCCTGAACCCGCAGCATATCGGCGACCATGGGCTGGCGATAATAGGCCGCGGCGAGCGGCGCGCAGATGAACTGCGCGGTCGCGAGCGCGAGGTTGAGCAGGATCAGCATGCCGAACAATTGGCGCTGGGCCTTGAGATCGGCATCCTTGCGCTGGATCAGCGCGCTGGCGAGACCATAGCCATTGAGCATGTTGAGCAGGACAAGCACGACCTGCGTCATTGCGAACAGGCCATAGTCGCTGGGCGACAGCACGCGGATGACGAGGAAGGTAGAAGCCCAGGTGAGCAACTGCCCGGCAATCTGGGTGCCGGATCGCCAGATCACGGCGCTGCGCACCTGATCGCGCAGCTTGGGCTCATTCTCGGGTTGCAGTGCTGCGACTTCGCTCATGTACGCGCCTATGCGCTCGCACGCCTTTATGCGCCGTAAACCCCAAGTGGGAATCATCGGGTTGTTCGCGGTGGGGCTGCATGGGCTTTCCGCAGGCTGAAACCGCCCGTTTCCGCATTTCCCATCGGCTTGGAGGGCGATTCACCCGTGATTTGAGCGCTGATTCGAGAAATTCGCCGGGGTTGGGGGTGGGGGGCGTTGCGTCTTCACGGTTGCGCATGCGATAAAAGTTGTGTGAAGTCAGAGGGTTGGGTGAGTATTTCAGAAAAGCGACAGAAAATTACAAAACGGTGTTGACCGAATCGGAAGCCGGGCATAGAA
>SEFZ01000078.1 GCA_004173185.1 Sphingomonadales bacterium | reverse complement strand
GCTGGATCAGCCGCTCGATGCTGTCCATCACCCAGGCGACGCTGCGCACGCAGCAGATCACCCGCGCGTCTGGGAACAAGGCCATCAGCGCCGGCAGGCGCGCGCACCAGGTGCGGTTGGTGTCGAACACCACGCGCTTGTCCGCCTGATCGGCGTAGTAGGTTTCGAACAGGCCCCGCAGAACGCGCTCGCGGTGCTGTTCGTCCAGCATCACCGCCGTTTCGTTCGACGCCCCCATCGCGTTGCGGGTGGCATGAAACAAGGACCCGACAGGACTGGTGATGCCCGCCTGGAACGCGGGATTCTGACGCAGAAGGGCGGCCAGCAGCGTTGAGCCCGATCGCGGCAAGCCGGAAATGAAATGAAAGTCGCTCATTGCGGACCCGGTGCGGCGGCGACCCGGGTCGAAGTCCCTCCGTCGTCGCCGGCGCCGCTGGACGTCCGCTTGTCGTCCAGCGACCGTGATGCGGCGTGCACCGCATCCTCTCCGACGGTCATCGGAGGCGTAAGGCCGGTCAGAGCAGGCATGATCCATTCCCCCGGTCGCGTTGGCGGCCAAGCGCGGAGTTAGGCCGGATTTCGGCGTTCTACAATGCCGAATGTCGAGCGGACAGGTCTGGGGGGAAGGACTGGACGGGCGAACTGCCGATCTTCGGGCTGGAGGCCAGGACCCAAAATCTCAAGCCGTCGCTGTTTTGAAAAAAAGCCGTCGACGCCGTCAGCGTGGCCGCGGTGATGAAGGCGGCTGGCCGGACGCATCGCGGCTTCTACAGGCATTTCGGGTCCAAGGATGACCTCATCGCCCAGACGATCGCTCACATCTTCGGCACGGAGCGGCCCGGGCCCGAAGATCTGATCGGCAACCTCGACGCCTATCTGTCCCCCTTCATGCCGTCGCGTTGTCCGGAGAACTTCTGCAGAATTACCCAGACCGTTTCTGGGCCGAAGGCCAATGGAGCTGTTCCTGCCGGGATGAGGCCGGGCTGGACCTGTTTGTTCTGCACGTCTTCGCCACAGAGCTGCCCCTCGCGCCATTTCAGGGCGTTTCAGGGCGTTCCAAAAACCATTTTAAATCAAAGCTCTGGTTGACATTATCGCGTCAATGCGTTCCACTTATTTTCACGGGTACACGGATGATTTGTGCCCCGCTTGCGCCCCCGAACAGACCGTCCTGGCGAGGTCAGAATGTCGTCCGAGAAGGCCAGAATACTCACGGATCGGATGGTGCTGAATGCCAGATCCGACGATGGCAAGCGCCTTGAGCTTTGGGACTCTCGATGCCCCGGACTCTGCTTGAGGATCGGCTCCGGCGGCGCGAAAACCTGGGTCATTCGCTACCGGTCGATCGGGGGAGGGCAGCCGCGATTGACCTTGGGTTCCGCGGGCGGTGCGACCGGAGACCTGAGTGTCGCTGAAGCGCGGGACAAGGCCTCGGAGATAAAGCGTCAAATGCGCGAGGGGGCTGACCCGGCGCTTGAGAAGCGTCGTGCAGCCATCGCAGAACAGGCCTCGACGATCCGGACGGTCGATGATTTGGCGGCGGCACTTTGAAGCCTGCGAGACCGGGAGTTACCGCGCGCGCCGGAAAGCCAAGAAGCCAGCGACGCTCAAGGCTGAGCGAGGCCCTTACCGGTAAAGGTCGTCGAACTCATCCTCGCCGGCGCCGGGATAACTGTGACGACAGCGACGAATGGGGAGGAGGCTCTGGCATGCTGGAATCAAGGATCTTTCGATTTGATCCTGATGGATATGCAGATGCCCGTGATGGATGGTCTGACCGCGGTGCGCGCGATACGAGCCAGTGAGGCCCATGCGGATCGGACAAGAACGCCAATCATCATGCTGACTGCCAACGCATCGGCCGAGCACGTTGAAGCTGGGGCTTCTGCAGGTGCTGATGGTCATCTCACCAAACCAATCACACCAAACTCCCTATTCTCGTCGATCGAGGCAGCCTTGGCGGAGCCCGTTTTAGTGGGCGAACGAGCAGCGGCATCGCGTTAGAGTTTCTGAACGCATTGATGGTGCCGTGTTGTGCTCAATGATTGCTTCTGGTCCAATCCAATCTCCCAGGATCGATGGAAAAACGAACCTTCAAACGCGCCGCCCATTCCTGATGAATGTCGACTTTGCGCCCAGACAGCAATGTCCGGTTCTGGCGCAGGCCTGACGCAGCTGGAGTAGGATTGGTAGGGCAGGGAGGCCATCTCTTGGGAGGTTGGCCATGCGCCAGTCTGACCTGTTCATCATCCCGCGGCGACCCTGGAACGCGGGGCGTCTAATCGGGCCTAAAGCACCCCTGAAGCCCAAGCACATATGGGCGATCCGACAGCAGCTGAAGGTCGCCAAGCGCGTACGCGACCTTGCGATGTTCAACTGCGCGCTCGATGCAAAACTCAGAGCATGTGACCTGGTGAAGCTCCGCGTCAGCGATGTCGCGCCCGGCGGGTCGTTGAGGCTCCGATCAACCGTCATCCAGCAGAAGACCGGTCGACCCGTTCCCTTCGAGATCACGGAGCCTGCCCGGGATGCGATCGCGGCCTGGCTCGAGATGCGGGGCCATCGCGATGACGATTGGCTGTTTCCCAGCCGAAATCACGCCGGCGCTCATATCGGCACGCGGCAGTACGCGCGGCTCGTCAATCAATGGATCCGGTTGATCGATCTCGAGCCGGCGGCCTACGGCACCCACAGCCTCAGACGAACGAAGGTCTCACTCGTCTACAAGAAGACCGGCAATCTGCGCGCCTGCCAGTTGCTGC
>SEFZ01000028.1 GCA_004173185.1 Sphingomonadales bacterium | reverse complement strand
TCATCGAGATGCAACTCGCGCGGGCGGCCATAGTCATAGAGGCGATAGGTGCAGTCGACATTCTGCTGCACCTCGACGACGGTCAGCCCGCCTCCGATCGCATGGATCGTGCCCGCTCGGTTGTAGACGAAATCATTCGCCTTCGACGGTCGCCAGTCGATCATGTCGACGATCGTTCCGTCGAGCGCGGCGTCGCGCAGGGCTTCGCGGGTGGTTTCCGTGTTCAGGCCGACGCCAAGTTCGGCGCCGGGTTCGGCCTCGAGAATCAGCCAGCATTCGTCCTTGCCGCGGGGAAAGCCGACCGCCTGCGCCGCGCTGTCGTCGGGGTGGACCTGGATCGACAGCCGTTCCGAGGTGAAGAGGAATTTGACCATGATCGGCGCATCGTCGCCGGCTGGAGTCGAAAACCAGATCTCGCCGATCCGGCGCCCGCCGAAATCGCCGAACGCAGCAGGAATATCGGTGCGTCCCCAGGGCTTTTCGACGACGATGGTTTCGAGACGCGTCAGCATGAAGCCAAGATGCGGAGCCACGGGCGGAGCGTCAAGCGCGCTGCGTCAGGCCGCTCTGTGCAGGCGATTGCCATTGCCGCTGCTCGGCTGGTCGAGCCACAGGCCGCGCGTGTCATAGACGATCTTGTCGCCGCGTTCCTCGATCGGGATCGATTTGAACAGGTCGTGGTCGACGAGGACGATCAGCACGTCGCACCCGGCAAGCGCGCTGTCGAGGTCGATCAGCTCGGCGCTCGTGCCCGCGAACTCCATCGGCAGCCCGCGCGCATAGGGCTCGACGATCTCGATCTGCTTGCCGAAGCGGCGTGCAAGCGCGGCGGCGACCTCGACCGCGGGGCTTTCGCGGAAATCGTCGATATTCGGCTTGAAGGCGAGGCCAAGGCACGCGACGCGCGCCTTCGGATGCTGCGACACGAGCATTTCGGCGGCGCCGATGACATGCGCGGTCTTGGCGAGATTCACTTCGCGCGCGGTGCGGGTCAGGCGGCTGTGATCGGGCGCGCCATGGACGAGGAACCAGGGGTCGACCGCGATGCAATGGCCGCCGACGCCGGGGCCGGGCTGGAGGATGTTGACGCGCGGATGGCGGTTCGCGAGGCGGATCACCTCCCAGACATCGACGCCCATATGCTCGGCCATCATCGACAGTTCGTTGGCAAAAGCGATGTTGACGTCGCGATAGCTGTTCTCGACCAGCTTTACCATTTCGGCGGCGCGCGCCGAGGTGGTGACGCACGCTCCGCGCACGAACTGACGGTAGAAGGTCATCGCACGGCGGGCGCAGCGCGGGGTGATGCCGCCGATGCATCGGTCGTTGTCGACGAGTTCGACGAGGATGCGGCCCGGAAGCACGCGCTCCGGGCAATAAGAAACGAAGATGTCGGCAGCGCCGGTGCAGGCGCCCGGAACCTCGAGGTCGGGGCGGAGCTCGGCGAGGAGCTGGGCGACTTTTTCGGTGGTGCCGACGGGCGAGGTTGATTCGAGAATAACCAGATTGCCAGCCTCCAGCTTCGGCGCGATCGCGCGCGCCGCCGAAAGGACATGGCTGATGTCGGGGCGATGCTCGTCGTCATGCGGCGTGGGCACCGCGATGACGAAGGTGTCGGCGGGGGCGACGTCGGTCGAAGCAACCAGCGTTCCGCGCGACACGACGCCCTGGACGAGACCGTCGAGATCGACTTCCTCGATATGCACCTTGCCGCTGTTGACCGTGTCGACGACATGTCGGCTGACGTCGACGCCGGTTACCTTGCACCCCGAGCGTGCGATCAGCGCGGCGGTGGGCAGGCCGATATAACCAAGTCCGAGGACCGTGACCTTTTGTTCGCTATCAATGGGCACGCGCAACAATCTCCGCAATCTGTTTTGCCGCCGTACCGTCACCGAAGGGGTTGTGGGCACGGGCCATGGTCGAATAGGCGTCCTTGTCGTCCAAAAGCTTGAAAATTTCGGAAACAATACGCGCTTTGTCGGTTCCGACAAGCCGCGCGGTGCCGGCTTCGATGCCTTCGGGGCGTTCGGTCGTCTCGCGCATGACGAGCACGGGTTTCCCGAGCGAAGGCGCTTCTTCCTGCACCCCGCCGCTGTCGGTCAGCACGAGTTCCGAGGCCGCCAGCAGGCGGACGAAATGCGGATAATCGAGCGGATCGATCAGCGCGACATTGCCCAGCGCGCCAAGGATAGGCTCCATCGCGCTGCGGACATGCGGGTTGGGGTGGACGGGGAAAACGACCGCCACGTCGCGCCGCGCGGCGATGGCTGCGATGGCATCGGCGATCGCTTTCATCCCGTCGCCGAAATTCTCGCGCCGGTGCGAGGTGACGGCGATGATCCGTTTGCCGGCGAAGCGCTGTAACAGCGGGTCGAGGCCTGCCGCCAGAGAGGGTTCTTCGTCGATCCGCGCCTTGGTGGCGAGCAAGGCATCGATCACGGTGTTTCCCGTGATGTGGATGCGGTCGGCGGGAACATTCTCGGCACGGAGCGCAGCCGCGGCCGTTTCGGTCGGCGCGAAATGCAGGTCGGCCACCGCGCCCGCGACCTTGCGGTTCACCTCTTCGGGCCAGGGATGATAAATGTTGCCGCTGCGCAGCCCGGCCTCGACATGGCCGACGGGAATCTTGCGGAAATAGGCGGAAAGCGTCGCCGCCATGGTCGTCAGCGTATCGCCATGGACGAGGATGCGGCCGGGTTTTTCGCGATCGAACGTCTCGCCGAGACCGGTGACGAGCCGGGCGAGCAGGGCGTCGAGCGACTGGTTTGGGGTCATCATGTCGAGGTCGACGTCGGGGGTAATGCGCGCGATGTCCAGAACCTGATCGAGCATTTCGCGATGCTGCGCAGTGACGCAGACACGCGTGTCGACGCCTGATTGCGTTCGAAGCGCGTGAACGACGGGAAACATCTTGATCGCTTCGGGCCGGGTTCCGAAAACCAGCATCACCTTCATTCTAAAAGCTTTCCTATATTGCTGCCCGTGGAGCGCCGTGGCGACATGCATAAATGATCAAGGTTTCCGTTCCGTTAGGAACAAAGCTCTTCGCCCAATGTCGATCAATGGAAAGCCGCATTCAATCCGCTTATCACCGCCGCATGCGCACCGACCGGCAAGGCCCGGCGGTTCGGCGCCTCGGGAAAGCCGCACCGGCGACAGGCGACGGAGCAGCTGTTCAGGACAGTCTTCGCAAGCTATCACATGGAGATTCGAAAATAATCCGGCGCGTTTCGTCTTTAGCCGGATCCATGAGCAATGAGCAGGGATGCAATAGTGTATGTTTCGTTGAAGGCGCCGGCATCTGCCGACAGGTTGATGAGTTTGGACGCGACGAGCGGGGCGATCTATTCCTATTCGCTGAACGGAGCGGACTTCTCGCGCCACCAGCTTATCGCGACGGGCTTTGCCGGCTATGCGATGACCAGCGGCGACGTCGATGGCGACGGACTGGACGATCTGATCCTGTCGAACGCGAGCCGGGTATCCGTGATCTTCCAGAATGCCAACGGCAGTTTCAACCGCGTCGATCTGTATCAGGGCGGCGCGCAGGTGCATGACGTCAAGGCCGGGGATTTCGACGGCGACGGCGTCGACGAACTGCTGGTCGCCACGTCGACAAGCGGCGGGCCACAGGTCTGGAATGCGACGCGCACGGGGTATGCGCCGTCGGCGGCGTGGAGCCCCAGCGGCTTTGGGTCGGGCGGCTGGATCACCGGCGATTTCAACGGCGATGGCCGTTCGGACGCGTTTACCTATTCGCACGGCTTTTCCGGTTCCGATATGTGGCTTAGCACCGGCAGCGCGCTGGCGTTCAATCGAATGTGGACGCAAGCGGCGCCGGCGGGCGGCGCCTGGTTGACCGGCGACTTCGACGGCGATGGTCGGACTGATGTCATCGATCGCGGCGGACGCATCCTGTTGTCGAGCGGCACGGCTTTTGCCGATGCGGGACAGGTCGCCGTCGACGGCAAGGAAATCATAGCCGTCGACGATTTCGACAATGATGGAAAATCCGACCTCGTCTGGCGCCGCGACAACGGCGAGCTCTATTTTCAGAGCGACGTGCTCGGCACCGCCGAGACCGCGATGATCATCGCCGGCCAGTCGGAACGCCAACCCCGCCTTGCGTTCACCGGTGACGATATTATGGTTTCGGCCGATCAACTCGGACCGAGTTTTTCCTATCGCTTCACAATGATCGGAAGCGACGGCAGCAGCGTCGAGGGTATCTGGTCGAAACTGGCGCAAGCCCGTTTCGGGCTGGAGGCGGCGGGCAAGGTTGGCGTGCTGTTGGAGGTCAGGGACGATGCGACGGGCCGGCTGGTGTCGCGGCAATATTCGGCGACGGGCACAACCGTTCGCGACCCCGCCTTGGTCGAAACGCTGCTCGATCTCAGCCGGTTTACTTTCGCGGAATATGAAGGCGATATTTCGAGCGCGGCCTCTGAACGCGATTGGCGGGCATCGATCGGATCCTTCGATGAACTTTACGACCATGCGGCAAGCGTCGTCGCGGCGGCGGGGAGTTCGTCCGCGCAATTCTCCTCCGACATGGCCGAGGCAACGGGGTTCCTGCAATTCGTATCGGGCATGTGGGGGCTTGGCGAATATGATGGAAGCGGCGGCGGGGTCATGGCGAACTCCGGGCTCGGGGTAACCTCGCCGGCGAATGCGAGCGTCGACACCTATCTGGATTCAACGGTCGGGCTTTGCACCGACTATGCTGCGATCCTCGCACTCTTCCTGACCAATGCCGGCTTTGAAAATCGCGTCATTTCGGGCGCGGGCCACATCTTCAACGAGGTGCTCGTCGACGGTCAGTGGTGGGTTTTCGACGCGATGGTCGGCATAGCGTTCAAGGGCACGATGGAAGAGGTTCTCGATACCTCGAATCCAGTCGACGTGATGGTGTTCGAAAACGCCCAGGCTGATCCGTCCAGTTCGGTTTTCCGTCCGGGCAACACCGATTCCTTCTATCTGCTGAACTGGTATCACAACTCGGTTTCCCCTGGGAATTACCGTTACGAATCAATCGATTTCCTCCGCTCGCTTCCGTACGGCGCCATATTCAACAATTCGCTCGATTTGTCCGGCTGGAATCCGACTCCCCGGACGGCGATCCCGGGTCACAACAACCCGGAGGGAATGGCCCTCGGCGAGTTTGTTTCGATCGTCAGCCGGCAACGCATCGAAGTCGTCCGTGTCGAAACGAATATATCGGCGCTCGCCGCCGAAGAGGGCTGGCGGCAGGGCATTACCGATTTCGCGTCTTTCGCGGGCCGGGTGGATGAATTGCTTGCGGACTATTTCGGGGTGTCGGATGCGTCGGACGTGCCGATGGAGGATAGGGCGCGATTCTATGCTCAATTCGCTTCGGGGCTCTGGTCGGCGGTTTCCCGCGAGGATGCGACGTCGACCCCCTCGTCATGGGCTGACCTGCTCGCGGCCGAAGTCGCTGCACCAGATCAATTCGCCGCGATACTGAGCGGATTGCTCGCCAACGCCGGAATGTCGCCGCAGGTCCGCACAACCGCCAACGGCTTTGCGGTCGAGGTCCAGCTTGGCAATCAGTTGTTCGCCTTTGACCCGGTCTCCGCCATGAACTTCATTGGCGGCTGGAACGCGGCGGTCGACACGGCACAACAGATCGGCGTCGAAACATACCACTCGGTTAACCTCCAAGGCGACAAGGCCAGCTATTCGGCTTACGCCGCGAGCTTGCGCTACGACCTGCTGACGCAGCTGGCCGGCGGGCTGGTTTCCCCGTCGCAAGGCATCTCGGGACTTCAGTTTCTTGCGCAAGGGGAACTGGGACGCGAGTTGGGGATATTGGCCGCACTGTCTGTGTCGAGCGGTGCGAGCGGACAGATACTCGCGATCGCCGCCGATCGGCCGAGCGATGATTTCGCAGGCGCGGCGAGCGTCAGCTTCGATCTCATCGTCAGCCGCCCGGGAATGGCCCTGACGGCGAGCGACTTCGCCGTGTCGGGTTCGGGCGGGACAATTCTGTCCGTCGTCGCCATCGATACGTTGACATGGCGTGTGATCGTCGGCGCTCCGTCGGGCGGCGCCCTTGCGCCAGGGCTCTGGATCGCTCCGTCGCGATCGGGCGCGTTCAGGGCCGTCAAGCATTTTCAGGCGGACAGCGCAGGAACGGCATGGTCGCCGACATGGGCGCTGGAAAATTTCGTGGGCGGCGCGGGCATCGACACGGTGGACTTTTCGGGGGTCTGGGAAAGCCCGGCCGGCGTGGATGTCGATCTTGCAACGGGTCTGGGCAAGGGCGGCGTGGCGGCCGGCGACCGTTTCGGTTCGATCGAGGTGCTGATCGGTACCAGCCATGACGATCGTCTACGCGGTTCTGCCGCGGCGGAAATGCTCGTCGGCGGGGCGGGCGGCGACCTGTTGGCCGGCGAGGCGGGCAGCGACCAATTGTTCGGCGAGGCGGGCGATGACCGCCTGGCCGGCGGCGCCAACGCGGATTTGCTTGATGGGGGCGAGGGGATCGACACAGCCGACTATACGGCGAATTACGGCGCGGTGTGGATCGACCTTGCGGCGGGCACCGGGACATGGAACTGGGCGCACGGTGATATGCTGACGGGCATCGAGAATGTCGTCGGCACCGATTACGGAGACTGGCTCTATGGATCCGCCGCCGCAAATGCGCTCCACGGCGGAAAGGGCGAGGATCGACTTGTCGGCCGTGAGGGCGACGACCTTCTTTCGGGGGGGGCGGGGGCAGACATCCTCGATGGCGGAGCGGGCGAGGATATGGCCGATTATGCCGGAAATTACGGTGCGGTGTGGGTTGACCTCGCCGCCGGCAAGGGAACGTGGAACTGGGCGCATGGCGACCAGCTGACGGGAATCGAGAATGTACGGGGCACGAGTTGGGGCGACTGGCTGTACGGCTCGTCGGGCACGAACAAGCTGTACGGCGAAGACGGGAACGACCGTCTCTCGGGCGGTGCGGGCGCCGACCTGCTCGACGGCGGCGCGGGTGAGGATATTGCCGATTATACGGGTAATTTCGGTGCGGTGTGGATCGACCTTGCGGCGGGCACCGGCACCTGGAACTGGGCGCATGGCGACGTGCTGACGGGCATCGAGAATGTGCGGGGCACCAGCTATGGCGACTGGCTCTACGGCTCGTCGGGCGCGAACAAGCTTTACGGCGACGACGGGAACGACCGGCTGGTCGGCGGCGGTGGCAACGACACGCTTGATGGCGGCGCCGGCGATGACGTGGCTTATTATTCCGGGCTCAAGGACGATTACAGGATCGACATCGGAGCGGGCCAGGTGACGGTCACCGACATGCGGGCCGGCGTCGACGGCGACGATGGGCAGGATGTGCTGAGGGGCATCGAGAGGATCCGCTTCAAGGATGGAACGGAGGTCTCGCTGACCGGGCAAGCATCCGCGTCAAATGTCGAGAGCGACAGCGCGGCGACACCGACGGCGGCGGTGGATGGGTCGACGTCGCTTGATGCAACGCTCCTTCGGATGGTTGCCGACGTCACGAGCTTCGGAGCTTTCGGCCCCGAAACGGCTTCGCTCTCCGCGGCCGGAGCGGATCGGCTCCAACTGGTGAGTCCGGGCGTGCATCTCTTCTGATATCGGCCATTGTTCCCGCTCGAGGGAGGCGAAAGCTCGCCAGGGACCCGGCTCTCTCCTTCCCGTCGGGACGAAGACTTCGCGTTCTTCGGGCGATGCCGAATAATGAGGCCGCCAGTTGTCATGTCCGGTTATGAATTATAGGGGGATGCAAAGGCTCGCTTCTTTTTGCGCACTATGCATTTTACAGGTCGAATTACATGGGAACATCGCCGGAGAAGGCTCCGCTGGGCGCCGCTGACGAGACCCTCGCCAGTTTCGTGGTGATTGCCCGCTTTCTAGGTGTGCTTGCCGACCCCGCCCAAATACATCATGACCGGGGGCAAGGCGACAAACCCTATGATTTCGACGATCTTCTCCGAATAGCGGGAAAGCTCGGAATCACGGCGCGGCGACGCATCGCCGATATGGCAACGCTCGCGAAATTGCCCCTCCCGGCCCTGATCGCCCGCCGCGACGGCGGGACCGCGATCATGTTGAAGGCCGAGCGCGGGGAGGGGATGGCGCCGCGATATCTGGTTTTGACGCCGGGCGAGCCTCGACCCGAAATCTACGCCGAAGATCGTGTGGAGGCCACTTTCGTCGCCGATACGGGAGCGGTCGAACTCCTGCTGATGACCACGCGCGAACGCATGACCGGCGCCAAGCGACCGTTCGACATTTCGTGGTTCATTCCGGCGCTCGTAAAATATCGCAAACCGTTGCGCGATGTGCTGATCGCGAGCTTCTTCCTCCAGCTTTTCGCGCTCGTTTCGCCGATCTTCTTCCAACTCGTCATCGACAAGGTACTCGTCCACCGGTCGATGGGCACGCTCGACGTGCTGGCGATTGGCTTCGCCGCGATCCTGGTTTTCGAAACGCTGCTGTCGGGACTCAGAAACTGGTTGTTCGCGCACACGACCAACCGTGTCGACGCCGAACTGTCGACATCGCTGTTCAACCACCTGCTGTCATTACCCCTCTCCTATTTCGAGGCACGCCGCGTCGGCGACAGCGTTGCGCGTGTCCGCGAGCTTGAGAGCATTCGCAGCTTTCTGACCTCGAACGCGATGACGGTCGTCATCGACCTGTTCTTCACGGTCATCTTCTTCATCGTAATGTATCTCTATTCGCCGTTGCTGACGCTGATCGTCGCGCTGACCATCCCCCTCTATGCGCTGATTTCGATATTCGTGACCCCGCCGATTCGCGCCGGGCTGGACGAGAAATTCAACCGCGGCGCCGAAAATCAGTCCTTTCTGGTTGAAACGGTCACGGGTATCGGCACGCTGAAGGCGATGGCGGTCGAGCCACGGATGCGCGACCGGTGGGAGCGCCAGTTCGCGGGCTACATTGCGACCGGTTTTCGCGTCGCGGTGCTGTCGATCTGGGGCAATCATGCGATCCAGCTGGTGTCGAAGCTAACAACCGTCGCGATCCTCTACGTGGGTGCCAAGGCTGTCATTGCGGGCGATATGAGCGTCGGCAGCCTTGTTGCCTTCAATATGTTCGCGGGGCGCGTGGCGCAGCCGATCCTGCGGCTGTCGCAGCTGTGGCAGGATTTCCAGCAAGTCCGGATTTCGGTCGATCGTCTTGGTGATATATTGAACGCACCCGGCGAGCCGACGCATGATACGGCGCGCGCCGCGCTGCCGCCCATCGAGGGAACGATCAGCTTTCGACGCGTCCGCTTCCGCTATCGTCCCGACACGCCCGAAGTCCTTCGCGGCATCGACCTCGACATTCCGGCGGGGGAGATGCTTGGCATCGTCGGACCATCGGGATCGGGCAAATCGACGCTGACAAAGCTCGTCCAGCGGCTTTACGTCCCCGACGAAGGGCGCGTGCTTGTCGACGGATCGGACCTGGCGCTCGCCGATCCGGCGTGGCTGAGGCGGCAGATCGGCGTCGTGCTGCAGGACAATATCCTTTTCAACCAGTCGGTGCGGGAGAATATCGCGCTGGCAAACAACACGCTGCCGATGGAGCACGTGATTGCAGCGGCGAAACTGTCGGGATCGCACGAATTCATCCTCGCGCTGCCGCAGGGTTATGACACTATCATCGAGGAGCGCGGCAGCAACCTGTCGGGCGGGCAGCGCCAACGTCTCGCGATCGCGCGCGCGCTCATCACCAATCCGCGCATCCTTATCCTCGACGAAGCAACGAGCGCGCTCGATGCCGAGAGCGAGGAAATTATCCAGAACAACCTGGCTCGCATCGCCAAGGGACGGACCGTGCTGATCATCGCCCACCGGCTGTCGGCGGTACGACGGTGCAGCCGCATCATTACGGTCGAGGACGGCGAGGTGACCGAGATCGGCAGCCATGAGGCGTTGCTGCGCTCCGGCGGGCGCTATGCCCAGCTCCATGCGAAACAGCAGGGGTTGAGCCGGTGAAACGTGACGAACCCCGCTTCCCTGGCCTGGCACGACATTGGTCGATCCTGCGCGACAGCTGGAAGGAGCAGAATATCGCCGACCGGCTGGCGGCTCCCCGTAGCGACCATGAATTTCTGCCCGCCGCGCTGGAGGTGATCGAAACACCGCCTAGCCCGTCGCGACGCCTGTTGATGCTGTCGATCTGCGGCTTGTTGTTCGTGGCGCTGGTCTGGTCGACCTTTGGCCGCGTTGATGTCGTGGCAGTCGCGACGGGCAAGGCGGTGCCGTCGGGCAATGTGAAAATCATCCAGTCGGTCGAGATCGGCGCCGTGCGGGCGATCCATGTCCGCAACGGCCAGTTCGTGAAGGCCGGCGATCTGCTGCTCGAACTCGACCCCACCCTCGCGAGCGCCGAGGAGGTGCAGAGCGGCCAGAGCCTGCTTTCGGCGCAACTCGCGAAGGCGCGGAGCGCGGCGCTGTTGGCGCATGCCGGCGGGCGGTCCGGACGCTTCGTTCCGCCCGCCGGTAGCTCGGCCGATGTGGTGCAGACTGAAAACGCCTTCGTGGCTGGTGCGATCGGGCAATATGAGGCCGACCGCTCGACGCTGCTCGGTCAGCGAGCCGAGAAGGCGGCCGAATTGCAGGGCGCCGTGGCCGAGCTCGCGAAACTGCGCGAGGCATTGCCCTTTATCGAAAAACAGCTCGACGCGCGCGAACAACTGACGAAGAAGGGCTATTATTCGAAGCTGCGCCTTCTTGAATATCAGCAGATGCGCGCCGAACATTTGCGCAATATCGACGTGCAGAGCGCCAGTGCCGCGCGCGCACGAGCCTCGATCACCACGATCGATGCACAGCTTGTGTCGCTGCGCGAGACATTCCGGAAAACGGCCGCCACCGAACTGACGACCGCGAACGACAAGGCTGGACTGGCTGCCGAGGACGTGCGCAAGGCCGAGCGCCTTCGCCAGTTCAAGGAACTGCGCGCGCCCGTTGACGGCGTCGTGCAGCAGCTGACGGTCAATACGATCGGCGGGGTCGTTCAGGCGGCGCAGCCGCTGATGGTCATCGTTCCCTGTCGCTCGGCGCGTGCCGAAAGCTGCCAAGCCGGGATCGAGGTCGAGGCGTTCGTCCAGAACCGCGATATCGGCTTTGTAAAGGTCGGACAGCGTGTGGCCGTCAAGCTGGAAGCGTTTAATTTTACCGAATATGGCCTGATCGAAGGCAAGGTGCGCGACATCAGTCGCGACGCTATCGATCGCGACGGCAACAATGATCGCGGCGCCGAAGCGGGCGGCGCCGATCCCGCCCGTGCAGGACTCGTCTATGATGCACGGATTCGCCTCGATTGCGGATCGCAGGCGACGCATTCGCGCCTTTGCGAGCGGTTGCGGCCGGGGATGGCCGCCCAAGTCGAGATCAAGACCGATCGACGGCGGATTATCCAATATCTGTTATCGCCTATCAGGCGGACCGTCGGCGAGGCGGGGCGCGAGCGGTAGTTGCGGGAAAACAGAGGCTTCCTGCTGGACATCGGCGGGCGTTTCATATTTATCGATGGACCGTCCAACGTGGCAGGGCGGGCATCATGGGCTTTTTTCTCCGCGGCGATGCTGCGACGCGCGAGGGGAAGATGTCGCAAAACGGGGGCTGGTTAAAGCCCGGTAGGCAACGGCTGGCGAGGCGTTCCGGACGCTGGAAGCCGAATTTTTTACGAGGAGCTAGGTCGCGTGACTGATATTTCGACTGACATTCGAGTATGACGAACCAACCCAGCACGGTCGCCAATATCGGTCCGACCGGAATCATCGGTCCCGAAGCGGGCGACGTGGTCTTTGCGACGCGGGCGGAATTCGAGGCCGCGGGCTCGGTCCCCCAGTCATCGACCGTCTATATTTCTGAAACCGACGCGCGTTACGAATTTCGTTCCGATCCGCGCCTCTCGTCCGACGGATGGGTCGTGCTCGACGGCGGGGTGTCCGGTCATTTCGTGGCCGTTTCGGAAAGATTGTCGATCGCGCCCGGAGGGGACGGCAGCGATGACTGGCCCCGCGTGAACCAAGCCGCGAGGGCTACCGCGCAAGCCGGTATCGTGCTGGAGCTTCGGGCTGGCGAGTGGAATGCCGGAAGCCAGCAGACGCTGCCGGACGGGCTGCGCCTCGTCATGAACGAAGACGTCACGATAGTCTCGCGCCTTCCAACGGATCATTCGAAGCCGAGCGTGGCCGCTTTCTACGCGGCCCCTGGAAGCCTGGAACTTTCGGCCAGCGTCGCCAGCAGCAACGAATTCGGTAGCCAACAAATCATTATTCAGTCCGATGTTTCAGTGGGGAGCCTGCTCCGTATCCGCGATACCGAGACCGGCTCGGGCTTTCACGGGAACACATTCACCGTCACCTCCTCGGTCGCGCAGGATGACGGCACATGGGTGGTGACGGTCGATCGCCCGATCCAATATGATTTCGGGCCGGGCGATGCCGCCGACGTCCTCCCGCTGATGCCGACTATCCAGATATTCGGCAACGGAGCGACCGTAACCGGCTCCGGCACGCGTTTCATCGAATTGATTGCGGTCCGCGACAGCATCGTCGACGGTTTGCGACTGATCGCGACCGAACAGCTTCCCGACTTGATGGCCTCCTTTGACGTCGGCGGATATAATAATGAATTCAGGAACATGTATGTCGATGCGAAAGGGCATGCGATCGTCGGACTGGCGCTGGAAAGCCAGGAAGGCTCGCGGGTTGTCAATTCGATGGTGACCGGTGCGAAAAATGGCGGGATCATCGTATATGACAATGTCGATGCCCTGATTCTCGACGCGATCGCCTATGGCAATGTGAACGGTCTGGGCATCATGGCCGACGGCAATATTCTCGGCTCACTCAACACGACGGTTCAAGGCGGGCAATATTACAATAACGGCAATCTGGGTATCGGCGTCCACAGCGGTTCCCGCGGAACCCTGATCGAAGGCGTTACGGCCTATGGCAACGCCGACAATTTGCGGATCGGCGACTTGCCCTCCGCCGTTTCGGGAACGCGGGTGGAAGGTGGCTCCTTTGGCGGCGCGACGCGGGCGTCCATTTCCGTCATCGGCACCGCGTCCGGCACCGAACTGACCTCGGTCGAAATTACCACGTCGCCGCTCGGCCTCGATGTGTTCGAGGGAGCCGACGTGATCGTCGATGGCAACCCGCTGCCGAATTTTGGCCCTACCAATGTCGTCGGGGGAACTGCTCTTGTCGACCGGCTGCGCGGCGGCGAGGGAAATGATCTGCTGGCGGGATTTGCCGGCGCCGACGAGCTTTTCGGCGGCGCCGGAAACGACACGGCGAGCTATGCCGGTAATTTTGGCGCGGTGTGGGTCGACCTTGCGGCGGGCACTGGCACCTGGAACTGGGCGCATGGGGACAAGCTGACCGGCATCGAGAATGTCGTCAGCACCGGCTATGGCGACTGGCTCTACGGCTCGTCGGGCACGAACAGGCTTTATGGCGAAGACGGGAACGATCGCCTTTCGGGCGGGGCGGGCGCCGACCTGCTCGACGGCGGTGCGGGTGAGGATATCGCCGACTATACCGGCAATTTCGGTGCGGTATGGATCGATCTTGCGGCGGGCACCGGCACCTGGAACTGGGCGCACGGCGATATGCTGACGGGCATCGAGAATGTGCGCGGCACGAGCTGGGGCGACTGGCTTTACGGCTCGACGGGCGCGAACAAGCTGTACGGCGGTGAGGGCGACGACCGTCTCTCCGGCGGTGCCGGCGCCGATTTGCTCGATGGCGGCGCGGGCGAGGATATCGCCGATTATACGGGCAATTACGGCGCGGTGTGGGTTGATCTTGCCACCGGTAAAGGAACTTGGAACTGGGCGCATGGGGACAAGCTGACGGGCATCGAGAATGTGCGCGGCACCAGCTACGGCGACTGGATGTACGGTTCGTCGGGCGCGAACAAGCTGTACGGCGAAGACGGGAACGATCGACTCTCGGGCGGGGCGGGCGCCGATCTGCTCGACGGCGGTGCGGGAGAGGATGTCGCCGACTATACGAGCAATTTTGGTGCGGTGTGGATCGATCTTGCGGCGGGCACCGGCACCTGGAACTGGGCGCATGGCGACGTGCTGACGGGCATCGAGAATTTGCGGGGCACCAGCTATGGCGACTGGCTATACGGCTCGTCAGGCGCGAACAAGCTTTACGGCGAAGACGGGAACGACCGGCTGGTGGGCGGCAGTGCCAACGACACGCTCGATGGCGGCGCCGGCGATGACGTCGCTTATTATTCCGGGCTCAAGGAAGATTACCGGATCGACATCGGGACGAGGCAGGTGACGGTCACCGACCTGCGGGCGGACATCGACGGCGACGACGGACAGGATGTGCTGACGGGCATCGAAAGAATCCGCTTCAAGGATGGAACCGAAGTCTCCCTGACCGGGCAAGCGTCTGCTTCGGCGGCGCTGAACCCGATCCTTAGCCGCATGGTGAACGACATTGCGAGCTTCGCCGCCATGCCGACCGATCGCGCCGCTACGTTCGACGGAGTACTGGGCCGGTCTGGGGCGAGGGTGATCGACAACGAATTATACTGAGGAGCGTCGAGGGTATCTTTGCTAATTTTATGTACAGTCAGGTTGTCGCTGCAAATGATGGAGCCTCGTCATGAAATCGTGGGCAGCGACAACGCGTGGGTTATGACAGGGCTCCGGGAAGGCCCGTGGCATATGGATGCCTACAGGGCTGGTTTCGCAGCTAGGCTTATACCGGTTTCAAGGCTGAATGCGTGGGGCTCCGTCTATATTGTCAATCCTAAGCCACGCGACTAGGAGCGGTGCAACTCGCGGCGCAGTCGAGCGTTTGCCCGCATCTGCTTCCCCTGTCCTAAGAATGGTTGTCTCGATGTTCTGGAAACGCCGGCCTAAGTCCGCGAAGCCGGCAAACCGCGAATTTTCGGTGCCTCCGGGGCAGCGGGTCTATGCGGTCGGCGACATTCACGGTCGAGACGATCTGTTCGCCGCGCTGCTTGAGCGAATTGAACGGGACAGCGCGGCGCGAGGCCCCTTGCCGACGACGCTTATTCTACTTGGCGATCTTGTCGATCGAGGTCCGGAATCTGCTGCGGTAGTTGAGCGGGCGCGCCAGCAGGAGGGGCAGTGGGACGAGTTCCACTGGATCACGGGCAACCATGAAGAAGCGTTTCTTCGCGCGCTTTCGGGCGACCTCGAAGCACTTAAATTTTTCTGCCGTTATGGCGGCGAAGAGACGATCGTCAGTTACGGCCTCGACAGGGAGGTTCTCCGCCGCATGGACTATCCCGAGTTAGCGGTTGTCCTTCCGACGCTTGTGCCGCCCGAGCATCTGGCTTTTTTCGACAGCGGAAAGCCTTGGGTTCGGCGCGGCGACTATCTGTTCGTTCATGCTGGAATCCGGCCCGGCGTGGATATCGAGGAGCAGAAATTGTCGGACCTACGGTGGATCCGGCAGCCGTTCCTGGATGACGGACGCGACCATGGAATGTGCGTCGTGCACGGACATACGATTACCGATGTGCCCGAGCATCGAGGAAATCGCCTTGGGATTGATACGGGCGCTTATGCCTCGAACCGTCTTACAGCGGTAGGGCTTGAAGGGAGCCAACTCTGGTTCTGCACGGCTGAACCCGAACGCGAGGTGTGATCCGGAGGCCCGCTTGCCGCGCGGTCGGTGCGCCGATAAGGCCGAGACGGTTTTTCGTTGCGAAACAGGGGTTCGGGCGCAGAGTTGCGGCGCCTGAAAGGTTAATAAGATAAAGGTTTCCGCCGATGCACTTGTCCCGCGTTGCCCAAATCGCCGAACGGCAATTCCGTCAACTCGACCGCGTGGTAACGCGCTTATTGCTTGCCTTCGCGCATCTGCCGCGCTCGCGCCGCCGGTGGGTGGCGATCGCGATGGATGCGATCATCGGTGCCGTCGCCGTCTGGGGCGCATTGTTCCTGCGGACCGGGGATCCTTTTTGGGGCTGGAAGCCGTTCCTGATTCTGACGGTCACAGGTCTGTCGATCTGGTTCCTCATCGCGGTGCCGCGCAAGACTTATATGACACTGCTGCGGTTTGCGGGTGGGCGGACAATGATGGGGCTGGGGGTTTCGGTCGCCATTATGGCCGTGCCGATGACACTGTTGTTTATGATAGTGTCGATTCCCGGCGTTCCCCGCACAATGGGCCTGCTTTTCCCCGTCATTTTTCTTTCACTTCTGTGCCTAAGCCGCCTGCTTATCCGCTTCGCGCTCGTCGACATACTTGCCGGGGGCCGGCCGTTTATTGGAACCCATCACCGTGTCGCCATCTATGGCGCTGGACGGGCGGGGCAGCAGCTCGCCATGGGGTTGCGCCATGAATCGCAGTTGAAGGTAGTGGCTTTCATCGACGACGACGCGCGTCTCGATGAGCAATTGCTCGACGGCATTCCCGTCTTTGCGGCAAGCAAGCATGAAAATATCATCGACGATTTCGCAATTCAGGAAATCCTGCTCGCCATCCCAAGTGCGACCCGCGCGCGGCGCCGCGAGATTGTCGAATTCCTGTCCTCACAAAGCGTCGCGGTACGAACCCTGCCCAGCGTGGGGCATCTCGTCGAAGGTCGCGTCGCGATCAGCGATCTTCGCGACGTGCAGATCGAGGAGTTGCTCGGCCGCGATCCCGTTCCGCCGAACGAATTGCTGATGGGCCGGAATATCGCCGGCAGAGTCGTGCTGGTAACGGGGGCCGGCGGATCGATCGGAAGCGAGCTTTGCCGCCAGATCATTGGTTGCCGGCCAAGCCGCCTGATCCTGGTAGAGCAGAGCGAGTTCGCTCTTTACCAGATCGAGCGCGAGCTGGTCGAAACCGCACGGCACATGGGGATTGCGACCGTGATTGTACCCGAACTTTGCGATGTCGCCGACCAAGCGTCGATCGGCAGGGTGTTGAAGCGTTACCAGCCGGAGACGCTGTTTCATGCCGCCGCGTACAAGCATGTTCCACTGGTCGAGAGCAACCCAATCGCGGGACTTCGCAACAATGTGATGGGAACGCTCAATACGGTGTTGGCGGCGGAAGAAGCCGGCGTCGGGCACTTCATCCTGATCAGCACCGACAAGGCGGTGCGCCCGACGAATGTGATGGGTGCCTCGAAGCGTATTTGCGAGCTGATATTGCAGGCTCGCGCCGCAGAAAAGGGCAGCTGCAACCTTTCAATGGTGCGGTTCGGCAATGTGCTGGGTTCGAGCGGCTCGGTCGTGCCGCTCTTCAAACAGCAGATCGCCTCAGGCGGTCCCGTGACGATTACCGATAGGCGGGTGAGCCGCTATTTCATGACGATCCCCGAGGCCGCGCAGCTCGTCATCCAGGCAGGCTCGATGGCTCGTGGAGGCGAAGTCTTCATGCTCGAAATGGGGCAGCCGGTCCTTATCTATGATCTGGCTGCAACGATGATTCGGCTGAGCGGCCTCAGCGAGCGCACCCCTGACAATCCCGAAGGCGACATCGAATTGCGTGAAATTGGCCTGCGTCCGGGCGAAAAGCTTTATGAGGAGCTTCTGCTGGGGAACAACCCACGTCGGACCAAGCACGAACGAATCGTCATGGCGGAGGAGGTTTTTCTTGCTTGGGGCGAGTTGGAAAAGCGGCTTTGCGATCTTGCGGCCTTCCTCGAAACCGGGGATTCGGATCGTGCGAAAATCCTTATGGCCGAGCTCGTCCCCGAATACCATCTGAACGAGGATGCCGCGAGGGAATCTGTTGCTGGCTGAGGTTTCGAAAACGGCCTCGACGCGTCTGCGGCGCGGTTGACTTTGCCCAAGGGACTGCTTAACCGCCGCTATCGCTTTCAGCCTCTTCGTCCGTGCGTGTCTGAAGTCTACGCGGGCAGGGTCTGGCCCGGCTCCACTATCACCCCCGTTCTGGACTATTTCTCCTAGATGCAAAAACATCGCAATGCCGAATGGTCCCCGTTCCGTTGGCTGAAGCCCGAATGGCTTTTGGGTGCATTCATCCTGTTCGTCTTCCTGCTGGGGGGCGGAGCGCGTAACGATCTTGTCTCGCTGCCATTTCTGCGCGGCGTGTCCGCGGTGTTGCTGGTGGTCCTTGTGGTCGGATGCCGCGAGCGGATCGTCGAGGCGCGCCGGCCGCTTGCAGTGATCGGCGTAGTCGCAGCCTTTCTGTTATTCGAGCTTGTCCCGCTTCCGCACGGTTTGTGGACGATGTTTCCGGGGCGCGACATTATCGAAACGGTCGACAAGACGGCGGGACTCGGGGCAATTGCACGATCTTGGGCGATCGAGCCCTATTTTGCCTGGAACGCGCTTTTCTCGCTCGTCGTGCCCGCCGCGGCACTCGCCTGTCTGGCGCTGGCTGGCGACACCGCCGGACGCGGACTTGTGACGTTGCTGCTTGTAATCGCTGCCGTCGCGGCGGCGCTCGGTATTCTCCAGCTCGTCGGCAGCAGCAACAGCATTACCTATCTTTATCGGATCACTAACCGCGATTCGTCGGTCGGGTTGATGGCAAACCGTAACCATCATGCCCTGTTGCTGGCATGCGCGATGCCGCTCATCGCGCTGTGGATGTCGCACTGGCGCGGCCGTGCCCGGTCATTCGCGGGAGCGCAGATCACGGCTGGCTTGGCTCTGGCGCTCCTGTTCCCACTCATCGTACTTACCGGAAGCCGCGCGGGTCTGGTGCTGGGCGCCCTGGGATTCGTCGCCGCGCTGTGCCTTTACAGGATGCCGGAGTATACGAAATCGCGGCGAGATGTGCGCACGCTCCATTTCGACGTCCGGATCATGTGGGTGCTGATGGTGGTGGCTCTGATTGCCGCCTCGCTTTTCGCTGGGCGCGCCACGTCGTTCGATCGCTTGGCCGCGAGGGGAGAAGGCGAGATCGATCGCTTGGGTATGTTCCCTGTTCTGTGGCGCATGATGATCGACCATTTTCCCCTCGGTATGGGAGCGGGGTCGTTTGTTCCCCTGTTCAAATTCTACGAACCGGACAGTTTCCTGAATCCCAGCTATTATAACCATGCACACAATGATTTCATGGAGCTGTTGATCGATCACGGAATATTTGGCGCTGCAGCGATCGCCGCCGCCGGATTGGCCTGGTTGGGCGGCGCGGTGTCGATTTGGCGCGCGGACGAAACCGAGCGCCGCAGCTTTCGCTGGCGTGCCGGTGCCACGGGCTTGTGGATCATGCTGCTTTGCGCCGTCGCAAGTATCGTTGATTATCCGCTCCGCGTCCCCTCTATCCAGGTGCTGGTAATGATCAGTGTCTTCTGGATTATCCGGGCAATGCGCGCGGCGGTCGATATACCGCAGTCGTCCGCCGACTAGTCGCTGGCCTGAAGCAGTGACACCTGATAGGTGCCGCCTATCGCACTCGAACAAGCAAGTTCGCGAGGAGTTTTGATGCGCCGAATATTTTTGACCGGGGCTTTAATGATGGTGGCGCTGAGCGCCTGCGCGGGGCAAAGGGAGCTCGGCGGGAGTCCTGCAATCAGCGTGGTGAACGAAAGGAGCCTCCGTGCGCCCGACGGAAGCCCGGCGGAAACCGCCGACCGGACCTATCGCGTCGGTGCGCGCGACAAGCTGCTCGTCGACGTTTTCGGTATCGAGGAGCTTAAGGCGCGCGATTTCGAGACTGACGGCACGGGCCAGCTCGCTCTGCCTCTCGCTGGCCGCATCGATGCGAACAACAGGACGCTGGCCGAACTGGAAGCCGAAGTCGCACAGCAATTGCGGCTATCCCATGTCCGTAACCCTCAGGTCAGCATCAACGTGCGCGAGATCAACAGCCGCACGGTGACTCTCGACGGTAGCGTGCGCGAGCCTGGCTCCTATCCCGCAGTTTCAGACCTGACGCTGATGCGCGCCGTGGCGCGCGCCAAGGGTGTTACGGAATATGCGAAACTCGACGACGTGGTCGTTTTTCGCACCGTAGAGGGCCGGCAGATGGTTGCGCTTTACAATCTCGGCGCGATCCGCCGGGGCGCTTATGAAGATCCGCCGCTGTTTGCGAATGACGTCGTTGTCGTGGGGGAATCCCAGGGGCGCCGTCTGTTCCAGAGCATCGTTCAGGCCGGCGCGCTGGTTACGGCGCCCATTGTGGCCTTGCTGCAAAGATAATCGGACTTAGTTGATGGCAAACAATGTGATTGTGCAGGCCGGGATGGAACCGGACGCTGTTTCGGATAAAAATGACGGCGAGAGCAACGGCCACAGTGTGCCCATATTGCTGCAATATTGGAACATTCTCTGGCGCCGACGGTTGATCGTCCTCGGCGCGCTGGGATTAAGCTTGCTAGCGGGAGCGATTGCGACCGGGATGGCGACGCCTATCTATACGGCGGTCACCAAGATCGAAATCTCGCGCGAACAGGCGCGCGTCACGAATGTCGAAGGGCTCGAGAGTGAACGCGCGGGCCAGACGCAGGAATTTTATTCAACGCAATACGAGCTGCTGCGATCTCGCACGCTCGCTGAACGCGTGGTTCGCAAGCTCGGGCTGGCGCGTTCGAACGAATTCTTTGCGCTACATGGCGCCGATGTCGATGGCAGCGGCACGGCAGCGACCAAGGTCGGCCTTTCGCCGGCCGAGGCGAAGGCGCGCGAGCAGCGAGCCGTAGCGCTGATCCAGGCCAATATTGAAGTCCAGCCGGTTCGTGGATCGGCGCTGGCAACGATCGCCTATTCTAGCCCCGATCCGGTTTGGTCCTCAAGGGTTGCAAATACCTGGGCGTCGGAGTTCATCCAGAACAGCCTCGACCGTCGTTTTGCCTCGACCGCGGAGGCGAGGGCGTTTCTAGAAAAGCGGCTTCAGGACCTTCGCCAGCGTCTCGACCAATCTGAGCGGGAGCTCGTGGATTATGCTGTGAGCCGAAACATCATTACGCTGAAGGAAGCCAAGGGTGAAGGCGGGGTGACTCAGATCGTCCAGACACTGACCGGAGCAGATCTGGAAGCACTGAACCAGCAATTGACGGAAGCGACGGTCGATCGCGTGAAGGCCGAGGCGAACGCGTCCGCGCTTTCGCGGCGCCGCGATAATATGCAATCGGTCGAAAATGCAGCGATGGGTCGGCTTCGCGAACGCCGAGCGCAACTCAACGGCGAACTGGCGGGGTTGCTCGTTACATTCGAACGTGATTATCCGCCCGCGCAGGCGCTGCAGGAGCAGATTGATGCGATCGATCAGTCGATCCGAACCGAACAGGGTCGTTTCAATAATGCTGCTGCGGCGGAACTCGAATCAGCGCGGACGCGCGAGAGCAATCTGCGCGCCAAGGTGGATAAGCTCCTTAGCACGCTGACCGAAGAAGAACGGAACGGCATCCGATACGGTATTCTCCAGCGAGAGGTCGACACCAATCGCCAGCTTTATGACGCGTTGTTGCAGCGTTACAAGGAGATCGGGATTGCGGGTGTGGGTGCGAACAACGTCTCGATCGTCGATGCCGCCGTTCCGCCTGGCGCGCCCTCTTCACCGAACCTGCTGATCAACCTCATCCTCGCGATGGTGGCTGGTCTGGGCTTGGCCGGTGCGCTGGTGCTGATTCTCGAAAATATCGATCAGGGTATCCGCGATCCGGCGATCATCGAGCAAAAGCTGGGTGTGCCGCTGCTGGGCGTGATTCCGGAAACTTCGGCCGACGAGCCGCTCGACGAGGTCGCTGATCCGAAATCCTTTGTTTCGGAAGCCTATGTCACGGTGTTGTCGAACCTTGCCTTCTCGACGGACCATGGCGTGCCGCGCCTGTTCATGTTGACGAGTACTGGGCAAGCCGAAGGGAAGTCGACGTCGGCGCTCGCACTTGCTGCCGGGCTGGCCCGTTCTGGCAAGTCGGTCGTTGTGGTCGACGCCGACATGCGTATTCCTACGATCGACAAGCGGATCGAGAAGCGCGGGACTGACGGTCTGAGCAACTATCTGGCCGGTGACGACAACCTCGACGCGATGATCCATCCGCTCGACTTCGGGAACCTTCGTGTCCTGCCATCGGGACCGATCCCGCCGAGTGCCCCCGATCTGCTCAGCGGCGAGCGCATGGGCATGCTTATGCGCGAATTGCTAAACCGCTTCGACCATGTCGTTATCGACGCACCGCCGATCCTCGGCCTTGCCGATGCGACACTGATCGCCCGCAATGTCGAAGGCGTCGTGTTCATCGCGGAAGCCGAGCGGGGCGCGATACGGGCGATTTCGGATGCCATCGGCCGTCTTCGTACGGCTAGGGCGCGCGTCTTCGGCATCGTACTGACCAAATATTCGGCGAACCGTCTTGGCTATGGTTATAGCTACGGGGCGGCATATTCGTACAATTATGGCGGTAGCGACCCTAGAGAAAGCGACCCGGAAGACCGGTCGACGGGTCTGCGCAGGAACGACTGATCCATGGCACGCAAACATCATCGCCGGTCACTTGTACCGCGCGGCGACATCGCGCCGTTCCTGAAAAGCTATGCCTTCGTCGGCATTGGTGCACTGGTCTTCGGCGCGCTGACGTTTTCCCAAGCATTGGCGGGACTGGACGCGACGGGACGCAATCCTATGGTCGCGTCGCCGTTCCGTAACCCGGTGGCACCGCTCAACATGATTCGCGTGGGAGCGTCAGAGGACAAGAAGCGCATCGAGGTTTCAAACTCGAAGCGCGCAGCCATGATAGCGCGTGAGAGCCTCGAGCGTTCGCCGATTAACCCCAATGCGCTGCACATGCTGGCACTCGTTGCCGAAACGCGGGGCGAGGGCAAAAAGTCGGCCCAATATGTCGCGCTTGCAGAAAAACTGTCTCGTCGTCACGCCGGAAGCCAGATGCTGCTGGCAGGGCAGGCGATGCAAGCGAAGCACTATGCGGTGGCAATCGAGCATATCGATCGCGCGCTACGAACCGAGCCCGAAATTACGCCACAGGTCTTTCCGATCCTGGCGGACGCGCTACGCTTTTCGGATTTCCGCAGTTATCTGTCGATTGCGCTGCGGCGCAAGGCGCCCTGGCGGGACAGCTTTTTCGCTTATGCCGCCGCCCAGCCTTATGCCCAGTCGGGTACCGCGCAGCTGATGCTGGGTCTTTCCGGTCTGAAGGACAGCACCGACATGAGAGTGGCGGTCGCGCTGCTCGCGCAGGGTCTTACGGCGAGCCGTGAGACCGACCTGCTCAAGCGGCTCTACATGCACGTTCCGCCGGCATCGATCGGTCTGCGTAACCGGCCGACCGAGGCGACCTTCCGTGACATCTCGCTGCTGGACGGAGTACCGCCTGTGGCATGGGGCGTGAACGAGGACACGACCAACGGCGCACTTGTCGCGGCGGGGAAAATGCCTGGGACCGTCAATATCAACGGCTGGGCCGAAGCGGGATATGGCAGCGTGGTTGCAATAAAGCTGTTGTGGCTGCCGACCGGTCGTTGGAACCTGCTTTATAGCGGTAAGGGAAATGTCGGTGGTGCCGGGGCCCGATCCAATTGGGAAGTGCGCTGTGTTAGGCCCTTAGCTGATACGTCACTCACCTCGTCGGTAAACATCTTCACTGCGGGCAGCGGAACGAAATCGCTCGGCTTTACCGTTCCGGCCAACTGTCCGGTTGTCCTCGTCGAGCTGTCGGTGCGCGGTTCGCTGTCGGGCGGCGCATCGCAGGTCGACCTCACCGATGTCCGGCTTGTCCGCGGCGCGACGAACTGACCGGGCGAGGCATCGGGCGGCCTCGGAGATTCAGCAAGACCTGAAGGTGGCGTGTACAAGAGGATGCAATATCAGGATTTACTGACCCGCCTTGATGGCATTGTAGATCCGCGTGCGGTCGTTCCGCCTGCGGATTGGGAGCCCTTTGCCAATGGTCTTCGCTGCGCGGGCGGCAAACCACTCGCAGTTGTCTCACCCGCAAGCGTAGATGAATTGCGCGCGATCGTGCGCGTCTGCGTGGGCTTGGGATTGCGGGTTGTTCCGCAGGGCGCAAACAGCGGGCTCGTCGGAGCTGCGGTGCCCGACGGCACCGGGCGGCAGGTTGTCCTTTTGACCCGGCGCCTCAATAGCATCCGGCAATTGGCGATTGCGGACGCGGTGGCGGTCGTGGAAGCTGGCGTGCGACTGTCGCAGATCAACGGCGCACTGGAGCCACACGGCTTGCAACTTGGCGTCGACCTTGGCGCCGACCCCAGCATCGGCGGCATGGTGGCGACCAATACGGGCGGGAGCCGGATGATGCGATATGGCGACATGCGCCGCCACATTCTGGGGCTCGAAGTCGTTCTCGCCGATCGCGATGCGACGCTGGTTTCCAGCCTTAGATTGACGCGCAAGGACAATAGCCGGCTCGGCTGGGCGCCTCTGGTCAGCGGAGCGGGAGGTGCGCTCGGTATCGTTACCGCTGCTGCGATCGAGCTTGATCCCTTGCCGCGGCAGAGCGCGACGATGCTCCTGGCGCTCGGCGGCATCAATGAGATACCTGCCCTCGTCACCGAGTTGCGACGCATGTTTGGCGAATTTCTGTCAGCGTGCGAGATTATGTCGAAAGCTGCCATGGATGTCGCGCTGCGTCACAATCCCGGCTTGAAGAACCCGTTCCGAGCGCTTCCCGAACAGGCAGTGCTCGTCGAGGTGTCTACGGGCCTCGACAACTCGTTGGTCGATGCCGACGGCGTTTTACTTGGCGCCGCCGAGAAGCTGTTTGCACGCGAAGTGCTTGGCATCGAGGATGCGCTGGTCGTGCCGCCGTCCGTCGCCTGGGCGCTTCGGCATGCCATCAGTGACTCGCTCAAAAAGGAAGGCGAGGTGATCGGGCTCGACATCGGGCTCCCGCTTGCAGCACTTCCGAAGTTCCGGGCCGAAGCCGTCGCAATGCTGGCAGCCCGCTATCCGTGGTTCAAGTTGTGCGATTTCGGTCATTGCGGCGATGGTGGCGTGCATTTCAACCTTGTTTGGCCGCCAGGATCGGGACCGGCCGATCGCGAGCCGGCACGCGGCGACGTTCGAATGCGTATTTATGAGGCGGTGGTCGCGCTGGGCGGTAGCTTCAGTGCGGAACATGGGCTCGGGCCGTCGAATGCAGCTGCCCTGCGGCAATTTACTCCGCCGGAGGAGATGCGGCTGGCGCAGGGACTTCGCCGTATTTTCGACCCGCAGGAGCTGCTTGCTCGCGCGCTACCGTCAGTCGAGTGAGCTGGTAGAAGTTTGTTATATATAGTTTTTTTTAAAGAGTAAGAAGATGGCCATGGGTTTACACCAGCGGCCGACCCGTGTAGTTGGCCGCGATCCGTCGGAGGAATATTCACTAATGCAACGTTTTGCACTTGTCGGGGCTGCCGGTTACATTGCGCCCCGCCACCTTCAGGCCATTCGCGACACGGGTAACAAACTGGTCGTTGCTTATGACATTAATGACAGCGTCGGGATCATGGACAGCTTCTTCCCCGACGCGGCTTTCTTCACCGTAGCGGAAAAGTTCGAGAGCTTTCTGGACGGCGAAGCCGTCGCGGGCCGCAAACTCGATTATATCAGCATCTGTTCGCCAAACGACCTGCATGCGCCGCACATGCGCACCGCGCTGCGCCATGGGGCCGATGCGATCTGCGAAAAGCCGCTTGTGCTCGATGCGACGGACCTCGATGCGTTGCGCGTCGTCGAGCGCGAGACGGGCAAGAAGATTTACACGATCCTCCAGTTGCGCCTCCACGACAGCGTGATCACGCTCAAGGCCAAAATCGATGCCGAGCTCGCGGCGAATCCCGCCAAGCGGTTCGCGGTCGACCTTACCTATCTTACGTCGCGCGGTGCCTGGTATTTCACCTCATGGAAGGGCGACTTGCGGCGTTCGGGCGGGATCGCGACCAACATCGGTATCCATTTCTTCGACATGCTAAGCTTTCTGTTCGGCAATGTGGTCGAAAATCGCGTTCACGCCAGCAACGACGATGCAGCGGCGGGCGTGCTCAGCTTCCGCAACGCCGACGTGCGCTGGTTCCTTTCGATCAACGAGGCCTATCTGCCTGATGCTGCGCGCGCGGCAGGCAAGCGCACCTATCGTTCGATCCAGTTCGACGGCGAGGAGTTCGAATTTTCGGAAGGCTTCACCGACCTTCATACTCGCAGCTATGAAGCCGTGCTCTGCGGGAACGGCTTCGGACTCGACGTCGCGGAGCCCAGCGTCCGGCTGGCGAATGACATCCGCCGCATGTCGCTCGCGCCGCTCGCCGGCGACTATCATCCGCTGGCGCAAAAGCTCTGAGCCGATGACGGTAACCGTCCATCCTTCGGCAATCGTTGACGAGGGCGCCGTGATCGGTGCCGGAACGCGAATATGGCATTTCGTCCATATCTGCGGCGGCGCGGTGATCGGTGAACGGTGCAGCCTCGGCCAGAATGTTTTCGTCGGGAACCGCGCCCGGATCGGCAATGGCGTGAAGGTCCAGAACAATGTGTCGCTCTATGATGACGTCATCCTGGACGACGACGTCTTCTGTGGGCCGAGCGCGGTGTTCACCAACGTTGTCAATCCGCGCGCGCATGTCGAGCGCAAGACCGAATATCGTCCGACACGAGTGGGCCGGGGGGCCTCGCTCGGTGCCAATTGCACCATTGTGTGCGGTGCGACGCTGGGCGAATACAGCTTCGTCGGGGCGGGGGCGGTGGTCACTGGCGACGTGCCCGACTTCGCGCTGGTCGTAGGCGTGCCCGCGCGACATATCGGATGGATGAGCGCCTATGGCGAGCGGCTGGAACTGCCTCTCACTGGCGAAGCAGATGTCCAATGCCCGAACGACGGGTCGCGCTACCATTTGCGAGGCGATCGCGTTACGCGCGAATTGACCGATAACTGATCCATATTACGCGCGCCCGGACGGGTGCGTGCCCCCTGATTTCATGGAGTTTCAAGTGCAGCAGGCTCTCATCAAAAAGCTGGAAGACAAGAGCGCAGTGATCGGAGTCGTTGGGCTGGGCTATGTCGGTCTGCCGCTCGTCCTGCGCTTCACCGAGGTAGGCTATCGCGTGATTGGGCTCGACATCGACAGCCGCAAGACCGAACGCCTCAACCGGGGCGAAAGCTATATCGACCATATCGCGCACGCCGACGTCGCAAAGGCGCATGCGGCGGGTTTCGAAGCGACGACAGATTTTGCGCGCGCCAGCGATTGTGACGCGCTGATCATCTGTGTTCCGACGCCGCTTGGCCGCCATCGCGAGCCCGACCTCAGCTTCGTCACCGAGACGACCGATGCGCTGCTGCCCTATCTGCGTCCCGGCCAGGTGCTGTCGCTTGAAAGCACGACCTATCCGGGCACGACCGAGGAAGAGCTGTTACCGCGCGTCGAAAGCACGGGCCGCCAGGTCGGCGAGGACTATTTCCTCGTCTATTCCCCCGAGCGCGAGGATCCGGGCAACATCAATTTTACGACGCGCACCATTCCGAAGGTGTGCGGCGGCCACACCCCCGCCTGCCTCGACGTCGGCCTCGCGCTATATGGCCATGTGATCGACAAGGTCGTGCCGGTCAGCTCGACCAAGGTTGCCGAGCTCACGAAACTGCTCGAGAATATCCACCGCGCGGTGAACATCGGCCTCGTCAACGAGATGAAGGTCGTCGCCGACAAACTCGACATCGACATTCACGAGGTGATCCGCGCCGCTGCCACCAAGCCCTTTGGCTTCGTCCCCTACTACCCGGGACCCGGCCTCGGCGGTCATTGCATCCCGATCGACCCTTTCTACCTGACATGGAAGGCGCACGAGGTCGGCGTGCACACGCGTTTCATCGAGCTTGCGGGTGAGGTGAACAACAGCATGCCCGACTATGTCGTCGGCAAGGTGTCCCTCGCGCTCAACCGCCGGCGGAAGGCGCTGAACGGCAGCCGCGTCCTCGTGCTCGGCATCGCGTACAAGAAGAATGTCGACGATATGCGAGAATCTCCTTCGGTGCTGCTGATGGAGCGGCTCGAGGCTCTCGGCGCGCATATCGATTATAGCGATCCCTATTTTCCTAGCTTCCCGGAGATGCGCGAACACAACTTCACGCTCGACAGCGTCGCGCTGACGCCTGAACGCATCGCCGGTTATGACTGTGTGCTCGTCGCGACCGACCACGACGGCTTCGACTATGACATGATCCTCGCAAGCGCCTCGCTGATCGTCGATACGCGCGGACGCTATCTCGATCCGCACGAAAGGGTCACCAAGGCGTAAGCGGACAGGAACAAAACTATGCAGTTCATCGATCTGGGTGCCCAGCAGCAGCGCATCCGCCCGTCGCTCGACGCGCGGATGGCGGCGGTGCTTGCCCATGGCCAATATATTCTCGGTCCCGAAGTGGCCGAACTCGAAGCTGCACTCGCCGCGCGCGCGGGCGTCCGGCATTGTATCGGCGTCGCGAACGGTACCGACGCGCTGCAGCTGGCGCTGATGGCGCTGGACATCAGGCAGGGCGACGAGGTGATCACGCCGGCGTTCAGCTATGTGGCCGCCGCCGAGGTGATTGCGCTGCTCGGTGCGACGCCGGTCCTCGTCGACGTCGACCCGGTGAGCTTCAATGTCGATCCTGCCGCGGTTCGCGCCGCGATTACCGACCGGACCCGCGCGATCATCGCGGTCGATCTGTTTGGCCAGTGCGCCGATTATGACGCGCTCGCCGAAATCGCCGCCGGGCGGGACATCGCGGTGATCGAGGACGCGGCGCAAAGCTTCGGCGCGACTTTCCGCGGCCGCACCGCCTGCTCGCTCGGAACGATCGCGACGACCAGCTTTTTCCCGAGCAAGCCGCTCGGCTGCTACGGCGACGGCGGGGCCTGCTTTACCGATGACGACGATCTGGCGGCGTTGCTGCGCAGCATTCGCGCCCATGGGCAGGCCGAGCGTTATCATCATGTCCGCGTTGGCGTGAATGCGCGTCTCGATACGTTGCAGGCGGCAATCCTGCTCGCCAAGCTCGAAGTGTTCGATGAGGAAGTGGAGCTTCGCGAAGCTGCCGCGCAGCGTTACCATGCGCTAATCAGCGAGACGGGTCTGGCGGAGGCAGGGGTCGTGGCGCCGACGGTCGAGCAAGGCAGCTCCAGCGTGTGGGCGCAATATACAATCCGCGTGCCGAACCGCGCCGCCGTCGCGGCGGACATGAAGGCGGCGGGGGTTCCGACGACGATCCATTATCCGCGGGCGCTGCATCAGCAGGAAGCGTTCGACGGACAGGCGATCTTGCCAGTGGCCGTGCCGCACAGCGAAAAGGCGGCGGCGGAAGTTTTGAGCCTACCCATGCATCCCTATCTGACCGAGGCCGACCAGGCGAAAGTCGTCGCCGCGCTCGCCGCGGCGGTGCGGAGCTGAGCCGATGAAAATCCTGACCATCGTCGGCAACCGACCGCAGTTCATCAAGCTGGGGGTGACGGCGCGCCGCCTGCGCGAACTGGGTGGCAAGGCTCCGTTTGCGAGTGTAGTCGTCAACACCGGCCAACATTATGACGAGATGCTGAGCGACGTTTTTTTCACCGAGCTGGAGATCGAGGCGCCACACTATAATCTCGGCATGGGTTCGGGGCATATCGTCGACCAGATTGGTCGCATGATGGCACCGCTGCGCGAGGTTTTCGACGCGGAAAGACCCGACGCGTTGCTCGTCTATGGCGACACCAATTCGACCGTCGCTGGTGCGCTGGTTGCGGCCCACCTTGGCGTACCGGTGATGCATGTCGAAGGCGGCGAGCGACTGTATCGCCGCGTGGCGATGCCCGAAGAGACGAACCGCATCGTCACCGATCACCTGTCAGACATGTGCCTCGTCAGCTCGCGCAAGGCGATGCGTTATCTTGCGCGCGAGGGCTTCGGTGCCGATCGGCTGCGCTTCGTCGGCGACCCGATGTACGACATCTTCAAACTGTCGGGAGAGATGCTGCAAAGCCGCGAGGCGACGCAGCCCGCTGATTTCGGGCTGACCGCGGGCGACTATGGCATCTGCACGATCCACCGCGCCGAGAATACCGACGACCGCGACACCTGCCTCGGCCTGCTCGGCGCGCTTGACGGTGCGCCGTTCCCGGTGCTGTTGCCCGCGCACCCGCGCCTGCAACACCGCTTGCAGAACTGGGGCTGGTCACCGCAGACGAATCTGCGGCTGATCGACCCGCTCGGCTATTTCGATTTCCAGTCGTTGCTGCGCCAGAGCCGGCTCGTCATTACCGATTCCGGCGGTGTCGGGCGCGAGGCTTTTTTCGCGGGCAAGCCGGCAATCGTGCCGCTCGAAAGCAGCGCATGGATCGAAGCCGTCGAGGCGGGACTGGCGGTGATGACCGGCCGCTCGCCCGAACGACTGGCGGCGGCACTCGCCGCGATCGCGCCGCCGGCGAACGTCACCGCGCTGGTCGAAGAAAATTTTGGCGCCGGCGACGCGGGCACGCAGATCGTGGATGAAATCGCGGCCTTCGTGACCGCGCGGCAGGGTTGGGACGAAGGGGCGTGGCATCCGCTCGGCCGCTTCGAACAATTGCCGAAGGCGGTGGACAGCGCCGCGCTGTCGCATGCGGCGTTTACCGATCTCGCGCGCTACGCTGCCTCGAACGGCTGGCGGGCAGGTCAGCTTTTGGTCGATGTGACGCGCGGTTTCGATGGCGCGCAGGATCTGCTCGCGCTCGCCAGGGCCGAAGGCTTTCGCCCGACGCTGCTTCTCGATCTGGCGACCGCCCGCTTCAATCCATTGTCGGCCGCCGCGCGCGCGCAATTTAAGGGGCTGGCGGGGCTGGCAGATTTGGCCGCGACCGATGCAGCTGGTGCCGCATTGCTTTCGCAGGCCCTCGGTTGCGAGGTTGGCGTGGCCGATCCGGCGGGTGCGACGGCCGACCGCGATGCGCGAGGCGCACCTGTCGACCTCAATGCTGCCGCAAAAGCGGGCGCGACCCGGTTGCACGTCCAGCCGTGGCTGTGGGCGCCGACGCCTGTCAGCCCGTTCGAATCGGCGCTGCGTCTGGTCGACGCCGACAATTGCGCCGCACAGGCCGATCTGGCGCGGACCTGGCTGGCCTGAGCGGCGATGGGCGCGGTCCAATTCTATCACCTCGACGGCCGCGACTGGCAGGGCGAAACGCGTCTTGCCGACGCGCGTCGGTCGGATGAGTATGCCGCGTCCTTCTGGCAGCCGTCGTTCGGCGCGCCCTTTCCCCCGGGGCGCCGCGACCCGCGAATCCTGAGCTATAGCGCGATGCACGCGCTGGGCATGTTCCGCAGCCGCGACTATGCGATGATGATTCTGCGCGACAGCGCCGGCGCGATCGCGCACAGTTCGATGGTGATGCCGGGGTTTGCACGCTTTCCCTTCATGAAGGCGATCGACCTGCAGATCGGGGCGACCGAAAGCCGCCCGGAGCATCGCGGCAAGGGGCTGGCGGTTCGCGCGATTGACGAGATTATCGCACATTTCGGACGGGCGCGTGGTTATTGGTACCTGACCGAAGCCCAGAACGAGGCATCGGTCGCCGTAATCCGCAAGGCCGGTTTCCGTTATGCAGGAGCCGGTGACAAATGCCCGCGTTTCGGGCTACGGGCTTTTGGCTTCTACGCGATCGCCCATCCTGCCGACACATTTCCCCCTACGCCAGAAAGCAAGGCCCCATGACCGAACGCAATGTTCCCTTCTTCAACTATCCGGCGCTGTTCGCCGAGCGCGGCGACGAATATGTGGATACGCTGCGCGAGGTGATGGCGCGCGGTGCCTATATCATGCAAAAGGACCTGATCCAGTTCGAGGAAGAACTGGCCGATTTCCTGGGCGCGAAGCATGTCATCGGCGTCGCTGACGGCACCGTCGCACTGACGCTGTCGCTGAAGGCGTCGGGGATCGGCGCGGGCGACGAGGTCATCGTCTCGTCACACACCTTTGTCGCGACCGCCGCCGCTGTGCATCATGTCGGCGCGATCCCGGTTATCTGCGACTGCCTGCCTGACAGCATGATGGACCCGGCAAGCGCTGCGAGCATGGTCAGCGAAAAGACGCGCGCGATCATGCCGACGCAACTCAACGGCCGCACCAGCGACATGAACGCGATCGGCGCGATCGCGAAGGAGCGTGGGCTGAAGATCGTCGAGGACAGCTGTCAGGCGCTTGGCGCGTCGTTTGGCGGTACCAAGGCGGGATTGTTCGGGATTGCAGGTTCGTACAGCTTTTTCCCGGCGAAGACGCTCGGCTGCTTCGGCGATGGCGGCGCGATCGTCACCAACAGCGACGATGCCGCGGCGGCGATCCGCCAGATGCGCGACCATGGCCGCGGCGCCGACGGCAAGGTCCGCGCCTTTGGCCACAACGGCCGCCTCGACAATATCCAGGCAGCGATCCTGCGGGTGAAGCTCGCGCGCTACGACGATGCGATCGCGCGGCGCCGGGCGATCGCGAGCCGCTATCAGGGGGGGCTGCACGACATTGCGCAACTGTTGCTGCCGCCGGCCCTCGACAGCGACAATCTGCGCTTCGATATTTTCCAGAACTACGAGATTCAGGCCGAGAACCGCGACGCACTTCGCGAGCATCTGGCGGCGAAGAATGTCGGCACGATCATCCAGTGGGGCGGGTGGATGCTCCACCAGTTCGACGACCTCGGTCTGCGCGCGCATGCGCCTTATGCCGAGGAAATGTCGAAGCGTTACATGATGCTGCCGATGCACCACATGCTGGCCAACGACGACGTCGACTATGTGATCGAACAGGTACGGGCCTTCTACGCCTGACCGGCAGCGAATAGGGATAAACAGATGAGCAACGAACCCATTGCCGTTTCGGGCGGCCTTCGCACCAACGCCGAACAGGTCGAGGCGTCGCGCAATCGCGCGCTATTTGAATCCAACCCCTCGAGCTGGGAAACCAAACTCGAGAATTTCCCCAAATATGTGCGCCGCCAAAACCTTACGCGGTTCCTCGCGCTCTATGAAATTTTCAAGCTGATCCAGCCTGTTAAGGGCTCGATCATTGAATGCGGCGTCAACCACGGCTTCGGCACGATGAGCTGGGCGAAATTCTCGGCGATCCTTGAACCCGTGAACCTGATGCGGCGCGTTTATGGTTTCGACACCTTCGAGGGTTTTCCTGGCGTGTCGGAAATGGACCGGTCCGCGACGTCGCAGCACGTTAAGGAAGGCGATCTTGCCGCCGACGTCCACGACGAACTGACCCAGCTCATCGACATCTATGATTCGACGCGCTTCATCGGCCATGTGAACAAGGTGAAGCTGGTGCGCGGCGATGCGACCAAGACGATCCCGGCCTTCGTCGAGGAAAACCCGCATCTTTTGGTGTCGTTGCTTTACCTCGACTTCGACCTTTACGAACCGACCAAGGTCGCGCTCGAACATTTCCTGCCGCGGATGCCCAAGGGCGCGGTGGTCGCGTTCGACGAACTCGACAATCCGCTGTGGCCGGGCGAAACGCTGGCGATGCTCGAAACGCACGCCAAGCGTCCGCTGCGCATCGAGCGGCTCGACTTCGACCCCTATATCGGTTTCGCGATTCTCGACTGAGGAACCCCCATGCAAGAGGCCCCAGCCACCAACCAGATCGACACGCGCGACATGGCGCTGGCGATCCGCCGCCACGCGGTGCAGATGACGCACCTCGGCAAGAGCTCGCACGTCGGCTCGGTCCTGTCGCTCGCCGACATATTGGCCGTGCTTTACGGGCGCGTGATGGCGGTCGATCCCGCCGATCCGCGCTGGGCCGACCGTGATCGCTTCATCCTGTCGAAGGGGCATGCGGGGGCGGGGGTTTATGCCGCGCTCGCCGAACGCGGCTTCCTGCCCCGAGAACAGCTCAAGACGCATTACCAGAACGGATCGAAGCTGTCGGGCCATGTCAGCCATAAGGGCGTGCCGGGGGTCGAATTTTCGACCGGCTCGCTCGGTCATGGGCTTAGCGTGGGAACAGGCATGGCGCTTGCCGCCAAGCGTGCGGGGCGCGACAACCGCGTCTATGTGCTACTGTCGGACGGCGAATGCGACGAGGGATCGAACTGGGAAGCGATCATGTTTGCCGCGCACCACAAGCTCGACAATCTGGTCGTCGCGGTCGATTACAACAAGATTCAGTCGCTCGACCTCGTCGCGAACACGCTCGCGCTCGAACCCTTTGCCGACAAGTGGCGCGCATTCGGCTGGTATGTCGCCGAGGTCGACGGGCACGATCATGAGGCGCTGCTCGCCGCGCTCGACGTGCCTGCGGGCGGCCGCGGGCAGCCGAGCGTGGTTATCTGCCACACAACGAAGGGCAAGGGCGTTTCGTTCATGGAGGACCAGGTGCTCTGGCATTACCGCACACCACAGGGCGATGAATATCGCGACGCGCGCGCCGAACTCGGCCTGACGGGCGAAGGGGAGACCGCCGATGCGTGACGCTTTCATCGCCGAACTGATGGAGATGGCGGAGCGGGACCCGTCGATCATGCTGATTACGGGCGACCTCGGGTTCGGTGTGCTCAACGCCTATATCGAGCGGTTCCCGCACCAGTTCCTGAACGCCGGGGTCGCCGAGCAGAATATGACCGGGCTCGCCGCGGGCCTCGCGCTCGAGGGGCACAAGGTCTATACCTATTCGATCGGCAATTTCACCACGCTGCGCTGCCTCGAGCAGCTCCGCAACGACGTCTGCTATCACGACGCGGACGTCACCGCGGTCGCGGTGGGCGGAGGTTTTTCCTATGGCCAGCTCGGCATGTCGCATTTCGCGACCGAGGATCTGGCGATTCTGCGCGCGCTGCCGAACATGACCGTTATCGCGCCGTCAGACCCTTGGGAGACGCGCGTGCTGACCCGCCAGATGGCGGCGGCGCCGGGCCCCAAATATCTGCGCCTCGACAAGGGCAAGGCGAGCCTCGCCGCCGACGAGGGCGATGTGACGCTGGGCAAGGTGCGGACGATCCGCGACGGCAAGGCACTGACGATCGTCACGATCGGCGCGATCCTGTCGGAAGCCTTGAAGGCGGCCGATGCGCTGGCGGCGGACGGTATCGACGCCCGCATCCTGTCGGTTCATACGTTGAAGCCGCTCGAGGCGGCGCCGCTGGTCGCCGCCGCGCGCGAGACCGGCGCCATCGTCTGCGTCGAGGAGCATAATGTCGTCGGCGGGCTCGCGAGCGCCGTGGCGCAACTGTGCCTCGAACAGGGCGCGGCGCCGAAGGCGTTTCGCGCCGTCGGGCTCGGCGATCTCTATCCGACGATCGTCGGCGATCAGGACTATCTGCGCGCAGCCTATGGCATGGACGCGGCGGCGATCGCCGAGGCGTGTCAGGCCGCACTCGGAGTCGCCGCATGATCGCGAGCCGCAGCTATCCCCTGAAGCGACTGTTCGACCTCCTTTTTTCGGCGGGGGTGCTGGTTGCGGCATCGCCGCTGTTGCTCGGGTCGATGCTCGCCGTCTGGCTGCAGGACTTTCATTCGCCCTTCTACAAGGCGCCGCGCGTCGCGCGCGGCGGCGGCGATTTCACGATGATGAAGGTTCGCTCGATGGTAGTAAACGCCGCGAAGAGCGGCGTGAATTCGACCGGCGCCAACGATCGCCGCATCACCGCGGTCGGCCATTTCATTCGCCGCTGGAAGATCGACGAGCTGTCGCAGTTCCTGAACGTGCTTGCGGGTTCGATGTCGGTCGTCGGACCGCGGCCGCAGGTGCGCCACTGGGGCGTCGATCTCTATACCAACGAAGAGATGCAGCTGCTGTCGGTGCGTCCGGGGATAACCGACCTCGCATCGATCGTCTTTTCCGACGAGGGCGACATATTGGCGGGCGCCGAGCATGCCGACCTTGAATATAATCGCGTGATCCGGCCGTGGAAAAGCCGGCTCGGGCTTTTCTATGTCGAGCATATGTCGCTGGGGTTCGACCTTCGCATCGTCTGGTTGACCTTCCTTGCGATCGTCGACAAGTCCGCCGCGCTCGCCGGCGTCGCAAAAATTCTCGAACGCCATTCGGCCGATCCGCTGCTGATCGCGGCATGCCGCCGCGACACGCCGCTGGCGGCCTATCCGCCGCCGGGCAGTCACGCTGTCGAAACCGGCGCCAAGGCGGGATATAGCGTGTGACGATGACCGCCGGGCGCCGCGGGCAGGTGCATGTCGCGCACCTGACCACGGTGCACAAGCCATTCGACGTCCGCATTTTCCACAAGGAATGCAAGAGTCTGGCTGCGGCGGGATATCGCGTCAGCCTGATCCAGTCGGACTGTGAGGCCAAAACGGTCGACGGCGTCGAGATCGTGCCGATCCGGCGCCGGCATCGCCGCATTGCGCGCATGACGCTGGGTGTTGCCGACGCGGTGTCGACGGCGCGGCGGATCGGGGCAGACATCGTGCACTTTCACGATGTCGAGCTGATCTGGGGCGCGGTCGTATTGAAGGTGCTTGGGAAGAAGGTCGTCTATGACGTCCATGAGGACGTCGCGAAGGATCTTGAGGACAAGGCCTATCTGCCGCACCGGCTACGCGGTCCGCTGCGGCTGGCGGTGCAGGGATTCGAATTTGTCGCGCAGCGGATGTGCGACCGGATCGTCGGCGCGACGCGCTCGATCCACGCACGCTTCGCCCCCGACCGCGCGACACTGGTCCGCAACAGCCCGATCCTCGGCGAGTTTTCGGGGGGCGATTATCCGCCGTTCGCCGCACGCGAAAATGTTGCTGTCTATCTGGGCGGGCTCGCGGCGTTCAACGGACCTGTGGCGATGGTCGAGGCGATGGCTCAGGTCGACAAGGCACTCGATCCCAGGCTGATCCTCGGCGGCTCTTTTCCCGATCCCGCGGTCGAAGCGCGAGTTCGGAGCAGCGCGGGATGGGACCGCGTCGATTTTCGCGGCTGGGTGGCGCGCGGCGATATCGGCGGGATTTTCGGACAGGCGCGCTGCGGGCTCGTGCTTTATCAGCCGACGCCGAACGTCGTCGATTCCGAACCGAACAAGTTTTTCGAGCTGATGTCGGCGGGCCTGCCGCTGGTGGCGTCGAATTTCCCGGTGTGGAAGAACCTGATCGACCAGTTCGAATGCGGGATTGCCGTCGACCCCGATGATCCGAAGGCGATCACCGCCGCGATCGAATATATGTTCCGCAACCCCGAAGAAGCCGAGGCGATGGGGCGGCGAGGGCGCGACGCGATCCTTGGCGGCTATAACTGGTCGGTCGACAGCCGCATCCTCGTCGAACTTTACGATGACCTCGCCGCGGGGATGGTCCGTGCCTAGAAAGGAATATCGCCTGCTTGCGCAGGACATCCGCTTCTTTCTGCTGGGCGGCAGCGACGCCGCGCCCGCGGCGCCGGTCGAGGGGCGCCATGTCTATCCGCTCGACTGGAGCTTCCAGCTCGACCGCCCGGCCGACTATTTCGAGCCGTTCGACGAGGAAGGCGTGCCGTTGCGCGACCTGCCGGGTGTTATCGACCGGCAATATCTGCCGTCGCGGATCGCCGCCTATGCGCTGGCGAACTGGAACCGCTGGGCCGAGGACCAGTCGCCGGTCGCGCGCACGCGGTTCGAGGCGAGCTGCGGCTGGTTCGCGGCGCAGCCACACGGCGCCTTTCGCCACGATTTCCCGCTTGCGGGTATGGACGCCGGCTGGCTGAGCTGCATCGCGCAGGGCGAGGGCGTTTCGGCGCTGGTGCGCGGTTTCGCGCTGACGGGCGATGAGCGAATGGGGGATGCCGCGCGCGCGGCCGCCGGCTGGCTCGGGAAGCCCGTTGCCGAAGGCGGGCTACTCGACCATTTGCCCGACGGCGGTCCGTTTCTGGAGGAATATCCGGGTACGCAATATCGCCATGTGCTCAACGGCTGCCTCTACGCGGTCGTCGGTCTCGACGATCTGGCGGCGGCGGGGCTCGACCCTTCCGGGTCGGCAGCGCGGCTGCGCGACGAGGTTCTCGCGGCGATCGAGCGCAACCTTGCGAGCTGGGAGATCGGCGACTGGACGACTTATGACTTTCGCCCGCCCGAAGCGCGGGTAGAGCGGGCGAACCCCAATACGCTGACCTATCAGGCGGTGCACTGGATCCTGCTTCGTCATCTTGCGGTCCGGCTCGACCGGCCGGTGCTTGCTGCGGCGGCCACCCGCTGGCGCGCCGCCGCCGGGTCGTTCGCGGCGCGCGCGAAGGCACTGCGCGGAAAGCTGGCCTATCGCTTCGGTCACGGCTACGGGGGCTGATCATGTGTGGATTGTTCGCTTCGCTGTCGCGCTCGGGTCCTATCCGCGAGGATTATCAGCGCCAGCTCGACATGATCGCGCACCGCGGCCCCGACGGCGCGGGCATCGCGCGTGTCGACCTGGCCGGCGGCGTCGCTGAGACCGACCGCGCGGGTCGCGCCTGGCTCGGCCATCGCCGTCTGTCGATCATCGATCCCGACCCGCGTGCCAACCAGCCGATGGCGGTCGCCGACGACCGCTATGTCATGGTCTATAACGGCGAGATTTATAATTATGTCGAACTGCGGCGCGAATGCGTCGTCGCCGGCTGGTCGTTCGGGACCGAATCCGACAGCGAGGTCCTGCTCGCCTGCTGGGCGCTGTGGGGCGAAGCGGCCGTCGCGCGCTTCACCGGCATGTTCGCCTTTGTCATCGTCGACCGCGAGGCGGGGCAGGCGTGGATCGGGCGCGATGCCTTCGGAATCAAGCCGCTTCACTATGCGCTGACCGATGACCGGCTGATCATCTGTTCCGAAATCGCACCGATCGTATCGACCGGACGCGTCGCGATCGACGTCGATCCGGTCCAGACGGTCGAGTTCGTCCGCTTCGGCGCCTCTGCAACGACCGACGCGACGTTGATCGACGGCATCCGCCGACTGCCCGCGGCAACGGTTGCGCGGTTCGATTTCGCGACCGGCGAACTGTCCGAACCAAGGCGTTTTTGGTCGGCCGCGACCGAGCGCCGCAAGATCGGCTTCTCCGACGCGGTCGTAGAATGCCGCGAGCGCTTCCTGACCAATGTCCGCCTGCACCTGCGCAGTGACGTGCCGGTCGGCGCCGCGCTGTCGGGCGGGCTCGATTCGTCGGCGATCGTTTGCGCGATCCATCACCTCGAACCCGACGTCCGGCTCAACACCTTCAGCTTCATTTCGGCCGAGCCCGGACAGTCCGAAGAAAAATGGGTCGATATCGTCAACGCGCATATCGGCGCAACGGCGCACAAGGTCATGCCGCAGCCCGGCGACCTTGCGACCGACCTCGACCGGATGATTGCGATCCAGGGCGAACCATTCGGGTCGGCCAGCATCTATGCGCAATATCGCGTCTTTGCGATGGCGCGCGAGGCCGGTGTGCCGGTGACGCTCGACGGGCAGGGCGCCGACGAAATCCTCGCCGGCTATTGGCCCTATGTCGCGACCTATGGCGCGTCGCAACTGCGCCGCGGCCGGATCGATCGCGCGCTGCGCCTGATTGCGCACGGCGGCGACAGCATGGCGACGCGGTTCCGCATGGCGGCGCAGCTGGGCCAGGCGCTGCTGCCGGCGGGCGCCGTCGGTCGCTATCGCCGCGCGCTCGGCCGCTCGATCCTGCCCGAATTCCTCAATTCGGAGTGGCTCGCCGCGAACGGCGTCCATGAAGCGGCGATCGCGGGTGCGATGCTCACCAACTACCGCGACATGGCGTCGCACCTGATCGACACGACGGTGCGGACCTCGCTGCCCACGCTGCTGCGCATCGCCGACCGGTCGTCGATGGCCTTTTCGGTCGAAAGCCGGGTGCCGTTCCTGACCCCCGATTTCGCCGATTTCCTGTTTTCGCTGCCGCCCGAATATATCGTGTCGCCGCGCGGCGACCGGAAGCATGTGTTCCGCGAGGCGATGCGCGGCATCCTGCCCGAGGCGATCCGGACACGGCGAGACAAGATCGGCTTTTTCGCCGACGACGGCCTGTGGCTGCGCAGCAATCGCGCGTCGTTCGAGCAACATCTGGGCGCGGTTGCGGCCATTCCCGCCTTTGACGGGGAGCGGACGCGGGCCTATCTGCGCGGCTTCTTCGACGAGGGACGCGGATCGGCGCAGCAGGTGTGGCGCATTTTCATGTTTGCGATCTGGTCGGCGAAAATGAAGGGACTTGCGGGATGACCGCTGGGCCGCAGGCGACCGGCCCGAGCTTTTGGCGCCGGTGGCTCGACCAGCCCATCCTTCGTTCGATTGGCGGTGTCGGCGCGGCTGCGGGGCTCAGCCAGCTGGCCGCGATCGCGGTCGCGCCGATCCTCGCCCGCTTCTACTCGGCCGAAGCCTTCGGCCAGTTCGGAGTGATCGTCGCTTATTGCAATATCGCGGCAGCGCTGCTGCTGTTTGGGCTCAATGACGCGATCCTCGCCGCGGATGACGAGGTCGCGGCGGACCAGCTGCTGTCAGCGGGGCTCAAGATTTCGGCGGCGGCGCTGATACCGGCGGCGGCGGCGTCGGCGCTGGCGATCGACCGAGGGTATTTCGGGCTGGGCCCGCTTCCGATCGCGGCGCTCCTGGTGGTCGTGCCGTTGCTCTTTTGCCTTGTGCTGTCGAGCCTGCTGCAGGCCAGTCTCGCACGACGGCTGCGCTTTCGTCCGCTGGCAGCGGGATATATCGCTATGGGCTGGAGCCGGGCGGTCGGCCAGCTCGTCGGCGGTGCGATCGGCGCTGCCTATGGCGGGCTTGCCAGCGGCGAACTGGTCGGTCGCGCAGTCGCGTGCCGCACGATGGCAAAGGGGCTCGCGGCAAACTGGCGCGAGATATTGGCAATGCCGCGGCGTGAATGGGCGATGGCGGTGCGCCGGTATCGCCATTTTCCGATCCAGCGAACGCCGTCGACCCTGCTGAGCGCGATTGCGGTCGGAATTCCGGTGCTGATGGTCACCTCGCTTTTCGGCGCCGGATCGGGAGGGCAGTTCAGCCTGATGCTGACTATGTTGATGGGGCCGGTGGCGATCGTCCAGCGGGCGGTCGGTGATATCTTCGTTGGCCATTTCGGGAGGCTCTACCGGCACGATCCCCACGGCGGTCGTCGTTTCGCCATGCGCGCCAGCGTCCTGGCACTTGCAGGAGGTGCCATCGCCGGTGCGCTGCTGTGGCTTCTCGGCGAATGGCTGTTCGTCCTGATCTTTGGCGCCAAATGGCAAGCCGCGGGTCAGATGGCGGCGCTGTGCGCACCCTGGATCGCGCTGATGTTGCCGGTCGCCGCGCTTAGCCAGATTTTGATCGTCACCCACCGGCCGGGGCTGAAACTGCTTTTCGACATCGCGTTCGTCGGCGGGCTTTTTGCGCTGCAACTCGCCTATCAGGGCGCCGCGCGCGGGGCGGGGGCGCTGTCGTTTGTGCGCGATCTGTCGATCGTCTGTGCGACCGCCTATGCCCTTTATATCCCGCTGATCGCCTTCGCGCTCTGGCGGCCCGGCCGCGTCGGCGAACTCTGACGGTTCAGCGCCTGCGCGCGATTTCGACCATGCGGCAGATGTGTGCATAGGGGCTGTTCGCGCCATATTCGTCGCTTTGCGGCCGGATGCCGTTCGCCGGATTGGCCTCCGGCTCACCATAATTGCGCATGCGAAAGCGCACATCGGCGGGGTTGGTGCTGATGATCGTCTGGCAAAAATGCTGCTGCGCCGTGGCGATGCGCGGGTCGAGGTCGGCAAGCTCCGCAAGCGCGCCATAGCGCATCGCCCAGCCCGTCAACGAAGAGGGCGGGTGCGCGCCATGGCCGCCTTCGCTGCCCGTGGTGATGAACCAGCCGTCGCGGCCATCAAGGAAGTTCGTCAGCAATAGCCGGCCGTTGCTGTACCGGATGTCGCCCGCGATACGCTTTGCGAGCGAGAGCCGTAACGTCGCAATCTGCCTGCGCTCGGCATCCGTCGATGCCGCCGCCGCGAAGCTGCTGAGCCAGGCCGGCCAGCGCTGGGCGTGGCTGATGTCGATCGTATAGCCCTTGATCGGGCAAGGGCGGCTCGGCAGCCGTGCGTCCTGGCAACCGCCGTATTGGGAGATCGGATTATCGTCCCAAAAACCGCGATCGAACGAGAAATCGGCGCCGTTCGCACCGGCGGTCCCCCGTTCAGCGATCACCCGTGCGGCCAACTGGTTGACGTCCTCGATTACCGAAAGATCGCGCGCGGGAACGAGATCGCGGCGAAGGCGTGAGACAGCCTTGAGATCCGCCGCGACCGCCATGACATGCATGTCATAGTCGAGGAAGCCGCGGAAGAACGTGCGCTTCCGCATCTTTTCGCCGCCGTCGAGGCGCGCGAGCGCGCGTTGCTTCATCCCACCCTTGAACGCGCCCGACCAGTGCCAGGCGGGCGCCTCGAGCCAGAAGAAGCGGAGAAAATCGGCCGAAAGATATTCCGTGATCGTCCGGAGGTCGCGCAGCGCCGCCGGATCGCTGGTGATCGCCTTGTCGGCCGCGCCGAGGCGCACCAGCGTCGAGAGATAAGAGCCAAACTGGTGGATATTACCCGTGTTGATCACGACCTGATTGCCCTCTTTCAGCGGGAAGATTCGGTGGGCGTGGAAGCGCTTATCGTAAGGAAGAGGGAGGCCGTCGAATTTGGGACCGCTGCCCGTCAGTGCGACACGGACTTCGCGGACTCGGGGGGAGATGCTGTCGGCGGCTTCGGCGAAAATGTCCTCACGGGCGCCTTCGGCGACCGTTCCATAGGTCGGCAGGTCGCGGATCAGTGCGGCCGCGTGCCCGACCAGATCGCGCTTGAGGGTGCTATCGTCTGTCGCAAACGTCGCGCGCGCGAGCGGACGGCCGAGCTGATAGGCGGCATAGATGGAGCCGCCGACAGAGATGTTGATCGACTGGCGCAGCCGATCGAACTCGCCGCGCAGCATCGCCGCATCCGTGGGGTAGACAGCCGTTGCCGCCACCGCCAGCGGGAGCGGCGGCGACGGATTCGGGATGCCGTCCTGTGCCGCGAGAACCGCGAAAACCAACATGATTGGCGCCATTGTCACCATGCGCATCTTTCGACTGGAAATGAGGGGCATGTCTTCGTCATAGCCGATTTATCAGGCTTCACCATCATTTGACTGACCATATGGCGACGCGTATGTGCGCTGCCTGATATCGAGCGGTCTGCGACAACGCCGGATCGCGCCAGCAGGAGATTTTCATGGCGTCTTATGCCGATCCGGCGTCGCCATCGCCAGCGGCTACCCGGGGTTGGCGTCGGTTCGTGGCGCAGACCAGCGAACGGATCAATTCGCTTCCGGTCGTCGCGGGCCTGATTCTTGTCTATGGCTGGCTAACCTATTTTATCTTCGTTGACGTAATCGGGATCAATATCGGCTTCATCCGGGCCGGTTTTCAATATTATCCCCCGGTCGAATATTCGCGCGCGCTGTCGTTTCTCGTGACGCTCATTCCCTTGCTGTGGCTCCGCCGCAGTTTCCATCAATTGTCCGATATCCTGATCTTCCAGGTCTATCTGTTCGTCTTCGTGCCGTCGGCCATCTATCTGACCGTGGCGGTCCCGGCGACGTTCGATCGCCAGCTCGGTATCCACGCGACGCTGCTTGGCGCGCAGGCGCTGCTCGAACTCCGCCGCTTACTGCCGACGCTGAGTTTCGCGCGCGTCCCGCTCAGCGAACGGTTCTACGTGGTCTTCCTCTATATGATGGCCTTCGGGGCGATTGCGGCGATGCTGTATCTTGGCGAATATTCGGCGGACAGCTTCGACTTTACGACGGTTTACGACCGCCGTGCCGACACGATCGTGCAGCAGAGCGGAAGTATCCTTCCCTATATCGCCAACGCGACCGCGGCGTCGCTCGCGCCCATCTGCCTCGTATATGGCCTCCTGCGGCGGCATTGGGTTTTGGCGCTGCTGGGATTGGTCATCGCGGTCGAAAGTTTTGGCGCAACCTCCTTTCGCAGCCATTTGTTCGTGCCGCTGTTCGCTGCAGCGGTCACTCTGCTCCTGCGCGGCTTCGGGCTGCGCTCGTTCGGCTGGATTCTCGTGGCGGTCGCGATCGGGCTGACGATCATCCCGCTCGCGCTCGATATGGTAACCGGGAGCGGCGGGATTCTGAGCTGGATCATCCATTTCCGCTTCATCGGGAATAATGGCTATCTCACCGCTCAGTATTTCGATTTCTTCGAGCATGCAGCCAAGGGGCTGTACCAGGACAGCTTCGGGCGTTTCCTGTTCGATCCGCAATATAGCCGGCCGATCGCCGAGATGGTCGGTTCGTCTTTTTCGATTGAGGGCAACCACGCTAACGGGAATTTTTGGGCCGACGGCTACGGCAATCTGGGCGTCGGCGGCGTGATTTTCGCATCGCTGTCGCTCGTGATGGTCTGCTGGCTTCTCGACTCGCTGGTCGATCGCAAAATTATTCCGATTAGCATCGCAGCGATCGTCTCCTTCGGCTTCGGCGTTTCGAACACGGCGGTCCATTCGGTCATCACGTCGAACGGCGGTGCCTTGCTGATCCTCCTCCTCCTACTCATGCCGTCTGATCGGCAGTCCCCTAGCACCCGGAAATAACCATGATAGTCTGGCTCAGCACGATCGGGCAGCGCCTTGATCATGCCGACAACACGCGCACGATGCTGCTGGCGCGGTACCTGATCGAGCGTGGACACGAAGTCACGCTCTGGACCTCCGCTTTCGATCATATCCGCAAACAATGGCGGAGGGAGATGGCCGATGCCATCGACGGATGCTGGACCATGCCGAACGGGCTTGAGGTGCGGTTCATGCAGGGGAGCGGTTACAAGCGAAATATCGGTGTCCGGCGGCTCTATGACCATCTGCTGGCTGCGCGCGATTTCCGGCGGCAGGCCGAAGTGCTGCCGCGACCCGATATTGTCGTCGCGTCGCTCCCCGACCATGTCACCGCAGCGGCGATGGTCGCTTTCGCTCGCGACCATCGCATTCCCTCGCTGATCGATGTTCGGGACAAATGGCCCGATATTTTTCATGATTACGCGCCGGCGCCGATCAAGCCGCTGGTCCGCGCTGGCCTTTTGTTCGAAAGCCGTCGCGCGCGGGGGGCGATGCAACAGGCGACCGCACTTGTCGCGATGATGAACTCGATGCTTGACTGGGGGCTGGCGAAGGCCGGTCGCGGGCGCACGGAAAAGGACCGGGTCTTCTATCTGTCGACAATGGAAAGTGCTGACCCGGTGTCGGCGCCACTCACCGATCTGGGTGAGGAACATAGGGAAATGTTGGCCGATTCCGAAGGGAAGGCCGTGTTCACCTTCGTCGGCACCTATAACCGCACTCAGCACCCGCTGCTCGTGATCGAGGCGTTCGAACTGCTGTCACGCGATCCCGGTTTCGATAGCCGCGGCGTCCGGCTGTTGATCGGCGGCGACGGCGTTAACGCTGACGAGGTAGATCGCCGAATTGCAGCACTGCCATTCGCGCGGCGGCTGGGTTGGCTGAAGCCGCCCGAAATGCGCGCGATCCTGTCTCGAAGCGACGTCGGGCTGCTCCCGATGAACTTCGCGTCGCCGGCTTTCAACAACAAGGCGTTCGCCTATCTGGCGTGCGGCATCCCGATCCTGAACGGGGCTCTCGGCGACCTGGCTGAACTGATCGCAGAACAGAATGTGGGCATCAATGTGCCAGCCGGTGACACGGCGGCGCTTGCCGCGAGTATCAAGTCGCTCGTCGACGATCCAGGACGGGTCGCGGCGATGAAGGCGCGGGTGCGCGACCTTTACGCTGCATCATTCGATCAGGACCAAACCTATGGCGACTATGTCGCCCATGTCGAGGCGATCGCAGGCGGGTGGAAAGCGGCTCAGACCTCGGGATAACTCGCGAAACTGGGGTCGAGAAGCCAGAGCAGGGTCGTGGCTTCGGCAAAGCGTGACGCGACATCGGTCAGTTGCTTGTCGGAGAAATAATGGTCGATTTCCGCGTCGGCGGGCAGCAAGCTCGCCGATGCGGTGGTGTGGATCGCGAGACCCTGCCGGATCGCATCGCCGATCCCGCTCGCAACCCAGTCGGCGTGCCGCGTGTCGAAGCCGCGCTTGTCGCGGTTAAACAGGATCCAGTCAGGCACCCTGCCGCGCATCGCGTCGCGCAACAGATATTTTCCCATACCGTTCCGCAGCTTGTGCCGGATGGGAAGCGCGGTTCCGAATTCGATCACGCGATGGTCGAGGAAGGGAAGTCGACTTTCGATGCTGTTTCCCATCGAATTGCGATCCTCGTACCGCAATAGCGAGGGAAGGCTGTAACGCGTGACGTCGAGCGCTTGGCGAATCGCCGGATCGCCGCCGAGCCCCGCGCCAGGCGGGGAGCTGTACGCCAGCGGGGGAAGCATCAAACCCGAACCCAGCCCCTCGCTGCTTTCGGCCGAGTAGCGGCCGCGTTCGCGCCAGAAGATGGAGGCGCGCGACGCGATGGCGGGCAGAATCTGGAGAATGTTCGATGCTGCTGCCGGCACGGCGCCCCAATCCCGCGATCGAAGCATGTGGCGGACCTGGAAAAGAAAGAATTTGCGATAACCCATGAAGGCCTCGTCTCCGCCCTGTCCGCCGAGCATCACCTTGATGCCGTGCGCGCGAGCATCCTCGAACACCGCATATTGGGCGATCTGGCTGGTATGCGGGAAGGGGGCGCCCTGCGCGCGCAGTGTCCGCCAGAACAGACGCCGAGCGTCGTAGCCCTTTACCTGCGGGATAAAGCGGACCTGTTGCCCCAGATGCGCGGCAAATCGCTTTACACCCGGTGCCTCGCTGGCGCTGTCGTCGGGATCGCCGAAGCAGAATCCGAGTGGGGGCACGCCGGCTTCGGCGCACAACGCGGCGACCGTGGTCGAATCAACGCCCGACGACAGCGAAAGGCCGATCGGCACGTCCGCACGCAGGCGGATTATTGTTGCGTGGCGCAGCCGTTCGAAAAGTTCGGCGCGCAGCGCACTTGTGTCCATGCCTGCGAGACGCGGTCGTTCGGCGCGCCAAGCGGCGTCAAGGTCGTAATAGGGCTTGGGCGCGATGCTCTCGCGTTGGCTGAGGTCGATGACGGCGCAATGCCCAGGCGGCATCGCATGAATGCCGTGGTATGGCGCAATGTCGCTCTCATCCTCATAATATTTGAGCCGGATGCCGCGGCCTGCATATTCGAGATTCGGCGCGCACGCCTCGTTCCTGCCGATCGCGCCCGGGGTCGATGCGAACCAGATGTCATCGCAATTCTGACGGTAATAGAGCGGCTTTACCCCGAAGCGATCCCGCGCGAGAATCAATCGGTCGGTCATACGGTCGTGCAACGCGAGCGTGAACATTCCGAACAGTTTCGCGAGACCGGCCTCGCCCCAGACAATGAGCGCCGCCATCAACACTTCAGTATCGCTGGCGGTAAGAAAGGCGTAGCCAGCGGCGGCGAGTTCCTCGCGCAGCTCAACATAATTGTAGATCTCGCCGTTGAAGACGAGGCTGTAGCGTTCGTCCTGACTGACCATCGGCTGGTTGGCGTCCGACGAAAGATCGATGATCGACAGCCGGTTGTGCGCGAACCACAGCGAGCGACCATCGCCGAGCGCCCGGGAAATATAGCCGGTGCTGTCAGGTCCCCGGCGATGTTGATATTCGACGATCGCGACAAGCGGGGCCGGCGGCTCGCGATCACCGGCCCTGAGAACACATCCACTGATTCCGCACATAAGAATTCCAGAAGCCACGGCTTTATAAGCTAGGTGGGAAGAGGGATCGGAGCGGGCAACCCGCCGGTTTCGCCGTCTCTATAGCTTGGCGATGGGCTTTCTCAATCGCTTAACTTCCACCTGGGGACGACGCCGCGAGCGCGCGCCTTTTGAAACACTCGACCAACCGGCGAACCACGGTGTCGAACCCAAAATGAGGGTAGCCATTCGTACACTTGCAATCATGACGTCAACACTCGACATAGGCCGACATGGACTTCGCCTTCGAAAATAGCTTCTATGATTCAATGGAGGGCTTTTATTCGCCCGCCGAGGCGGCCAAGCCCGTGGCGCCAAAGCTATTGATATTCAATCATGCGCTGGCGAAAAAGCTCGGGCTGGACGCATCGGACGCTGGTGACGATCAGTTGGCACGGCTGTTTTCGGGTAAATCGCTGCCCGACGGTTCCAAGCCGCTGGCATTCGCCTACGCCGGTCATCAGTTCGGGCATTTTTCGCCTCAACTCGGCGACGGTCGCGCTCTGCTTCTGGGCGAAATCGTCGCTCCCGATGGTGCGCGGTTCGACCTTCAGCTAAAAGGGTCCGGGCCGACCGCCTTTTCGCGCAACGGCGACGGTATGGCTGCTATTGGCCCCGTGCTGCGCGAATTTCTCGTGTCGGAGGCGATGGCGGCGATGGGCGTCCCGACGACGCGGGCGCTCGCCGCCGTTGCGACGGGGGACCGCGTGCAGCGCGAGCGCGCGCACCCCGGCGCGGTGCTGACCCGCATTGCGAGCAGCCACATTCGCGTCGGCACCTTCCAGTTTTTCGCGGCCCATTTTGGCGCCGACCACGTCGTCCAACTCGCCGACTACAGCGTCCGCCGACATTTTCCCGACCTCGTCGAAGCCGACAACCCGTCGCTCGCACTTCTCGACCGCGTCATCGGCCTGCAATGCGAACTGGTTGCGCACTGGCTCGGCGTCGGCTTTATTCATGGTGTCATGAACACCGACAATGTCGCGATTAGCGGCGAGACGATCGACTATGGACCTTGTGCCTTCATGGACCGCTTTGCCGTGAACACGGTCTTCAGCTCGATCGACGCCAACGGCCGCTATGCCTATGGCCGCCAGCCGCAGATCTTGCACTGGAACATGGCGCGCTTCGCCGAGGCTCTGCTCCCCGCGATTCACAGGGTGTCGCCCGCGGATGTCGACGAGGCGAAGGCATTGGTTGACGCCATTCCCGTCCGTTTTCGTACCATATGGCATGCGCAGGTCAGGGCAAAACTGGGGCTGGGCGGCGAGGGCGCCGACGACAGCGAGTTGATCGATACGCTTTTCGACGAACTTGAAGAACATGACGTCGACTTCACCTCCTTCTTCCGCGCGCTCGCGATGCTGCTGCGCGGCGACGGTGCGCTGTTCGAGAGCCTGCTTCCGGCGCCCGACGCGATGGCGCCGTGGATCGCCGACTGGTGGGAGAGGATCGCGCGGGAGCTGACGGGGCCGCTGGAACATGCAGCTGCGATGGATGCCGTGAACCCGCTATATATCCCGCGCAATCATCTGGTCGAAGCCGCTTTGGCTGCGGCGGAGGCGGGCGATCTCGCGCCGTGGCTCGAACTGCTCGAGGTTGTGCGCCATCCCTATGCCGTTCGCCCAGGGTTCGAGCGTTTTGCGAAGCCGGCCGCGGCCGACGCTGGCCCCTACCAGACCTTCTGCGGCACCTGACACCGGCCACGGTTGAGCCGGTGCGCCGCAATTGCTAGGGACGGCGCCAACATCGATCAGAGGATAAATCATTGCCCCCAGCAAATGTGCCGGCGCCGTCCGTCAAGATCACTGTCGTCGGCACGGGCTACGTCGGCATTTCCAACGCCATATTGCTGGCGCAGCGCAATGAGGTGGTCGCGCTGGACATCGATGCCCGCAAGGTGGAAGAGATCAACGCAAAGCGGTCGCCGATCGCCGATCCGGAAATCGAGGATTATCTGGCGAACAAGCCGCTTAATCTCGTCGCGACGACCGACCGCGATAAGGCCTACGCGGACGCCGCCTTTGTCATAGTTGCGACTCCCACCGACTATGATCCAGACTCCAATTACTTCAACACAAGCACGGTCGAGAGCGTGATCGCCGACGCGCTGATGAGGGCGCCCGGCGCGCTGATCGTCGTAAAATCAACCGTTCCGGTGGGCTTCACCGAACGAATGCGCGCAAAGCTTGGCACCGATGCCATCGTCTTTTCGCCCGAGTTCCTGCGCGAAGGGCGCGCGCTTTACGACAATCTCCACCCGTCGCGCATCATCGTCGGCAACACGCACCCGCGGGCGGCCGAGTTCGCGCGCCTGTTGCTTGAAGGGTCGCTGAAGCCAGAGGCGACGATATTGCAGACGGGCAATACCGAGGCCGAGGGAATCAAGCTGTTCGC
>SEFZ01000077.1 GCA_004173185.1 Sphingomonadales bacterium | reverse complement strand
ATATCGGGGTCGAGGCCAGTCCGCAGGCACGCACCCTGGCCGCCCGCGCGGTACCACTTGGCGGCGCCGGGAGAGGTGAGCAGGGTGCGTGCCTGCGGACTGGCCTCGACCCCGATATCGAGCACGTCGCCGCCGGCCACGCCTCCGGGCGGATGCACGATGACCGCGTGGCAGACATCCGCACCTTCTGGATACAGCGCCTTCTGCACGCGCAGCGGTCCCTGATGGCGGCGCTCGGCCAGGCGGGTGCCGCGCTCGTCGCGGACAAAGCGCAACCGCAGGCTGGCGTGCCAGCCGGGATGCCGGGTTGATGATGAAAGGGCGAGGTCGCGCATGCTTGTGGTCAATGCACGATACGTGCCAACCCGTGACAAGAGACGAACGACTGTGCGGATTGTGTCCTATACGACAAGCATCTCGGCAACAGCGAGTCAATAGCGTTGCACGCACGCCATACCGCGCACCATTTTGGAAAAAAAACTCCCCGTTTTGCATTTTCGCCATCGAGTCCGCACCCGATTGGACGTAATGTATTTGCGTTCCGGAAATAATATTTTCGGCAGAACACAGAAAGACTCACATGGATACCAACAAGACAAGCCAGGACAACGAAGTCCTTTCCTTCCGCCTCGCCAGGGAAGAGTATGCGATCAGCATCCTGAAAGTGCAGGAAATCCGCGGCTACGAAGAGCCGACCCTGTTGCCGAGCGCACCGCCCTGCATCAAGGGGATCATGAACCTGCGCGGCGCGATCGTGCCGATCGTCGACATGCGCATCCTGTTCAAGCTCGGCGAGCCGAGCTACGACCAGTTCACCGTCGTCATCGTCCTGAACATCAAGAACCACGTGATCGGCATGGTGGTGGACAGCGTGTCGGATGTGGTCACCCTGCTCGACGAGCAGGTGCGCCCGGCGCCCGAGATGGGCGCGGCCACGGAGGGCGACTACATCACCGGCCTGGGCACGGTCGGCGAACGGATGCTGATCCTGCTCGACATCGACAGGCTGATGAGCTCCGAGCAGCTCGGCCTGATCACCAGCGCGCAGAAAGCTGCATAACAATAGAAACCGGCCGGGCGGGACGCCTGGCACCTGGAGAAACCACCATGAACTTCGCCAACCTGAACATCGGAAAACGCCTCGGCCTTGGCTTCGGCCTCATCTGCGCCATGCTGGTCGGCATGATCGCGATGAGTACCGTCATGCTCGACCGGATCAATGCCGGCACCGATGAAATCGTCAACAGCCGCATGCCGAAGATCGAGATGACCGGACGGATGCTCGGCACCATCGACAGCATCGCGCTCGCACTGCGCAACACCATGCTGTTCGAGGAACGCAGCGACCGCGCCAAGCAGCGCGAAGCAATCTTCGCCGCGCGCAAGGACATCGACGCGATCCTCGCCGAGCTGGACAAGACCCTGGCAAGCGCGAAGGGCCGTCAACTGCTGGAACGGATGAAGCAGCAAACCGGCCGCTACGTACAGGGCCAGGATCGGCTGCTCAAGCTCGTCGACGACGGACTGGACGAAGAGGCGCGCCAGTACCTGTCCGAGGACCTGCGCCCGCTGCTGGTGGAGCTCAAGAAGGACATCAACGAGCAGGCTGCGCTGCAGAAAGCGCTCGCCATGGAAAAGGCCGAGGAGGCGCACCGCACCTATGAAAATACCTCCCGCCTGATGTGGGCGACCGGCACGCTGGCCGTGCTGCTGGCGGCGGCCGTGGCGTGGTGGATCACGCGGTCGATCACTCGCCCGGTGCAGCGCGCGCTGGAAGTGGCGAACACCGTCGCCGCCGGCGACCTGACCAGCCGCATCAACATCACCACGCGTGACGAGGTCGGCCAGCTGCTGCAGGCGCTCAAGACCATGAACGAGAACCTGGCGCGTACCGTCGGCACCGTGCGCACCGGCACCGGCGCCATTACCGTGGCCGCATCGGAAGTGGCGGCCGGCAGTCAGGACCTGTCGAGCCGTACCGAACAGCAGGCGACCTCGCTGGAAGAAACCGCGTCGTCGATGGAAGAACTGACCTCGACCGTCAAGCAGAACGCCGACAACGCGCGCCAGGCCAACGTGCTGGCCGATGCAGCCTCGCAGGTGGCACAGCGCGGCGGCGCCGTCATCAGCCAGGTGGTCGGCACCATGACCGACATCGACGCGTCCTCCGGCAAGATCAGCGACATCATCGGCGTCATTGACGGCATCGCCTTCCAGACCAATATCCTGGCGCTGAACGCCGCGGTCGAGGCGGCGCGTGCGGGCGAGCAGGGACGCGGCTTTGCCGTCGTGGCGACCGAAGTGCGCAACCTGGCGCAGCGTTCGGCAGCGGCGGCCAAGGAAATCAAGGGGCTGATCAACGACTCGTCCGACAAGGTCGCGAGCGGCACCAAGCTGGTGGCCGAAGCCGGCGCCACGATGCAGGAGATCGTCGACAGTGTGCGCCGCGTGACCGATATCATGGGCGAGATCACCTCGGCCAGCCAGGAGCAGACCGCCGGCATCGAGCAGATCAACCAGGCCGTGCTGGAGATGGACCACGTGACGCAGCAGAACGCCGCGCTGGTGGAAGAAGCCGCGGCGGCGGCCGAGGCGATGAAGGAGCAGGCGGCCAGCCTGGACGCGGCGATGGCGGCCTTCCGCATCGGCGCCGGCGAGCCGGATGCCGCACAACCCTGGACTGACCCCAAATAGTTGGACGTTGAGTTAAACGCCCATGGCCTGGGTCCTGTATTGCACGGGGCTCAGGCCTTTGAGTTTGAGTTTGATGCGGTTGTTATTGTAGTACCGGATGTACTCGACAAGTCCCGCTTGCAGCTCTTCAATGCTTGTAAATTTCTTCAGATAGAAAAACTCGGTCTTAAGCACACCGAAGAAGCTCTCCATGGCAGCGTTGTCGTGGCAGTTGCCCTTCCTCGACATGCTTTGCACCATGCCGCGTTCCTTCAACGTAGCTTGGTAACTTGGCATCCGGTAATGCCAGCCCTGGTCCGAGTGCAGCATGGGGCGTTCATTTGGCGCCAGTTTGGCAAGCGCCTTGCGTAGCATCGAATTGACCATTTCGAATTCAGGTCGCCTGGAGAAAGCGAAAGCGACGATCTCTCTGTTGTACAAGTCAAGAATTGGCGAGAGGTATAGCTTCTCTTTACCGACCTTGAACTCAGTGACATCGGTTGCCCAACTCTGATTCGGCGCTTCGGCTTCGAATTGACGGTCGAGCTCATTGGATGCAACCGTTCCCATGTCGCCCTTGTACGACTGATATTTCTTTGGACGTACCAGCGACTTTAAGCTCAGCTCGCCCATCAGCCGTTGCACAGTCTTGTGGTTGATCTTCTGTCCCATCTGCTGGAGAACGGCAGTGATACGACGGTAGCCATAACGCCCTCGGTGTTCGTCATAGATATCGCGGATGCGCTCCTTCACCGAGCCGTATTTGTCAGGAGCCTCCCATGTTGTTCGATGATAGTAGTAGACGCTTCGAGCCAAGTCGGCAACCTCGAGCAGAACCGGCAGTGGAAATTGTGGCCTTAGTTCGTGTACTACTTGCGCTTTTTCTGCGGTGCTTTCGGTTGCGCTTTCACTTGCGCTCGCGAGCGAACTAAGGCATCGAGCTTTTTTAGATAAGCGACCTCCGCACGAAGGTGAAGCAGCTCGTCCAGTAACTCCTCACGGCTGCGGTTGTCGGCGTCTTCAACCGTCTCAGGCTTGTCTTGCTCGGGGTGCATTCTTGATCTTCCTCTGCGGCCGGGATTCAAGGCTGCGATACCGTCCTCGCGATATGCCCGCTCCCATGCACCGATCGTCGCGTGACGCCGGATGTTGAAGACCGTAGCAGCCTGTCCCTTTGATAGCATATTTTCCCACAATGCGATAGCCCATCGAGCCCTCGAGATATCGCTGCACGACAAGCAGCTTGAACTCGGGTTTGTACTTCACCATGAAAAACCCCAGAAAGTTGATGTCCAACTTTCTGGGGTCAGTTCAAAGCCGTACACCCTACTAATTCAGATAACTGGCATCCAGCTTGCCTTGGCTGGCCATCTGGCGCAGGATGCGCACCGTGTCGATGTCGGCTTCCTGGTAGGCCGAGCGCTTGAAGTCGTCGTACATGGCGTTGGCCGGGTCGGTGTGCTCGCCCTGGCCGTCGTCGTAGCAGAAGCGCACCATCAGCATGGCGCTGGTCGGCGCCTCGATCTTCATGCTCAGGCTGGACGCGGCGATCTCGCCCTGGGCCGGCACTTCATAGCGCACTTCCTTCAGCGGCGTGAAGTACACGACGTCGTCGATCACCAGGTCGCCGTAGCGCAGGCGGCGCGCGACGCTGCCGCTGTTGCGCTCGCCGAGCGTGCATTCGTCCAGGTGCGGCACGAACAGGGTCGGCGATTCAGCGCGCAGCACCAGCCCGCGCCACAGCTGTTCGATCGAAATCGTGTCGATCAGCGGGTTCATGGGGTCGTTGATTTCGATGAGATGTTCAAATTTCATGGTGCAGTGTCCAAAAAAGCGTCAGCGCATGGCGCCGCAAGGCTGCGATGGTACCCGATCGCGCGGCGAATTGCCGCGCCCCAGGCTCAGTTATTCCCCAGGAACAGGGCATGCTGCTTGCGCTGGAAAAAGGCGATCGCGACCAGGATCGCGAACGAGATCGCCAGCAGCACCAGCGCATAGGCATGCGCCGCCGCATAGTTGAGCTTCTGAGCCTCGTCGTAGAGCGCAATCGAGGCCACCCGGGTCTGCCCCGGGATGTTCCCGCCCAACATCAGCACGACGCCGAATTCGCCCATCGTATGGGCGAAGCTGAGCGACAGGCCGGTGAGGATGCCGTTGCGCGACAGCGGCAGCACGATCGAGAAGAAGGCCTGGCGCCGGGTCAGGCCCAGCGCCAGCGCCGACTGCACCAGGTCGCGGCTGACGTTGCGGAAGGCCGACTGGATCGGCTGCACCGCGAACGGCAGGCTGTAGACCACCGAGCCGGCCACCAGTCCGGCGAAGGAAAAGGGCAGTGGATGCCCGAACACCGACAGCCAGGCCGCGCCCAGCGGCCGGGTGGGCGACATCAGCATCAGCAAATAAAAGCCGATCACCGTCGGCGGCAGCACGATCGGCAGGCTGACCAGGGTTTCGATGAACAGGATGCCGCGCATGCGGCTGGTGTTGAGCCAGTTGGCGAGCGGGATGGCAATCGCGATCAGCACCAGCGAGGTGACGAGCGACAGCCGCAGCGTCAGCGCCAGCGCGTCCCACAAGGCGGGGGGAAAGGCGAGTCCTGCCTCAATCATGCGCGGCCGGCAGGGCGAAACCGTTGCGCTCGAGGATGGCGCGCGCGCCTGGCGAACCGAGGAAGCGCACGAAGCGCGCCGCCAGCGGCTGGCTGGCGCCCGCGCGGGTAACGATGGCGCCCTGTTCGATCGGCGCCACGCCCGCGTCGCTGATGGGGTGGTAGCGCCCCACGCCCGCCATCTTCGGTGCCCGCACCGTGGCCAGCGACACGATGCCCAGCTGGGCATTGCCGGTCTGGACGAACTGGGCCGCCTGCGCGATGTTCTCGCCAATGACGAGTTTCGGCTGCACGGCGTCCCACAGTCTGTCGCGCTCCAGCACTGCCTTCGCGGCACGGCCATAGGGCGCGGTGTCGGGGTTGCCGATGGCGATGCGCGCCACGCGCGGGTCGCGCAGCAGCGGCAAGCCCTGGCTGACGTCAAAGCGCGGATCCGTGGTCCACAGCACGATACGGCCGATGGCGTAGGGGCGCAGGGTGGATCCGTCGGCCGCGCCCAGTTTGGCGAGCTGGGTCGGATACAGCATGTCGGCCGACAGGAACACGTGGAAGGGCGCGCCGTTGCGGATCTGGGCAAAGAAGTTGCCCGACGCGCCGGTGGAAATCTTCAGCTCTGCATCAGGCACCTCCTTGCGGAATGCCGCCGCCAGGTCATCGATGCAATACGCCAGGTCGCTGGCCGCAGCTACCAGCAAAGGCGCGGCCTGGAGCGGCGCCGCGAGCAGTGTTGCAAACAAGATGACAAGCAATCTTTTCATGGATTCATTTTAGCGCGTTGGCTGACTCAGCCTTACAATACCCGGCCATTCTGCAGGATTCCTCCCATGTCCAACGCACCAAAATTCGGCCTCAACGGGCCGCAGAGCGAAGCCGTGCTCTATCTCGACGGCCCATGCCTGGTGCTGGCCGGCGCCGGCTCGGGCAAGACGCGTGTCATTACGCAGAAGATCGCCTACATGATCGAGCACTGCGGCTACGATCCGCGCACGATCGCGGCGCTCACCTTCACCAACAAGGCGGCGCTCGAGATGCAGGAGCGGATCGCCAAGCTGCTCAAGCAGCCCAAGCAGGCCAAGCAGCTGACCGTCTCCACCTTCCACTCGCTCGGCGTCAAGATCCTGCGCCAGGAAGCGGCCGGCGTCGGCCTGAAGGACAAGTTCTCGATCATGGACAGCGACGACTGCTACACCGT
>SEFZ01000076.1 GCA_004173185.1 Sphingomonadales bacterium | reverse complement strand
GCCCGGACCACCGCCACCGCCATTATTGCCGAAGAAGCCACCTTGCTGTTGCGGTGGCTGCTGGCCTTGCTGGCCCTGTTGCCCTGGAACGTTCGCACCTTCGCCGCGCTGCCGGCGGAAAGGCGATTCGGGCATCGGCGTACCGTTCTTCTCGGCTTCCTCGCGCGCCTTTTCAAACGCGGCACGGCGCTCCTGGATGCGTTTCTCCAGCACCGAGCTGAGCGGCATCGAGAAATTGAGCCCCCACCGCAGCTGCGAGCGCTCAGCGCGTGCGAAATTAACCGCGCGATTGTCAACGCTGAGCAGCCGCCCGCTACCGTCGCGCACAAAGCGGCCCGGGAACGCCGCCTCGACCGCGGCGCTCGATGCCGGGAAGCCCGAAATCTGGTTACGCGCGGTACTGGCGGTGTAATCGCCGCTGAGCGACAGATCGGTCTCGGTGAACGGTCGGATATTGAGCCCCAGCTTCATCACGTGCCGGCTGTCGGCCGTGAGCAAGGGATTGCCGCCCGTAATGCTGGTGACGAACGCCGTCTCGCCGCGCACATAATCGAAAACCGACACGTTGGGTGTCGCGATCGTCGGATCGCCAAGCTGCTGCGCGCTCGGCGCACCTTCCTCGTCAGTGAACGAAGCGAGGAAGCGCACCTGCTTGATCGGCGACCAGTTCACGCCATAGCCGGTCGTGATCAGACTGCCGAAATCGGAAAGCCGCTCGATCTCGGCGTTGCCGTTGATCGACAGATCGCCGAGGAAACTCAACACTTCGCGGCGGCGGCTGGCGATCGGCAGATCGACATTGATCTGCGCACTGCCGCTATCGCGCGCGGTCGATCCGCTGCGCGCAACGCCCGAGCGCAGCGACGCGCTGTCGAAATCGCTGGTCCGTCCGCCAAGCCGGATGCTCGCCGAAAGATCGCCTGCGGGCAGCTTGAGCAGCGGGCCGCGCATCAACGCGTCGAGCGAGCCGACGCTCGAAGTCGAAGTGGCGGTGTCGGCGGGACGGCTGCTGAGCAAATTGGTCGCGATCGGCGCGAACGGATTGAAGCGGGTGCTGCGCGCGGTGAGCAATGCCTGCATCGCTGCCGGATCAATCCCGGTATCGCTCACGCTGCTTGAGGTCACCCGATCGTAATTGCCGGTGAGCGACCAGCGCCAGGCGCTGCTCCACGGCAGCCCGTCGCCGTTGAGCGAGAAACCCGCATGCGCGGTCTGGCTCTTATTGTCGCGGGTCAGCGGAAGCTGATCGCTGATATAGCGATAGAGCGTCACGTCGCGCGCAAAGGGCGAATAGGGATTGCCGGTGGGCAGATTGAGCGTGACGCCCGGCAGGCCGAGCAGGCCCTGCCGCTGGTTCAGCTCCATCCGCACATTGACCGAGCCGGCGATCTTCGCCGAGATATTCTGGCTATAGACGCCGTTGAGCGTCAGCTGCTGATTGGGTTCGAGCAGCGTGCGATAGGGCGTTAGATCGGTGGTGTTCGCGCGGTTGGCGCCGGGCGCGAAGCCGGCAAGCGACGGTGCGCCTCCCGCAGCCGATACCGGAACCCCTGCAACCGTGACCGGCGTGCCCGCAATCGCGCTAAGCGCCGGATCGATCTCCGCGCCGCCAATGCCCGAAATGTTGCCGCGCGTATCGAACAGGCTGTTGGTCGGGCGCGAGATCAGGTCGCGCTCATCCTCCAACAAGCCCGAGCGGCCGCTATACTGCACGTCAAGGCTGACGCGCTTGTCGCGGCTGATCTTGAGGATGTTGAGCTGGGTCTTGCCCCCGGCAAAGCCCCCCCCGGTGGGCACGCGCGATTCTGCTTCGGCGGTGAGCGCACGAAAGCGGCGACGCAGCACGATATTCACGACCTTCTGATCGGCGCGGTACCCGTATTTGAGCGAGACTTCCTCCGGCAGAATATCGACGCGCTCGATCGCCTCGGTCGGCATGTCGCTAATCTCGCTGAAGTTCGAGATTCGGCGCCCATTGAGCAACACCACCGGCCGCTCGCCGCCGCGCCCGCGGCCGCTGCCGGTCTGGGGGCTGAGCTCGGTGATCAGGTCGGCGATGGTCGGCACGCCCAAAGCGCGGACATCGGCGGGGGAAAGCTGCTGCTCGGGCGGGATATCGCCCTCGACCGCGCCGCGAAGCTGGCCGCTGACGACGATCTCGTCATCGCCCTCTGCCTCATGATCCTGTGCTGCGGGCGGCGGCGCCTGCGTCTGCGCATATGCCACCACGGGCATCGCGCTCGCGAGCAAAGCCATTCCCCGAACACTCAATACACGCATTCCAAAACTCCCCAGGGCACGCTTGCTGGCGCCGTTACCCGCCTAGGCAGGACTTGTCGCAAAATTGTGCCAATCGCTGGCGGAAACTGTCGCAGTTACTGCGACAATTGTATCTCGCGCGTCACACCTATCGCATTCCTGAACGCAGGATCGTGGCTGACCACCAGTAAAGCGCCATCATACTCGGCGAGCGCGGCTTCCAATGCTTCCAGCGAATCCATGTCGAGATTGTTGGCCGGCGCGACCTCACCCTCTGCGATTCGCAACGGAGTCGGTGTGCCAGAACCATTGCCCCAACCATGCCGAGACGCTCGGCGCCGACCGATAAGGTCAGGTTTTCGAAGAGTGGTCAGGCGTGTCGGCGGCGAGGGAATTCGACGTAAGGAATGCAGACATGGGCAATGTGGGTGTCAAGAGAGCAGGGCGTTAGCGCTGTGCTTCCGATCCATCAGTGCCTCCTGAGGATCCTGCCGCACAAGGGAACCGCTGGTTCCGGGCAGGATATGGTGCGGCCGAGAAGACTCGAACTTCCACGGGCTTTCGCCCACAACGACCTCAACGTTGCGCGTCTACCAGTTCCGCCACGGCCGCACGTGAATCACCGCCGGACGATGCCGACGGGC
>SEFZ01000003.1 GCA_004173185.1 Sphingomonadales bacterium | reverse complement strand
GTGCTCGAGGCGACGCGCCTTGGACCCGGCGCCTGTGCCTATGTCCGGCAGCAGGAGCCGCTCGGCTTGGGGCACGCGATCTGGTGCGCGCGCGATATCGTCGGCGACGAACCCTTCGCGATCTTCCTGCCCGATGAATTCATGCACGGCTCGCCCGGCTGCATGAAGCAGATGGTCGATGCCTATCACAAGGTCGGCGGCAATCTGATCTCGGTGCTCGAAGTGCCGCACGACCTTGTGTCGAGCTATCGCGTCATCGCACCCGGCGCGCGCGATGGGGCGCTGACCGAAGTGACCGGGCTTGTCGAAAAGCCGCCGGTCGCCGACGCGCCGTCGAACCTGATCATTTCGGGCCGCTATATCCTGCAGCCCGAGGTGATGCGCGTTCTCGAAAAACAGGAAAAGGGCGCAGGCGGCGAAATCCAGCTGACCGACGCGATGGCGACGATGATCGGCAACCAGCCCTTTCACGCCGTCACCTTCGACGGTGCGCGCTACGACTGCGGATCGAAGGCCGGCTATATCCAGGCCAATCTGGCGGTCGCGCTCGAACGGCCCGATATCGCGGACGAGGTTCGCGCCTTCCTGATGGACCGGCTGAAGAGCGAGAGCGCATCCTGAGATATAAGGACCGGTCGGCCCGTCCGCCCAGCCAGTTACCGACTTGCTCACGAGAGCATGATTGCGCACGCGCGACTCAGTCTGCCGTTGATGAAAAAATCCCGAGTCGCAGCGGCGATCGCTGCACCGGACGTTCGGTTCGCCACATTTGCGTTGCGGCTAATCACTGAAATTTTAGCGTGCGGGAATCAAATGGCATCGGATCGTCGCAGACGACCAGGCGGCCGACTGGAACCGGAACGCCATCCCGCCCAGCGGAATGAGGGGCGTGTCGCATCTGCAACGCACGCCGCACAGCAGGCCATCCCTATGCGAACAATAGCAATTCCAGCCCCAAGGCTTGAACCCGGTGCGAACTTTTTTCGCCCTAGCTCGACGTCCCATCGCGACCTCCAGAAGCAGACGGTCGCCCGCGCGTGCCGCGTATTTCCGAGACAGGACTGCGGCCTTTCCGACGCGTGTCAAAGTGGGACGAACGCCGCCAAATGCTGATGAAACGATTCGACTAGCCGGGCGGTCATATGTAAATGATGTGTTATTAAATAAGCAACGGATTGGGGTCGCAACCTCTTCGGGCAAGGAGCGCGACATGCGTAACATCATCAAACTCGCAACGGCCATCGCATTGATCGGAGCAAGCGCCCCCGCATCTGCAGCCGTCACCATTTGTCTCGGCGGCGGCTGCACAGCGCAGCCGGGTTCGAACGTTCTGGTTACAAAGGGCGTCCCCGGCCTGACCGTCACGGGAACGCTGAACAACGCACCGGGAACGGTGAATTTCACTTCGACTGAGCAGCTGGTGGGCCTCGCCAACGGCCAGGCGCGTGTTGGTGCCGTCGACGGCGTCCTCAATAATCCTCTCACCTTTTCGCTGACAGGCGGCCTGATCAGCGCCCTCGAGTTTAACATCGATGCCATCACCAGTGGCAAGGTGTTCTTCACCTTCACTGGCGGAGACAGCAACGGCCTCGTCACGAGCGCTTACGATCTCGGTAAGAACGGCAGTAACTTCTACAATGCCTTCAACGGCACTTTCTCGGGTGTGACGATGACGTTCACCAAAGGCGCCACCGTGGCCGATGTCGGGCAATTCCGTCTCGACACCGAGCAGGTCGTGGGCGCCGTTCCGGAACCAGCAACCTGGGCCCTGATGATGCTGGGCTTCGGCGCGATCGGTTTCTCGGTGCGCCGGCGCAAGCCTGGCATGCGGGTACGCTTTGCATAGGATTGAAGCGCTCGACTGAGCGTATTGGTAAGTGATTGTTGCGGCCAAGCCGTGTATCTGTCGCAGGATACCCCCGCCCCGGCAATTGTGTTGGTCCACTGACACAATTGCCGTGGGATCTTTTTGTGAGCGTTGCGATCCTTCTCGCTTGACCAGATCGCGATGTCCAAGAAGCATCGCATAGACCCCGATGGCGCGTTACGACATCGCCCCCTCCCCCGGTTGGTTCGCCGGTCCGGCCAGGATTGGACCGAAGGGAAAACCCGGCGGCAGCAAGGCCTTAACCACAACCGCCGATGTTACGCTGGGACGTCGAAAATGTCCCTGTCACCATCCGGTCGCGAATGGGGCCTTGGGCATGGTGTAGGCGAGCCGCATCACGATTTTGTTATGTTGATACCGTCAACCCGGTCTTCCGCACAACAATGAAATAAAGTGATGAGCGAGCGGGAGATTTCATCAAGAGTTGCGCCGGTCGGTCCGAAAACGCCTCGACAAAACCGATGCTCTATCTCGCACCTCGCCTGCTTCGTCTTGAGCCAATGAGATTGTCACGGTGCTTTTGTGCCTAAGCCGAGCATGACCAAATTTGTTCCGGAGTCCCGTCGGGCCTGCCGCTCCATCCGCGCCATCCACGCGACGACGCACGTCCCATCACGTCTCGGCTACACGATCGGATCGAGGACGTAGCGCCACAGCCAGGCCGCGCACTAAGCAAAAAAGAGGCGGCCAAAGCTGGCCGCCTCTTGATCGGATTTGCAGAACCGCGTTCAGGCGAACTGCGGCAAACCCTGATGACGGCGACGGCGCATGCCGAAGCCGATCGCGCCAAAACCGAGCATCATCAACGCCCAAGTCGCCGGTTCGGGGACAGCATTGATCGTGAAATTGTCGGTTTCGAAGGCATTGCCGGTCGAGCTGAGGCGCAGCGACGTCAGTGCGGAAACATCACCGTCGGTCACATTGAAACGGACCAACGGATTGAGATTGGGATCGGTCTGATTGCCGTTAGCAGGGTTGAAAATGTCCGAACCCGAGAAGCTGGCAAGAACCGTTCCGCTGCCATTGAGGAACTCGATGGTATTATAGGCGTCGACCGAGCCCCAGAGGAAGCTGATATTGAAAATGTCCCCGATCGACGAGAGATTCATGACACCGGGCGAACCATCGGCGGGACCGACCGTCCAGTAATTACCGGTGCTGCCGAAGGGTTGCGCGCGGATGCCATCCACCGAAGTGCTCGTGACCAGCCCGCCCGAGACAGGGGCCGGCGATTCGAAAGTGTATGTCGGCGCCGGCCCCGAATAAGGCGAAGTGCCCGGTGTTACGGTGCCGAGCGTGATGGCTGCGCTTGCGGCGGCCGGAAGAGCCAGGGTGGCAGCGGAAACGAGCAGGAATTTCGTGATAAAAGTACGCATCGTCGGTATCTCCATGGTTGGCGACAGGCCGTGCGACTCGCCCTGTTTTGTTATTAGTAACTAAACATTAACTCGATTCTCGGTAATTGCGAATCAAAATTACCCTCTCTGTCCCGATTCGAGACTCATGTTTTGACACCCGATAACGACGTGTCCGGAGCCGCACGATGTTGGGCAAATTCGGGAGCCTTGAGCAGGAACGGAGTTCGGATGCGCCGTGCCGTTCACTTAAGAGCGTCGCAGAGACGGCGAGGACGCCCGCCCTCCGCGAGCACCATCTTGCTGACGCCCTATGACCTAAGAAGAGATGCTACGCTTTTTTCCGGCGCGCGCGCCATGCGATTGCCCTGCCCCCCGAACTCTCTTCGCGGCGTCCGCCAGCGAAAACCGCCAACCACTCCTTTACCGGTGCCCCCTAGAAGGCCCGCATGATGAAACCCGCGCCCTCCGGCCCAGAGAAAAACGCTGTTGCGCGGCGCGAAATGTCTCTGGGGGGGAGTATTTACGGTCTGCGCATTACTGGGCGCGGCTCTTTTCACGGTGTGGACGATTTCCAGTCCTCAGCAGCAAGACGCAGCGATCAGTACGTTCCGAAGGCTGGTGACCGCAACCGGACTGGCGACCGAGCGTGTGCCGGAGGAAGGCGAAATCGACAAATGATGCTGCTGTTGCTAGAGCATCTGCCCGTTCTTCGACGCGCGCAATTCGACCCGGCACGCTTATCGGCAACGCGAGAGTCTGGAGGTGTCGCGCGCGCGAAAGCCGATCCGATTGATGGCAAACAGAAAATTTCTATTCGACCGGCGAGGAAGGCGCCCACCCTCGACGCTGGTCACTGGGAGGCCTTCGCGCTGACGCACGTCGCCAAGCGGGTCTGCGACTGCTCGGCGCCGATCGACTTCCCTGCCCCATGGAAGCGAGAATTGTCATCGGCATAATTTGCCCCGAGAAAAGCAGACGCGCGATGAACGATGCGTCCAGGACAGGTCTGCAAAATGTTTGACGGCCCTGAGCATCTGACAAAAGAAAGGCCCCGCTGGAAGGCGGGACCTTTCCTTCTCCCGTGATGGCTACACGAGAGACAATGTCACGGCCCCCTTCGTCGCATGAAGGAAGACGAGAGTGTGACGGCTATGCCATTCCAGGCAACGCCGCATTTATCTATGTTAAAATATAAGTGATGATATTAACGCTGCCGCGACGGCGCTCCACCTTGCCGCAAGCGAACCTCAGCGCTGAATATGGGAGGGTCTCATGTCAGAACCCGACACCGACCTCCCAGCGCAATTGGCCCGCCAAGAAGGCTTGGGACTGAGCGCCCAAGTGCTGGAAGCCCACCTCGCCGACCTCCAAGGCATGCCGATTTACGCTTGGAACGATGACGGTAGAATTGCCACCGAAGGGCGGCTTTTGGAAATCAGGCGCGAATCGCAAAAGTCGAAGCCAAAATTCGAAGACTTAAGACGCGGGCAGCTTTGAGGTCGCGCTTGCCGACCTGTTTGTAGTGGGGGACGTTTTATGAAAGCGGTCGAACTATCGCTTCACGCGCTCGACGCGTGCGATACGGTTTTCGGGCATCTTCACATGTGGAACGACGTGCGAAAAGCGATGGTACCGATGATAGAGCAAAGCAACTCCAGCCGCGACGCAATGGTAACCGATAAGGTCGCAGCGACCAAATTCGTGATTTCGGTCGTCGCACGATATGTCGAGCAACAGATCGGGACGGGCAATTTTCACGTCTATCGCGGCACACTTGGCCTTCATGGGCAAAGTGTTCGCCATATCGCGGAAACCGCCTTGAGTTACCTCGAGGAGAATGGAGCGATTTCACACGACAGCTATATGATGCGGCTGGAGCGTCTCGGCAGGACCGTCGAGGGCAGAGGCTGACCGCACTTTGTTGTCATTGCAATATGGGTCGCGAGATTGAGAATGGTCACCGAAAAATTTGCCATGGGCGATAACTCGTTTCGTTCCCGTTCGGCAGCGGGCATGTCAGTCTTGCTGGTGGGCAGGCTCTAGATACGCGACGCAAAGCCTGACAAGGCCGGCTATTATCCACGCCGGGCCATGCAAGTCTTTCGGCAGATCGCGGCTCCATAGCTCAAATGCGCCGATCCCGACGCATCGAAGTGCGACTATGGCGGGCAGGAAGGACCATCTATTGCGTGGGAGCACGTAATTTTCTCCTCCCGCCCCCTCTAGCCAAATTTCTGCCATTTCGCATCGCTACGGGTGGCGCGGTATCGGTACGTATTGCAGCTTCGATCGCCTTCGGTCGGCAATCGCAATACGATCTCGCGCGCATACCGTACCTCAGCCGGGCGTGACGCCGGGTAAAATGCCCACGAACCTCCGCGTCCGGTGCGTCCGTCGGGATCAACTTCCCAAGGCGCGTCCTCATCGGCATCGAGGCTTGTCGCTACCGAATATCTATCCTTGGCATTTTCGGCGGACAGCGCTCCGCGCGTCATTGCGTCCCAAACTGACACAAGTAAGCATATTGTTCCATGGACTTGGCCCAAAAAGCAGGCCAGAGAACTTCAGACTTAACAGGGGGAACTTATGAAAAGACTTTTGGCACTTTGTTCGTTTGCGGCGCTCGCAGCAGCTACGCCGGCTCAGGCTGCGAGCCTGATCGGTAACACCGTCACCTGTTCGCAGGTCGGCGCCGGATCGTCCTATTCCTGCTTCTTCAATTCCGCAGTGGTTGGCGGAGGCCGCGAATTTGAGGTTGGCTCAGCTCCAAATGCCGCTATCGGCCTGGACTTCAACGGCGGCGGCCTCAATGTCCGGAACATCTCGGGCGGCTCCTTGAGCCTTTCGCAGACCATTCTCTCGCTCGCCAACATTTCGAGCGCGTTCACGTCCGCCAGCCTGCTCAACTCGTCGATCTCGGGTTTCGACAGCTCGGATATCACGCTTCAGAACGGCGTCCTGCAACTTAACTTTGTCAACACGTCGTGGGACCGTAATTCGGCTGCGAATATCGCGCTCGACACGGCAGCGGCCGTTCCCGAGCCGAGCACCTGGGCGATGATGTTCCTCGGCTTCGGCGCCATGGGAGCAGCGCTGCGTTCGCGTCGCCGGCAGAAGGTTACCGTGCGCTACGCCTGAGCGCACAAAGGCGCGCTCTACTCATTCGGCTTCAACATCATGCCGGCCCCCGCGCAACGGGGGTCGGCATGATCTATTCTGCGTCGCCGGCCAAGCGGTCGCCGGTCCGGCGCCAACGGAGGCCAAGCAAAAGGCGCCGCGGTGCCAGGTGCCGGGCTTGAGCCCACGAACCGGACCGAGCTTGTCGCCGTCGCGCGTCCGGACCGCCATTGCGTCGGCCATGTTCGATTTGGCAGAGCAGCATATTGGCTATGGAACCTCCCTGGCGGTAGAGGCAAAGATCTGAGCGGCGCGCGAGTTCCTCACGCGAAAATCACCAAACGCAGCGCCGCACAGCGTTTCGCCGACCTCAGCAATGTGTAGGCCGAACTCATTTATCGCGTATCGACCAGCGTTCCCGAACATTGGCTGCGGCTCGTCCCGGTGCCGAAGGACGACCGGTCGCTCGCCGAATTCGGTATCGAGCTCGAACGTCGCGCGATGCAGCGCCATCTGGACGACGGCACCCTCGAACCAATTTACCCGCATGGCGTTTTGCTACGCACCGATCTTTCCAAATCGCCGGCGGACGAACCTGCGCAACGGCTGGAAGATGAAGAAGTGCCGCGCGACGGCGTCTTGGTTACCCGCAAAGCGCAATTCGCGCGCTGGATCGGCGGCGAACGCCTGCTCTGGATTGGCCGCAGCAAGACCGCCAGCAAGGGCGAAGGAGCCAGTGGGCTGCGTCATGACATCAGGGTAAGAAAGGAGCAGTTGTCGCCTTGAGCTGCTTGGCGCCGACATCACGATGATCTGCCCGAAAGCAGATCGACCCGGCGCAATGCGGCACGATGTAGGCCGCCGCAACAATGACCGCGTCTAAGGTATGGCGACTGAAGCCTGAAGGGCGAAAATGAGGCGCGAAACGGCCAGTCCGATCGGAACGACATGAGGATGATGAATCCGCGGGCCGGCTCATTAACTTTGAAAATACCAGAATAAAATCTGAAATTTGAGAAACTCGAACGGTGTGCTAATTAGTCACATCACTACGATCATCGCGACACCCCAAGTTCATTCCTATGAAAACCATTCGGTGTTCGACTGGGACCGCGTCCCTGCCCCGTCCCAATCTTTCATACGTCCCAGCCTTCATGCGAGACAAGTCGCGTCGGACGGATCTAATGATCTTTGCACCATTCGCGGCTACTTCCCCATCTTCATGAGCTTGCCGCCCAGTCGCGTAAGCCACCGTCCGCCGTTGGACATTCGCAAAAGCTCATTGGGGATTTCCAGCTTATCGGCAACTTCCGCCGCCTTAGCCAATGACGCAATCTCTATTTCCCATGTGCGAAACCAAGCCGCCTTCTCATCCGCCAGATCGTAGCTGTCATAAATACGCATCAAGGGATGTTTGACATGGTTCAGCATCGCTTCCGCGGTCTCGTGATCGGCGCCCAATCGCTTGGTATTGCTCCGGGCGGTTCGACGAAAATCATGCGGCGTAAACCGCTCGATTGGCCGTCCGGCATATTCGCTCATTCGCGCAAGAACGCGGTCCCGTGCCGGATACCAGCCGCTCTTTCGCGGACCGTCCACTTTCTGCGCGGGGAATACCCATTCAGACGAACTGGCCATCAGGGCGGCGGCCCAAGGCCCAAGTGCCACCTGATGTGGCCGGGAATTCTTTGATCGCGTCGCAGGGATCGTCCAAATGCCATCCCTGATCTCCTCGCGCCTGGCGTAGATGACTTCCGAAATTCGGGCCGCCGTCAGCAGCCAAAGCAACATACCACGGCGAAGATCTTGCGGTTCTTCTGTCACCGCCCGCAGGAACCAGCCCAGCTCTTCAATGCTCAATTGTCGGTCGCGCGACGCTTCGGGAAAGCGAAGATCTGCCAACCGTCGGGACGGATCAAGAGCAAGGCCTACCTCCAGTCCTCGCAGACCGGACGCCCACCCAAAAAATGTCTTCAACTCGGCCGCCAGACGGTTTGCCCTGACCTTGGTTGTCGATCCCTTTTGGAGCACGAGCTCGACCAGTTCTCGTTCGGCAATGTTGTGAATAATCTTGTGACCAATGAAGGGGGCGATATCTCGATTGTAAATCGCCCGCTTGTCCGCGATTGTTCGAGGCCTATTGAGGCGTTTAGCCCGCGTCGCACGGCCCTCCAGCGCCGCACGCATATATAATGCATGCGCCGTTGCTACGGTCATCCGAAGCTTCATATCATCGCGCTTAAGAAGCTGGCGCGGTTCTTCTCCGCGTTCGACATAGTAGTTCAGCTTCGATGCCCAAGCTCTGGCTTCTTCCAGGCTGTAAGCCGGGAAGCCACCGAGGCTGAGCTTCACCACCTTCGGCGAGCCACTCACGCGACGACAATATCTCCATTTCTTTTTCCCGCTTGGCAGCACCGCGAGACTCAATCCCGGGGTCAATGAATCCAGCAGGTGGCCGTCGGTCAAAGTGGCGATCGTCAATGGATTGAGAGCAGCACGCATGGCAGTTAGCGACCTCCAAATGGCTAGTGCCGCTCCAAGAACTCACGCAATCTGCCGAAGCGCAATAGGTGTCCAGCTCTGTCTAAATCTGTCTAGGTCCCGAGCGGACGAAATTGACGGCTCAGATCTACATCAGTCGAGAAACGACCGGGGCCGGCGCAAATTTTCAGCGAATCGCAAAGAGGCATCAAAAGCCGCCCAGACGCTCGAAACCCTTCGCCGAAGCCAAGCCGAAAGCCGCAGATTTCTGCGGATTTCTGTATCTTATCTCAACCGATTCCGCGGCTCAAGATATTTCCGGTAACAAATCGGGATACAAACTTCATCGGCAGCAAACGGAGGGCGCCAAAGCAACAGGCTTTCGGGAAGAGCGCGCGTCGCCGATCAAAGCGCGTTCGAAAGCTTCCTGCAACGGCGGATCGATGCCGTAATTTCCGGTTGCTCGGGGGGGCCGCCTCGCCACAATATCGGAACGCTTGATAAGTTCGAGGATGCCTTGGGCGGATATCACAGCGCGTGACGTTCAGGGCTGAGCAGGGCGTGGCGATTTCTTCAAAGCGTCATCACCATAGAGCGCGCGTTTCCATCCACGCGAGGGACGTCGGCGCGTTTGAAGCGTGGCCTGGGTAGCTTGCAGACTGCCTTCGGCGCCTTGGCTCCGCGCGACGATGCCCTTCAGCGCCTCGGCATCTTCGCGCACATTGCCGACGATCCCGCTTTGCACCCCTATCGCTTGGCGAAACGCGGCCATCTCGGCCTCGAGCCGCTGCTTTGCTGACGGGACAGCGGCGCCGCCAAGGGTCTCGCTCCTGGCGATCCAGGTCTTCTGCGAGGCGTGTCACCAGCCTATGGTTCAGAATCCAAATCTTGTGGCGATATTTGGCCGTCGCCGCCATCTCGGTCGGATGAGCATGGCCCCTGCCACTTGGTCGGTCTTTCAGAAATATGCTCGACGGAAACTGATCGAAAGCGGAATGGCGGCTTCGCTGTTTAAAAATGAGGTGGCTGACTTTCGCCAGTCTCAGCAGGCTGTAACTCGCGCGCCAAGCGCAAGCAAAGCAGGGATTTCAACGATCTGTTCGAGACCGAACGGTAAGGTTATCTCTTCGATCGCGGGCAGTCCGCCAAAATCGATCATCAACTGCTTGCGCTAGACGACATAGATTTCGCTAAGACCTGCCAGATTGCGGTTAAGCTTCCCATGCCGTCGTCATCTTCGTTCAGCGAAGCGTCGCATCCATACCCGTATGGGATCAGCGGGCAGAGTCGCCATGATACGACCCAAAGTTTCAGCGTCTTCGTCCTGACCAAGTTTAAAGCGCCCACGTATCTGTAGCGGGCGAGCGCGAAACCCTATGATATGCTCAAGCATCCCGTCATATCGCTCTCCCAGCGCCGTTACACTCCATGGTAAGGGCTGAGAGGCTTCCATCTGATCGATCAGCATGTTCAGGGCGGGCTCGGTGTGCCGCGCGTCGACGTCGACTTCAGCCTCAATGCGAAGCTGGGCAAAATTCCACGTCGGGGCCCAATCATCCTTGCCGGCATGCGCCGGCGAAATATAGCTGTCGGGGCCGCAGAGCAGGAAGGTTGCCCGCGGCTCTTGCCGTAATACCGCATATAGTTCGCTCCGCCGCGGGAAGTGGCCGACGAGTTCGCAAAGGCGTCCCCCATCATCATAGACACCGACAAGCGGAATGACCGCAGCCTCAAGCAAGGAGGCCGAAGAGGCGCACATCCACGCCAGCGGATAACTCGCGATCAAGGCGCGGACATCGTCGGGCACGAACCGCTCGAAGACTGGCCTATCCAATATCGGATCGCTCATGGCCTGTATTCGTTGGCGCGCAAAGTGGCGGCACCGTTTCGGCGGAGAAGCCTAATTCCCATATCGTTCAATCCCCCCTACGAAGGTACGCAGGACGCGGCAATGTCGGATGCGATCGGGCGGCATTAAGCTGATGTCCGCATCGATCACCACGATATCAGCAAGATTTCCCGGCGCCATCGTGCCCGTCAAATTCTCCTGGAACCCGGCGAAGGCATTAGCCGAAGTATATGCGACCATCGCTTCCTCCGCAGTCACCTTTTCCTCCGGAATCCAGCCGTCGGGATTCGCACCGTCGATCGTCTGGCGAGTCACGGCGGCATGAACACCCAGGATCGGATCAAGCGGCGCGACAGGCCAGTCAGACCCGAAAGTCACATGCGCGCCGCTGCGGATCAGCGAACGAAAGGCGTAGGTCCCCGCCAGGCGCTCATGACCGATCCGCTTCACCGCCCAGCGCCCGTCATCAATCGCATGATAAGGCTGCACGGAGGCGATCACGCCTTGCCGCGCAAATCTCGGGATTGTGGAAAGCGCGACATGCTGCGCATGTTCGATACGAAAACGCCGATCCCGCGGCCCATTGGCCGCAGCTACATCGCGCATCACGTCGAGGACATTGTCGTTCGCGCGGTCGCCGATTGCATGGACGCTCACCTGCAGGCCGCTGCGGTCGGCGCCGGAAACGGCTTCGCGCATTTCGTCGAGCGGCATGACCCGGACGCCCGAGGTATCGTGCGCATCGTCATAGGGCGCTTTGAACAAAGCCGTTCGCGAACCGAGCGATCCGTCGGCAAGACCTTTCACGCCGCCCCATCGAACCCATTGGTCGCCACGCCCATCGCGCTTGACGATCTCGGCCAGCTTTTTCCAGTCCTGCAGCGGGACCATCGAGTAGAAGCGAAGCCCGGAATCCTTCGCGACGTCGCTGCGGCACAGCGCATCCTGCGCGTTCCAGTCGATTTCGGTGATATGAACCTGCGCGAGGCCGTGCTTGTGTGCCAATGCGATGGCACCCGCGAGCGCGGATTTTTCGTCGGCGGCGCCAGGCCGCGGGATAATGCGTTCGACGAAGGCCTTAGCATTGTCCTTTAAAATGCCCGTGGGCTCACCCATCGCGTCGCGGACGATGACACCGCCATCGGGATCCGGCGTGTTGCGATCGATCCCGGCGCGCCTGAGGGCTACCGAGTTCAGGAGCAGCATGTGGAGATCGGTTCGCGGGACAGCAACCGGCGTGTCCGCTGTCACTGCGTCGATCCAGGTTTTCGTGGGCAATTGCCCGCCCATACGTTGTTCATCCCAGCTTTGGCCGGTGATCCATCGGCCGGGCCGCGCCCGCGCAGCCCGGCCGATCAGGTCGGCAAAGCTCACTTGGTTCGTGGCGCCAAGGAGCTCGGGTTCGAGCAGCGCGAGCGCGCCTTTCAAGAAATGAGTATGATTATCGATAAAGGCGGGCATGGCGAACGCGCCGCCCAGCTTGACCACCCGAGTACCGCGGCCGATCCCGGCTGTCACTGCGTCGTGACCGAGCGCCACAATCCGGTCTCCAACTACGCCAATCGCATCGGTCCGCGGCAGGCCCGGAAGGCCGGTCCAGACCGCGCCACCAACGAGCGCGAGGTCGAGGTCCGCCCCCTCTGCTCCCGCTCTACCAGCCAGGAGAAGCGCCGCCCCTGCGCCCATCAGCGTCCGTCGTCCAATCAGCATGATCTGTTCATTCCGATCTCCAAAGTATCATCAACGCGGCCGGTCACGTACGGCGGCTCGGCCCATGAGGCGCTCATCAACGCTGGCGCACGTTTCCCCAGCGATGATCTGCGGCCCACATCGCAAAAGCTCCGAACACCGCATCCTGCTCGCGTGCGAGTTTAGAACCCGGTGGCCAGACATGGCCACCGAGCATCGATACGCGTACCATGATCGGATTGTAGGCCGTCGTCAGAGCGCGCGCCTTGGCCGCAAATTTGAGAGGCTCGAAAAACGATACGCGCTCGTCGGCGACATTGCCTGTCGCTAGGAGCGCCGGATAAGGGGCAGCCTTGAGGTTATCATAAGGCGAATAGCTCGCAATATAGTCGTATTCGTCAGGAATTCTGGGGTCACCCCAGATCGGCATCGCGGTTCCGCGCAACGGATGCGTTTCGAAATAGTCCATCGTGTTGAGCGGGTCGACAAAAGGCACCTGAGCAATCACGCCTGCCCAAAGATCGGGACGCATCGTATAGACCGCGCCCATCAGAAGGCCGCCGGCGGAGTAGCCATGCGCGACGATCCGGCCCTTCGCGCTATACTTCTGCTCGATTAACAATTCCGCGCACGTAATAAAATCAGTAAAAGTCTTTCTCTTTCCTTTTTTCAGCACGGAGCGCCACCAGCCATTCCCCCGCTCGGCACCGCCACGGACATGCGCGATGGCATAAGTCCAGCCGGCATCGACCAAGGCCAGCGCTGCCGGATTGAAACTGGCGTCGACGGTGGCGCCATATGATCCATAGCCGTAAAGATACAACGGAGCCTTGCCTTCGCGGCCGGAGCCCCGCCTAGAAACGAGCGTGATCGGTACGCGCGCGCCATCAGCCGCGACGGCCTCGATGCGCTCCACGGCATAAAGTTCGGAATCAAAGCCGGTTTCTTTCGGAGCTTCAGATGCAGGCCTTGCACGTCCTTCGGCCAGAAGGAGGCTATAAGCACGACGCGGCAAGCGCGGAGATTCATAGCTGAAGGCCAAGGTCGGGGCATCCCAGCTCTGTCCGGCCGGCGCGTGGATCGCATAGGCCGGTTCATCGAAGCGGACATCGCGCTCCTTGCCGTTAGACCCCATCACCACCAACCTCGGAAGGGCGTCGCGCCATTCCTCCCGGACCAGATAGTTGCGGAACGGGTGAATAGCGGCGATGAAGCGCCCGGGCTGGTGCTCGACCAGCGTCTGCCAGTGTGCCTTGCCCGGCTTGTCGAGCGAGGCGGTCATCAGCTTTTGATCGGCAGCGCCATCCGCATCGGTCAGGATGATCAGGCGGCCGTTCCAATGTTCTACATCGTACCGAAGATCGGGTTGCCGCTTCTGCACCAATAGCGGGGTGCCCTTCGGGTCGCCGGCGCGGACGAGCCACGCCTCTGTCTGCGCGCCGTTGAGCATGCGGAACAGCACGAATTCGCCCGACGCCAGCGTGCGCACTTCGATGAAGAAGGACGGGTCTGCCTCAGCGTGGATGCGGACGTCTTCACCCGTCTGCATATCCCGCCGCCACACAGAATTGGCCGTTCCATTCTCGTCGCGGCCGATCCAGAACAAATGACGCCCGGCAGGATCGAAAGCGAAACCGCCATGGCCAGCATCGATATCCGAAACCAAAATGCGTCCGGTAGCGATCTCACGAACGCGAATCTGGAACACGCCGGAGCCAGTCAAGTCCTGCGCCCATCCGACGAGCTTTCCGTCGGGGCTGTGTCGTGCGCCCGCCCAGCTCAGATTGAAGGAAGGTTTGCCGGCTGCTTCGGCACCAACGTCCAAGAGTAGCTCCTCCGTATCGGCGCCCACCGGGCGCCGGACATAGGCGGTTGCCGCGCCGTCAACGACCGATGGCCGGGTAAGGTAGATAAAATCCCCTTCCTCGACTTCGAGAGGCACATCGTTTAGCCGGTGCAGCGCGTCAGCCCGCGCATGCAGTCTCTTCTGGTCGGCCGCCGATGGGCCGAGCATTGCGTCGGCATAGCGATTTTCAGCCTTCACCGCCTTAGCAATCGGCGCATCGAGCGACTGCGGATCGCGCAACACAGCCAGCCAGTCCTTCGGCCGCATCCACGCGAATTCATCGACCCGCGTTCGTCCGAAATTGCCGACCTTGGTCGGCACACGTGGGTGGCGCGGCGGAAGGGGCCATGCCCGTTCGGTCGCCACGAGCCCAGGGGGGCGCCCGAACAGCGCCATCCCCATCGCAATCAACGAGACCGAAGCCTGCCGCCTATTCAACATCCTTACAATGACCAGCTGGCTTGGACCCCAATTGTGCGCGGGCGGACATAGAATTGATTGTTGCCCGTCGCGGTGCTCGAATATCCGAAAGTCACTGCGCGTTTATCACCGATGTTATTGACGAACAGCGCGAGATTAACCGACGCGAAGTTCAACGACGCCCGTGCATCGAAAAGGTGGTAATCGTCGAAAATGGCTGGGCTGTTGAGATAGCCTGGCGCTTTCGACACATAGCGGTGCAGCAGCGTCACCGTCGGCGCCGCTTCGCCACCGAAATTATAGGAAAGCGTGTTGGAAATCCGCCATTTGGCAGCGGAAGGAAGCCTTTTGCCCGAGGCGATGAGTCCGAATGCCGTAGGGATCGGATCGGTTATCTTCGCGTCGAGGTAGGTGCCGTTGACCGAATAGCTGAAGCCGCCCAACCGAAGATTCACGCTGCCCTCGACGCCCTTGCTGACCGCTTTTCCGGCATTGGCGCCATATGTAAGGCCATCGGGGCGAACAAGCCTGACCTGAATATTCGACCAGTCGACGTAAAAGCCGGTGACGTCGATCTGAAGCTTATGATCGAGGAACGAAAGCCGCGTCCCCAGCTCATAATTCCACAAGGAATCCGACGTCGTGCCATCTGGCGTGTCGAACCCCGGAAGCGGTAGAAGGCCGAGGTTCGGCGAGCCGAAGCGAAAGCCCTTCGACGCCAAGGCATAGATCATTGCGTCGCGGTTAAACTGATATTTCGCCGAGACTTTCGGAGTGAAGCCGCTGTCGCTCAATTTCTGCGGCAGCGTTATATTGCCCCCGGGATAGAACAGAAGGAACTGCCCGCTGGTGCGCGTCTGCTCATTATTAAAGAGGCGGCCGCCGCCCGTCAGGGTGAGGTTGCCAAGATAGAGACTGGCCTCGCCAAACAGCGCGAGTTCCTCGGCCTTTGTGTCGCCATAACCGAAATAATATTCGTCGCCGACGATCAGCCCTGCTGCGGCCGCACCGGGCAGCGCCGCCGCGATGCCCGGTGAGGTCAGATGTTCTTCGAACCGCTTTTTGGTGTTGATCCAGGTCGCGCCGACCAGCCAGTCGAAGCTGTCGCTCTTCTGCGAGGCGACACGGGCCTCGAACGAATATGTGTCGCTAACACCGGCTTGCAGAAAGACCGACGGCTGGCCGGGGTTCAACGTAACACAGCAGTCATCCAGTGTCAGATCGCCCACGATATCGCCGGTTTTCTTGTTAAAAGCTCCAAGAAGGGTCAAATTGGCGCCGCCGAAATCACGATCCAATCTGAGGCTGTGGATCTCTGTTTCAAACAGGTCCGTCTCGGAAAAGGTCGCGCTGCGCGCAAGTTCTCCGACTGCGGGATCCGCAATCGCGAGCGCGGTCTGGGCAAAACTCTTGTCGTCGCTCTTCGTGCGATAATAGAGCCCGAGATAGCTGAGCTTCGTGTCTTCATCAGGGGTGAAGGTGACCGAACCGCGAACGCCAAGGTTCTTGGCATCATTCGCCCCGTCGATGCCAGTGCCGATATTGTCGATATAGCCCGGATCGACGCGCTGGGTGACGACAAGCCGCACCGCCAGCTTGTCACGGACCAGCGGCGCATTGACCATCGCCTTAGCGTGGTATCCGATCTGACCATCGCCGTTCTTGGTCAGCGTCAAAGCGCCGTCTACCGCCGCGTCGAATCCCGACGGGTCGGCTTGGTTGGCGATGTAGTTGATTGCCCCGCCGAGCGAAGCCGAGCCGAATAGCGTGCCTTGCGGGCCCCGCAGTACCTCAACCCGGTCGACATCGAACGTGTCCACATTCGGAACAACGATCGAATAACCAGCTTCGGTTAAAGGCACATCGTTGATGAAATAGCCGGTCGTTCCTTGGCCTTGATCGAGACCGGCGGTCGTGCCGATGCCGCGGATAACCACGGTTGAGTTCTGCGGGGGCCCGTCGTTGAACGCCACGCCGGGAACTCGGGTCAGATAATCGCGAAACTCCTGGGCGCCGATGGCCTGGAGCTGTTCACCCGTCTGCGCGCTCACGCTGCCGGCGATTTCCCGCAGCGGCTCGGACCGCTTGTTCGCCGTTACGATGATATCGGTTTCATCTTCCGACGCTCGCGGGTCCGACGTCTGTGCCATTGCTGCAGATGTCATGCTCATCATGCTTGACGCCAGCAGCGCCATGTGCAGTTTTTTCATCGATACTCCCCTTTACACTCCCCGGATCACCGGATTCTCAAGTTGGATTAACGTCTCACAGCGACTGAGGCGCAGAGCCCGCCAGCCGGCTTCGAACGGGTTACAGAGTCAGCGGCACGTGTATCCACCGTCGACGGGAAGCGCGACGCCGGTCACGTAGCCCGCCTCGTCGGATGCCAGCCACAAGGCTGCGTTCGCGATATCGCTTGCCTCGGCAAAGCGCCCGAGCGGGATCGCAGCCTGAAATCTTGCTTCATTCTCTGCGAGTTCGGCAGGATCGCCGCTTCGTCCGAGGAAGCCGTTCATCATCGGCGTGTGCGTAATCCCGGGGCAAATCACGTTCACGCGAATGCCGTCGGCGGCAAACTGGAGCGCAAGCGACTTCGCAAGGCCGACGACCGCGAATTTTGCAGTCGAATAGATCGGCGACAGCATTGATCCGACCAAACCCGAGACTGACGACGTGAAGAGCAAGGAGCCTCCGCCTCGGTGTCGCATGTGTTGCGCAACCTCGCCGGCCGCGAGTGTTGCCGATGTCACGTTGAGCGCCATCGCGAGCTCATATTCATCGAGATCCAGATTTTCGACCGAGGCGGGTCCCGGTATGCCGGCATGTGCCCACAAGATATCGATACCGCCCAGCGCGTCCGCTGCGCGGTTTATGCTGGATCGGGCCTCTGCCGAATTCGAAAGGTCGGCTTGGATCGGAAAAACTCGGTCGCGCCCGATGTCAGAGGCCAGCGCATCTAGCGCATCGGCGTCGATGTCGATCGCGGCAATCTTGGCCCCTTCGCGGGCGAACAATTCCGCGCCCGCGCGGCCCATACCCGAGGCGGCCGCTGTAATGACGGCTAATTTCTTATCTAGTCGCATCCAGACTATCCTTGCTCTTCGTTAGGAGTAAGCGTCGGCAAACCGGCCCGTAGTGCCGATGACCGTCGTGCGTGTTTCGAGATATTGGTCCAGCGCCTCGGCGCCGTTCTCGCGGCCCCATCCGCTGCTCTTGAATCCGCCGTAAGGCGTAGACCACCGAATGTAGCGATAGGTGTTTACCCAGACCATCCCCGCGGCGATCCGCCGGGACACGCGGTGCGCCCGTCCTATGTCGCGCGTCCAGAGCCCGGCGGCGAGACCGAAATCGCTATCATTCGCGATTGCGATCGCTTCCTCTTCGCCGTCGAATGGAATGAGCGCTGCGACCGGCCCAAAAATTTCCTCCCGCGCTATACGCATCTGGTTCGACACGTCGGCAAAAACGGTGGGTTCCACGAAGAACCCGTCGGCGAGAGACCCGCTTGTCATGCGGTGCCCGCCCGCGACGAGCCGAGCGCCTTCACGCTGTCCGATAGCGATATAGTCGAGGGTTTTCTCGAGCTGTTCGCGATGCGCCTGTGGGCCCATATGGGTTGCATCATCATCTGGCATACCAACGCGCACACGCGCAGCGCGTTCGGCGAATGCCCCGACGACTGCATCATAGACCGGACGCTCGACGAGCACGCGCGATCCTAGAGCGCAGCTCTGGCCGCAAAGCGCCCATGCCGAATTGGTCGCCGCGTTGACCGCCTGCTCGATATCAGCGTCGGCGAAGATGATGTGCGGCGCCTTGCCGCCGAGTTCGAACGAAAATCTCTTGAGGTTGCCTGCGCCGTTCGCGAGGATAGTCTGAGCCGTGCGCCCTTCGCCGGTGAAGGCGACCTTGTCGACGTCAGGGTGAGCGACAAGAGCCGCGCCAGCATCATGACCGTAGCCGGGGACGACATTGACGACGCCCGGAGGAAAGCCAGCCGCTTCGATCAGGCGCGCCAATTCAAGCGCGGTCACCGGAGTCTGCTCGGCAGGCTTCAAGACGACCGTGCAACCGGCTGCAAGCGCAGGCGCGAGCTTCCAAGTCGTGGTCATCATCGGCACATTCCAAGGCGTGATCGCACCGACGACACCGACTGGAACCTGGGTCGTGAAAGCATGGACATTATCGTCGATCGGTATCGTCGAACCGCCCTTGGTCTCTGCTAATGAAGCAAACCATCGATACCATTGGTGGTGGCTGGCAATGTCAGCACGAGATTCGCGGATGGCTCGCCCGGAGTCGCGCGACTCCAACGCCGCCATTTCGCCGCTATGAGCCTGATAAAGATCGGCAAGCCGCCGAAGCAAAGCACCTCGTTCGAGCGCCGTCATCTCCCCCCATGGACCCGAAAGCGCCGCACGTGCGGCTGCAACGGCACGGTCGATATCGGCAGCGCCGCCGAATGCCACGCGCGCCCAGACCCGGCCGGTCGCAGGGTCGATGCTGTCCTCGATTCCACCGCTTTGCGGCGCAACCCATTCACCGCCAATAAAGATGCGGTCACGAACCAGAATTGCCTCGGCTTTCGTCAATGCCGCTCCTCCCCTCGCCTGCAAACAGCTTAATAACTATTCACGATTATGGATCTTTGATACACGTGCATGGATTATAGTCAATAGGATGAAAATATGGGACCGTTACACGGAATCCGGATCATTGACCTGACGTCGGTCGTCATGGGTCCGTTCGCCACGCAAATTCTGGCAGAGATGGGCGCCGAGGTGATCAAGGTCGAGGCTCCGGAGGGCGACATTACGCGGCAGATTGGACCGGCCCGCGCGCGGGGCTCAGGCGCGCTCTATCTGAACGCGAACCGACACAAGCGCAGCATCTGCCTAGACCTCAAGCGACCGGAAGCGCTGGACCTACTCGACCGCCTCTTAAAAAGCGCGGACGTGCTCGCCACCAATATCCGTCCGGCAGCCATGGCTCGTCTTGGGCTCGATGCGACGGCTCTCCTCGTGCGCCATCCGCGCCTTGTCTACGCCGCCATGGTTGGATTCGGGCAGACGGGGCCTTACGCCGGCAAGCCGGCATATGATGACCTCATCCAGGGCGCAGCGGGCCTTTCTGCGCTTATGAGCGAGGCAGGCGACGGCACACCGCGATATGCGCCTGTGGCCCTCGCCGACCGGGTTGCCGGCCTTGCCGCCGTGGGAGCGATTTGCGCGGCGCTTTTCGAACGCGAGCGAACGGGGTCGGGATGCGAGGTGGAGATCCCGATGTTCGAGACGATGGCCAGTGTCGTACTCGGGGACCACCTGGCAGGTCAAACCTTCGAGCCCTCGACGCCCGAGCGGAGTTATGCTCGGCTGATGTCTCCCCACCGCCGCCCCTTTGCAACACGGGACGGACATATATGCGCCGTCGTTTACACCGACAGACAATGGACGGCGTTCCTCGATCAAACCGAAATGTCGGACCTCCCGCGGCGCGACCTGCGCTTCGCGACGTTCGCCGCGCGCAACGCCGCGATCGACGATGTTTATGCCTTTCTCGCCGAACTCTTTGCAACCCGATCGACGGCCGAATGGCTCGATCTGCTTGGCGCGGCAGATATCCCCGCAATGCCGATGCACACGATGGAGAGCCTCGTCGACGACCCCCACCTTACCGCCACGGAGTTCATCCGAATCCGCGAACATCCCGTGCAAGGCTCGATACGGACGCTTGCGCCCGCCACACGCTGGCCCGGACGCACGCCTGCTGCAGATCGACCGGCGCCCGAACTCGGAGCCGATGGCGCGGCTCTGCTGAAGGAGGCGGGGTTCGATGATGGCGAGATAGAAGTGCTTCGGATGTGCGGCGCTCTATTGCTTCCGGATGAAGACACGCATGTGGCAATTTGACGACCGTGCCCACTCGTCGACATTCAGCACTTTGAAATCGCCGTATCGCATGGCATCCAAGCCCCAGTAACGCAGTTCCAACCAATGGAGAGGCTGTCGGAATGGTCACGAACCGCCGATGGGGGCATCTAAAATGTTCGTAAAACAGGCAGCTAATGTCCTCGAAATTCTGGAATTTTTTTCTCGGCGACTGCATCCCGCGACGCCGGCGGAAATCGCAGATGAGCTGGGCTGGCCCCGTTCCAGCACGTTCAACATCGTCGGCACCCTGGCGGCCAGGGGTTTTCTCTACGAACCCCAGCTACGGGGCGGATATTATCCCAGCCCGCGCTGGCTCGCGCTGGCCGAAATCATATCGCGCGCCGAACCGCTTCCGGAAGAAATCCAGCGCCTTCTGCACGATGTCGCGGCAGAGACCGGTGAAACTACCCTTATCTCGGCCGCAGCCGGCACCCATGCTATCTTCGTGCTCGTCGAAGAATCATTCCAGCCGGTGCGATATTTCGCACGCGCCGGCGATCGGGTACCGATTCATGCGAGTTCAGCGGGCCGTGCTCTTCTCGAGCAGATGTCGCTAGCCGCACGGCATAAGCTTTATCTCAAAATGGATTTTCAAACCTATTCGGCTGCGACCCCCGCTAACGCAGACGCGGTCGAAACCGAGCTCGCCGCGGCATTCGCGCGCGGTTATCATCAGAGCCATGCGGAGTATACGCCGGACCTGGCCGGCGTAAGCGTTGCGCTTCCCAACCAGCCGCGACTATTTTCCATTACCGTTGTCGGTCCGGTCTCGCGTTGCCTGGAGCGCCGTTGCGAACTTGCAGCCATTCTGCGCCAGCAGGTGGCCAAGCTCCCCGGTTAAACTGACTTCAAGCTGACTTCTCTCTGCCTGCACCGCCACCGCCGGTCATGGGCAGAGTCAGGATCATGGCTGCAGCAACGAGCGCGCCGATCCCCATCATGATCGAAACCAGCATCAAGCTGCTGCCCCCCGCAAACAACGCGCCGGCAATTACCGGGCCGAGCGCCGATCCTCCACGTCCGACTCCGATTACGAACCCGATGCCGCTGGCACGAAGCGTCGAGGGATAAGTTTGTGCCAGCACCGGATAAAGCCCGACCACCGACGCATTGACGAAGAACGCCGCGACGGCGACCGACAATGCCAAATGATTGATATCGGTAAAGCCTTGCCCGAAAATACCGATCGCGATGAAGCCGGCGACCATCGACGCGGCGATCAACGGCCTTAGCGGCACCCGCTGCGTGGAAAAGGCGATGAGCAACGCGCCCAGCAAGTTACCGATATTCGCAGCAACGAGCACATGAGCTGCCTGATCAGGTGCAAAACCCATGTCGACCACGATCTTCGGTACCCATTTCTGTACATAGTAAAACAACATAATTTGCGCAAAATAGGCGATTGTGAGTTGGATGGTGATGCGCGCGTATCTCGGCCCGAAAAGCGACATGATCGATGGCTTGTGGGTGACGTCCGCCTGGGGCGGCAATCTCTCGACGGACGGAATACGCAACCGTCCAAGTGTAGCATTGATTTTCTTCAGCGCGCCGGGGGGACGACGTACGATGAGAGAGTCGAGCGATTCTGGCATCAGCAGAGCGAGTGGAAGCATGACAGCGGTCATGGCGCCACCAAACAGGAAGACGCTCCGCCAATCGCCGCCATCGGCGAGGAGACCTGATGCGACGAGACCGCCCAGGATCGCACCTGTCGAATAGCCTGCGATATTGAGCGCCACATTGAGGCTGCGACGCCGGGCATTGGAGAATTCGGCAACCATTGCGCTGGTAGAAGACAGCATGCCGCCGATGCCGATGCCTGTGACCAGCCGGAGCGCCAAGAGCGTTTCCACATTATTTGCGAAGGCAGCGCCGAACATTCCGGCGGCCATGACCGCAAGGCAGCCGAGTATCGTTGGACGTCGCCCCATGCGATCCGCCGCATTGCCGATCAAAACCGAACCGGCCGCCATTCCGAACAATTCCATCGACAGAACGATGCCAAGCGTCGCAGGATCGATTCCCCATTCTTTTGCAATACCGGGAGCGGCGAAACTGATCGCCAACACGTCGAACCCGTCGAGGGCATTCATTGCAATGCATAAGGCCACCACCATGACCTGAAGAGGGCGCATGGCGCCTCGTTCAAGCGCGGCTCTCGGATCCAACGACATTTATCTCTCCCTCGAAGCTTCCTGCCATGTCACGCGCGAGCCCATCGCAAAATTCCATATCACAAATAATTTGTCCACATATTTGGATTCCATATTTCTATATTTGGACTTTGCCGCGCCACAGGAGACCATTTTTGGGACCTCAGCAATCGGACAGAGATGCAAGCACAACCATATTCTTCGGGTTTGCAGTGATTTGTCTCAGCCGAGCAGGCGCTATGGCGGCCTCGCGATATATGCACGTGCCAGTCTAAGCAGCAGCTGGTCCGGCTCTCGAAAGCGACGTGATTGCGCGGCAGTTCAAGCCCAAAGTTGCGACATATGGCAGCCCCGTTGTCTTCAACGGGGAGCAAGCAGCCTGTCGAGACCGTTCGGGCCCTTGTCGATCCGCTCAAGATAGGGATAGCGCAGGCCACCATGATAGAAGAGCGGAAATGTGCGGACGATCTTGCCTGTCTTCACGGTCAATTGGACAGGTTCAGCATCTTTCGCCGTCGCAGCCTTGATTGCAGCCTTGAAAACGTCGTGCGCATATTCCCTGCCGTTGACGGCGATGATTGTTGTGGCAACAGTCATGCCGGCTTGAAACGCAGGGCCATTCCATATCACCTGCTGGACGGTGCCCCCTTTGCCCATGACGAGGCCGACCGAATAGCTGAGATCGCTACGTTCGGCGTTCCGCTCGATATCAACGAAGGCTGGCGGCGGCGTTTCGGAATAAGCGAGCCGGTAGCCGTTCTCGGTCAGGCCAGCCAATGGCGCGCGATTGGTCGTGCCGCTCAAGCGAGCGGCAATGAGACTGTTCCAATCATAGGGCTGGATCTCGTTAAGCGTACGGACGACGTCGTCGGTCGTGTAGGTCACCGTCCCCCAGTCGCCGTCGTTGCCGCGGAAGAATTTCGCGGCGAAGCTGTCCATCGAGTGCGTCCCATTCGAAAGCTTGCGCAAAAGAGCGTCGATCTCGAGCCAGATCAGTGCGCCTTCGTTGTAATAATCCTCTGAGCGCTGCCAGCTTACCCAGCCCTTGGGTCGACGGTTGGAGATGATCGGGTCGTTGGTTGTGTCGCCCAGGGACCGCCATTCGCGCGCCGGACGCGTATCGAGCGCCGCGGCGATGAAGGCCAGCTGATCCAGCGTGTCGCGGGGCGAGACGAGACCGGCGCGGGACTGCAGAACAAAGCCCCAGAATTGCGTCTGTCCCTCATAAACCCATAAGGAGCGATTGCGCATCGGCGTATGGAAATCCGGGGTCCAGGATTCGGCGCCGCGCCGATATTTCCCGTTCCAGCTGTGAACGAATTCGTGCGGCAGAAGAGTACGGCTGCCGGGCCCGTCGCTCCATTTCGTGAAATATCCCGGGCGGACGCCGTTTTCCGAGCTGCGATGATGCTCCAGTCCGATACCGCTCATTTCACCGGTGATCGCCAAGAGAAACTCATAACGGTCGTACGGCTGCGAGCCGAAGAGCTTGACCGATTGATCGATCAGGCGGCGATGCGCGGCGATCTGATCGGGCGTCGCCGCCAATTCTTCGGCCGTATCCGCAAAGACGTTGAGATAGACCCGATCGGTCAAGGCCCATTCACGAAAATGCCGGCCGGCAAAAACCGGCGAGTCGATCAAAGTTTCATAATCGACCGTATCATAAACGAAGCTTTTTCCCGCTTTGCGGGCCGGTATCGCAGAGGCCGCATGCCAGCCGACGGGATAGGTGACCGTTGCCTGCACGGGAATCCGGCGAGTGAAATAGCCGGCCGGATAAAGGCTGACCGATTCGAACCGGAGGTTCATCAGATTCGGCGTGACTTCGATCCGCCCCTGCTCCGGCGACACGGCAGATAGAAAATCGAACTCGATATCGACTTGCCGGGCTCCGGCAGGCACGTCGAGATGGAAAGCCCAGACATTTATGTCGTCGCGCGTCCAGGTTAGCGCCCTTCCCCCTGCGCTTATTCGCAACCCTGCAAGCTTTTCTACCGCTCCCGCCGCCGAGTGCGCTCCAGGAATCCATGCAGGCATCAACAACGTCATCGGGCCGGCACGTTCGACCGGGATCGTCTGCCGGACTTTCCAGATCGCTCGATCGATGTCGGTCGCATCGACGGCGAGCCGCATCGTTCCTGGATAATTTACGTCACGGGAGGGCGGAATGGTGACGACGATCGGCGCAGGCTGCGGCGCGGAATTCGGTGCGACCGAACCGGACGCGCTCGCCGTCTGCAAGGCAAGCAACAGGCAGTACATCATGCGGGCTCCTCGTTTAGGGTCAGCGGATGGCTCGGCGAGAGGCGGACCGGGCATAGGGAGCAACGTTGCCGCGCAGGATTCGCCATTCTCGTTCCGACAGCGGCAGGGTCGGATACACGCGCTCATAATAATCGCGCAGATCCAGCGCGAAGGGATAGTCGGACGCCGGGAGAAAATGGCGCGCCCCGATCCTCCGGATCAGCGCTGCCAACGCCTGTTGCCGATCCGCCGGGTTGGATTTGTCGATGACGGCAGCGAGATCGAAATAAACGTTTCGCATTGCGCGCGGGCGTCGATCAAAGGCGTCCGCAAAGGCACCGAGAGCGGAAATCGTATGCTCGGAAATGCCTCCCCATCCCGCGGCGTGAGCAATCTGAACGTAGGCTCCCTGGGCAGCGGGCAGGACGTCGCGAATGAATATCTCGGCGTCCTGCCGACCATAGTCGGGTGCGATAGTGCGCATATGGACCAATATCGCCATGCGGTTGCGGGCCGCTGCACGGAACACGGCAACCAGTTTCGCTACGTCTTCCGACCGGCGGAAGTCGAATCCGGAATTGGTCAGGTGCAGCTTTATCCCGGCGACATTTCGGTCTGCGCGCCATCGCTCGATTTCCGGGAGGGCGGTCGGCGTGAGCGGATTGATGGCGATCAGCGCCTTGAGCCGCGAAGGGTGCGCGCGCGCCGCGTCGACGGTGAAATCGTTGGATCCGCGCAGCACCGCCGGTCCGTTCGCCGGCGCCGGCTTGATGAACGCGCTTTCGGCGAGGTAGCCGCTCGAAACCAGCAAGCCGTGCTCGATTCCGGCATGGTTCATCGCTGCAATCAACTCATCGATGGTGCGAGGAGCTGTGAACTCGCCTTCGCATTTTCCGGTCGGCAGCGCGGCGCAGAAGATGGGGAGAAATTCGAGCATGGCCGGCGAATGGACATGCATGTGATGATCCGTCGTTACCGGAACGCGTGCCGCCTCGCGCGCCTGCGCCGGCATCGCCACGAGCAAGAGGCTCGCGAGCGGCAGCAACCGCTGGGCGGCGTTCGTCAGGAATTTCGGCATCGGCTCGTCCCGGTCTTGCGGCTGTTTCGCCGCGTCTTGAAAATGAGGCCCGCTCCCCAGTTAGCGCAGGGAGCGGCGGGAGTTCACAATTCCCAATTGAGCCGCAGGCCAATCGTCCGCGGACGGGTGGCGGTGCCTTGGGGATTTTGCACGAAGCCTGAGAAGGGCGCGCTCAACAGCCCATATTTATTGAAGATATTGTTCACGTACAGCATCAGGCTGAGGTTACTCTCGGTCTTCACCGCCAGCCGCGCGTCGAATAGGCTGTATCCGCCGCGCTGGAGCGGCGCCTCGAACGATACCGGCGCTTTGGACAGATAGCGGTGGCTGATCGCCAGGCTGGGAGCCCATGGGGCATCGTCGAACGACAGGACGGCGTTGTTGGAGACGGTCCATTTCGACGATCCGGGCAGCCGGGCGCCGGCCGGATAGCCTCCTTGGCCGTTCTCGGCGGTGATGGAAGGAAGGAACTCGGTCAGCCTTGCATCCTGATAGGAGACTGCCGACGACAGGGTCAGCTCTGGAATGACACGAAAGCTGCCGGAGAATTCCACGCCCTCTGACCGGGCGCCGCCGCCGTTGGCAACATAGGCGAAGCCCTGCGGCGTGAATTGCCGCGTCTGGATATTGTTCCAATCGATGCGGTATATCGCCGCGTCGACGCTCAGCCGTCGACCGAGCGCGACGGCGTGCACGCCGACTTCGTAATTCTGTACGCTGTCGGCTTCGTAAACCGCCGGGAGATCGGCGACGCCCGGCGGTTTGGGATTAGGACCGCCGACGCGGAATCCCTTGGCATATTTGGCATAGACCGTGAGGTCGCGGTTGGGGCGAAATGCAATCGACGCGGTCGGCGACAAACCCGATGCGCTCTGTTTCGATTCGACTCGCGTCGGCGGGGTGCCAAAGAGGGATCCGACGGCATCGGGAAAGCGGCTGATGACCCCGTCGCTGCTCGTGTCGTAATAGCGTCCGCCCGCAATGAGTTCTATCTCAGGAACCGGCTTGAACCCGATCTCGCCGAACAGACCGAAATCCTTGTTTCGCTGATCGCCTTGGTTGGCGAAAAAGCGATTGCCGGGGGCAAAGGTCGCGCCGGGAATATTGCCGTAGAGAGCGGGATTGGCGTCGATATAATCGATCAGGCCGGGTTGCAGGATCTCGTCGGCGAGCGCGTTCGTGCTCGACGCATAATTGGTGCCGACGAGCCAGCGGAACGCGCCCTCCCCTTTGGACGCCAGCCGGGCTTCGCCGTACCAGCTGCGGGCGCGGCCTGCGATATTCTCGAACGCGACGCCGCCAAAGCCGGTGAAGAGCGGAATTTCAGCCGACTGGTCATAGACGGCCAATCCATCCTTGATCGAACGGGAGCCCAAAACAATCAGCGTCGCGAAGCCCAGATCCTGGTCCAGCCGGGCGCTGTATAGCTGAAACCTATTGATGGCGGGGTCCGGAACCGCGTTCCGCTTGTCGTAAGTCCCGAGCACGACGTAGGGCTGATAGTCGCTCTCCAGCTTTTGGATCATGCTTGAAAGCGTGATGCTGGTCGTCTCGCTAGGCGTGAACACGAGCGAACCGCGCAGACCGCGAACGCGGACATCGTTGACGTCGCGCGTGCCGAGCTGGATATTGTCGATATAGCCTGCGTCCGAGCGCTGATAGGCCACCGCGCGCACCGCGAGAACGTCCGTGATCAGCGGGACATTGACCATCGCCTTGGCGGTATGATTGACATTGCCGCCGGCGTATTTGGTCGAGCCGATCGACAGCTCGATCGCGCTGTCGAGCTTGGCCGTGTCCGCCTCGTTGACGATATAGTTGATTGCACCACCGAGCGACGCGGAGCCGAACAGAGAGCCTTGCGGCCCGCGCAGCACTTCGACGCGCTGGAGATCGAACGGATCGACATCGGGGATCAGAACCGGAAAGCCCGACTCCGTCAGTGGGATGTCATTGATGTAATAGCCCACGACCGGCTGGCTGAAGTCGTGATAGGTCGTCGTGGATATGCCGCGGATCACAACTTCCGAACGGCCTGGCGTATAATCGTTGAAGTGAACGCCGGGAAGCTTGGTAATATAGTCCGTCAGGCTCTGCGCGCCCATGTCCTGCAGCTGATCGCCGGTCACCGCAGACACGCTGCCGGCAACCTCTACGATGCGCTCCTTGCGCTTGTTCGCTGTGACCACGATTTCCCGATTGCGGCCTTCGCTGCCTTCGTCGGCGGATGTCGGACTGGCGTTTTGGGCCGGTCGACCCGACTGCGGCGCCTCGACGAGAAAGGTGTTCGCCCGGGTCGTGCGGAAGGTGAGACCGGTGCCGCTGAGCAGCAGGCGCAACGCGTCGGCGGGCTTGCGCCGCCCCGACACGGCATTGGCCCTCTTGCCGTGAGCGATCCCGGGAGCGAACATGATTTCAGCGCCGCTCTGGGCGGCGTAGCTGTTAAGCGCAGTAGCCAGATCCTGACCCGACGGAATATTGAACATCCGCGGTTCAGCGGACTGTGCATAGGCGGTCGCCGACGTTGTCAACAACAGGCCCGCTGCCGCCATCGTCAATGCCGATCTGAATCGGTTCGCGCATACTCGTGCCATTATATGCCCCCTCGCAATATGTGTGCTGGGTGAATTTTCACCACCCTCGAAACACAAGACGCACGCCGCGAAAAACCCCCTTCGGTCCGATCCAAATTTATCTGGCCGCGAACCGCAGTTCGATGCGATCGCCCTCGTCGTCCGCCAAGACCGGAAAATATTCGGTGATCGCGACGATGAACCCGTCGGGCTGCCCGGTCCGGAACGTGCCGCTGATCCGCAGCTTTCGGAGGTCGGGATCGGTAATCCGGATCGGCTTCGCTGTATAGCGATTGACCTCCGAAACCGCATCGATCAGCGCGGTATTCGCGAAGACCATGCGGCCATCCCGCCAACTTGTTACGTTCGCGGCATCCATTGCATGGATCGACGTCTCCCTGCTTCCGGAAGTCACTAATTGCTCCCCCGGCTCAAGCACAGCGGATTGCGGGATTGCCGGACCGACGACGCTTGCGCCGATCATATGTGGCCGCTCGACGACTTCGGCTATTTTCACTTTCCCTTCGATCAGGGATACGCGCACACGATCGCTCCCGAAGAGACGCACGTCGAATTCGGTGCCGACTGCCGTGATTTCGCGGTCTGCGGCGCGTACGACGAACGGGCGGCGAGGATCTTTGGCTACCTGGAAAAGCGCCTGTCCTTCAAGGAGCGTCACCCTTCGCGCGCCTTTAGAAAAATGCACCACCGCCCGCGAGCGGGTGTTCAGCGTCAACGCCGTGCCGTCGGGCAAGGCAAAGGTCGCGCGCTCACCAAGCCCGGTGGATAGAGCGCGGTCATAGGTCGCGCTTGCCATCTGCGATGAATGCGAAGGCGGCTCGAACCACGCCGCCCCGCCGATCCACAGGACCGCAGCCGATGCCGCTATTGCCAGACCCCACACCGCCGATCGCCGCCTGCCGGGTACCGGCTGCGCCGCCACGGCATCGGCACGCAGGCGAATGATTTCAGGATGGGCGGCGAGGGAGCCCGCAAGCGCCCATATTCGGGTCGCATCCTCCCACGCACGACGATTATCCGCGCTGGCAGTGATCCATGCCCGAAATTCCGTATCGCCGTCCTCGCAAAGACCGTCACTGCGCCGCGCGAGCCAAGTCGCGGCCTCAATGACTGACGAGCCGACCGGCGGATCAAAATCCGAGTTTTTCATGAATAGCGCCTCGTCTCTTCGATTAATTGTGCAAGGCCCCTCGCAATGTGGGTTTCTATCCAACTCAGCGAAAGGCCAAGACGGCGGGCTATTTCAACCTGCGTCAGTCCCTCAAACCGGTGCAAAACGAAAATTCGCTGTGTAAGCTCGGGAAGCCGGTTGATGGCAGCAATGACGATAGCCAGTTCGGCTTGACTTTCGATGATCTGCTCCGACGAAATATCGGCATCGGCGTGCAGCAGTTGATCAAACGGGATATGCAGGTGGGCGTGGCGAACCGCTCCGCGACGCAAGCGGTCGCGCAGCACGTTCGATGCCGTCTGGAACAGATAGCCTTCAACATTCGCGATTTCCTCGCCCTTCGCCCGCTGCGCAAGCCGCATGAACACCTCTTGCGTAAGGTCTTCGCTCTCACCGCTGAGCTGCGGTACGCGCTTCGAAAAAAAGCGCATCAACGCAGCGCGATAACGCCTCGTCAGCGCATCGAGAGACACGCTTCTAACAGCGGGTTCAGTCGGGATTTGTCCACTGCTTCGCATATATTCTGATCGGTTTGTCGACCCCCCTTTCATTCTAAGACGCATTGGCGCGACAATACCACATTCAAAGGCGGTGTTCGGCTTTTAGGAATTGACCTCCGAACGTCAGTCTTCGATCATCGGCGCACCTGCTTCTGGAACACCGCCCGTCTGCATCGTCCGCAAAGCGTCGATCATGACCTGCGTGTCGAGATAGGCATGCAGTACAGCGACTTTGCCCCATCGTAGCTGAATGACGTGGGCGCCATCGTTCACATATTGCGAGCCGTCGACCAGTGTCGCGAAATCACGCCATTCGACGACCACCGTTGTGCGCCACGGCGTCCCGCTCACCGCCATGTGTTTTATCTGAAAATTGATCCCGGGAAGCACGCGCATCAGTCGCTCAAGCCAGCGACCTATGCCTGCTGGGGTATGCCGAACGCCGCCGAGGCAATGATCTCCTGGGAAGATGTGCTCGAACCTCGGCGCCATGCCGGCCACGGCATGATCGACGTCGCCGCGCCCCAGCGCCTCGAATAGTTTCCGGACATTTTGCCGGACGATTGCGTGATACATCATATTTGCCTTTCGAGATGATTGTTGTGGTCGAGCGGCCAGTTGCGACCGTCGATTCGAGCCGATGCCATGGCTGGCGAGATCGAGCCTCGCCGACTTGGGGGTCCAGCTCAGTGGTTCAACGAAGCATGACGCTCAGCACTCGGTCGGCCAACGCGCCGAAGGGCGCGCGCATCATACCTACCATGCTCAGTCGTGACTGGATGAAGACGCCCTTCGCGTGGCTGAAAGTCCTGAAACCCTCCTCGCCATGATAAGCTCCCATACCACTTGGCCCGATACCGCCGAAGGGCACATCGTCCTGCACGAACTGCAACAGAGTATCGTTGACCACGGCGCTGCCGCTGGTCGTGTCAGAGAGGACTCGATCGACGATCTCTCGCCGGTCGCTGAAAACGTAAAGCGCCAACGGGCGGTTGCCAGCATTAATACGCGCGATCACGTCTTCTAGCTGTTGGTAAGCAACCACGGGAAGCACCGGACCGAAGATCTCTTCCTGCATGATTTTCATCTCCGGCGTTGCCCCGACCACAATCGTAGGCGCCAGACTCTTCTTTCGGTCGCACCGGGTGTGCGGCCCAATCTCTATGATCCGCGCGCCCTTCTCGCGCGCATCGTCGATGAGACGTACGAGGCGGTCGCGATGGCGCTCGCTGATCAGCGATGCGTAACCATCGTCAGCGGCGCCACCGGGATAGACCTTGCGGGCTTCGATTTCATAGGCGGCGACGAATGCCTCGACCTTCCCCTCCGAAACGAACGCGTAGTCGGGAGCGACACAGGTCTGGCCGGCATTGCTCAGCTTGCCGTATACCAATGCCTTCGCGGCGCGCGCGACTGAATATTCATCGTCGACGACGACCGGCGACTTTCCTCCGAGTTCAAGGGTGACCGGTACAAGGTTCTCGCTAGCCGCCCGCATGATCGCCTTGCCGACGCTGGTGCTGCCTGTGAAGAAGAGGTGGTCGAACGGCAGCGCGGCAAAGGCCGCGCCGATCTCCGGACCGCCGACCACGACGGCGACCTCGTCGGCTGAAAATATCTCGGCTAACATTTCGGTCATGAGCGCCGACGTTCGCGGCGTCAGTTCAGACGGCTTGATCATAACCCGATTGCCGGCCGCAAGCGCCGTCGCGAGCGGCGTCAAACAGAGCGCCAGCGGATAATTCCATGGCGATACGATCCCGACCACCCCCAGCGGTTGCATCATGACCTTTGCGCGCGCCGGACGGAACTGCATGGCGACGTGGCGCTTCTGCGGCCGCGCCCAGCGGCGCATATGCTTGCAGAGATAGTCAATGCCTTGCGCGACAGGCATGATCTCCATCACTGCCGTCTCAAACCGGGACCGGTTGCCGAAGTCGGCGTTGATCGCGACCTCATACTCGGCGCGCCGAGCCAAGATGGCGCGTTTGAGCTTCTTCAACTTGGAAAGGCGCTGTGCGATCGTCGGCGCACCCGCTGTCAGGAACGCGGACCTTTGCGCCGAGAGGGTCGTCGCCAATAACATGTCGGGGGAAATTGCTTCTTCGGTATACATGAGTGCCTCCAATCCATGTCCGGCAAGACCATTCAGCCGTCCAATGTTGACACTGTTAATATACTTCTCATGGCATAATCGGAACATCATAAAATCGATGAGTGTGATCGTCCATTTCGTGAAACCATGATTTTGGCCCCATTAAAATCTCATCGTCTGGCATTTTGACGTCTCCTGGCGGACCCTCGAAACGGTTGCGAAAGGCGTCAGCGGATGCGTGTGAGCCGTCTTGGGAGGTGATCACCCGCTTAGCGGGCCCTTCACTCGCCATTTTCGAAACATGCCATGGCGAGCCAAGTTCATAATTACTATTTCTACGCCTCCACCGCAAAAGATCTGGTTTGCGGTCCGACAGGGACTTCAGACAAAAGTGAACGAACCAAACAGTGGTCCCTGTACATCGGGCGCTGATGTCGAATGCCTGGGAGTAGAGAATGAAACTGCCACAAAAGCTGGTCGAAGAATTCAACGAGAACGGTTTCCTCGTTCTTCCTGAGCTCTTTTCAGCGGCCGAGATTGTCGAAATGCGTGCAGCTATGCATCGGACATTCGATCAGGACGACCCCGCAAATGTCCATGAAAAAAAAGGCGGCGTGGTGCGCACTGCAATGGGCCTGCACCTGCGCGACGAGGTGTTCGCCAGACTGGTTCGCCATCCTCGATTGGTCGGACCGGCGCAGCAGCTTCGTGGCAAAAAGCTCTACCCGCAGCAAGTCAAGATCAACGTTAAGGCCGCATTCGAAGGTGAGCAGTGGCAGTGGCACCAGGATTTCTCCACTCACCATCATGAAGACGGCGTAAGGGAGCCACTCGCGCTTAACCTGCACATCTTCCTTGATGACGTGACCGAGTTCAACGGTCCGCTTTATTTCTTCAAGGGTTCTCACAAGTTCGGCCATCTCGGGACCTGGCACGACACCGTGTCGACGAGTTTCCCTTTATGGGTGATCGAACAAGAGGATGTTCAACGGGTTTCTGAGGCTTGTCCGCTCTTCTCGGCGACCGGCAAAGCTGGCACGGTTCTAATCTTCGGTGACTGTTTGCTGCATGGCTCGCCGCCCAACATGTCGCCTCACAACCGCAGCATATTCTCGATGATCCTGAATCCAATCGATAATGCGTTCACTAAATCCCAACGGAACGAGCACTTCCACCACCGGGATCTTACCCCGGTTCAACCGCTCAACGATGACTGTCTTCTCGTTCCAGAAATCTGAACATCACACCAAGTAAACTTATGAGTGTTGCGGGCGGACCGGCCTATGCGGGTCGGACCGTGTGGAGATAAATATTATGACGATGTTGGCGCGGCGCGCGTGGGTAGATGAGAAGAGCGAGAATTTCGTCCAATCGATTGCTGAAGCAGTCGCGGGAAGTTCAGTGCATCAGCTTGACCAGCGCCTGACTGAGCTGATCGAGCAAAACCGGCAAATACATGATGTCGGGTGTATCAATCTGAACCCGGCGACCAACACGATGAACCCACGCGCCGAAGCCTTGCTGTCGAGCGGACTGGGCACACGTCCGTCGCTTGGTTATCCCGGCGGCAAATATGAAATGGGGCTTGAGGCGATCGAGCAGATTGAGGTGCTGGCCGCAGAGGTCGCCGCCGAGGTGTTCGGAGCGCGCTATGCCGAAATCCGTCTGACGTCGGGCGCGATGGCCAATCTCTACGCGTTCATGGCGACCTGCCAGCCGGGAGATTCGATCATTGCCCCTCCAAGCTCGATCGGGGGCCACGTCACGCACCACAGCGCGGGTGCAGCCGGCCTATACGGCTTGAAAATCCATGAAGCGCCGGTTGATGCCGACAACTATACCGTCGATGTTGCAGCGCTGGCCGATCTCGCACGCAAAGTCAGGCCCAAGCTGATCACGATCGGCGGCAGTCTTAACCTGTGGAACCACCCGATCCGCGAAATTCGCGCAATCGCGGACGACGTGGGCGCATACGTTCTGTTCGACGCGGCGCATCTTTGCGGTGTCATTGCCGGCCATGCTTGGCAGCAGCCGCTTGAGGAAGGCGCTCACCTAATGGGCTGCAGCACCTACAAGAGTCTCGGCGGCCCCCCGTCGGGCTTGCTGGTGACCAACGACGCCTATCTCGCGCAACGTATCGACAGCATTGCCTATCCAGGTCTGACAGCCAATTTTGACGCGGCGAAAACCGCTGCACTGGCGCTCGCTCTGCTCGACTGGAAAGAATATGGCCTGGCTTACGCTGCCGAAATGACCGCTTCGGCAGCGGCGCTGGCGCAGGCCTTGGATGCGCGTGGCATACCGGTGTTCAAAACTTCGCGTGGGTTTACCGAGTCGCAGCAGCTCGTGGTACGAGCGGCACCATATGGCGGTGGCCATAAGGCGGCGCAGCGACTGCGTCAGGCAAACATCCTCACCTCGGGCATCGGATTGCCAATCGAGCCCGTCGAGGGCGACTTCAATGGCCTGCGCCTTGGCACGCCTGAGATCGTCCGCTGGGGCATGACCTCGTCCGACATGCCAGCACTGGCCGACCTTATCGCTGAAGGTCTGTCCGGCGATGCGGCTGCCGTGGCGCCCCACGCCAGCGCGTTTCGAAAGAAATTCGATACATTGTGCTTCGTCCGCAAGTAGATTGTTACGACGCGGTCCAATTGTGGTCTCGCGGCTGATTCCCGCTGGCCAGTCGCAACCGGCAACTTAGCGCCGTTTGCGAACCGCGCTCCGGTAAATGCATCTGGCGTTGAGATAAACAGCATGCGCACCACAGATCCCGATTCCGCGCGGAGCTCCTAATCCGCCGGCTGCCTGCACCTTGTTTTTGGGCCGGAATCGCCACGTCCAGTAAGAGTGTTATCTTACTGCGCTCGGCAGGCTGCCGACGTGTAATCGTTGCAACATGGTAACACGATTACCGCTTCCATTTACCGGCATCGACGAAACTTCGGCGTCTGGCTTGCGCCGACCCGCCCATCAAACATCCCACCGTCCGCCACTCCGGATCGGCTCGTCCGCGCGCTCCTCCTGAGCAAGAACGAGTGGGCTACCAAATCCGTCGAAAAACTCGGCGAGCTTCACCGCCGGCAATCCTTCGAGCTGTGTCAGGAACCATTCCGAAGGCGCAAAAGCGTTGCCGTCGAGCCAGATTTCGATCATCTGCCACTTTCTGCCGTAATCTATTGCCATGTCGGCTGGCCGGAGCGCCGCGCTGTTGACGAAAAACAGGATGCGCTCGAGCACGAGTGTACAAGGCGAAGCCTCGACGCGAAGCAAGACAAGGCTCTCGCGGGGCGATTTCCTCGGGAGCGGTGGGGATTGCTCGCCATCATCCGGCGCGCGCTGCGCGACGGGACAATCGGACATGCTGATCCTCGACGACCGTAAAAGTTCCGTCACGCAATCGACCTGTCGCGCGCCCGCACCGAACTCATGCCCATCAGCTGGGAGTGATAAAGGATGCTACCCCGGGCTCGGAGATAGCGACGGGGTCTCACAATATGGCACAGCGCCGAGAATTTCTTGACGGAACGCATAGGGCGCAGCGGTGGTTCAGTCATTGATGTTTCGCCGAAAGGTCTCGGGCAGGAACAGAATGCCGATGATCGCCGTGATCGTGCAGACGAGGACCGGATACCAAAGTCCGTAATAGATGTCCCCCGTTGCCGCTACCATCGCGAACGCGATGGTAGGGAGAAAGCCGCCGAACCAGCCGGCCCCGATGTGATAGGGCAAAGACATTGAGGTATAGCGGATGCGCGATGGAAATAACTCGACAAGCATGGCGGCGAGCGGCGCGTAAGTGGCGGTCACCATGAGCATGATGGCAAGTATGATCGCGATGACCAAGGGCCGATTAATTTTTGCCGGGTTCGCTTCGCTGGGGTATCCCGCTTTTAGAAGACTTTCATCGACCTGCCTTTCGAACGATTCGATTTCGCCGGCAAGCTGCCCGCTGGACTTAGCGAACGGGTCTGGAGCAAGGATGGCTTTGTTGCCAACGCGCACCTCGGCGATGGCACCCGCCGATGATTCGACGTTGGAATAGTTTATGCCGTTTCTCGTGAGATAAGCCTTCGCGATGTCGCAGCTGCTTTTGTCGAAACGGTTCTTGCCGATCGGATCGAACTGGAGCGAACACTCCCCGTCGTGCGCTGCTACACTCACGGGAGCTTCTTTGACGGCCTTTGCGAGATCGGGATTTGCGGCGGTCGTCAATGCTCCGAACAATGGAAACAGGGTTATCGCTGCCAGCACGCAGCCGCTCATGATAATCTTCTTGCGGCCGATCTTGTCGCTCAGCCAGCCAAAAAATACAAATGATGGAGTAGCGAGGATCAGCGCCATGACTAACAGCAGGTTGGATGTTGCCGGATCGACGTCCGCGATACGTTCCAAGAAGAAAAGAGTGTAGAATTGTCCGGTATAACCGATGACGCCCTGACCAGCCACCGCGCCGAAAAGCGCTATAAGAACAAATTTCAGGTTCGACCAGCGTCCGAATGCCTCGGTGAGCGGTGCTTTCGACGTGCGGCCTTCATCCTTCATCTTTTGGAACACCGGACTTTCTGCGAGCTGCAGCCTGATCCATAGCGAAATACCCAACAACAGAATCGAGAGCAGAAACGGAATCCTCCATCCCCATTGCGAAAATGCTTCCTCGCCGAGCAGGAGGCGCAGTCCGATGACCAGCAAAAGCGCCGCGAAAAGACCAATTGTAGCGGTTGTCTGGATAAAGCTCGTAAACAAGCCTCGTTTGCCATCGGGGGCGTGTTCTGCGACGTAGGTGGCAGCGCCGCCATATTCGCCGCCAACCGCCAAGCCCTGGAGCAGCCGCAGGACGAGCAGGATGATTGGCGCCGCAATGCCGATCGTATCGTAGCTGGGCAGGAGTCCGACGGTGAAAGTCGAAACACCCATCAGGCCCATGGTGACAAGGAACGTGTTCTTACGTCCTACCAAGTCGCCGATGCGCCCAAAGATAATTGAACCCACGGGCCGGATCGCGAACCCGGCAGCGAAGGCGCCCAGCGCGAGGATGAAAGCGGATGCTTCATTAACCCCGCTAAAGAACTGGGCCGAAATATAGCTGGCCAACAAACCGTAGAGATAGAAATCATACCATTCGAACATTGTCCCCAAGGACGACGCAGTGATGACCTTGATTTCGCTTTTCTTGGTCGACGTAGTAGTTGGGAAGCCGGTCATTTCGATACCTTGAATGCTGCAGGTTATTCTGATCGGACACATGGTCCCGCAGCACGTCTATGGTGACACGGGTGCGCCCTGGCGGCGGATCGCGAACGGTATCGGCAGGTGGCAAGCACGCGCTGATCAGCGCCCGCCATCCGACAACGCACATTGTACGCTTAGAATTTCTATCGACGAGCCAAGATTTTTATTGTCTATTTGCGTCCTCGCATTATGAGAACCATCCTCGCTGCACGGCGTTTTGATGCGAGCGTTATGCCATGTAATTGATAGGGATATGCAAATGACTATTCTTGGTCCTCAGGCGGAGTTAAACTGATGTCTCGAGGGCTGCCCAATCTTGATTGGCTTCGGGTCTTTTCGGCAACGGCTGCGACAGAAAGCTTCGCGCTCGCATCCGCTCAGCTGAATGTGACCCCGGGCGCGGTCAGCCAACGCATCAAGGCGCTGGAGGGACTTCTTGGCGTGAGCCTTTTTCGGCGCTTCCCTCAGGGTGTAAAACTTACGGAAGCAGGCAAGCGTTATGCGCAGCGCGTACTGCCGTCTCTCGAACAACTCGAAAAGGCGACTCGCGAGATTACATCGGCACACAATGTCAGGGCGGTTCGGCTGACAATTCTTCCAGCCCTCGCGCAATTGTGGCTCGGTTCACGCATGGATCGCTTTCACAAGGATCACAGCAACGCCACCATAGAGATTTGGGCGGATCCAGCGGTCGTGGATCTGAGGACGTCAAACTATGACGTCGCGATCCGCTACGGCAAGCCGCCATTTCCAGGATGTGACTATCAAGAGCTGTTTTTCGATGAAATGGTTCCAGTTGCGAGTGCCGCGGCAATTGAAAAGTCCGAGTTTGACGAGCGTGGGCTGCCCATTGGCGTTCCCTTGATGTCGGACACGTACTGGCAGAGCGATTTCGACGACTGGTTGAGTGGCAGCGGATTGCCGCGCCCGGAAAACCTCATCACGCAGACCTTTTCTCTTTATTCAATGGCGGTCGAGGCGACATTGCAGGGGCGCGGCTTTATGATGGGTCACACTTCGCTGATCGGCAGCTTACTGGAAGAGGGACGTCTTCAAGCTCTCTCAGAACTCAAGGTTACGTCGCAGAAGCAGTTTTATCTGCTCACTAAATCGGCCGTGCCGTTGTCAGAGGGGGCGGAAAACTTCGTAAACTGGATTTTGGAAGAGGCGTCATCTTCTCAAAATCAGGTTATGCCGGATGGTTTGTGAAGCAATAATTTCCGGCGCATAAAGAACCCAGTCAGAGACTATATTTTCCGGAAGGTCTAGGTCGCTGGATTTGCCTCTCATGGTCGCCGATTGCCGTCGCCCAGCCGCCAGCTTGCCAGCGCCGCGTGGGCTCGGAGTATGCCCGGAGATACGCTCAGTTCCGCTGCAATGCGAGCCCGCAACATGCGGTCAAGAGCTTTCTAATCCTTAGGTTTAGCAATTCTGCCTCGCCGGAACACCTTACTTGTGACAATTCACTTGCAAGAACGAAGCCGCGAAAGCGTAGAAACTCGCGCCATTTTATGGGCGCGCAAATGTCGACGAGATGTAGTTCCAATCTTGCGGCCGAGGAGCAGGCGTAGTGAATGAAAATATCTTGCCAAATATGATCGCCTGCGCTTTGAAACAACGCTTCGACACCCGCGCCTGATGGCCGTGGGCTTCTGTCGACACGTCGGCGAGTTTCAACGGCGGCGGATCGCAAACCGAGGCGAATATTGCCGATTCCGCTTCGATTGCCGGTTCGATTTCACGCCCGTCCGTCACCGCCGACCGACAAGCGCGCGAGAACACGCCGGCGTTTCGAACGGTGCTCAGTTACCGCGTCCCTTTCCTTGCGTTGAACGTCAACCGAGAAGTTGGCCGAACGGGTGAACGGCACGATGACAGGCTTCTATCGTGTCCTCGCGAATAACTTTTTAGCGAATATCACGAACTTTACGGTATGGGTTGCCGCAACTTTCTGGGTTTACCTAGAGACGGAGTCAGTATTTGCGACCGGCATGGTCGCTGGGCTTCACTTGGTACTTACGGCGTTACTAGCGATGTGGTTCGGCAGCCTGGTCGACCATAATCCAAAGAAATTGGTATTGCAGGCTTCAAGCCTAGGGTCGTTTGTTTTCTTCGCAGCGGCGCTAGCCACTCATTCCTTGGCCCCGGACGGAAGCTTCACGAGCGTAGGACAGATAACCCTCTGGCTGTTTATTCTTCTGGTCATGCTAGGCGTCATTGCTGGGAATTTGCGCAACATCGCTTTGCCGACATTGGTGACGCAGATGGTTCCCGAAGACGAACGGGACAAGGCTAACGGGCTTGTCGGCGTGGTAACGGGAACCGGCGTTCTAATCACGTCGGCCATCAGCGGTTTTCTGGTTTCCAAGGTTGGAATTACTGGCGTGCTCGTTTTGGCGCTTGGGTTGACGTCCATTGCCTGGGTCCATCTGTTCCGCTTTGAAGTCGGCGCGTGGTCCTCGGAACAGGTCGCCGCGCAGGGCGCGCCCAAGCAGGTCGATGTAAAGGGTACGATCATAATCGTGCGCGCCGTGCCGGGCCTCTTCGCGCTGATCTTCTTCTCCACCTTCAACAACCTGCTTGGCGGGGTTTTTATAGCGCTAATGGATGCTTACGGCTTGTCCCTCATGACTGTGCAAGAATGGGGCGTGATGTGGGCATTAGTCTCCTGCGCATTTATTTTTAGTGGGATCCTGATCGCCAGAACCGGCCTAGGCGGTAATCCATTGCGCACCTTGCTTGTCGTGAACCTGTTATCCTGGGTCGCGGCCTCAATCTTTACCATTCAGTCCTCCATCCCCCTCCTGATCACGGGATGCTTCTTGTTCCTGTTTCTCGGACCCTATGCGGAAGCGGCAGAGCAAACGACGCTGCAGAAAGTGGTTCCCGTCGAACGGCAGGGGCGAGTATTTGGTTTTGCCCAGTCGGTGGAACTCGCAGCATCACCCCTCATGGCGTTCATCATCGGCCCCCTTACCCAGTTCGTCTTCATTCCGTTTATGACTAGTGGCGCGGGGGCCGATCTGATTGGCGATTGGTACGGACGCGGACCGGAGCGCGGAATTGCGCTTGCCTTTACGCTGGCTGGCCTAACAGGCGTTGCCGGCACGTCCGTCGCGTTTAGGTCCAGCCATTACCGTAGGCTCAGCGCAATCTATCTTGGTTCTGCTGCGGCGGACCGGTGCAAGATGTGACACAGGCCATCATCAATAGCGATCGAGGGCAGAACGTCGCGGCTCCCACGGATCGGCAGTAAGGATCAGCGCACCGGGGGACACGAGGAGCTGGAGATTTCCAATCGGAGCCAAGCCGCGATCAGGCATCGATCCTGACGGCCATCGCCGCCGGCCAGCCGCCTAGAATGTTTATAGATGCCGCGATACCGGCGGTGCAGGTGGCGCGCATAGGTCGCGCTGGCGACGCTCGCTCGCACGATAGGATGGTGGACGGTCTACGTAGGAGACCGGAACCCGTCGCACGACGCTCCCCTCCCACGACGACGACGACGCTCGTTCGCATCGCGCCGCCTTCGCAAATATTACCCGCCGGGTGCGCAACCCGATCACAATCCCACCGCGCGTGGCGATCAGTGCCGGTTCTCGGTCGAGAACGCGTAGGCGTCAGCGACCGACGCTCGGCATCGTGCGAAACAAACCGTCCCGAAAATCCGATTGCCGGCGTCGATTTACACCGCGTCATTTCTTCAGCACGGCCGGGCCATGGCGGCGTTTCGTCCCAGCGTTCGACGGTGGCGTTAGTCCACCGCTAGGACGTTATCAGAAGAATTTCGATCGATGTATTTGAGATACGGGTCGACTCCGACGAATTTCGGCTGCTGCGCGACCACTGCGGTCAATCTCAGCTTACCTGTCCGCAAGCGCTGTGGCGTCATCGACAGGACATTGCCGGCCTTGAAACCCTTCTCCCCCGGCTGGGCCGTGAATATGCCGATGTCAAATATCTCGTTGAGCGGCGCCTTTGTCTCCACTCCTTTTCCATCGGCATAACGCTTTTCCGCCTCGACGGTGAAGGTAACATCCCATTTCCCGTCGCGCCTCTTGGTCGTTTTTGCATCACGGACTTTAAGATCGTAAGCCGTGATCTTCTGAAACAAGTCAGTGATCAACTCTTGCTCTTCCGGTCTTGCCTCGGCGCGCAAGGCCGCGATCAGGTCGCGTGATGTGGGATAGGGCGGACCCTTGAGGGCGTATTTGTCAAGAAGCCCACGAAGTGCCCGGTTTACTGCCTGCTCGCCCATCCGTTCCTTGAGGAGGTACATCACGTTCCCACCTTTTTGGTAGCGGACGTAAGCCTGCCCTTGGACGCGCTCGAGGGTGGGTTCGTCGATATTCTCCTTGCCGCGCTGTTCGAGGTAGCCATCCAAAGATCGCTTCAGGAAACGTTGGATCATTGCGGGCCCATAGCGTTTCTCCATGACCATCAACGCGGAATATTGAGCCAGGGTTTCCGACAGCACAGTACTGCCTTCCACATCGGCGCCGATCAACTGGTGAAACCACCATTGATGAGCCATCTCATGCGCGGTCACGTAGGCGATATAATCTACGCCGTCCGTGTCATCGATCTTCACGATGAAACCGGCAGCCTCCGAATATGGGATCGTGTTCGGAAAGGCTTGAGCGAAGTTATGATAGGCCGGGAACTCGATGATACGAAACTGCTTGAACTGATACGGGCCGAAATTATCAGAATAATAGTCCAACGCGTTCTTTGCCAGTCCAGCGAACCGACCTACGTTGTAAGTATGCGACGGGTGGTAATAGATCTCGATACTGGTGCCCTTCCAGGCTTCCCTACGAACAGCATATTTACCGGCCTGGATCGAGAAGAAATGTAACATGGGAGCATCGCTGCGAAATCGAACGGACTGCCGGCCGTCAATCGCCTGATGCGCGACCAACTGGCCAGGTGCGATAAGTGTCTGATCGGCGGGTCCTGTCAGCGTAATGTCCGCATTTACGTAATCGCTATCGTGCCGCGCATAATTGAATGCGCGCGCTGCTTCGTCTTCAAGACTGTTCACCGTGACGACGGGATCGAGTCCAAATTTCCGGCGCACTGCGCGGTCTTGCAGTGTCGGCGGCGCTACACCGATCCTGGGCGTGATCGCAAAATTCTCGATGAAGGTGCCGTTCGCGACGACCCGATCCTCATTGCCCGCATTGAGGAAGCCGCGTTGCTCGCGCATAGTTTCAAAACGTATTTCCAGCCGTTCGCCGGGTGCCATCGCTTTGTCGAACGTATAAATGCGGAAGTTGAATTCTTTAAGATCCTTGGTCAGCCTCGCACCGGGAACATCAAGCGACAGCATGTGAAGCTCCGGCTCCACCTCTGTTCCCAAGAATCCTTTTGACACCTGCGCCTTCGGCCAAGTCAAATAGACCTGCTTCAGCGGTGCGCCTGTCTTGTTCTCGATGACATATTTTCCATGCGTGACAACCTTCGGCGCATCGGGATAGAGATCGACTTTGAGCGTGACGTCGGTGATGTGCGGTTGTGGATCGTCGATATAGCGAAGCAGCGCTTTTTCATAATCCGCAGCCCAGCGCTGGCTTTCAGCGAAGGTGGGAAAATTGTTCAGAACATAATTGTTGTAGTAGATGTAGCCGCCAAACGACGCCATCACGATCGCCGCCAGTCCCGCGATAGCACCGGCCGGGCCCGCCAGCTTGCGAGGCAGCTTGCGTATGCGGACGAGCAGCGGAGCAGATCCGCCACGCTGCCAAAGTCCCCAGGCAAGAACCGTAAGGATTACCGCGAATGACGTCCAATAGCCTTTATACCATGCTGCATGCCCAGCATATTTACCCACGCCATTCATATCGGATAGCGGGGTCGGCGACGTCGTCGCATAAAGATAGAGATGGCTTTCAAACCCCATAGTGGGAAGCGCCGTTTGCATCACGAAGAACAGAAGTACAACGAGCAAACCAACGAACTTGTGCGGAACCAAAGTCTGCACGAAAACTGCGAGCACAGCGTAAAGCAGCATGGTGACGAACCACGGCGCCAGATACCATGTGAAGTAATGGCCATATTCGATGCTCGTGTAGCCCTTTAGCATCTGCACCGAAATTGCCGCGAAGATGCTCATCAGGCCCATTGCCAGCAGTAGGACCGCTATCGCCAAAATCTTCGGCATGAGAAATGCCCAGTCGGGCGACGGGGTGGCGTCAACAATCTCATGAATGCGCCGTTCTCGGTCGCGCCAGACTAGCTCGCCGGCGTAAAATGCCGCGACAAACAGTGGAATGGTGACGAACTGATCCAGAAGGGTCTGGATCATGACGCGCGTGACGGGGTAAATTTCGATACCGATATCATCGCCAGCGAGCCAAAGCCCCAACATCGTGTTTATAAACGCGAAGCCGAGCAAAATGAAAAACACCGGGCTGGCCAGCACCGCTCGAAACTCAAAGCGCGTCAAAGTCGCCAGCGGCCCCCATCCCAAGGCGCGACGGGTGGGAGGGACGACCGACATCTCGCCTGAGAACGCGACATTCGTTTTGGCCCTGGCTTCGAGCCGCGGCAGCCCGTTCCGATTTGCAAAGCCTTTACGCGTGAACGAAACCCAGGATCCCGCCAGCAGTGCCAATGCGACAGCGCACCAAAGCACGCGGTTTTGCAGAACAAGCCCGAGCAGCGGAGGAAGCTGCGTATTGCGTTCCTGCGCCGACCAATATCTTGTGGCATACTCGAAAGCCGAGAGACCGAACGGATCGACAAGACTCGCCGTCGCCCCGGAATCCGCGCCGCTCAAATAGACACTGGTGAAGAGATATAGGGCTATGATGATCAGTGCGCCGACGTAGGTCGCGAGCATGGAACGGGTCACCGTCGCGAGCGTGAACAATGCGGCGCCCATCACGAACAGGCTGGGAATACAGAAGAATAGATAGGCGTAAAAATAGTCCCAGATCCGCAGTGGACCGAGCGTGTAAGGATCAATTCCGGGGGCAAAAGTTGCCACCAAAGCGCCTAGCGGAACGCTCAAGAAGGCGAGCGAGGCGGCAAAAAATCCGCCGGTGAACCGGCCAAAAAGATAGTTGGACTTTGAGAGCTGCGTGGTCTGGATAATCGGCGCAAAGCCGGTCTCCTCGTCACGCAGCACGACATTCGAGACAAACGCGGTTACGATGAAGATGGCAAAAATGCACCATACCATGCTCGTCATGGTGATCGCGTAAGGCGAATTGCGGAAAACTTGTCCTCCCCACCCGATGCGAATGTCGTCCGAAAGGACAGTCGCTAACGTCAGCAGAAAAAAAATAACCGCCGTACCCCAGAAAACAGGCGATCTGAGTTGATAGCGGAGTTCGAAACCAACGACGTGACGAAACATATCGGATCCTTAAGCCGCGCGGTGGAGCGGTAGGAGGGTCGAGAAATAGACATCCTCAAGATCGCCTTCGGCGGCCTTGAACCCCGCACCAGGGTCCTCATCGGCCAGCACATGAATAACCGTACATCCCCCAACTAAGCGGGTCGCGATGATCGCATGTGTTGCCTGATAGTCGGCTAACTCCCGCTTATCGATCGTCTTCTTCCAGATGCGACCGTGCATCGCATCGATCAGATCCTGGGGGGCGCCGGTTGAGATGATGCGTCCACTCGCAAGTATCGCGGTCTGCTGACACAGGTTGGCAATGTCCTGCACAATGTGAGTGGACAATATCACCACTATATTTTCGGCAACTTCCGAGAGCAGGTTCAAGAAGCGGTTGCTCTCCTCAGGATCGAGACCCGCTGTCGGCTCGTCGACGATCACGAGTTGAGGCCGACCGATCAGAGCCTGCGCGATACCGAAACGCTGGCGCATGCCGCCCGAGAACCCGGCGACAGCCTTGTGACGGACATTCCACAAATTGACCTGATTCAACAGCGCGCCGACCGCCTGATGCCGCTCCCGCTTGTCGCCATAACCTTTCAGTACCGCGAGATGGTCCAGCATGTCGTAAGCGGAAACGCGCGGATACACTCCGAAATCTTGCGGCAGATAGCCCAGCGTCCTGCGCAAGGCGTCAGGCGCTGCAAGGACGTCGATATCGTCGAAGTAGATCGCCCCTGACGTCGGGACCTGCAATGTAGCGATCGTGCGCATTAACGAAGATTTTCCGGCGCCATTGGGACCCAGCAGTCCAAACATGCCGCGCGGCACTTCTAAAGATACGGAATCCAGGGCTCGGGTGCCGTTCGGATAAACATGGGTGAGATTCTCAATCCTGAGCATCAGATTTCCTGCTTGAAACGCGTGGGATGCATCGCCTTGAAGTCGTCCGCGGTGCAATTTTAGGTACGACGTGATCGCCGCCGAAAATATTTTTTAGCTGTCGACGCTGATCCTCGCCCCTCCAAGGTCAATAAGTCGCGAAAGCTCGAAAATGCGCAAATGAATAATCTTATCGCTAGCCGTAGGAGAACTGATCCAACCGGCGGTTCGATTTGCGTCAACGGTTCGGTAATCGTAACGTTCACCAGGCACCATGCGCCTCTAGCCATAGGGTGACGCCATCTGATGGGGCTAAGTTCTCATTCGCGCGCTAGCGGACCGTCACGGGCAATTCGATATAGGACAACTTGTCCGGCGCATGATGCACCACATTTTGTGCGACCACACCCTTGGTCTCGGTAACGTTATCCCCACCGGTATTTAGATTGCGATAGAATTTCGGAAAATTGGATGACGTGACTTCGATGCGGATCCTGTGTCCTTTACCGAACCTATTGCTCGTGGTGATCGGCGTCAGTCGGAGTGTGTATATTTCGCCAGGTTTCATGAACACCTCTTGATCATAACCATCTCGATAGCGAGCACGAAATATTGTGTCTCCGATGATCCAGGCCGTACCGTCTGGCGCTACATCGACGAGTTTCGCGGTAAAATCAGTATCCTTGGCATTTGAGGAAACCTGAAGCACGACATCCACGAACCCGCTCACTTCGACGTCCTGCTCAAGCGGGTCGCTGGTGTAAACGAGCACGTCTTGTCGCGCCTCGATACGGCGTTGGTCCAGCGCTCCTGCTGCACTCACCCCCCCGTTGCAGCAATCATTTCCTCCATAGGTTTCCACAGGATTTGCCGGATCATAGACGTATCTATCAGGGCTGTCGGAAGTGGAAGGGGATCGCGACAGAGCGCCGTCGCCGAACAGGCTGTTCGCATTGCCCGAACTCGAAAGATAAAAGCGTAGAGTTTTGGCGTCGTCCGGCGGCCATTGATCGCTACCGCGCCATTCGTTCGCACCCATCGCAAAATATCTTACGTGCGGAGTCGAGGCCGGAAATGCCTTCGCATCACCCTTGAGCCAGCGGTTGAACCACGAGATAATTTCCGACTTCGTATCAAATATGGACTCGCCCATGGGACGCTCACCGACCGGAGCGTTGGGCGCCATTTCATCGAATTCGCAATGCGCTCGTGGGCCGACGATCGCAAATTGATTGTCGCGAACCTCTTTGTCGGACGCAGTGCTGCGAATATGATTGAACAATTCGAGATTCGGCCCGATCGAGACGTCATACCAGGAATTGAACCACAGCGCCGGCACCCCCCATCCCTCGCTGTCCCGATAGAGTCCGCCCTTCGCCCATTCGGCGCTCGACGGCTTCAGCTTGATCAGGCCCTCATACAAACCCGCGGGCTCGCCAAGATCTTTCAGGATATCCGCGACCGGCAGGTGCCTGATCTGCTTGGACCAATCGACCTCGGGCTTTTTGACATCAAGATCGTTATATTCCCCCACTCGCGCGCGCGTTGCGGCGTCGAGATTTGATGGCAACTGCGCACGCGCAGGATTATCCGTGTCGTACAGCCAGACGGTGAACAGCGAGCGTTGTGCACCGCCTGTAAACCAGTTTCCCTGCTCCCGGAAACGCCCTACCTTTCCTATACCCGCACCCGACCCCATAGGCACCATTGCGGCGTGCGCTGGATGATTTTGCGCGGCAAGCGCCAATTGCCATTCAGCCGAAGACGAACAGCCCAGCGTTCCCACCTTGCCGTTCGACCAGGACTGGCTCGCGATCCAGGTCAGCGCGTCATACCCGTCTGTTCGCGGCCGGCCGAGTATCTCCCAACGTCCTTCGGAAAAATAACGGCCCCGTTCGTTTTGCACGACGACCACATAACCCTGCTGTACAGCCTCCATGATAAAAACAAGTTCATCGGGATACATCTTGCCGATGTTATACGGCGTCCTCATGAAAATGGTGGGCAAGTCCTTGTCGGCGTCTTTCGGTCGATAAATATCGGTGGATAAGCCGATGCCATCGCGCATACGAACGAGTTGATGACGCTCCACGATGCCAATTTTATCAAATGCATAGCGGTAGCTTGGGTCGCTTGTCTGGGCAGCGACAAAGCCCTGGGGAATAATCATCAATGCAATTGCAAGTGCGCAACCAAGGTTCTTAAGCATCGGTCCAACCCCTATTTAGTGCCATCCGCAAGCGTGTCGTAAGCAATCAAACCCAAGCTTCAGCTATCACGCCGGAGTATCATCAGGACTTGCGTTCGCACGTCGCGCTTCATGATCTTTCCACTAGGATTTTTCGGCAGGCTGTCCGCGAATATCATGCGCTTCGGCACCTTGAAGCTGGCGAGTGCCGACCGGCAATGTGCAATCAGCGCTTCGGCGCCCGGACGACGGCCCTGGCGGAGAACCACGACCGCAGTGACAGCTTCGATCCAGCGGGAGTCCGGCACGCCGATAACAGCGACCTCGGACACATCCGGATGCTGGTACAACACCTCCTCAACTTCCCGCGAGGCGACATTCTCACCACCTGTCTTAATCATATCCTTCTTGCGGTCGACGATCGTGATATAACCATCCTGATCGCGGACTGCGAGGTCGCCGCTGTGGAACCAACCGCCGGTGAAGGCCGCTTCTGTCCTCTCCGGGTCGTTCCAGTAACCGGTCATCAACTGTGGCGAGCGATGGACGATCTCGCCAATGTCGCCGGGCACGACATCGCGCATGTCGTCGTCGACAACGCGCGTTTGGACGTTCAAAACCGGACGGCCGGCCGAACCCGCCCGGGTCCGCTGATCTTCCGGTCGCAGCACCAGCGCCAGTGGTGCTATCTCGGTCTGGCCATATGCGTTCCATAATCGCAGGGTAGGCAAGCGCTCCATCAATTCCCGCAATATTTCGACCGGCATGATCGAGGCGCCGTAATAGCCCTTTGCCAAGCAACTAAGATCATGTTGCTCGAACAGCGGCGATCGAAGCATAGCTATCCAAATCGTCGCCGGAGCGAAGAAGGAGTTGGCGGCATGGCGCGCGATCATCGGGATGAGATTGTCAGCCGTCGGGAGGTCGGTGACGATATTGCAGGCTCCGACTTGAAGCGCGGGCCCCATCATCGCGTCTAGCTGCGCGCAATGAAACAGCGGCATGGCGTGGACGGCAACGGTGTCCGGTGTCCATTCACAATCCGCCACACAGCTCTGATATTGCCAAAGCACCGCCCCGTGCGTGAGCATCGCGCCCTTGGGCAAGGATTCGGTGCCGCTGGTATAAATGATCTGCAGCAGGTCGCTTGCCGCCGCCACGTCGTCGACCGGTTCCCCCTCAACCAGGAGAGTCTCCCAGGACGGCAAATCTTCCGGTGGTGGAAGCCGCTCTCCGGCCAGGCCGATTGTCGCCTCGACGGCAGCCGGACGTGCCTGCCGGCCGAGCTCTGCGCTGGCGGCATCGACGAATAACAGCCGGGCTCCCGCATGCTCGAGAATATAATTGGCTTCCGAGGCTGTGAGCATGAAATTAACGGGAACGAACACCGCGCCGATCCGTGCGACGGCAAAACGCAGAACGAGGAAACAGTGACTGTTGCGAGCAATGACCGCCACACGGTCTCCACGAACAACGCCACGATCGAGCAGGCCGCGAGACAAACGATCGACCATTTCGTCGAGTGCGCGGTAACTGAGCGAAACTTCGCCACAAAGCACCGCAAGTCGATCGCCGTTCCGCTCTGCCGATCGCCGCAGCATTATCGACAGGTTTTGGAGCAAAGCACGTTCGTTCATCGCCGTGGACAACCCTTGCCGATCATGATTATTTTTTCACCACGGGGAGCCATATTTTGGTCGATTGCTCCTTCGAGCGAAGGATCGAAATCTTGGCCGCCTGATAGTCCTCCGGTCGTGCGTAGAAGATATTTGGCGTGTAGGTTTGCGGGTTCCGATCATAGAGCGGGAACAGGGTAGACTGGATCTGAATCATGATCCGGTGCCCCGGCTGGAATACGTGATTTACGCCCGGCAATTCAAAACGATAACGCTGCGCGGAATTCGCAGGTATCGCTTGCGGCTCCGAAAAGCTGTTGCGATAGCGGCCTCTGAAAATGTCGAGCGAGATCGCCAATTGATACCCGCTCATATCGGGATCGCCGGGGACCATGGCTGGGTAGACATCGATCAGTTTGACGACGAAATCGCCGTCCGTACCCGTCGTCGCCGCCAGAATGTCTGCCACGGGAACGCCGCGGACATGAACCGGCGCATCGAGGATGGAAGTTTCGTAGGTCAAAACGTCAGGACGGCCATCGACAAACCGCTGATCCTGCTGAAGCCACTCGCTCCAAGGCAAGTATCCTTTCCCCGTCGTCCATACTTCGAAAAACGGGTCCAAGACGGGCCTCTTTAAAAACGGCACGGGTTTCGCGGGGTCGCTTACGTAATTATCCTGACCGTCGCTTTCGACCGGTGGCGTGAACGAAAGCGCTGCGTTGGCGCGCAGATAGAGCGGGGTCATTCGGTCGGCGCAATCGTCCTTACAGGCGCCGGCCCAGTCGTCGAACTTCTCCCAGCGGTTTTCGCCGGTGTTATAGACCGTGACACGGCTCAGATTGTGCGCCGGTCCGTCTCTCAGATAATGTTCGAAGAACGGAAGAACCATGTCCTTTCGATACTGCTTCGACGTATCGCCCTCCAACTTGAGCGGGCCTATCGTGTAGCCCTTGTCTTTTGCCTGGCTATGCGACCAAGGCCCCATCACGAGCCAATTGGACTCCTTGTGGCCAGCTTCCTTTTGTGCGAGCCAAGCGTGGTTCGCCCCCCACATATCTTCCTGGTCCCAGAGTCCCTGCTCCCACAAAGTCGGGACATTCGACGGCTTGGCGGCAAGCAGCTTGTCTAGCGCCTGACCCGACCAGTAAGATGTATAGGCCGGATGATCGAGTGTACGTTTGACCCATGGCAATTTGTCGATCCCGGTCTGCTTGGCGTAATCCGCGACCGAGCCTGCGCGCAGCAACTCTTCATATTTGTCGTAGATGCGATTTGGGGTGACCGCTCCGGGTCCGGTTTGCCCCGTCTGCATCTGGACAAACCCGAGCATAAGCGTGCGAAAAGCACCATGGTGAAACCAGTCGTCCCCCATCCACGCGTCGATCACGGGGCTTTCAGGCACCACCGCACGCAAAGCGGGGTGCGGCTCGAGCAGCGCCATCGCCGCAGTGAAGCCTTCGTAGGACGATCCGATCATCCCTACCCGACCGTTGGATTCCGGCACGTTCTTTACGAGCCAGTCAATTGTGTCATAAGCATCAGTAGAGTGATCGTGCCCCTGAGTGTTGAGCGGCCCGCGCGGGGGCAGCATCATGACATATTTTCCTTTTGATCCGAACTTTCCGCGGACGTCTTGATACACCCGGATGTAGCCAGCATCGCTAAGCTCTTCGTCCGAAAGCGGCAGAGTGTCGCGCAGCTTGGGGCTGTCGGATCGATGCGTGCGAGACGCGGCGTCGTAAGGCGTGCGCGTGAGGATAATCGGAGCACCACGCGCAGACTTCGGGATCATGATGATCGTTTTGAGCTTCACGCCGTCGCGCATGGGAATCATGACATCACGCTCGATATAGTCGCGTTCGAGTGCCGGGTTCGCGAATGTGGCGGGGATGTCGTTGGTCCCGATTTCCTCGGCGACCGACGATTGCGCGGGCTTGGCCTGCGCCACCGGGGCCATGGCCTGCAGGCCAACCACGAGCATCAAAGTAGCGATCGAGACATTCTGGCTTTTCATCTGCAATTTCTGCTTCCCCACCAGCAAGGCCCGACGCCTTGCCCTTATGTCGTTGAATGGCTGCACAGCGGCCGCTGCTTCAAGCGGACCGTTGTGATTATCCATCCGGTCACTACCCAGAGCGGATCGGGCTCGGCAAACGATATAACTTAGGCCTGACAACGACCGATTCTAATGCTAGCGAAGCGTTCAGAATCGTGAGATCGATGACGTTTTCGGCACGCGGGAGCCGCAGCGAGGAAAGGGGACGTCGCCTCATACCTGTGCCTGCGCGGATGCTCAGGCTGCGGCATAAAATCCCTTTGTCCGGGTCAGACTTTCCAACCACGAAAACCCGTCGCTTCGCCCAAGGCCAGATGCCTTGATACCGCCCCATGGCAGGTACTCGTCGACATAATCGGCCTGGTTTACATAGAAGTTTCCGACATTGACTCTCTGTCCCAACGCCAAACCATAGTCGATGTCGCTGGTCCACACTGACGAGGTTAGTCCGTATTCGGTGTCGTTCATGAGTGTCACGGCTTCCTCATCAGAGGACACCGACATGATGGGAGCTATCGGGCCGAAGGTTTCGCCCCGCATAATCGCCATCCCGTGGTCGACGCCGGTCAACACCTTTGGTGTCACATAGGCCGCCGGGTTGGCAAGGTCGGGCAATTTGCAACCCAGTATTTCCTTGGCACCGGCATGCAGGGCAGCCGCGACGTCGAGTTCGATCCGGCAAGCTGCTTCGGCGTTGATGACTGAACCGAGCGCAACATCGTCAAGGATGGGGTGACCGATGCGCCAGTCGCGCGCCGCCGTGCAGAATGCATCGACGAAGTCGCCATAGACTGCCTTGTCGACATAAATGCGCTCTACCGAGCAACAGGATTGTCCCGAATTCGTGAAGCTGGCGCGCACGAGTTCTGCTGCGGTGGTTCCAATGTTGGCGTCCGCCCGCACATAGGCCGCATCCTTGCCGCCGAGCTCGAAAATCTGATGAATGAACTGCCCCGCAGACGCTTGCCTTACCTCGCGGCCTCCTCGTGAAGATCCGACAAAATTAACCAAGCCTATGTCGCCCGATGCAAGAAGCCGCGAGCATTGCAAATGGTTGAGGTCCACAGCCTGCAGCACACCGGGAGGCAGACCCGCCTTGCGTGCAGCGCTGTTTACGATGGTGGAAATCCTCGCGGTTTGCGGGGCATGTTTAAAGATGACCACATTTCCGGCCAACAGAGGTGCCAAGATCAAGCTGGACAGCATAACCACTGGATAATTCCAGGCACAAATCGAAAGATTAACACCGTATGGCTCTCGTCTGGCGAAGCGGCGCACCTTATCGCTCCCCGCCAATTCGATGTCGGCTGTGACCGTTTCGATGGTCGATTTGTAATGATCGTACAGATACTTCAGATCGCCGGTTTCATCGCTTTTGGAAAGCGGGCGGCCGATCTGAAATGCCGTCATGCGCGCGAGTTCGTCAGCTTCGCTCACCAAGGCATCTACAAAACGGTCAAGCGTATCGATGCGTTCGTGCAGCGGCACATCCTTCCACATCGCCGCCGCGTCAATTGCCGCCGCCTGCACAGCGGCCGCCTCAGCGTCGCTCGCGTACGGCGTTTCGAAGTACAATGAACCGTCGACGGGGCTGACGATGCGAATCGGGTCAGTCATCCATTTGTCCTTTTTCTGCAAATTTTAACGTTCTGGGATCGCGTTGATTGACAACTGGCGCGCTCCAATTCCACTAGCTTATGTCATAAAACTGTCTATCAATTTCTTTTGTCAAATTTATTGCATAGCGGCGCCGATAGCGTTGTCTGTGATGAAAAAAGGGGATTGAAGGGGATGAGTTCTTCCACGCCATCGTTCAGCCGCAGCATGAAAATGATCGGCTGTCTGCTGATAACCATTTCCTGCGTCACGCCGGCGTCGTCGGTTTTCATCGTCATGCCGGGCGTCGTTCAGCAAGCCGGAACCGGCGCTCTCGCGGCGGCTCTCATTGCCGGATTTATCAGCCTGATGATCGCTTTCGTTTACGCTGAGCTCGGTTCCGCCTTTCCGCTGGCCGGCGGGGAATATGCCATGGTCGGCAGAATCATGGGGCCTTTGGCAGGCTTCGTCGTGCTCGGGCTCAACATCTTCGTTATGATGCTCGGGATCGCGATCGTTGCCTTGGGCTTGGGCACATATGTCGAAGCTATTCTCCCTGGAACTTCGCCGCTGGCGGATGCGCTGATCTGCCTCGTGGTGACGACCCTGTGTGCGTTATTGAGCGTCCGCACCAACGCACTTGTGACCGGGCTCTTTCTCGGCCTCGAACTTCTCGCCTTGCTTGTCGTTGCGATCCTCGGCTTCACCGGCCCAACGATGCCTTGGGCCAGTTTGTTCGCGCAGCCGACGATCGTCGATCCATCGGGCGCCCTTGTCCCAATGGGTCTGAACAATCTGGGCTTGGGGGTTTCGGCGGCGATCTTCGCTTTTTACGGCTTCGGAAGTGCAATCTATTTGGGCGAAGAAACACAGGGTGCCTCACGACATATCGCCCGCGCCATTCTTTGGGCGGTCGTGATCAGCGTGATCGCCCAAGTGGTGCCTCTGGCCGCTCTACTGCACAGCGCAGCCGACGGGACCGCCCGCTTGCAGTCCGACGCCATGTTTGGAGAATTCGTTCTTGCCAGAGGTGGTCCCGCGCTTGCTTTGACAATGAACCTCGCTGTCGCTTTGGCAATCCTCAACGCCAATATCGCGATCATCATTCTGGCATCCCGAATGTTCTTCAGCACGGGGCGAGACGAGGTCTGGTCCGGTCCGATCAATCGCGCACTGATCAAGATCGACCCCAGTTTCAAGACGCCTTGGGTAGCAACGCTGGTCACAGGGGCACTTGCGAGCATGCTTTGCCTGGTCGATTTCGATTTTCTGCTGATAGCCACCGGCACTGCCTTGATGATGATTTATGGCATTCTGTGCGTGGCTGTCATCGAGGGTCGCCGCAAAGGCTCAACCGCTCATGGTGCGTACCGAATGCGCTTATTCCCCTTGCCGCCCATATTAGCGATGCTGGCATTTACCTATGTCATTTACACCAACATATCTGATCCCGACACGGGTCTGCTCAGCTTCCTGACGACGGTCGCGGTGCTGGCGGTTTCCGCTGCTTATTATCTGATGGTTTTGAGAAAGCGCGGCGAGTGGGTTCTACGCGGGCCCGATGACTAGTCCACCAGTCGGTCATTAGCTCGGTAGAACCGGCCATCTATTCCTATCATTGCCAGCCGCTTCTTCTGCGCTCGATCGCGGCAACTCATCGTCTTTGGTCGAGCGTCTCAATTGGGTGCACAGACGCGAGCGCAACCACGGAGATAAATTCAGGCTGCCGGCATCGGGCGCCCGGGATCGAAGATCAATGCGTTCGAGAAGGAAAGGGCTAAGGAGCTTCATCGGGTGCGGCCGTACTTGAAGATCGACCACTTGAAGCGAGGGCAAGGGCCCGTCAGCCGAAAAGACGAAGCGGGCCCACAGGGACTGCTGATAAGTAAGAACTACCCGGCGGCGTGAAAATGATCCGTGTCAAAATGTCTTTCACCAGCACGTCACCATGGCATGGCCTAACTATAGCGGTTCTGGCAGTGGCAAATGGTGCCGAATATGCCCCCTAATCGGTTAGCTAACGGTTGCCGCCGTCCGTATCGATCCGCCGCCCCAAACGTCGCCGGGGCACCACACCATGCCATCGCGATAGACGACGGGGGCGTCGCGATCAGCTTGGAGAAATATCGGCCCATCAAGATCGACAATGTCGCAAAACTGGCTGACGATATAGGCGGGCGCCATAGCAAGCGAGGTTCCGATCATATTGCCCACCATTATTTTCTTACCACGGGCTCTTGCGACATCCACCATCTCGAGCGCTTCGGTAAGGCCGCCGCATTTGTCGAGCTTCAGGTTCACGACCGAATAAGCGTCCGTCAGCGTCCGAAGCGAGGCAAGATCCTGAACGCTTTCGTCGGCCCCAAACGGAATTGGAGAATCGATGGAAATCAATTCTGCATCTCGCTCCACCGGCATTGGCTGCTCGATCAGGGATACTCGGCATTCCACCAACGTGGGTATGACGTGTTGCAAACTCTCCCTCGAGAAGCCGCAATTGCCATCGACGCTTAACCACACGTCCGGTCTCGCTGCGCGCACAGCACGGACGCGATCAGCGTCGAGCGCATCGCCCAGCAACTTGACCTTGAGTGCCCGCGCTTGCCTGTACGCCGCGGCCTGACCAGCAACATGCTGAGGTGAACCGGCACCGATCGTGCACGTCGTCAGCCGAGGCGTCGGCGACGCGACGCCTGCCCGCTGCCATGCGGGCACGCCCGATATCGACGCTTCCAACTCCCACATCGCACAATCAAGGGCGTTCCGTGCCCCTCCCGCTGGCAACAATGATCGCAACATAACGCGATCCGCGCGGCATCCTAGCGAGGGCTTCGCTGCTTCAATCGCGGAGACGATGCTCGTTGCGGTTTCGCCAAGATAGTCCACGCCGGCAGCCTCGCCGCGGCCGAAATGCTCGCCATCGCGGACGATGGCCACAACGCATTCGATTTCCAAATAGGATTTGCCGGCAATGTGGAAAGGCTCCACCAATGGCCAGCATTCGATCTGCAGTTCGACTTCCACGACCCTGCCCTCTAGCCGTAAGTGATTTCGAGCGCGTCGACCAATGGCGCAGCGCCTGTCAAAATTGGGTCGACACAGGGCAAGCCTAGTTCCAGCGCGACGTCCCGCAGAGCGGTTTCGCGCGCAGCCATCGGGAGTGCGGATGTATTGAGGCTTATGCCGACGCAACGCGCTTGGAGATTGGTGAGGCGTGCTGCTTCAAGATTAACAGCAATGCATTTCTCGAGACTGGGAATAGCGAAAGCAGGATATCCGTCGATATGGGACCGGTCCGCCGCATGGCAAACGATGAATGCATCAGGCTGGGAGCCGTGCAGCAACCCGAGCGCGACGCCCGCATATGCGGGATGGAATAGCGATCCTTGGCCTTCGATGACGTCCCAATGCTCCGGGTGATTGTCCGGTGAGAGCGCCTCCGCGGCCCCGGCGACAAAGTCCGACTTGACGGCATCCATCGGAACGCCGTCACCCGCGATGAGAATGCCCGTCTGCCCGGTTGCACGAAAGGTGGCGCGAAGGCCGCGCGCGTTCATTTCACGGGCAATCGCCAAAGCTGAGTATTTCTTACCTACTGCGCAATCGGTCCCGACCATGAGAAGCCGCTTGCCGCTCCGTTTGCGACCGGACGCGACCGAATAGTCCTGCCGGGGCACACGCACGTTGAAAAGCAGACGGCCATAGGATTTCGCAGCTTCGGCAATTTCAGGCACGCTTTCCAGCGCGACGTGCATGCCGCTGGCGATATTGAGTCCGGCCTTTAGCGCTGCGATCAACGGGTCGATCCAACTTGGCGCAAGAGCGCCGCCAAACGGGGTGATCCCGATCACCAATGTGCGGGCGCCCGCGTCATATGCGGATTCGAACGACATGTCGCGAAGGTCGAGATCCACCTGACATTCGGCCGTGCGCCATTGAGCGATGCATTTTTCGCCCGCCCAGTCACGCAGTCCGAAAGCGGTTTTGGCGCTTAGACGATCTGGAGCGTCCGCCACGAAAAGAAGATATTTACCCGGTATGTCCATTTGCCCGACGCTTCCCTGTCCCACTGGACGATATTCGGTATAAAAATATCATTATTGGGTCAAGTGACAAAAATCTGACATTTTAGGCGCGGCATTTTGCGGGCCAGCGAAGATTGTACCGTCGATAGCGACGGACCGGCAACGATCGGCAAAAGTCAGAGTGCGGAATTTTTCCGCGATGCTCCCGTTATGTATCCCGTCTGGGCTTCATATAGCTCGGACAGCCCCTCGAGACGTTTTTCCACGTCCGTGCCAAGCGCCCCTATGACATCATTGACGAGAAGGTTGATTGCGCAGGCGAGAGAGACTTGCGAACTCCAAAACAGTTCGACTTCAGTCGGCACGGCGATGACATCCGCTGTGAACTCGTGGATCCAATCGCAAAATTTATCCGTGATCATGACGATCGCGAGGCCCTTTTTCGAGGCTTCTGCGGCCAAAGCATGGCATTGCTTCGAATAGCGTCTGATATCGATGAGAATGAGGCACCGGTCAGCGGGATCCCCCATCAGAACATCTTGAAAATTTCCGGAGGTCGCGTCTGCGACGCTGACGCCGTCACGAGCATATTGCAGCAGATTGGCCAGCGTTACCGCCGAACCGCGTTCGGTCTGAAAGCCCGCCACATGAATTTGTCGAGCCGTAGACAGCAGCTTCACGATACGCTGCCAGCTGTCACTTTCGGTTAGTCCATATACATCTATCAGCCCCGCCAGTTCAAGCTCAAGGCTTCGCTGCGTACGCCCGAAGGCGCTTTGACCGTCGACGAATTTTGCAAGTTGGTCCCCGACCAGCCAGGGCACCCCCGTCATCGTCATCCTCAGACCGGATTTCAAATCCTTGAAATGGAGATATCCCACCTTGCGGGCAAACCGCCCGACGGTATTCGGACTTACCTTCAGCTTCGCTGCGAGCGAATGCGCGGATTCGAAAGCGATATCGCCCCTGTTCGCCAGGATGAAATTGGCGATCGTTCGGTCTGCTCGGGTAAATCCGGGCAGATCTTGCTCCAACCTTTGCAACAGGTCACGCGACATCTTGGCATTCCTTGGCAACACACCACCGTCCGGCGCTAGCCGGGCACCCTCAGTCCAGTAACGGCTTTCTGCAAAAACGCCATCGCATCCCCCCGGAATGGCAGCAATTTGACATTGACTGATATCGTGACATAAATATGTCTTTCATCGGCAAGGTCAAGACTCGCCGTCACGACAAATTGGGGGGACCATGATCAAAAAAATTAGCTGCAACATGTTCTGGCTGGCGAGCGGGTCATTCTGGACGTTGGCCTTCGTTATTGCCTTGCCCGCACAGGCGAACGCCCAGGATTTGTCGGAACAGCAGACCGCGCAAGAACAGGGCGCGCAGGGGCATGCCGAGCAGTCTCAGGACGGCAATGATATCATCGTGACGGCGACGCGCCGCGCGCAGACCGTCAAAGACGTTCCCTTCAATATCCAGGCAATTTCCGGCGACATGCTGGAAAAGTCGGGGGCGACCGATATCGCGGATTTCGCGCGCAGCGTCCCAGGGCTGAGCGTGACAGACAGAGGACCGCGGGGAGGTGTCATCTTGGTTTTGCGCGGCTTGCGCACGGGCTCGGAGGGGGCACTCGCTCCTACCACGACGGTCTATGTCGACGAGGTTCCGATGGATCTTCCTTACCGAGCGTCGCCGCTCGATCTGAAATTGATCGATATGGAGCGCGTCGAGGTCCTGCGCGGTCCCCAAGGCACGCTGTTCGGAGGGGCCGCGATCGGCGGGACGATCCGCTATATCTCGAAAAAGCCCGACATGTCCGAGCTTGAGGGTCGTGCGAGCGCCGAACTGTCGTCGACCGACCATGGCGGAGCGAACTACAGCCTGACAGGAATGATCAACATACCCCTAGCCGCAGGTGTCGCTCTGCGCGCGAATGTCGGACGCTATGTCAATGATGGCTATATCGACAATATCCGGCTTGGCAGCAATAACGTGAACGATGACCGCACCACATCGGTGCGTGTTGCCCTGCTTCTGCAACCCACGGACCGGCTCGATATTGCTCTGACTTATCAGACTCAACGGGCGCGTTATGGCGATCTGGGCTTCGTCAGGGAATCGCAGCCACCCCTCACCGTCCAATATGCTTTTCCCGGCGACACGCGTTTCAACGCCGCGTTATCGAACTTGACCGCGACCTACGATTTCGAATGGGCCAAGCTCACCTCGAGCACCTCCTACGTCACCGAGCGCTTCAGTTCGAGCGATGACGACACCTTCACGATCCGCGACGTCATTCTCGGAAGCTTCCTCCCGCCGGAAGCGATTCCAGAGTTCGACGAATATACCGAGCGTCGCGCGCGATCCAACAGCCTCTCTCAGGAAGTCCGATTGGTCTCGGATTCGGCGGGACCATTCAACTGGATCGTTGGTGGCTATTACAACAAGGTCAGATTGCAGGAAAAACAGCAAGAATATGTGCCCGTGCCCTTTCCCCGGCAGGATGATTTCGAACAGAATATCATCGGCGCCGAGCTGAACGACGATAAGGAATATACGTTTCTCGACCGCCGCGCGACGAGCAGCTTCGCGGCTTTCGGCGAGCTGAAATATGATCTCACTGACGCATGGCAGGCGTCGATCGGGGGTCGATATTTCCAATATCGGGGTAGCGGCACCTTCTATTCGATCGATCAATGGTTTGGCCCGGATGCGCGGGACGCGAACGGCCTGGCGCGCACCGAACCATTGGACGCAGAATATTCGCGAGGGAAATACTCGGAAAAAGGGAGCGTCTTCCGCTTCAACACGTCGTACAAGTTTGACAACGACGCCCTCGCCTATGTCACGATCGCCCAAGGTTTTCGTCCCGGAGGCTTCAACCTGCTGACGCCCAATTCGGGCATCCCTGCGGAAGGGCGTCAGTTCAATTCGGACAACATTCTGAGTTATGAGGTGGGCGGCAAGTTCGCGCTCAACGCTAACCGGATATATGTCAGCGCCGACATCTTCCATATCGACTGGTCGGATATCCAGACGACAGTATTCACCCCGCTCGGGTTTCCCTATCGCGGAAATGCCGGCAAGGCAGTCTCGAACGGCGCCGAGGTGGAGCTACAAATCCGCGACATGATCGCCCGCGGTTTGTCGTTCAATGTCGGCTACAGCTACACCGATGCGAAACTGACGCAAAGCGCCGAAGGCATCGGTTTCAAGGGCGAGCGCGCGCCCCTTGTTCCCCAGCACAATCTGTCGCTGATGGCCGACTACGAGACTTCGATTGGAGGGGACTTCACATTCGGTTTCAACTGGCTGTCCTCCTACACGGGTGGAAGCTATGCTGATTTCGGTCCCTTCCGCCCGGTCAGCGATCCTGGCACCGGTGCGTTGGTCGCCGAAGCCGCGCCTAATGATAGTTATCTCCGGCTGCGCGGATACTGGTTGTCCAATGCGTCTGTTCGAATCGAAGGTGCGGGTTGGACGATCCGCGCATTCGTCGACAATCTGTTCAACAAACAATATAAGGATGCGCGTAGTTACCAGCCGGGCAATTCGCTCTTCTCCGGGCCCGATGTCTCGTACAACGCCAATCGGCCGCGGACAGCTGGTCTGGAAGTCACCAAGACCTTCTAGTCGAACACACGACTGCATCAGCTGGAGTGATCGATTACTCTGCGAACGAAAGACGTTCATGCAGCCGAGCGCTTGCTTCCTACGCCTCCCCCTCTCCGCGTGAACTCGGCCACGCAAATGGGAGGGGGAGCACCTCTTCGCTCGTCCGGGAGCGGAGATCGCACGCCCACGCGATGTCGGGCAGTTTCAAATGCCGCTTGGCGGATGACATCAAGGACGCTTTGCTGATGCTCAAGCAATATGACTATATCGTCGTAGGCGGGGGTTCGGCAGGCTGCGCATTGGCTGCGCGGTTATCCGAGGATCCCGATATCGAGGTTCTCCTCGTCGAGGCCGGGCCAAGCCGTGCCCGCCTCCACGATCGGTGGCGGATCGATATGCCGGCGGCGTTCGATCATATTTGGCAGCACCCCCGTTACAACTGGTCGTATCAGGGTGAACCGGAGCCGACCTTGAATGGCCGCTCGATCTTCCAGCCTCGGGGTAAAATCCTCGGCGGGTCGTCGACGATAAACGGCATGTGCTTCGTCCGCGGCCATGCGCTCGACTTCGAGCGGTGGGAGAACCAGGGCGCGAACGGCTGGTCATGGAACGATGTGCTACCCTATTTCAAGCGGCTTGAATCCTGGGAAGGCGGAGAAAGCGAGTATCGAGGCGGTTCCGGCCCCGTCGCGGTGAAGACGGGTTCGTTGGAGTGCCCGTTATATCAACATTTTCTGAGCGCGGGCGAACAGGCAGGATATGCCTATAGCGACGATATAAACGGGGCCCGGCAGGAAGGATTCGCCGCCTTTCAGATGAACGTCGATCGCGGCGTACGAGCTTCGGCAGCGCACGCCTATATCCATCCATTTGCCGGCCGGAAGAATTTGACGGTTGCCGATCACTCCGCCGCGCAGCGCCTCATGGTAGAAGGCAATCGCGTGTCCGGTTTGCACTATCGGCGTCATAACAAGGATGTTTCGGTCATGGCGGAACGCGAGGTCATCCTCGCCAGCGGCGCCATCGGATCCCCGCAGCTGCTGATGCTCTCGGGCATCGGCCCCTCCAGTCACCTTGCCGAGCACGGAATAGCGTGCATCAATGATTTGCCGGGCGTGGGCCAGAACCTGGAGAATCACCCGCTTGTCTATATGACATTCTCGATCGACAAGCCTGATTCACTCGCAGGGCTGCTGCGTTATGATCGCATGATGTTGAGCGGCATGCGGTGGATGGCATCCCATACCGGACCGGTTGCAACCAATAATATCGAAACCTGCGCGTTTCTCCGTTCCGATCCAGCTGTCGGCCATCCAGACGTTGAGCTGCAGCTTATCCCTGTGATCGTGGACGGCAACGGCACAGCCGTTCGGAATGTTCACGGGTTCACATACTGCATGAGTGCGCTGCGTATCGAAGCGCCCGGATGGGTCCAGCTGAGGTCGGCCAAACAGGCTGACGCCCCCCGAATCAAGTCCAATTTTCTGTCAACCAGCCATGACCTTAAGCTGATGCGCCGCGCCGTCGAAATCGGGGACGAGATCGCCTCACAGCCCGCACATAGGGCGCTGGGCGTCAAAGAGTTCGGCTCCCGAGAAAAGTACTGCAGTGTCGGAAAGATGGATGAATATCTCCGGGCGAATTTGTCCGCCGATTTCCACTTGACCGGCACGTGCAAAATGGGCCGCGACGCCATGTCTGTCGTCGGTTCGGATCTCAAGGTTCACGGCATAGAGGGCCTGCGCGTAGTGGACGCATCGATCATGCCAACTATCGTCAGTGCGAATACCAATGCGACGACCATCATGATTGCTGAAAAGGCTGCCGACATGATCCTTGGCCGGGCGCGCTTGCCCAAGTCGAACGTGCGGCTGCCCGACTAGCGCCGTCGCCTTTCAAGTACAGCGAAGTTCATGGACAAGCGCAAATCACCTTCAGCTAGCGACTCCTATAGAACCCCCTCATGGAACGCCTTGCTCGTCCATCCGCTTTTTCATGGCGACAACTGCTTCATCGCGTCTCATCCAAAGATAAAGGGCGACCATCCCGACGATGATCGGCAGGACAAACCCGAATTCATCGATCGCATAATCGGTGATGCTCCCGCGGGCACTGGTCAGAGGTGTGAATATCGTCTGGATGAAAACATTGTGCGCGCCGTGCAAGATGGCGGCTGGCCAGACGCTTCCAGACTTCAACCGGAGCCACTGCATGATGAAGCTCACTCCGATAACCATTAAGGTGAAGCAGGAGATTGCAAACCAGGTCGGGGTGCCGAAATTATAATCTGCAAAGAGGATTATCGGAAAATGCCACACGGCCCAGATCAGTCCGCCGACCAGGCCCGCGCCCGTGAAGCCCAGCGTCAGCACCAATTGCGGCGCCAGAAAACCTCTCCAGCCGAGTTCCTCGCCCAACCCTGAAGCGATGCCCACTACCATCGATGTCGTACCTACGAGCAGTATGAAGGCCGGAACGAACACGACAGGGTCCGTGATATTCCAGCCAAGCCTCTCCGCGTTGGCCTGAATGCCTTCGACGCTCGGAAAGCCGCCGAGACCCGTCAACCAGATGATGGAGTAGGCCACCGCGGTGTAGGCAACCGGCATCAGGTATCCGGCCAGATTATATTTGGTTTTGCCCCAACCGAGCCCAAGAATCCCAATGTCGAGACGCTTGAGCGCGACGGTCGCCAAGGCGGCAACACCCGGCGCCCACATCAGCGCACGAACATAGCCGCCGGCGCCGCCTCCCACCTGACCGGTATAGATTATCAGCGCCCATGCCGGCGCCGTAAACAAGACGGTCAAACATAAGAAAGTTGAAAGGCCGGATTGAGTTGACTGCTTTTTCATAGCACCTCCAGCTGCCGACAGCCATCGTATCGCATTGCGTCGACGACGGGTGTGGAATGATGATGGACCTTACTGCACGGAACCGCGCCAACATTTCTGGAGACGGTACGCATGGTGGGAACTGCAATTGTCAACGCGCGGCGTTCGGGAGGACCGACGGAACGGTGCAGCGCCGCAGCCATTTTGGCTTCATCCATGAACAGCTGGCGATTTGAATGTTTGACCGCCGCGCCGCCAACACACTCCGTCGCCATGCTATCGATGGCGGCAGGGGCGCGGCGCACGTGCCCGCTCCCTGCCGCCGAGCGCTCGCCGTCAAAAGCGATAGGATGCCGTTGCGCCGAACGTGCGTGGCCTGAAAGACTGCTCCAGGAAACGCGGAGTGGTTGACCCTACCCGCGACCCGCCCACGACGTCCTTCGAATCGAGCAGGTTATTGACGAACAGCGAAACGTCCAGCGGGCCGCCCCGCATGCCGATCCTGGCCGAAACGAAATTCGTCGCATTCGGCCGGTCCACGACGGGATCGAAATCGGTCGCCAGCTTGTCGTAATCCAGGGCCGCCTTATAATCATATTGGACATGCGAGTAGGCGACAAGGTTGCCCGAACCGATCGATCCCTCATAATCCGCATTCAAAGAGATATTCCACGGTTCCGTCAGCTTTCGCCCGCGACGAACAAGAACGGGCTCATTGGGATCGGCAGGATCAGGGTTGCTTGACGAAAATATCGTCTCGCGAAATTCTGTGTCGGTATAGCTGACCCTGGCGCCCAACGACACACCCTCTACAGGCCGGAGAGTGATGTCCGCGTCAGCGCCCCTGCTGCGAACAGAGCCAAGATTATCGATGTACCGAAATCCGCATGTCCGGAGCAATCTGCCATTCTGATTATTGCTCCAGTCGATGTTGAAGAGGCTGCTGGCAAAGGTCAGCGCCCGGCCAGCTCGACCCTTTAACCCGAGTTCATAACTCCATGCGCTGTCCGATCGATATTCGGAAGGTGCCGCGGTCAGACCGATGGCGGCCAAATCCGCGGCGCAATTCGGCGGTGCCATGGGGTTGCCCCCGCCCGGCCGGAAGCCCTTCGCCGCGGACCCATAGACCATCCAGTCGGGCGCCACTCGATACTCAAGACCAAATTTTGGGGTGATTGGCGTTTCGGTCGAGCGCCCACGAATGAGGGGCCCCAGGCCGCCATAAAAGGCACCGCCTGTCTGGTTGGTGAACCTTGATTTGATGCGCGACACTCGGACCCCGGCCGACGCGGTCAAATTTTCAATCAGCTCGAAGTCGATCTGCCCGAATGCGGCAAATTGCTTGTCACGCGTCTGGTCATCCACGGAGGCGAGAAGCGGGTCGGAAGATCCTAAAAACGCGTCCGATATTCCTGCCGAAACATCTTCCTCGAACGCCTTTTGCCTGCTGTTTTGATAGAAAAGGCCGAGCACATATTTCAGCCGCGAATCCGAATCTGCGTGAGACTGGATCCGCAGCTCTTGGGTGAATGAACGTTGGCGGGTTCTAAGATCGAGGGTGGCCGCCAACGCGCCACCAAGATTGAAGTCATAGGGCAGGCCGAGAGCTTCGAGAAAATAGGCCGTGCCTTCATTCAACGTATGCGTATTCCGCGCGAGGTAGGATGTGTTGCTGATCAATTCCAGAGCGCCCAAATCAGCCTCGACCTTGAACGACCAGACGACGGCCCTGTCTTTGTAAGGCGAGTTGAATGGGTTTCCGTTGATAAATTCCTCGCGATCGGGATCGGGGATGAGCCTCCAATATTGATCGGTGTCGTGCTGCTTTTTTTCCTGGTAGAACACCGACGGCGTGATGAGGATCTGTTCGGTGGGAGCGATCCCCAAGGCGAAATTTCCGACGATCTCCTCGCGCCAATTGGCGTTCTTTTCGGCTGTGCCAAAACCCGGCGTATCAGGCGCACGATCCACATAGCCCCCGTCTCGGCGATGATGGAGACTTGCGCGGAAGCCAAGCCTGTCTTGAACGAGCGGACCGCCAATTGCCGCGCCGCCTTGGTAACTGATCGCGCCGCCTTCGGTGGTGGCCACTTCCCCCCGAGCGTAGCCGGAAAACTCCGTCAAACCGGGCTTCGCCAGAATGAATCGGATCGCGCCTCCCATCGCGCCAGAGCCGAAAAGAGTTCCCTGTGGCCCTTTCAAAACCTCGACGCGTTCCAAATCGAAGATCGACGGATAAAAGTTCGACTGGAGGCTGATCGAACGAACCTGGACCGGAGTATCATCGATATAGATCCCCGTGGTCGCTGCGCCGATTGCCGAAGTCAGCCCTCGAATGCTGATAATCGTCTGGTTGGAGAACCCCTGAACAAGTTGAACCCCCGGCGTGACGCGCACCAGGTCTTCGATGTTCTTGACGCCCTGAGTGTCCAGCGATTCCTGACTATACGCGGTTATACTGAGCGGAACGTCCAAGATCGATTCGCTGCGACGGGTCGCGGTCACGATAATGTCGTCGGCATAGACCCGCCGGTCGTCCACAGTCGCGGCTGCTTTCGTACCTTCGGGGTGTGATAAGTTGACTTGGGCCTCTGAGAAAACCGGCCAAGCGAGAGCTGTGACCGAAGTGCAAGTTATCAGAACGCTACGTAAAAAGGTCATCGTCTTCTCCCCCCCGAGAATTATTGTTCTTGCGCGGTGCCAATCGCTGGTTCGAGCGGCATGATTGCAATTTCACATCGATCGGACCCCAATCGACCATCACCGATCGTTGAATCTCCAGTGATCCGGGCGATGTCCCTGACGATCGATGTCGAGCTGTTGGCACGGAAACGAAACGGTCTTGCCAGCCTGTGCACGATGCATATGTTTCAAGAAGTCACGCAAACCAAAAATCCTCGTGGAGAGGGGCAGAACTTCTAATGGATCGCTAGGATTGGTTTGACAGTTCCAAGTGCAGCTCAGCAATTCGAGCGGGTGGTCCGGCTGGGATCATCTTCGGTGACGATGTCCATTCGGTCAAAGCCGGCTGTCAGGAAATGGTTATTGCTTGCGCCCCAGCGATCAACGGACCGTGCCCTCAAGTCGTTCGGACTTACTCGTCAAACGGCCGGAAACTGGTTGTTCGCCGCTTCACGCCGCGCCGAACATGGCCGCAATCTCCCGAACGAGCTTCGCCCCCAATGTCGCCGTAACGTCGTTCAGATCGCGATCCGGGTTCAACTCGACGATATCCGCGCCCGCCAACCAGGCCGATTGCCGATCGAGCAGATCCAGTACCTCGCGTACAGTTAGGCCGCCTGGCTCATGATGAGACACGCCCGGCGCCACCGACGGATCGAAGCCGTCCATGTCGATTGAGACATATAATGGGCCTGCAAGCACGGGATACGGGCCCTGTCCAAGCTGCCGCGCAGATATCTGGTGTACCACGCCAAATCGGGCTGCCTGTTTCCGCTGGAGTGCGTTCACCGTGCGCACGCCCACCTGCACCAGGTTTTTTGCCGCGCCACGTTCGAGTATTCGCGCGAAAGGTGATGCGTGGCTGCGTGGATTGCCGTCCATATCGTCGTAAAGATCGGGATGGGCATCGATGTGGAGGATCGACATGGGGCCATGGATCTCGGCAAGAGCCATAACGATCGGGGCGGTAATCCAATGATCACCGCCGATCGCCAGAGGCAGACATTTTTCCTCCGTAATGCGGCAAACCGTCTCCGCAATCCTAGCGTCGTCAGCTTCATTCTCGCTGATCGAGATGTCACCAAGATCGACAAGCGCGATCTCGCGCCCGATTTCCAGACCGTTCTCAGCTGCTGCATTGCCATGGCTGCTGCCAAGCGCCGCTCGGATGCTAGCTGGTGCTTTCGCTGCCCCCCTGAGAAACGAGGAGTTGCTGTCTGATGGAACGCCAAAAATATGCACTGGACGTCGCGTCATGCCTCACCCCCCTTGATGATAATCGCCGTCGGCTCGGCACGCTTCGCTGTCGCAAGATCGCTCCGCGTCGGCCGAGTTTCGCCCGGCTCTCACCGGTGCAGCTCTTTAATTTCTTATCTTGCGTGTTGGGCCGATCTGATCGGCCCGAATTTCGGCTTCGCTGAACGGGAAGCGCCGAAGATCTTTCGTCGAAAATGCACGCGTCTGGTCTGCCGAATGAGGCGAGGAAGCATCTGAAGACTGGGAGTATGCGAGCAGGCTCTTCGCGACCGGTCCATGATCGTCAAATGTCACGGCATTTACGAAGCTTGGGCCGTATTGCACGTCCCTTCCCTCGGAACTCGGCAATTGAATGGTCAGATTCAGAACGCCGCCGGCGGAGGTTCCAGAAATCGGTATCCGCTCATCCCCGTGCTTCGCGAACTGGACCAATCTCAAGGGAGCATCGAGCGGTTCGCCGCGATTTTTCAGAACGTCAGCAGCTTGCCTGAGGGCAACGATGAGCTCCTCGCCGACTTTTCCGTCGGTTATGAGAGTTCGCGGCGTATTGATCGGATCCGTAGGATCGAACTTTACCGCCCAAATGTCCGATCGTTCCTCGATCAGTTCCCAAAAGAGGCTGAACAGAGGCGCTCCCCTGCTGTCGATGTCCGCTTTGCCGTCCCACTTCGAAAGGGCGGCACATGCGTCCGCCGGCGCAGTAGGTCGTTCGCAAAGTTTCAGAATCGACGGGAGCGCAATTTCCGCTCCCAGACTTTTGTTGCTCAACATCGTTTGCGCAGCCAGGTCCAGGTCGAATTTGCCTTTGACCAGAACCCGTTCGATTTCCTTAACCCCCATACGAGTTCGCGGGTCGGGAGTCGCTTTCTGATCTTGATTCAATAAAGGGCCGTAATCGCTCCAGGTCGCGTTCGGGTTTGTCAGGCGATAACTGTCGTTGCTATTCTGGACGAAATCGCGCCGAAACATAACCGGCAGTTCCTTGGCCGGTCTTAAGCCGGGGCGCGGTGTGCCAGGCGCATTTTCCAGGCCACAATTCGAACGGCTTCCGTCAATGATTAGGGGGCGCTGAGCCATTCCCGGGACGCGCGTCGGAATCTGCGCGCAATCGCCAAACCGGGGCGCGGAAAGATTCGGGATGGCGCTGACGTCCGCGTAGAGAATTTCACCGCTCCGGTCCGCAGCCATGGTATTCATGAAAGGCGCGCCCAGTTCTCGACCGAGAATATCGTTGACCTCGCGCACGCTTCGGGCTTTCGCCAATCCAACCCAAGTATCCCCGCCGCGGAGGCTATTGTTGTTGATATCCATGACAGCGTAGGCCGTATGACGAGACCACCCCAGCCCCCCTTTGGGGATGGAAACGATCGGGCCATACCTCGATGAATAGACGGTCCGCTGAACGGGCGGACCGTCGCGCGTCTCGATGTTGATCGTTCGGCGGGTCATTGTTTCGCGCTTGCCATCGACCAGATAGCTTGTCGCATCGGTAGGATCCAGCGCCAGACGGAATATCGCCATATGGGGAGCGGTATCGACGGTGAGAGTCCAAGCAACGTCCTGATTGAACCCCATTAGAATATAGGGCTGGTTCATCATGCCAACGCCCGCCACATTAATTTTACCGGGGATCGTAAGCTGCATCTGATAGAATCGATTGGCGTCGAACCACGCAAAATGCGGGTTGTTGACTACGAGGCCGCGTCCGTTGGTGGTCGCGTCACCGCCGAACGCCCAACCATTGCTGCCAGGCAAAAGCCGAACGCGATCTGCGTCCATCTGCGCAGCGGCAACTGCGGGTACGGGCTCAGCGCCGGGGGGCGCCGCATTCGCAATTTGCGGCGCTAGCATCACTGAAGATACGATCATGGAAAAGGCATTTATCGACCGCAGCGCGTCATCGCGGCCGATCGGCCTAACCCAAGGCTTACCCAAGCATGATGGGGGCAGTTTGTCGGCATGGTCTTTTAAAAAGCGGTTATAGCCTGCAACCCAGCCGTCGATCAGGCCGCGCTGATCTGCCGAGGCGACCGAGAAATTCTTACGCAAGGCGGACACGTCCATCATTGTCCGGTAATAAACATCGCTCTCAAGGTTGGTCCCGGTTCTGACCCCAATATTGGTCTGTTCGTCTTTCCCGAAGAATTTCGCCCGCTCGCCCGCGACCGTGACGTAATTGTCGGCCATCAGACAGAAATTGTGCTCCGCCTGAGCATAAGCCGCCCCCAATCCCAGTCCGCCCATAGTATCGGCTGTAATATGGGGAACTCCAAACGTGGTGCGAACAATCGTTGCTTCATATTCTGACTTGGCAAGAACCGGCGTCGAGACCGCAAGTCCTACTGCCGCTATCAGATAAGCCGCATGGAAAACGAAACGCATCTGGCGTCCTCGCGTCAATCCTGCCACCGCCGGTCCGGACGGCCCGAGAGTTTTGCGCAAATCATTCATACCATACCCCTATCGCATCAACGCCGGACCCGACATGCCCGTCGGCCTATGACCGTTCAAAAATCGGTGCCCAAGCGATTGGACATTGCGCGGACAGTTTGAGAATATCGGCCAAGGTGCAAGTCACCAATCCTGAGTCAAAGGCCAAGCAAATCTGAGCGAACCGAAAATCTGCTGTTCGCGGGACGTCGACAGGGTCCGGCGGTCAATACGGTATGGTCATGCAGCTAGGACGTTGAGAACCGCATATTCAGCCCTTCCGGCCGACGGTTGAAACAAAATGAGAGACATCAGGACCGGCTATACGGTTCCCCAAGATTTTGGCGAAAAAATAGATGGTTGGCAAATAGTTGCTGGAATGATTTGGTCGAATATGACGTCGACTGCGAGCCAGTTGCCGATCTGTCCACCGATGCGGCACGAACCGGACTTTAGCATCGACCTTTCGGACCTCGACTGCGGCTGGCTCCGTCATATTCGGGCCGCTTGAAGCGCGAACGCTATACCGGGCTTTTTGCGCCGAGCTTCGCTCGCGGCGCCGGCTCGGCCCAGTATCAATCGCATTCTTTGGCGATGGGGGCCGAACCCTCCCGAATGCGTCACCGTCTACGACCCCGCAGAGCGACTGCCGAAAGATTAGCGCGGCGGGAGCTGAGCGTCAGCAGTTGCTGAGCTATGCTCCGTACGCCCAGAGGCAGCTCGCCAGGATGCCACGCGCGACGGGCATAGCGATGCAGTCCGCGCTAAGCGCCGATCAGGAGAAGGCGCCGCGCGTTTCGCGCAGCCAGTCCTCGAACGCATCCTCGCGCGGAATGTCGATCCCTTCGAGAAAGTCGCCGCGGACCGCTACCAAACTGTCCGCCCGAAAGATATCGACGTCGATCGCAGACAGGTTGAGCCGGACAGCCCGAAAATCACAATGAAGGAGCGGCACACCAATATCGTCGGTCTGTTTGCGCAGCCGGTGCAGCTCACGCCGGAGGCCGCCTTGGGCCTGCTGCGGCTCGAGCGATCCCCATAATTTTCCCTGGAGCCATGAGCGCCAGCGCTCGCCGGTTTCGGCGGTCGCGAGCAGCGCGAGCAGCGCGATCGCCTTCTTGCTCGAGATATCGAGCCGCCGACCGTCGGGCGTGATCAGCCGGAACGCACCCATCAGGCTCATTTGATACCGCAGACCGCGATGACGCTGCATCGCCGGGCTCGGCATCGCGACCTGGCGCGACGTCCAGTCGTTCGATGTGCGTGCCGGTTGCTCTGGAAAAAAAGACATGAAACAAAACTCGAAAAAGTGGAACAGGACAGAAGACCGCCTGAGCAGAAAAATCTGTCAGACCATGCGACCCATCGATGTTGCGCCCACCGGATAGACAGAAATCCGTCTTCCGAGTTGTTTTTGCGGTTTAGACTCTGCGTCTTGGCTAAGATACCCTAAATAATTTTCGCGCTCGTCCGTCTATTATCTACGGCTCTTATGACACCGTTTACATGGACGCTGACGGTCTCGGCGCCCCTGCTCTTCCCTACCTAAGCTGTCAACGCGACGTCACCCGCCGCCGTATCGGCCGCACCGCCAAGTCGGCGCAGCAACGGCAACAGAATGGCTGCGACGTGGGCGTGGATGGTGCGAATTTCTTCGAGATTATCCTCGGCGCTCTCGAGCGTTTCGCCCTTACGTACCAGCCGCTCGTCCTGCGCCGAGAGCCAACCCCAGACCGTCGCCTCAACATCTTTGGCGCCGCCCCAGATCGCGAGCAGAATGAGCTGCTGCACGCGCCCAACGGGAATGGCCGCGCCAATACGCGGCGCCGCGAGATGATTGGCGCCAGACGCGTAACGCGAGCGAAGACAGAGCGCGCGGTTAAGCGCGATCGATGCGCTCAGATCTTCTTCGGACGACGCCGACTGCGATGCCGGCGCGATATCACCGCGGCCCGTCAGAACAAAGAGCACTTCAGCAAGCTGCGTGCGCGTCACCCCTGCCCCGGCCACTGCCTCGCTTATTTCGGAAAAGCTTTTCGCTGCCCCATTCGCAGCTTCGAGCGCTTTCCAGACAGGCTTATAGACATCCTCGCGCAGCGTCGCAGAGCCTGCCGATGTGGCAAGCACGAGTGGCAATTCCTTATGATCGGCGAGCGCGATGAACGCATATTCGTCGAGCCGGTCCGCGATTTCGAGTGCGGTCATCTGCCGCTTGCCCTTGACGAAGATATCGCGGCGGAACTGGCGATTGACGAGATAGTCGCGCACCGTTTCATAAAGCGCCGCGTCCGAGATTTCGTCGAGCAGATCCTGGCAATGCGCCGGAACACCAAGCCCCGGCATATTGTCGATCAGATTGGCCGAGGCAGCAAAATCCATTTTCGCTTCGGAAAGCTTCGCTGACACTTCAGAGAAAGATTCGGGCAGCCAGTGGCGATTGAAATATTCATGCGAGACATAATTGCGGTCGAGCCTCGAGACCGAATTCACCATATCCCCGATTGCGGGATATTGCGCAAAATAGCCGGCGTTGGTCGCGACGAGCCGCTCGGCAAAGGCCAAAGACTGTCCGACGCGCGACAGCAGGCTCCCCGTTGCGGCCTTTGCGGAGTGAAGATTGAGAAGATGGCGGAGCGGCTCGATCGGCGCCCAGCCCGGTTTGCAATTATAGCTGACGTACAGAATGCCGCCCGGCTTAAGCCGGTCACGAATGATATCGACAATCGCCTGCCGCGCCTCGGCCGAGACCCACGACCAGATGCCATGAAGCGTAATGATGTCGAACTGCGGCAGATCCTCGCGCCGCTCAAGATCCTCGAAACTGTCGTCGAAGACTTGGACCGGCTTGCCACTCGCGCGCGCGATCTGCGTTGCATACGCCGCCTGCGAGGGGTTGAAGTCGGTGCCGTAAAACTGCCCGGATGAAGTTGCGGCGTTGATATTGAGCGAAAGCCCCTGACCAAAACCGAGTTCGAGATAGGCGGGATCCTTGCCAACGTCGTGCGAGATGCCGCGCGATAGCAGTGCCAGCTTCAGCCGGACCGGCGACAGCTCGGCAAAATAGCCGTGAACATAATCTACCTCGGACACATAGCCCTCGTTCCACATTCTTCTTCTCCCAGATCAAAAAAAGGGGGCGCGCCTTACGCGCGCCCCCCATGGGGGATTCCCCAGTGGACTGACTTAGATCAGAACTGGAAGCTCACGCCGCCGCGAAGGCCGGTCGCCTTGTTGTCGCCGCCGAACGTCTGGCTGCCCGAGAGGTGGAAGTTCAGACGGCCAGCAACCTTTGCTTCGAAGCCGGCTTCGATTGAGCCGAAGCTGTCGGGCTCGGCGCCGCGGAGCACGAACGGATCGCCGCCGCCAACGTAGCGCACCGTGACATCGTTCGGCAGGTCACCCTGGAACGTATACGAGACGCGGGCGAAGGGACGCAGAGTGACCGTGTCGTTTAGCGCGGTTTCAGTGCCGACCTTCACGCCAAGGACCGGCGAGAAGACGGTCTTCTTGCGGCCTTCGACTTCCAAGCTGAACGCACCAGCTTCAGTTTCGGTGAAGCCTTCTAGCGAGGTCCGGCGCAAAGCCAGCTTTCCGAAGGGGGTTACCGTCACATTGCCGGCACGATAGTCGTAACCCAGCTCCAAGCTGACATCGAGCTGCTTCGCATCGATCGCGGCTTCTGCAGTGCGGGCCAGGAGGGTCATGGTGCGGGTCGCATCATAGTTGGTCCAACCATAAGCCAGCTTGGCGTTGGCGTAGAGCGGTCCGAAGCCCTGCGTGACGTAGCCACCGAGGGTCCAGGTGCGGCCATCGACCGCCTCCGGGGTGCCGCGGGCCGTAATGTCATGCTCGGCATAGGCTGCGCCAAACCCGAATGCGCCGTCCTTTGCATAAGCAAAGTCCAGACCGCCGGTCAGGCCGTAGCTGTTCGCTTCGATATCCGACGCGCCAAAGTCATCGCCATCACCGAACCGCGCCCAGTTACCGACCGGATTGAGCCACAGCTGCGTGGCGAAGTCGCCGCCGACCGATCGACGGTTCGTCAGCAGGTCAAGCGCCTGCCCGAACACGGCATTCTGGTCAACCGAAGCGAGCGAGCCATAGACTTCACCCGACGACAGCTCGTTGAAGAGCGCCGACGTCTGGTCTGCCGAGAGGCGGAAATCGACCGCCGCCGCGACATTGGCGATGTCCTGTGCATAGCCCAGCTCGGTCACCGAGCCGAAGCTCGCGCCGCCTGCGGCATCGGTACGGATATGCGAGATCGACGAGGCCAGCGCCGAGTCGAGACCCAATGCAGCAGCCTGGGCGTTCGGGTTCCGCGCACCGACCGTGTAGCTCGAGCGCTTCACTTCCAGACGAACCGTCTTGCCTGCCGCATCATGCACCAGCGTGAAGCCGACGAACGGCGAGGTCAGCGTCGGCGCAGCCGTTGCCGAAACAGCGCCTGTGCCCGTGTAGGCGAACAGCGTGTAGCCGTCACCGTTGGCATAGAGGCTGTCGCGAAGGACGTTGACGGCAACGCGGCCGCTCAGGTCGAGATCGCCGGTGATGTTGACTCGCGAATTGTCGACGTCGAAGCCGAGAGCTGCCGGCGTGGTGAAGTAACCAACGCTGACACCGCCCGGAACCGGAGCGAGGGGCTCAGGAAGCGTCGCGCCGCCCGAGACTTCGCTGCGATAGACGCGAACCAGCGAAGGCGTGATGCCGACGAAGGTTGTGCCTGCTGCATCCTGGGTGAAGTTACCTACCTGGCGGACGGTTATGCCGTCGATCAGCTCAGTCTGGCCAACGATGCTGTTCCCGAACAAGTTCTGGCCCGGCGTGAGGCGCCGTCCAAGGAGAAGCGTCGCAGCATTGTTGATGTTTCCCCGGATCCCAAACTCGGCATCGGCAGCCTGGCTCGTCGTCAGCTGAACTTCGCCAGCCTTGATGTTGAAGTTGCCAACATCAAGCGTGTAGGTCGGCTCGCCGCCGGGAAGTGCCGGATCATAGGCTGCACCGTTGATCACGAAGGTGCCAGCACCATCCTTGTTCAGCGTTTCGACGCCCAGGACACGGACCTGATAATTCGCGCCGCCGAACTCCTGCTGTGCATCCTTGCCGAGCGACAGCAGCGGGGTCGGCTTGTCTGCGCCCACCGGCCATTTCTGGTCGGGGTACAGGATCGCGTCGGCCCCGAGGAAGCCCGCGCCCACGAGATTGACCGTGGTGTCGGTGGTGCGATTGCCGTCGGCATCGCGCTCACCAATGATGCTGCCGAGCGTCGCCGACCCCGAGTTGAGGCTGATCGTCGCCTTGACATCGCTGGTGCGCACGGCGCCTTCGCCGCTCACATCATTATCGAGCCCGCCGAGAACCGTGAAGCCGCCCGAAACGCCGTTCTGATCGACCGTATAGGTCTGCGTCAAAAGCGCCGCTGCCGGGGTGTAGCTTGTGGTCGTCGAGGTATCGGTGCGGACCTCGGTGTACGAAGCGGTGTCGACGTTGACGCCGAGGACGGTGGTGCCGCCGATCGTGCCATTGTTCGTCACCGTGCCTTCGCCGCCAGCGACGGTGATGTCGCCGCCGATGACGGAGCCTGCGGCATTGGTCACGCTGGCCTTGCCGAGAGCAACTACCGGCGTGAAGGTTTCGGTCGTCGTCTGGAGCGAGGCTTTTCCGAAGTTGGTTGTTTCGCTTACCGTGTTGGTGCCGAAGGCGACCGCATTGGCGCTGACATCGTCACCGATCTTGCCGGTGTTGGCGATGCTGGCAACCGTAGCGCTGGTAACACGCGCATCATCCTCGATGATACCGGCGTTGGTGATCGTCGCCGGACCGCCAACGATCGTCGTCGTCGACGATGCGGTCAGACCGATCGTGCCGAGACCATCATCCGTCGTCGTGCTGGTCGCCAGCGTGTTGAACCCGACGCTCTGCGCTTCGACATCGCCCGAAACGATCGAACCCTTAGTGACCGTTACCGAAGCACCGCTGATGCCGTAGGCATAGACGCTGCTGGTTGCCGGGACAGCCTTGTCCTGGAGCGCTGCAGCCGTGTCGACAAGCACGCTTGCCGTGCCGCCAACAGCGACCGTTTCGCTGGTGATGCTCTCGTCGAACGTGCGACCGGTCAGGCTGGCGACAAGAGTGCCAAAATCGCCTGACGCCGACTTGGTCTTACCCGTCCATTCCCGCTCGGTGGTGCTCGTCGTGACGCTGCTGCCTGCAACTGCATTGACGCTGCCTTGCGAGACGCCGGTCAGCGTGACCGCCGCATCCCCGCGGCCCGCATTGACCGACGTGCTGCCCTGGACCGTACCGGCAACGACAGCGACGGCGTCGCCCTGCGCCGCAGCGGCGCCAGACGTCGAGGTAAGGCTTTCGATTGCCGTGGCAACGCCCGTGGCAGCATCGCGAACATAGGTGCGCTCAGCTGCATCCGTGCTGTCACCACCATTGTTGCTGCTCACCGAGAGGTTGCCGCCAACTACGGCCTTGCTGGCGACGTCAGCCGACGCCGAAGCCACGCCGTTGGCCGAAACCGAGCCGCCGACGCTGTTCTCGTTTGCGGTCGCCTTGCCGGTGATCGAGACCGAACTCACCCCGTCGGTGATGACCGAGGTGTTGCTGGTCGTTTCCGAAAGCGTATTGGTGACATAGACAGCCTTGGTGATCGCCTGACCTACCGACCTTGCATCCTGCGTCGTCGAGGCGCGTGCACCAAAGGCGTTGCCGGTTACATCATCGGCGACCGAGCCGCTGATCACGACCGTCGACGCGTTGGCACCCTGCGAGAAGACACTGGCGCTACCGCCGGCGTTGCTGCGCGCAACCTGACCAGCGACGGTCACCTTGCTGTCGCCGCCGACCGTTCCGGTTGATGCCGAGCTGTTCTTATAATCACCGGCGAAGCTGCCCGTGCTGTCCACGTCGAGAACCGTAGTCTGCGTGCTGCTCGACGCGCTGGTCGAACCCGCTGTGCCCGAATTGCCTGCTATCGAAGTCAGATTGCCGAAGACCGAGCCCGTGACATTGGCGGTGCTGGCAAGGTCGGCAATCTGCGTGACGTTACCGATGGCGGCAGGCGAAAAGTTTTGCGTGCCATTCGCGCCAGCGTAAGTGCCGGTGACGTTGCCACCTGTCTGCGTGTTAGCGCTGTTCGAGGCCGTGACATCGGTGATGGTGGTACCGCCGAGGCCGTCTGCAACCGTCGTCCGCCCAAGAGCATAGTCGCTCGACGATGCATTGCCGCTACTCTGGCCAAAGGTCGAGCCGCGAATATCGCCCTGGTTGACGATCGTCACATCGCCGCCCGCGATCAGGCTGACATTGCCCACGCCATTGAGGCCGACAATGCCGCCCGCTGCGTTGGTAAAGTCAACCTTGCCCGTTGCAGCGGTGTTGGTCGAAGCTTCGCTATAATCATACGGGGTGGTCGTCACGCCGGCGTCGACGACGGGTTCCGGCGTGAGGATCGTGCGCGTGTAGCTGCTGTCGCTGCCCGATGAGGTACCGGTGACGCCCGAACCGATCGTGCCCGCGTTCGAAATGCTGACATCGCGCGTGGCCGAGGCTGATACCGCACCATCAACATCACCTGCTGTAGCAACAACAACGCTCGCATTGCCTTCCGACGCGGTGTTGGTAACCTTGAATTCGTCCGTGAGGATGAGCGCACCAGTGGCATCGTAGGTGTAGGCCTGCTCGGTTTCGTTGGCATTTCCGTTACCTGCGACGACATTCACATTGCCGCCAATTGAACCGGAGTTTTCAACCGATGCGTCGTTCGTCGCGACAGCCAGAACGGTGCTGCCGGTCGAACCCGCTTCAGCGACGACGACCGAGGCGTTGCCGACCGAAGGACCGTTCGTCGTCTTCGTCGTGCTGGCGAGAAGAATGCCCGCGCCGTCGAAAGTCTGAGTCTGGTCGAAGGTCGACGCGCTGCCATTGCCTGCGCGCGCGGTCAGCGTGCCGTCGACTTCACCAGCGTTGATGACCGATGCGTCCCGGGTCGCTGTCGCGTTGACGCTAGCGCCGACAACTGCGCCATCGGCGAGGTCGATCGAAGCGTCGCCGAGGGGGCTGGCCGTTTTATTGGACGTGACGATTCCGAGAAGTCCGCTGAGACCGTCTTCGATCACCGTTGTGCTGTTATCGAACGTCGAACCTGCGCCGCCATTGGCGCTCAGCGAACCGCCGACCGCGCCAGCGCTTGTGATCTTGGCGTCGCGCGAAGCCTGGACGTTCACATTACCGCCGATGTCGGCCGTAGCCGCGACATCGACCGTCGAATCGCCGACGACGGCCGAACTGCTTCCGGTCTGCACCTGCTCAAGCAAACCGCCGAGCGCGTCCAGCGTCACCGTCGTCTTGTTGCTCGTGTTGCTATTGCCAAGAAGGAACGCCTGAACGTCATTCGTGACCGTGCCAGCGACTGTCAGCGCAACATCGCCATTGGCAACGCCGGTGATGGCATCGACGTCGCTCGTGACGGCCGCTCCGAGCTTGACCGAGCCAGCCTCATAGCTGTTGATCACTTCGCTGATGACGGTGGTCGCATCCGCCGGCGGCGCAGCAACCAAGGTGTTGACGCTCGTGCGCGTACCGCCCGAATAAGCGACGACCGAGCCTGCGGTGCCGGTCACCGACGCATCGACATCGCCATTTTCGGCGAATAGGGTGGCGCTGCCCTTGGTCGTGCCATCGAGGCTTGCGACATCGCCCACCGTTGCGGTGACGTCGCCGCTCGAAAAGACGCTCGTGGTCGTGTCACCCGCGACGGTCGATTCGACGGTCGACGTCGAGGCTGCGACAACGCTGCCCGAACGAACCGCGCCGGTCGAGATCAGCGACGTATCGCCTTTGCCCGAGACGCTCAGGCCATTGTAAATCGTGCCGCTGTTATCGAGCGACACCGTCCCGCCGAAGCCGCTTGCGGTGAAGCCGCCCGTGATCAACCCCGAGTTACTGGCTTCGAGCGTGTTGTCAGCGTTCGCTGCTGTACCGGAGAGCGAAACACCAACGCTGTCGGTCACTGCGCCCGCCGCGTCAACCGCGCCGACCTTGCCGGCATTGCTGAAGCCAATCTTGCCATCAGCCTGCCCCGCCGCGGCGGTCAACGTAACGAGACCGCCCGGGGTCGTCACTTCACCGGCCGAGCCGATGGTGATCGTTACATCGCGGTCAGGGGTCGTCTTGGCGGTCACGATGCGCGCATTGACTGATGCTGCGGTTTCCGCTGCGTTGACCGTGACAATTTCTTCAGCGTGCGCGGGCGCTGCTGCGACCAGCGCGGACAGCGGGAACGCGGCAGATACAAGCAGCGCACTCTTGGCGAAGCCGCGCAAAGGTGAATTGGAGTTGGTTGTCATGATGCTTCCTTATTCAAGAAAAAAATTTGGTGCGCGGCGACGACGGGCCGCCGCGTTTGAGCCGCACGGGCGGCCGAGTCACGGTGCTGGAGAAACTGCTGCTGAAATTACCCCCCTGATTCGGACCGGTTCTCTCCAGTCGATCGAGGGGGCAGATGCCCGCCGTTGCGTTCGCAAAGCGTGATCCACTCGTGCGTTGATCGTTTCCGGAGCGTGAATAATGCGTCGCCTGACCATTCCACGTTGCCCCGCTGTGCCGTAACGTCATATCGGCCTCCCCGGGGGCACGAAACGTCGTGCGAAATGTGGGGGTTTTGGTGAACGGATCAGCGCGCTACCAGCTTCGGTTGCTGGGGGCCTTTCAGCTAAAGTCGCCCGACGGGCGACGACTTGAAGTGAAGAGCAAAAAGGCCATCGCCCTGCTCGGCCTGCTGGCCAGCGCCAACTCGGGCGAGCGCTGGCGCGCCTGGATCCAGGACCGGTTGTGGGGCACGCGCGAGCTGCGTCAGGCGCAGGCGAGCCTTCGTCGCGAGCTCCATGGGTTAAGGCAATTGACCGCCGACGCGCCGGTCGCGCTCGTCGAGACGAGTACGCGCGCGGTCCGGCTCAACCTCGAACTCGTCGACGTCGACATCCGCGATGCCGAGACCTTGTCGCGCGCGGCGGGCGAGTTCCTCGAAGGGATCGACATCGCGGGCGAGGAAGCCTTTGAGGAATGGCTGCGCGAGATCAGAAATAACATCGCCGACATCAGCACGGCCTCGGAAGGCGGCAAGACAGCCCGCGAAAAGGATGCGCGCGGGAGCCGCTCATGATGGCTCGCCACAAGATATTAATCGTTGACGGCCATCCGATCATCCACGCCGGGCTGCGTCAGCTGTTTTCACCCTATGATCGGTTCGAGATCGTCGCAGCGCTTGATCGCGGCGCGGTGGTCAGCGCTTATCTTCAGTCCCAGCTGGTCGACCTTGTCATTCTCGATCTCGAAATGGCTGATGTCCGCGGAATTGATATCTTGGCGGAAATTGTCGGCGCCCTCGATATGACAGTCATCGTGATGACGAATGACAGCCGGAACGAAGACGTCGCATATGCTCTGAAGCTCGGCGCGCGTGCCGTGGTGAGCAAGGCAGGTCCGAATTCGGTCATTCTTGAGGCCTGTGAGGCGGCGCTGGCCGGAGAGACATATGTCGCGCCGGACATCGCCGCAGCGCTGAGCCGAAATCCTGAGCCGCCCGTCATCCTGTCCTCGCGGCAGATGGCTATCCTGCACTATGTCGCGGAGGGCGAGACCAACAAGGAAATTGGCTACCGAATGGCGCTCGCGCCGCCGACGATAGCATTTCACATCGCCGAGTTGCGCCGCCGGTTCGATGCCGCCAACAACCGAAAGCTGATCGATAGGGCCCAGACATTGGGGCTCATCTGACCAGCTGCCGTCAGAGGGGGCGCAATCTGCCGTGTGCGCAAACGCCAGGCCCATTCCTCGTCACTCATCAAACCACGGATCACGGCAGCCTTCCCAAAAGCTACCGTGAATCAGAAACTACGCCGTTTGGGAATCCCCTTTGTCAACACATCCTAGAAGACGACGACGGATCGAATGGAATCGCCCGCGTGCATAAGGTCAAAGCCTTTGTTGATCTCGTCGAGCGTCAGCACATGCGTGATCATCGGGTCGATCTGGATCGTGCCGTCCATGTAGAGATCGACGATCTTGGGTACGTCGGTACGTCCCTTGGCGCCGCCGAACGCAGTGCCCCGCCAGTTTCGTCCGGTGACCAGCTGGAAGGGTCGGGTGCTGATTTCCTTTCCCGCTTCGGCGACACCGATGATGATGCTGGTGCCCCAACCGCGATGGCATGCCTCCAGCGCCTGGCGCATCACTGTCGTGTTGCCGGTGCAGTCAAAGGTGAAGTCCGCTCCGCCGTCGGTTAGCGCGACGAGATGCGCGACGATGTCGCCATCGACGGTCTTCGGATTGACAAAGTGCGTCATCCCGAACTTCTTGCCCCATTCCTCGCGGTCGGGATTGATATCGACTCCGACGATCATCCCAGCGCCCGCCATCCGCGCGCCTTGCAGCACATTGAGCCCGATCCCGCCGAGTCCGAAGACAATGATGTTGTCGCCCGGCTGGACCTGGGCCGTGTTTGTCACCGCGCCGACCCCCGTGGTGACGCCGCAGCCAATGTAGCAGCTCGTCTGAAAGGGTGCGTCCTTGCGGATCTTCGCGACCGCGATTTCGGGCAGCACTGTGTAGTTCGAGAAGGTCGAGCAGCCCATGTAGTGGAAGATCGGCTGGCCCTTGTACGAAAACCGTGTCGTGCCGTCAGGCATCAGCCCCTTGCCCTGCGTCTCACGGATAGCCGTGCACAGGTTGGTCTTTCCGCTGAGGCACGACTTACATTGGCGACATTCGGGGGTGTAGAGCGGGATCACATGATCGCCGGGAATGACGCTGGTGACCCCTGCTCCCACTTCGCGCACGATACCGGCGCCCTCGTGGCCGAGCACGCTGGGAAACAGTCCCTCGCTATCGAATCCGTCGAGCGTGTAGGCGTCGGTATGACAGATTCCGGTCGCCCTGATCTCGATGAGCACCTCGCCCGCTTTCGGTCCTTGGAGGTCAAGTTCGACAATCTCGAGCGGCTTCTTCGCTTCGAACGCAACGGCGGCACGGGTCTTCATTGTCGCTTCCTCCTGTTTGCGGAGGCGTTTAGCATCGTTGCAATAATGACGTAATTATGTAATTCTGCAATTTACTATTGCATATCTGGGATAATTATGCGCGATTGGATTGGCATCGATGAGGTGGTCGCTGTCGCCGATACCGGCAATTTTGCGAGCGCTGCACGCGCACTCGGGAGATCGACGTCGCACGTCAGTCGAGCCATCGCCCAGCTCGAGGCGCGGCTTGGCGGTGAGATCTTTCATCGCACCACGCGCTCGGTCACCCTTTCTCCGCTCGGCGAGAATCTTGCCGGACTGTTCCGCAGGCTCGTCGAGGATCGCAACGAGGCCTTTGAGTGGGCCGAAGGTGGCGGAGAACCCCATGGCGAATTGCGCATCAGCTGCTCGACGACGCTTGGCGAACGCTTCGTAGCGCCGATCGTACGTGAATATGCCCAGCGTTTTCCGGCCGTTTCGGTGTTGATGGATTTATCGAACCGCGTCGTTGACGTGGTGGGCGAAGGGTACGACCTCGCCATACGAACCGGGCACATAGGCGATCCGCGCCTCGTCGGCGTCCAGCTTGCCTCGCGCAAGCTTATCCTCTGTGCCTCGACGGATTATGTTAGCCGCAACGGAATGCCGAGCTCGGCGGAGGCACTAGACGATCTGGACTGCATTGCCGGAAGCGCACAACACTGGCAGTTTCGCGGTGAACATGGCAATTTCTTTTACAAGCCCAGCGCGCGTCTCCGCTGCAACAGCGGCATCGCAGTTCTCGATGCGATCGTTGCGGGGATGGGTATAGGGCAACTCCCGACCTTCTATCTGCATGGTCATCTGGTAAACGATCTGGTCGAACTCCTTCCGCACCTGCGAGTCGCCGACGAGCCCGTCTGGGGTGCCTATGCCAAGCGGCGGCAGGTCACACCGAAATTGCGCGAATTGCTCACGATGCTCGCGACGTCGCTTAAGCCTGCACTAGACCCTCCAGCATCACTATCCCACGGCGCCGAACCGGCCCAAACAAACGCATATCTGCCGCTCCCGACCGTTTAGCTTGTCAAACGGCGTTCAAACGGGACCCCCGATCGGCGGCGAAGAGAGCCCCCCTTGCGGATTTGATGGGGGTTTGTTGAGGTGAGCCTCGCGCTGCTTGCGGCGGAGGGCGGGCGTAGCCCGACCGGAGGCGCACGCAGCGCAAGATAGATTTTTGAAGGCGGCGAAGGTGGCGGTCAGCTGCGGTTTTTGAAGCGCCAGCTATCGTTGCCCGTCTCGACGATATCGCAGTGGTGGGTGACGCGGTCGAGCAGCGCCGTGGTCATCTTGGGGTCGCCGAAAACGGTAGGCCACTCGCCGAACGCGAGGTTCGTGGTGATGATGACGTTGGTGCGCTCATAAAGCTTGCTGATGAGGTGGAACAGCAACTGCCCTCCCGAGCGTGCGAACGGCAGATATCAAAGCTCGTCGAGCACGATCAGGTCGAGCCGCGACAGCTGCGCCGCCAGGGTCCCGCCCTTGCCGATCCGGGTCTCCTCTTCGAGGCGTGTCGCCAGTTAGACTACAGCGACAGACCGCCGTCGACGACGAGCGTCTGTCCGACGACGTAGTTCGCGAGCGGCGAAGCGAGGAAGAGCGCGGCTCCAGCCATGTCGCCCGGTTTGCCGAGGCGACCGGCGGCAATGCCCGCCAGTGCATTTTCGATTCGCTTAGGGTGAGAGGTGGTCACTGTTGTCAGCTTTGTTTCAACAAGACCCGGCGCAATACCGTTCACACGGATGCCCTCCCCGGCCCAGGCCTTCCCGAGCGTCATCGTGAGATTGATCGCGGCCGCCTTGGATGCCGCATAGGCGGGATTGCCGATATTGGCCCGCAAACCCGAGATGGAACTCACCACGATCAGTGCACCGCAGGCTTCCTTGAGATTGTCACGGAATTTGCGTGCGCAATGCATCAGGCTGTCAATATTGACTGCCATGACGTCGTCCCATCCATCTCGCTCGAACTCGCCTTGCCGATAGACAACCGTTCCCTGAGACAGGACCAGAACATCGAGACCGTCAAACGGGACTGGAGCAGCCTCGATCGCGTCTGGATCGCCGACATCGACCATGTCGTATCCGAGACCTTCAAGATCGGATCCCTCGGATGCGGAATAGTGGTTTTGCGACGCGCGCGTTCCCCACACATGAACCTTCGCTCCGTGCTCCAGAAAGGCGCGCGCGATGCCGTTGCCGATCCCACTTGAACCGCCGACGACGAGAATCCGCTGCCCGGTGAAATCTAACTCGCTTGTCACTGGTCAGGCAACTTGTCCACGGAAGGCATCGCGCAGCTCGCGCTTCAGGACCTTCCCGACCGCCGATCGGGGCAGGCTCGCGACGAATTGATAGGCCTGAGGACGCTGCGTCGCTCCCAGCTGCTCGGCGGTGAATGCGGCGAGGTCACCCGCCGAAAGCGATTGACCGGATTTCAGGGCTACAAAGGCGACGGGCGTCTCGCCCCATTGGTCGGACGTCACACCGACGACAGCGACTTCCTGTACCGAGGGATGCCGCTGAACAACCTCTTCGATGTCGGACGGATAGATATTAAAGCCGCCCGAAATGATCATATCCTTCTTCCGGTCCGTGAGGATAAGAAATCCGTCCTCGTCGTAACGACCAATGTCCCCGGTCTTGATAAAACGGTCGCCTTCCGCACTGAACCATTCGGCTGACGCCGACTTGTCCGGCTGATTGTGATAGCCCATCATCATCCCGGTCGAACGGCCAACAATCTCGCCGAGCTCACCCTGCGCCATCTCGCGTCCGTCCTCATCGACGATGCGAACATCATTGCCGGGAGCGGGCTGTCCAACGGTATGGAGCTTGTCTGGATATTCGTGCGCCAAGAGAAGAAAATTGCCGCCGCCCTCTGTCATCGCGTAGATTTCGATGAGGCCTCCGGGCCAGCGCTGCAGCAGTTCCGCTTTCATCTGGTGCGATGAGGGAGCCGATCCGACGAACTTCATCTGCGTGGCGGTCAGGTCGTATCTGTCAAACTCAGGCATTGCGAGAAGCCGCCGATATTGCACCGGCACCAATGTTACGTGGGTTGTGCGATGGTGCTCGGCCAAGCGCAGAAACTCGAGCGCGTCGAACTTTCTCATCAAGACCAGACTGCCGCCTTGCGCCAGCGTCATGAAGATCGGGACGAGCGTGTAATTTGAATAGAGAAGCGTCGCGACGACCGTAACCGACGACGGACCATATGCGAACAGGGCGCCACGTGCGATCGGCATCCATCGAAAGGCGTGGCTCTGCACAATGCCCTTGGGCGTTCCGGTCGTGCCCGAAGAGTAAATGTAGTTGAAGGGCCATTCGGGCCGGATCGTGACAGGGGCGGGGCGCGAGCCGGGTTCGGTCAGCCAGCCCGTAAAGCCCTGCTCCCTCACGGGGGCATCGTCGATCAAGATCCAGCGGGACGCGATACGGCTGGCTACCGGTCGCAAATGGTCCGCGCTCTTACCGTCAAGGAACAGCAACCGCGCATCGGCATCCCCGATCATGTCCGCAAGTTGGTCGGGCGAAGCCGATGGCGCGAGAGGCGCGACGGCTGCACCGGCCCGCAGCGCACCAAAGAAGATGGCAATCCATTCGATACTGTTTCCGGCGCAGATTGCCACCACGCTCCCCGGCCCCACCTCATCGCGCTGCAGGCTTGCGGCCACGCGATCGGCCAGCGCATCGAATGCCCCGTAGGTCATTATGCGCTCGCCTTCGATGAAGACCGGCTTGTCCGGATGTTCGGCCGCATGGGCGGCTACCAGGTCGGCGATGAGACCGAAGTCACCAGCCAACAGATCGTGTGCGGTCATGAGGGATTCCGATCCGGGCCTTAGTTGCCAAGCGCCTCAAGCGCCCGCGGCGACGTCGTGCGTCCAGAAGGCGACGATTTCGCGGGCCATGCGGTCCGGCGCTTCGAGCGGCGCGTTATGGCCCTCGGTTGTGAAGACGACCTCCTTGCAATTGGGAATTGCCATGGCCGTGACATGCTGCGTCGCGAGAGGGACGACATTGTCGAGCGCACCGTTAATGGCGAGGACTGGAATGGCAATGTTTCTCAGCTCATCCATGATCGACAGTTGACGCCACTCGGGAAAATAGAGTTCGTGGATGCGCCGGTCCATTAGCATCGCCGCCGCGATATGGGCGGCCGAACTACCGCCCCGGATAAAATGCGGCGACAGAGCCCCGGTCAGGAAGTCGACGTCGCCGGCGCCTTCGATAAACACCGTTCCGACATCGGGCGGGCTGTCTTTTCCGCCTTCGGCCGACGCGGAATTGAGGAGGCACAGCGCCGAGAAGGTTCCCGGATGGCGGACTTCGCAATACATACCGGTAAAGCCGCCGAATGAATGGCCGATGTGGAGTGCTCCGGTGAGACCCAGCGCGCAGACGAACGCCGCGACATCGTCCGCCACAGCACCCATCGAAAACCCCTCGACCTCGGACGCCGATGCGCCGTGACCCCGCATATCGAGCGCATAGAGGGTGAAATACTCAGCAAGACGCTCGACGAGGGTGCCGTAAATATCGCCTGTCGACCGCCCGCTATAGCCGTGAAGAAAAATAGCGGGAGGTTTGCCGGATCCGTCGGAATGCACCTGATATCCCAGGCGCGCGCCATTAACGGAAAGATAGCGAATATCGAAAGTCATGGTATGTCCTCGGATGGAAGGAGGTCGGCGAGAGCCCTAGAAGCGGTAACCAAGCGACACGCCGACCTGTCGGCCAGGTTGATAGGTCGCTTCGGCCAGCGAACCGAGCAATGCGGAGACGATCGTGACGTTCGATTTCTGCTGTTCAACGGTAAGGTTCGTCGCGAACAGACTGGCCCTCCAGCGCTCGTCGCCGCTTCGGTAGTTGAGGAACAGGTTAAGCCGGCCGCTCGCCTTTTCGGAGGCCACCGGAATGTTGAACTCGGTGAAATATTTCCTCGAACTCCAGTCGAACCGCACACCGGGCGTCAGCGTCCCTTGTCCCACCGCGAAATCATTGTAGATGCCGATACTTCCCGCCCATTCAGGCGCATTGGGCAGCTGATTGCCCGAAAGGTCGAGCACGCCGAGTGCCGGCCTCGCCGAATCGAGCGTATCAAAATCGCCGAATGTCGCATCGAGCCACGCGGCATTTGCTTCGACGCGCAACCATTCGGTTGGCCTGATGACGCTTTCGAGTTCGATGCCGATGACCTTTGCGCGCGCAGCATTGGTGACCACCGCCGAGATGCCGCGGATCTGGTTCACCTGCAGATTGTCGTACTTCATGTGGAAAGCGGCGAGATTGAACTGGACCGACCGATCCAAAAGCGCCCCCTTGAGACCGGCCTCAAAGCTCTCGTTCGTCTCGGGGTCGAACACGGGGATCAGAGCGCCTACCGAATAGCCGCCACTCTTATATCCCGTCGAATATTTGGCGTAGGCGGTGAGGCTGTCGCTAAGATCGCTCGACGCTCCGAGCTCATATGTAACCCGCGACCATTTATTGGCGGCAGCAGCGGTGAAGACGAGGCCGAAGGCGAGAAACTCGTCCATATCCTTGCGATCGTGAGAGTAGCGCAGGCCCCCGAACAGGCGGGTTGTGTCGGAGAGCTGAAAATTGCCACGGCCGAAAGCTGCATAGGATTCGGTCTTCACATTGCCGCCATTCCCGAAGTTGAGGCCTGCGGGGATGTTCAGCGCAATCACGGCTCCGCGTTGGTCGAGGTCTTCATAGAAATAGTTGAGCCCGAGGACGTAATTGAAGCGCGCGCCGGGATCCGAAGCGTAGATGATCTCGCCGAAAAGTTGCTTCGCGCGGTTGGTAAAATCGGAGATGGCATAGGGAATGGCCGTCCCGTCGGTGTCGATCACATTATGGTTCCGGCTCTCGTTATAAGAGGCGGTCAAGCCAAGATTGTCGGCGCCGAACGCGAAATCCGTCTTGAACGCCACCGTCAGGGCCTCAGCGTCGCGCAGCCCTGCATTCACTCGCGCATCTCGTCCTTCCGGATCGCCAAAATCGCCGGCCGTCGGTACGATCGGCGCAGCCGGGGGCAAGCCGAGCAGCGAGAGATAGTCGAACGGAAATTGCGCGCCGCCAGACGGTGTGCCGATCAAATAGACTGCCGATCCGCTGTCATCGCTTTTTTGATACTCCACGATGAGCCTCGCGCTACGTTTCGGTGTCGGCCGAAACTCCAATTGGCCGCGAACGGCAAAATCGTTGAAACCGTCGAGACGCCGTGGTCCGTCGGCCGCCCGATTGCGGCTGAAGCCCCCATTGTAATTTTGCCCGACCGAGACGCGCGCCAACAAGGTTTCGGATTCATTGAGGGGGCCGCTGACATAGGCCGAGCCGCGAACCATCGCCGGATCGAAACCACCCGCCATGTCCAGCCCATAGGAAAGATCGCTGGTGGGCGAGGCCGAGATGATGTTGATCGCACCGCCCGTCGCATTACGGCCGAACAACGTGCCTTGCGGTCCGCGCAACACCTCGACGCGCTCGACATCGAGGAAGGTCTGCAGCGCAAGCGCGGACTGACCAAGATATACGCCATTCTGATGGACCGCCACGCCGGGATCGCCGCCCGCCTGTACGAAGTTTCCGTTTCCAATACCGCGGATCGTGATGTTGGCGTTCGTGAGATAGGTCGATATCTGAACGTTCGGCGTGATCGCAGTCAGATCATTGAGGGACGCGATCTGCGCGTCGCGCAGCTTTTCCACTCCGAAAGCGGAAACGGCGGTGGGAACTTCGCGCAGGCTCTCGCTACGCCGCGTCGCGGTGACGATGATATCGCCATCTTCGGTCGCCTGACGGTCGTTTGCATCCGCCCCGGACGTCTGAACAGGACTCGACTGTGCTGCCGCGTCGCCAGCGACGAGCGCGGCGATACACGTCAGACCCAGCCATAGATATGTTGTGTCCATAATCCTTCTCCCACCCTTGGCGGCGCGCCGGTTGATATCCGGTCGGCTCGTTTGATCACTGTAGACCAGACAAAAAAGGGGTTCGGAATGACCGAAAGCGCAATCAGATAGGGGACAATTTGCGCAAGGCGCGTGACCTGACCCCCATCTTTCATCCAGCTGCAACTAGAGGCCGAGGGGTGTTGTCGCGCATAAGCGCAGGCGAAGCAACGGACGGGGTTAACCCCGCCCGTTGCTTTTCGAGTTCGGCGGCGAACGCCGCCGGGGTGGCGTAGCCGAGCGAGGAGTGCGGCCGCTCGGTGTTGTAATCGTCGACCCATCGGGCGAGGATCGTGCGCGCCTGACCGATCGTGAAGAACAGCGTCTCATTGAGCAGCTCGTCGCGCATGCGACCATTGAAGCTCTCGCCGAACCCGTTCTGCGTTGGTCTGCCGGGTGCGATATAATGCCACTCGATCCCGACATCGCCGCACCAGGCCAGCACCGCGTTCGACGTCAGCTCCGTGCCGTTATCGCTGACGATCATCTTCGGCGCACCGCGGCTGGCGATCAGATCGCCCAGCTCGCGCACGACCCGCCGGCCCGAGATCGACGTATCGATCACCGCCGCCAAGCACTCGCGCGTCACGTCATCGACGATGTTGAGCACCCGGAAGCGTCGCCCGGTGACGAGCTGATCGTGGACAAAGTCCAAGCTCCAGCGCTGGTTGGGAAGCGCCAGCACCGGCGCAGGGGCCCGCGCGCCGACGGCGCGTCTTCGTCCCTTCCGGCGGCGCACCGTCAGCCCTTCCTCCCGATAGAGCCGCTGCGTCTTCTTGCGGTTGATGGTGATGCCGTCCCGGCGGAGCAGGATATGCAGGCGGCGATAGCCGAACCGCCGACGCTGCTGCGCCAGCTCACGCAACCGCGACCGCGACCGCAGGTCCCCATCATCGGCTCGACACGAGCGGTATCGCATGCTCGTGCGATCCGCTCCGACGACAGCACACGCCCGCCGCTCGCTCATCCCCAGCGTCGTCTGAAGATGCGCGACAGCTTCCCGCTTCGCGGCGAGCGTCACCATTTTTTTGAAAGCAGGTCCTTCAGACCCGCATTGTCGAGCATCGTGTCGGCGAGCAGCCGCTTCAGGCGCGCGTTCTCTTCCTCGAGCGCCCGAAGCCGTCTGGCGTCCGACACCTCCAATCCGCCGAACTTGGCCTTCGACGCATAGTAGGTCGCACTCGACATGCCGTGACGACGGCACAGATCCGTGACCACCGCGCCCGCTTCGGCCTCCTTCAGGATGCCGATAATCTGTTCTTCCGAAAACTGCTTCCGCTTTATCTGTCCGTCCCTTCTTCAGGTCGGCCTCTAGTTTCAACTGTTGGAGAAAATGGGGGTCAGGTCACGCGGCCGATGGACTCCGGGTTCGATCCAGCCTAGCTTCAGGCAGAGGATGGAGCGATGTCGCCGATGACTTTCGAAGCAATTCCGTTCGATTTTGTTGAACGCCAGACAGCCGGCGCAAGGCGGCTGGGTCTTTCGCTCGATCGGTTGCTTGAAGATTCGATGATCACGCTGCACTATGGCGACAAGCGTGATGTCGTGACACCGGCGCAGTATATGCTTCTTTGCACCAATATGATGCTGGGCGTGGAAGACGGGAACCATGGCCTCGCTAAGGTCGGCCTCCAGCCCTACTATCCCGCGATTGGGGTACGAATGGCCTTGGCCTATCCCACTCTCGGTGATGCGCTTGTCGCCTTGTCGCGCTTCTATTCAACCGCTTCGAGCGCCGTACGCTCACAACTCGAACCTGTCGGGACGACAGCGACCCTTAGCGTAGCTGTGGATGCGAGGTCGGACGAGGATGCTGCGCATATCGAAGAGATTCAGCTCGGCTGGCTGTGCATGATTTGCACGCAATATCTTGGTTTCCCCCTACCCGTCACACAGATCAGCCTGCGCGACCCAACGCACTTTAACATTGGTCGGCGGCATTGGGCGATCGGCGGCTTTGTAAGGCATGGCGAAACCACCTCCCTAAGCTTCCCGCGCCGCCTTCTCGCCGTTGGACCGGAGCGCGCCATAGGGCCGAGCCTCTATTGGGAATGTTATCGACATTGCCTCGACCATGTTTCTTCGAGAAGCGATGCGCCGCCCATATCGGACTATGTCACAAACGCGGGCAACGTCCGCTTCGCCGATGTCGTGCGTTCAACGGGTAAAAGCCCCAACACGGTCCGGCGCCAGTTGCAAAAAGCCGGCGGCGGTTATCGTGACGCGCGCAGGAGCACACTGGCGGAAGTTGCCGCACAAAGACTGCGTTCGAGCAATGAGCCGGTCGATGACCTTGCGGAAGATTTAGGATTTTCTGACGGTCGAAGCCTTCGGCGGTTCCTGAAGAATGCGACTGGCCTCACCCCTCAGCAAATACGAGCGAGCGCGCCGGTACGACAAAAGGAAGACGATTTCCGAGCCCGCGCCAGGCTAAAAGAACTGACCGAACAGATGAGCCTGTGACGAACAGCGAGCGGGTGCCCAAGCCCGTCCGATCGACACCCTTGTCGCCCCAAGCCATCGAAATGCCAATGCTGATCGCTCTTCAAAAACGCGAGCTCGTTAAAGATAACGAACCGATACATCGCGCGCATTGGTCCATCACAATTAAGCATTTCAGCTAGTTCGCCTGGCTGCCTATTTCTGTCGGAGAACCGTGCGCGCCGTTCGCGTTTCACGGCAAGCCAGACGGGACAGATATTTGAGCGGCAAATTGCAGATCATCAGCCCGGCTGATGGCTCCCTATATCATGATGGCCGGTTCGCTTCGAACACCGAAGCCCAATCCGCTCTCGCCGCCGCGCGGACAGCCGCCGCAGCGTGGAAACGGACGCCCGTTGACGAACGCATCGCATTGGTCGAAGCCTTCGTCTCCCGGAAGCAGGCGCTGGCCTGGATGATGGCATGGCAGGTCGGCCGCCCGCTCTCAAAGAGCGACGAGACGGACGACCTGCGTTATCTCTACGAGTATTATAAAACGACGCTGATCGCCGGGCTTGGCGCTATCGAACTCCCCGGTTCGGACAGCCAGCGCCGCTTTGCACAGCGCGAGCCTTATGGCGTCAATCTTTCGATCTGCGCGTGGAATTATTCCGTCGTCATGCTGTCGAGCCTCATCCTCGCGCCGTTGCTCACGGGCAATTGATCTGTCCCCTTCTGAGTGGTCCAAAATGGATGATATTTTGGATTACGAAGGAGACAAGGAATGCCGAGCAAAAAGCATCGCCCGGAAGAGATTACGGCAAGCTGCGTGAAGCGGAGGTTGTGCTGGCGCAGGGTGCCACGACGGCGGAAGCGTGTCGGCGGATCGCGGTCAGCGAGCAAACCTACTATCGGCGGCGCAAAGAATATAGCGGCCTGAAGACCGATCAGGCGCGACGGATGAAGGACCTGGGGAAGGAGAACCAGCGGCTTCGCCGTGCGATATCGGACCTGACGCCGGACAAGCTGATATTGCAGGGGGCCGCCCGGGGAAACTTCTGAGCCCCGCGCGCCGAAGGCGCTGTATCGATCACATCAGAAGATGATGCCGTGTCCGAGCGACGGGTCTGCCGCGTGCTCGGGCACCATCGATCGACACAGCGCAAGGCGCCTTGCGGGGCGGATGACGAAGCGGCTCTCACCGAGGAAATCATTGCGCTGGCGCGGAAATATGGTCGTGTAGCCTGCGCCGGACTTGACCCGGGGGCTATCGCCGGGTGACGGCATTGCTGCGCGATGCCGGTTGGCATGTGAACCGCAAGCGGGTCGAGCGCATCTGGCAACGCGAGGGGCTCAAGGTGCCGCAAAGGCAGCCGAAGCGCGGGCGGCTCTGGTTGAACGACGGATCGTGCATCCGGCTTCGGCCGGAATATCCCGGGCACGTCTGGTCCTATGACTTCGTCGAGGGTCGCACCCACGATGGTCGCAAATACCGCATCCTGTCGATCATCGACGAGGCGAGCCGGGAGTGCATGTCGTTGCCCGTGGCGCGTAAGCTGAAGAGCGACGATGTGCTGGCGGCGCTGGCCGACCTGTCCGTCACGCGCGGTCCGCCCGCGCATATCCGGTCCGACAATGGCCCGGAATTTATCGCGACGGCGGTGCAGGAATGGCTGGCGAAGGTCGGCGTGAAGACGCTCTACATCGCGCCGGGAAGTCCGTGGGAGAATGGCTATTGTGAATCGTTCAACGGGTCGCTGCGCGATGAGCTGCTCAATGGTGAAATCTTCTACTCGCTCGCCGAGGCCCGGATCCTGATCGAAGCTTGGCGGCGGCATTACAACACCGTCCGGCCGCACAGCGCGCTCGGATATCGGCCACCGGCGCCAGAGGCCGTCCCATCGCCAGTGTCGCCCTCCGGTTCCGCTTCGCTCCACCTACGGCCTACACTGGCGATGGAGGCGCGAATGCATTAACAATCCCCACGGACCACTCGGTGGGGGGCGGTAAGGTCGAGGTCGAAAGATCGTCAACGACAGAAACATCGTAAAGCGGCTTCGACCGATGAGGAGCTCGATGTAATCGCTTTTCGACTCGGGAAAATTCTGACCGTCCGACATCCACGGCCAGTTGGAGGCGCGGCGATACCGTTGACGCCGTCACCAGAGCGCGCGCGTTTCCATCCACGCGAGGACGTCCGCGAGTTTGAAGCGGGGTCTTGGTACCTTGCCCCGGCTCATATCATATTCCGTTGGAAAGCCAGTTGCTCTGTTCCGTCGGTAACGATCGATCGTGCGCCGGGAAACGCGTGCCATACGCGCAAAATCCTCGACAGTAATAAAGCATTCGTCACCTTTAGAAAGGTCGCGCGCGCCGGTCATGTCGCTAATGGTTTCCCCGCGCGAACGCCCGATCGCTATCGAGAAACGCTGTGAGCATTGCGGGGATGAGGTCGGCCACGGCTTCCTGTACGCCATATGCCTGGGCGTACGCTGCAGCATAGGCGGTCAAACGCTCGTTGAGGTCGGGCATCACCGCAATGACGATCTTAATCGGCGTCCGATCGGGCAGGCGCGGGAGCTTGATGTTCGCCATCAGCTACTCCCCTGCGCGCCAAGGTCGGAGCACGATATCCTTGTGCACGACAATATGGAGAGGCCAGCCGGGCCGCACTTTCAGCGTGGGCTGAACGTCGAGACTGCGGGCGACAAGTCGGTCGCCGGCGCGAGCGCCACTCTGCTCGGCGGATTCGCGGACGGCGCGGACCAGATCGCTTTCGCTGCTGCCCCATCCCAATTCGGTCCCGACCCCGAGCAGCGTCGAAAGTGCCACCCCCTTAAGGAGCTGCCAAGTATGCCGGTCGATACGATCGGCCAGCCCGGCATAACCTTCGGTGTCGCTCGCCGGGACATTGTCGATCCGTACCGACGAGCCGTCAGGCAGGATGATACGCTGCCAAACGACGAGTGCGCGACTCTGACCGAACGCGACGACGCTATCGTAGCTGCCGATCAGCCGCGAACCCTGCGGAATCAGCAAGGTTCGTCCGGTTACACTGTCATAGGCATTTTGGGTCACCTGAGCTGTCACGATCCCCGGAAGGTCCGAATTCAGACCGGTGATGAGGCTTGCGGCGATGACGCTGCCGGCATGAAGCGTCCAAGGCGACACGGGCGCGGTGAGCCGGTGCGGGCTCACTTCGTTGCCCTCGCTCGCTCGGCCGATGAGACCGTTTTTCCGTCTCTGGTCGCCTACTTCCGCGCCGCCAGCCGTTTCGTCCTGCGAGACCGCCGCGACGGCCTTCGCTTCCACAGGTTCCGGTGCAGCCGAGGAAGCTCCCGCCATTTGCAACATCACGCCCGACTGGCGCGCGGCGCGCTGTTCCGCGGCGGCGCGCTGGCGCTCGGTCTCTGCGTCTTGCGCGGCGCGAGCCGCAGCGTCCGCCGCAGGATCGACGGGCGACGCCAACCCTATCTCTCGCTGTTTTTCGAGAATCGGTCGACCCAGGTCTCCGGGCAGCTTCGGTCCGAGCGGCGGGACTTCGCCGTAACTCGAGGGCGCGCCAGCGAGCGCATCGGAGGGCGCCTTCGCTGCGACGGGCCCCCTGCCTTCTTCCAAGCCGACCGAGCCGAGACTAACCGGCTTCAGCGCGAGCCAAGCGGCGCCCGCAATGATCGTAGCCCCGGTACCGGCGATCGCCACGATCGCGCCGCGCCGAAAGCGTGTGACGCGTGCCGGACTGCCGCGCAGCACCAGAGTTTCCGGGTCGATTTTCGGCGGAACAGCTGGGGCGGTGGTGAAATCTTCGGTCATGCGCCCCTCCCCCGGCCTGCCGACCTCGGGCCCACGCGGGTGATGCGAACGATCTTCTGCTTCTTCGCGCCCAGCCGAAGCTCGGCGGCAGCGAACAGGCGATCGACTACATAGTAGCGGCCAGCGATGCGGTAGTTGACGAGTTCGGCCTCGCCCGTGTCGCCAAGAACGAAAAGCGGAGGCGCTTCGCCGGTCCCCAGATCGGCGGGGAACTCGATCCAGGTCTGGCGTCCATCGTCAAATGCCCTGATCGGGCGCCAGGCGGGCGTATCGCCGCTGATCCGGTAGTTGAATTGCAGCTGCTCGATTGCGATACCGGTCGATACGGGTTTCGCCGCTTCCGCCTCGTAACGGTGGCGCGCCAACGCCTGCAATTCTTCCAGCGGGTAGGTCCAGCGGATCGAGGTCAGTGCCGTTGACGACGTGCTGGTGAGCTGAACATGATAGACGCGCCGGTCGGTCGTTATAACCAGGTTGGTGGAAAGACCCGACGCGAAGGGCTTCACGAGGATATGAGTGCGCCGGCCGTCTCCGCTGCCGCTCGTCGTATCGCCGACGGTCCAGCGCACAGTGTCGCCGGCGGCGACCGAGGTGAGCGTTTCGCCAGGCTGCAGCGCGATATCGCTGACGCGCTCTGGCGCCGCAAAGAGCCGGAACAGTGCTCCCTCGCTGTAAGGATAGACCTGCACGGCATTCAGAAAGCCCGACTTCACAGGCTCGCGAAGCGCAGCCTTGTTAGCCCCGATGACGGTCGATGCGGACTGCGCGAAAACCGGCGGCGCGAGGGCCGCGAGGCTGGCACATAAGATAAGGCGGCGGATCATTGAGCTTCTCCTTCAAGGACGGGCTGGGTCGTCGGCAGCGGGGCGAGCGCGGGATCGAGCGGCGAACCAAGCGGGAGATGGGCGCCGGATGCGCTTTGCGGAGCGCGGCCCAGCTGCGCTGGCGGCGTTGAACGCCCCTCGCTCGCCGGCGGAAGGGCGGGTGTCTCCAGTTCGCGGCTCCAATCGATCGCGTCCACATAAAGACCGAGCGGATTCTTGCGGAGCACCTCGGCAGAGCGGGGCGGCTGGAGCTTTACGGTGACGACGGCGGTCCAGCGCGAGGTGCCGGACAGGCTGCCACGCTCATAGGCCTGTTCAGTCCAGTTGATGCGGAAGCTGTTCTCGGAGGCGCGGACGACGCTCGTCACCTGCACCGAGACCGTGTGGCGGCCCACCTCGGCGAACGGATTTGCCGCGCGGGCATATTCGCCGAGGAACAGAGCACCGCGCTCGCTGGCGAAATCATAAGCCGACAGCCAGTTCTCGCGCATCAGCACCGCGTCGAGCGAGCGCGAGCGGATATGTGTGATGAAACGGCCTAGGTGCCAGGCGATCTGGGGGTCGCTCGGACTAAATCGCGCGTCGGCGGGAGCAACTGCGAGCGCCTGCCCCAGCTTGTCTACCTCGACGACATAGGGCACGACGCGGCTCTGCATCGATTGCCAGACGAGCGCCGCTGACAGGCCGGTCGTAAGCAGCAGGCCGCCGAACGCCATCAGCCGCCAGTTTCGGGCCTGGACGCGCGCCGACCCGATCCGCTCGTCCCAAAGCTGCCCGGCGCGTTGATAGGGTGTTTCGGGCTCGGGCGTCTGCCCATAGCGCTGCACTGCGCGTTTGAAATGCATGACTTAGTCCCTTTCGTTGATGTCGGGTGTGATGCCGGTGCCGCCGCGATCTCCTTCCTTGATTGTGTGGATGGCCATCTGCCGGCGGTGGCGGGCGGTTTGTTGGCTCTGCAGCTGGCGCGCCCAGGCCGGAGCCGCATCGGGCGGGGCCGACGGTGCAGAGGACGCTGCTGGCGCGGCCTTTGCGTTCCCGCCGTCCCACGCGGCCTGCTGGCCGCGCTCAGCCGCAGCGGCGACGCCGCCGGCGGATCGAAGCCGACTGCCTGCGGCGCCTTTCGCGGCCGTCGCCATTCCTCCCAGTCCGGCGCGAACCGTCGGCGAGCCTGAGGTTTCCTGCCCGAGCTTATACGCCGTGGAGGCGGCGCTCCCCATCGACGTGCCGGCGCGGATCGCGCCGAGGCCGGCGCCGCCGGCACCGCGCACCGCTGCGGCGGCGCCCGCGCCGCCCATGGCGAGACCGCCAGCGGCGAGCGCGGTCGTGGCGACCGCTGACCCCGCACCGAGTTGCGGCGCGCCGGACACCAATCCCGACGCAATCGCCGGACCGAAGATGGCAAGTCCGAGCAGCGCCAGGCTCGCGAGCATCAGCGACACCGCCTGCTCGATCGTCACCTGTTCGCCGCCGAGCGCGCCTGTGAACTCGGCGAAATAGTTCGAGCCGATGCCCACGATCACTGCGAGCACCATGACCTTGATGCCCGAACTTATGACATTGCCGAGGACACGCTCGGCGAGGAAGGCGGTGCGGCTCCAGAGCGCAAAGGGCACAAGAACGAAGCCCGCGAGCGTCGTGAGCTTGAACTCCAGGATGGTGATAAACATTTGGACGGCGAGAACGAAGAAGGCGACGATGACGATCAGCCAAGCGATCAACAGCACCGAAATTTCGACAAAGTTCTCGAAGAAGGCGACAGGTCCAACCAGTTCTTCTGCCCGGACGAGCAAAGGCGCCGCCGCCTCGAAGCCGATGCCTCCGAGCCGTCCGGGAAGCAGGAGGTCTGCCGCCCCGATCGCACTACCGCCGGCGGTCAGGCCCAGTCCGGCGAAGGACCGGAAGATGATTTCCGACAGCGATTGGAAATTGTTCAGGATCAGCGCGAACACGCCGACGTAGAGGATTTTCTTCAGGAACTTGGCGATGATATCGTCTTCGCCACCGAGCGCCCAGAACAGTCCGGCGAGCGTGATGTCGATGCCGATGAGGATCGTGGTCAGGAAGCCGACATCGGGGCCAAGCAGGCCGAAACCGCTGTCGATGTAGGCGATGAACGCCTGCATGAACTGGTCGATGATGTTGAGATCGTCCATGTTTCAGCTTCCTAATGAAATTTGTCGAGGGGGCCGGCGGCCTGGGAGGCGGCGGCCGCGGCGGCCCCCGGGACGGGGCAGCTTCGGGCTCGGGGGAGCGGTGCGGCCCGTCCTGCCCCAATCAGTTTGACGTCAGCGCGGCGGCGTCCACGCCTTGCCGTCGCCGAGGAAACGGCGGGCGGATTCGCGCGCCTCGCGCTCGATCTGGCCGCGGCGCGCGCGTTCGAGCGTCTGTTCGCGGAATTGCGCCGCCATCAGCTGCTGGATCTGGAACTGCTGTTTGGCCGCGATTGCGAGTAGCTGATTGGTCGCCTGCGTTGCCTGCAGGCTACCTTCGGCGCCCTGGCTTTTCTCGACGATCGTTTTTAACGTCTCGGCGTCTTCGCGGACATTGCTGACGATCCCGCTCTGGATACCCATCGCCTGGCGAAACGCCGCCATCTCCGTCTCGAGCCGCTGCTTTGCCGCGGCGATGCGGCCGTCGCGCCGCGCGAGATGCTCGAAGCTTGTAGGAAAGGCCGCGCGAAACTGCTCGTCGAGGCGGTCGACGCGAAAGTCGATGCCCTGCGCCTGCCCCATCAGCCGGTCGATCTGCTGCAATCGCTGCTGGAGCGCCGACATCTGGGGAAAGTCGATCTTCGACAGATGTTTTTGCTGATTAGCCAGACCCTCCGCCTCGTTCTGTAAAGACTGGATCTGCTGGTTGATCTGCTGGAGCGTGCGCGCCGCGGTCAGCAGATTCTGCGAATAATTGGCGCTGTCGAACACTGGCACGGCATGCGCGGACGGCACCGCGAGAATCGCTGCCGGGACAAGCGCTGCGGCAAGCAGCGCGGTAACAATCTTCTTCATGCTTTTTCTCCTTCGGGGGACAAGTCGTGGGGGACCGGGGACCGGGAAAATCCGGCCAGCAGATCAGCGGCCCAGCCAAGGTCGCCGCTGCGCAGAAAATGCGCCGCGAATTCCGCCTCGCCATGCTCGGCTAAGACCGCGTCGATCCGCTTTTGCGTGTCGGGATCGGAGGCGCCGCACAGCGCGAGCGTGACCGGACCAAGGCCCAGCTCGAACAGCCGGTTGCCGCGCGAAGACTGGAGATAATAATGCCGCTTTGGCGTCGCGCGCGCGATCAGTTCGATCTGCCGCGCGTTGAGGCCGAAACGCGCATACGCGGCCTCGGACTGCGGCTCGATCGCACGGTCGTTCGGGAGCAATATGCGCTGGGGGCAGCTCTCGATAATCGCGGGCGCGATGGGGCTATCGGCAATGTCGGCGAGGCTCTGGGTCGCGAAAACGACCGCGACATTCTTTTTGCGCAGCACCTTCAGCCATTCGCGAATGCGCGCCGCGAACAGCGGATGATCGAGAAAGACCCAAGCTTCGTCGAGGATCAGCAGCGTTGGGCGCCCAGTGAAGCGCTCCTCCAGCCGGTGAAACAGATAAGTCAGCACCGGCGCAACCACGCCGCCCTGCCCCATCAAATCCTCGGTCTCGAAACATTGCACTGCGGCGATGGCGAGATCGTCCTCGGCGGCGTCGAGCAGCCGCCCGAACGGGCCTTCGAGCGTGTAGGGTGCGAGCGCCGTGCGCAGCGGCAGCGATTGCAGCAACAAGGACAATCCGGTGAGCGTGCGCTCGCCGCGCGGCGCGGTGGCGAGGCTGGTTAGTGCCGACCAGATCGCCTCCTTCACTTCGGGCGTGACGAGCATCTTCTCGTGCGCGAGCAGCGCCGCGATCCATTCCGCCGCCCATGCGCGTTCGTCGGCGCGGTCGATCGACGCCAGCGGCTGGAACGCGATACCGCCGCCCTCCGCGTCGTCGGCGCCCAGACCCAGCGGATGATGCGCGCCGCCCATCGCGAGGACTGCCGCGCGGGCCGAAAAGCCCTTGTCGAAGATATAGACTTGTGCGCCCGCGTAACGGCGGAACTGCAAGGCGAGCAACGCGAGCAGCACCGACTTTCCGGCCCCCGTCGGCCCGACGATCATCATATGACCGACGTCGCCGACATGGGTCGAAAGACGGAACGGGGTCGATCCGCTCGTCTCGGCATAAAGCAGCGGCGGTCCATCGACGTGCTCATTGCGCGCCGGACCCGCCCACACCGAAGACAGCGGCATCAGATGCGCCAGGTTGAGCGTATGGACGAGCGGCTGGCGAACATTCGCATAGACTTGGCCCGGCAGCGACCCGAGCCAGGCTTCGACCGCGTTGACGCTTTCGCGGATCGACGTGAAGCCCAGACCATTGACGATGCGCTCGACGCTCCGCAGCTTCTCGTCCGCGCGGAGGCGGTCGGCATCGGCAACAGTGACCGTCGTCGTCAGATGACCGAATGCGACATGGTCCGCGCCGAGCGCCTGGAGTGCGAGGTCGGCGTCGAGCATCTTGTTGTCGGCGTCGCTGTCGAGCAGCTGCGCCGGCTGGTTGTACATGACCTCGCGCAGAAGTGCGGTGATGGATTTTCGCTTGTTGAACCATTGGCGGCGCAGGCGGGTGAGCGCCTTGGTCGCCTCGGTCTTGTCGAGCGCGATGAAGCGCGTGACCCATCGATAGGCGAACCCTTCATGGTTGAGCGCGTCTAGGATAGCGGGACGGCTCAGCCCCGGAAAACCGAGGATCGTCACTGTGTGGAGGTGCAAATCGCCGAGCATCGGCTCGAGCCCGCCGGTAAGCGGCGTATCGGCCAGCAGTCCGTCGAGGTACATCGGCGTGTCGGGAACCGCGACCGGCTGCCGCTTCGCCGAGATGGTGGAATGGAAATAGGTCAGCGTCTCGGCGTCGCCGAGCGCGCGCACCTCGGGCATGAAGCCGGCAAACAGGTCGAGCACGCGGTTAGTCTCGGCGATGAAAGCTGCGAGCGCCTGCCGCCAGTCGCGGCCCTTCGCATCGCCGCTCCGTTCGACGAGTGCGCGCCCGGCGGTGTCGGCCTGGTCGGCCTGCGGCAGATAGGTCAGCGTCAACCAGGTGAAGCTCTCGAAATGCGTGCCGGCGCTTTCGAATCCGGCCCGGCGCTCCTCGTCGACGAGCCAGGACGCGGCATCGGGAAAGCGGCTCGCCGGGTAGCCAAGCGCTTCGCGGCGTTCCGCCTCGACATGGAGCGCCCAGCCCGAGCCCAAGCGCTTCAAGACATTATTGGCGCGCGCGCAGATCGAGACGAGCTTGGCCTCGGTTGCGCTCTCGATATCGGGACCGCGAAACGCGAGCACCCGGCTGAAGCTCCCATCCTTGTTGAGGACAACTCCCGGGGCGACCAGCGCGGCCCAAGGCAGATGATCGGCGAGCCGGTCGGACCTGCGGCGATATTCGGCAAGGTTCAGCATGAGAAATGCCCCCGCTGGCGAAGGTGTCGCACGAGCACCGCCGCGAAATCGGGATCGCGCTTCGCCGCCATCACCGCGACGCTGTGTCCGAGCGCCCAGATGCCGAGCCCCACGATCCACTGCTGGAGACCAAGGCCGAGCGCCGCGGCGAGTGTGCCATTGATGATGGCGATCGCGCGCGGCGCACCGCCGAGGAGGATCGGTCCGGCGAGCGCGCGGTGAAGCGGCGCCTCATAGCCATCGATGGGATTGTCGGCGCCGGTCACGCGACGAGTGCTCCGCCGCCGAAGCTGAAGAAGGAGAGGAAGAAGCTCGATGCCGCAAACGCGATCGAAAGGCCGAAAACGATCTGGATCAGGCGCCGGAAACCGCCCGCGGTCTCACCGAATGCGAGCGTCAGCCCCGTGGTGATGATGATGATCACCGCGACGATCTTGGCGACAGGCCCCTGAACTGACTCCAGTACCTGTTGCAGCGGTTCCTCCCACGGCATTCCCGAGCCCGCCGCGTGGGCAGCGCCCGAGATGCCTAGAATGAGGCCGACCGGCACGCCGATCGCCGCGAGGCGCACGAGTTCGGGCGCACGGGCACGAGCCTCTGCGAGCGAGGGTATGAATGCGCGAAGATGCATGGTCATTCTCCTGAAAGCTGGGAAGGTTGATCGCGAAGGACGTAGGCGCCGTCGGCATCGAGGCCGCCCACGCGCGCGGCGCCCGAGATACGGCGGGCAAGACCGCGCCCCGATATGAAGACGATCATGTCGATCGCCTCGGCGATCAGTCGGCGCGGCACCGTGACGACGCTCTCCTGGACGAGGCTCTCGATCCTGTAGAGCGCGGAGAGCGCCGAATTGGCGTGCACCGTGGCGATCCCTCCGGGGTGCCCCGTGTTCCACGCCTTGAGCATGTCGAGCGCCTCGGCGCCCCGAACCTCACCGACGACGATGCGGTCGGGGCGAAGGCGCAGCGTCGAGCGGACCAGATCGGCCATGGTGACGACGCCCGGGCGCGTGCGCAGCGCGACGACGTCGCGGGCGGCGCACTGGAGCTCGCGGGTGTCCTCGATGATGAGGACGCGTTCGTCGATGTTCGCCATCTCGGCGAGCAGCGCATTGGCGAGGGTCGTTTTGCCCGAGCTTGTCCCGCCCACGACGAGGATATTCTGCCGCTCGACGACGCCGAGCGAAAGTAGCCGGGCCGTATCGGCATCCATGATGCCGTCACGAACATAATCGCGCAGCGTGTAGATGCGCGCCGCGGGCTTGCGGATCGAGAAGCAGGGCGCGAGGCTGACGGGCGGGAGCACGCCTTCGAACCGCTCGCCCGCGCCGTCGCCGTGCGGCGGGAGTTCGGCCGATACGATCGGCGACGCGGCATGGACCTCGGTGCGCGCATGGCTCGCGACCAGCCGGATGATACGCTCGACCTGTGCCGGCTCGTAGCGTGCGGCGGTCTCGACGCGGCCTTCGCCGAGCCGGTCGACACGGAGCATACCGTCGGGATTGACCATGATCTCCTGCGTCAGCGGATCGGCAAGCGCCTCTGCGATGGTGGGTCCCATCGCGGTGCACAGCATGGCGCGTCGCCGCTCGAAGGATGCGGCGCCGGTCACGCTCCATTCTCCGTGTCGTCGTCGGCGCCGATTGAGCGCCGGCCGCCGGCGATTTGCCGCCCGACCTGCGCGACGAAGGCATTGAACCGCTCGCGGCCGACCGCACGCGCTGCCGTGTCCGCCTCGGGAAGCGGCGCCGTCACCATCAACTGATATTGCACGAAGAGAGAAAAGCTCTCGAGCAGGACGTCGATGTCGCGCCGCGACTTTCCGATCTCGCGGCTGATTCGGTCGAGCCGGCCTTTCACCAGATCGTCGATCTCCTTCGCGCCGCGGCGCGCGAGCCAGGCGGACAGCGCGTCGTTGACGATACCGCTCTTCGTCGCGCCAGGTTTCGCGGCGAGCGCATCGAGCGCCTCGCTGACATCGCGGTCGATGTAGAGATTCTGCCGGAACTTCATCGCTCAGATCCCAGGCAGCAGGTCGGGCCCGCCGCTCTCGTTGATGCCGTGACCGCGCGCGACGTCGCTCAGGCCCTGCGGGCTCAGCCCCTGTGCCCGCTCCATGGCTTTGCGCTCGGTCGCCGGATCACCGTCGTCCTGATCTGGCGAAATCAGATCGAGTTGCTTCGTCTCTTCCTTCTTCGGCCCGCCATCCTCGGCGATGCCGGGGTGGCGTTGTTGTTCGAGACCGCCGTCGGACCCTCCGTCTTCGGCCTCCTCGCTTGGACCCGCCAGCCGCGCATCGGGTTTGCGGGCAAAGCTTCCCCAGTCGTTCGGGCGCGGTGCCGGCCGGTCGGGAGGCTGGCTTTCGGGCGAGCCGGGCGATGCCGGCGGCGGGAGCAGCCGCGACTGGAAATTGGGATCGTCGTAATAGCGCAGCTTCTTCGCGCGGATCGGGGCCAGCCCCGAGACAAGGACAAGCTCATCATCGGCGGGAAGCTGCATCACCTCGCCCGGCGTCAGGAGCGGACGCGCGGTCTCCTGCCGGCTCACCATGACATGCGCGAGCCAGGGGGCGAGCCGGTGCCCGGCATAGTTGCGCATCGCCCGCTGCTCGGTCGCGGTGCCGAGCGCGTCGGATATCCGTTTCGCCGTCCGCTCGTCGTTCGATGCAAAGGCAACGCGGACGTGACAATTGTCGAGGATCGAATTGTGATCGCCATAGGCGCGCTCGATTTGATTGAGCGACTGGGCGATCAGGAAGGCGCGGATGCCGTAGCCCGCCATGAAGGCCAGCGCGGTCTCGAAGAAGTCGAGGCGTCCGAGCGCCGGAAACTCGTCGAGCATGAGGAGGAGCTGATGGCGCCGAACGGTCGAACCGCGCTCGTCGAGCTTTTCGGTGAGGCGCCGGCCGATCTGGTTGAGGATCAGCCGGACGAGCGGCTTGGTCCGCGAAATATCGGACGGCGGAATGACGAGATAGAGCGAGACGGGATTTTTCGCATCGACGAGGTCGGCGATCCGCCAGTCGCAGCGCGACGTGACCGCGGCGACGGTGGGATCGCGGTAGAGGCCGAGAAACGACATGGCGGTCGAGAGCACGCCCGAGCGCTCATTCTCGGATTTGTTGAGCAGCTCGCGCGCAGCCGAGGCAATGACGGGATGGACAAGCGGCGCATCCTTCGTGCCGATGTGATTGGTGGTCATCATTCGCCGCAGCGTCGCGGTGAAGGGACGCTGCGGATCGGACAGGAAGGACGCGACGCGGGCTAGCGTCTTCTCTTCCTCGGCATAGAGGACGTGAAGGATCGCGCCCACCAGCAGCGAGTGCGACGTCTTTTCCCAGTGGTTGCGGCGTTCGAGCGCCCCTTCGGGATCGACCAAGATGTCCGCGATATTCTGAACGTCGCGGACTTCGGACGCGCCGCGGCGTACTTCCATCAGCGGATTATATTTGGCCGACGTCGCGTCGGTCGGGTCGAACCTGAGAACATGCGAGAAGCGCGCGCGCCAGCCGGCGGTAATCTGCCAATTCTCGCCCTTGATGTCGTGGATGACCGCCGAGCCGGTCCAACTCAGCAGGGTCGGGACGACAAGACCGACGCCCTTGCCCGAACGCGTCGGCGCAAACGCCATCACATGCTCGGGGCCGGCGTGCCGGAGATAGTGTGCATGATGGCGGCCGAGAAAGACGCCGGCTTCGCCAATCAGGCCGGCGCAGCGAATCTCGCGCTGCTCCGCCCACCGGGCCGACCCGTAGGTTGTCACATGCCGTTGCTGGCGGGCCCGCCAGAGCGCGCCGAAGATCGCCGCCGCGCAGCCGAGGAACCCGCTCGCGCCGGCAAGGGCGCCCGACTTGTCGAAAATCTCCGGCGCATAGGCGTCGAAATGATACCACCAGGGGAAGATGGCCCAGGGACGATAGATCGGAACATCGAGGATGACGATCCACGGCGCGCCGAGTTCGGGCTGATAGCCGAGCATCGCGGCACACCATTGTGTCGAAGCCCAAACACCGCCGATGACGATGGCGAGCACGACAAGGATCTGGCCGACGAGCAATTTGGTAGGGTTCATGAGCGGGGCTCCGCCCGAGGGCGGACATGCCGCTCGGGTTCAAGCCATCATGATCGGGCTTATCCCGCTTCAGAAAAACGGTGGTCTCGGGGCGCCACTCGGCGTCAAGCGGCGTCGCGCTGCCGCTGAAATATTCGGGCCGGTTGCCGTCAGTCCGCTTTTAAACGTGCTCTTGCCACAGCTGCCATTTGATAAAACTCAGAAGTCCACTCGCTGATTGCCCTCAGCTTCACCGGTAGCGTGTAGGGAAGCTCGTGCCGATAGTGCGGCGAAAACTGATTGGCAGAGATACGGGCAACTTTCGTGGCCGAACACCATTCGGTTCCTCATCACAAATTGATCTTTCGTTAAGCGGCGCCCTTATTGCCTGTCCCGCCAATCTGGCGCGGACACATGTCGCCAGCGTCTCGCCGTGATAGGATTGGAACAACGATGCATCGATCGAGGCTGGCACGCGCTTGAAAGCACCCAAATGCGCGACCAGCGACAGATAGGCCTCAGCAAAACCTTCGGTCTCCTGAGCGCTCGAAAGGAAAAACACCCCAGAAGGCGGCGGCGGCGGTAGGCCCCTGCCTCGACCGAAATCGCACAGCTTGCAGCCAAAATCGCACCGAATGCTAACGTCGATCTGAAATCCATTGCTCGGCCCCCGTCCGTCAAAAACAGGAGGAGAAACTTGTCGCGCGGTTTCAACGACAGATTGGGCACTGCCTGACTTCAACATATTCCAGCTGGTTGGAAGAGCTATATTCGCAAGGCGGCTGGCGCCGTGAAGAATATCTCACGAGGTCAGCACGACGTTCGAAGCTTGGGACTTTCAAGGTTGGGAATGATCAGGTTGCTGTTTCCGAATAGGCCGGTGCCAAGCGATGGCTTGCTGCGTCCCTTGGTAGCCGGTGTGAGTTGCTCGACTGCGATGCGCGTGCGTGCGCAAATCCGATTGCTTAGCTCCGAAACCAGTGCGAGGCCGAACTGCCCGCTTTCGGCCGGGATCACGAGCTGGAACTGATCGAGGATCGGCGCGACGGCGCCGCCCGTTCCTTCGCGCACATCACCGCTGAGCCGGAAGGTCAGGCGAGTGAACGCGCGAACCGGCCCGAAACCGTTATGGCAGATCGATGTGGGGTCGCGGCTTTCATAGGTCGTCACCGGCATGCCCAACAATTTGTTGCGCCTTTGGACGCACGAGTTGCGCACAGAAGGCTCGATCGCAACGACCGCGAGCGCGAGATTGCCGACGACAGAGACATCGGCCGCGCCATCATTCTGAACTTGAGGAAAACCTCGCGTCCCCGCGAGCAGGCGGTCGGTTTCCGCACGAAGGTCCGCGTCGCCGAGCGACAGCCGAGGCGCGGCGGCGCGGCCGCTGGACAAACCGGAGATCGCACTCTGGTCGAGGGCGAGCCGATTGAACCGAAATGCGCGCACCGGGGCGCGCTGACTGGCAAAATAACCGTTGGCGAGGGTGTAGGCGAGATCGAGGCGGATCGCAGCATAGCGTCCCATGCCATCGCCTTCGCGCGATAGCAGCATCGCCACGGGAACACTCGCAGCATAGACGATGCTCCCGCTGTCGCCGGGAAGCAGCGCATCGTCGGGCCGTGAACCCGGGGTCAGAGCGATATCGGTGGGATTGGCGGACCGGATGAGTGCCTCGGAATTGCTGACCGTTCCCTTCGCATCAATCCGCCGAACAAGCGCACTTCCGGGATTGTCGAGAGCGTCCGAAATCTGCTTGAGACCGGGCGGCGCCTCGTCGCACGGGACTTTTCCGGCGGCATCAAGCTCGAGGATCACGAGATCGAGACGCGAGGCGCCGCTCTCGGAATCGAAGGCCTTCGCTACGCTGGCCGAACTCCTGGCGCGTCCGCGCCCCCAGACCGTGATCGTTTCATTGCCATTGACCACGTGCGCCGGCGCGAGGACATGACAGCGGCCGTTCCCACGCAGGGCAATCCCCCGGCCTTCCTGCGACACCCCGCCTTCGGCAGATATGAAAACGAGCTGTGCCGAAGCCGATGCGGGCGACAGGAGCAATCCCGATGCCGCGATTGTCGATATTCTCATCCCGAAACCCACGTCATTCCTTTCCCTTGGCGCGCGGCCGAAGATATCCATGCCGAAACTCGGCAATGTCGAGGGCGATGCGAAGCCCGCCGAGGAGTCCTGCGAATATCGCCACGGCGACGGACACGACCGTGTCTCCGGTGATCATTTGCCAGACAGAGAGCTTAACTGGACTTGGCGCGCTGCCGAGCCGCTGGACGGCAGCATGATCGGCAAGCTGCACGCCGCGCACGTATAGCGCGCCACAGGCGGCCGTTTCGACAAGAAAGGACCCTGCTTCTTTCGGGATGGTCCCGGGGGCCGCGAGTTGCAGAACGTCGCCTCTTCGCAGAACCAGTGTATCGGCAGGATAGGGTTCGCCGGTGAGCAGCGTCCGCCCCAGAATTGTTGCGGAGCCGGCCAGCAGCGCCGGCTGGACAAAGCGTGACGCGAAATCGGCTTCGGATAGGCCGCTCAGCTGGTCCGCCTCATCAAAGGCATCCTCCGATATATTCGCGCCGACTTCCATGGCGCCGGCGGCGCGAAACGCCGTCTGCGGCAGGACTGCTGCACATTCTCCGGATCCAGACTCATCGCCGGAAACGTGAATATTGGTATGGACCGGCAGGAGCATGCGGCCCGTTTCGCCGTCGATGAGAAATGGTGGGCGTTTGCGATCGATCGCATCGATGCGAATATCGAGCGGCTCGCCCGCAAGGCGAATAATCGTGACCCTGGTGTTCGGCGGCATTACCAAGGGTCCAACACCCAGTCGGCGAACTTCGTCGACGGGCTCGTCGCCTTCGATCCGCATGAATTTCGCGGTCTTCGCCGGCAGGTTCCAGCTGGCCTCGTTGCCACCGGTTACAGTGAAGGTAACGATCGCCGTTTCGGCTTCGAACTCGACAATCGGTTCACGCCGGAGCGTTGCCGCAACGAAAAACAGCAGCACGAGACCCGAGAGGATAAGGATCGCGCTCGCCCAAAGCTGATGTTGTCGCCCTGAATAGCCAGAAGCGACGGCGCCCGACATTGCCTCGGGCTCCTTTGGAGCGCGGTCCTTGTGCACTTGTATCAGCGCGGCTTCGGCGCCGGGCTGCCGCCCTGCAGTGGAAAGACAATCTCGCTGCGCCCTGCCGGCGTTTCGCGGAAGATCTTGAGCAATGCGCTGTTCGCCAGCTTTTCGGCGCTCGCCCAGCACACATGCGTCATCGTGGCATTGTCGCTCGACGAGCGTAGTCGCGAAGCGGGATCGCAATCGACGCGGCCGATGCCCGGTTCGATGGTAAATGCTCTCGCTCCAGCACCCGCGTTCACGGCAAAGCCGATCCGGCTAACCTGCGCAGGGGGCTGCCAAGTTCCAATCATGAAGGGTTGCCGCGCGTCGCCACAGGCGCCGACGCGGACCCCGATGACCAGATCGGTATCGCGATATTTCGCGCTCGATCCCAGCTTCTGCGTCGGGAACGCCATGGTCACGAGCCCCGGCTTGCTATCGACCGCATAGGTCGCCGAGGCGACATAGAGTCCATCGATGCTGTTGACCGATACGCAGATGTTGCCGCGTAGCGGGCCGCGAACGCGCACAAAGACCGACCCGAAACTTGTCACGGATTTGCCGTCGGCAATAATGCCAAGTGCGCGACTGCCTGCGTGGGGAACCGATGTTCTTAGATCTTCGGAAAAGGAACGGGGCGCAATACGGGTTTGCGCCCAAGCGGTTGTATCCAGCAGCATTAAAGCGCCAGCGAACAACAATTTAACGAAAACTAGACGCGCTTCAAGCGTCGATTTCCCCACCCGTCTTCCCCCGAAGAGCCGCAAATGCGACTCGCTCTAAGTATCGGAATATAATGGGCCCAGCAAGCCGCTACCGGTGCCCGTTTGGGTTTTGCTCAAGATGGGCTGCCACGCGAAAATCTTCGTGTCCAGTCTGGGCAGGGATTGTCGTCCGGCGACCGCAAGTGGGAGACCAATGCGGGTGAAGGCTCGTCAATTCTCGGTTTGGCCGTTAGGTGTGACTGGCAGCTTCGGTCGCGATCATGCAAATGCAGACACGCACCTTTCATCACGCGCAGTGTCGGCAATCCTTCGGCGTCTATAGCTTTCTGAGCACCGGATCATGCTGCCGCGCCTCTGGGACGAGGCGCAACATTAGCGCCATGGACAACTGCCAGATCGTCACCGCGCGGCACCATGACCAGCGTTAGCCGATCCTCGCTGGGAGGCTTAACGACGCAGTTCGGCTGCCGAAACGCATCAACCGCGAGACGAGCAACCACGACAGCGCCGCCCCCGGGCAGCGGGGTCATCCGATCGCGCAGTTACCCGTTCTAGCATCGTCTGCGAAAAATCGATCGCGGTGACACGCGCGCCGACCTCGGCAGCCGCGACGGCCAGCGCGCCAGGCCCCGTCGCGATATCGAGCAGCGTCATTACCACAAGGACATCGGCCAGCGCCACCGCGTCGCGGCAGAACAGGCCGGTGAATGGCTCCGCACCCGCGATGTAACCGTCCGCGGCCTGGTCCCAATAGGCGGTGGTCTGGATCGGTTGCTGGGTCATATCAGCGACGCGCCGCCGCTGCGGCATAGCGCCGCGAGACTTCGGCCCAGTTCACGACCTGCCACCAGCCATCGAGATAATCGCCGCGCCGGTTCTGATACTGGAGATAATAGGCATGTTCCCAGACATCATTGCCGAGGATCGGCACACCCCTGACCTCGGCTACGTCCATCAGCGGATTATCCTGATTGGGGGTCGAGGCGATCGCAAGCTTGCCGTCTCCGCCAACGATCAGCCACACCCAGCCCGAGCCGAAGCGCTTCGTCCCGCTGTCCCTAAACGCCGCCTTGAATTGATCGAGCGAACCAAAGCTTGCCTCGATCGCTGCCAGCAAAGCAGGCGACGGCGTGCCCACCTCCGCTGGCGGCGCCATCGTCCGCCAGAAGAAATTGTGATTCCAATGTCCGCCCGCATTGTTGCGCACCGCCGCAGGCAGCGACCCCGCCTTGGCAACCAGCTCCCCGAGCGTCTGATCCGCCAGCGTAGGATCGACCGCGACCGCCTTGTTGAGATTATCGACATAGGCCTGATGATGTTTGCCATGATGGATGGTCATCGTTTGCGCATCAATCGCGGGTTCGAGCGCATTGGCGGTGTAAGGAAGCGACTCGAGCACGAAACCCGCCCTTGCCGGGTTAGCGGTGGGAGCGGATGCAGCGGCGTGCGCGAGCTGCGGCGATGACGTCAGTAGTAGCGAAATAGCGGCAGCCATAATTGATCTCATCATATACTCTCCGTTTCCCGCGCCGTTGGGCGAGGACATCCGACTCTGCTGCCCTCGGCGGCAATAGCGGCTTGCACCCGCGAGATCATCGCTTATAGAGATGATATAGCGTATCATGCAATCTAGGGGGCCATGTGATTTTTTCGTCGACGCTTCGCGCCGGGCTGATGCTCGGCTTTTCTGTTTGGGCTTTGCCTGCTCTCGCCGAAGTCGATGAGGAGGACGAGGAACGCGGGCGCCGAACCGACATCGTCGTCACCGGCATCGCGCAGGACGACAGCTATGCGCCCCAAAAGGCCGCCGTAGCGGGCAAGACGCCGGCGGATATATTGGAAATCCCCCAATCGGTCAGCGTCGTCACCCGTCAGCAGATCGAAGACCGCAATCTCTTCACTATCGGCGAAGCAGTGCAGACCGTCGCGGGCGTCACCGTCATGCCGTTCGACGGCACCAATCCCGACTATCGCGCCCGCGGTTTCGTGCTCGACTATGCCTATGACGGTATTCCTTCGACCTTTTCCTCGGGCATCCCCGAGTTCGATCTCGTGATCTACGAGCGGCTGGAAGTGCAGCGCGGCCCCACTGGCTTATTTCGCGGATCGGGTTCGCCGGGCGGGACAATCAATCTGATCCGCAAGCGCGGGCAGGACAAATTCGCGGCATCCGCCGCATTGTCTGCGGGCTCGTGGAGCAGTTATCGCGGCGAATTCGATGTCGGCGGCCCCGTCGATGACGCGGGCCGCCTGCGCGTCCGCGCGGTAGCGGCGCTCCATGATCGCGATTTCTTCCAGGCAAAGTCGCATACGCGCAAGCTCACCTCCTATGCCGCGCTCGATTATGATCTGACTCCGACGACGACGATCGGCGCGTCGTTGAGCTATCAGGATACCAAGGCCGATACGCCAATGAACGGCCAACCGGCCTTCACCAACCAGCAGTTCCTGAATTTCCCGCGCAGCTTCCAGCATCTTCCGAGCTGGAATCGGTTCACCGAGACGACCACCGAATATGCGGGCGAAGTGAAGCAGGGCATCGGTAACTGGCAGGTCGTCGTCCGGGCACTGCATCGCGATATCCCGCGCGCCTGGGAAGACGCTTTCATTCGTCCCGGCACCGGCGTCGATCCGGTGACGCTCACGGCCGAATATGTGAACCGGCGCGCGCGCGGTGAGAATGGCAAGACGGCGGTCGATGCCTATGCTGCTGGTTCCTTCATGCTGTTCGGGCGCGAGCATGAGCTCGCGATCGGTTACAGTTGGGACAAAAGGACATCGTCCTTCCTCCAGCGCACGCAGACCTCGGTCGGCCGCTATTCGATCTTCAATGTCGACGCGATTCCGATCGCGCCCAATATCTTCACCTCGGGCAGCGAAACCAACCTGCAGCAAGGCGGCTTTCACGCGCAGCTGCGGCTGCGTCCGTTCGAAGGCCTGACGATTGTCGCCGGTGGACGGATCAGCGACTATACCAACAAAACGCGCGGCATCCCGCCTTCGGCGCCCACCAATTTCACCACCGGCGCGCGCGAACGCGGGCAATTCACCCCAAGCCTCGGCGCGGTGCTGCATCTCACCGACAACATCACCCTCTACGGAAGCTATTCGGATATCTTCAATCCGCAGACCGCGCTGCGCGCCGATGGCGCGGTGCTCAATCCGCGCGTCGGCGCGCAATATGAAGCCGGAGTCAAAGGCCGGTTCTTCGACGACCAACTCAACGCCAGCGCCGCGGTGTTCCGGAGCAAGGACCAGAACCGCGCGCTTGCCGACACCGCAAATCCCGGTTTCTTCGTCCAGGCGGGCGAGGTTAGCATCAAGGGCTTCGAATTCGAGGTGACCGGGCGCCCGGTTCCCGGCCTCGACCTTGTTGCAAGCTACACCAATGTGAAGACCGAATTTGAGGTCGGGACCGCAGCGCAGACCGGCGACGTGTTTGATCTCAACACTCCGCGCCACCAGTATAAATTCTATGCGCGATACGAACCGGTGGCGCTGGGGGGAGTTTTCGCGTCGGTCAGCATGAACGGACAGAGCCGCGTCATTGCCGGGGGCGTGGCGGGCGTGCGCCAACAGGACGCGTTTGCGATCGTCGGCGCCCAAGTCGGCTGGCGGGTCGATGCAAATCTGCGCGCCTTCGTCAGCGTCAACAACCTGTTCGACAAAGCCTATTATCAGCGCGTCGGCTCGATCAACACGTACAACTTCTATGGCGAGCCACGGAACTTTCTCGTGACCTTGCGGGCGAATTACTGATGGCAAGGGCGCTGCTGCCGGTCATCGCGCGACAGCACTGGCGCCTGCTGGTGCGCGATCGCCGCCTGACGATCCTTGGCCTCGCCCTGCTGCTCGCGCTGCTGACCGCCGGGCTCGGCGGCGCTGCGATGCACGCCTCGGCCACGGCCGAACACGCCGCCGCGACGAGCGAAGAAGCGCGCGTATGGGAGATGCAGGGCGCCGCCAATCCGCACGGCGCAGCGCATTTCGGCCGCGACGTCTACAAGCCTGTCACGCCGCTCGCGGTGCTCGACCCGGGGCTGCTTCCCGAGCTGGGCACCGCGCTACGGCTCGAAGCGCACGCCCAGAACCCCGCGCGCGACCGCGCGATTGACGGCGGCAGTGCAATTGACCGGTTCGGCGGCCTGACCCCGGCGGCGATGCTGCAGATGCTCGCGCCACTCCTGATCATCCTCGCGGGTTTCGCGACCTTTTCGGGGGACGGTGCGCGAACGATCCTTCGTCAGGAATTGTCGTCGGGCGTCTCGCCCGCGCTGCTGATGGCGGGACGCCTCGCGGGGCTCGCCGGTGCCATGCTACTACCGCTGGCGGCGCTAGCGCTTCTGGCGGCAGCCGGGCTTCTCCTGACCGGCGGCGGCGCAGACGCCATCGGCGCCCTGCTCTGGATGATGCTGGGTTATGCGCTCTATCTCTGGGCCTTTGCGGCGCTGACCCTCGCGGTTTCCGCTGCCTTCGGATCGGCGCGCACGTCGCTCGTCCTGCTGCTCGCCTTCTGGGCGGCGGCGGTCCTGCTCGTGCCGCGCATTGCTCCCGCTGTCGCCGAGGCGGCGGCGCCGACTCTTTCCGGTCCCGTCCTCGAAGCTGCGGTCACCAAAGAGGTGCTCGAGGGTCCGTCCGGTCACGATCCACAGGATGCCCGCCTTGCCCGGCTGCGCGAAGACACGATGCGCCGCTATGGCGTCACCAAGATCGAGGATTTGGCCGTCGATTTTGGCGGGATTTCGCTGTTCCACGGCGAAGCGCTATCGACCGCCATCTATCGCCGCTACGGGGCAGAGCTGTACGACGGCTATGACCGACAAGCTGGCGTTCAGCGCGGATTCGCGCTGCTTTCGCCTCTGCAAGCTTTGCGTCCCCTGTCCGCCGGCCTCGCCCAAAGCGACCAACACGCGCACCGCCGCTTCCTCGAACAGGCCGACGCCTATCGTTACGCGCTGGTCCAGAAGCTGAACCGCGACATCATCCACAACCGCAAGGATCCGGACAACCCTTATCTGGCCGACGTCGGCGCGATCACCCGCGACCAGCAATTCGTCCCGCGTGCGGTGCCGCTCGGCGAGACGCTGCAGCGCCACCGGGCCGACCTGATGCTTCTCGCGGTATGGGCGATCATCGCCTCGCTGCTCGCCCTCGCGGCGAGCCGGCGGCTCCGGAGGCTCGCGGCATGAGCGCCCGCTCCGCCCTCTTGCGCTTCGAACAGACGCGCATGCTGCGTGACCGCGCGATGCCCCTGCTCCTGCTGATCTTCACGCTCGTTGCAGCCTATGCCGCGCTCGCAGGCGATCTGTGGGCGCAGAAACGCTCGCAGGCCGTCGAGCAAATCGTCGCAGAAGCCGACGAGACGATGGCGCTTCGCCGCGCAAAATTCGCCGCGACGGTCGCGAAGGGCGAAACGCCGGGATTCGGCCTGATCTTTGCGACCGCCCTGCCCTTCCGCGCCGGACTTCCCAACGCGCCCCTCGCGGCGCTGTCGGCAGGCCAGACGGAAACCTATCCCCCCGCCGCTAGTATTTCGCCCTTCGCCGATCCCCATGCGATTATCGAAGCGCATTCGGCCGGACTGGAAAACCCGGCGGTGCTCGGCGCCGGCCGTTTCGACCTCGCGTTCGTTATCGTCTTCCTGCTGCCGCTGCTGCTGATTGCCGCCACCTATGATTTCTGGTCGCGCGACGTCGAGAATGGCAGCGCGAGACTGCAACTCGCGCAGCCGGTCAAACCCGGAACGCTGATCTGGACGCGCGCCGCGACACGCGGCGCGATGCTGCTGGTGCCGACGACGCTAATCGCAACCGCGCTCCTGTTTTTTATCAATCCGCGCGATCCGGCCGGGCTCGCGCTGTTTGCGCTTATCGTCTTCGCCTATGGCAGCTTCTGGATCGTCCTTACCGCCGCGATCAACCTGTTCGCGCGCTCCTCGACCACGGCCGCGCTGGCCGCGGGCACCGCGTGGCTTACGATCGTCATGCTCATCCCCGCCTCCGCCGATGCCGTGATCGACCTCGCAGCGCCCGCGCCGTCGGTGATCGCCCGTAACAATGCGGTGCGTGCAGCAGGGCTCGAAATCCGCGCCGCCAACGCCGATGCTGCCAAGGCTGCCGCTGCCGAAAAGGGCGATCGCGCCTATCCGGCCTCGCTCTGGCATAGCCGCCGCGAGATACAGCAGCGCGATGCGCGTCTCGCACCGCTATACCAAGATCACGCTGCCGCAGCCTCGCGACACCGCGCATTCGCCGATACTGCTCGTTTTGTGTCGCCGGCCGTGGTGGTGCAGGACGCGCTCGACCGGATCGCCGGGACCGACGCGTCCCGCGCGCTCGCCTTTCAGGATCAGGCGCGCGCGTTCGCCGGAACGACCCGAACGCTGGCGTTCGACTGGATGGACGGCGAGCGGCTGATGACACTCGCCGATTATGACGGCGACACGCTGCCGCGTTTCGCCTTCGCCGAGCCGCCACGCAGCGCGGCGCAGGCTCTGAACTTCATCGCCCTCGGACTTTTCACCCTGCTCGCCTTTGCCGTGGCCGCCCGGCGGCTGCGACGCGGCGCCGCGCACCTCTTGTAAGGATCATCAATGCTCGAAGCTATCGCGCTCACCAAGAATTTCGGAACCCATCGGGCGCTCGACACGCTCGATCTGCGCGTCGAACCGGGCGAAATCCTCTGCCTGCTCGGTGCCAATGGTGCCGGCAAGACAACGACAATCAACCTGTTTCTCGGTTTTCTGTCGCCGACCTCGGGCAGCGCGCGCGTCGACGGCATCGACGTGCAGGCCGATCCGGTCGGGACCAAGCGTCGGCTGCTCTATGTCCCCGAACAAATCTCGCTTTTCGGTGACCTCACGGGGTTCGAAAATCTCGATTATTTTGCCGCGCTGGCGGATATCGAGGATCGCTCGCCGCCTCGGCTGCGCGAATGCCTTACCGCAGCTGGCCTGCCCCCGGCCGCGTTCGACCGCCGTGCCGCAGGCTATTCGAAGGGCATGCGCCAGAAGGTAGGCCTTGCGCTCGCGATCGCGAAGGAGGCCCGCGCCTTGCTGCTCGACGAGCCCACATCGGGGCTGGACCCGCAAGCTTCCGCCGAGTTCCACGAGCTCCTCGTCCGGCAACGCGACGCTGGTGCAGCGGTGCTCATGGTCACCCATGACCTGTTTCGCGCACGCGAGGTTGGCACGCGCATCGGGCTGATGCGCGAAGGCCGCCTACAGCGCATGATTGATGCGAAGGACATCAGCGCGGCAGAACTCGAAAATCTCTACCTGGAAGAGATGGGTCGATAGGGAAACTTTCGGCCTGCTAATCGGCTTAAGCTGGCCGACTGAAGACCGTCTGCTTAAAGACGCAAATCCTGAAGAGGGACATATCCCGAAGCTAGTCCGGACCGCGCGAGAGCGCGGCCCGGTGAAAGCGTCCAAACTTTTGTGTTTTGAAGCTCGGCGGGAATACTCACTGATCCTTGTGTCGGTTCCGAAGCTTTGAATTTTCGTTGCGCGCGCGACTGAGATTGGCTGCGTTTTCCTCTCGGCATTGAATTTTATGCCTGGAAATGCGCTCATATATTGACGGGTGCGCAGGAGATGGGTTGAAGCAGGGAATGCAAAGCAGAATTTTGATCGTTGAGGATGATCCGCTCGTCGCGATGATGCTGGAAGGCTTTCTCGAAGCGCTCGATCGGCAAGCCTTAGGTCCAGTTGATAGTGTCCCGGCAGCCCTTGCACAGCTGGATGAGGGCAATATCGATGCCGCCATCGTGGATGTTCACCTCGCGAACGGCGAAACCTCGGAGCCAGTTGCAGAAGCGTTGGCCGCGCGTGGTATCCCGTTCATCGTGACCACCGGTGGATTTATCGCGCCGCCTGGCCCCGTATTTGCGGGGCGCCCAGTTCTTCTTAAACCTTTCACCATGGCCAGTTTTGAACAGGCGCTCAGCGCGTTTGAGGAAATCTCGCCGTCATAAACGACTGCATTATCGCACCCGGCGGAAGGAATCAGCCTTCGAGAACGGCGCGTATCTTGGTAGCGAGCTGCTCGACCGTGAATGGTTTACCGAGCAACTCCACTCCGGGATCGACGACGCCGTTATGCACCACCGCGTTGCGCGTGTACCCCGTGGTATAAAGGACTTTGAGGTCCGGACGCCGCCGAAGCGCTTCGTCCGCAAGTTTGCGTCCGTTGATATCGGGCATGACAATGTCGGTGAAAAGCAGCAAGATTTCCGGATGGGCGTCGAGCAGACGAAGCGCCGCGAGCGCGCCATCGGCCTCAATCACATTATAACCGAGCTCGGTCAGGGCATCGACGCTGAACTGGCGCACGGACGGTTCATCCTCGACGACGAGGATCAGCTCGCGCGCCTCGCCGCGCGGCAGATCGGTGGGCCGTTTGGCTTCGGCTTCGACATCGTCTCCGATGAACCTGGGCAGGTAAATCTTGATGGTTGTTCCCTCGCCCGCCTCCGAATAGATTTTTACGTGGCCGCCAGACTGTTTGACGAAGCCATAGACCTGGCTGAGCCCGAGGCCTGTTCCTTTACCGACACTCTTTGTCGTGAAGAAGGGATCGAAGGCCTTGGCGATCACGTCGGGCGGCATGCCCGTTCCCGTATCGGAAATCGCGATCATGACATATTGGCCGTGCGGGACGCCGATATTCGCCGCCGCATAACGCTCGTCGATATGGCTGTTCTGCGTCTCGATCGTGAGCCGTCCGCCTTCGGGCATGGCGTCGCGTGCATTGACCGCAAGATTGAGGATCGCGTTTTCGAGCTGGTTGCGATCGGCGTGCGTTCGCCACAGCCCGGCAGCAAGAACGGTTTCCTGCCGTATCTCGGCGCCTAGCGTGTGGCTGAGCAGTTCGGACATTCCGGGGACGAGCTTGTTCGGGTCAAGAACTTCGGGATTGAGCGGCTGCTGGCGCGAAAAAGCGAGCAGGCGCTGGGTCAGCATAGCGGCGCGCTGCGATGCTTCTGCTGCATTGTCGACATGACGTCTCGCGCGCTCGTCCTCGCTGCCGAGGCGTCTGCCGAGCAGATCGAGCGACCCGATGATTACCGCCAGCATATTGTTAAAATCGTGCGCGATGCCGCCGGTCAGTTGGCCAACGGCCTCCATCTTCTGGGACTGCCGAAGCGCCTCCTCGATTTTCTCGCGTTCACTGATCGCCTCGGCGACGCGCCGCTCCAAATGATCGTTCAACTCGCGAAGCTCGGCTTCGTCAGCTTTGCGCGCCGTCACGTCGATCGCCGTTCCCACGACCCGGACGCAGTTTCCTTCGTCGTCGAAGACGCCGCGGCCTTTCGCCGCTACCCAGCGTATTTTTCCGTCTTCCTTGCCCACGGTCCGATAATCGACATCGTAGAGCGCGCGCCGAACGGGATCGCACGCCCCCTCGAACGCCTCGAACGTAGCGGGTTGATCGTCGGGATGAATTCCCGCGTAGAAGTCCGCCATAGATACCGGAACGTCGGGCGAAATCCCAAACATGCCCTTCACGATCGGCGGCCAGATCAGCGCATCGTTCACGATATCGACGTCCCAGAAGCCGACCTCGGCCGCATCGGTTGCGAGCCGGAGCCGTTCTTCGCTTCTCATAAGTATCGCCCGCGTGCGCTGACGCTCGGTCAGATCGAGCATGGCGCCAATCATGCGAACGGCGGCCCCGGCCTCGTTGCGGATGATATGGCCGCGGTCGAGGATTGCCGCGTAGCTTCCATCCGCCCGAAGGAACCGGTATTCATCCGACCAGCTGGCTGCAGTGCCGTCGATTGCCTCGTGAATGCTCCCGTCAACACGCGCCCGATCATCGGGATGGATATGCTCGATCCACCACGCGCCCGTAGGCTCGACGGCATCGGGCCGATGGCCGTGCGCCGCTTCGAGTGCCTCGTTCCAGATGACATGGTCGGTGGCGAAGTCCCAGTCCCAGATCGCATCGTTGGTCGCGCGGCTGACGAGACGGTAACGCTCCTCAGCGCTGCGCAAGGCCGCTTCTGCGTCGGCGCGCTGACGGACTTCGGCGCGCAGTTCCTCGGCGCGAACCTTCTGTTCGACCAGCGCTTTGCGCAGTTCCAGCTGGGTCATCACCTGCCGGGCCAGGACCTCGAGAACAAGGCGCTGGTGCGCCGTTATCCCTTCCGGCCTTGCCTCGCGATCGAGCACACACACGGTGCCGATTGGGAATCCAGATGCACTGCGAAGGATCGCGCCGGCGTAAAAGCGGAGCCCATCATCGGCTGTCACGAGGGGATTGCAATCGAACCGCGAGTCAGCGCGCGTATCGGGGACGACGAGAAAGTCGTTTTGCAAAATCGCGTGTGCGCAGATTGAAACGTCTAGGGGCAGTTCGCGTGCGCCAATCCCCACCTCAGCCTTGAACCACTGGCGATCGTTGGAGACGAGGTTGACCACAGCGATCGGCGCCGAGAACGTCTCGGCGGCAAGCCGCACTACGTCCTCAAACTCTGTTTCGACCGGCGTATCAAGGATTGCATACCCCTGAAGCGCCGCCACGCGATCGGCTTCTGACCAAGCCGCTGCAGGCGGTGAGTTGATATGTGAATCGGAAAGGGGAGTCATCGTGCGCTAGATACCATCGCGCCGTTCCAACGATAGCGAAATTTCTATTCAGTTCTTGGAGATCCAGTAGCGGACTTCGAGGGCTAACAACGTCTAACGTAAGCCTGCATCTGATGGGAAAACCGCTATATGTGACCTTCGCGGTATGGCCGGTGCACGAACCGCTGCGCGGATGGGTGCTAGCCTCGATGTAAAGCGGCCCCGCGATCGCCGCACCTGATTGAACGCGGGCTGCCGCAGGCAGACCGTTTCGGCTCCTTAACCTGAGGAGTCGAACGATGAACATAGAGTAATCGCGGGGCGTGATCACCTTCTCAGGCGATCTGCGTGGGAATGGTGGTTGCCCCCCGATAGGTTGAAAAACGGGCTCACGATGGACACCGGGCCCAGCAACAAACGGGAGACAACCATGGACCAATTTATCGGCCTCGACGTGTCTTTGAAAGATACTTTCATATCGGTCCGCGAAGGCGGCAATCGGATATGGCGCGGCAAGTGCCCATCGGATCCTGCGCTGATAGGAGAGACCATCCGAAAACGCGCACCGAACGTAAAACGCGTTGTGTTCGAGACGGGGCCGCTGTCGATCTGGTTCTATCACGCCATGAAGCAGGACGGTTTGCCCGCGATCTGTATTGATGCTCGCCACGCCAAGGCAGCACTCGATATGGCGCCGAACAAGACCGATGCAAACGATGCGGACGGCCTTGCGCGTCTTGCCGAAGTTGGCTTCTACCGCGAAGTACGTGTGAAGACCTTCGACAGCATGCTGATCCGGACGCTTGTCGCAGCGCGCACTCAGATGCTCAGAACGACAACACAGATGTCGAACCAAATCCGCGGTTTGATGAAGACGTTCGGCCTGGTCGTTCCAGGCGGTGCCGGTCGCGTTTTTGAGGGTCACGTGCGCCGCCTTCTGGCGAGCAACGCCGGCCTCGAAAAGATCATTCTGCCAGTGCTAGAGGCGTGGCGCGGCATGCGCGCCCGTGCTGCAGAGTTGAGCAGGCAGCTCATCGCCTCGGCGCGTGCGAGCACGCAGTGCCAATTGCTTTCCTCGATTCCAGGCGTCGGCGCGGTAACTGCCTCGTCCTTCGTGGCGGCGATCGAGGACCCGAAAAACTTTCCGAAGTCGCGTGCGGTTGGCGCTTGGATCGGATTGACAACCAGGCGTTATCAGTCGGGCGAAGTCGATTACGATGGTCATATATCCCGGCGCGGCGACAACCATTTGCGCGGTCTGCTGTATGAAGCGGCAGTCGTGATACTCACGCGCGCCACGGCTGACAGTGCGCTCCGGACCTGGGGCCTCAAGCTCAGGGAGAAGATCGGCTTCAAGCGAGCCGCAGTCGCGGTCGCGCGCAAGCTCGCTGTCATAATGCATGCCATGCTCAAGACAGGTGAACTATTCGATCAGTCGATCGCTGCCAAAGCATGAGATGCAAGGTGAAGGGACCATACGTCTGCTGATTTAACTCTCTCTCCCGTTTGCGTCCCTGCTGGACGCGCCGAGCCGTCCCTGTCGGGACGAGGACAGGATCATTCCGTTAAGCTCGTTGCACGTGCCACTATCCCGGCAAATGCGTGATGAACATTGGAAGATCCCATCCACGAAGACCTATCCTGCGGCAGGCTTGTCCCGACCGCGTAAACGACCATGTACCCGACAAGCGGCATTGCTGGCACGTGAAAGCACAAGAAGCAGACGGCCTCACGCCTTGTTCCATCTGCGATACGCAATCGTAGATCAAAGACGTTCGCCAAAAGCTCCCTTGACGAGGCCACGATTAAACGACGAGCTTATCCAGATTGGCCCGATCAGTCCGCTGCGCCAGCGGCTGCTCGACGATATGAGCATGCGCCGCTTCTCGAAGGAGACGCAGCGTAATTATCTTCGCGACGTCGGACGGTTCGCGACCTGGCTAGGGCGCTCGCCCCACACCGCGAGCGCGGAGGATGTCCGGCAGTTCCAGATCGAGCAGCAACAGGCGGGCGTCCCGGCGCCAACGATGAACAGCATCGTCGGCGCGCTGAGGTTCTTCTTCACGCATACGCTCGATCGCCCCGATCTCGCGCGTAAGCTCGTCCGGACCAGGCAGGTTCGCAAGATCCCCGTCGTTCTGACCATGGGCGAGGTGAAGCGGCTGCTCGATGCCACACGCACCCTCAAGCACCAGGCCGCGCTGTCGGTCGCCTATGGCGCAGGCTTGCGCGTCGCCGAGGTATCGGCGCTGAAGGTCAGCGATGTCGACAGCAAGCGGATGCTGCTGCGGATCGAGCGCGGCAAAGGCGGCCGCTACCGCAACGCCATGCTGCCCGAAGGCCTGCTCCTGCTGCTGCGCGACTGGTGGCGCGCGGAGCGACAGCAGGGCATCCTCCTTCCCGACGGCTGGCTCTTTCCCGGACAGAGCGCCGCGGCGCCGATCAGCACCCGCCAGCTCTATCGTGTCGTCGTCGAGGCCGCGGAGGCGGCCGATATCGACAAGCGCGTCGGACCGCACACCTTGCGCCACAGCTTCGCCACCCACCTGCTCGAGGATGGCGTCGATATCCGCGTCATCCAGGCGCTGCTCGGTCACGCCAAGCTAAACACCATCGCCTTCTATACGCAGGTTGCCACCAGGACCGTTCGCTCGATCGTCAGTCCCCTCGACAGGCTCGCGCTCGCATCGCCGAGCGAGGAGGCGCCCGACGGCTGAGGCCGATGCGCGCCTCACTCGAGGTCGCCGACGTCTTCCGCGCTGCCGGGCCAACCTACCGCGCCGCCCATGCCGGGCATCTGAGCCTGCACCAGCTCAAGATCATGTCGGCGATCGAACATTGCCGCACCGCCGCGCTCGGCGGGCATGTCGAGGCCTGCACCGACTGCGGGCACTGGCGGATCGCCTATAGCAGCTGCCGCAACCGGCACTGCCCAAGGTGCCAGGGCGCCGCCACGCGCAGCTGGCTCGAAGCGCGCGAGGCCGACCTTCTCCCGGTCGGCTATTTCCACGTCGTGTTCACGCTCCCCGCCGAGGTCGCCGCGATCGCCTTTCACAACAAGGCGCTCGTCTACGACCTCCGGTTCAAGACCGCCGCCGATACGATGCTGACCATCGCCGCCGACCCCAGGCACCTCGGCGCCCGGATCGGCATCACCGCCGTCCTCCACACCTGGGGCTCGGCTCTGACCCATCATCCCCATATCCACATGATCGTGCCCGGCGGCGGCATCTCCCGCGATGGAACGCGCTGGATATCCGCACGCCCCGCCTTCCTGCTCCCGGTTCGCGTTCTCGGCGCGCTCTTCCGCCGCCTGTTCCTCACCCGGCTGCGCGCCCTCCATGACCGCGGGCAGCTCGCCTTCTTCGGCACCATGTCCCACCTTGCCGAGCGACGCGCGTTCCTGCGGCACCTCTCGCCCGTCAGGAAGAAGCGCTGGGTCGTTTATGCCAAGCCGCCGTTCGCTGGCCCCGAGGCGGTGCTCGCTTACCTCGCGCGCTACACCCACCGGGTCGCCATATCGAACAGTCGCCTTCTCCAGTTCGACGAGGAAGGCGTCACCTTCCGCTGCAAGGACTACCGCAAGGCCGGCGCCGGACGGCAGCAGGTCATGACCCTCGCCGCCGACGAGTTTATCCGCCGCTTCCTCCTCCACGCCCTACCGCGCGGGTTCCACCGCATCCGCCACTATGGCCTCCTCGCCAGCGCACACCGCAAGGATCATCTCGAGCGCGCGCGCCGGCTGCTCGATGTCGCACCTCCGCCGACCGTCGAGCCAGCCGACGATGCAGAGCCCCGACTGACCTATCCGTGCTGCGGCGGCACGATGATCATCATCGAAGTGTTCGAGCGCCGCTATCAGCCCCGCGCTCCGCCACCGCCATCCCTCGCACCCGGGACACCTGCGCCGTGACCCGGCACGGCCCATCACCTTCTTTATCCAGGGCACACCCGCGCCCGGAAGCGACCCCGCTCGCGACGGCGCTGCCCAAAAGCAGACGCCGGACTACCAAAATCGGCCCGTCCACTTTTACACGTCCGCTTTTGCGACCCATATCCAGCCGGTCCGCTATCGCGCACGTCCGCTTTTGGGCGGCACCTGGCTACCCGACGATCTGCGCAAAACGGCTTTCCCCATAGCCCAACCCCTGACCACCGCGGTTCGGGCACCCAAGACTTTCTGACGCCTCGCGGCGTCCGAAACTCTCAACGATTGCGAATTGACCGCTTTTGACGGCAATATTCAAAAAACGGACATGAATGGCGATTGATGCCGTAACAAATAATGAAGATGAAATGGCGCCAGCTTCTTCGTGCACCTATTGATTGCCGGGAAATTGATATTTGCCCAAAAGAAGAAGGATGATCGCCCCTGCAAACAGGAGGACGCTTGAAACGGCGAAAATCGTGGCTAGTGGAGCTTGATCGAGCATGGCGCCAAATGTGATCGAGCCCAAGGCCACGCAAACCGAGTACACTCCGAAAACGACACCATAAATGGTACTGTAACTGCGGTAGCCGAAGTAGCGGGAGACCATGAAGGCGGCGACATCGATTTCCATTCCGGCGGTTGCCCCTATCACCGCGATTGCGCCGATCCCGAAAGCGAGTTCCACCGGCATCGCAGGGATGAGCAACATCACGCCGCCAGCCACGAAGAGGAACATCGCGGCCACCGCCGGCGCCCAGAAACGGTCGATCAGAAAAGCGCTGGAAAGCCGACCAAAGGCGGTCGAGATCCCCAAGACCGAGACGATCGTAACCAGATCGCGACCCGAAAACCCAATCTTGGAAACGATGGTTTCGACGTGCGGCAACATGCCGCCGACGACAATGGCAATAAGCGCGATCCCGGTGAGCATCAGCCAGTAACGCAACGTCGAGAAGGCAGTCTTGAGCGAAACGCCATCGCTGCCCGCTAGGGGTGCCGCGGACGCTTCCCCATCAACCTCCGTGCGGGGGGCCAGCAGCAGCCATCCGGCTACCGCGCTGATCAGCGGAAAAAGACCAACGCCGATGAAGCAACCCTGCCAGCCCCAATGGCCGACAAGCCAAAAGGCCAGCGGCTTGAGGGCCGCCGCCATGAAGCCTGTACCGACGAGCGATATGCCAAGCGCCAGCCCCTTATGTTTTTCGAAATGGTTGTTGATGGCGCGCGACCAAGTGATCGGCGTCGTACCGGCTCCGACCGTAGCGATTAGCACCCAAGCCGCTCCATAAAGGAGCGGACTTCCACCGGTCAGGCTGAATGCCATCAGGGCAGGCGACAGCAGCAGCGCCGAGACCGTTACGATGGCGCGGACGCCGTAGCGGTCCGCGAGCCGTCCGGCCATGGGTCCGGTGAAGAGCGTCGTCAGCGTCCAGATGAGCAGGCCGCTGAAGACGAAGCCTGTGCTCCAGCCATAGTGCTTTTGGAGCGCAGGCCCGAAGATACCGATCGTGTAGAAGGTGAGCGTCGTCGACGCGAGCGCATTGCCGAGCACTGCGGCGACCAGCACACGCCAGTGCTTGCGTAATTCGCCTTTTGGCGGGCTTTCAGCCATATCCGTTGCCGGACTTTCGTTTCCGGGTTGAAGCGCGATGGTCAAAATGCGTTCCTCACGATATACCCCATTCTTCGAGCAGCGCCTTGCCCCCCTCCCCCGCCGGAACTGGAGCTGTACCAATGCGTCCGGGTGTTCGTGAAAAGCGAGGCGCCGGCTGCGGCTGCACCATCCCGTCGCGCTCCGTGTAGATTTCCCGCGCCTTCATGTGCGCGTGGCCGGGCGCCTCCTGGAGGGCGAGGACCGGAGCAAAGCAGGCATCGGTGCCTTCGAGCAGCGCGCACCATTCGTCACGCGTGCGGCGCGCGAACGCATCGGCGAATATTTGCCGCCCGGCCGTCCAGGAAGAAGGATGGTCTCTGTTGCTGAATACACCCGGATCGATTTCGAGCATTTCCAGAAGCCGGGAAAAGAAATGCGGCTCGATCGCGCCGATCGAAATGTATTTGCCGTCGGCGCAGGCGTAGCAGCCATAGAATGGCGCTGCCCCTGACAGGAGGTTCCTGCCTCGCTCCATGTCAACCTGCCCAACGGAAGCGAAGCCTTGGAAGATCGACATGAGCGACGCCGTGCCATCCACGATGGCGGCATCGATAATCTGGCCCTCGCCGGACACACTCCGTTCGAACAGCGCCGATGCGATACCGAAAGCGAGGTACAATGAGCCACCGCCGAAATCGCCGACCAGATTGAGCGGAGGAACCGGCGGCCCCTCGCCCTTCCCGATGGCGGCAAGAGCCCCGGTGAGCGCTATATAGTTGATGTCATGCGCAGCAGCGTGCGCGAGCGGGCCCGTTTGCCCCCAGCCCGTCATGCGGGCATAAATCAGACGCGGGTTGCGCTCGAGCGCGGGTTCCGGCCCAAGACCGAGCTTCTCCATCACGCCAGGCCGAAACCCTTCGACGAGCACGTCGGCCTTTTCAATGAAGGAGAGGCAAAGCGCCGCGCAGGCGGGATCTTTCAGATCAAGCTCGAGCGACCTTCGCCCCCGGGCTGTAACGTCCGCTCTGGCCACCCGCTGTCCCGGGCGATCGATACGCAAGACGTCGGCGCCCAGATCGGCGAGCAGCATGACACCGAAAGGCGCGGGGCCAATTCCCGCAAATTCGACGACCCGGACGCCCGCCAAGGGGCCCGTTCTGGAGGAGAAATCGGTCGCCTGCATTTGGCGAAATATCCTTTTCGGCAATATCGCGAAGACGCGGCCGGCGGCCACGGCGTTCGCGGAAGAACGATCAAGACGGCATCAATTGTCCGCAGGCTAGGATCGGCAGCGGACCATCTTTTCGAGAAACGCGATCCGCTCCTTACGCGCCTGAATGGAGACGGCGGCATCGGGCGCGAAATCAAAGCCGTGAAACGCGCCTGGATAGACATTAAGGTCGCACGACACCCCCGCGCGCCAGAGGCGGCGCGCATATTCGACATCTTCTTCGAGGAAAAGATCGAGCGCTCCGGTCATGATATAGGTCCTAGGCAGTCCCGAGAGATCGGCTGCGCGCGCGGCCGCCGCATAGTGGCCCACGTCGACGCCTCCGGGATCGCATCCCAACAAGGCTCGCCATCCAAAGCTGTTGTTGTGCGGCGGCCAGATGAATTCCCCGGCATGGGGATGCGGATCCTTAGCAACGCAGGTCCGGTCGTCGAGCATGGGGTAGCTGAGGCACTGGAAGGCGAGCGCCGGACCGCCCTTGTCGCGTGCGAGCAACGCAAGCGCTGCGGCGAGCCCGCCTCCCGCACTTTCGCCCATCACACCGATCCGTGCCGCATCGATGCCAAGCGATGACGCATTGTCCGACACCCAGACGAGCCCGGCATAACAGTCTGCTATGGCACCCGGATATCGGGTCTCGGGCGCCAGCCGATAATCGACCGCGATCACCATGCAGCCAAGCGACACGACAAGTTGTCTGTGCAGGCCCTCGAAATCGCTCGCCTTGCCGGTGACGAAACCCCCTCCGTGAATATGATAGATGCAGGCCGACGACAGCTGGTCGCCGACAGCGCCTGAAGGTCGGTAAAGCGAGAGCGCGATGTCGGGCGCATCGACGGGTCCGGGAACCAGACGATGCTCGATCATCACCTCGTCCGACGGGCTTTCAGACAAGGGCAGCACCCGTGCGCGCACCATGTACAGTATCTCTTCTGACAGCGTTACGGCCGGCCAAGCATCGAGAAACGGCAGCAGTTCGGGGTCGACAAGAGGACGGCTTGTCATGTCTTTCTCCATCGCCATTCAGGATATTCGCGCGGGCCTTTGCTCGACATCACGCCCATACCCGGACAATCAGCTCACCTGACGATCGACACCGACCCAGTAAGGGGCGCGCAGGTCACGCTTCAGCACCTTTCCGGCCGCATTGCGGGGCAATTGCTCATGAAAGCTGATCGTCTTGGGCGCCCGCAGGCTTCCCAGTTCCTCGCGGCAGAAAGCGATCAGTTCCTCTTCGCTGAGCCCGCGCGATGGCTTCAGCTGCACCGCCGCCGTGACGGCTTCGCCCCATCGGTCATGGGGAATACCGAACACCGCAGCATTTTCAACGTCCGGATGTGCGAGGATAGCCTGCTCCACCTCGGTGCAGTAAATATTGTACCCGCCGGAGATGATCATGTCCCGCTTGCGGTCGGTGATGTAATAATAGCCGTCTTCATCGACATAGCCGACGTCACCGGTCCGCTGCCACCCACGGATATCTCGCAGGGCCTGCGTCGCCTCGGGTTGGTTGTAATAGCCGGTCATGCACAGGTTGCTGCGAACCGCGATTTCACCGACCTCGCCTGTCGGCAGGAAGTCCGTGCCAGCCGGATCGACGACAGCGAGCCTGACCAGCTCGGTTTCCTTGCCGCAGCTTCGCAAGTGAGGACTCTTGTCGGGTTCGTTGACCGCATCGACGATGTCACCGGGCGACAGCCATGTCATGAAGAAAGGCGCCTCTGCCTGTCCATAGGCCTGGCAGAGGCAAGGCCCGAGCACGTCTACCGCTTCCTTGAGCTTGTGCGGCGAGGCAGGGCCCGCGCTGATGATCAGATATTGCAGCGAGGAATAGTCGCGGTTCCGAACCCGCGCCTCTTCGAGAAGCCCATAGAGCGCCGTTGGCGGCAGGAATAAATGGGTGATGCCATGCGCCTCGATCGCGTCGAGAACCTCGGTCGGGTCGAACTGATCGAGCAGGATATTGCTCGCACCTTGCGACAGCAGGAGCGCGGCGAGCACGCCCGCTGCATGCGCCATCGGCGCCACCAGCAGATGCTTCGGCCGTCCCGAAAACGGCATGATCATGCTAGCTGTCGCAGCCATCGTCTCCCAGGCGAGGCTGCTGATCTCGATCGACTTGGGGCGACCGGTCGAGCCTCCCGAGGCCCCGAATGCGATGATCCGGTCCCGATCATCGGTGATCGTAGGGAGAGGCAGGTTCTTCGCAGCTTCGACGAGGGCATGCAACGAATCCTCACGGCCCTCCCGATCGATGCAGATTGCGCGGCGGAGGCCACCTACCCGGGTCCGGATGACCTCGACATCGGCATCGAAGTCGCTGTGGTACAGCAGCCATTCGACCCCGAGTTCGTTCAACAGATCAACATTTTCCTCGACCGTGTTCCGGTAAGTCAGCGGAACCCAGGCGCCAGCGCTGCGCCATGCAGCAAGAATGCCAACGAACGCCCAAGGATAGTTGCGGGACAAAACCGCAACGCGCGCGCCTTCGCCCTGCTCTGCATGGATGGTCGCGGCAAGCCCTGTCGCCGCGACTTCCATGTCTCCGTAAGTCAGCGTGAGGCCACCGGGCGCGATCAAAAGCGGCGCGGAGCCTCCCTTCTGCAAACCTTTGTCAAACCAGTCATAGGGATTCATCGTCTATTCCCATATCCAGATGCCTCGGGCCAAGTCTCGCCCGCGCTGTAACCAAGGCATTCGTGCCGGCGCATCAGAAACTCACCGAAAAGTCGATGCCGTAGGTCGCCGGCATGCCGGCGAAGCGTACGATCGCATCCGAGCGCCGGGTCGCGGTCGTCCAATAATATTCATTGGTGATGTTCCGGCCATAAAGCCCGATACGCCATTTGCCGTTTGCATCCTCAATCCCCGCGCGAAGATCGAGCAGCGTGTAAGCGTCGATCGCCACGCGCGGATCGGGCACAAAGTCGCCGCTGGTCGACGAGCGATGGGTTATGCCGGCGCCCACATAAGCGTCGAGATCGCCGTTTACTGCGAAATCATACGCCACGTCGGCGTTCAGCTGCCACTTCGGCGTGTAGGGGAAGTTGCGCGCCTTGAACGAGGCGAGCTGGCCGAACTGTGTGAAATTGCTGTAATTCGCCGTGATCTTCGTATCGACATAGACGCCGCCAGCGGTGATCTTCAGCCCGTCGACAGGTGTTGCCGTCAGTTGGAGCTCAGCCCCCTGCACACGCGATTTCGGAATATTGATCAAGGCTTCGAGGAAATTGAAGACCGGGACCTGCGTCCGACCGCGAAGCTGCTTGTCCTTATAGTCGTAATAGAAGAACGCGCCGTTAAGCTGCACCCGGCGATCGGCCAGAGCAGATTTGAAGCCGACCTCATAAGCCGTGAGCTCTTCCTGGACCGCGGGAACATATTGCCCCTCGGCAGAGCCCGCGAGGCTCGAGAAGGCCCCCGATTTATAGCCGCGACTTACGTTGGCATAGATCAGCTGGTTGGCAGCAGGCTTGAAATCGATGCCGATCCGCCAAGAGAAATTATCCTCGGGAAGCGATTTGCGCGCAAGGCCGAAATTGAGCCCGGTCGGCGTCGTCACGAGCGTTGCGCAGGAGCCGACGGCCGGCGCCGTAATCCCCAGAAGCCTCGCCACGCCAATCCCAAAACTGTTGTTGCCGAGGGTGCGTGTGCAGCCTTCAAAATCGAGATCGGTGTCGGTGTAGCGGCCACCGAGGTGAACCGTCACCAAATCACCCAGATCATAGTCGAGATTGCCGAATATCGCATAGCTTTCGAAGCGGGACCACCCCTCGAACGACACGAGGTTGATGTCGGGAAGGCCGAGCGCCCGGAATGTCCGCGACGTCGTGGACAGTCCGACGTCGTTGAGGTTGTTTTCAAAGGCATTGCTCTTTTCGTAGTTCCCCCCGACCACCCACTGCCCGGCGCTGCCCAGCGTACCCGCGAGACGGAGCTCCTGATTATAGCTTTCGAGATCGCCGGTCACATGGAGCCCGACGATCGTCAGGTCGGTGCCGTCGGCGTCGAGGCCCTGATCCTGCTTATATTTCGAATAGGCGCTGATTGACGTCAGCGTGATATCGTCGGTCAGATCGGCATCGGCCCGCAGGGCAAGCTGATAAAGGCTGTTGTCTTTCTTCAGCGGAAACCGGGCATTCCAGTCGGCTTCACGGCCCCGGTCGGCGATGGGATAGGTTAGCAGGCCGGGTGCGAGGACGGTCGTCGGGGTCTGTGCGAAGGCACCAACAAACTGGGCCTGCTGCGTATCCGACCGATCCGTGAAGCCGCTCGCCGTGAAGTGTGCACTGAAGGCATCGCCCGGCTCCCAGAGCAGCTGGAAGCGTCCTTGCGTGAAGTTGCGCGCGCCGATCGTATCGTCCGGACGGGTGAGGCTCGTCTGCCAATCACCCCCGGACTCATGCTGAAGAGAGACGCGCGCAGCGAGGGTATCGGAAAGCGGGCCCGAGATACTTCCGCCAAGCCGGGCGATATCGAACCGGCCATAACTGCCATTGATCTTCGCCTGGAAATCGCGCGTCGGCTTGGCGGCGACATAGTTGATTGCGCCGCCCGTCGCGTTGGCCCCGAAAAGCGTTCCTTGCGGTCCCTTCAGCACCTCGACGCGCTCAAGATCGAACGAGGCCCCGGCGCTCATCACCGGATAGGGAAGCGGAACTTCGTCGATATAGACGCCGACAGGCGACTTCACGATCGCCGACTGCTCATAGAAGCCGACGCCGCGAAGATAATAGACGGGCGTTCCGTAGCTGCTGTCCTGGGTGAAGAAGCCGGGGACCACCTTCTGGAGCGAGAGCAGGTCGGTTACACCGAGTTGGATCAGCGCGTCGCCCGTCACGGCCGTGATCGACATCGGTACGCTGTTGACCGCCTGTTCGCGCTTCAGCGCCGTGACGACGATATCGCCGTCGGCTGCAACCGCTTCGGTCCCCGCGCCGCTGTCCACTGTCTCGTTTTCAGCGACCTGCTGCGCCGCAATCGCCGTGTGCGCGGTGCCAGCGCCAAGCGCGAGCAACAAAATCCTCGTGTGAGTCCTCATGATATCCTCCCTCATACGCCCATTTTTATGGGTATGTCTTGATGGTCGCCCGCTCGCCGAATACCGGCATGGCGACCGCTATTATGAAACCGGCGGTCAGAGATTCATGCCGCCGCCTACGATCAGAACTTGGCCGCTGATATAATCGCTCTCGGGAATGCAGAGCAGGTAGACGCTACCCGCGGCTTCCTCGGGTGTCCCTGCACGGCCCAGCGGGATCATCGCCTCGAACGCGGCGCGGGTCGCATCCGGGATACCGGCCTGGATCGTCCGGCCTTCGACCGCGATGCGGGTGTCGGGATCGCTGACCGACTTGGTCAGCCGCGTTTCGATAACGCCGAAAGCGACGCAGTTGACGCAGACATTCTGGCGTCCCCATTCCTTCGACAGCGTCTTGGTCATACCGACCAGCGCCGCCTTCGCAGAGGAATAATTCACCTGTCCGAAATTGCCGTTGGTGCCCGCGATCGAAGAGATATTGACCACCTTGCGCATGACCTCGCGGCCCTCCGCCAGTTCCTGCTTGCGCATGGCGCGCCAAGGCTCGGCAGCAGCCCGCAGAATCCGGAACGGCGCCATGACATGAACATCGAGCATCGCCTGGAACTGTTCGTCCGTCTGCTTGTGGATCGCGCCATCGCGCGTGTAGCCCGCGTTGTTCACGATGATGTCGAGGCCGCCAAAGCGGTCGAGCGCCGTCCCCACAAAACGCTCGCCGAAATCGTCTGCGGTCACATTGCCGACACAGGCGACGGCCCGGCAGCCGGCCGCCTCGATTTCGGCGACGACCGAGTTCGCCGGTTCGTCGTCGAGATCGTTGACCACGACACTCGCCCCTTCTGACGCAAGCTTCAGCGCGAGCGCCCTGCCGATGCCGCGCCCCGACCCGGAAATAATGGCAACCTTATTCTGCAACTTCTGCACCTGTCTCATTCCTTCAATCCATCGCGACGACGGCCTCGCCGCCGACCGCTTCCGTCCCCGACGTCGTCAGCGCGCAAATCTTCAATCGCGCGCGTTTCTCGCCGTCTGCCTGAAAAATCTCCGTTACTTCTCCGCCGCACCGAATGACCGACTGAACGGGCACCATCGCGGTGAACCGGACGTTCCATCCCCGCAGCCTCTCGTGGTCGGTCCAGCTCTCCAGCGCCTGCGCGAGATAGGCCATCGTCAGCATGCCGTGGGCGATCACATCCTCGAGGCCGGCTGCCTTTGCAAAATCGCTGTCGATGTGAAGATCGACATGATCGTTGGACGCACCGGCGAACAGCGCCAGTGTCGTGCGTGTGATGGGACCATGCGTCGTTTCGGGCAGCCTTGTGCCGACGGTCCATGGGGATGTATCGATCGTCACGGCCTCAGCCATTGCGCACCGCCATGACGTTGCGCATCCGCGCGCAAAGTTCGCCGTCGGCGTTCCGGCCTTCGGTTTCCTGGACAATGAACTGAAAGGCGCCGCCCTTCTTTTCATAGATGTCCGTCGTGGTCGTCGTCAGCGTTACGCGCTCACCGCCATGGATCGGCAGGACGATATCCATTGACTGCGACGCATGCAGGATTCGCGTCATGTCGACGCCGACCCCGCCTTCAGCATCGAACAGATCGCCGCGCTTGGCGGGCGCCCCCATATGCAGGCTGAACAAATAGGTCGGGGGCGCAACGATGCCCGGATGACCCGCCCGGCGTGCCGCCTCCTCGTCGAAATGGATAGGATTCTTCTCGCCCGTTGCCTTAGCAAAAAGCTTCAGAAACCCTTTTTCCACCTCGACGGTACGTGGCTCGGAGACCACGCCGATGTGCCGCGCGGAATCGAGCATCGTCATGCCCGCGCGTACAGGGTCACGACGCAGGCGCTCCCGAGACCAAGATTATGCTGCAACGCATGGTTCACGCCGTCGACCTGCCGTCGATCCGCGGTCCCGCGAAGCTGGTGCGTCAATTCATAGCATTGGGCAAGACCGGTCGCGCCGAGCGGATGGCCCTTGGACAGCAGCCCGCCGGACGGGTTCGTCACATGCTTACCGCCATAGGTATTCTGCCCATCGAGTATATATTGCTCGGCCTCGCCCGTCGGACACAGACCCAGCGAGTCATAGGTGATCAGCTCGTTAGCTGTGAAACAGTCATGGAGCTCGACGACCTGGATATCGTCCGGCCCGACCCCGGCCGCCTCATAGACCTGCCGCGCCGCTTCCTTGGCGAGATCATAGCCGATGACACTCATCATCGTCCGCCCTTCGAAATCGGACACGTCCGACGTCATGGCCTGGGCGACGATTTCGACCGAAGCGTCGAGACCGTGGCGCACCGCGAAGGCGGGCGATACCAGCACCGCCGCCGCCGCTCCGCATGTGGGCGGGCACGCCTGGAGCCGGGTGATCGGGCCATAGAGATGCTTGGAGCCCATCACCTCTTCAAGGGTGATCGGATCTCGGAATATCGCGAGTGGATTATTCGCCGCATGGCGCCGCGCCTTCACCGAGATCATGCCGAACGTGTTATCGGCGGTGCCGTAGCGCTGCTGATAGTCGAGCCCGCCGCCTCCAAACTGCTGCGCGGCAAAAGGCGCCACCTCGTCCCAGCCCTGCAACTCTTCCTGACGGCTGAGATGCGTGTCGAGGACCCGCTTCCTGTCGACGAAGAGCATGTTGAGCGCGCCGGGCGTCATTTGCTCGAAGCCCAGTGCAACCGCGCACTCCACCACGCCGCTCGCGACAGCCTGGCGTGCCAAAAACAGCGCCGACGAACCGGTCGAGCAATTGTTATTGACGTTGATAATCGGAATTCCCGTGCATCCCACCCGGTAGAATACGGACTGTCCAGCGGTGGAATCGGCGTAGACATAGCCGGCATAGGCCTGCTCGACCTGCTCATAGCCGATACCGGCGTCGGCCAGCGCCGCCCGGACGGCCTTTTCCGCCATCACATCCCAGTCTTCGCTCCGTCCAGGCTTGGTAAAAGGGATCATTCCCACACCGGCGACACGCACTTTCGTCATAGTATTCCCCTTTTTGGCCGGCTCAGAGAGCACGAGCCACGATCAACTTCATGATTTCGCTGGTGCCGCCGTAGATGCGCGAGGCGCGCGCATCGGCGTAAAGGCGACCGATCGGATATTCGGTCATGTAACCGTAGCCCCCGAACAGCTGGAGGCAGGCGTCGATGACCTTGCACTGCGTTTCGGTCGCCCAGAGCTTCGCTGCGGCCGCCGTGGCGGCATCAAGGTCGCCGGACAGCAGCCGCGCGATCATCGCATCGATGAAGCTGCACGCGACCAAAACTTGAGCCTTTGCATCGGCGAGCACGAACTGGGTGTTCTGAAAGTCGATCAACGCGTTGCCGAAGACCGACCGTTCGCGGGTGTAGGCAATAGTGAGTTCGACGGCGCGCTCGATATTCACCACGGCGTCAATGGCGATCATCATGCGCTCCCAGACCAGCTGATGCTTCAGCTGCCGGAAGCCGTCGCCTTCCTTACCGAGAAGATTGTCCTGCGGCACGAACATGTCCTGGAAACTCAGTTCGGAGGTGTCCTGGGCATCGAGACCAATCTTTTCGAGCTTGCGACCGCGCTCGAAACCCGCCGCATCTTCGGTCTCGACCATCAGGATGGAGAGCCCCTTGCCCGCCTCGGCGCCGGTCCGCACCACCACCGCGATGAGATTGGCCGTCTGTCCGTTGCTGATGAAAGTCTTCTGGCCGCTGACCAAGAACCCGCCGGCTACACGCTTCGCACTGGTATGAATGGCCTGAAGATCGGAACCCGTTCCGGGCTCCGTCATCGCGATCGCACCGATCCGCTCAGCGCGCGCCATCGCGGGGAGCCACCGCTGCTTCTGAGCTTCTGAGCCGTAGGCAAGAATATAATGTGCAACGATGCCCGAGTGGACCATGTTCGCGATACCGAAGCTGCTTCCGAGCCCGGCTCGGCTCACCTCCTGCTGAATGACAATTTCATGCGCGAGACCGCCGCCGCCGCCGCCATAGACTTCGGGAATGCTGGCACACAGGAGTCCGGATGAGCCCGCCTCGGCCCATGACGCGGCATCGACCGCGCCGGACTGGCGCCAAGCATCCAGCCGGGGCGCAAAACCATTCGCGAAGAAGCGGCCCGCTTGGTCGCGAATCATCGCGAGTTCATCGGCAAGCGCCGTCGCGCCGCTTTCGTGCTTTTCCAACCGATCCTGAACCTCGACCAATGCGCCACCCTCACCGTTCCCGCCCCGATGTGCCCCGGGACCTTCTTCAATGGCCACAAGGTTGACGAACCGCTACGATAAGTCCAATTCGTTTTATGTCTCAATTTGATTAGGAAAACTAATGGAGAGCCTTCGCCAGCTCAAGCATGTCATCGCTCTCGCCGAACATCGCCATTTCGGACGTGCCGCGGACTTCGCCGGTATTACCCAAGCGGCGCTGACCCAAAGCATTCAAAAGCTCGAAGAGACCTATGGGGTCTCGCTTTTCGATCGACGCTATGGTGACGTCATACCGACCGCTTATGGCGAGATCGTTCTCGATACGGCGCGCAAGGCGCTTTCCGACGTCGAGCATATGCACCGCGAGATCGACCTCACACGCAACCTCGCCTCGGGGCGTCTCATCGTCGGCTGCCATCCTTATTTCTCGGAACCGCTCCTCGCGCCTGCGCTCAGCCGGCTGCTTGGCAGCTTCCCCAATCTCGCCTTCACCCTTGAGATTGGTGGCTGGGAGGCGATGGAAACGAAACTGCTCGGCCGGAAGATCGACCTCTACATCGGCTTTGCAAATGATGGTGCGGACGCCAGGATCGAGGTGGAAGGAATGGAAATTCCTCCATTCATCGTCTTCTGCCGCAGCGGCCATCCCCTCGCCGACAAGGCGGAACTCGTGATTGAGGACATGCGGCCCTATCCCAAGGCCGTAGCCCCGCCGTCACGATGGTTCGTCAAAAAGTTCCTGTCCTTCTCCGAAAGATCAGGCATCTCTGGTGGTACGATGATTCACAACCTGACGACTTCGGACATGGGAACGCTGCGACGCTTGGTAGCAATGGGAGACGTTCTCGGCGTCGCGATGCGTCAGTCGGTCCAAGCTGAACTGGAAAGCGGGCAGTTCCGCCGATTAATGGTCGACGAACTCGAGTTCGACATCTCGATCGTGTTCGCATCAGAAAAGCGCCGCAGTCTTCCGCCCGCCGCACTCGCCTTGCTGAATGAGATCAGAGCTGAGGCTCAGAACCTCAATTGGGCTCGAAATGCATGATATCCGCAACTGGCCGATTTCAGACTGGCAGCTTTTGGTTCGAAATCGGCTAAAGCTGACGTCGCGAGTAATACCGGAGGATCGATGCGGATCGACCGCTCGGGCCTAACGTGTTAGATCGAGGCATGGGCGAGAAGGTTTCCGGCTGGCCGGACGAACTTGACGACGAGGGGGCGATGGATCGACTGCAGTCGATCCTGCTTCTCGGCTGTGAGGGCAACCAAGACTTATCTCGAGGACGGGACTACAAGGCGATGCGCCGCACGCTATTGGATCGTTCCGACTTGGCCGATGTGGTGCCGAGGTTCGTCCGGTCACAACGCGATCTTTCTGGATTTTGGACCTACATAAAGAACTTCGCGCCCAGCTACGAACAGCGGCGTGCCCACGTGCGAGAAGATATGACACCGCTGTTTGACCGGGTGGAAGGACACACGAGGCCGCCCGTTCGGTCAAACAGATGGACCGGCAAACGTACAGCCAGCCAGCAAGCCCAGGTCGTGCTGGCGCTGGGATTTGACGCGCTCGCGGGCGTTGACGCTTTGCTGGACGAGCAAGAGCGCCCTCTTCACAACGGCGGACCGATTGAACCGGAGCGGCTTGAAGCCATTGAACACCTGAAAGCTCTTCATGCAGAGCTGGGGGAGCTCATTCGCCTCGCTGAAGCTGAGTTACCGCTAGATGATCAGCTTCGCCGTGTGAGATCATTGAAAGATCAGGCACTAAGCTGGGTCAAAAGCCCTGCTGGTTTCGCAGCTGGAATGGTACCATTGACAGGTTTCTCCTGTGTTTTGGGCGTGGGGGTGTACTACTTGGTCAACGCCATCGCACCGGAAGCAGCGAGCGCCATAGCGGCTGCAACCACCGGTGCTCATGTGACGGGCGCGACTATTTTAGGGGCTCGGGAAAGTGGCAGTCGTTAGAGGGGGCGGCATGTGGAAAGCAGTGGTCCTCGCGCTGGTGCTAAGCGGATGTGACAGCCGCCCCGACCAATGGGACGCCTTCGTCTATCCAAACTCCGCGGATCTCTCCGGATATGAGCGTATTGCGGGCTTCAAAAGCTTTGAGTTATGCCAGAGGGCTGCGATTGACAGGATGCGCTCGATCCAACGAGAGAGCGGAGGCGATTATGAATGCGGCTATAAGTGCGAGGCCGATCCAACCCTTGGAGGTCTAAATGTCTGCAAAGAGACCCGCAAATAGCCGCTCTAAGGCCTAATCGTTTCATCGCTGATCCGACGCAGGAGCGCGGCGAGATATGAAAAATCCAAAATCGATCATCGGAGGAAACCATGGTCAAAGACGTGCTAGAGGTCGTCGCCAATCTAGCTGCCATCCTCACAGGCATAATCGCGGTGCTCGCCTATTTTCACTTCATTTGGGGCGAACGGACGCGGCGGCTCGCGCTTGAGCATCACCTTCGACAGGAAGCGCTGAACTCCCAGGACGAAGGTCGCCGCACGGCGATCCACCTAATGGCATATTTGTCGATGACCGAGGCCGAGGTCTTGCGCGCAGGATTCCAGAGCAAGCTAGTTTGCTCGGAGCCTGGGGTCGATGATCAGGGACGCGCCAACCGCCTCTACTTTCGATACAATAGCGCAGACGTTCAGCGCCATCCTCCGTTTTAATTCTTCTAACGTGGCCGATAGCGGCCTGTCAGCTGTTGATACGCCGTCGATGAAAGCCGACATCTCTGGCGAACGAGGGAAAGGCGATTAGGCGGCGCTGCTCAGTCCGATTTGGCGCTAATTCCATTCGCTTTCGCGGCCCTCGAGGGGTAGCAATGACGCATGTTTCCGGGGTGGGGGGGGAGCTATGATCGACGGCCAATGCGGGATTCTGCTCGACGACTATAATAAACCGCGAGATTCACAGCAGTTTTTTGCGACGATGATCGACTCGTTCGAAAAGTGCCAAGCGCAGACCGACTATATTCCGGACCTCTACCCGGTGCCGCGGTCTGACTTTAAGGCATATCATATTTCAGGGATGAAGCTTTCCGACGGCATGTCAAACGACTATCCGGGCGAAATCGTGCGGTTCAAGCTTCGCCTGACACCGCGTTTCGGACGGGGGCGGTGATCGGCCGGCAGGCTCGCCTGCAGGCGTGCTGCGTCGCAGCGATCTCCTTGCTTGCCGCTGGCTGCGCTCTATCCGAACCTCCGGAAGTCATCGAAAATCGATACCGCACGCTGAAGGATGCTCCGGAGGGTACCGGGGCCGGCGTGCTCTTGCTTTCGGTGACCACGTCCTCCGGCTCGCCCAAGAAGTCCGTAGTCAAGCTCACCGAGCTCAGCGATCGCGCCCAGGCGGCGCTCGTGGCCGAAACAAAGGGCAAACCGCCGATCGAGCTGCGGGCTGCGCAGGAGAGCGTCGGGGAGGTCGTGCAAGCTTCGAATATTTCGCGAAAGTTGGAATTCTCGATCAGGCCGGAGAAATTTCTCCGGCCCGGTGTCCGTATCGACGCGGTGCGGATCGAAATCCAGGTCGCACCCGAGCAAGCGCTGGACTGGCGGATCAGCGGATGGAGCCAGGCAGCAAATACCGAAAACACCATCGAAGTCGGTAAGCTGACTGACACGAGCGCGAGCAAGGTCTCGGCGTCCGCTGGACTAGACATCGTGAAATTTCTCCCGGACGCTTCAATTTCCGCCGAGACGAGCCGCACCCGCGTGCGCGAAATGCAGATCAAGGATGTCGGCGTGCTGAACGCCGCAGTAGATGAAACCGGCACGGCCTGGCTCGACGAAACGGCCGGATGGCGAAAAGACCTCGCGCGCAACGTCAGCAGCATCGATGTCAGTGTCGCTGCGCTTCCGGGCAATCTCGGACAGACCGGTTATCATTCGGCGAGCAAGCTCTGGGGCGAGCCCCAAGATGGATTGGCGCAACCGGTTTTGCCCGCGAAGGTCGAAATCCGGTGGATCACCCAAGTCGTACCCAAACGCCGCCTGCAGCCGATTTGCGGCATTGCGACCTTCCTCTACCGCGAGCGCCACATCACCGACGTCAATGCAGCGACCTTCAGCGAGTCCGACGATGATGTCGAGCTTCGCTTGGGTGGGGGGGATAAACAAATCCGCTTCCTCCTATCTCCCGCGCCGTACCAACCACTCTATTCGCTGGCCTTAGGCTCGCACCGGCTCCTCTTCACGCCGACCGGCGCGAAACCGGTCCAGCTCCAGTTCGCGTCGCTCGAACAGGCCAGTGCCTTTCGCACTTGGCTGCTCCGTGCGTTGCCCAAGGGCGGCGCCGTTTCGAACGGCGACATCGGACTTCAGGACAATGTGAAATTGTCCCGACCGCTTGCCGCGTCCGACCTTGCGGCATTGGCCATCGTCCCGACCTTCGACGCCCTGGTACGCCAGTCTCGCGCCGCCGATGAGGCAGGGTGCAACACTCCGCCTGCCGCCGATGACAAAACCAAGGCCGATGACGATGCCGAAACCGACGACGGCCCCGCAAATTGAAAGACGCGTGCGAGAGATGATCTAGACGGAACCGATTTCGGGAGGGGATACGCCATGAAACGCGGGATAGTATTCATTCTAGCGAGTACTTCGCTCATCACAGCCTTGCCCGCGGCAGCGGTGGAAAAAAACGAAGTCGAGATCGTCAACATCCGGATCGGCCAAGGCGACGCGACCCTGATCCGAGGTCCGGCGGATGCGCAGGGGAAACGCGTTACCGTTCTCTTCGACGCCGGAGACGACCAGGATTATGACGGCAGCCGCATCATCGCCGCAGTCCTGGCCAAACGAAATATCCGGCACATCGAGTTTGTCGTCATCTCACACTATGACGCGGACCATATCGGCGGGCTCATTACCGAGCGCGCGCGCCACGGCACGAGCTTCCTTTTCGGACCGAACGGCGTGCCCGGTGCTCCCGGGGACGACGACAACGACGGGCGCCCCGACTGGGAAGGCCAGCCCGATCAGGATCCAGATCCGCACGAACTCGGCCGCGGCGACGACATCAGCGTCGGGAGCTTCGTCGATCGCGGCGACGAGAACAACAAGAACACGATCCAGTATCAGCGTTACGTCAAGATCGCAGCGGCGCGCGGGAACCGCTTCTCGCTCGACACGCAGGCCAAGCTCGACAGTTTCGCAATCGATCTCGGCGGCGGCGCGCGGATGACGCCTTATGCAAGCGCCGGGCGCATACGGGACGCGTCCGCCAAAGTGCCGAAGGTCGACACCGAGAATGAACAAAGTGTCTCGATGCTGGTGACCTACGGAAAGTTCGACTTTCTCGTCTCCGGCGACCTGATCGGCCGCGATTCCGGTTCCGAGGACGCGCAGGTTGAGCGCGCAGTCGGCGCGAAGATCGCCGCCGCCGGGCGAATCGTCGACGTCCTCCACGTCAATCATCATGGCGCGAACAACGCGTCGGACGATGTGTTCCTGAGCCAGATCAAGCCTACGATAGCGGTCATTTCGCACGGCGACGTCGACCAGTATCGTCACCCGAATGTTAACGCGCTCCGGCGGCTCGAGGATGCGGGCGTCTACCGAATTATTCAGACGAAATGGGGTACGACCGACGTCGCGATGAGCAACCGCGAGATCAAGGACATCCAAGCCATCTATCAGGGCGACGTGGTCATCACGAGCGACGGCGCCGATTATACGGTTTCGACGAGCCGTACCTACCGAGCCGACGTCAATCCGCGGCGACGCTAGGCGTCGGCTGCCGTTGAGCTGCCCGCCGTTCCCGGTTTATCCGCCGATGACGCCGAGTGGTTGATGGTTTCAGCATATGCGGCCCTCTGGCGCGCCTTGCCATGCGGATGCATAGAGAACACGACGCTTGGCGATCTCTCGGACGGAATGAGTCTCCCGCCTATTCAATTCTGGGTAGGGTCGTCGCACGATCCAAGGTAAACTGAGTGAGGGGGAAACACTTATGCAGCCAACGCAGTCAATTGTGAAATTGGCGGGAGCAAGCCCCCGCATGCTTGAGGCCGAAGCGGCAGGCGGCTCGGTAGGGGCGCTTCAGGATCTTCTTGTCTTGTTCACGTCTGCCATCTTGCTCTCGCTGATTATCGCCGTCATCTCTCTCGCAATCCTGCAGCTTTTCCGACCTTGGTTGAGAGGCGGCGTGCAATGGATGACACTGGCGCGCTGGCATCGACGCAGTGAGTATTTTGGCCGGGTCTATTGGAATCCTGATCGCGGTACTCCTCGCTGGCTTGCGAGGTTCTTTCCCGACGAGCCGCCGTTGAGCGAATTGCTACATCGAAAGGTGGAACGTGACGCTCATTTCAGTCAATCAACAAAAAAGCAGTTTCCCTGGCCATCCATAGCCCTTCTCCTGCAGCCGATCTCGAACGGCCTCCTGATGAAGAAGATACAGGATGCGGCTTCATTGGTTCTTGCTCGGCCTTCGGTTTATATAGATGAGTTCCTCTATCTCACTGATCACGCGTCCGAAGGCGATCGCCACACGGTGCTGTATCTCGACTTCATAAGCCGCCGGGAACCCGGGGCGATTACGCGATCAGCCAAGGAGGAAGATCGCGGTTTTGTCGAAGCCGTCGCCGTAGCGCAGCAGTCCGTGGGGACTGCGGCCGAACGACATCTCGACGAATTGCAGCTTCGACTGGAAGGCGCATTGGCGAACTGGACACGCGTCTTATCCATCATGCTTGGGATGGCCGTGGCCTTTATCGGCGCGAACGAGATTTGGCCCCGTCCCATCGGATTGGCCCTGATTATCGGCGCGACCGGTGGCCTTCTCGCTTCTCTTCTCCATGACATGGCGGCGGGTTATGTGAGCCGGCGGCGATAAATGAGCCTTCCGTTCAGCCACAAGGACGGGAACGCTGGCGCGATTTCGCTTCGCCGCCACGCCGTGGGCGGAAGCCTCGATAACGGTAAAATCAGCCCGTCGAACCTGTTCGTCCGCGAGGACAAACTTGTCATCCTCATCCACGGCTTCAACGTGACCGAGGAAGCCGCGAATCTGTCCTACGATCACTTCGAACGTTATTTGAGTCCCGATGTGCGCAGCCGCATCGTACGGCTTTACTGGCCAGGCGACACGAGCACGGTAGCGGACAGTGAACGCGGCGAGCAGGGTTTGCTCAGCCGTGTCATTTCGCCCATTTGCTACATGGCGAAACCGAAGACCGCGCTTGGCGCCTCGCAACTCCTGAGAGATTTGCTCAAAGAAGCGTTTCGCGCCCGTCAGGCGAATGGACGGAATAGCCCGCTGGAGATTTGCTTTATCGCGCATTCGCTGGGATGCCGGCTGACACTTGAGGCTCTTGAGCGTCTGATCGTGACCAAAGGTACGAACAGCGAATTGCCCTTCACTCTCCTAATGGCGGCGGCCGTCCCGCAATATGCAGTCACGGGCAGCGGCTCGTTCACTAATATGATCAATCAACTCGACCATCTTTGGGTCCTGCATTCGAGCGACGACAAGGTGCTCAAACGCTTTTTCCGACCCGGGCAACTTGCCGAGCATGCCCATTTCCCCGATTTCCGGCTATCGGTTCGCCGGGCATTGGGCCGCCGGGGAATGCCCTCCACGGATCGCATCAAGGTGTTGGGCGGGAGCTGGGACCATTCCGATTACTGGCCAGACGCTGACATTGCGCGCGCCGTCGACGATCAATTGACCGATATGCCGCGCAGCGGGACGGCATTTGACATCTTATCGCGTAATATTTCGGAACGGCACGTGCTAGCGAGGCGAACCGAGGACAGGGCTATGGCGGAGATTACGCCGCTTTGGTAAGCGCGTTAGCGAGATGGAGTGCGGCACGCGCCGGGTATTCGCGCTCATAGCCGATGGAGCTCAATGGCGCAGTGGGCACTTTGGCTACCAATCTTCAAAAGCCACCACCTGATAATTTTCACGCATCCATCGATCGACTTCCGAATAGTGAATGAGCATCCATTTTCGTGCCTTTGCGCACTCGCGGTCCTTATGACGCACAGTTCGATTGGTAATGATCACGTTCGCACCGAATCCAAACTCGCAGTCGTGCTGGAGTAACTGGCGTATGCCAGCATCTGATATGGCAGGCCATATTCGTAACCCCTCGCCTTCATTTTCAAACGACATATAATCTCGGTCGGCGTGACGTTCTGTCCAATTGAATGCTGCCAATATCGCAGCGCAAAAGGCGCGGAAATCGTCAAGAGTTCGTTTCGACGGAGGGGTATCGAACGCGAAACCGAGCTGATCGGGCCTTCCTGTTTCGATTGGTTTGTGGATAAGCTCGACCCGATACTCGTAGCGGCCAAGTTTCACCACATGACCGGCGTTCGCATCAGGCGAGGCATAAGGGCAGAGCATCACGATCCGCTTCGCCAAGTGCAAACATACGTCCTCGCAGAGCATGTTGTGAAGAACACGCCGGACCATATCCTCGAATGGAACCCGGCCATCATAGCGCGCCGCGCCGAAGATTCCGACGCGACCAGTCTTGCTGCGTTCTCCCAATATGGCAGCGCGGTCGTCATCCTGCAGCGCGATCAGCCCGTTTGCGGCTGCGCGGACGAAGCGGCTCGCTCGATTTGACGCACTTAACGAATTCGCAAATTTGCCTGTTTGTTTGAGCCTGTGCGTAGCGACGATCCAGAGCTGCTGCGCTTCCGGTACCGCGTTGATCAAGGCCTCGGGCGTGGCTTTAGCCGAATTCGGAGTACCATAGCCGATTGGACGGATGTCAACGAGGTGGCGGATCGCCCTGCCAGCATCATGCGCATCGAAAAGGCCACGCATCTTCTCAGCATCATCAAGGTTGCTTCTGATTATGCCGATGAGGAGTTGAGGGCCAGCAGCGACGACCGGCCTGGCCATTGGGGGACCTTTGACCGATATGCTTCCGGGGACGGTTGATCCGCCCTCGTAGTGGCCATAGAAGGGTGCGCGCCCGAAAACGTGGCGAGCGATCCCCCCGATACCTAGGACGGTCCACCTCGGCGTGCGGTACTCGGTTGTCTGCTGATAGGACTGCAATTCATGCAACTGCAGCTCGTCGATGCCGAAGATCGCAGCTAGCTGTCGCCAAGTCGAAAAATCGCTGGTCTCGCCTGCCTGCAGCGACGGCATATAGAGGTGAGATATGCGACCGCGCGAGACTACGACAATGTCCTGGATCGCTCGGTCTCGGGTGTTTGATCGCCTCGTGAGCTTAGCAATATCCGCTTTGATTGCCGGCATGAGGAACATGGTATCGCGCCAGATATCAGCGCCGTCCTTCGATATATCGGCGAGAGCATTGTAAGCTGCGCGAAGTGTCTCGGGGAATCGCGTTTCGGCCTTGCAGAAGCTCACCACGTCGGCCGCCGCAACGGGGTGGCCCACGAGTGCACCACTCTCGAGGAGTTCGAGCCCAATCCGCTCAATTGAGCGGGCGTCCCCAACGTGGATTGTTCCCCTATGATCGCGAAAGCCCCAGATAGCGGGGCGACCAATATCGGTCTCAATTCCCGCCGGCAGATTGGGCAATGGGTGCGGTTCGTGAAATGTTGGCTCGAATGCGACGACATTATTGTGCTCGTCGATATGCTGCGCAAATAGGTGGTTCGCGCCGAGGAATACCCGAAACAGTGGAAATAAGAAACCGGGGCCCTCGCCACCTGGCGCTTCAAGATGCGCGAGTGCAGCCACTACAGCTCAGACTCCGCAACTATCTGTGTTCGAATATAATAGTTGTAACAAATGTCGGTAATTTGACTCATAAACTCGTTCGGGCGACTGCGGTCAGTGATACGATAAGGAAGGGCGGCGATCCCGAGCTTCTTTAAGGCTGCACCACTCGCGCCGTCCGCAAATGGCGAAGGAAGTATCACCGCAGCAACAGCATCGGCGATTGTGATCGGCGAGGCAGTCTGCACCTCTATCCCCGAGCCGCGGCTGTCGATTGCATTGCCTTCTCGAGCGTTGATCAATGCCGAATAACTTTGAGCCTCGAATTCTGAAGCGTCGAAGGTCGGAGCGATTTTGGGACGAGCAGTTAGGTAGGCACCCGCTGTACTAAAAAACCTCCCGATGAGCTTGCCGGGCGTGATGGCATCAGGTTCGAGGGCAAAATCGCCAAGCTTCATTTGATGGTGGAGATAAGCATCATAAAAGCCGCCATGGAATGCCCCAGAATCGAATGGGAAAATACGTCGAATTTCTGGGAGCCATTCGGTGCGGAAGATAATACAGACGGGGAAGAAATGGGTAAGGCTCGTGGGCTCAGCGCCAATATTCGGGCGGAAAGCGGGTCTCCCATAGAACAGATAGGTGAGCTGCTCACCTGTAAACACCGGGCAGTTCTGTGGCTGCAACGTCCCCCCGGCAAGGACGTCCGCAAAGCTGTAGCAGTCCGTGCTGTGGACCATCGGCAGCCGCGGAAGGGCCTCGAGGCCAGCGTCAACGAAAGCACGCAGCCTTGACTTGCCGGCATCAAGCGAATGATCCAAAGACGTCCCCTTATATCTGTCGGTGGATTTGCTGGACTTCAGATCGCGCTTACCTGTTCATCCAGCAAAGCCGCACTCAGCTTGCGAAGCTGCCGAATATGCGGAAGGGCGCCCCAATTGTCGAAATCCTTTGACCGCTGCTTTGTGCCCAAATATGCAATGTTCGCCTTTCTCAGAGCGTCTAGCGCGTCTACAAATTCGCGAAGTTGCCCAGAAGGCTTGAGCGCTTCTATGTAACACATAAGCGTAGCAAGGCCGTCGATAGCAAGCGGTACCCCATCCTCATTAAAATGCTCAGCTGCGAATTCGAAATCTTCCAGCGACTGAGTCCACCCGCTCACGACATCGTCGCGGGTTGCCTCATTTTCGACCTTACCGCAGGTAAGATAGGTAGCGAGTAGGAAGAGGCGGCCGGGATGCTGGTCGAGCCAACGATCGATCACAGGCACCGAGACCTCCGTCGGCGATCGTCCGATCGCGCGCGCCTCGGAAGTGATCGTAGAAATGCGGCCAGGCACGCGCTTTTTGCCATCGCATACCGCGAGTTGAAGTGCGCGGAGTTCCGAAATGTTAATCGGCCACCAGCGCAGAAACTCTTGCGCACGGTAATATCCAACGACGTCGATCGCGCTCTTATCCTCCCCGATGTCGCGCTTGCGAAACTGCACCAGGCAAAAGGAGGCGAAATTCTCGGCGTCGTCCGCATCGGGCATAAAGTCGCGGAGCGGATCGATCAGAATCGCGATCGCGCGGCTGCTCGCCTTCCGTTCGATAAGCTTTCTGACCCGATCGACTTGATCGAATACACCAGCGTATCGATGGAGACGGCTTCCATGATGGTAAGGAACGCGCTCTTCGAGCCGCGAATGGCGCTCCTGCCACCAGCCGGCAAGTTCGTCAAACCATTGAACCCGTCCCGGGGCGTCGAGCGACTGCGGCGCCGGATAGTTAACGGGAATACCCGCGTGGCTCGCAGCTGGGAGATCAAGATCAACAACAAGGGTCGTGCCCTTCGCTTCTCCCGATGCCAGTTCAACCGCCCGGTGGTAAACGTCATCAAGATCGGAGCCTTGGATCGTGATTGACCCGGAGCTGGGCTCGAGAGGGCGCCAGAGCGAGATAGGGCTTTCCAATTTTGACTTAAGCTCCGTGCCTGCGCGAGGGAGCGCTACACGAGTCAGCTCGATCTCCGGCGTCCAGGGTAATTTGCCGAGCCCAATGAGCCTGACTGCATCGGCTTCCTTTCTGCCATCGAACGAAGCCCCCGAGATAATCATCACACGCCGCGGGTTGAGTCCGTCGGTGTCATAGATCAGTTCAGGCTGGACGGCGTGCTGATGCTTGTGACCGTGAAGCACTACATCGATCATCCGTTCACGAAGAGTCTGGCGGAGTAGCTCAAGGTTAGTGAAATCAGCGAAAGGCTTCACTTCCTCGTGGAGCGAAGGAGCGCGCAGATGGTGATGGATCGCAGCAAGGCGGAGCTGGCTACCAAGGGTCGCCGGGGGCGTGGAGCTGACAATAGTTCTGAATGCCTCGAGCTGCTCATCTGAGACGCGCGCCATGTCGTAGCGAATGAGGCTCTGCAACTGGTTCGCGAGTTTTGCAGCGTCGGGGTGGCCATCACCGAGAAGCTTCGGGATCTTCTCCCATATCTCGCTGAGCGGCGGCTCTAGTTCGGAGGTGGCATGCGACCAGTTTGCACTATTGATCGGATATATGACCCAGCTGTTGTCCGCGCCGAGGAGGCGATGCTGATCGGGATCCAACCGAGTGATATCGTCGATGCCGTCGAGCCAGGGCGTTTTGCACCCGGCGTTCCGCCAGGCTCCGATGAAGGCCTCATAGCGTTCGGCGCTGCTTGGCGCGGTCGTTCGCGGAACATCGTGGTTGCCAGGGGTGGCAACGATATTTGCTGGTGAGACGCCAACGTTTCCCAACCGGTTTAGAATGATATCGCGCAGTGCAGCGTGTCCGCTAAGCTTGCCACGCTCGGCCGCGTCGCCGGAAAAGATGACGCCATCAAGTTCGCGCTGTTCGCTCTGAAGTTGCTCGGCGAGCCTTGATAACAGCAGGTCAAGCGCCGCCTCGCGACTGCCATGCTCAATTTTAGGAATTTTGATCTTAAAATCGTCGCGCTCCAGGGGGACGCCTTCGCCCGTAATGTGTGGATCGGTGATGTGGAGAAACAGCGGTGCGGTCATATCGGCTACATAACCCAGCATAAGCTCAATAACTATAGGACAGGTGCTGCGCATCGTGTCCAGAATGGCCGCGCTTTTGCGAACACTCGAAATATCGGCAGCGACCCATGGGCTTGTTTCCAGAGGATTCGATTCACGCAGAGCGTCCTCGCAATATCTTGCCATTTTCATGATTTCATGATTTATTGGTTTCATGAAAATTGAAGCGCCTGCTATCGATGAGCACCTTCAAGTGCAGGTCCCCACCGAGACCAAGCAAGCACTAGAACGCCGTGCTGTGGAGGAACGCGTACCCATAAGGGTGGTGGTTCTCCGTGCGCTCTCAAGAGACGGAATTGCTGTCCCATCGGAGGCGATCCGCGATCGGCGAAAGACGAGGGCATGACAGAATTCGAGGCCCTCACCCTTGATGGCTATGCAGCTCAAGCCGCGCAAACTGACCAGCGGCGAGGTTCGGCCGCTCTGAGTTTCGCGTTGCTGGGGCTTTTCGGAGAAACGGGAAGCCTGCTCAGTGTCGCCAAAAAGAAGCAACGCGATCGCGCGTCATATCTTGGTTATGCTGATGCCGTTGTCGAAGAATTAGGTGATGTCCTTTGGTACCTTTCGAGCCTAGCGCGACGCAGCAGAATTCCGCTGAGCGCCGTCGGAAAGGCCGCACTCGATCACAGCGGCGCTAACGAAGCGGACGCTGCCCTAAACTTCCACGCACTTCAGCCGGCGCATATGCCTCTCATCCGGGAGCCCACCGTATCCTTCGAACGAACGCTCCTGCAACTTGCGGGTGGGGTCGGCGAACTAGTCCGGGGCTATGATGCGGCGATGCCGCGGCGTCGCCAGGATCGCTTGCGGAAGCTGGCTGATGTTATGCGCTGCCTGATCGGCGCGGCTACGGAAGCCGGGGTTACTCTCGAGGCGGCGGCAGTGAAGAATCTCCACAAGATTTTCGACCGCTGGCCTAACAAACGCGACTTTCCGCCGCCATTCGACGATGGGCTGCTACCTGAAGAGACGCTGCCCCGTCAGATGACGATCGACCTATTTGAGCGACAAATCCACGGCAAGGATTACGTATTTCAGCGATCGAACGGCGTGTATGTCGGCGACCGACTTACCGACAATTCCGCAGTACCCGACGATTACCGCTTCCACGATGTCTTCCACTACGCCTATGCGGCCGTCCTCGGCTGGTCGCCAGTGCTTCGCTCATTGTTGCGCTTGAAACGCAAAAGCCTGCCGGCGATCGACGAAGCCGAGGATGGCGCCCGCGCGATCCTCATTGAGGAAGGAATTACATCATGGCTTTTTGGCCAAGCTCAGCAATTACGGTATTTCGATGGGGTCCGACGCGGCGAGTTGCCGCTTGACATGCTGAAGGGCGTCCGCGAGTTCGTCGCCGGTTATGAAGCGGAACGATGTCCGCTGTGGCTTTGGGAAGAAGCAATTCTAGAAGGGTATGCAGCCTTTCGTTTCCTATGCGAAAAGCGGCAGGGGCGCGTCATGATAGACTTTAAGAACCGCCGACTCCGAGTTCGGGAGATGGTGGCATGACGCCAAAGACATTTCTAGAAACACTTGCTAGCGTTGAGCTACCCTCCGTTTTCAACCCGTGGGGGGATACTTGCGCAATCCACGATCGCGATAATGCCGCCGCCACGCGCCGGGCAAACCTGCAGATTGTTCTGGAAGCGGCGCTGGATGCAAAAGTCGAGACAATGTGGATTGCCCGCGATCTTGGCTACCGCGGCGGGCGGCGGACGGGCGTGCCGCTTACGGACGAGGTGCACCTTGGCGAAGCTTCGCAGCTAATGGGGGGCGTCGCACTCGAGCGCGCAACTGTTGGTCCCATTGTCGCTGAGCGGACCGCCGCAATCGTGTGGCAGGTACTTTCCCACATTGGCGAGCCCGTTATGCTCTGGAACGTCTTTCCATTCCACCCGCACGAGCGCAATGAACCGTTTTCGAACCGATGCCATACTCGGATAGAGCGCCAAAAGACTTGGCCTCTTTTACAAGCACTTGTTTCGATGATTCGGCCTAAACGAGTAATGGCTATCGGACGCGACGCACACATGGCGCTGGCAGACTTGGATGTCTCAATCGCCTGCGTCCGTCACCCTAGCTATGGGGGCCAGCGGGAGTTCATCGACGGCATGTACCGGCATTATGGTTTCGATCGCCGGGTGAAGGATCAGGCTGAACTCGAACTAAGTATTGCCTAGGCCGCAACGTTTGCCTTCGCTTCAATCAGATCGCACCGTTTGAGCAGTGCTTTTAGATCCGAACGATTGGAAGGAGTGTCGATAACGGCATGGGTGGAAACGATCGTCAATGGACCAACTTCCAGGCCCGTTTCCTTTGCAAGGAAGGCTAGGAGCCGACCAAGCCCGATCAGATTCCCAAGCAGTTTTTCAATATAGTAGTGATTTCGATAAAACGCAGTCATCGCGATCTGACGTTTTGTGGCGGGGCCGATCAGTTTTAAACTGGCGAAGCTAAGACACTGACCTCCATAAGGCGATTTGTCCACGTCGCGCAGCGGATCGTAAATACTGATCTCAAACTTGTTGAGTGCGCTGACCGTGGGATCCTTGATACGAGAGATGATCTCCTCCAGCTGATTGTCGAATTTCCCGTCGGGGCGCGGGTAGCGCATCATTCTCTCGAAGTAGTAACCCGACCAACAGCCCGACCTGCTAACACGCGGAAGAACATTGTCTTCGAACCGCTTAAAGAAGAGTGGGGCCTTGTGGCGGTGATAGAGCGCCTCGGGAAAGATGGTGTTGGCAACCGTCTCAACCCCCTTGTCGGCGTGCTCCTTCAGAAACGCATCCACTTCCGCCACTACGGGATCGACGAGCCGAGAACGGGCAGTCGGATCATCAACATCGAGGATAACATTGTAGGCCTCATGACCACGCTGACCGTCAACGGCAGCGACGGCCGCGAGCCAAGCTGAGACGCAATCGGGCGCGGACGGGATAGCGAGATACATCATACTTCTCCCAAAAGTTCGGCGGTGGCAAAAAGGCGCGGACTAAGAAATTCCTCGGTAAGCCAAGCAGAACCATCGCATCCCCAGCCCCCTCCCCAGCTATTCCGAACAAAGATTGCGGGTCGGCCATCGACGACACCATGAGCCGTCGCGACCACCGCGTGGCGTAGGGCGGTGTCGGGCAATTCGCCTACCGCAGGGTGCACTATTCCATCAGCCGTGGGCGTGAAGAAAGACCTCGAAAGATTCAGTAGCAAGATCAGCGGGCGATCTGCGTCGAGGCTCGCCACGACTGATGCAATAACTGCGAGGCCTTGCTGGCCCTCGCGGCGGTAGATCGGCGCAATGCCGGTGGGCGGCTTCCAAGGGTCGACCGGCGGCACTAGATAAGGCCAAGCGGCTTCAAACGGCTGCCCGTCATGCCGCGCCGCACTCAATATATCCGGCAATGTCGCACCCTCGCTGGAGGAGCGATTACCGCGCGCTTGCGCGCAATAATAAAGCCATTCCGCCGACAACGGTGCCCATTTTCCCCTGAGCGAAGCATGGCAATCGCTCGCCGCAAAGGCGAGGCAAGTCGGCCGTGCGCCTTGGTCGCGCGCATCTCCAAATAGCGCTGTAAGGTCCTTCTGGACTGAGATTGACATAGCTCAACCAGTCAATCGTGAACGGCGTTCAGCGCGCGAGAGGCCCTCACGCTCGGGACCAGTAAAATCCATTTTAAACAAGATTGTCGCGAGTGGAGAAGACGGCGCCCACGGTCGTTGCTCAGAGAGCGATACCGGCCCGCGCTCGGCTTCGTCGACCGATACAGTAAGGTGCCGCATCGTCGGCGACCCGATCGTCTGGCTATCCAAAGCCTCATTGCTGTCGCGAACAACAACGTAGCCGCTGGCAGCAAGCTGCTCGCGGCTCCATATGTAACCGCTTCCCGAACGCTCCTCAAGGCGGATAACGAACAAGTCATTGCAGCTGCCGTCGATCTGCGCGCCAGCATCCCGATCAGTTAGTAGCCAGACGTCCCCGCGGTAATTTGCTGGCCGATAGTCACCCAACAACGCAACCTTCAGGTCGCGCGGAGCAGTCGCCCCAAGATCGCGCATCGTCCGACCGTCGATGAGTTCGTAACGTCGCAGCGTGCGATATGTCGCCTCATAGCTCGTTCCGAGCCTCAATGAGAGCTGGTAGACGATATCTGCTCTCTTGAGTTCCTCAATCGTCCAGCCGTGTCTTTGACATTGGAAGAGAATAAGCCATTTCGGCATTAAGAAGGCGATCGCGAATGCGTCCGCTTCGACCTCTTGATAATCCGTCGTAGATTCGAGCACCGCAGTGGCCATGCGACGCAAGATGCTGTCATCGTCGAGACTGGGCTGGTGGTTGAGGCCAAAATGCCCAAGCTCATGCGCCGCTGTAAAACGCTGAATACTCATCGGGCGTTCAGTCGTGACAAGAATTCCGGGAACCGGTTCGTTCAGAAAGGCCCCAAGTAGATTTTTCAGTGGCTTTAGGATTAGCGGGACGCCGAGTTCTGCGATCGCGCTAAATACATCGACTGACCCCGCTGCGCCGCTCAGGCTTTGTTGTGTACCTAGTCGGCGATGGAGACGTCCCGCCTCCATCGCACCACCACGCACTGCTTCGGCATAGGTCGCAGCCACCTATTCTTCCTCGCCCTTGGCTCGCGCTCGAAGATATTCAGCAAACCGGCCGAGCTCGGCGCGGTCCTCGCTCGAGAGATCGGCGACGCGGCGCGCCAGATGGGCGACGTCGGCGGGCAGCCCCAGAGAACCCGCATCGTCTCCGGTGAAATATCCCACTGATTGGCGGTAAAGGCGCGCTAAATGTGCAAGCTCAAGTGCTTCGACCTTGCGGTTCCCGTTCTCGATGTCAGTAAGTGCGGTGCGCGGGATTTTAAGATATTGCGCGACCTCGTCTTGCTTGAGCCCGAGATATTTGCGCGAGTCCCGCAAACGATCCCCCATCTGGCGCCGCGCTTCCAAATCGTCAGATGGTTTGCCGCTCGTCATTTCTTTTTCTTCCGCTTGGTCCATGCAGCTTGGATCCTGGGCACCATATGGTTGAGCGCTTCTTCAACTGAGTCATAGCCGCCCGTCCGAACTATGCTCTCCTTAAGCTTAAAGCCGAGTACGGTATCGAGGACGCAAAGGGCGTCGACCGTGGAAAGGGAATCTATTGGCACGGCCGCCTTCATCAGCGCAGAATGGGCCGTCGGAAGACTGATTCCGCGAACAAACGCCTCGGATTGTGCGACCTGCGTGAGTTCGGAAGTGAGCGCAGCAATGACTTTCGCGATCGGGAATGTCATTGCACCTGATGTGGTTACAGTCGCCAACAGATTTGTCTCCCGCATAACCCAGTTCGGCTATGTCGGATATTCCGACTTTTTTGTCAAGTGATGTTGGATTCAGCGATAAGCGAGCCATAAATCCCTTATCCCGATAAGGCGCAAACCTTCGCGTCGACCTGATCAAACGACCGCTTTCAGGCAGCCGCCAATGCCGCGCAAACGACGTAGATGAGGCGCATTCCTGCCATGTTGTTGGACACGTCCTGACCATCCGCGGTGCCTCTAGCCCCTGACATTACATTGATTGATCATTCAAAATCATCCCTTGTTCATTCAACGGCAGCCCATGTAGAACGCAGGCATGACCACGAATATTACGTCGCCGCAGATAAGTCCCGACGGTCTGGATGTATCGGACCTTCGATGGAAACTTGCCCTCGGCCGCCACCCGACCGATATGGATATCGGAAGCCCGCTTGCGAGACGTTACTCGTCTTCACCCGTTTGACGTTCCCCGCCAAGCCTGCCGCTGTCGGCGATATATTCGAAAGCGGTCTGGATATTGCTGAAGACCGCGCGCCTGACTTCCTCGGAATCGCGGTCCAGCAACGCATCAAGAACGGGCTTGACGCGATCTCCGTTGAACCAGAGTTTCTTCGCAATCCCTTCCATAAGAATGTTGAGATACGGGCCGGTTTTGAGCCAAAATGACTCAATCGTCGATATCAGGACAGGCGAGCCGTTCGCGGAATAGACTTTGAAGAAAAACGCCTTGTCGAGTTTCATGCGTTCTTGGGCTGCTCCCTCCTGATCAATGTGCTTCACCAGTTCCGACATCTTTTGATGCATTCCAGCAAGGCTTTGCAGATCGGCGTCCGAGAGTTGAAGCGTTGCCCTTTCTGCTGCCGCGGGTTCGATAATGCCGCGCGCGACTGCAATTTCCCGGTACCGGTCCGCACTCAGAATTGGCACGGCAACCCGACGATTGGGAAGGAGCTCGAGCGCGCCGATACTGATGAGCCGGTTCACCGCCTCACGCGCGGGCATCGTACTTGTCCCCAGAGCGGAAGCGATACTGCGCAAAGGCACGCGCTGGCCGGGCGCGAACCTCCCGCTCATAAGTGCGTCGCGCAGCGAATTGAACACTTGGTCGGGCAGCGAAAGCTTGGTGACGGAGGATATCCCTTCAAACGACGCAGCCTGTTCCGTCGCGGCCGTATCCCCCTGCCGACTAGCCATCTGAACATCCTTCTTCCACGAAACTGGCGCCGTTACGCCTGATGGCGGCAGAGCCACCACCGCTTTTCCCGGCCAATTTACCTGCGGAGCCTGACTGTGCCTGTCAAGGGCGGTGCGCCGCCGGCTCGATCCCTTATCCAAGGTACCCATCTTCTATACTGACCGACCGGCACGACGGACCCAGAAAAGCCGTCGACGCGGGAGTGGGAGAACATCTCTCATATTGACTGGAATTGGGTTTCGACTTCGCTCCACAGGCTTACGGGCCGCCCCCTCTCTTTGAAGAATTCTATTTCGCGAGCGACGCCTGAGCTGTCTTTCCAGCCGTCGATATCGACGACGATCAATTCTTCCATGGCCTCCATGAACACCGCATCGACTGGGCTCCAGAGTTTGCCAATTGCGGCCTTATCGAGATCGCCCATCTCTTTGTTGATCGGGTGCGACATCGACACCTGGCTAAAGACCGCGCCGCCGTTGCGGACATCCAACGACGCCGCCGCCTATGATGGCAACGTCATAGACATGCCCGTCCGGCAATTGTCTCGCCATTGAAGTCTCACTCGCATTTCCTCGCTGACCGGCACGCCGCCTAACAGGACTGCCGTCATGCCAGGGTCACCGGATCGTGGAAGGCTAGTGTTTTGGAGCGCGTTGCTTCGAAGTTTCCACAAGTTCGTCGATGGCCTTGCCGAGTTCCATCTTCAGAATGTCGGCGCTGGCTCCGACATCGGGTTTCTCCGGAACGAAAATATTCTGGTTCGTCGTCACCGCCAATGCGAGGTCGATGTCCGGGCAGTAGATGAGTTCAACCATCCACCACCCACTGTGTACCCAACATGTTCGCTTGCCCAATCTGGCCGTATAGAGGAGCGCGGCGTGCTCGCGAACACGCGCCTTCCCGACTGAGGGCACGAGAAGTGATGTCGGCAGGGTGGCAGAATCCTTGAAAATTTTCCCCTGCATGAGCGGGCGAATGAAGCGAACCAAATCGCCAACGGTGGTGATGATGCCACCTGCGCCATAAAGATCCGTTGAAGGGTCGCGTTGGTTCGCATTGATCGTGCCCACATATTGTTGCGCGCGCCGTTCGCCTGGCAGCGGCGCCTCCAGCTTGTCAAAATGGGTGTGCTCCAACCCCAGTTTTTTATAGTCGACCAATTTGGCCACGGCTTCGGGGAAGGGCATTCCGGTTCCGCGCTCGACGATTTCGGACAGGAGGGAATATCCCGTATCCGAGTAAGAATAATCGGTGCCCGGCTCGAACATCTTGTCGCCGTGCTCGGTAGCATATTCGATCTGCTCCAAACGCGACCAGTTCCGCATCGGATTGGACCTTATCGTATTCCCCCAATCTTTATCTGTGGCGAAATCGTAAACTCCACTCGTGTGGGTGAGCAATTGAAAGACGGTGATCTGCTCAAGATCGTACCGATCCTTTTTCAGGACCGCTGCGGTTTCGGGGGAAAGAAGCGGTCCAATGGGATCGTAAAGACCGAACTTGCCTTCTTCGATTGCGCGAAACACCGTGGCGGAAGTGAATACCTTCGTGACGCTCGCAATGCTGAATGCATCGCTTGGTTTCAGCGGATCCTTTCCATTCCTGTCCACGACGCCAATCGCGCCTTCCCAGTCCAATCCCATACGAGGCGAGCTCGCCGCGACGATGATTCCCGGAATTGACGGATGGTCATCCGAAAGCCGCTTCATCGCCCGCTCGAGTGGCGCTTCCAGCTTGTTCGGCGCGCGAGCATGGGCACAACCACCAAGCGATGCGGCTCCGCACAGCAAGGAAGCCCCGATAAGCGAAATTCTTGCGGCCATCGTCATAGCTTTTCCCTTGATGACTGGATTGAAGTCTTTTTCCTGCCGCCGTAAGGCCTCGACTGTTCTTCACAGCTTGTGGCATGGATCATCGTTCATATCACGCGGTCCAGCGCAGCACCCAGGATGTCCACAATACGGCCGATCTCCTCCTCACTGATGATGAGCGGGGGAGAGAGCGCGATGATGTCGCCGGTGACGCGGACAAGCAGGCCTCGATCGAAACAGTCGACAAACACCTCATATGCGCGCGCGCCCGCCGCACCGGATCGGGGTGCGAGTTCGATGCCGGCGACCAGTCCGATCGTGCGAATATCGATCACGTGAGAGCGGGCTCTCAGGCCGAATATCAGTTCCTCCCAGGTCCGCTCCAGGTCCCGGGCACGCGTCAGAAGCCCCTCGCCTTCATATATGTCCATTGTCGCCATGCCGGCTGCGACTGCGACGGGATGACCCGAATACGTATAGCCATGGAATAGCTCGATTGCAGATTCGTCTCCGCGCATGAGGGCGTCGTGGATCTGCCGCTTCACGAAGACCGCGCCCATCGGGATGGCACCGTTGGTCAGGCCCTTGGCTGTCGTCACGATGTCGGGCACCACGCCGAAATGATCGGTGGCAAACGGCGATCCCAGTCGCCCAAAGCCGGTAATGACTTCATCGAAAATCAGGATGATCCCGTGGCATGACGCAATCTCGCGCAGTCGATCGAGATATCCGACCGGTGGCAGCAATACTCCGGTCGAGCCCGCCACAGGTTCGACGATAACTGCCGCCATTGTCTCAGCGCCATGCAGAGCCACCAGCCGCTCCAGATCATCGGCAAGTTCGCACCCATGTTCGGGAAGTCCGCGAGTGAAGGCGTTCCTCTCGAGGTCGTGCGTGTGACGCAGGTGGTTGGTGCCCGGCAGCTGCGGAAAAACGCGGCGGTTGTTGAGAAGACCGCCTACCGAGATGCCACCAAATCCCACCCCATGATAGCCGCGTTCACGGCCGATGAAGCGGGTACGCGTGCCCTGACCGATCGCGCGCTGGTAAGCGACCGCAATTTTCAAAGCTGTGTCCACGGATTCGGAACCCGATCCCGTGAAAAATACGCGATCAAGCCCAGCATTTGATCCTCCGGGCGCCATGGCAACGAGCCTTTCGGCGAATTCGAACGCCCCAGGATGTCCCATTTGAAAGGATGGAGCGTAATCGAGGGATTCCAACTGCCGTTGCACCTGGTTGGAAATATGCTTGCGCCCGTGACCCGCGTTGACGCACCAAAGGCCAGCCGTTCCATCGATGATCTGCCGACCATCTACCGACGTGTAGAACATGCCTTGCGCCGACTGAAGCAGGCGGGGTGATTGTTTGAATTGGCGATTGGCCGTGAACGGCATCCAGTAGCTGGCAAGCGGCAATTCGTTTTGTCCCGCAGGATCCCTCATAATCTTACTCGGTTCATTTGGCGACGGCGTCGCAAACACAAATATCAACAACCTGCGGGCAGGGTGGGTGAGCCCAACCTGCCCGCAGTCGTAGCGCCGGTTCTAGAGTTTGAGACCAGCGGTCATGAAGAAATAGGTTCCAACATTGTCGTAGAGCGAGGCGTTAAAGTTCCCCGAAAAGGTCGTGTATCCCGCCGGCGGATGCACATCGAAAATATTGTTCACGCCTGCACCCAGCTTGAATTTGTCCGTCACGTCATAGGAAATGAAGATGTCGTTGTAGACTTTGCGCGGTAGATCATTGTCATCGCGAAACTCCTTGCTGACATTAAGATCGACCTTGCTTGGCGAGATGTACCGCAGCGTCCAGGCGATGTTCAGAGGGCCGGCGCTGGCGGTCGCGGTTGCAGTTCCCCGGAACCGCGGCGCAAGGATCGATCCCGCATATTTGAGCACATCATCCGGTTTGGTTGTGTCGACGGTCTTCTCGTTCTTGATATAATAGCTGCCGAACAGCGACAGACCGAGCACGAGGGGATCGCCGAACAGCGAACCGGCATCCGTGCGATAGTCAGTCGTAAAGTCGATGCCGCTGACGCGGCTTTCGCCGATGTTGAGCGAGGTCAGATTGACTTGAGTGATCGCGCTGTCCGAGCGGCGGATGATCTGGTTGCAAAGGAGAGGGACCGGTGCCGGACCATCGACACAGCCCGACAGGATCGCATCGACGCTGATCGTATCGATGGCGCCCTTAATCTTGATATCGAAATAATCGACCGACGCGCTGAAGCCCGGCAGGAAAGCCGGCTGGAATACGGCGCCCAAGGTCAGGCTGTCGGATTTTTCCACATCGAGGTTGGGATTGCCCGAAGTTTGAACGAAGCGTGCCAATGCGAGCAACGGGTCGCTGAACCCGACCGGCACGCCGAGCGCCGCGCAATTTGCAGCGCGCGTCGGCGTGGCATTGATCTGCGTGTTGTTGCACGGGTCGAAATAGAACTGGTTGGACAGACTTCCAGGGCTGAAGAGCTCATTGAGGTTCGGCGCCCGGACGCTGCGTGAGCGCGTTACGCGGAAGCGGATGTCGGAGACCGGCGCATAGACGAGGCCAGCCTTCCAAGTCGTTGTCGAACCGACGCTGGAGTAATCCGAGAAGCGGACCGCCCCGTCAACCTCGAGCCTCTCGGCAAGGGGCTGATCCCGCAAAATCGGAACCAGCACTTCGCCGAATATCTCTTTCACATTAAACTTGCCCGAAAGGTTGGCACCGATCGTGTCGAAAAGCTCTCCCCGGACCGCTAAGGGGTCGGCAACGACATTTGTCGTCTCGCGGCGATATTCGGCTCCCACCGAAAAAGCGAGCGGACCGGCTGGCAGATCGAACAGATCACCGTTCAGTTGCGCGCCGAACACCGTCTGGGTGTTTGTCGTCTGGTTCCGGGAATTATAGTGGAAATATTTCACCGCTTCCGGTGTCGCGACGTTGGCGCCGAAAACATTGAGTGGAGCACATCCTGCAGCACGAGCGGAGGCACTCGCACACATCGGGCCGTCAGGGCCGGCGACGACATCGAGTGCCTCGTTCAGACGTGACACGAGCTGGTTGTTTCCGAAGACATCATTGTTGGTGAAACGACCATATTGACCGAACACCGACCAGTTCACCGACGAGGTCAGCTCTCCGTCCAGTTTTGCAACGCCGGTGTATGTCTGCCGCGTCACAGCCCGATAACTTGCCCCATGATCTTCATTGGTGCGCGACAAGGAAAGCGTCGTAAGGCCATTCGCGTCCATCAAAGCCGCAACGTCAGCCGGGAGGAACGGGTTCGCGCGATTGATTTGATAGCCGTAACCATATTGCGGCTGGCCGGCAATATAGCCCTTGGCCTGCGAAAACTGGAGGTCAGCCGTGAACTTTACGCCGTCGAGCACATCGTAGGTGAGATGCGACAGAGTCGAGAAGACCTTCGACTGGCTACGCAGTCCGTCGTACGCCGAGACATCGAAACCATCTCCCCCGATGCCAAAAAAATCATCGGGAAATGCATAAGGACGCGATTCACTCTGAATGGGCCGCAAGCCATTGTCATAGGTGTAGCGGACACCATCGACGATAAAGTGACCCGTGGCCGGCGTCTCGAGAAACCGCACATTATTAAATGTTATGTTGTCGAAAATGCCGTCGTTGGGTCCCGTGTTTGCCGGATTTGCCGACAGGAAAGGGAACCGGCGCGTGTACGACCGGTCACGGAGATAGAGATCGTCATCGAAATTATACGATGCGGCGATCGTGACATGCCCACGTTCACCAATATCCCCGCCAAGTAGAATGCCATATGATGAGCTATAGGCATCCCCACGGCTGGAAAGCCCCTGCCGCGTGGTCAATTCAATCCCGTCGAAATCATCTTTCAAGAGGACGTTTACGGCGCCCGACACCGCGTCGGCGCCGTAAATCGCGGCCGCGCCGCCCGTTACGGTTTCGAGCCGCTGTATCACGTTGGCAGGCAGGCTCGAGAGATCGACGGCCGAAGTCGAGCTTGCCCCGGAGACGCGCCGTTGTCCGTTGATCAGAACGAGCGTGCGGTTGAGGCCCAAGCCTCGCAGGTTGACGAACTGCGCACCCGCCTCGACGCTGTAGGCACCTGCACTCGCAGGACCTCGGCCGACGCCGAACTGCGGGGATCGGTTAAGAAGGTCGTAGACATTCCCGGTACCGGATTGCTCGATCTGGGCGGCATCGATGACCGCGACAGGGCTGGGACTATTGTAGGTCGTGCGCGCAATGCGCGACCCGGTTACGACGATATCGTCACCATCCGCTTCGGCCCGCTCGCTTTCCTTGGCAGCCGGGACCTCCGTATCGCTTTCCTGAAGGACATGCCGCGGCGCTTCTCCCACGACGGGCAGAATGTCATCAACAGCAATCACCGGCAGCGAGGGCGGCGAAAGGTCCGAGGTGCGGTCGTTCGCCTGCACCGTCGTCGGCAGCAGCATCAATGCCGTCGTCGTGGCGAGCTGCACAAGAGTCGCTTTGCGGTTGTGTGTCATAGTCAGTCCCCTCTGGTCGGGCCGCCGTTTTGCGATCGGCCATCAATAGAAAAACGCACAGCATGAGAAATTGCGAAATGATGATGATGACTTTGGCCAGGCGGGCCTCGCACAAGGTCAGCCATGGTTGTCGAGATTATCTGCAGTCCATGTCACAACGACCCGACGCAAAAACGACGGCGCTCGGCACGCGACAGCGGCGGGGCACGGCAGTCAGGAATGCAAGCCACCTTCGATAATCGATGTTCAGACACCACGATGCCAGCAGACAAGGCCGCAGGTCAGGCAACGTCGATCCAGTCCTGCGCTGCAAGAAATCTTTCGACGGTCTGCATGGTCGCCTCGCGCTCCTCAACGTGGCACATGTGGGATGAATCGGTCATGATAACTTGGGTGACGTCGGGAATGAGCGACGCATAGGGCGCCACACAGGCCGCGGTCGCTTCGTCATGGACCCCGGAGATGAGCAGCGTCGGCACGGAGATTCTGTGAAGCCGGTCGTCGATGCTCCAGTCTTTCAATGTCCCGGTGATGTGAAATTCGGTAGGACCGTTCATCGTATGATAGACGGTCGGATTTTCTGCCATGGCCGCGAACGAACGCCGGACTTCGTCGGGCCATTCAGTGAGCCTGCAGACGTGACGCCGATAATAAACTTCGGTAGCGGCCAGATACTCTGCGTGCTGATACGCCTCATTCGCCTCGTGGTGCGCCAGCGTCTCCTGGATATCGGTCGGTAAGCTCGCTCTCAACCGCAGGGCCTCGGATAGCCAGACGGGCATCGACGACGGTGACGAAGCAATCACGAGAGCGTTGAGACCTTCGGGTTGCCGCACGGCATGTTCGGCTGCGAGCATTCCACCCCACGACTGTCCAAGCAGGTTGTACCGCGCGTCGATCCCGAGATGCCGCGTGAGATTCTCAAGCTCGGACAGGAAAAGCCCAACCGTCCAGAAGTCTGCCGGCTTGTCATCTATGTGGCTGGAGCGACCATTGCCGATCTGATCATAGTGTATCACCGCACGGCCATTAGCGGCGATATCCCCGAAGGAATCGACATAGTCGTGTGTGCAGCCGGGTCCGCCGTGAGCGACTATGAGCGGCACTCTTTCGCTCTTGATGTCGCCACTTACGCGGTACCAGGTTTGGAATTCGCCAAAAGGCGCAAATCCTTCGCGCATTTCGGGCGGAGGCCCGAATGGCTTGCTGTCGGCTATGGCAGATCCGCCCGCGTCGGATTGATGATTGAACGTCCCGATGGCTGATTTCGCGCTGTGACTCACCTGCACCTCACATTTGAACACGATAAAAAAAGGAACGCACTGGAGCTAAATCTGCGAATGACGCGGTGGCGCCTGGCGATGACAGGCGCCCGCCTCACGGCCAATGAACGGCGTATCTTCCGGGCGATGATCACGTCCCGAACATCTGGTCGGTATCGAGGGCGGTCAGCGCCCGCTTGATATGAATTTCGATCATCCGCACCGTCACGCCAAAGCGCTCGGCAAGCCTGTGCTTATCGACGTCTTCAACCCGGTTCATAATGAAAATCTCGCGTGTCTTTTCCGGAAGATTTGTGATGGCGCGCGCGAGTGACAGAAGATCCTGCTTACCAGCGGTTATGCGAAAGGGATCGATCGGATCGATACCCAAAAATTCGTCGAGTCGGCGCGCCTCGCAATAGTTTCTGCGCACCTTTTCCCGCCTTGCCCGGTCGCGCAGCAGGTTTGCCGCAATCGCGAAGACATAGCTGTCGGATGTCGCCGCCTCCTGCCGGCCAGGCACCGCGAGACGACAGAACACTTCTTGTGTCATGTCTTCCGCTTCCCCCGGGTCAGAAAGTCTGCGCGCGAAGAACGCATTGAGCGCGCTTCTCAGTCTACGGTCACTCTCGTTGAATTCGGTCCGGGAGTTCCGGACGACCACGCGATCCCAAGACAATCCGGCGGGATAAAATGGGCGGGTGTCCGGGTGCACGTCAGGCGACCAGTCCGACGAAGCTGTCACGAAGCTCTCGCTTCAGTATCTTTCCGATCGGACTACGCGGCAACGCAGAAACGACCTCTATCGCCGCGATCCGCTGGGTCCGCCCTAGCCGACTGTTCGCGTCAGCAAGGATTTGCGCGGGATCAGCTCCAGGATCGGAGAGGACGACCACCCCAAGCGGAGTCTCTCCCCATCGATCGGACGGAATGCCTACGACCGCGGCTTCGCGTACAGCGGAGTGGCGGCAGAGTTCGGTTTCGAGGTCGGACGGATAGATATTGAAGCCGCCCGAAATGATGAGGTCTTTGCTGCGATCGAGCAGCACGAGAAAACCGTCCTCGTCGAACCTGCCGATGTCTCCATGACGGATGTAGCGGTGCCCCTCAGCGTCGAACCATTCGGCCTCGCGGGTCTTTTCGGGCTGACCGAAATAGCCGGACATCATCGAGGCTGAGCGTCCGACGATCTCTCCAGTCGCGCCTTGCGGCATTTCCGCGCCGTTCTCGTCGATTATCTTGATGACATGCCCGGGGTTGACCTGACCGACCGTGTGCAACTTGTCGGGGAACAGATGCGCGTGAAGACTGGTACCCCCGCCGCCTTCGGTCATTCCGTAGCGTTCGATGAGCTGGCCCGGCCAGCGCTTGAGGACATCACGCTTCAGCCAGGCTGGAAAGGGCGCCGAGGTGCTGGTCTTTACCCGATAAGACGAGAGGTCGTAGCGGTCGAATTCCGGATGCTCTAAGATCCGGCGATACTGGACCGGGACAAGCATGGCATTGGTGACGCGCTCGCGCTCCGACAGCGCCAGAAATCTGCCGGCGTCGAATTTCTTCATGAGCACGGCCTTGCCGCCAGCCGCGATCGTAGGCAGCAGCGCAACGAGGGTCGTATTCGAGTAAAGCGGCGTCGAGGCGATGGCGACCGATGTTGCGTCGGTGCCATTGGCGAGCATGCGCCGCGTATATTCATGTCGCATTTTGTGGCTTTGAACGATGCCCTTCGGCATTCCGGTCGTGCCCGACGAATAGATGATGTTGAACGGATCTTCCGGTTCAATGACCGGCAAGACCGGGGTCGATCCGCGGGGCGCCAACCACGCGCCAAAACTGAGAGCCTCGCCATGAAAGTCCAGCGCCACACGCTCGATACGGTCGGGGAAAGGCAGGTCGGAGATTTGCGCAGCGACGTCGCCATCGAGCAACAGGAAGCGGCTCCGGCTGTCAGCGAGCATGAGGAGCAATGTCGACGCGGCTGCCGAGGAGGTGAGCAGGGCCGGAACGGCGCCTGCTCGAACAGCACCAAGAAAGGCGATGAGCGCGATGTTCGAATTGGCTGCTGCGATAGCGACCGTTTCGCCTTTGATGACGCCGTCGCGCTGGAATGCGGCTGCGACCCGATCGATCAACTCTCCCGACTCGCGCCACGTCAGTTCGCCCTGTTCATCGACGACCGCGACCGTATCCGCGCGTTCGGCCGCGTGGGTGCGAAGCAGATCGTCGAAGGAGATGAATGACGCAGCAATTACGGCTTCAAGATTCACAACTATGCCTCCATGATGATGCGGTTGCGATCGAACGATTGGGAAGCGAAGCGGGTAAGCGGCGGGGGCGCCGGCTTGGGAACGCCGGCACCCCCACCCGTCAGTAGGAGCGCACGCCGAACTTCCCCTTGCGCCCCGTGCGGCGCGCTTCATCGACGGCGTCACTGACGACCTCCAAATATTCAGCCACGTATGGAAGGTGGGACGCCGTCACGCCTTGGTGGACGGCGAGCGGGGTCTTCATTCGGCCGCGCATCCAGCCGTTCTCCTGAAGAATGTCAGCAACCGCCATGATGTCGACGGCATCATCGGTCGACACGAAGGAGAACAGGTTTGACTCGCGGTATTGAGGCAGCGTCTCGAGCCCGTCGATCTGATCGATACCGGCGATCAACTGCATCGTTGCCGCCATCGTGGCGTCGGTCGCCTCGATATAACCTTTAAGACCGAGATGCTGGAGCATGGCCCAAGCCGACGATACTGAACCAGCGGCTTTGGAGCCTGACAACGTCGGCGTGTAATATATGCCGCGGGGCCAATCGTCGAAGTAATAGGCCTGGTGCTCCATCATCGATGGGTCACGATAAAGAAGAAGGCTCGCGCCCTTGGCCGCGTAGCCGAACTTGTGAAGGTCGGCCGACAGGCTCGTCACACCGGGAACGGCGAGATCCCACTCCGGGATCGGATAGCCAAGCAACTTCGCGAAGGGCGAAATGAAACCACCCCAACAACCGTCGACATGGAACCAAAGGTCAAGCGAAAGCGCGAGGGCAGATATATCCTCGATGCGGTCAAAGACGCCATAGGGATAACAGGGCGCGGACGCGAAGAGCATCATTGTCCGGTCGTCGATCTCCGCGCGAAGCGCCTCGGCAGACACCCGGTACTCCGCATCGACCGGCACGCGCCGGACCTCCACGTCCATGATTTTAGCGGCCTTCAGCAGCGCGGGGTGCGCACTTTCGCCGGCAACGATATTATATTGCCCCTTGGGCTCCTTCCGCTTGGACCGGGTCCAGTCGCGGCACGTCTTGACGGCGAGGAACAGGCTTTCGGATCCGCCGCTGGTAAAGGACGCCGTCGCGTCGTCTGGTGCATGGAAGATCGACCGCGCAGCGGAATAAATGTCCGAACTCATGCGCGCGATGCTCTTGAACGCGCTGCCCTCACCCAATCCGTTTTCGCCCAGATAGGCAGTGTATGAAGACTTCTGCTTCGCCAGCAACTCCTCGTTCCAGAAATAGGTGTAGGTGGGAAGACGTCCGCGCCGCCAATCAAAATCATCCGATTTGAAGGCCTCGAGATCGCTCAGGACTTCGTCCCATTCACGCCCTGTCTCGGGAAAAGCAAACCCCGTCTGAAGCTTCTCACTCACCGCCCAATCCCCTATTTATATAATGTGATCACATTTATCACCTCTTTCATTGGCTTGTGTCAAGACCCATATTTTATGTTACCTCGAGCTCCATGAGAATGATCGATATACATGTTGGACATTACCTCAATCCCCGCCGGATTTGAGCCGAAAGACCGGATTCGTGCGACGTGCAGCCCAGCCCGAAGACCATCGGAATCGGACGCGCATGATATCGCAAGCTTATATTGTGATCACATTTATTTGTGATATATCGTGAGTCGCGAGGGAACCTAGAGAGTTGCCTGCATCGGAGGGGATCACCGCGTGCGTTCTTGTTTGAATTTCTATATCGACGGGTCGTGGGTCGAACCGATGGGCAATGCCGTACTCGACATCATCAATCCGGCTACCGAGCGTGTCGCGGGCCATATCTCGGCAGGTACGCACGAGGATGTAGATCGCGCCGTTCGGGCCGCGCGAAACGCCTTTGCGGGATTTTCAGGATACTCCCGAGACGACCGCGCTGCACTTCTCGAACGGGTCATTGCCGAATATAAGAAGCGGCAGAGTGATATAGCGTTCGCGATCAGCGAAGAGATGGGCGCGCCTTTGTGGCTTGCGCAGCGTGCGCATGCTGTCCGCGGTCTTCAGCACTTGGAAGTCGCCCTGAGCGTGCTTCGCGATTATCAGTTCGAGACAGCTCGCGGTATGACCCGTATCGTTCACGAACCAATCGGTGTCTGCGCACTGATTACGCCGTGGAACTGGCCCATCAACCAGATCGCCTGCAAAGTGGCGCCAGCCCTGGCGACAGGATGCACGGTCGTTTTGAAACCGTCCGAGATTGCCCCTTTCTCTGCCTGGATCTGGACCGAAATCATTGATGCGGCGGGCGTTCCCGCTGGCGTTTTCAATATGGTGAACGGCACAGGCCCGGTTGTCGGCAAAGCCCTGACATCGCATCCGGATGTCGACATGGTGTCCTTTACAGGCTCAACCCGTGCCGGGATCGAGGTGGCGCGCGACGCCGCCGCTACGGTCAAGCGCGTGCATCAGGAGCTCGGAGGGAAGAGCCCGAACATCATCCTCGACGACGCCGACTTCCAGGAAGCGATCAAGCGTGGCGTTGCTTCGGTCATGATGAATTCTGGTCAGTCCTGCAACGCGCCGACGCGGATGATCGTGCCGCGCTACCGGATGGACGAGGTGATTGCGATCGCGAGAACGGCGGCGGCGGCACACACGGTAGGCGACCCGTCGGGCGATGCCCGCGTCGGACCGGTGGCCTCGGATGTCCAATGGGAAAAGATCCAGGACCTGATTCACGCGGGTATTGCCGAAGGGGCGACGCTGGTCGCGGGCGGCGCAGGCAAACCTGACGGTCTCGTCACGGGCTATTATGTAAAGCCCACCATTTTTGCCGATGTCACACCCGATATGTCGATCGCGAAGGACGAGATTTTCGGGCCAGTCCTTTCCATCCTCGCCTATGACGGGATCGACGAGGCCGTCGATATTGCAAACGATACCGAATATGGGCTTGCAGCCTATGTTTCGGGGCGCGATGTAGCAAAAATACGCGTTGTTGCCGGGCGTCTGAGGGCAGGACAGGTCAATCTGAACGGCGCGCAGCCCGATCTGATGGCTCCATTCGGGGGGTATAAGATGAGCGGCAACGGGCGCGAATGGGGAGATCACGCCTTCGGAGAGTTCCTCGAGACTAAGGCTATCCTTGGAGCCGTGGCATGAGCGCCCCGGACGCGGCGAAGGTCGGCCTCGAACGCGGCCTGGGACTCCCCGCAGCCTTTTCGCTGGTGGCGGGGGGCATTATCGGCGTCAGCATCTTCCTTATCCCGGGCGCAGTTGCACACAGCGCAGGCACGGCGAACCTTGCGCTGCTCGTCTGGATCGTCGCGGGGCTCCTCTCGGCGTGCGCCGCGCTCTGCTTCGCCGAACTGGGTACGAGCATCCCCGAAACGGGAGGCCTCTATGTTTATCTGCGGCGTGCCTATCGGTCCGAGGCGCTCGCCTTCTGCTACGCGTGGATGATCTGCTTTGCTTATGGTTCGGGAGCAATTGCGGTCGTCGCGATCATGGCGGCGACGTATCTGGTGCCGCTGTTCGCCCCTGCCGGGGCCGACAGTTATCTTACGCCGATCACGGCCTGCGGCCTGATCCTCTCGACGCTGTTTCTAAATATCACGGGGGTGCGAAACAGCGGCAAGGTCCAGGTCTTTCTCACGGCTCTGAAGCTCGCGATGCTCGCAGGCCTGATCGCGGTCCCTTTCCTGTTTCTCGACTTCGACATGAGCTGGGCTTCCGGTCCCGTGCGGCCGTCCCCCGACTGGCTTTCCACCGCGAGCGGCTTCGTCGACGGCCTGCTCCTCTGCATTTTCTCATTCAGCGGCGCATTCTTCGTGACGCAGGTCGCAGGGGAGATTCGCCATCCGGAGCGCAATGTGTCGCGCGCGATCATTCTCGGTTTCGCAGCCGTGTTCATTCTCTATATCGGGGTCAACATCAGCTATTTCTCGGCCCTGCCTTTCGAAAAGCTGACGGCCTCGGACCGGGTCGCGGGAGACATTATGGGCATGGCGTTCGGCAAGGCGGGAACGATTGCCATGTCGCTGGGTATCGGCCTCTCGGCGCTCGCTGTCGTCAACGCCCAGATGACCGCCTATCCGCGAGTCGCCTTCGCGCTCGGACAGTCGGGATTCCTCAAGAAGTATCTCGCCCGCGTCGAGGAGGGCAGCCATGTACCCGCTGTTGCGATCACGCTGGTCGGAGGATGGTCTGCCGTCCTCTCGCTTACCGGCAGCTACCAGGCAATTCTCGCGACGATGGCATTCGTTAGCCAGATTTTCTCGATACTTGTCGTCCTTGCGGTGATTGTGCTGCGTCGACGTGAGCCGGACCTCCCCCGCCCTTTCCAGACGCCGGGCTATCCATTCACGCCGCTCGTATTCGTCGTGGTTTCGCTCACCTATATGGGGGTACTTCTCTACCAAAGACCAGCGCAGGTCGCGCTTGGTATCGCCATCGTGGCGGTCGGCCTTCCGGTGTTCGCCATAAGCCGGTGGCTGTCGCGGAGTCGCGACCCCGGTAGCTCCCTCTGATCGAGCCCGGCGTCGAGGCACGGAGTGCCTGGAGGCCGCAGCCACATTCCGCAACAATCGCATTGCCCGCCATGCTTGGGTCGCCGCGCAAAGATGGGCCACCCCCTCAGATCAGGAACCTTCCATGTCCAAAGCCGACATCACGACCAACGAGAGCAAGCTCGAGGCCCTTGGCTACAAGCAGGAGCTCAAGCGGTCAGTCTCGACCTTTGATCTCCTGATCTATGGTCTCGTGTTCATGGTCCCGATCGCACCGTGGGCAATTTTCGGCACGGTATACAACAGTTCCTCGGGGATGGTCCCGCTCGTCTATCTGCTCGGGCTGGTCGCGATGATTTTTACCGCGCTCGCCTACTCGCAAATGGCAAAATCTTTCCCGCTTGCAGGGTCGGTCTTCTCCTATGTCGGACGCGGCATACATCCTCATCTCGGCTTTTTTGCCGGCTGGGCGATACTTCTCGACTATTTGTTCGTCCCAACCCTGATCTACGTCTTCGCGGCGGAATCAATGATCGGGCTTTTTCCCGATTCACCCCGATGGCTCTGGGGGGTCATATTCGTCGCGGTGAACACGCTGATCAACCTCGCCGGCATTGGCTCGTTGAAGGCGGCCAACCGCGTCTTCATAGTTATCCAGCTGGCATTCGTCTTCGCCTTCGTCATCATCGCGGTGCTGGCGATCAATGGCCAGACGCTACCCGACGTCCGCTGGAGTACAGCGCCCATCTGGAATGCCGAGACAATAAGTGCCCCGATGCTCGCTTCCGCCCTCTCGATCGCCGTACTGAGCTTCCTCGGTTTCGACGGAATCTCGACGCTTGCAGAAGAGACAACTGGAAAAAAGAACCCCGCCGGCCGCGCAATGATCATGGCCCTGTTCGTTGTCGCGACACTTTTCATCGCGCAGACTTGGCTCGCGAGCCTGCTCGCCGCGGGGCGGACCGAATTTCCAGACGGCGAGGCCGGAAACGCCTTTTTTGCTCTAGTTCGTGCGGCAGCGGGCTCGGGGTGGATGAACGCATTCCTCGTGGTCAACGTCATTTCGGTCGGATTTGCCAACGCCATGGCGGCTCAGGCCGCCACCAGCCGCCTCCTCTATTCGATGAGCCGCGACCGGCAGTTGCCCGCGTTTCTGTCCCGCGTCAGCAGCAGGCAAGTGCCGATCGCCGCGCTACTCTTCGTCAGCGCCATTAGCCTCCTGCTCGTGCTTTTCTTCGTCGGCCAGATCGGCCTCATTTCTTCGCTGGTAAACGTCGGAGCCCTATTTAGTTTCTGCCTGCTCCACATCTCGGTGTTTTGGTATTATGCCTTACGACAACGATCCAAAAACTATCTGCTTCATATCGCCGTGCCAGTACTGGGCTTCTTCATCGTCGGCTATGTGCTGGTCAATGCCGACCCACACGCGAAGATGGGGGGGGCGGTTTGGATGGTTTTGGGTGCAGGAATGTTTGTTCTAAATCTCAGGCGTGCCAAGCTATCCCGATTCCTTGGTGACACTAATCCTTAGCCAGTGGCAACCGCCTCAGAAATGCCGATCCATCGGCATCGACTCCTCGGATCGCGCATCTGTGCTCTAACATCGCGAATGGCTGGTTTGAGGCCCCCGGTGCGGGGTCGAATATGACTTGAATCAGGCGCAAAGCCGACTCAAAAAATGGCGGCCTAAAAGGCCGCCAAGTTTATGATGAAGGAGCCCTCCATCGGGTCGCGTTGCAGCCCATACAGCAGCGCGGGTAAGCCGCCACAAAAATAGACGGTGCGCCAACCGATATTTTTTAAAGTGATGCCGCGGCGCAACACGTTGTATCGTACGCAACTATTTCGCGGCGTATTGGGACTCTCGACCGAGGGACGTGACCCGGCATTAGGAGTGACTGGATAAGACGCTAAGTAAAACGGAAGCGCAAAGCAGCTGCCGACAGGATTTTGGAAATCGAGGGTGACATTCGGATTGCGGCAGCTCTGCCTCGCCATCCCATAGTTACGAAATGCTTGGACCACCTCGGCTCCGCCCGAAACTCCAGCTAACACCGTCGCCCCTCATCAAACCGCTCACTGCCTTCCCCACATGTCGTTCCAGCACCGGTCGCCAAGGAACGAGCGTGAAATCACGCGACTTTTCAATTAATGCGTATCTCCCGCAAAGCGCGTCGATCCTGCGCCGGTAAACACCCTCGATTTGCCCGCGCGGCGCGACCTCGATGAACGGCTTCCCCAGTTCGCGCGACAGCTGTGCGCCGATGCGAACAAGTTCGCGGCGCCGAAGGGTCTGAATCAGACCGGCGCGATAGATGGTCCGCTTGCCGTCTTGTTCTGCCAAACCTTGCGTGATCAGCCATTGACGGCGACGAGACTGAGCTTCCTGCACTTCGTGCCCAAACCGGGCATTGCGCACCGGCTGTGGCTCTGCCGCAACAAGCTCCACGTCGAGCCAGGTCGCGGCATCGGCTTCGATCAGCTGAGCCAACGGCACAGAAGACAATAGATCTATAATTACGGGCCGGTCCTTCGCACGAGCGATCTCGTAGGCGGTTGCTCGGTCCAGATGATCATGTGAAATAATCCATGTACCATCGACCTCCCGGGACACGCCGCGCGTCAATCGACGCATCGCTTCGAGACGGCGAACATGCGTTTCGGCGAACGCCTCGCTGGCGGCCGGATCATGACGGAGGTGCGCATCGACATCGTAACGTCCGCCGTTGGCCGCAGCGACTAAAGCGACCGTGCGATCAGCCTCCCGGACGTCCGGTACAATTGGTTCGATTCGAACGATCGCGCCATTCGCGCAAGCCTCGAAATTCTCGCCTTTCCCGATCGCGACATAATGAGTGCGTCCATCTGTCGCCTCGATGAGCAAATAATGACGGTCGTTCAGTTCATCGGACAGGCCGCGCCCGGCAATGCGCCCGACCAGCGGCCTGACCCATGCGGCGGCCGGATCATATATCGCTTGATCATCTATCCCTAGGGCGTCGCCGCGCGCTGTATAAGCTCGCTGCATTGTTCGAACGATATCGCCGCGCTCGCCCATCCGGCTCAAAGTGGCGGCAAGATCAGGGGACAACCGCCAATGTGTCGCACCCAATTGCCTGGCAAGCCCTAGACGCTCCAGTTTACGGAGCCGGCCCATGCGGACGGTTTGATCGAACCCGTCCCTGCCCGCCGAGCTTACGAGCAGATTTCGGTCAACTTCGCGCATGAGCTCGCGGTCTATGCTGGTGATCCGTTCCTGTCCCACCTCTCGGAGAAGCTTTTCCTCAATCGCGCGGGTTGTTCGGGGACCGAGATCTAAATCGATCAATTCGGCAGCCCGCTCGCGCATCCCCTGGACAATATATTCGCGTGCAATGACCAGGTCTTTGCCGCGATCGTCCCGCCCCCTCACGATGATGTGCGTGTGCGGATGTGCGGTATTAAAATGATCGACCGCGACCCAATCGAGCCCCGTGCCGAGATCCTGCTCTACGCGCGCCATCAACCCCCGCGTGAGCGACTTCAGATCATCATAATCAGCACCATCTTCTGGCGATAGAATCAGGCGAAACTGATGCCGATCATCCTTCGCAGCTTCGAGAAATGACTTGCCGTCGACATTGTCCGCGTCAGCGCCATAAAGGTGGCCCCGCCCGCCGTCGCGCGTCGTCCCGTCGCGCTCGACATATCGCATGTGGGCGCTTGCCGCGGCGAACCCCTTGCCGGCGAGTTTCACGATCCGCGATTTGATAATGACGCGGCGCTGTCTGAGAGCCCCATAGCGATCGCGGCTGCTAAGAATCCGGCCGACGCCGGCTCCGCGACCGATGCGGCTGCCGTCGAACCTGCTCGCTGCGCTGGGTCTTCCTCCAGCTCCGCGCGCGAGATTGGCCGCAGCGAGGATCTGGCCGAGAAACTTCTTGGCCTGCTTACCCTTACCACCCGCGCGCATGCGCCCAAGCCGAGGGGCAAAAACGTCTTCGCTGGTCATTCCAGATCTCACAAATGGAAGCCGAAATTGGAGGATGACGGCAATCCAGAACGATTGAAACCGGTGCCAAAAATGGCGCGGATTTCCAGGGCGCCGATCGTGCGTTGGCACCACCGGCCCGGTGCTGGTGCCAAAATTTTAGCGAGAAACACGAGGAAAAGGATGTGCAGACAAAGAGTTATGGCGAAGGCGCGAAGCACAGGCACCATTGCTTTAATCTTGCCTTACGCGCTCCACTTCCAAATCGCCGCAAATCCGTCACTTCCTTCCCGTTGATCCGCAAGCCGAGGCGAAACAAAGGAGCGACGCTGCGAGAGCGCCGCTCCTCGAACCGGGACAGAGCATCATCCGTCGGCACATGCCTCCTGGGCCTCCTCTGCGCTAACAAAGCTGCGGCGCCCCATCATCCCGTGCGCCATTCCATCGCCATCCACGATCATCATTGCCGTGAAGAATTCGCCTTGGAACTTGCCCCAGATCGCGATCCGATCGAGTTCGACGCCTTCGTCGTCCATGCTGTCGTAAGCGCCGATCCAGCGTTCCCCGCAGCGCGCATCCCAGTGAAAATCGACTTCTTCGGCTTCGAGAAACCGCTTCGCCAAAGCCGTGCCCGCACCGCGTCCAAACTCGATTTCCAGTCCCGAAACCAATGCAGCCAAGATGCGATCCGACGCCGCGCCGATGTTCTGATGTACGTACATGACATGCTCCTTTTCTCTCCCCGACCATTCGAGGACCCTCCCTCGACGACGGGTGGCGGAGCGGCTGTCAGGGCCGCCGGAGCGATAGCGTAGGCGCCGCGAAGCGGCGGCGGAGGAACCGATTTTGTTGCAAAAAAAGACAAAAATCTGCGCGCGAAGCGCGCTCATCAGCGCATCAAAATTGGAGGGGCCGCCGGCCTTGAGAGCCGGTCCGGCGCCCGTTATTCTTGGCATTGCCGAGACGAGCCCCAACCCACGTCCGCGATTGCGGCTGCGGTCTGTTGATGAAGAAGATATCGCCAGCACCTTTGCCGGGGGGCTGCGGCTTTCCGTCCGGAGCAGGGTCATTAGGTGGGCGCGCGGGGCGAGCCGACGGCATTTGGGCCCCCGAAGTTTGCGCGGCGCCCGCCACCTTTTCGAGATAATCGATCGTTTCGCCCGGCAAGCGTTCGCGCCCGGAAAGATAGGCGGCATAGCGGCCTGGCCCTGCATTGTAGGCCGCGAACATTCCAGGGTAGCCGAAGCGGTCGTACATCAACCGCAGATAGAATGTTCCAGCGAGGATGTTGTCACGCGGCTGGTGAGGATCTTCGCCAAGACGGAGGCGCGCGCGCATCTCCTTCCATGTGCCCGGCATCAGCTGCATCAATCCCATCGCGCCGGCATGGCTGGTCACGGGCTTCCCGCGAAACATCGTTCTTCCACCGCTTTCAGCGCGCATCACGCGCTCGATCCAGTCTTCGGGAATGCCGAAACGTGCCGACGCTTCGGCAACGTGCGGCCGCCATTGCGCGACCGGATCGGCGCGCGCCGGCGCGGCGATCGCGAGCGCGAGCGCCAGTCCTGCAAGCTTCAGCGCACCCATAGCGGTGCCGCCCTGCCTATGATGTCCGTGTGCTGGGTCGGGCCAAAATAGCGACCGTCGAACGACGCCGGATGCTCCATCAGGAGCAACAGGGCGCCGTTCCGTAGCAGTCTGCAGCCGGGCCATGACGGCAACGACCGGCCCGATTTGTCGTGCTGCAGACCCTCTGCGACGACGACGCCGTTGACGCGAATTCTGGGACCGTCCGCGCATATCGTGTCGCCGGAAACGGCTGCGACACGCTTGATTAGAGGAACATTCGCGGGGAGATATCGACGCCGCGATGCCATCGCCCGCCATTGCGAAGGCAGTCGCGCGACGACCATATCGCCGCGATCGATCGCCGCGTCGGGTGCGACGAACCAGAGACCGATAGGCGCGCTCGCGCTGACGTTCCAGACGAAGCGGGGCTGCGGCGGGCGACACATTGTCACCCCGAGGCCGATGACAAGTGCGGCGCACCCGATCCCCCATCGCAGCGCGGCAGGCGCGCGCGAGCCGGTCGCGGCGGTCATTTCCTTGTCTCGCCACTTTGCTGCGACCAGGCATCCAGATCATCGATATGATAACGAAGATGTCGGCTGTGCCGCCGCACCCGCGGACCGGTTCCAGCCTTCCTGTGCTGCTTTAAAGTGGTTTCGCTCATGCCAAGGTAGAACGCGGCCTGAGCACAGCAAAGGAAGGGTGTCCCTTCTCGCGCCTGAGCGGCGCGACCGATTGCGGTCTGATCGGAAATCTTCGTCATATCGAGCACTTTCAAGAGAGCCGTCACCTGTCGTGACGCGTCCTTGGCTGCTCTTTGCCGACCGAGATCGGCAGGGTCGCAATCGGCACAGTTCGAAAACGACCCTAGTCGGCTTGCGACAATGTTCGCTTTATGTTCTATTACGCGTAGTCGCTCTACAGCGATGATTCGACGACGATGGAGATGAGAATTGCTGCACGATATGCGGCTGCGCGCTGCCGCGCGCGCTATCTACGAGAGCTGCTATCCAGCGGAGGAATGGGCGCCGGTCGGTTTCGAAGAAGCCGAGCGCTGCGGCACGATTCACTACCGTCAAGCAGTCGGCGCAGCGCTCGAAGCGCGCTCGGTGTTCAGCGCGCCGGAACAGCCCGAACTGTTCGCTTCACACTGATTCCGCGAGATGCCGCTCGGCGATCGTCTTCACTTCAACTTGTAGAAGCTGGATGCGTTCGACGAGCCATTCGAGTTCGGCATCGCTGATCTTGTAGTGTGGCGAGTAGCGCGCGTTGACGTAGGCCTGCTGCAATAATTCGAAGCAGCGTCGCGCGAATTTTGTGTCGCGCGGCCAGACCGGAATCAGGTCGCGCGCGATGTCTTCGGACTTGTCGCGGAGGAACCCGATCTTGTGAGATTTTGGGCTGTAAAGGGTCTGAACCAACAGCACGGTATGGTAAAAATGCTCTGTCGCTTGATGCAGCAGGAACGCCGCGAGATTGCTCTCGCCATCCTTGATTGCATACCCCGCGTTTCGAAGAAAAGCGCTGGAGCTTTTGAACCACTTTTCGAAATATTGCTGAGCTTCGGTGCGCGCTTCCTCAACCGAAAGCGGCATCGGCGTGTTGAATGTCTGCGTTCCGAGTTCGTAGAGAACGATGCCATCGCGCACGATATCGATGAAGAAGGGTCGTCCGCGCGACAACTGGAAATTCACGTCGCCAAGGCTGTGAACGATCAGTCCGACCGGCGCCGACAGCCGTTTCGAGATGCCATATTCGCGCAAGAAATGGTCCTCGGCCTTGTACCAATAATCGATCGGATCGGTCAGCCGCTCGTCGCTGACAACGACGAGGATATCGTAGTCGGAATAATAGCCGCCGACTGGATCGGCGACCCAATCCCCGCGCGCATAGCTGCCATAGAGAATGACCTTGAGGATGCGCCCCTGCTTCTTCCACGTCTGCGTGGAGATCGCGGTCGCGTCCTCGAACTCGGCGAAAAGAATTTCGACGATGCGTTCGAGATCGCGGCGTTTGCGCTCGGGAAGATGATCGAGATCGGTTTTCATCGCTCTAGAATCCTAGCGGAATTTGACGGCGAAACAACGAAAAGGAAGAGGCCCGCGCCCGCCGGAGCGGGCGCGGGGGCCGATCCTCAATCGACCGGATTCCAGATGACGGCGTAGGTGTCGTCATCGTCCTGGCCCGCGGCGCGGCCGAGGTTCGCGTAGAGCCGGCGCGGCCCGAATTCAGGGGCGGCGAGGCTGAGCGAAACATAGGTCTTGCCCGAAACCTCGCCGGTGCGGACCCAACCTGCGCCGATCTCGACGCCTTCCGAAAAGACCCGGAAATCGGGCTGGGCTTCGCCCGCCTTGTTGCGGTTCGGGCTGACTTCGATGCTTGCGCGGATCGAGAGCGTCTTGAGCTGGCCAACGAAACCTTTTTCGATGGTGCCGTTCACAAAGCCGATGGCTGCCATTGTTCGTCTCCTTGAAATCGCCGCCAGGGACCATCCCCGGGGCGTGAGCAGAGACAGGACGGGCGCCCCGGAACTGGCGCGCACCCGAAGGGCCGCAGCGCAAGCGAAGGACGGACGGACCGCGCTTTTTTGGACGCGGAACGCGTCGGCGCGAGGAGCCCGCATGCGGGCGGGGAAAAAAGCGCGGGCCCGTCCGTTGCGCGCCGGTTCGCGCCCGGCCAGACCGCTCACCCGGCACCGGAACGGTCCCTGACCATCGACGGGAAGCGAACGATGGACAAGAATATCTGGAGAACGGTTCACCGAAAGGCGGTGGCCAAGCGCGGCCGTTCGATGCAATGCAGCGGCGTGCGGACCCGACTCGTGGGGCGATCGAAGCGTCCGGAATTGACGGCGTCCTTGGATGGGCGCTCGAACGACAGGGGACCCGACATGAACGCGAAGGCACAGTTCAACATTGCGGCCGAAAGCACCGACCTCGACATGATTGCAGCGCGGAGCGCGGGCATATGGATCGGGCTTGCGATCGACGACGACGCTCATATGGCGCTCCGCCGCGACGGGATCGACCCGGCCCGCCTGCGCCTCACCGGCGTTCATCCGTTCGAATATCATGCAGCGCCGGACGGCGCGCTGGAGGTCACCGCGCACGCCAACGACAATGAGGCAGCGGAAGCGCTTCTCGATCTCTTCCGCGTCTATTTCCTGCGCCGCCTCCTGAGCTGACCGGCATCCCGCCGAACGCAATCGGGTCCGGACCGCGATCCCAATAACGCCGCGCGGCGCCGCAGGCCTGCCGCGCGCCCATCCAGAACGACACGTAAAATCGCGCGGCGCGTGCTCCGCAAGGGGCCGCGCCGCGCGATTTTTCATTCCCACCCGCGCCGCCCCCCGAGGGGCGGCGCGCCGAAAATTTCAGCGGCATAGTGATGCGTAAAAGAGGGGCGGCACAATACCGCCCCTCTCCCTTTCTACGCAGCCAGCGGCGTGGCACCGGCCTGATCGTCGGCTTTGGTTTCCGCACCGCCGCTCTCGCCGGCATCATCGACCACGTCAGCAATTTCGGCTGCAGCCTCGCGACCATCTTCTTCGTCGGCGCCCTCGTCGACGAGCGGACCCGCGTCGTCGGCAAGCATCGACAGCATCCGCGCCTCGGCCTCGACGCTGCCGACCCCGCCTCGCGCCGTGTAGGGCGCGGGCGGAAACGCCATCCACTTCGGCACCCATGGCGCGACCTGCGGCCGACCATTTTCGCCGCCCAGATGATCGGCGATGATCGTTTTCAGCGCCTTCGCCTTTTCGTTGCCATTGGCCGCCGCAACATCGTCCCCGGCGATCTCGGCGACGATCTTGCCGAGCAATTCCTTGTCGCGGATGAGGTCCCAGAACGCGCTATCGGGCTGCCAGACGTCGCGCATCTCGACGCCCAGATGGAAGCCGATCATTTCGACGGCCTCGCTGCCCGCAGCCAGCGTCTCGCCCATCACGATGGCGATGATGTCGAGAATGACCGGGTCGGGCAGTTCAAGCAATCGCGCGAAGATCGGCGCGAAGCGGCGTTGTCCGCCATAGCGCGCGGTCACGGTCGGGCTTTCGGGATCGAAGCCAAGCACGGCAAGTACCGCGCGGCGGCGCTCGTCGAACAGAACCTCGCTGCCGCATGTCTCGACGCTTTCCTGCACCGCGTCCTTCGCGCAGACATAGGATTGCAGATCGACGCGGTAATGATCGGCGCTCGCGATGACATGCGCCGCAAGCGCGCGGAGCGCGACGCCGCCATGCTTCACCATCTCGGCGCGCACTGCCGCATGCCGGTGGAGATCGATATAGGCGTTCATCGGTCCCGACACTTCGGGCCGCTCGGTCTTCGGCGCGCCGTCGCCCTCATCGCCGCGCGCCCGCGCCTCGGCTTCCTTCGCACCGACATAGCCTTCGTGAAAGCCGATCTCGCCGCTATCGAGGACCTCGATATAGACACGTCCGCCTTTGCGCTTCGACGTATGGCAATAATCCCATTGCCGGAATCGCGCGCCGCGTTCGAGCAGGACCACGTCGCTCCACCCGTCCTCGATATAGGCGAGTTTGCGCGTCTCGACCTCGACCATCTGTGCGGCCCAGAAAGCATCGCTGTCGGCAAACAGCGGCTCCTCGCCGAACAGGTCGGCAATTATGGCAAGGCCGCTCGCCTCGACGTCGAACAGCGCATGCGCGGTTTTGATCGCGGTGCCGCCAAACAGCCACGCTTTGAGCTGGTGCCCGGTCGGGCACCATGCATTTTCGTCGTCGCGAAGCGCAAGCCAGGCATTTTGCTGGCGTTTCGAGGCGAGGGTGAGGTGGCGAACCGTGTTCGGGTCGATTTCGCCATGACGATAAAGGGTGCGGACGCGCGGCAAGAGATTGCCAAGCGCAAGGATGCGCTTCACCGCTTTGGGTTCGAAAGCGAAGTTCGCGGCGATTTCCTCGACATTCCGTCCCGCCTTCGCGAGTTTGACGAAAGCTTCCCACTGACTGACCTCGTCGGGTGCGACGCGCGCGAGATTTTCGATCATCGACGCCTCGATGGCGTCAGCGTCATCGGCATCGTCGAGGATCGCGCACGGCGCGGGACGGTCGGGTCCGCCTTCGGAGACGACCTTGCTGGCGGCGGTGAAACGCCGCCGACCCGCGACGATTTCGAAGCCATCTGCGTCATCGGCGCGCGGGCGTACGAGTATCGGCACAAGAATGCCGCGCGAGCGGACGGTCGGCAATATGTCGGACACGTCGGGCGCCCTTCCAGTGCCGCGCATGTTCGCCTTGGCGATAACCAGCTTGTCGAGCGGGATAAAATCGAGTTTCATGATTATCTCCATTCACTTGGGGAGCCGGTCCCTCCGGGGCTAGTGGTGGGACCGGCTTTAGGATGACGGCGAAACGCGCCGCCGCGTCAGCTGCCCTTGTCAAAAGGATCAGGCAGAAGCGGATCGCGCTGACGGCGGCGCAGCGCCGCCTCCGCGCGGGTGATCGAACCGAGGCGGCGCGCTTGATCGGTCCACACCGACAGCGGCACCATCGCGTCGAAATGGGCGTCGCGTTCGATCAGAAGGCCAAAGGGAAGCCGCACCGCGCGTATCTCGCGAAGCGAGAAACAGCCGAGTTCGGGACAACCGAAGCCAAGGTCGGCAAGCCCGAACAGCGTGTCGCCGTCCTCGTCGAGTTCGGTCGCGATCCACGTCGCGGCGCCGAGCGGGTTGAAAAATTTGATGACCGGCCACGGATCGAACCGCTCGCCCTGTGCGGCATGAATTCGGCCCGTGAAGCGGTTCGCGTTGAGCGCGAAGGCGAGGCTATAGGGAAGAAGGCTCATTGCCCTTCCCCGTCCTGCGCGTAACGTGACGCGGCGGCGGTATCTGGTGCAGCCGCAATCGCGGCGCTCGCCTCGGCGGGTGCGAAGGCCATCAAATAATCGGCGGCTTTCGAGGCGAGGCTCGCCGCCTTGAAGATGGCGCGGCTATCCTCGCGCATGATCGCAAGCCATGCGCCAAGATAATCGGCGTGGCGAACGGTCGGCTGGATACCGAGGCCCGCGCAAAGAAAGGCGCTCGCCAATTCAGCGCAAAGCTCCTCGCGGCCATAGGCTGCGCTACCGAAGGCGCCCTTCTGGTCGCGCGCGAGGCGCGATGGGTGGCCGGTCCAGTGGCCAAGTTCGTGCAGCGCTGTCCGGTAAAAATCGATCTGCGCAAAAAAGGCCTGCTGCGGCGGCAGCGCGACATAGTCGCCGGACGGCGAATAATAGGCCTCGTTGCCGCCGATACGGATATCGGCGCCGCTCGCGGCGAGCAGTGCCTCGGCGACGGGTACGGCCTCGCGCGGCGCGATCGCAGTCGCGGGCATGGTGCACCGCTCGGGCAGGCCCTCGACCTGCGCGATATTGAACACCGTGAAGCGTTTCAGGAACGGCACCGAGCGGTCGGCGTCGCCATCGCCGCGCTGGCTGCTGCTTGTCGCTACGCCGTTTTCGGCGCCGCATTCGCTTTTCGGCGTGAAGCGCGACGCGTAGAGGATCGCGGTGCCCTTCTCTCCCTTCCGGACCGCGCCGCCCACCGCGAGCGCCTGACGAAAGGTCAGCCAGCCTTGCGCCGCGAACCCGCGCCGTGCCGCTTCCGCCCAAAGAATGAGGATGTTGATGCCCGAATAGGCACGGCACGTGTCGGCGTTCTTCGGAAGTCCGGGCGCGAATCCCGCCGCATCCCAAGGCTGGACCCACGGAACGCGTCCCGCCTCGATCTCGTCGACGATGCGCGCGGTCACTTCGTCATATAGCGACACGGGCGAAGCAGCGGACGCGCGTCGCATGCCATTGCGGCGCCCCTGCTTCTTGCCCGTTGGCTCTTTCTTCGCCGGCAACGTCCGCGTCGGGGGCTGGTACGACGCGCCTGTCGGGCGCGGATCATCTGCGAGGTCGCACGCGGCCGCGCGCCCATCGCGCGGCGCTCGGATGCCCGCCGCGCTTTGCAACGGAGCGGGCTGGAGCGGGGGTTGCGGGTCAAGGTCCATCGGTGCGTCTCCTCCTGACAAAAAACTGCCGCAGCCGGCCCCGGACGGCGGGGCGGGCGGCAAATCACGGACCAGGGGACCGCCTTGCGAGGCCGTCCCGCACCCGCAGGGCCGCAACGAAGTGGAGGAGCCGGGCATCGCCCGGCTTGCGGGACGGCCGGGCGGTCCCAAGGCCGTGCGCCGCCCGCACCGATGTCCGAGGTGCCGGCTCAACCAAGCGCCGCCGCGCGGGACTCCGCGCGGCGCCATCAGCGTGCATTATTGGCTTTGGTCGTTCTACGGGGTTCAGAAGCACCAGCCGGACAATCAGTGCTTCCAACGGTCCCGACAGGGTGCCCGCCCGAAGGGCGCGAAAGGCGGCCCCCTTGGCGAGCAGCAGGCGCGGCGGCGTGCGCGCGGGCTTGGGCTTAGCCGCCGCCGCGCCAAGAAACGCGAGCCAAGAGGGCGTGCGCGGCCCAGACATGGCGCGCGACCTCTGGCGGCGGCCTCCGCCGCCAGTGTGCGCTCATAATGGCCGCGCTCACTTCAACGCGCGCTTGCCCGGAATGGCGTTTAGCGGACCACCAAGCGCGCGCCCGAGGCGGAGGGGGAAGACGAGCTCCGTGTTCTTGCCAGCCCTGCACCGCAGCGCCACAATCATCGCGCCATTTCAGAGCTCGCCAACTCACATCCATATCGAACCAGTTTCATATGAAACCTTGTTGCGTCTTGCGATTGGTCGGTTATGCTGACGATGCATTGGGCGAAAAGGCGCGCGATGCCGGGCGTGAGAACCCGCTTGATCGACAAGTTTCATGCCATCCTGCCGGGTGGCCGCTGCGCATGTACAAGCCTTTGGCCAAAGGCGGCGGCGCATATTCAAGTATGTTCTCAACGCCCGGCTTCAAAACCGCCTTTCCGCTTCGTGCGGAAAGGCGAAGGCATGGATTACAACGAAAGCGCACTGGTACCTGCGACCCTTGCTGCGGGCGACCCGCTTCCACCGGAGGATTGGGCAGCTTATGCGGTGCCGCCGGCGGACGCGGGGGCAGCAGCGGTGTATCAGGCTGAACGACCGCGACTTGCGCGGTTTCTGCGGGGACGCGCTCCAGCCCAGGAAATCGGCGACCTCGTCCAGGAATGCTTCAGGCGCCTGACATCGAGCACGGCCTATCCGCGCGTTCTGGCCGAGCAGCCGGGCGCCTATCTCTTTCGCACGGCGCGCAATCTCGTCGCCGAGCGGCACCGTGCCGACGAACGCCACAAGGCAGCGGATCACCGCAGTTTCGAGGAGCCCGAGCATGCCGGTCCCGACCCGCACGCCGCGCTTGAGGCGCGCGACCAGATGCGCCGGATCGCCGCTGCGCTCGACCGGCTCAAGCCGGAGACGCGCGACATATTCCTGATGCATCGCTTCGAAGGCATGAGCTATGAGGAGATCGCAGCAGCAAGGGGTCTCGGCGTGAAGGGCGTGGAAAAACAGATTTCCAAGGCGATGACCGCGGTAAGGCGGGTCCGGGCCGCCCGCCCGTGAGCGACCGCGAACAGAAAGCATCCGACTGGTTCGCGCGCATGCGCGGCCCCGACGCCGATCGCCATCGCGCTGCCTTCGAGGCGTGGCGTGGCGACCCTGCCAACGCCGCCGCTTATGCCGACGCGGAAGGCGACTGGCTCGCCATGAACGGGCTGCCCCCGGACGACCGCGTCATTCGGGGACCGGCGACGTCGGCACCGCGGCCGTCGTTCGCTGGCTGGGCGGTGGCGGCGAGCCTGTTGCTTACCGTCGCCGCGGGCGCCGCATGGTATTTGCGTGCCGATCCCGCAGTCATCCAGGTTGCGGAACGCCCGGTTACCAGCGTGCCCGTTGCTGCGGATCGAACGGTGCGACTGGCCGACGGCAGCGAAGTGGTGCTGATGGGCGGCGCGCGCCTGGAAGAGCGGTTCAAGGCAGACACACGCGAAGTTGTTCTCATAGGCGGCCGCGCGCGCTTCATCGTCGCGCACGATGCGGGCCGCCCCTTCGTGGTCTTTGCGCGCGGATCCCGGACGACAGCTCTCGGAACGGTTTTCGAGGTCGATCTCCGGGGATCGCATCCACTCGTCAACCTCCTCTCCGGCTCGGTCGAGGTCAGCGGCGAGCGCGGGAAAAAGACGGTTCGGCTGGTGCCAGGCGAGAGCGCCGAGGTTGAAGGTCAGGATGCGCGCCGCGTAGCGGCGCAGGTAACGGCGGCAGGCACAACCATTCTCCAGGCTGAACGGCTGCCCCTCGGCGAAGTGATCGAACGCGCGAACCGTGTAGGCGGTGCCCCGATCCGGCTGGCAAATCCGGAGCTTCGCGCTCGCCGGGTATCCGGCCGCTTCGACATATCGGACAGTGAATCGCTCGCACGCAAGCTCGCCGCCGCGTTGGACCTCCACCTTGCCAGTGAGGCGGGCGGACACATTTTGAGCGCCAAGGATAAAAAAGCGGGGGAATAATCGCGGCGCCGCCATTTCCCCCTTCCAGACGGCCATGGAGGCCGCGTGGGAGGGATGAATGGACAAGAATTTCATCGTGGCGCTGTTAGCTTCGGCTTGCGTCGCAGCGACAGGTCACAGCGTGGCGGCTCTGGCGCAGGAACAGGGCGCGCCGCAGGCTTATGACATTTCGCCGCAGCCCCTTGGCGCAGCGCTCGTCGAATATGCACGGATTGCCGGCCGCGAAGTCATCGCCGACGCCGACCTCGTCGAAGGCAAGACAAGTGGAAGCGCACGAGGACGGCTGGCCGCGACCACCGCGCTCTCGCGACTTCTTGCGGGCACGGGCCTTGAGGCCAAGGTCGTCGATGGCGCCCTCGTCCTGCGGCCCGAGCGGGCGGCCAACTCTCCATCCGCAGCCGCGGCGGGCACCAACGCCGACAGCGCGATCATCGTCACCGGCACGCGAATTCGCGGTGGCGGACCGGTCGGATCGCCGGTCACGACGATAGACCGGGAGCAACTCGACCGCAGCGGCCGCGCGACACTGGCCGACTTCGTGCAGACCATCCCGCAGAATTACTCGGGTGGCCCGGGAGAGGCCACCGTCGGCACGACGGCGCGCAGCAACGCGAACACCAATCTCAATTTCGGCGCGGGCATCAATTTGCGCGGCTTGGGAAGCGCGTCGACCCTGACGCTGTTCGACGGATCGCGTCCGCCAATGGCGGGAGCATGGGGCGCTTTTGCAGACCTGTCGCTCATCCCGTCGACGGCGGTCGACCGGGTGGAGGTGCTCATCGACGGCGCCTCGGCAATATACGGTTCGGACGCGGTGGCAGGCGTCGTCAATATTCGCTTTCGAAACCGGTTCGAAGGATATGAAACGCGACTGCGCGCAGGCACGGCCGACGGCGATTTCGGAGAATATCAGGCGAGCCAGATCGTCGGGTTCGGCTGGGCCACCGGCAGGTTGGTCGTCGCGGGGGAATATTACCGGCGCGACAATCTCCCCGCCACCAAGCGCCGCTTCGTCAGCGAGGATCTTCGCGCCTTCGGCGGGCCCGATCTTCGATCGAGCTTCGCTACGCCGGGGACGATTATTGCAGCCGATGGCCGGGTCTTTGCAATTCCGCGCGGGCAGGACGGAAGCAGTCTGACATCCGCCGACCTCGTCGAAGGCCAGGTCAACCGGGCCGATGCCCAGCGGCTGGTCGATATCCTGCCAAGCCAGAAAAGCCTGAGCTTCTATGCCTCGGCCGAGCAGGAGGTCGGGCCGTTTACGCTCTTCGCGCGGGGGCTTTATGCTGATCGCCGCTACCGGGTAAACCAGCGCCGCTTCGGGCCGGTGCCGGTCACGGTGACGAGCAACAACCCCTATTATGTCGATCCGATCGGAACGGGGGAGCCGGTGACGGTGCTGTGGGATCCGTCTGGCGACTTCGGGCCCGAAGGCGGACGCGGCAGCGTTCGCGCATTGAACCTGAGCGGCGGCGCCCGCGCCACAGCCGGATCATGGAATTTCGAGATCGTCGGCGGCTACGGCCGACAACGCGAGCGCGGCGACGACGTCAACATCATCCATTTCACGCGGCGCACCGAAGCCCTCGCCTCCTCGGACCCGTCCACCGCGCTGAACGTCTTTGGCGACGGCGCGGTCAACGATGCTGCGCTCGTCGACCGGTTGCGTGGCGGCTTCATTTCGCGCATCCGATCGAGCGTCTGGTCGGTCGCGCTACGCGCCGACGGGACCCTGTTCGAGCTGCCTGCCGGCGCAGTGAAGATGGCCGTCGGCGGCGAGGTTAGACACGAACGGCTCGACTATCAGGCCGTTTACGACCTCTTCGGTACGGCCCCTGTGGTCCAGCAGCTCCCGGGACTTCCAGGCAAACGCCGGGTCGGCGCACTCTATGGCGAACTGGTCGTACCGGTTTTTGATGCAGAGGACTCGTTTCCCGGCGCGCTGCAGATATCGGTGGCGGGACGGATCGAGGATTATTCGGACGTCGGCAAAGCGCGGAACCCGAAGGTCGGGCTACGATGGACACCCCTTCCCGGCCTCGCGCTGCGCGCCTCCTATGGCCGCTCGTTTCGTGCTCCCTTTTTCAACGAACTGGTCGGGGCTGGCAATGCGACCTACCAACCTGTCTATCTTCCGGACCCGATGTCGCCGACCGGGCAGACGCTGGCGCTGGCTCTCCTCGGCTTTCGGCCCGGGCTTGGGCCCGAGAAAGCGACGAGTTGGACGGCGGGCATCGACTTTGAACCGAGACTCATCCCCGGATTGCGCCTTTCGACGACATGGTTCCACATCGCCTATCGCGACCGGATCGCCAGCGCGTCCTACGATATCTTCAATTTCCTCGAGCGCCGCGATATCTACGGCGAACTCGTCGATGAGACTCCCGACCTCGCGACCATCGAAGCCTATTTCGCGGATCCCAATCTCAACAACCCGCTCGGTGTCGCTGCCGGCGATATCCAAGTCATTGCCGATGGCCGAACCTTCAACCTGAGCCAGGTCACGCTGCGCGGCATCGATCTCGACGCCAGTTACCGGCAGCCTGTCGGTCATGCGATCATCACGGTCTCGCTCAGCGGCTCGCGGCTCCTCGACATCGACCAGCGCGTGACCGCCTCCGCCCCGATCGTCGATGTCGTAGGCACGCTCGGCAATCCGGTGAAACTCCGGCTTCGCGGTAGGCTGGGTTTCGAGGCCGGTCCGTTCGACGGCGGGCTGTCGGTGCAGCACAGCAGCGGCTACCGCAATGCGACGGTGATGCCCGCCGAGCGGGTGAAGAGCTGGACGACGTTCGATCTCCAGCTTGGCGCCCGTGTGGCGGGCAACGGCGAAGGCCGCGACGTCCGCCTCGCCTTCAGCGTGAACAACTTGTTCGACCGCGATCCGCCCTATGTCCAGTTCCGGACGGCAAGTTCGGTTCTCGGTTACGACCCCGAGCAGGCGAGCGCGATCGGTCGCCAATTCGCACTGCAGGCCATTGTGCGGTGGTGATGCTCGCCGCGTTGCTCGCCGCCACGTCGACAGCACCCATCACCGTGCGCGATATTGTCGAGACGCGCGAAGTCAGCGGGGTGTCGATCTCACCCGACGAGAAATGGGCGGCCTATCGCGTCGGGCGCCCTTCGATCGAGCAAAACCGGGTCGAGCTTAGCTGGTACATTGTTCCCACTGAAGGCGGCGGAGCATCGCGCCGCGTCGCCGATGGCGGCGATGCGCGCTTCGATTTCGCAGGCGGTATCGAAGAAGATGCCCCCGTCTGGGACGCGGATTCGCGGGGGTTTCATTTTCTCGCGCGGCACGACGGCGTCACCGCGATTTGGTCCTGGCGCGAAGGGGAGGTTCCAGCGCCCGCGGTCATCGACGACGCCGACATCACGGGCATTCGTGCGGCAGAGGATGGACGCGCACTGGTCTACACCGTCGGCGCGTCTCGCGAGGCGGTCGCGACCGCCGAAAAGATTGCCTATGATAAGGGTGTCCTTGTCGATGCGCGTGTCGACCTGATGCAGCCTGTCGCCGGCGGTGCTGTCGTCGACGGAGAGCGGGTCATGCAGCGCCTGCCCGGGCCGTGGTTCGAGCGCGCGCGGCTTCTCTCGGAGTGGTCCTTCGTCGAGAAGCGCCACCTACTCACGCGGTCGGCTGCAGCCTCGTTCGAAACGGCGCCGGCCAATCCCGGCGCACGCTTTCGAAAAGTGCGCGGGCAGAACGGGACGACCGCCGAAATCCAGACGCGCGGCGCCGCCAGCATCGTCATGATCACCCCGGCCAACGGCAAATCCACCGACTGCAATCGCGGCGCCTGCGCCTCGCCCCGCCTCCGCGCGCTCGCCTGGCGCCCGAAAAGCGACGAACTCCTGATGTTCGAAGCCGGCACAGGATCGGAGGAACGAATCTGGCGCCTCAGGCCTGGCGATTCCGCCCCCAAGCTCGTTGCAACGACCGACGGCTCTCCGCCTTCGGTGACGCGCCCACCGCGTTGCGTCATCGGCACGCGTTTCGTGTTTTGCGCGCAGGGTTCGGCCATAGAACCCCCGAGGCTGGTCCGGATCGATCTGGCTTCGGGCCACAAAACGACGCTGGCGGACCCGAATATCGAACTGCGTGCGCGCGTGCACACCCGCGCCACCTCCCTCGAATGGCGCAATGGAGACGGCGTGCAATTTACCGGTGTGCTGCTGCGCCGCGAAGATAGCGCGCAGCGCGCGCCGCTGGTGATCCAATATTATCATTGCGACGGGTTTCTAAAAGGCGGCGTCGGAGACGAGATGCCCATGATCCCGCTCACCGAGGCGGGCGTATCGGTCCTGTGCATACGCAAGGCGGACGCGCCGGACGGGTTGCCGACCGCCGGCGAATATGACCTCGCTCTTTCGGGTATCGCGGCCGCCATCGACCGGCTCGCGGCAAGCGACACTGTCGACCCCAAGCGTGTCGGTATCGGCGGCCTGAGCTTCGGCTCGCAGGTCGCCCTATGGGCGGTGCGCAAATCGAAACGCTTTGCTGCCGCGACGCTCGCGTCCGGACAATTCGAGCCCCATTTCTTCTGGGCTTATGCGCTCCCCGGCAGCGGCATTCCCGGCATGCTCAAAACCTATTGGAATCTGGGCGATCCCGACACGGATCGAGCCGGATGGGAGCGCTTGTCCGCCGTGACCGATATCGAGGCGATCAACACGCCTTTGCTCATGCAGCTTCCCGAATCCGAGGCAAGGCTCGTGGTGGAATTCCACACCCGGCTCAAAAGGGCCGGCAAGCCCGCGGAGCTCCATGTCTTTGCCGACGAACCGCACATCAAGACGCAACCAGTCCACCAAAACGCCGCGAACGCCCGCAATCTCGACTGGTTTCGCTACTGGCTTATCGGCGTCGAGGACGCGGCGCCATCAAAAGCCGCGCAATTTACTCGGTGGAAAACCTATCGTGCGGGGCAGTCCTTGCCCGCTCCCGCGCCGTAGGTCGTGTCCGGCGTGCGCACCCGGCGTACTCCGGCACGGCCTATTGCGCCCTAACCTCACATTCGGCGACCGAACGCGCCCATCGTTCCATATCGGCGATCTGGAGGATACGGACATAGTCGGTATCGAGCACACTCGCAGGCCGACCGACCGCGGCTCTGATCGCATCGCGGTCGATGATGCCCAGATCGGCGAGCAGGCCGTCGGAGAGAAATGCGCCGATCCGGTCACGGTTCTCGTTATAGGCGGGGACAAAGAGCGACTCCAGTCGACCCTTGGTCCGACGCTGCAGAATGATTGGCGGGAGGTCCGCACGGAACGCGCGCCGGGCAAGCGAGCGATCATGGCCCCCTTCGGACCACTGCCAGGCGGGCACGGTGAGACCATATTCGACGAGCGGCTGCGAAAGCAGCGGCGCGATCATCGGAATCTCCATCGCCCGGTCGTAGCCGTCGAGAAAGGGCAGGATGCGCATCAGCATGCCAACATAGGCACGCTGACCGTCGCTCGCGTCAGCCGCGTTCGCGAACCAGGGGTGAGACGCCTCGGCCTCGAACCGCGACGTCAGGAATCGGCTATCGCGCGGCCATCGCGGCGGCGGGCGCAGGATTCGCCGTGCAGCGAAGCGCAGCGCCTCAAGCATATTCGTCTCGGTCAATCGTCCGAGATCGGAGGCCGCCCGCAGGGCGGCCCCCACCCCCTCAAAGCGATACGCGTCGACCACCGGCGCCGCCGAGGTCAGATAACCGAAGATATTGTCGCCGCCGACACCGGTGAAGATCGCCTCGGCGCCAAATATTTGCGCCTCCACCAGCAATTTGCGATCGCTGTCACCGATCAGGCCAAAGCCACCGGGCCGGACGCGCGGACGACCATGTGGCGCGAGCGGATCGCCGGCTTCTTCGTTCGCCATCACCTCCACGAGTGGCGCCGAGAGATGGCAGGCTACGGCTCTTGAATAGACACGCTCGTCGCCATCAGGGCGGCGGGTTACAAGCGAGGCGCCGCGCCAATCGGCTGCGGTACGTGCCAGGCAGGCCGCTAAGATCGAAGAATCGAGCCCGCCCGAGAGCTCGAGCTGGATGCGGCCGAATGATTTTCCCCATGCGGCGACCACCGACATGACGATGCGCCGCAGTTTGTCGGGGTCGCCGGGCTCGGGAGGGCGCCGCACATGATCCCATGGCGACCATATCATCCGGGGACCGGACGCCGCTCCCAGCTCCAGCACCTCGCCGGCGAGGAGCTCGCTGACACCGCCGATCCCGGTAGATGGCCCACGTAACAGGGGATAGCGAAGCTGCGCATCGATCGCGGCGGCATCGAGGGTGTGCAACCCAATCCCCGCGCGGTGTCCGAGTTCGAGATGCGTGAACGCGCACGCGCGATCGGCCGTAACATAGAGCGCCGGCCCGGTAACGGGCGAGCGAAACAGGCTGACCTGCCCACCGGGCCTTGCCCATGCCAGAAGATAATTGCCCCACAGATACAGCGCAGCCCAGGCCGCCCCGCCCGTTTGCAGCGCCCCCTCCTCCTCTGCCGCGAGCTGGCTGCACGGCGCGTTGTCGGATCGCCGGAATGCTCTGCCGAATATCCGGGTTTCGGCGGTGACGAAGTCCGGAGCCTGCGCGTCACTGTAAACGCTGACGGTACCCAGCCGCCCGAGCAGTTGAAGCTCGGATCGACCTCCTCTTGCACCGCCGCGGCTGTCGAAGAGCAGGCGCAATGTCACAGCCGGAAGACCGGCGTGAAATCGACGACATTCGACAGCGGATCGGAAAGCACTTGGCCTTCGGCTTGCACCCAGCAATGCGCCGCGAACGGATCGAGCCGGGCGCCGAACAGGAGATCGGCGTCAGCGCCGTATCGCCACAGCAAGCGGAGCAATGCGAGAGAGTCGGGCACGCAGCTGCGGCGAAGCGGCACCAAGGCCCGTTTTGCCGCAAAAAATTGGGCGAGCGCGACAGCAGTCTCGCTGTCCTGGAGCGGTAGCCCGACAGGCCGGACCGCACGCCACCTAGCGATAGCGCCGCGCAAGCCGCGAAATCGCAGTGCGACGCTGGTGCGACATTGCGCCGCGAAGACGTCGAGAACGGCAAATTCGCCCGATGCTGCGGGCGGCGCCTCAAGAGCGCTACGAAGCGGCATGGCAGCTTCCACCGGCGCGACGGCATCCCGCCCGGGCACCAGAAGAGGTCGGTCACCGAGCGCCGCGAAATGTATTTCACGCTCGCCGGCCAGCCGGCGCGCCATAGCATCGCGCACGGCGCGGAGCAGGTCGCCGCTCAGCAGAAAATAGCGATCTGCTTCAAGGTCGAGCAACACGGCCCGCTCGCCGATGAAGCAAAATGAGAGGTCTTGTCTGAGCTGGAGCATGACAGGGCATGCGGGGCACGACATGCGGCCGTGCCCCGCCGACGCTTCAGTCGGCCGAGATGGTCGGAACGAGACGTTCGTAGCCACCGAGTTCCGGCTTGAAGATCTGGCTGCCGCGTGTTTCGACGCTGGCAACGCCGAGCTCTTCGACGTCGTTTTCGATGTGGTCATTGCGGTCCATGGGACCCTCCTTTGCTGATGCCGCGAAATTGCGACACCTCGAGAATCGGACCGGATCATGCGAATAGGAATTCTATACTTCTGAAATAGCGCGAATATTATCCCAGCGGCTCGCGGCGCGGACGCAGCTCGGCAATGATCCTTCCCGCCTGGCTCGCGCGCTTGCGATGGAAGCTCGTGATTTTGCTGCGCAATGCCGTCCAGCGCCCGAACCTGTAATCTTCTTCCATCGCCGCCAACGCATCGCGCGCGCCGTCGTCGACCCGGGTCTCGACGACGCGAAATGTCTGGCTGCGCTCGATGAAGTTGACGATCGCGTAGCGAAGTTCGCGATTGTCGCAGCCCGAAGCGATCGCCCTGAACAGCGACTCGACGGCGTCGGGGTAGGCCTCGCGCTCCGGCAGATCGATGAGCCCGCCCGGCATCGGCGGGCGGGGCGGCTCACGCCCGCGCAAGGCCAGCGTCAGCAACGAACCCGCCCAATGGTAGAGATGCTGAAGATCGACCTCGGTCAGAAGCGGCTGGCGAAACCCTTCGTGATGCCAGGTTTCAACGACCCTTTCGCCGCTCAACCTGTACAACGCATCGCGCACGGGTGTCGGGCTCGTTTCGAGCAACCTCGCGAGTTCCGCCGGTCCGAGGCGCGTACCAGGCGGAAACTCCGCGGCGAGTATCTTCGCTTTGAGCGCGAGATAAACCCGCTCCATCGTCGTGCCGGGGCTCATGGTGACACCTCGCCTGCATCCGAACGCCGTTGCGCATCGACGTGCGCGGCGAGCATTGCGGCCTGTTCGGGCCTGAGAGCATCGACGGCAGCCAGAGGCTCTGACGGATAGCCTTCGAAAAGTATCGACGGGCACTGCCCTTCGAAATTGCCGAGGTTGGGACGATGCTGGGCATATCCCACCAGCGCTGCGAGGCCGGGCGGAAAGTGCCTTGAAACATCCGGCGGGTAAGCGAGCCACTGGTTTTCATAGGGCTTGAGCCAACCCAGGCAGTAGCTGATGATGATGCCGCGCCGGACGCAGCCACTTTGGTTGCCACCGGCCCCATGCAGCGTCGAGCCAACGAAGACGATCGCGTCGCCCGGTTCGGCCTCCGCGACCACGGGCGGACCGCTCGTGCCTTCTTCGAGCGCGGCCCGTCCGTGCGACCGCGGCCAGATGTGTGTTGCTCCGTTGTCGATCGTGAACCGTGTCAGGGGCCAGATGATGTTGACGAGATATTCTACGTCGCCGAGCGAGCCTTGCCACATATCCTGATCGCGATGAGGAAATTGCGGTAGTGCTCCCGGGTGCAGTTCGATCGCCTGGGCGAGGTTGAGCTGAATCCGGTCGCACCATCGCCCGAGAACCGCGTCGGCGAGCGCGAGGACAGTGGGATGCATAACGAGCTCGGCGACATTGGGCGAGCGGATCAACAGCCGGCCGAAGCGCTTGGTTCGCTCGCCGTAAAAGCCGCCTTCACAAAAGGGCGTTGCCTCGAACCGTTCCGAAAGATCGGCCTCGATTTCCGCGACGACCGATCGCTGCGCGGCACCGCGAACGATGAGATAGCCATCGCGGGCCAGCTCCGCGGCAAGAGCCTCGGTGCCGGTGGGCGTTCTGGATGTTTCCATGACCATGGCCTCACGCTGCCCGCGCGGCGGGTACGTCGGCGGCAGCCCGGATACCCTGATCCGCGAGCTGTCCAATGGTGTCGTCGTCTATGTCGATGCGCAGCCCCGTCAGGAGCCGGCCGTCATGGACATGGGAGGGGCCGAGCGCCCGGCATCTCCAGCCAAAGGTGCAAATTTGCTCGAACCAGCCATGTTCGGCAACGCCGGTGTAGCTGCTGATCCCCTGCGCGAGCGCATATTCAGCCAAGCCGACGAGCAAGCTGTCCCGTGCTTCGCGGCGAAGCCTCGCGCCGATCCCGGGCGAGAGGCAAAATCGCGTAATTTCCAGAATATCGGTCCCGCTCGGCGCTGGCCCGTCGACGAGGTCCGGATAAAGGCTGTCGAGCAGCGCGGGGCGCGTCGTCGCCAGCAGCCGCGCCGACGCGAGATGACGACCGGCGGGATCGGAGACGATGAGATAGATCGCTTCGCCGTCGTCGAAGTGATCGACCTCGAACCGACCGGCCAGCACCGGCAGGTTCCACTTCAGGAGGTCGACGAAAACATGCTTGCGTGCCTCGAACATGCCCCGGAGCACCTTGCTCTGGAGGTCGCGGTTCATTTGATCGATGATGAGGATCATGGACTGTCTCCTTGGAAATTAAGAGACAGTCCAATTGAAGCGAAAAACCTGTTCGCGATATACCAAGAAATGGGGGTGCTTCAGTTCAGCGCAATGTCGCCGAAATTGAGTGTGCCGTCGAAAAGCGCGCGCACGATCAGCATGCCCCGGGTTGCGGCGTCATAGCGCAGCCGGGCATTTCGGATATGTTCGACGACGGTAAAATGCCGGATACCCATGATCCGGGCGATTTCCCAGTCGGTCTTGCCGCGCGCGGCCCACAGCAGGCACTCGCGCTGCCGATCGGTCAGGCGCGGCCGCGCCGGATTGCGCGGTCCATGGAGGCGCCGCGCCGTCTCGAACGCAAAATTGGCGATCGACTGCGCGAAAAAGAGCGCGCCAGGTCCGGGCGCCTTCCCCCGCGCCCACGCAAAGGAGCACGAGCCGTGGGCGTCGCCAGGCACATGGGCTGGAATGGTCAGACCATCGCCGATGCCGTGTCGCCGTGCCCGCGCGAAGACAAAGCGATCTTGCGGTGCGAGCGCGCGCCCTCTTACCATATCACGCCAGTAGAAACCTGCCGACGTCTGCTGGCTCGCCCGGTGCACCGGATCAATGATGCCGAGACGTTGCGTGTCGAACCAATGCGCCCATTCCTCCGGATAGTTGTGAACGCGGAGGCCCGCATGGGGCGCGCAAAGGAAATCGACATGATGGCTCAGGGCGAAGAACTCGCACCCGAGCTGGTGGCATATTTCGCCGAGTACATTGTCGAGGCCGGCAACATCGTCGATTTGCGTGAAGTCGCCCGCAATGCGCTCGGCGGCGTCGAGAGTTAGCATGATCTCATCGCGGCCGCAGCGCGCGGTTCAAGCCGCACTCGCTCCGCCCGCCCTTTCAGCTGATTGCTCCGGCTTGGCTCTCTCAATAAGCACCGAGGCAAAATGAAAGGTCGCGCCGACCCCACACGGCTGACTTGATGGTCACCTTAATTATCAGGAAGCGATGGAAATATTTCAACAATAATGTGAATATTTTCGTCAATGTCAAAATGCGGCTCTTCCGACGACGTGCCGTCACCCGTCGACTGGCGGACGGCGAGCGATTACTCGGCATTGCTGAAGGCCGATCGCCGCGCCTTTGCCTGGGAGTGGCTGCGCCGCCATACTCCGTACCGGAACGCCTGGGTCAGCCGTGACGTCGCGCCATCCCGTTTCGGTCTGCTCGCCTATGAAGACCCCGATCACGCGACGCCGGAGGCGCGGCCAATCTGGAGCATGGACACCGATTCCCACGTGATCGAAAGTTGGCCGAAAGCGAGAAATGCGTCCCAGCAGAACAGTCTGGATATCCGAGCCTTTGCAGATTTTGTCAGCGTCGAAGTGGATGAGGATGATATCGAGCACTGGTTGCTCTCGGACGGCCAGTGGATTGTAAGGCTCGATCTTCACGAAGGCACGCTCCTTGGCGGGCCCGTGCTTCTGGAGCACCGCTTCGCCGGCTTCGAGGACGCCGAACCGAAACTGGACGCCCTAAAACGGCTTAGCGCCCTCGCACGGCGCGGTGCGGTGCCTCCCTCGCTCCTGCCACGCGAACGCCGCGCACCTCGCTGGGTTTTGGAGCTGCGGACAGCAGACGCGCTTGCCGCAGGCGCGACACAGCAGGACATTGCACGCGCGTTCTTCGGTGGCGCGATCGACGACGGTTGGCGAAGCGCAAACGATTCCTACCGGCTAAGAGTTCGCAGGCTGGTGCGGGCCGCGAGGGCCAATCTGCAGGATCCTTTCAGCGGCCCCTGGCTCCGACCGGATGGAATGCGCTCCAGCGTCTGACCGAGGGCAGACTTTCGCTAGCTTCGCGCGGTATTCTGTCGGCCTCGTGCCCCCTCAGCGAAGGAGCAGGGGTAGATTATGGTCAAGTTGCAAGAACGGCCAACGTAGCCGCCAGCCTCAGCCGTGAGACATCTTCGTCCTGGATGCCGTTCCCGACCGCCTCCGCCTGCCATCGCGGCGGTAGCGCCTGCCTTCCGCCACCCGTTTGGGGCTCGGTTCCTCCGGGATTTCGAGTTTGCGCGCGAGGCCAGATGCTAAGGCGATGCTGACAATCTCGTTTTCCCATCTGAGAAAGGAGGCTGCCATTTCTTCCGAATGTTCATAGCCATCGTAAATTCGCGCCATCCCGCTTTTGAGATGGTTGAGCATTGCCTCGGCCGTGTCGAAATCGATCTTGAGACGTTTTGTATTGCTCCGCATGGTCCGGCGAAGATCATGCGGCACGAAATGATCAATTTTGCGGCCTGCATGGACTTCCATGCGCGAAAGGACGCGGTCGCGAGCTTTATACCAACCCGATTTTCGCGGACCGTCGACCTTGGGAGCGGGGAAAATCCAATCCGAGTTGGTCGCCATCAGGGCGAGACCCCACGGCCCCAAAGCGATGCTGTGAGCTTGCTCATTTTTGCTGCGGCTCACGGGAATGGTCCAGATACCATCGGCAACCTCGCTGCGATGTGCGTTGCGCAGTTCGGAGATACGGACCGCGGTGAGCAGGAGGAGCACCAAACCGCGCCGGAAATCGCGCTCGTCTTCTTCAGCGACGGCGCGAAGATACCATCCGATCTCTTCCGCGCTCAGCTTTCGTGATCGCGGCGGCTCAGGATATCGGAGGTCGGCAAGGCGCTTGGCGGGATTGAGATCCAACCCGACCTCGAGCCCTCTCAGACCCGATGCCCAACCGAAAAAGACCTTGAGTTCGGATGCCAATCGGTTCGCCCGAACCTTGGCCACCTTGCCTTTCGCATTGACCAGCTTCAGCAAATCCCGTTCGGTAACGTCATAGATTGACCGTTTTCCGAGTTTCGGTTCGATGTCGCAGCGATAAATCTTCAGCTTGTCGACGATCGTCCGGGGCTTGTTCACGCGCTTCGCCCGTGATGCCCGTCCTTCCCGTGCAGCCGCGATATATAGGGCGTGAGCACGGGCCACCGTCATCGACGCACGCTCATCGGCCACGCGCTTTTCTTCACGCGGGTCGATGCCGGCCTCAACCTTGGCGTTCAGCTCGCGCGCCCACTCCCGCGCAGCTGCAATTGAGCGCGCGGGAAACATGCCGAAGGTTGCTTTGACGACTTCACCACTGCCGAAAAGCCGCCGATGGTATCGCCACTTTTTCTTTCCGCTTGCGAGTGCCTCTATCCTCAGACCGGGTGTCAGAGGATCGAGAAGCCATCCTTTTTGCAGAGAATCTATTGCCGCAGGTGCGAATCCTGTTCGTTTGGACACAAGCCGACTCCAATCGGCTCCCCAACCCAGAAAAACAGGTAACAAACTCGGCCACAATAGGTGTCCAAACTAGTCTAAATCTGACTAGGTTTGTCCAAGTTACGGACCTCACATCTGCACCGGCAACCCTTGGTTTTCAGCCGAATCTTCGAGGATTCGGGCTGGCTGGGGCGGCAGGATTCGAACCTGCGAATGGCGGCATCAAAAGCCGCTGCCTAGGAACAGAAATAACGGATATTTATCAATAATTTAATTCATATTTTCCGATGCACGAATGGCATCGTGCAGATAACGGTATTCGAGCAAATTTTACATCGGGTGGATTCGGGAGATTGTTTCATATCCGAGCGGCCCACACCCCTTATGTTAGGCTTCGGATTGCGGACCACCGTCGGTGCGTCGAAAATCGGATCTTAATGGCTTGTGCGTCACGCGATCTCTCAGGGCGGAGCGCTGGAATTCGGACAGAGCGCCGTGCGCATTGGAGCCGGAGCCATCAGCCCGGTTGCGCTGCCGGTGGTCCGTGCGATTGTCAGAAGAAAATTCTCCCAAGCTGCAAATCCCGCTGCGCGCAGTTCAAGCTCTTGATTCTTATTGTAAATACCCTCGATTCCTTTGCGCTTGTGGTTGAGCATCAGCTCCGCGATATCGCGTTCAATCCCTACCCGGCGGGCATTAGACCTAAAAGTCCGCCTTAAGTCGTGGAAATGCCAGCGAGCAATCCGGGTTCCTGCAAACTCCTCCATGCGGGCATGGAGGCGGTCTCTCGCTTTGAACCATCCAAACCGCTGTGGACCGTCGACCCGATCGGACGGAAACAGCCACGCATGATTTGTTTGCGCAAGGATACGGCCCCAAGGCCCGAGCGCCACCACATTCTCTTCGTTGTTCTTCGAGCGGCTAGAAGGCAGGGTCCAGATGCCATCGACAAACTCGTCGGCAGGCGCCTCGTACAATTCGCTCCGACGCGCCGCTGTGAGCAACAGCAGAATGATACCGCGCCGATAAACCAACTCTTCCTGAACGAGCGCGCGAAAAAGCCAACCGATTTCGACGTCGGAAAGGAAGCGCGTATTTGCCTTGGGACCGGTGTCGAACCAGTTGGAATTAAGCGTCGGTGCCGGATGGGCCTTCAACAGAATCCCAGCCATCCGGCCTTCGCGACTCGAACACCATTTGAGAAAGCAGCTGAGCTCGCCGGCCATCTTGTTTGCTCGGTGCTTCGATGCCTTGGCCTTGTCGTACACGGCATCCCAACACTCGTCTTCCGTCAGCTCCGCAAGAACCTTGGTTCCAAGCCGAGACCCGATATCACGCGCGTAAATGACCTCCTTGTCGGCAAGCGTTCGGGGCTTGAGCTTCTTGCGATCCCCGCGGCCCATCGCGGCGAGGTAAATTACATGTGCCGAAGCGACCGAAATCGCCAAAGCCTGTTCTTCGCGCTTTGTTACCCGCGGATCCTCGCCGCGAGCAACCGCCTTACTCAGGGGGGTTGCCCATTCACGCGCATCGGCGATCGAATAGTCAGGGAACTTGCCGAGCATCAGTTCGACAGTCGTCTTCGTGCCAGATACACCACGTTTAAACCGCCACTGCTTCTTTGCCGGTCCGGAGACGACGATGGAAAGGCCAGGCACTTCTCTGTCGGCGAGCGCGCCGCTCTTCAGCCGCTCAACATGGGCGGGGGTTAGAATCACAGTCTTGTTCATGGGAACCTCGAACGAACCGAGGCCATTTAACACTCGCGGAAATTCTCGCGAAAGACGTGTCCAAACCAGTCCAAATCTGTCGTGATCTGTCTATGTAAGTCACTTCTAAAAGCGGAGTTATTGCCACTGGAACAGCCTCGAGAAATGGCAGTAAACTGCCAAAAATGCGAGGTTTTGAAGGGGTTTGCGACTGGTAGCGGAGGAGGGACTCGAACCCCCGACACGCGGATTATGATTCCGCTGCTCTAACCAGCTGAGCTACTCCGCCCCGAAAGGCCGCCGCGATGGGCGAGCAGCGCCTATAGGCAGCGCATTGGCGCTGGTCAATATCATGTGCGCACTCCGCGAAAATTGCGTGCAAAGGCTGGTTGCCACGGGCCGCCAAGGTAGTGATGGGCGGCGAGGCCCGCAATCGTAAGCGGGCGCGGCCGGAAATCGGCTGCGAGTTCGGAGAGCAGCGCGCGCGCTTCTGCGGGCGCCACCTTGTTCTGGACGGTGATGTGGAGCCGTGGCGTTCCCTGATCCTGCAGGGTCAACATTCCGGTGAAATGATCGGCGATGCGCTCGCGGATCGCCAAAAGGTCGGGGCTGTCGATACGAAAGGCGACACCGCCGCCGAGCGAATAGATTTCGCGCAAACTCGCCAAGGGGGCGCGCGTGTCGGCGGCGATGCGTCGAACCAGCCGGTCGAGTTCATCGAGGCACGACGGCGGCAGCTGGTGGAACAGCGTGATGTGCGCCGCGAGATGATTGCGCTCGGGCGGAAAATGCGCGGCGCGCAAATTATTGAAATGAAGCTGGTCCGCCGCACCCATCGTCGCGGTCACGATGATGGGTACGGCGCCAGCGGCCCGGACGGGAGGGGGGGATGCCGGGCCGCCTGAGGTCATATCAGCGTCGGTTTAAGCCGCTTGCGATAGCTTGCCCTGATACGGGTTCGCCTTAACCCATTCGAGCGCCTTTTCAGGGGTCGATTCGACATAGGGGTCGCTGTCGGTGCCGACGTCGTTGATGCCGGGTTCGACGAACATCTGGACGACGACGCCGTCATCGACGATCGCGGTGTAGCGCCAGCTGCGCATGCCAAAACCGACGTGATCCTTGTTGATCAGCATGCCCATGCGGCGCGTGAAGGCGCCCGAGCCATCGGGAACCATCTTCACCTTTTCGACGCCGAGGTTCTTGCCCCAGTTGTACATGACGAAGGCGTCATTGACGCTGATGCAGTGAATATCGGCAACGCCTTCGGCGGCGAAATCACCGTACAGACGCTCGAAACCAGGGCACTGCTCGTTCGAGCAGGTCGGTGTGTAGGCGCCCGGCAGGCCGAACAGGATGTGGCGGCCGGTGCCGAACGCTTCGCCGGTATCGACGTCCTGCCAGCGAAACGGGTTCGGACCGTCGACAGCTTCATCGCGGACGCGGGTCTTGAGCGTCACGGCGGGAACGGGTTGACTGATCATGGGAGAGAATCCTTTCTTTATGGATTTTGTGCGGCGCACCAAAAGCAGACCAGCACGCGCGGGTCAAATCGAGTTGGCCGGTTAGTTTGATTGACTGAAGCGATCAACGCCTCGCCCAAAAACGATGTAGCGCCACCGCGACCTCTTCGGGCCGTTCGGCGATCGCCCAATGCCCCGCCCCGCCGATGACGGTAAGCGGAGTGCCGGTGTTCGCGGCAAAACGCTGCGCCACCGACAATTGGACATATGGGTCGTCGGCGCCCCAAATCAACGCCCCGCGGGCGGGCAGTTTATCGATGTCGCGCGCCCAGTCGCGCTCGAAACTGAGCCCCTTTGCCGAGCGATAGAGTTTCAGGATCGCGCGGCGTTTGTCCTTGTTCGCCCATTGCGCCGCCTCTTCGCCAGCAATGTCGGCGGGCATACCCTGCGCCGCGAGCCCCTCGGCGAGCTTCCCCGGCTTGCTGAGCGCCATGAATATCTCGCCGAGCACCGGCGTATTCCAGATGCGCGCGATGCGGTGGCCGCGATAGTCGGGCTCGATTACCGCGTTGGAAATCGCCCAGCTGCGGATCAAATCGGGGCGCAGCATCGCGACCCGCTGCGCGATCAGCGCCCCCCAGTCGTGGCCGACGATGTCGATCGGGCCATGCGCTGCAACCAGCGCTTCCGCCTGCCCTACCGCCCAGTCGGCATAGGCTTCCTTTGTCGCGGGAAAGCCCGGTGGGAGCGAAGCGGTGAAGCCGGGAAGCGCGGGCACGGCGACCGGCGTAGCGCCCAAGTCCAGCGCGGCGAGCAGCGGACGCCAGATGGCGGGGCTGTCGGGAACCCCGTGGATGAAGAGTTTCGCGGTGGTCATGATTCCCTCCCTTATTCGTCACCCCCCCGAAGGCGGGGTGACGTATATCCCTCACTCCATCTCCCCGCGATCACGCCGCAGCTGATACCATTTCTGCACATTGGCATTGTGATCGGCGAGCGTGCGCGCGAAGACATGGCCGCCGTCGCCTTTTGCGACAAAGAAGAGATAGTCGTTGGCCTCGGGATCGAGCACCGCCGCAATCGACGCCTTTCCCGGATTGGCGATCGGCCCCTGCGGCAGGCCGATCATGCTGTAGGTGTTATACCCGTTCACCGCCTGGATTTCGGAGCGCAGGATGCGGCGCCCTAGCGGCTTGCCCTTGGTCAGCGGATAAATGATCGTCGGGTCGGCCTGAAGCCGCATGCCGACGCCGAGGCGGTTGGTGTAGACCCCCGCGACGGTGCGGCGTTCGGCGGCCACGCCGGTTTCCTTTTCGACGATGGAGGCCAGCGTCATCGCCTGATTGCGGTCCTTGACGGCGGTGCGCGGCGTCCGCTTGGCCCAAAGCTCGTTGAACGCCTTGTCCATCGCCGCCTGCATGCGTTTCACGACGGCGGCACGGCTTTCGCCGGTGGTGAAGGCGTAGCTGTCGGGCAGGATGCTGCCCTCGGGCGGCACGGGAATTTCACCCTTCAACCGCTTTTCGGCCATCAGCCGTTCCCACACCATGATCGAGGGCATCCCTTCAGGGATCATGACTAGGCGCTGGATCGTCTTGCCCGACTGGAACAGTTCGAGGATGTCGCCCGCGTCCATGCCCTTCTCGACCTTATATTCGCCGGGCTTGATCGGGGCGTCCGAGCCGAAGAAGCGCGCCTCGTTGCGAAAGCTCGAGGCTGAGACGAGCCCGGCTTCTTCGAGGATCTGCCCGGCCTTCGCGATGCTCGCGCCCGGCGGGACGACGATTTCGGCATCCTTCGGCGCGCTGCCCGAACAAGCGGCGAGTAGCAGGGCCAAGATCGCGATCGTTAGCCAGCGAAACGGATGCACGATATTCTCCCAATCAGCGCCTTAAGGTGACAGAAGTTACCGCAATTAAGGTTCGGAGTGTCACCTTATGTCACCTACGCCGAAGCCCCGCGACGGGGTGATAGAGCATGGCGGGACGATGTAGGAAAGGAGTTTTAGCCCAGCCTCTCACCTCGTCATTCCCGCGAAAGCGGGACCCCAGTGGCAACGTCAGCTCGCTGGGTTCCCGCTTTCGCGGGAATGACGAAGTTTTGGGACTTGGCTCAGTCGATCGCCTTGACGATGACGCTGGCATTGGTGCCGCCAAAGCCGAAGCTGTTGTTGAGCGCGGCCTTCACCTTGCGCTTTTTCGCCGTGTGCGGGACGAGGTCGACACCCTCGGTGCCTTCGTCGGGATTGTCGAGGTTGAGCGTCGGCGGCACAATCTGGTCGCGGATCGCAAGGATGCAGAAGATCGTCTCGACCGCGCCGGCGCCGCCGAGCAGGTGGCCGATCGCCGACTTGGTCGAGCTCATCGACACATTGGCGATTTCATCGCCGAACAGCCGCTTCACCGCGCCCAGCTCGATCGTGTCGGCCATCGTCGACGTGCCATGCGCGTTGATATAGTCGATGTCCGCGACGGTCATGCCCGCCTTTTTCAGCGCCATTTCCATCGAACGATACGCGCCCGACCCGTCGGGATGCGGCGCGGTCACATGATAGGCATCGCCCGACAGACCGTAACCGACGACCTCGGCGTAAATTTTCGCGCCGCGCGCCTTGGCGTGCTCATATTCCTCGAGCACGACGACGCCCGCGCCTTCACCCATCACAAAGCCGTCGCGGTCCTTGTCATAGGGGCGGCTCGCCTGTTCGGGGCGGTCGTTATAGCTCATGTTAAGCGCGCGCGCCTGCGCGAAGCCGGCAATGCCGATCGGGCAAATCGTCGCTTCGGCACCGCCCGCGAGCATGATGTCGGCATCGTCGTCGCGGATCATCCGCGCGGCGTCACCGATCGAATGCGCGCCGGTCGAACAGGCGGTGACGACGGCATGATTGGGCCCTTGCAGGCCGTATTTGATGCTGACCTGACCCGAGATCAGGTTGATCAGGCGGCCGTGGACGAAGTGTGGGCTGACGCGACCCGGGCCCTTTTCGGCGAGCAGCAGGCTTTCGCTTTCGATGCCCGGCAGGCCGCCGATGCCCGACCCGATCGAGCAGCCCGCGCGCAGCTTCATTTCGTCGGACATATCCTCAAGGCCCGCGTCCTCGATCGCCTGGCCGGCGGCGTCGATGCCGAAGATGATGAAGGGATCGACCTGGCGCTGCACCTTATGATCGACGCGCTTGCCGGGGTCGAAACCATATTCATGGTCGGGGCCCTTGACCTCGCACGCGATCGTGCATTTCTGGTCCGACGCGTCGAAATGGGTGATCGTCCCGGCGCCCGATTTGCCCGCGATCAGATTGGCCCAAACGGTTTCCACATCGGCGCCCAGCGGCGTTACCAAACCCAAACCCGTCACCACAACCCGGCGCATAGTCATTCCTTTCATCGGCCCCTGCCCCCGCAAGGCGCCGCGTCATTTGAGAAGACGCATATCCATAAAAAAAGCTTCCCGGCCACTGCGCGCGAACGCTCGGGACCGGGAAGCCGGAAACGCGTGGGCGGCGTCGCCGCCGCGTCCGGCTAGGCCGGACAGAGCCAAATCAGCCCTTGTTCGCTTCGATATAGTCGATCGCGTCCTTGACGGTGGCGATTTTTTCCGCCGCATCGTCGGGGATTTCAACGCCGAATTCTTCTTCGAACGCCATCACCAGTTCGACGATGTCGAGGCTGTCGGCGCCGAGATCGTCGATGAAGCTCGCTTCTTCGGTGACCTTGTCTGCTTCGACGCCCAGATGTTCGACGACGATCTTTTTAACCTTTTCGGCCGAATCGCTCATGCACAGTTCCTTTTTTCTGACTATGTCGTGAATGTTGAAATTTGCCCTAGTGCCCGTGGGCGGGGCTGGCAAGAGGGCTGGCATCGGCGGTGCGGCGAAGCGCCGCGTCGACCAAGACTTCCTCTGCAGCGCTGTAGGCCGACCGTGTCCCTTTCTGCCCCTCTGGCACCTGCGTAACAAAATAGGCAATGCCGTCGCCGCGTTCAAGGTCGAACCAAAGCCCCGAGCGCAATCCATAAGCGTCGCCCGAATGGCCAAGGCGCAGGCGGCCGTCGCCGAACAGGTCGTCGCGGCAGGCGGGATCCTTAAGCGCCGGGCCACCTGTGCTATGCAT